>JAQIJO010000003.1:0-421461 GCA_036946225.1 Xylophilus ampelinus
AAGCCCGTCCACAGCAGGTAGGGCGCCAGCAGCAGCCCGGCCAGCGGCCGCACCCGCCGGAAGGCGTCCAGCGTCGCCGCCACCAGCGCCAGCAGCGCCAGCACGTCGAGGAAGGCGAGCGCGCCCTGGTGCCAGGCGAAGAACAGCCAGCTCCAGAGCGCGTTGGCCGCCAGCTGCACGAGGTAGAGCGTCAGCGCCCGCCGCGCGCCCCGCCAGCCGGCGGCGCGCCAGACCCACCAGGCGGCCAGCGCCATCAGCAGGTAGAGCGCGCCCCAGACCGGGCCGAACCAGGGACGCCGGCGGCGCCCAGGCGGGCTGCGTCAGCCGGCCGTAGAAGGAGGCCGCCTGGATCGAGGCGGCGCTGCCCAGCCCGGCCGCGACGGCGGTGACCGCCAGCCAGCCCAGCAGGCCGAGGAATTGGCGGGGGACGGACGGCGGCGCGGCCGCGGGCGCGTGGAGGGATGCGGCGGGTGCGTGCGGGTCGGACGAAGCCATCGGCGGATGCGGTGTGCGTGACGGGAAACGCCGGCGCGGGTCGGCCGCGGCGACGGCCCCGATGCTCCGCCGGAGCCGGCCGGGCGGCGTGAGGACTTGTCACCGCGCCATGCGCACCGGGTCGCGGGCGGGAGCGTGGTCGCCCGCCCGCGCGCGTCCGCAGATCCGGCCCGGAGTCCGGCCCCGCTCCAGCCACCGGTTCGACCGCGACGGCTTCCACCGCCTCGGCCACGCCATGCCACGGGACGCGACGGGATGGCCACGGCCACAGCCACGACATCAACCGCGGCCACGGCCACGGCCACGGCTGCGGCTGCGGCTGCGGCTGCGGCTGCGACCCGGACCGCGGCGACGGCTCAGGACCGTCCGGCGATCCGGTCCAGCAGGCGCAGGTTGAAGGCGGCCTGGCCGGCCTGCCAGTCCCGCAGCACCGCGGCGTCGATCTCGGTCCGCTGGCCGTCGCCCGCGCTCAGCCAGCGCTTCCAGGCGGTGCGGTAGCGATACGAGGACACCTCGCCGGTCACGTCGCTGCCGGCGATCTGCCCGCGCAGCGCGTCGACCACCGCGCCGGCGTGCGCCTCCCGCATGCGCCCCTGGTCCCAGTTGGTGCGGACGACCTCGGGCGCGAAGGCGTCCCTTGTCGATGCTGAGGTAGGTCGGCCGCGGGTCGGCCGCCAGCATCCCGCACAGGGCCTCGACCAGCGCGTCGGCGTCGGGGAAGGCCCGGAAGGCGCGGCCCAGGCCGAGCGCGCGGGCCCAGCCGGTGCCGACGCCGGTGCTCCAGTAGCTGAGCTTGCCGCGCGCGAGCGGCGCGAGGTAGTTCTCCCAGGCGTGGCCGGCGCCGATGTCGGGGGAGGTGATGCCCGCGACGTGGACGTGGGCCACCTCCGGCAGCAGCGCGGCGTGGCGCACCCAGGAGCCGCAGTGGATGCCGAAGGGGAAGCGCATGTTGTCCGGATGGTTGTCCAGCACCACGAGGCGCAGCGGCCGCGCCGCGCTGAAGCCCCGCGCCGCGATGCAGCGCCGCACCAGCGGCCAGCTCAGGTGGTGGAAGTCGCCGCTGCCGAGGAAGACCGTGCCGTGGTCGGCGCAGGCCGGCATGGCGCGCGTCGAGCGCCGCGCCGAAGGCCCGCATCCGCGCCATGCCGCAGCCGAAGCGGATCGCCTCCTGCCAGTCGTCGCCCAGCGCGATCCGGCGCTCGCCGGGCAGCGGGCCGACCGCGCGGTCGAGGTCGAGCACCACCGGCGGCGCGGCGGCGTCCGGGCGCGGGGCCGCCGCGGCGTCCGCGGACCGGGCCGCGCTCATGCGTCCGTCCCGCTGGCGCCCGCCCTGGCCGCCCTGCCCGCCGGCGGGTCCGCCTTCGCGGGTCCGGCGGCCTTCGCGGCGGCGTTGGCCGCCTCGCCGTCCTGCCATTGCCGGTCGCTCTCGAAACGGCCAGCGAAGCGCCGCGCCAGGGCGCGCAGCAGTGGATTGCGCACCCAGACCGCGTGGCGGGGTGAAGGTGAAGCGCGCGCCCAGGCGGGCCTTGACCTCGGGGTCGGTCCAGCCGGCGACGTAATGGCTCAGGCCGTGGGCGACCGCGTATTCCAGGTTGACCATCCAGCTCACGAAGTAGAGGTTGGCCTCGCGCGCGGCCGGGTAGGCCAGGCCGATGTACTTGTCCACCAGCTTGCCGCCGTGCACGAAGCACAGGTTCCAGCCGAGCAGCTCGCCGGCGTCCGGGTCGCCGCCGTCCGCGGCGGCGCGGCGGTACTCGAAGACGATGCCGCCGCTGCCCGCGTCGCGCAGCACCGCCGCGAAGAAGTCGCGGCTCAGCCGGTCGAAGTGGATCTCGCTTTGGGCGAACACGCCCTGGTAGAGCGCGTAGTAGGCGTCGACCCGCGCGTCGTCGGCGAAGGCCGGGCCGGTCGGGACTTGGCGGATCGCCAGGTCCTTGCGGCTGCGCAGCTTGCGCTGCAGGTTCTTGCGGCGGCTCGCGGACAGGCGCGCGAGGTAGGCGGCGGTGTCGGGGAAGTCGATCGGTACGTAGGCCAGGGCCTGGCCCTCGACCAGCACGAAGCCCTGCGCGGCGCAGGCGGCGGCCAGGGCCTCGGCCCGCGCGTTGTCCGCCGGGGGCAGCAGCGGCGAATCCTGGGGCAGGTCCTTGACGATGAGCAGCCGGTGGCCCGGCGCGTACGCGGCGCGCAGGCCGGCGGCCCAGTCCGCGGGCGCCGCGACGCGCGGGCACGGGGCGTATTCGGAGACGGTGGTGCCGACGAAGGCGGTGCGGATGCGCAGCCAGCGCGACCAGCGGGCGAAGCCGGGCAACGCGCGCGCGCGCCGCTTGAGGGCCTCGTCGGCGGTGGTCAGCAGGTCGAAGTCGGCAGCGAAGGCCGGCGCCTGGGCGGCGCCCGCGCCGGACGCCGGCTCCGGCGTCCGGCCGGCCAGCACCGCGAAGCCCTCGGGCGGATGGTCGAGGAAACGGCGCACCAGCGAGGGCGGTTCGAGCTGGAAGAGGAAAGGCATCGGTCGCGCGGCGGCGGGCCGGCGCCTGGGGGCCGTCCCGCGACTCTCCGGAGGGTTCTTTCGAGCACGAAAAACGCCTCCGGCGCAGGCAATGCCTACGCGGGAAGCTACGAAATCCATAGCACCCCGTCGCCGGGGCGCGCCGCACCGCCGCAGACTGCGGCGGCGGGCGGCCGGGCCGGTCAGGCCTTCTTGGCGCGGGTCAGCAGCTGGTCGAGCAGCACCATCGCCTCGTCGATCTCGCTGCGGGAGATCATCAGCGAGGGCGCGAAGGTGATCACGTTCTTGTAGTAGCCGCCCACGTCCAGCACCAGGCCGCGCTTCTGGCCCTGGTACTCCAGCGTGCCCTCGAGGCCCATGTCCACCATCTTGTCGAGCAGCGCGCGGTTGGGCGTGAAGCCGTCCTCGGTGCAAATCTCGGCGCGCAGGGCCAGGCCCAGGCCGTCGACGTCGCCGATCTCGCGGTGGCGCTTCTGCAGGTCCTTCAGGCCTTCGAGGAAGTAGGCGCCGCTCTCGCGGACCTGCTTGCCGAAGTCGACCTCGTGGGTCATCTTCATCACCTCCAGGCCGATGGCGGTGCCCAGCGGGTTGGAGGCGAAGGTGCTGTGGGTGGAGCCCGGCGGGAAGATGGTCGGGTTGATCAGCTCCTCGCGGGCCCACAGGCCCGACAGCGCGTTCAGGCCGTTGGTCAGCGCCTTGGCGAAGACCAGCACGTCCGGCTGCACGTCGAAGTTCTCGATCGACCAGAGCTTGCCGGTGCGCCAGAAGCCCATCTGGATCTCGTCGACCACCAGCAGCACGCCGTGCTCGTCGAGCACCTTCTTCATGCCCTTGAAATAGTTGGGCGGCGGCACGACGTAGCCGCCGGTGCCCTGGATCGGCTCGACGTAGAAGGCGGCGTACTCGCACTGGCGGGTCTTGGGGTCCCAGACGGCGTGGTACTCGTTCTCGAACTTGCGGGCGAAGTCCTTGACCAGCGAGTCGCCGTACTCCTCGGCCGTCATGCCCTTCGGGCGGCGGAAGGGGTACGGGAAGGGCAGGAACTGCGCGCGGTCGCCGAAGTGGCCGAAGCGGCGGCGGTAGCGGTAGCTGGAGGTGATGCTGGAGGCGCCCAGGGTGCGGCCGTGGTAGCCGCCCTCGAAGGCGAACATCAGGCTCTTGCCGTTGCTGGCGTTGCGCACGACCTTGAGGGAGTCCTCGATGGCCTGCGCGCCGCCGACGTTGAAGTGCACCCGGCCGCCGCGGCCCCACTTGCGTTCGGCGTCCTGGGAAATCCACTTGGCCAGCTCGATCTTGGTGGGGTGCAGGTACTGGCTGGCGATCTGCGGCAGCGTGTCGAGCTGGCGGCGCATCGCGTCCTCGAGGCGCGGGTTCTTGTAGCCGAAGTTCACCGCCGAGTACCACATCTGCAGGTCGAGGTAGCGGGTGTCCTCGGCGTCGATCATGTAGCTGCCGTCGCAGCCGGCGAAAATCTTGGGCGGGTTCACATAGTGGACCGTGTCCCCGAACGAACAATACTTGGCCTCGTCGGCCAGCAGCTGTGCACTATCCATCGCCATCGAACTCTCTCCCGACTTTCCTGACCGCAGGCCGCCGAACGCCGGCGGCCGTTGCGCCCCTCCGGCGGAGGGATGGCCGGGAGTCTCCGTCCGCGACCTTGATCGGCCGTCGAGGCTTTGTGTGGGAATCGTGGAGAACCTCCACGCCGTGTGGAGGGTCCGCGGCATGACGCGCGGCGCCGCCCCGCCCCGCCCGGACGCCGGTCCCGCGGACCGGATGCGCCCGCTGCGCGACTGGCCGGCCGCCGGCCGGGCGCGCATCGCCGGCGTGTTCACCGACATCGACGACACCCTCACCACCGACGGCGACATCACCCCCGACGCCCTGCGGGCGCTCGCCGACCTGCGCGCCGCCGGCCTGCCGGTCATCGCCGTCACCGGCCGGCCGGTGGGCTGGAGCGAGGACTTCGCCGCCACCTGGCCGCTCGACGCGGTGGTCGCCGAGAACGGCGCGGTGGCGCTGGTGCCGCAGGCGGACGGCGCGCCGCCGCCGGCCGAGATCCCTGACGAAAACGCCCGCCAGCCCGCGCTGCGCCTGCGCCGGGTGCTATCGAAAATATATCTGCAGGATGCCGCGGCCCGCGCCGCCAACTTCGCGCGCATGCAGCAGGTGCTGCAGCGCATCCTGCGCGAGGTGCCCGGCGCGGCCGCCAGCCGGGATTCGCCCGGCCGGGAGACCGACATCGCGATCGACCATTCCGAGTTCGCGAGCCTGCCGCCCGCGGCCATCGACCGGGTGGTGGCGATCATGCGGTCCGAAGGCATGCGCGCCACGGTCAGCAGCATCCACGTCAACGGCTGGTACGGCGACCACGACAAATGGGTCGGCGCCCGCTGGATCGTGCGCGCGTTGCTGGACCGCGCGCTGGACGCCGAGACCGGCCGCTGGGCCTACGTGGGCGACTCCACCAACGACGAGCGCATGTTCGCCGCCTTTCCCGAGAGCAGCGTGGGCGTGGCCAACATCGCCCGCTTCGCGCCCCGCCTGGCGCGGCTGCCGGCCTGGCTCGCGCCGTCGGAGCGCGGCGCCGGCTTCGCGGAGGTGGCGCGGGCGCTGCTGGCGGCGCGCGGGGCCGCGGGCTGAGGCCGGCGCCGCGCGGCGCGGGGGCCGGCGGGCCCGGCCCGCGCCCCGTCCCTCAGTGGGGCGTAGCGGCCCGGGCCTCGTCCGGCGCGTCGGCGGCGGCGCGCCGCGGGAGGCGGCCAGCGGCGTCCGCGCCGTCCGCCTTCGGCGGCGCGGGCACCGTCTCCAGGTACTGCAGGCCCTTGGGCGTCAGGCCGGGCACGGAGATGCCGCGCGCCAGGCTGCATTCCGACTGCCCGCTCTCGTAGGCGGCCGGGTGCAGGCTGGCGGGCCGGGCGACCAGCCCGCAGGCCAGGGCCCGCCGGATGGAGCGCAGCAGGACCGGATCGGCCGCGAGCTGCTGGGCGGTGAAGGTGCGGGGGCCGTGGCGGAGCGCGATCAGCAGGCGGTGGAGGTCGAGGCTCATGCGGATGCTCCTGGAGTCCGTCGGTCCATGGTGCGCCTTCCGGCCGCGGAAGGCGCCATGGTTTTCCCGGCGTCGGGAGCCTGCGCGGAAAAACGCGCGCTCGGCCTACAGGGGCGCCGGGCAGCCGGCGCCGCCGGTCACCGGATCACGGACAGCAGCGTGCGCGCGTTGCCGCGGTAGGTGTAGAGCGTGAGCGCGCTGTCCTTCAGGTCGCCCTTGGCGTCGAAGCCGATGGCGCCGGTCACCCCGGGGAAGCCGGCGGTCTTCGCGAGCGCCGGCAGGTACTTCGCGGGCTCGCTGGAGCCGGCCTGCTCCATGGCCGCGACCATCACCCGCACCGCGTCGTAGGCGTAGGGCGCGTAGACCTGGACGTCGGCGCCGTACTTGGCCTTGTAGCGGGCGCGGAAGTCGTCGTAGGCCTTCTGGTGCGCCGCGTCGATGCCGCCGGCCTCCAGGCAGTAGACGCCCTCGTCGGGCACGGCGCCGCCGGCGAGCTGCGGCAGCGCGGTGGTGCAGATGCCGTCGCCGCCGAGCAGCTTCCCGTTCACGCCCAGGGCGCGCATCTGGCGCAGCAGCGGGCCGCCGACCGCGTCCATGCCGCCGTAGAAGACGGCGTCCGGCCGCTTGGCCTTGATCGAGGTCAGGATGGCGCTGAAATCCACCGCCTTGTCGTTGGTGAACTCGGTGGCCGCCACCTGGCCGCCGAGCGCGCGGAACGCCTTGGCGAATTCCGTCGCCAGCCCCTGGCCGTAGGCGGTGCGGTCGTCGATGACCGCGATCCTGCGGAGCTTCAGGACGTCGTGGGCGTACTTCGCCATCGCGCCGCCCTGGCGGGTGTCGTCGGCCACCAGCCGGAACATGGTCTTGAAGCCCTGCCGCGTGAGCTGCGGCATGGTGGCCGACGGGGTGACCTGCGGGATGCCGGCGTTGGCGTAGATGCGCGAGGCCGGCAGCGACGGGCCCGAGGTGAGGTGGCCGACCACGCCCTGCACCCTGGCGTCGACCAGCTTCTGCGCGACCGCGGCGCCCTGGCGCGGATCGCCCGCGTCGTCCTCGGACACCAGCTCCAGCCGCACCTTGCGGCCGCCGATGGCCACGCCCCGCGCGTTGAGCTCGTCCACCGCCAGCTGCGCGCCGCGCTCGGTGTCCTTGCCGAAATGCGCCGCGCCGCCGGTCAGCGCGCCGGCGTGGGCGATGCGCACGACGGCCTCCTGGGCCTGCGCGCCGGCGGCGCCGAGGACGAGCAGCAGCGCCGCGGCCGCCGGACGGTGGAAGGGAAGGCCTGTCATGGGAGCGCTCCTCGGAACCGGGGGGATGGATCCCGGAGGGTACCAAGCCGCGGCCGGCCGCGCCGCCGCGCTTACAAAGTCGCGCTCAAGAACCCGGCGGCGGTGTCGAAACAGAAATCCATCTGGCAGTTCATTTCACGTTCATGAAAATCCACGACATCACCATCGGCCGGCGGCTCGCGCTGGCCTTCGGCGCGCTCATCCTGCTCACCCTGGCGATCCTGGCGATCGGCATCGGGCGGCTGCAGGCGGTCGCCGCCGAGACCGACGCGATGATGCAGCGCCCGCTCGCCAAGGAGCGCCTGGTGTCCGACTGGTACCGCACCATCCACACCAGCGTGCGGCGCACCACGGCCGTCGCCCGGAGCGCGGACCCGTCGCTCGCCGCCTTCTTCGCGCCCGAGAACGCCGCGGCCTCCCAGCAGTCGAGCGCGCAGCAGAAGGAGCTGGAATCCCTGCTCGAAACCGCCGAGGAGCGCGCGCTGTTCGCGACGCTGGCCCAGCATCGCCAGCAGTACATCGCCGCGCGCGACGCGATCGCCGCGGCCAAGGCCGACGGCCGGGCCGAGGACGCGGAACGCCGCTTCGCGCAGGAGTTCCAGCCCGCCGGCGCCCGCTACCTGGAGAGCCTGCAGGCCCTGCTCGACCTGCAGCGCCGGCAGATCGACGAGGCCGCCGCGCGGGTGCACCGGGTTTCCGAGGCCGGCCGCCTGCAGCTCGTGGCGCTGGGCGTGCTGGCGCTCGCCGTGGCGGCGGGGCTGGCGGTCCTCGTCACCCGCAGCATCACCCGGCCCCTGCGCCAGGCGGTGGAGGCCGCGCGCCAGGTGGCCGACGGCGACCTGACCCACCGCACCGCCTCCCCGCGCGGCGACGAGGCCGGCCAGCTACTGCGCTCGCTCGACGCGATGTCCGAGCGGCTGCGCGCCATCGTCGGCGAGGTCCGCCAGGGCGCCGACGCCATCGCCCTCGCCTCCACCGAGATCGCCCGCGGCAACCTCGACCTCTCGGGCCGCACCGAGCAGCAGGCCAGCGCGCTGCAGCAGACCGCCGCCTCGATGGAGGAACTCGCCGCCACCGTGCGGCAGAACGCGGACAACGCCCGCCAGGCCAACCAGCTGGCCCGCTCCACCTCCGAGACCGCCGGCCACGGCGGCGAGCTGGTGGGCCGGGTGGTGGACACCATGGGCGGCATCCACGCCTCCTCCCGCAAGGTGGCCGACATCATCGGCGTGATCGAGGGCATCGCCTTCCAGACCAACATCCTCGCGCTCAACGCGGCGGTGGAAGCGGCGCGCGCCGGCGACCAGGGCCGGGGCTTCGCGGTGGTGGCCGGCGAGGTGCGCGGCCTGGCCCAGCGCAGCGCGCAGGCGGCCAAGGAGATCAAGGGGCTGATCGACGCGTCGGTGCTGCAGGTCGACGCCGGCCACCGGCTGGTGGACGAGGCCGGCACCGTGATGCGCGAGGTGGTCGCCGGGGTGCGCCGGGTGAGCGACCTGGTGGGCGAGATCGCCGCCGCGGGCCAGGAGCAGACCACCGGCCTCGAGCAGATCAACCAGGCGGTGGGGCAGATGGACCACGTCACCCAGCAGAACGCCGCGCTGGTCGAGGAGGCCGCCGCGGCCACCGGCTCGCTGGAGAGCCAGTCGCGCCAGCTGGCCCGGGCGGTGGGCGTCTTCCGCACCGGCGGCGCGCAGGCCGCGCCGTCCGCGCAGGCGGCCCCGCCGGCGGCGGCCCCGGCCCGCGCGCCGGCCGTCCGCCCCGCGCTCGGCGCCGGCGCGCCGCCGCGGACGCTGCCTCCGGCGCCGGCCCGGCCGGCCGCGCGGGCCTCCGCCGCCGCGACCCGGCCCGCGCCCGCGCCGGCCGCCGTCCGCGCGGGCGCCGCCGACGACGACTGGGAGAGCTTCTGAACCGCCCGCCGCCCGGGAGGCGGGACCCGCGCTAGAAGGCCACGCGGGCGCCGACCGTCAGGCTGCGGCCCATCAGCGGCGCCGCGTTCTTGATGAAGGAGCTATGGTTGAGCGCCAGTTGGTCGGTCAGGTTGGTGCCGCGGGCGTAGAAGGTGGTGTCCAGGCCGCCCAGGCGGGTGCTGTAGCCGAGCGTCAGGTTGACCATGTTGTAGCCCGGCGTGCGGGTCTCGAAGGCAGCCAGCCGGTCCTGCGCGGCCACCCGGTAGACCTCGGCCTCGCCGCTCCAGCGCTGCCAGGCGGCGTCCATCCGCAGGCCGAGGCGCCGGGCCGGGATGCGCGGCAGGTTGCCCCCGCCGTCGGCCAGCCGGGCCTGCACGTAGTCGCCGAAGAGCGTCACCCCGGCGATGGAGTTGAGCCGCTGGCGCACGTGGCCCTCGAAGCCGGTGAAGGTGGCGTCGCGCTGGGCGTACTGGATGAGCTGCAGGCTCTGGAACGCGTCGAGGGTACGGGCGTAGATGTAGTTGTCGATCCGGTTGCGGAAGACGGAGGCGCCGAAGGTGGTGTCGCCGCCGGTCTTGCGCAGCGTCAGGTCGATGTTGCGCGCGGTCTCGGCGCGCAGCGACGGGTCGCCGCGCTCGATGGTGCTGGTGGCCAGGTGCGGGCCGTCGGAGTAGAGCTCCTCGGCGGTCGGCAGGCGCTGCGTGCGCGAGAGCGAGGCGCCGACCGAGTACTGCGGCGCGAACCTCCAGACCGCGCCCACCGAGGCCGAGTTGCCGGTGTGGCGGGTGTTGCCCTGGTCGGAGGCGATGTCGATGGTCTGGCGCTCGTGGCGCAGGCCGGCCTCCAGCCGCAGGTCGCCGATGCGCTTCTCCTCGACCAGGTAGACGCCCTGGCGGTCGGTCACGCTCGGCGCCACGATGGCGTCGTCGCCCAGCGCGCTGAAGTCCCGGCGGGTCAGCTGCAGGCCGACCACGCCGCGCCAGCTGGCGACGGGGTAGTGCTCCAGCTCCAGCCGGCCGTCGCGCGCCCGGTTGCGGAAGGTGGTGTCGATCTCGCCGTTGTCGATCTCGTCGTGGCGGTAGCGGGTGGCGCTGGCGCGCAAGCGCGCCTTGGCGAAGCCCGGCAGCGGGTCCGACAGCTCGCCGCGCACGTCCCAGCGCCGGCTGCGCAGCAGCACGTAGGGGCCGCGCTCCTCCGGGGCGGCGTCGGCGCCGCCGCCGGTGATGCAGTCCAGGCGGGCGCCCACCGCGCGGCAGCCGTCGTAGGACTCGTCGTGGCCCGGCAGGCCGTAGCGGTTGCGCTGGTCGGTGTAGGCCGCCCCGAGGTAGCCGCGCTGCCCGACCCAGGACAGCCCCAGGCTGCCGGTCTGGGTGTTGTTGAAGCTGTCCGGGACCCGGCCGCCGCCCTCCCAGCCGCTGCCGACGCGGTAGTCGCCGGCGTGGCGCTTCAGGCCCTCGGCATGGAGCACCAGCCCGCCGCCGACGTCGGCGGTGAGGCCGAGCGCCTCGGCCGATTCGCCGGCGCCGGTGTTGGCGCGCACCTCGGCGCTGCCCTCGACGCCGCGCGCCGGCCGCTTGGTGGGGATCTTGTTGTCGAGCACGTTGACCACGCCGCCGATGGCGCCGCCGCCATAGGCCAGGGCCGAGGGGCCGCGCAGCACCTCGATCTGCTGCGAGAGCATCGGCTCGACCGCGACCGCGTGGTCGGGGCTGACGGTGGAGGCGTCCTGCACCTCGGCGCCGTCGGAGAGCACCTTGACCCGGGCGCCGTCCATGCCGCGGATGATCGGCCGGCTCGCGCCGGAGCCGAAATGGCTGGACCGGATGCCTTCCTCGTTCTCCAGCGTCTCGCCGAGCGAGGCGGCGCGCCGGGTCACCAGTTCGTCGCCCTCGAGCACCGTCGCCGGCGTGGACATCTCGCCGCTGCCGGCGCCCAGCACGCTGGCCGAGACGGTGACCGGCGCCAGGGTGGGCGCGCCGGCCGCCGGCGCGGGATCGGCCGCCAGGGCGGCGGCGCCGTGCGCGGCGATCGCCGCGGCGATGGCGAGCGGCAGGGGACGGAGGGAGGGCAGCATCGTCGTCGTTCCTGTGTTGTGGCTGGCGCCCGTCCCGGCCATGCGGGAAACGGCGGCCGTCCCTGGGGGATGGCCGCGAGGCGCCTTTATTGATAAAGAAATTTCAATAAAGATTCTAGACCCGGCGGAGCCCGGCGGCGCGTCGGATCGCCATCGCGTGGCGCCGATCTGACAACCTGTTTCCGGCCCGGCGGGTTTGGCGCGCATGCTGGTGCGTCGCCGCCGGCGCCGCGCCGCCCGGCCCTTCCTGCCCCCTCCCGAATCCGCGACGCACCCCCCCGATGCGCCATGACCCCGCTGCTGCCCTACCTCAAGTTCCTGCACTTCTGCGGCCTGCTGCTGTGGTGCGCGGGGCTGTTCGCCCTGCCGGCGCTGCTCTCGCTCTACGCGCGCTGCGCGAGCCACGAGGAACGGGTGCGGGTGGTGGCGGCGACGCGCTTCACCTACGTGGCGCTGGCCTCGCCGGCGGCGGTGGTCGCGGTGGCGTCGGGCACGGCGATGGTCCACGCGACCGGCTCCTACGGCGGCTGGATGCTGGCCAAGCTGACGCTGGTGACCGGCATGGTCTTCTTCCACGCGCTGTGCGCCAAGCTGATCCTGGTGCTGCAGCGCGACCCGCGCGCGGTGGGCGCCGGCTGGCTGCTGTCGACCGCCCTGGTGCCGCTGCTGCTGGTGCCCGGGGTGCTGGCGATGGTGCTGTGGCAGCCGCGCTTCGGAGGCGGCTAGCGATGGCGGCGGTGCGGCGCCCGGCGGCGCGCGCGGCCTCAGCGCGGCACCACGTCCTCCTCGTCGCCCTCGAACACGCCCACCTGGTGCTCGAACACCAGCGACCCGCCCAGCCAGCCCGCCACGCCCACCAGCGCGCTGCCCAGCCCCGAGAGGTAAAGCCCCCACGGCAGGATCGCCGCCTGCGCGTCGGCCAGGCGCACGCCCCAGTTGGCGACCGCGACCGACAGCAGCATCACCGCCACCAGGAAATGGCTCCAGGCCACGACCCGGGTGCGGATGGTGGGCCCGAGCAGCAGCTCGGCGGTGCCGAAGGCGCCGGCCAGGACGCCGGTGGCCGCGCCGGCGCCGGCGAGCCAGAGGGACATCCGGGCCCAGAACGGGTCCTGCAGCCACCACCAGGCCAGGTCGGCGGCGAAGACCGCGAGCAGAAAGGCGATCGGGAAGGGCACCAGCAGCGCGTGGATCGGGTGCCCCGCGATGGCGACGCGGCTGGCCGCGCCGTGCGGGATCGGGTCGGCGTAGTGGCGGATGTGGAATCTGCGGGAGAGGGACATCGGCGGCTCGGTGGGTGGCGGGGCGGCGGGTGCGGCGCGGCGGTCCGTAGGCCGGCGGACGGCGGCGCCCGGACGGTCTGCGCCCGCGTCCGGGCCGGCCCGTCCGCCCATTCTGGACCGTTGGCCGCGCTGCTGGTTACAGGCTGCAGCGCGCCGGCGGCCGCCGCCGTGCCCGCCTTCCTGTCCGGCCCGCTGTCGGCGCTGGACGCGGCCGGCCCGGGCGCGCAGGGCGTCGCGCAGGTCTGGTGGGCGATGTTCTGGGGCGGTATGGCGGTGCTCGCGCTGATGACGGCGCTGGGCTGCTGGGCCGCGATGCGCAGCCACCGGCGCAGGCTGCGCCGGCCGGTGGCGCTGCTGGCCGCGGGCGGCATCGCCTTCCCCACCGTGGCGCTGGTCGCGCTGCTGGGCTACGACCTCTCGCGGGGCGCGCCGATGGTGCCGCGGCCGCTGGCCGTCCCGGCCTTCGCGGTCGAGGTGGAGGCCTACCGCGCCGGCTGGCGGATGCGCCACCCGGACGGCAGCCGCACCGAGGGCGTGCTGCACATCCCGGCCGGCCGGCCGGTGGACGTGCGGATCACCAGCGCCGACGTGATCCACAGCTTCTGGGTGCCGCGCCTCGGCGGCAAGATGGACGCCGTCCCGGGGCGGGTCAACGTGGTGCGGCTGCAGGCCGACGCGCCCGGCACCTACCGCGGCCAGTGCGCCGAGTTCTGCGGCTACGACTCGCACAGCCGCATGCCCTTCACCGTCGAGGCGCACGCCGACGGCGCGGCGCTCGCGCGCGCCCTGGCCGCGCCGCCCGCCGGGCCGCCGGCGACGGCGGCGCCGGCCGCGCGGCCGGGCGCCTCGCCGACCCTGCGTCCGTGGCAGGCGGCCCCGGACGCGGCCGCCGGCGGCCCGGGCGGCGCCGATGCCCCGGGGATCGCCAGCGGCCGCGGCTCGCGCCTGCTCGCGGCGCCCGCCGCGCCGGGCGCCCAGTCCCCGGTCCCGGTGACCGAAGCGCCGCCCGCGCAGGCCCGGCCTCCGCTGCCCGACATGCCGGCGCCGCCCGCCCTGCCCGATCCGCAGGACGTGCCGGGCCTGCGCCGCCTGCCGCGGCCGGCGCCGCCGGAGCCTTCCGCCCCGGCCGGCGCGGCCGCCCGCCCCGCGCCCGGGGCCGTTCCCGCCGGAGCCGCCCGATGACGCGCCCCGAGGCCCCGGCCGTGCCCCCCCGCAGCCCCGCCCTCACGCTGCACAAGCGCCTGGCGCGCGTCTGGGCCACGCCGCCCGGCTGGCGCAGCCTGTCGGCGGTCAACCACAACGTGGTCGGCAAGCGCTTCATCGTCACCGCGCTGTTCTTCTTCTGCGTGGGCGGCATCCTGGCGATGCTGATCCGCGCCCAGCTGGCCACCTCCGGCGCCGCCTTCCTCACCGACGCCACCTACGCGCAGGTCTTCACCATGCACGGCTCGGTGATGATGTTCCTGTTCGCGATCCCGCTGATCGAAGGTTTCGCGATCTACCTGCTGCCCAAGATGCTGGGCTCGCGCGACCTGGCCTACCCGCGCCTGGGCGCCTTCGGCTACTGGTGCTACGCGCTCGGCGGCGCGATCCTGCTCGGCGCCCTGGCCTGCGGGCTGGCGCCCAACGCGGGATGGTTCATGTACACGCCGCTGTCCTCGAAGGCCTACACCCCGGGCGTCAATGCCGACGTGTGGCTGCTGGGGGTGAGCTTCGTCGAGATCTCGGCCATCGCCGCGGCGGTGGAGATCGTGGTGACCATCCTGACGATGCGGGCGCCCGGCATGAGCCTCGCCCGCATGCCGCTCTTCGGCTGGTACATGCTGGTGACCGCCTGGATGATGCTGATCGGCTTCCCGCCGCTGATCGTCGGCAGCCTGATCCTGGAGGTGGAGCGGGCGCTCGACTGGCCCTTCTTCGACGTGGCCCGCGGCGGCGACCCGCTGCTGTGGCAGCACCTCTTCTGGCTGTTCGGCCATCCGGAGGTCTACATCATCTTCCTGCCGGCGGCGGGCGTGGTCTCCACCCTGATCCCCACCTTCGCCCGGCGTCCGCTGGTCGGGCGGCTGTGGATCATCGCGGCGCTGATCGCGATGGGCTTCGTGAGCTTCGGGCTCTGGGTGCACCACATGTTCACCGTGGGCATCCCGCAGCTCGCGCAGGTCTTCTTCTCGGCCGCGAGCATGCTGGTGGCGATCCCGACGGCGGTGCAGTTCTTCAGCTGGATCGGCACGCTCTGGTCGGGCACGCCGCGGCTGAAGCTGCCGATGCTCTACCTCTTCGGCTTCCTCGTGGTCTTCGTCTGCGGCGGGCTGACCGGGGTGATGCTGGCGCTGGTGCCCTTCAACTGGCAGGTGCACGACACCCATTTCGTGGTGGCCCACCTGCACTACGTGCTGGTCGGCGGCCTGCTGTTCCCGATGCTGGCCGGGCTCTACTACTGGCTGCCGCACATGTCGGGCCGCAACGTGCTGCCGCACCTGGGGCAGTGGGCCTTCTGGCTCGTCTTCGCCGGCTTCAACACCACCTTCTTCGTCATGCACCTGACCGGCCTGCTGGGCATGCCGCGCCGGGTCGCGGGCTACGCCGCGGGCTGGGGCTGGGACTGGCCCAACCTGGTGTCGTCGATCGGCAGCTTCGTGATGGCGATCGGCCTCGCGCTGCTGCTGCTTGACCTGCTGCTGGCCGCCTACATCGGCCGGCGCACGCCGCGCGACCTGTGGGGCGCGGCCACGCTCGAATGGGCCACGCCGACGCCCGCGCCGGCCTACACCTTCGCCAGCCAGCCGTGGATCGCCAGCCGCGAGCCGCTCTGGGACGACGCCGCGCTGCCGGTCCGCATCGCCCGCGGCGAGGGCCTGCTGGGCAATCCGGCGGTGGACGAACAGCAATCGCTCGGCACCGACCCGCTGACCGGCGAGCCGACCCACGTGCTGCGCCTGCCCAAGCCGAGCTTCCTCCCGCTGGTGGCCGGGGTGACGACGATGTCGGTCTTCGCCGGGCTGCTGGCGGGCTGGTACTGGACCCTGCCCCTCGCCCTGGCGGCGGTGGTGGTCGTCTTCTGGATCTGGGCCTGGCAGCTCGGGCGGCGGGACGAGCCCGAGCCGGTGCCGGCCGGCCCGTACCACGACCCGCGCAGCCTGCTGCTGCCGGGCGCCGAGGTGGCGCACCATGCGCCGGGCGTGGTCGGCCTCGCCTGGACGCTGGTGGCCGACGGCACCTTCTTCGCGTCGCTGCTCTTCGGCTACGCCTACCTGGGCACCATCGCGCCGGGCTGGCCGCCGCCGCAGTGGGTGGAATCGGGCCTGGCGCTGCCGGCGCTGGCCGCCCTCGCGCTGGCCGCGCCCTCGGCGGCGCTGCGGCAGGCCCACCGCGCCAACCTGCGCGCCGACGGCGACGCCCGCGACCGCTGGATGCTGGCCGCCGCTGCCCTGGGCGCGCTGGCCACCGGCCTGGCCCTCGCCAGCACCGCGCCCGGCATGCCGCCGCCGCGCAGCCACGCCTACGCGGCCATCGTCGCGGTCTGCCTGGGCTACGCGGTGGCGCACGGCGCCATCGGCACGCTGATGGCCGCCTTCGCCTGGGCGCGGGGCCGGGCCGGCTACCTCTCGCCGCGCCGCACCGTCGAGCTACGGGTGGCGCGCCTCTGGTGGCGCTTCACCGCGGCCACCGGCATCCTGATCCTGGCGGCCATCCACCTGCCGGCCCGGCTGGCCGCCTGAACCCGGACCGACCGCCATGGACCGCCATCCGCCCCCGCCGCTGCGCGACCCCGACCCGTCCGCCTGGGACAGCCCCTGGGACACGCTGGAACGTCCCGGGGCCGCCGCCACGCCCACGCCGCGCGGCCATGCGCCCGCCCGTCCGCCCGAGCCGGTGCCGCGCCGGCTGTGGACGCTGTTCGCCGGGCTGATCCTGTGGTGCAGCTGCTTCCTGGCGCTGTACGGCGGCCTGTCGCTCGGCTGCGAGGCCGGCTGGGACCGGCGGCCGCTGGCCGGCACCAACCGGCTGACGGTGGCCCTGGCCGCGGCCTGGCTGCTGCACCTGGCGGCCATCGTCGGCATCGGGCTGGAACTGCTGCGCCGGCACCGGCGCTTCCTGCGGGAACGCGGCGACGGCAGCCGGGAAGGCGGCGGCGCGCGCGGGAACGCCGCCGGCGGCGACGGCGTCGATGCCGGCGACGGCGACAGCGGCCGCCGCCGCGGCTTCCTGACCCGGCTCGCGCTGGCGCTGACGGCGGTCTCGGCCCTGGCCACCTTCTGGATCGGCTGGCCGGTGGCGGTGCTGCGCCTGCCCTGCGTCTGAAACCCCCGCCCGCAAGGAGACCCCATGCTGTCCGACCTGGCCTCGCTCTGCACCCTGGGCGCCCTGCCCGCGCTGCCCCAGGATTGGTGGCGCGCCTGGAGCCTCTCGCCCTGGGTGCTGCTGCCGCTGGCCGCGTTGCTGGCGGCCTGCCTGCGCCGCGACCCGGGCGACGGCCCGCGCGACCGCGCCTGGCGACTCGCGGGCGTCGGCCTGCTGGCGCTGGCGCTGGTCTCGCCGCTGTGCCGGCTGGCGGCCACGCTGGTCGCGGGCCACATGGCGCAGCTGATGGTGCTGGCCGTGGCCGCCCCGGCGCTGCTGGCCCGCGGCGGGCTGGCGCGGACGCTGCGCGGCCTTACGTCGCGCCGGACCGCGGGCGCGCCGGCCGGTCGCGGCGCCGGCGGCCTGCACGCCGCCGCCCTCGCCTACGGGCTGGCGCTGTGGCTGCGCCACGTGCCGGCGATCTACGACGCGATGCTCGCCGCGCCGGCCGCGCAGTGGGCGGGCACCGCGGCGATGGCGGCGGTGTCCTGCGCGTTCTGGACGGCGGTGGCGGGCAGCTGCGGCGCGCGGCGCGGCGCGGCGATGCTCGCGCTGCTGGGCACCATGGCCCACACCGGCCTGCTGGGCGCGCTGCTGACTTTCGCGCCGGCGGCCTTCTACCCGCTGCAGGCCGGCGGCGCCGCCGCCTGGGGACTGCTGCCGCTGCAGGACCAGCAGCTGGCGGGCCTGGCGATGTGGGTGCCGGGCAACCTCGCCTACCTGGCGGCCGCGCTGGCGCTGGGACTGGGCTGGCTGCGCGACGGCGCGGCCGACGCGACGCGGGCCGGCGGCCTCGGCCGCCCCGCCTGAGCGCCGCGGGGGCCGGCGCGCCCGGGCAATCCGCATGCCCGCGTTAACGCGTTGAAACCCCGCCCGCCGACCGGGGTGCGCCAATGGACGGCCGCCGACGGAACGCCACCGCTTCCGCGGCGCCCACGACAAGGCTCCCCATGACCGACCGCCTCCCGACCGACGCCAGCTTCGAACCCTACGACGGCCCCGCCGGCGGCTGGGGGTCCATGAAATCCCTGGCGGTCAGCGCCACGCATTTCTCCGCCCTCGGCGCCATGCCGTTGCTGATCCGGCAGAACAAGGACGACGGCTACGCCTGCGTCAGCTGCGCCTGGGGCCAGCCGAGCCGGAAGCACGCCGCCGAGTTCTGCGAGAACGGCGCCAAGGCCACCTTCGCCGAGCTGACGAGCAAGCGCATCGGCGCCGGCTTCTTCACCGGCCGCACGCTCGCCGAATTGCGCGCCTGGGACGACCACGACCTGGAGTTCCAGGGCCGGCTTACCGAGCCGATGCGCTACGACCCCGCCGCCGACACCTACGTCGCCACCACCTGGGACGAGGCCTTCGCGGCCATCGGCGCCGAGCTGCGCGCGCTGCGGGCCGAGGCGCCCGAATCGGTGGTCTTCTACGCCTCGGGCCGGGCCTCGCTGGAGACCTCCTACATGTACCAGCTGCTGGCGCGGCTCTACGGCAACAACAACCTGCCCGACAGCTCCAACATGTGCCACGAGAGCACCTCGGTGGGCCTGAAGGACAGCATCGGCATCCCGGTGGGCACCGTCTCGGTGGACGACTTCGGCGACGCCGACTGCATCTTCTTCTTCGGGCAGAACACCGGCAGCAACAGCCCGCGCATGCTCCACCAGCTGCACGACGCCCGCAAGCGGGGCGTGCCGATCGTGACCTTCAACCCGCTGCGCGAGCGCGGCCTGGAGCATTTCGTGGACCCGCAGAACCCGGTCGAGATGCTGACCGGCCACGGCGTCGCGGTCAGCACCGAGTACCACCAGGTGCGCCCGGGCGGCGACATCGCAGCGATCACGGGCCTGTGCAAGGCCCTGTTCGCGCTGGACGACGCCGCGCGCGCCGACGGCGCGCCGCGGGTCCTGGACGCCGCCTTCCTCGACCAGCACACCCACGGCTTCGACGATTTCGCGGCCGAGGTGCGCGCCACCGCCTGGGAGGACATCGAGCGCGTCTCGGGCCTGCTGCGGACCGCGCTCGAAGGCGCGGCGCGCACCTACGCCCTGGCCGAGCGCACCATCTTCGTCTACGGCATGGGCCTGACCCAGCACCAGCACGGCGTCTGCAACGTGCACATGGTGGTCAACCTCGCGCTGCTGCGCGGCAACGTCGGCCGCCCCGGCACCGGCCTGTGCCCGGTGCGGGGGCATTCCAACGTGCAGGGCCAGCGCACCGTCGGCATCTCGGAGAAGCCCGAGCTGGTGCCGCTGGACAAGCTCGGCGAACAGTACGGCTTCGAGCCCCCGCGCGGCAAGGGCCTGACCACGGTGGAGGCCTGCGAGGGCATCCTCGACGGCTCGGTGCGCGGCTTCGTGGGCCTGGGCGGCAACTTCGCCCGCGCCACGCCCGACCACACCCGGCTCGAGCCCGCCTGGCAGCGCCTGCGGCTGACGGTGCAGGTCGCGACCAAGCTCAACCGCGGCCACCTGCTGCCCGGCCGGGTCGCCTACCTGCTGCCCTGCCTGGGCCGCATCGAGCACGACATCCAGGCCGGCCGCGAGCAGGTGGTGAGCGTCGAGGACAGCACCGGCGTCTTCCACCCGTCGCGCGGCCAGCACGCGCCGGCCTCGGAACGGCTGCTGTCCGAGCCGCGCATCGTCGCCGGCATCGCGCTCGCCACCCTGGATCCCAACCCGAAGGTGCCCTGGGCCGCCTGGTGCGACGACTACGCCCGGGTGCGCGACGCCATCGCCGAGACCTTCCCGGAGATCTTCCACGACTTCAATGCGCGGCTCCACCGACCGAACGGCTTCCGCCGGCCCCTGGCCGCGGCCGAGCGCATCTGGAAGACGCCGTCCGGCAAGGCCGAGTTCAAGAAGCCCAAGGCGCTCGACGCCTCCTTCGCGCAGGACCGGGGGCCCGGCACCTTCCGGCTCATCACCCTGCGCAGCAACGACCAGTTCAACACCACCGTCTACGGCTACAGCGATCGCTTCCGCGGCGTGGAGGGCACCCGCATGGTGGTCTTCATGCACCCCGAGGACATGCGGGCGCACGGCCTCTTCGAAGGCAGCGTCGTCGGCCTGGCCGGCGACACCGACGCGGACGGCACCCGGCGCGAGGTCCGCGGCTTCGCGGTCAAGCCCTACAACCTGCCGCGCGGCAGCGTGGGCGCCTACTACCCGGAGTGCAACCCGCTGATCCCGCTCTGGCAGTACGCCGAGGAGTCCAAGGTCCCGGCCGCCAAGTCGGTGCCGGTGCGGCTGGTCCACGGCGACGGGGCCGGAGCGGAGGACGCGGCCCGCGCGATGCCTTCGCCCGCCTGATTTCCCATGCCGGGCGAGCCGCTGGCGCGCGTCCCGCCAAGGCTTCCAGCTATTCTTTCGATAGCAGTTCGCCCGCCGGCGCGGCCGGGGGACGGGGCTGCCGCGCCGGCCGGCGCCCGCGGCGCGGCGCTCAGCCGGGCTCGCGGCCCAGCCACTCCTCCACCGTCCGCACCCAGAGCGTGGCGCCGAGCGGGATCAACTCGTCGTTGAAGTCGTAGCTCGGGTTGTGCAGCATGCACGGCCCGACGCCGTGGCCGTCCGCGCGGTGCGCGCCGTCGCCGTTGCCCAGGAAGGCATAGGCGCCCGGGCAGGCCTGCAGCATGTACGAGAAGTCCTCCGCGCCCATGGTCGGCTCCTGCGGGGTGGCGTTGGCCTCGCCGACGATGCCGGCGGCCACGCCGCGCAGGAATTCCGCCTCGCGCGGGTGGTTGACCGTCGGCGGGTAGTTGCGGTGGAACTCGAAGTCGCACGACGTCTCGTGCGCCGCGCAGACGTGCTCGGCCACGGTGCGCATGCGGCGCTCAATCAGGTCCAGCACTTCCAGCGTGAAGGTGCGCACCGTGCCTTGCAGCTCGCAGCTGTCGGGCACGATGTTGGTCGCGTCGCCGGTGTGGATCATGGTCACCGAGATCACCCCGGCATCCACCGGACGCTTGTTGCGGCTGACGATGGTCTGGAAGGCCTGCACCATCTCGCAGGCGATGGGCACCGGGTCGATGCCGCGGTCGGGCATGGCCGCGTGGCTGCCCTTGCCGCGGATGGTGACCTTGAACTCGCTCGACGAAGCCATCACCGGGCCGCTGCTCACCGCGATCTGGCCGACCGGCATGCCCGGCCAGTTGTGCACGCCGAAGACGGCCTCGGCCGGGAAGCGCTCGAACAGGCCCTGCTCCACCATCACCCGGGCGCCGCCGCCGCCCTCCTCGGCCGGCTGGAAATAGAAGTGCACCGTGCCGTCGAAGCGGCGCGTGGCCGCGAGGTGCCGCGCCGCCGCGAGCAGGATGGCGGTGTGGCCGTCGTGCCCGCAGGCGTGCATCTTGCCGGGCACCGTGCTCGCGTGGGCGAAGGTGTTGAATTCCTGCAGCGGCAGGGCGTCCATGTCGGCGCGCAGGCCGATGGTGCGGCCCGAGCCGCCGTTCTTCAGCACCCCGACCACGCCGGTGCCCGCGATGCCGCGGTGCACCTCGATGCCCCATTCGGCGAGCTTGCCGGCCACCAGGTCGGCGGTCCGGTGCTCCTCGAAGCCGAGTTCCGGATGGGCATGGATGTCGCGCCGCACCGCGGCCATGGCGGCCGCGTCGGCGAGGAGGGAGTCGATGATCTGCATGGGGAAGGTCCTTCGCGAGAAGGGACAGTCTAGTGCCCCCGGACGCGTCCGACGCGCCGCGCGCCGGAATTCCCCGTGGCGCGCGGCGCCGGCCGTCAGGCGGCCGGCTTGGCCAGCCCCAGCTTCTCGATCAGCGCCTTTTCCTGCCCGTAGGTCTGCTGCGCGAAGCGCTGGTACTGGGCGGAATCCATGTAGATCGGCACCATGTCGTAGCGGGCCAGGGCCTGCAGGTAGGCCGGATCCTGCATCGCGGTGCGGAAGCCGTCGTGCAGCCGCTTGACCACCTCGGGCGGGGTGCCGCGCGGGGCGCCCAGGCCGAAGGGCGAGTTCTGCACGATGTCCAGGCCCAGCTCCTTGAGGGTGGGCGCGTCGGGGAACTTCTCCAGCCGCTTGTCGCCCCAGGTGTTGAGCACCCGCAGCTTGCCGGCCTCCACCAGCTGCGCGAAGCCGGTGGAGTCGGCCGCCGCCATCAGGTGGCCGCCCAAGGCCGCCTGCATCAGGTCGGCGCTGCCCTTGTAGGGCACGTGCTGCAGCTGGATGCCCAGGCGCTGGGCGATCAGTTCGGTGGTGAGGTGCGGGCTGGTCAGCGCGCCGGTCGAGCCGTAGGTGAGCTTGCCGGGGTTGGCCTTGGCGTAGGCCACGAAGTCGGCCCAGGTCTTGAGCGGGCTGTCGGCCGGCACCACGATGCCGAAGGCGTAGCCGGTCAGGCCGATGACGTAGCTGATGTCCTTGACCGGGTCCCAGTTGATCTTGGTGGTGTAGGGCATGCGGAACACGCCGAGCGGGACCTGGCCGATGGTGTAGCCGTCCGCCGGCGCGGTCTGCAGGGCCTGCGCGGGCAGCGTGCCGCCGGCGCCGGGCTTGTTCTCGACGATGACCACCTGGCCGAGCGCGCGCGAGGCGTTGTCGGCCAGGGTGCGCATGGTGATGTCGGTCGGGCCGCCGGCGGGGAAGGCGACGATCAGCTTGATCGGCCGGCTGGGGAAAGGCGCCTGGGCGCGTGCGCCGAGCGCGGCGGGCAGCGCGGCGGATGCGGCGGCGAACCGGAGCAGGTGTCTGCGGTGCATGGATGAGGTCTCCTGGGGAATGGCGGCGGTCCGCGGTCAATGCACCATTCAAAGTGCGAAGCCCCCCCGGCGCAACGCAGGGAAACCCCCGGACCGCGTCACCTGCGCGACGCGCGGCCCCGCCCTCCCCGCCGCCGGTCCGCGCCGGCCGCCAAGCCATGCGGATCCGGGAAGCCGCCTCCCGGCGGTCAGTCGCGCGCCGACGCGGCGCCGGCGCCCGGCTCCGGCGCGGCGGGCGCCTCCACCTCCAGCGTGGCGTCGCATCCGCTGCCCGCCGAGATCCAGCGCAGCGCCCGGCGCCCGATCCACGGCGCGATCCAGCGCCAGCGCGGGCCCAGCACCTCCGCCGGGGCGCTCGCCATGCCGCACAGGTAGCGGGCGCGCGCCGCGTCCCAGCGCAGCGCGCGGCAGGCGCCGTGACGCCGGCGCGAGACCAGGGCGCCGACCGGGCAGGGCTCGGCCAGGCAGCAGACGCCGCAGCCGTTGCAGGGCGCGCCGACCGGCGGCTTGGCCGGCGCTTCGGGACGGATCCAGACGACCTGCCGGCCGGGTTCGCCGCCGGGGCCGGTTCCGGGCGCGGGGGGATTCGAGTGCATGGCGCCGATGATGGCACCGCCGCCGGTCCCGCGCCGCGGGGCGGCGCCGTTCAGCGGCCCGCCGCCTCTGCGGCCTCGTCCGCCCGCGGCGCCGCGCCTCCCGCAGACGGGGCGCCGCGCGCCAGCACCGGCGCCAGCGACACGCCGGTGTGGGTGCCCAGGCGCACCACCTCCTCCGGCGGCGCGGCGGCGACGATGCGGCCGCCGCCGGTGCCGCCCTCGGGGCCGAGGTCGATGACCCAGTCGGCCTCGGCGATCACGTCGAGATCGTGCTCGATCACCACCACGCTGTGGCCGCCGTCGACCAGGCGGTGCAGCACGTGGATCAGCTTCTCCACGTCGGCCATGTGCAGGCCGACGGTGGGCTCGTCGAGCACGTAGAGCGTGTGCGGCGCCTTCTGCCCGCGGCGGGCAATGTCGTCGCGCACCTTGGACAGCTCGGTCACCAGCTTGATGCGCTGGGCCTCGCCGCCCGAGAGCGTGGGCGAGGGCTGGCCCAGCGTCAGGTAGCCCAGGCCCACGTCCTTCAGCAGCTGCAGCGGATGGGCGATGTTGGGCATGCTGGCGAAGAAGCCGACCGCCTCGTCCACCTCCATCTGGAGCACGTCGCCGATGCTCTTGCCGCGCCAGGTGACGGCCAGGGTCTCGGGGTTGAAGCGCGCGCCATGGCAGACCTCGCAGGGCACCTTCACGTCCGGCAGGAAACTCATGCCGATGGTGCGCATGCCCTGGCCCTCGCAGGCCGGGCAGCGGCCCTCGCCGGTGTTGAAGGAGAAGCGGCCGGGGCCGTAGCCCCGCGCCCGCGCCTCCAGGGTGTCGGCGAAGAGCTTGCGCACCGTGTCCCAGAAGCCGATGTAGGTCGCCGGGCAGCTGCGCGGCGTCTTGCCGATCGGCGTCTGGTCGACCTCCAGCACCCGGTCCACCGCCTGGAAGCCGTCGAGCCCGGTGCAGCCGGCCAGCGGCGGGCGCTTGCCGGCGTCCTGCGCGTCGCGGCCGGCCTTGGTGGCGCGCTGCGCGACCGCCGCCGCCACGTTGGCCAGCAGCACGTCGCGCGCCAGGGTGGACTTGCCCGAGCCGCTGACGCCGGTGACCGCGACCAGCCGGTGCAACGGCACCGCCACGTCCACGTCCTGCAGGTTGTGCAGGTGAGCGCCGCGCAGGCGCAGGGTCGGCGTGGATTCGCTGTTGACCACCGGCCGGCGCGGGTGCAGCGGATGGCGGATCGATTCGCGCAGGTAGCGGCCGGTCAGCGACTCGGCGCTCGCCTGGATGTCGGCGGGCGTGCCTTCGGCCACCACCCGGCCGCCGCGCTTGCCGGCGCTCGGCCCGATGTCGATGATGTGGTCGGCGCGGCGGATGGTGTCCTCGTCGTGCTCGACCACCACCAGGGTGTTGCCCTTGTCGCCGAGCTTGTGCAGCGCGTCGAGCAGGATGCGGTTGTCGCGGGCGTGCAGGCCGATGGTGGGCTCGTCGAGCACGTAGCAGACGCCCTGCAGGTTGCTGCCGAGCTGCGCCGCGAGGCGGATGCGCTGCGCCTCGCCGCCTGAGAGGGTCGGCGCGCCGCGGTCCAGCGTCAGGTAGCCGAGGCCGACTTCCTCCAGGAATTCGAGCCGGCTGCGGATCTCGGGCACCAGGTCCCGGGCGATGCCGGCCTCGCGGCCCTCCAGCGCCAGCGCCTCGAACCAGCGGCGCATGTCGATCACGCTCATGCGGCCCAGGTCGGTGATGGGGACGCCGCGGAACAGCACCGCCTGCGCCACCGGGTTGAGCCGGGTGCCGGCGCAGGTCGGGCAGGCGGCGTCGGCCATGTCCTCGACCTCGGGCTCGTCGAAGGTCTGCTCGCGGCCGCGCTGGTCGTCGGACTGCACCGAGTCGTCGAACACCGCGCGCTGCGCCTTGGTCAGCTTCACGCCGGTGCCCACGCAGTCGGGGCACCAGCCGTGCTTGCTGTTGTACGAGAAGAGGCGCGGGTCCAGCTCGGCGTAGCTGGTGACGCAGACCGGGCAGGCGCGCTTGGTGGAGAAGGCCCGCAGCGCGCCGATGCCGGCAGTCGGGGCGCCGTCGCGCATCGCCTCGGCCAGGCCGCCGAGGTCGCTCAGCACGTGGACCACGCCCTTGCCGTGCTGCAGCGCCTGCGACAGCGCCTCGCGCAGCTCGGCCTCGTTGCCCGGGTGCACGTCCAGGCTGCGCACCGGCAGCTCGATGGTGTGCTCCTTGAAGCGGTCGATGCGCGGGAAGCCGGTGGTCGGCAGGAACTCGCCGTCCACCCGCAGGTGGGTGAAGCCGCGCGGCCGCGCCCAGTCGGCGAGTTCGGTGTAGACGCCCTTGCGCGCCACCACCAGCGGCGCCAGCAGGCCGATGTGCTGGCCGCGGAAGCGCTTCATCAACTGCGCGGCGATGCTGTCGGCCGTCTGCGGCTCGACCGCCGCGCCGTCGAAGACGCAGTGCTGCACCCCGAGCTTGACGTAGAGCAGCCGCAGGAAGTGCCAGACCTCGGTGGTGGTGCCCACGGTGCTCTTGCGCCCGCCGCGCGACAGGCGCTGCTCGATGGCCACCGTCGGCGGGATGCCGTAGACCGCGTCCACCTCCGGCCGGCCCGCCGGCTGCACGATGCTGCGCGCGTAGGCGTTGAGCGATTCCAGGTAGCGGCGCTGCCCCTCGTTGAACAGGATGTCGAAGGCGAGCGTCGACTTGCCCGAGCCGCTGACGCCGGTGACCACGTTGAAGCTGCCGCGCGGGATGTCCACCGAGACGTTCTTCAGGTTGTGCTCGCGGGCGTGCACGATCTGGATCGCGCCGGCGCCCTGCGCCGCGCGGGCCTGCCTGCGGCGGGCGGCGACGAGCGTCTGCAGCGGGACGCCCTCCTCCACCCGTCCGACCGGGCCGAGCGCGAGCTCGTAGTCGCGCAGCGCGGCGGCGGTGTGCGAGGTGCCGCTGCGGCGCACCTCCTCGGGCGTGCCCGTGTCGGTCAGCGTGCCGCCGCCGTCGCCGCCCTCGGGGCCGAGGTCGATCAGCCAGTCGCTGGCGCGGACCACGTCGAGGTTGTGCTCGATCACCACCAGCGAATGGCCGGCCTCCAGCAGCTTGCGCATCGCGCGCATCAGCTTGGCGATGTCGTCGAAATGCAGGCCGGTCGTGGGCTCGTCGAACAGGAACAGCGTGCCCTTCTTCGCCAGCGGCTGGCGGCTGGCGGATCCGCCCTTGGCCGCCTCGGCCAGGAAGCCGGCGAGCTTGAGCCGCTGGGCCTCGCCCCCCGAAAGCGTGGGCACCGGCTGGCCGAGCTTCACGTAGTCGAGGCCCACGTCCACGATCGGCTGCAGCACCCGCAGCACCTCGCGGTCGCCGGCGAACAGCGCCGCCGCCTCGCTGACGGTGCATTCGAGCACGTCCGAGACGTTGAGCAGCCGGCCGCCGCGCTCCACCGTGACTTCCAGGATCTCGTCCCGGTAGCGCTTGCCGTCGCAGTCGGGGCAGCGCAGGTAGACGTCCGAGAGGAACTGCATCTCGACATGCTCGAAGCCCGAGCCGCCGCAGGTAGGGCAGCGGCCGTCGCCGGAGTTGAAGCTGAACTTCGAGGCGGTGTAGCCGCGCTCCCGGGCGAGCGGCGCGGTGGCGAAGATCTCGCGCACCGCGTCCCAGGCGCCGACGTAGCTCGCCGGGTTGGAGCGCGCGGTCTTGCCGATCGGCGACTGGTCGACCGACACCACGTCCGACAGGTGGTCGGCGCCCAGCAGCCGGTCGTGGGCGCCGGGGGATTCGGTGGCCTTGCCGAAATGCCGCATCAGCGCCGGCGCCAGGATGTCCTGCACCAGCGTGGACTTGCCCGAGCCGCTGACGCCGGTGATGCAGACCATGCGCTGCAGCGGGATGTCGACCGTGAGGTCCTTCAGGTTGTGCTCGCGCGCGCCCTCCAGGATCAGGCGCGGCGTGCCCTCGGTGACCATGCGCTTGAAGCCCATGCCGATCTGCTTGCGGCCGCCCAGGTAGGCGCCGGTGAGGGTGTCGGCGCCGCGCAGCTCCTCCACCGTGCCGTCGAAGACGATGCCGCCGCCCTTGGCGCCGGGGCCGGGGCCCATGTCGATGACGCGGTCGGCGGCGATCATGACCGCCGGATCGTGCTCCACCACCACCAGCGTGTTGCCGGCGTCGCGCAGCCGGTGCATCGCCTGGGTGATGCGGTGCATGTCGCGCGGATGCAGGCCGATGCTGGGCTCGTCGAGCACGAAGAGGGTGTTGACCAGCGAGGTGCCGAGCGCGGTGGTCAGGTTGATCCGCTGCACCTCGCCGCCCGAGAGCGTGCGGCTCTGGCGGTCGAGGGTGAGGTAGCCGATGCCCACGTCCACCAGGTACTTGAGGCGGTTGGTGATCTCCTCGTGCAGCAGCTTGAGCGCCTGCGCCTCGCCGGCGGCCTGGGCCTGCCCGGGCGCCTGCGCGTCGGCCGGGCCGGCGTCGTCGGGATCGGCCGGGACGCTCGACAGGCGCGCGGCTTCGGCGTCGACCGCGGCCTGCGCGGCGGCCGGGACCGTGGCGTCGGCCGCGGCCTCGCCGGCCGGGCGCATCGTCGGGCGCGCCGGCGCATCGCCGGCCGCGCCGTCGCCGCCCGCCGCCCGGGCGGCGGAGAGCCGGTCGAAGAACTGCCGCAGCCGGTCGATCGGCAGCAGCATCAGGTCGTGCAGGCACAGGCCCGGCAGCGCCTCGAGCCGCTCCCGGCTCCAGTCGGCGCCGTGCGGCAGGAAGCGCTTCTCCGGCGCCAGCACCGCGTCGGCGTCCTCCTTGGTGCCCAGGCGCCAGAGCAGGCTGTCGAGCTTGAGGCGCGCGCCGTGGCAGGTCGGGCACGGCGTGTAGCTGCGGTACTTGGACAGCAGCACCCGGATGTGCATCTTGTAGGCCTTGCCCTCCAGGTACTCGAAAAAGCGCTTGATGCCGAACCACTGCTTGTTCCAGTTGCCCTTCCAGAGCGGCGAGCCGTCGATCACCCAGGCCTGCTGGGCCGGGGTGAGCTGGCTCCAGGGCGTGTCGCGCGGGATGCCCTCGGCCTCGGCGTGGCGCATCAGGTCGTCCTGGGCCTCCTTCCAGGCGGGGGTCTGCATCACCTTGATCGCCCCGCCGCGCAGCGTCATGCGCGCATCCGGGATGACCAGGCCGTAGTCCACGCCGATCACCCGGCCGAAGCCCCGGCAGGCGTCGCAGGCGCCGGCGGCGGAGTTGAAGCTGAACATCGACGGGATCGGCTCGGCGTAGCGCAGGTCGCTCTCGGGGCAGTGCAGGCCGGTGGAGAACTTCCAGACCTCGGGCGCCGCGTCCTCGGCCGCGCCGTCCGGGGTGCAATAGACGTTGAGCCGCCCGGCGCGCTTGAGCGCCACCTCGATCGCCTCGATGGCGCGGGCCTTCTCGGTCGAGCCGATGCGGAAGCGGTCCGCCACCACGTCGAGCACCTTGCGCGGCCCGGTCGGCGAGGCGACCTCGCGCTCGGCCTGGACCCGGGTGAAGCCGCTGGCGGCTAGCCACTGCTGCACTTCCTCGGAGGTGGTGCTGGCGGGCAGCTCGACCGGGAAGGTGACCACCAGGCGCGGCTCCTTGGCGCCTGCGGGACCGGCGGCGGCCATCGCGGCGGCGCGGTCGCGCATCTCGGCGTAGACCGTCTCGGGCGTGTCGTGGCGCACCGGGCGCGCGGTGGCGCGGTCGAACAGCTGGGCGCCGCGGGCGAACAGCAGCTTCAGGTGGTCGTTCAGCTCGGTCATCGTGCCGACCGTCGAGCGCGAGGAGCGCACCGGGTTGGTCTGGTCGATGGCGATGGCCGGCGGCACGCCCTCGACCCGGTCCACCGCAGGTTTGTCCATCCGGTCGAGGAACTGCCGGGCGTAGGCCGAGAAAGTCTCGACGTAGCGGCGCTGGCCTTCGGCGTAGAGCGTGTCGAACACCAGGCTGGACTTGCCGGAGCCGCTGGGGCCGGTCACCACCGTGAGTTCGCCGGTGCGCAGGTCCAGGTCGAGGTTCTTGAGGTTGTGCTGGCGTGCGCCTCGGATGCGGATGGTGCCTTCAGTCATAGCGCCTGCAGTTGGGGATGGGAAGGGGAAAAACCAGTCAGTCTAGGAACCGGGGGTGCCGCGGCTGTGACACCTTGTGCGGCGCGCCGGGCCGCGGCGCCCCGCGGCCACGCGATTGCTCCTATAAAGGAGGGGGAGCCTGCCCGCGCGGACGGCGCGACGTCGGGGCGCCGGGCGGCCCACGGCAAGAACCATTCCAAGGAGACGAACCCATGCACCGTTGGTGGAACCTCATCGTCGCGGCCGTCCTGGCCGCGGCCCTGGCCGGCTGCGCCGCGCCCCCGGACCGCGCGGCCGACGCCGCCGGCGCCGGACCCCTCGTCCTGGAACGCCAGGGCAGCTTCTTCGTCGGCGGGCGGACCGTCCGGTCCGAGGACCTGTCGCTGCTGCCGGCCTACGAGCCGGCCGGCCGCATCGCGGTCGAGCAGATGTACGTGCGCTACCAGGTGCCGCCGGTCGCCGTCCGGCCGCCGGTGGTCTTCGTCCACGGATGCTGCCTGACCGGCAAGACCTGGGAGACCACGCCCGACGGGCGCATGGGATGGGACGAGCTGTTCGTGCGCCGGGGCTTCCCGGCCTACGTGGTCGACCAGGCGTCGCGCGGGCGCTCGGCCGCCGACCCCTCGGGCATCGTGCGGGCCAAGGGCGGCCGCGCCGGCCCCGAGGCGCTGCCGCAGGTGTTCGGCGCGTCGCAGGAAGGCGCCTGGGCGATCTTCCGCTTCGGCCCCCGGTACCCGGAGGTGTTCCCGGGCATGCAGTTCCCGCTCGAGGCGCAGGACGAGTTCTGGAAGCAGATGGTGCCCGACTGGCTCAACGCCCTGCCCACGCCCAACCCGACGGTGCCCGCGCTGTCGGAGCTGGCGCAAAAGATCGGCGGCGCGGTGCTGGTCAGCCATTCCCAGTCCGGGATCTATCCCTTCCAGGCCGCGGCCCGGGACCGGCGCGGCATCCGCGGCATCGTGGCGATCGAGCCCGGCGCCTGCCCGGCGGCCGGCGCGGACATGGCGCCCTACGCCGGCCTGCCGATCCTGGTGCTCTGGGGCGACTACGTGGACCGGTCGCCCCGCTGGGCGCCGCGCCTGAAGGCCTGCCGGGAGTTCGTCGACGCGGCCAACCGCGCCGGCGGGCACGCCGAACTGGTGATGCTCGCCGACGTCGGCCTGCCCGGCGCCTCGCACATGCTGATGCAGGACCGGCACAGCCTGGACATCGGCCGGTGGCTGGCCGGCTGGATCGACCGGCGCGTGCCGCGCTGAGCCGCCGGCGCGGCCGGCGGCCGGGATCCGTCCCTAGCGCCCGCCCGGCGCCGCGCCGTCCTGCGGACGCGGGTACATGTAGTCCCGCCGGAACGGATAGGACGACTGCGCGCCGCGCAGGGCGCCGGTGCCCGTGTCGCCGTCCTGGCGGGTGGCGAGGATCTGGTGCAGCGAGATCCAGCCCTGCTCGAAGCTGGCCGCGCTGCCGGCCAGGTAGAGGCGGTAGGACTGCAGCACCCGCTCGGCCCGCGCCGGGTCGCCGCCGGCGGCCAGCACCGCGCGGGCGCGCCCGACCTGCGCCTCCAGCGCATCCGACCAGTCCCAGAGGGTGCGGGCGTAGTGCGGCCGCAGGTTCTCGGTGTCGACCATCTCCAGGCCTGCGCCGGCCAGGTCGCGCAGCACCTGGCTGACGTGCAGCAGTTCGCCGCCGGGGAAGATGTACTTCTCGATGAAGTCGCCCATGCCGGCGCCGAGCTGGGCGTTGCCGAGCCCGCCGGCGGTGATGCCGTGGTTGAGCACCATCCCGCCCGGCCGCAGCAGCCGGTGCACCGTGCCGAAGTACTGCCCCATCCGGGCGCGGCCGACGTGCTCGAACATGCCGACCGAGGCGATCTTGTCGAAGGGCGCGGCCGCCTCCAGGTCGCGGTAGTCCTGCAGCGCGATCCGCACCCGGCCGCCCAGGCCCCGGGCGTCGATCAGGCGCTGCACGTGGGCGTGCTGGTTGCGCGACAGGGTGATGCCGGTGGCGTCGACGCCGTAGCGCTCGGCCGCCCAGAGCAGCAGCCCGCCCCAGCCCGCCCCGATGTCGAGGAAGCGCTCGCCGGGCCGCAGGTCGAGCTTGCGGCAGATGTGGTCGAGCTTGGCCTCCTGCGCCCGCGCCAGCGGCATGCCCTCCTCGCGGTAGTAGGCGCAGGAATAGACGCGGCGCGGGTCGAGCCAGAGCGCGTAGAAGTCGTCCGAGACGTCGTAGTGGAACCGGACCTGCGCCGCGTCGCGTTCGCGCGAGTGCGCGGCCCGGGACTTGACCTGCCGCCAGAGCTGGGTCCACCAGCCGGTGTCGCTGTCGGTGGGCGCGCCGGGCAGCAGGCCGACCACCGCGGCGAACAGGTCGCGCATGCGGCCCTCGACTTCCAGCCGTCCCTCGACCACCGCCTCGCCGAGCGCGCCGACCTGGCCCGCGGCCAGCCGGGCCAGGGACACGGCGTCGTGGAAGCGCAGCGTCACCGCCGCCTGCGGCGGCCCCAGGTGCTCGCCCGCCGGCAGCACCAGCGCCACCGGCACCGGCAGCCGCCGCAGCCGGGCCTCGATCTTGCGATGGAGGGGGGGCGGGAGCGGCTGGAAGGACGGCATGGCGGATCGATTTTTCTCGGTCGATCCGCGACCGTCAATCGCCCGGCGCGGGCCCGCCGATTGCCCCGGCGCCGCGCGCCGGGACGCGCGCTTCAGGGCCGCGCGGGCGCAGTCGTCGGCGCGGGCGCGTGGGCGGCGTCGCCGCCGTGCTTCTCGCCCCCCATGTCGACCGAATCGCCGGCCTTGGAGATGACATAAAGGCACACGACGGCGAACAGCACGAAGCCGATGGCGATCTTCCAGACCATGGTGGGGGGCCTTCCTGCAGGAACAAAAGGACACAAAAGGTGGCCGGGCGCTGGCCCGCGCCGCAGGGACGGCGAGCGCGGGCGGCGGCAGCGGCGATGCCTGTCGCCTGCGCGACAGGCGGTGGCCCGGCTCTCGCCGGGCCGGGACGGGACCGTCAGTCCATCGCGTAGATGTCGGTGTCCTTGGTCTCGCGCACGAACAGCATGCCGATCACGAAGGTCGCGCCGGCGATGATGATCGGGTACCACAGGCCGCTGTACATGTTGCCCGACTGGGCCACGATGGCGAAGGAGGTGGTGGGCAGCAGCCCGCCGAACCAGCCGTTGCCGATGTGGTACGGCAGGCTCATCGAGGTGTAGCGGATGCGGGTGGGGAACATCTCCACCAGCATCGCCGCGATCGGCCCGTACACCATGGTGACCAGCAGCACCAGGTAGGTGAGCAGCAGGACCATCAGCGGCTTGTTCATCTTGGCCGGGTCGGCCTTGGTGGGGTAGCCGCGGGCCTTGAGCTCGTCGCTGACCGTCTTCTTGAAGGTCGCGATCTCGCGCGCCGAGGCTTCGTCGAACTTGGCGTTGACCACGTTGCCGGTGGGCACCGGCACGACCTTGTCGCCGATCCTGACGGTGGCGCCGGTGCCGGCGGCCGCGGCGGTGTTGTCGTAGCTCACCGAGTTCTGCGACAGGTAGCGCTTGGCGATGTCGCAGGAGCTGCGGAAATCGATCTCGCGCGCGACCGGGTTGCCCTGGAAGGAGCAACTCGCCGGGTCGGCGCTGACGGTCACCTGCGAGGCGGCCTGGGCCGCCGCCAGGTCGGGGTTGGCCGCGCCGGTCAGGGCCTTGAACACCGGGAAGTAGGTCAGCACCGCCAGCAGGCAGCCGGCCATGATGATCGGCTTGCGGCCGATCCGGTCCGAGAGCATGCCGAAGACCACGAAGAAGGGCGTGCCGATGAGCAGGGCCGCGGCGATCATCAGGTTGGCGGTGACCGCGTCCACCTTGAGCTGCTGCGTCAGGAAGAAGAGCGCGTAGAACTGGCCGGTGTACCAGACCACCGCCTGGCCGGCGGTCAGGCCGACCAGCGCGAGGATCACGATCTTCAGGTTCTTCCACTGGCCGAAGGACTCGGTCAGCGGCGCCTTGGAAGCCTTGCCCTCGGCCTTCATCCGCTGGAAGGCGGGCGACTCCGACAGCGACAGCCGGATCCACACCGACACCGCCAGCAGCAGGATCGAGACCATGAACGGGATGCGCCAGCCCCAGGCGGCGAAGGCCTCCTCGCCCATGGCGGTGCGGGTGCCCAGGATCACCAGCAGCGACAGGAACAGCCCCAGCGTGGCGGTGGTCTGGATCCAGGAGGTGTAGGCGCCACGCTTGCCGTGCGGCGCGTGCTCGGCCACGTAGGTGGCGGCGCCGCCGTACTCGCCGCCGAGCGCCAGGCCCTGCAGCATGCGCAGCACGATCAGGATGATCGGCGCGGCCACGCCGATGCTGGCGTAGCTCGGCAGGATGCCGACGATGAAGGTCGACACGCCCATCAGCAGGATGGTCACCAGGAAGGTGTACTTGCGCCCGATCATGTCGCCGAGCCGGCCGAACACCAGCGCCCCGAAGGGCCGCACGATGAAGCCCGCGGCGAAGGCCAGCAGCGCGAAGATGAAGGCGGCCGAGGGATCGAGGCCGCTGAAGAACTGCTTGGCGATGATCGCCGCGAGCGAGCCGTAGAGGTAGAAGTCGTACCACTCGAACACGGTGCCGAGGGACGAGGCGAAGATCACCTTGCGCTCTTCCCGGGACATCGGACGGGCGTCGGCCTGCGGAGCGCCGGGCCGTTGGCCGGGGCGCGTCGGATAGACAGCGGACATGGTTTTGTCTCCTTGATGAAGGAATGCGCCATCCATCGGACGGGACGGTCGCGAAACCATTGTTCGACCGCTTCCTGACGGATTTCTGACGCCAACCTGACTGGCCCGCGGACCGGCCCGCGCGGGCGGCGGCGGCGCGTAAGCGGTCGGTCAGGCGCGGCTGGAGAATCGCCGCACGGTCCGCGGGACAGGCCCGTGGCCGGTCGCTTCAAAAACACGCCATCCAGGAGACAACGTGACCGACCCCATCGTGGAGAGAATCCAGCGCAATCCGCGCTACCAGGAGCTGCGCAGCAAGCGCAACCGCATCGGCATCGTCCTCACCGTGCTGATGCTGCTGGTGTACTACGGCTACATCGCGCTCATCGCCTTCGACAAGGCCTTCCTCGCCCGCCCGGTGGGCACGGGCGTCACCACCTACGGCATCCCGATCGGCCTCGGCGTGATCGTGTTCACCGTGGTGATCACCGGCATCTACGTGCGCCGCGCCAACCGCGAGTTCGACGCCCTGACCGAACAGATCCTGAAGGACGCCAAGGCATGAACCGCACCGCATCCTTCCGCCGCGCCGCCGCGGCCCTGCTGCCGCTGGCCGCCCTGCCCCTCGCGGGCGCCGCGCACGCCGCCGGCGGCGACATCGGCGAAGCCGCCAAGCAGGCCACCAACTGGACGGCCATCGTGATGTTCGGCATCTTCGTCGTCGCCACGCTCTGGATCACCAAGTGGGCGGCCGCCAAGACCCGCTCCGCCTCGGACTTCTACACCGCCGGCGGCGGCATCACCGGCTTCCAGAACGGCCTGGCGATCGCGGGCGACTTCATGTCGGCCGCCTCCTTCCTGGGCATCTCGGCGGCGGTCATGGCCACCGGCTACGACGGCCTGATCTACGCGATCGGCTTCCTCGTGGGCTGGCCGATCATCACCTTCCTGATGGCCGAGCGCCTGCGCAACCTCGGCAAGTTCACCTTCGCCGACGTCGCCGGCTACCGCTTCCGACAGACGCCGATCCGCGCCTTCGCCGCCTCGGGCACGCTGGTGGTGGTGGCCTTCTACCTGATCGCGCAGATGGTCGGGGCGGGCCAGCTCATCAAGCTGCTGTTCGGCCTCGAGTACTGGGTGGCGGTGGTCATCGTGGGCGTGCTCATGATGGTCTACGTGCTCTTCGGCGGCATGACCGCCACCACCTGGGTGCAGATCATCAAGGCCTGCATGCTGCTCGCCGGCGTGACCTTCATGGCGGTGATGGTGCTCGCGCAGTTCGGCTTCAGCCCCGAGGCGCTCTTCGCCCGCGCGGTCGAGGTCAAGACCGCGATCGCCGCCAACGCCGGCAAGACGCCGGAGGAAGCGGCGCGCGCCGGCCTGTCGATCATGGGCCCGGGCGGCTTCGTCAAGGACCCGATCTCCGCCATCTCCTTCGGCATGGCGCTGATGTTCGGCACCGCCGGCCTGCCGCACATCCTGATGCGCTTCTTCACCGTGCCCGACGCCAAGGAGGCGCGCAAATCGGTGCTCTGGGCCACCACCTGGATCGGCTACTTCTACGCGCTGATCTTCGTCATCGGCTTCGGCGCCATCACCCTGGTGCTGACCAACCCCGAGTACGCCGACGTGGCCAAGGGCGTGATCCGCGGCGGCGCGGGCACCGCCAACATGGCGGCGGTGCTGGTGGCCAAGGCGGTCGGCGGCAACGTGTTCTACGGCTTCATCTCGGCGGTGGCCTTCGCCACCATCCTGGCGGTGGTGGCCGGCCTGACGCTATCGGGCGCCTCGGCGGTGTCGCACGACCTCTACGCCACGGTGTTCAAGAAGGGCAAGGCGGACAGCAAGGCCGAGCTCAAGGTCTCGCGCATCACCACCTTCGCCCTCGGCCTGATCGCGGTGCTGCTGGGCATCGCCTTCGAGCGGCAGAACGTGGCCTTCATGGTGTCGCTGGCCTTCGCCATCGCCGCCTCGGCCAACTTCCCGGTGCTGTTCCTCGCGGTGCTCTGGAAGGACTGCACCACCCGCGGCGCGGTGATCGGCGGCTTCCTGGGCCTGCTGTCCTCGGTGGCGCTGACGGTGGTCTCGCCCTCGGTCTGGGAAGCCACGCTGGGTAACCCGCCCGGCTCGGCGCTCTTCCCCTACGCCTCGCCGGCGCTGTTCTCGATGGTCATCGGCTTCGTCGGGATCTGGTTCTTCTCGATCACCGACCGCAGCGCGGGCGCGGCCCGCGAGCGCGCCGCCTTCCCGGCGCAGCAGGTGCGCTCGGAGACCGGGCTCGGCGCCGCCGGCGCGTCCGGCCACTGACGGGACCGCCGGGGCGCCCCGCGCGCCCCGGCCTCCCCTCGCCGGGAACCGGGCCGTGCGCCCGGTTTTTTCATGGGCGGCCGGCCGGCCCGCGCCACCTCAGTAGCCGCGCGCCGGATCGACCAGGCCGGCGACCGGCTCGCCGCGCCCCATCGCGCGCAGCTTGGCCGCGATCTGCGCCACGCAGTCCGCGCGCAGCGACTGCGCCGAAATGTGCGGCGTGACGGCGATGCGCGGCCGGCGGCGCAGCGGATGGTCGGCCGGCAGCGGTTCCTCGCGGAACACGTCGAGCGTCGCGCCGGCGATGTGGCCCGCGTCCACCAGGGCCAGCAGGTCGTCCTCGACCAGGTGCGCGCCGCGGGCCACGTTGACCAGGTAGGCGCCGCGCGGCAGCTTCGACAGGGTCTCGCGGCGCAGGATGTCGCGGGTGTCGGGCGTGAGCGGCAGCAGGCAGGCGAGCAGCCGGGTGCCGGCGAGGAAATCGTCCAGCCCGTCGTCCCCCGCGTAGCAGTCGATGCCTTCGATCGCCTTGGGCGTGCGGCTCCAGCCGCGCACCGGGAACTCGAACTGCCGCAGCGCCTGCGCGACCCGCTGGCCGAGCACGCCCAGCCCGAGCACGCCGACGGTGAAATCGCGCCGGTCGCGCGCCTCGCGCGGCAGCCAGCGGCCCGCAACCGCGTCCGCGGCGTAGGCGCCGAATTCGCGGAAATAGCCGATGGCCGCATGGCAGACGTACTCGGCCATCTGCACCGCCATGCCGCCGTCGTCGATGCGCACCAGCGGCACGCCCGGCGGCAGGCGCAGCTTGAGCAGCGCGTCCACGCCGGCGCCGATGTTGAAGATGGAGCGCAGCCGGGGCTGCGCGTCGAAGAAGGCCTGCGGCGGCATCCACACCACCGCATGGTCGGCCGGCGCGTCGCCGGGCGACCATGCGTCGATGCGCGCCTCGGGCAGTGCGGCGCGCAGGTCGGCGAGCCAGGGTTGCGCGGGGACGTCGGTGCAGCAGAAGGCGATGTGCATGGGTCGGGGAACGGGTGGGGGAAGGGTCGGGAGCGGGCCGGACGCCCGGCGGGGAGAGCGGCCGCCACCATACCGCAGCCGGCCGGCCCGACGGTGCTGCGGCGTCCCCGGGCCGGCGCGGCACCGCGCGGCACGGGATGGCCCCGCGCCGGTGGCCGGGCGCGGGCTCCCGCCTCGTCCCGTCGCGGGGAACGGACGCCGGCCGGTGCCCGTCCTCAGGCCGCGAGCCGCAGCAGCTCCGCCCCTTCGGCCACCTGGTCGCCCGGGGCGTAGAGCAGGTCGGCGACCACGCCGTCGGCGGGCGCGGCGATGGTGTGCTCCATCTTCATCGCCTCCATCACCGCGAGCGGCTGGCCGCGGGCGACCGCGTCGCCCGGGCGCACCGCGAAGGAGACGATCCGGCCCGGCATCGGCGCGGTGAGCCGGCCGCCCTCGGCCGCCGCGCCGCCGGCGTGGGCCAGCGGGTCGATTGCTACGATTTTCGTAGCGCCATCCGCAGCGAAGACGTGCGCTTCGCCCTGGTCCTCGTGCACATGCACCGTGGCCTGCAGGCCGCCGAGGCGCAGGTCCAGCGCGCCGTCGGGCCGCGGCTCCCAGCCGAAGGGCTCGGCGGCGCCCGCCTCCGCCGCCGGCGCGCCGACCGCGAGCCGGCGGCCGTCGCCGCGGTCCCGGAGCAGCAGCGCCTGCGCGGGCGCGCCGCGGAACGCGAAGTCGAAGCGGCGCGCCATCGGGCCGTGCGCGCGCCAGCCGTCGCGCCGGCTGAAGGGGTCGGCGGTCTCCAGCGCGGCCTCGTCGCGCAGCCGCGCGGCCACCGCCGCCGCCGCGGCCAGCGGCAGGCCGAGCGCCTCCCGGTCGAAGAGGACCGCGCGTTCGCGCTCGATCAGCGCGGTGTCGAGCCGCGCCTCGGCGAAGGACGGGCTGGCGAGCACCCGGCGCAGGAACTGCACGTTGGTCGGCAGGCCGACGATGCGCAGCTGCGCCAGCGCGGCGTCGAGCCGGGCCAGCGCCTCGCGGCGGTCCGCGCCGTGGACGATGAGCTTGGCGATCATCGAGTCGTAGAAGGGGGTGATCGCGTCGCCCTCGCGCACCCCGTCGTCGATGCGCACCGGGCCGCGCGCGAAGGCGGACGCCTCGGGCGTGCGGTAAACGCGCAGGGTGCCGGTGGCCGGCAGGAAGCCCTTGTCGGGGTCCTCGGCGCAGATGCGGGCCTCGATCGCGTGGCCGCGGATGCGCAGCGCGTCCTGGCGCAGCGGCAGCGGCTCGCCGGCGGCCACCCGCAGCTGCCATTCGACCAGGTCGAGGCCGGTGATCGCCTCGGTCACCGGATGCTCGACCTGCAGCCGGGTGTTCATCTCCATGAAGAAGAAGTCCATGCCCTCGGGCCCGTCGCCGCGCTGCCCGACGATGAATTCGACGGTGCCGGCGCCCGCGTAGCCGACGGCCCGGGCCGCGGCGACCGCCGCCGCGCCCATGCGCTGCCGCAGCGCCTCGGGCATGCCGGGCGCGGGCGCCTCCTCCAGCACCTTCTGGTGGCGGCGCTGGACCGAGCAGTCGCGCTCGAACAGCCAGACGATGTCGCCATGGGCGTCGCCGAAGACCTGGATCTCGATGTGGCGCGGGCGCTGCACGTACTTCTCGACCAGCACCGCGTCGTCGCCGAAGGCGTTGGCGGCCTCGCGCCGGCAGGCGGCGAGCGCGGCGTCGAAGTCCTCCGGCCGGTCCACCGCGCGCATGCCTTTGCCGCCGCCGCCGGCGCTGGCCTTGATCAGCACCGGGTAGCCGATGCGCGCCGCCTCGCGGCGCAGCAGCGCCGGGTCCTGGTCGGCGCCGTGGTATCCGGGCACCAGCGGCACGCCGGCGCGCTCCATCAGCCGCTTGGCCTCGGCCTTCAGGCCCATCGCCCGGATGGCCCCGGGCGGCGGCCCGACGAAGGCCACGCCGGCGTCGGCGCAGGCGCGGGCGAAGGCCTCGTTCTCGCTCAGGAAGCCGTAGCCCGGATGGATCGCCTGCGCGCCGGCGGCCCGGGCGGCGTCGAGGATGCGCGCCCACTGGAGGTAGCTGTCCTTCGGCGCGTCGCCGCCGAGCGCCACCGCCTCGTCGCACATCCGCACGTGCTTGGCCCGCGCGTCGGCGTCGGAATGGACCGCGACGGTGCGGATGCCCATGCGGCGCGCGGTGGCGGCGACGCGGCAGGCGATCTCGCCGCGGTTGGCGATCAGGATCTTGTCGAACATGGGCGGGCCTCCGGGGTCTCAGTCCTGGGCGGGGAGCCAGCCGGGCCGGCGCTTCTGCAGGAAGGCCTGCACGCCTTCGCGGCCTTCGTCGCTGGCGCGGATGTCGGCGATGGCTTCGACGGTGCGGCCGACCAGCCCGTCGTCGATCGCGCGGCCGGCCACCTCCTGCACCAGCTGCTTGCAGGCGCGCACCGCGTGCGGCCCGCCGGCGCAGAGCGCGGCGGCGATCGCGTCGATCCGGGTGTCGAGCGCGGCGGCGTCGTCCTCCACCGCGTGCAGCAGGCCGATGCGGTGCGCCTCGGCCGCGTCGAAGGGCTCGGCGGTCAGGAACCAGCGGTGTGCCGCCCGCGCGCCCATCGCGCGCACCACGTAGGGCGCGATGGTGGCCGGCACCAGGCCGAGCCGGACCTCGCTGAGGCAGAAGCGCGCGCCGCGCAGGCCGACGGCGATGTCGCAGGCCGCCGCCAGGCCGACGCCGCCGGCGAAGGCGTCGCCCTGCACCCGCGCGATGGTCGGCACCGGGCATTCGTGCAGGGTGCGCAGCATGGCGGCGAGCTGGTGCGCGTCGGCCAGGTTCTCGTCGCGGGCGTAGTCGGCCATGCCGCGCATCCAGTGGAGGTCGGCGCCGGCGCAGAAGGCCGGCCCCTCGGCCGCCAGCACGATGCAGCGGATGTCGTCGCGCAGCCCGAGCGCATGGAAGGCCTGCGACAGCTCGGCGATGAGCCGCGGGTTGAAGGCGTTGCGCACGTCCGGGCGCTGCAGGGTGAGGGTGGCGCGCGGGCCGTCGGCGCGGAGGGACAGGAGGGTCATGGCGATGCCTCGGCGGGTGGATGCGGACGGTCGGCTGGCGGCATCGGATCGGCGCGCGCCGCTGTCCGCGCCTCCTCCTGCAGCAGGTACACCCAATCGAGCGACGGCCCGGGGCGCCCCAGCGCCGTCACGGCCGCGGTGATCTGTCCGCGGTGGTGGGTGGCGTGGTTGAACGCGTGGCCCAGGGCGGGCGCGAAGGGCAGGCGCACCGCCTCGCCGTTGTTGCGGACGTAGGCCAGTTCGCCGTCGAGGCGCGCCGGGTCGAGGCCGTCGATCCAGCCGGCCCAGCGGTCCGCCGCCGCGGCCAGCGCGGCGCACAGCGGGGCGCGCTCGGCGTGCGGCTGGGCGTCGAGCGGGATCCGCGGCGATGTCCCCTCGGCGAAGCGCGCGAACCAGATGCCGTCGGTCACCAGCAGGTGGTTGGCGGTGCGGTGCACCGAGCCGAAGAAGAGCCCCAGGTCGCGGTGCCACTCGGCGTCGCCGAGCGCCGCGAGGTCGTCCGCCAGCAGGCGGCGCGTCGCCCACGCGTGGTAGCGCGCGAGCCGGGAGAAATAGTCGTTCAGTTGCATGGCGGAAAGGGAAGCGGATCGGTGGGGCGGGTGCGGTTCCCCGCACGGCGGACGGCGCGGCCTGCGGGCGCGCTGCTGCGGCCCGGTCGGTCGCGGCGCATCGGCGCGTGCGCGGGGAAGTCGCATGGTGGCATGCCCCGGCTCACATCCTGAACACGCCGAAGCGGGTCGGCGCCGCCGGCGCGTTGCGCGCCGCCGACAGGCCCAGCGCCAGCACCCGGCGGGTGTCGGCCGGGTCGATCACGCCGTCGTCCCAGAGCCGGGCGCTGGCGTAGTAGGGATGGCCCTGAGTCTCGTACTGGCGGCGGATCGGGTCCTTGAAGGCCTCCTCCTCCGCGGCGGACCATGCGCCGCCGCGGGCCTCGATGCCGTCGCGCCGGACGGTGGCGAGCACGCTGGCGGCCTGCTCGCCGCCCATGACGCCGATGCGCGCGTTGGGCCACGTCCAGAGGAAGCGCGGCCCGAAGGCCCGGCCGCACATGCCGTAGTTGCCGGCGCCGAAGCTGCCGCCGAGGATCACGGTGAACTTCGGCACCTGCGCGTTGGCCACCGCCATCACCATCTTGGCGCCGTGGCGGGCGATGCCCTCGTTCTCGGCCTTGCGGCCGACCATGAAGCCGGTGATGTTCTGCAGGAAGACCAGCGGGATGCCGCGCTGGCAGCACAGCTCGACGAAGTGCGCCCCCTTGGCCGCGGAGTCCGAGAACAGGATGCCGTTGTTGGCGACGATGCCGACGGGCATGCCTTCAATGGCCGCGAAGCCGCAGACCAGCGTCGGCCCGAAGCGGGCCTTGAACTCGTCGAAGTCCGAGCCGTCGACGATGCGGGCGACGATCTCGCGCACGTCGAAGGGCTTGCGGGTGTCGGCGGGGATCACGCCGTAGAGCTCTTCCGCTGCGAAAAGAGGAGCGCATGGCCTAGGTTCCGCCTGGGCTGCGGCCTTGTTTCGATGCAGATTCTTGACCGCGGCGCGCGCCAGGGCGAGCGCGTGGGGGTCGCTCTCGGCCAGGTGGTCGGCCACCCCGGAGAGCCGGGTGTGCACGTCGCCGCCGCCCAGGTCCTCGGCGCTGACCACCTCGCCGGTGGCGGCCTTCACCAGCGGCGGGCCGCCGAGGAAGATGGTGCCCTGCCCGCGCACGATGATGGACTCGTCGCTCATCGCCGGCACGTAGGCGCCGCCGGCGGTGCAGGAGCCCATCACCACCGCGATCTGGCCGATGCCCTGGGCGCTCATCTGCGCCTGGTTGTAGAAGATGCGGCCGAAGTGGTCGCGGTCGGGGAAGACCTCGTCCTGGCTCGGCAGGTGGGCGCCGCCGGAATCGACCAGGTAGACGCAGGGCAGCCGGTTCTGCTCGGCGATCTCCTGGGCGCGCAGGTGCTTCTTGACCGTCATCGGGAAATAGGTGCCGCCCTTCACGGTGGCGTCGTTGCAGACCACCATGCAGTCGGTGCCGGCGATGCGGCCGATGCCCGCGATCAGGCCGGCGCCGGGCGCCGCGCCCTCGTACATCCCCCAGGCGGCGAGCGGCGCGATCTCCAGGAAGGGCGTGCCGGGGTCGAGCAGCCGCTCGACCCGCTCGCGCGGCAGCAGCTTGCCGCGCGCCGCGTGCCGCTCCCGCGCCGCGGCGCCGCCGCCGCCGGCCGCCTCGGCCACGGTGGCGCGCAGGTCCTCGACCAGCGCGCGCATCGCGGCGGCGTTGGCCTGGAAGTCGGCGGAACGGGGCTGGAGGCGGGTGGCGAGGACGGTCATGGCGGGCGGCGGTGCGGGTGGGCGTGGGCGGCGGCGAAGGAGCGGCGGGACGGACGGGCGCGGCGGGGCGGCGCGCTCAGCCGGCGCGGCCCAGCTCCTCCTGCATCCGCTCGCGCATCCGGAACTTCTGGACCTTGCCGGTCACCGTCATCGGGAAGCCGTCCACGAAGCGGATGTGGCGCGGCACCTTGTAGTGCGCGATGCGGCCGCGGCAGAACTCGCGCACCGCGTCCTCAGTCAGGGCCGCGCCCGGCCGCGGCACGATCCAGGCGCACAGTTCCTCGCCGTATTTCGCGTCGGGCACGCCGATGACCTGCACGTCCTGCACCTGCGGATGGCGGTGCAGGAATTCCTCGACCTCGCGCGGGTAGACGTTCTCGCCGCCGCGGATCACCATGTCCTTGATCCGGCCGACGATGGCGACGTAGCCCTCCGCGTCCATGGTGGCGAGGTCGCCGGTGCGCATCCAGCCGTCGGCGTCGACGGCTTCGCGGGTGCGCTCCGGATCGCCCCAGTAGCCGCGCATCACCGAGTAGCCCCGGGTCTGCAGCTCGCCGGGCGCGCCGCGCGGCACCGGCGCGCCGGTCGCCGGGTCGGCGATGCGCACCTCCAGGTGCAGCAGCACCGTGCCGACGGTGGAGACGCGCCGGTCGAGCGGCGTGTCGGTGCGGCTCTGGCAGCTGACCGGGCTGGTCTCGGTCATGCCGTAGGCGATGGTGATCTCGGCGAGGTGCATGCGCTCGACCACCCGCTTCATCACCTCGGTCGGGCAGGGCGAGCCGGCCATGATGCCGGTGCGCAGGCTCGACAGGTCGAACTCGGCGAAGCGCGGATGGTCCAGCTCGGCGATGAACATGGTCGGCACGCCGTGCAGCCCGGTGCAGCGCTCGGCCTGCACCGCCTGCAGCACCGCCAGCGGGTCGAAGCCCTCGGCGGGGTAGACGATGCAGCTGCCGTGGGTCAGGCAGGCCAGGTTGCCCAGCACCATGCCGAAGCAGTGGTAGAGCGGCACCGGGACGCACAGCCGGTCGGCCGGGCCGAGCCGCATGCATTCGCCGATGAAGTAGCCGTTGTTGAGGATGTTGCGGTGGGTGAGCGTCGCGCCCTTGGGCTGGCCGGTGGTGCCGCTGGTGAACTGGATGTTGATCGGGTCCGCGGGCGCCAGGCCGGCGGCGACGGCGTCGAGCCGAGGGTCGGCCGCGTCGCCGCGCGCCAGCAGGTCGGAGAAGCGCAGCATGCCCGGCTCCTGCGGCCGGTCGGCCGCGGCGGGCGCGAGCGCGCCGGCGGTGCCCGCATCGCGCAGCGCCTCGGCGCCGTCGAGCCAGACCACGGTGCGCAGCGCGGGCAGCCGCGCCGCGCGCAGGGCGCCGGGCGCGCAGTCCGCCAGCTCGGGCGCGAGTTCGCGCAGCATGCCCAGGTAGTCGCTGGACTTGAAGCGCGGCATCGCCACCAGCGCGGCGCAGCCGACCTTCTCCAGCGCGTACTCCAGCTCGGCGGTGCGGTAGGCCGGATTGACGTTGACCAGCACGATGCCGGCCTGCGCGGTCGCGAGCTGCAGCAGCAGCCACTCGGCGCAGTTGTGCGACCAGACGCCGACCCGGTCGCCCGGCGCGATGCCGTGGCGCAGCAGCGCGCTCGCCAGCCGGCGCGCCGCGGCGTGGAGCCCGCCGTAGGTGTAGCGCAGGCCCTGGTGGACGCTGACCAGGGCCTCCGCGTCCGGACGGCGCGCGGCCATGGCCGCGAAGCGGGCGCCGATGGTCTGCTCGATCAGCGGGGGCGCGGTCGGGCCGCGGGCGTGGCTGGCGGTGGGCATGGCGTGCGGGTCTCCTGGCGTTGCGCCCCGGCGGGCGGAATCTGCGGCGCAGGCCTCGGCGGTCGGCTCCTGCGGCGGCCGATCAGGCGGTCTCGGCGAACAGCTCGCGGCCGATCAGCATCCGGCGGATCTCGCTGGTGCCGGCGCCGATCTCGTAGAGCTTGGCGTCGCGCCAGAGCCGCTCCACCGGGAAGTCCTTCGTGTAGCCGACGCCGCCCAGCGCCTGGATCGCCTCGCCGGCCATCCAGGTCGCCTTCTCGGCGGCGTACAGGATCGCGCCGGCCGCGTCCTTGCGCAGCGTGCGCGCGTGGCCGCTCCGGTCGCAGGCCTGGCCGACCGCGTAGACGTAGGCCCGGCAGGCCTGCCAGGTGGTGTACATGTCGGCGGCCTTGCCCTGCATCAGCTGGAATTCGCCGATGGGCCGGCCGAACTGCCTGCGGTCGTGCAGGTGCGGGACCACCGCGTCCATGCAGGCGGCCATGATGCCCAGCGGCCCGCCCGCGAGCACCGCGCGCTCGTAGTCGAGGCCGCTCATCAGCACCTTCACGCCCTGGCCCGCGCCGCCGAGGACGTTCTCCTCGGGGACCTCGCAATCCTCGAAGAAGACGGGATAGGTGTTGGAGCCCCGCATGCCGAGCTTGTCGAGCTTGTTGCCGAACGACAGGCCCCGGGCGCCCTTCTCGACGACGAAGGCGGTGATGCCCTGCGCGCCGGCCTCCGGGTCGGTCTTGGCGTAGACGATCATCGTGTCGGCGTCGCCGCCGTTGGTGATCCACATCTTGGCGCCGTTGAGCCGGTAGCGGTCGCCCTGCCTGTCCGCCCGCAGCTTCATGCCCACCACGTCGGAGCCCGCGTCGGGCTCGCTCATCGCCAGCGCGCCCACGTGCTCGCCCGACACGAGCTTCGGCAAGAACCGCGCCTTCTGCTCCGCGCTGCCGTTGCGGTGCAGCTGGTTGACGCACAGGTTGGAATGCGCGCCGTACGAAAGGCCGACCGAGGCCGAGGCGCGCGAGACCTCCTCCATCGCCACCATGTGCGCCAGGTAGCCGAGGCCGGTGCCGCCGTATTCCTCGGACACGGTCAGGCCGTGCAGCCCGAGGTCGCCGAGCTTGCGCCACAGGTCGTGCGGGAAGAGGTTGTCGCGGTCCACCGCCGCGGCGCGCGGCGCGATCTCCCGGGCCGCGAAGGCCCGCACCGCCTCGCGCAGCGCGGCGACGTCCTCGCCGAGGTCGAAGGCCAGGCCGATGCCGGTCACGCTGTCCATGCTGTCGTCTCCCGCTGGATGCCGGCGCCTTCGCACGGGCGCCGATGCCCCAGCGTACTCCCGGCCGGACCGCAGCGGGTGCCGCGGTGGTTGCAAATCGTGCCACGCCGCGCCGCCGGCCCCGCGCGCGCCGGCGGCCGCCGGGGTCCTGCGCCGGCCGCCGCGCGCCTCCTAGAATGGACCGCCTTCCCCGTCCGCCGACCATGCTCAGCCTCCACGCAGACACCTCGCACGTCATCCAGCTCGCCGTCGGCCCGGCCTTCATGCTGGCCGCCATCGGCGGCACGCTCACCGTCCTGACCAACCGCCTGGCGCGGGTCAACGACCGCACCCTCAAGCGCCGCGACGAGCGCCCGGACGCCGACCCGGCGACGCAGGCCGACATTGACGCCGAGCTGCGCACCCTGCGCCAGCGCGCCCGCATCATCAACGCCGCGGTCTGCTGCGGCGCGGCCTGCGCCATCGTGGTCTGCCTGCTGATCGGCCTGCTGTTCCTGACCAACGAACTCGCCATCGCCTTCGACCGGCCGGTGGCGGTGCTCTTCATCGTGGCGATGCTGGCGCTGATCGCCACCTACTGGCTGCTGCTCGTCGAGATCTTCGTCGCGCAGCGCAGCCTGCACCCGAGCTGAGCGGCGCCCGACCGCCGCCGGAACGCCCCCGCCGCCGACGCGCATGGACGCCGCGCCCGCCCCGCAGCACGCCGTCGCCGCGACCCCGGTCGCCTTCGCGCACGCGATCCTGGCCGCCTACCGCCGCTACGGCGTGGCGCCGGACGCCGCGCTGCGCCACGCCCGCATCGACGCGGCGCTGCTGGACGACCCGCGCGGCCGGATCACCGCGGCGCAGTTCGAAGCGCTCTCGGGCCACGCCATGCAGCAGCTCGACGACGAAGCCCTCGGCTGGTTCGGCCGCCGGCTGCCCTGGGGCAGCTACGGCATGCTGTGCCGCGCCTCGACCGGGGCGCCGACGCTCGGGCGGGCGCTGCGCCGCTGGTGCCGCCACCACCGCCTGCTGACCGACGAGGTGCTGCTGTCGATCGAGGACGACGGCGCCACCGCGACGCTCGCGGTGCGCGAGGCGCGGCCGCTGGCGCCCGAGGTGCGGGAGTTCGCGCTGGTTTCCCTGCTGCGCTTCGCCCTGGGCTACGCCTGCTGGGCGATCGACTCGCGCATCGCGCTCGCGTCCGCGGGCTTCCCCTTCGCGGCGCCGGCCCATGCCGACGCCTATGCGGTGCTGTTCGAGGCCGCCGCGGGCGTCGCCTTCGGAACGGAGCGGGCCGGGTTCTCCTTCGACGCCCGCTACCTCGCCATGCCCCTGCGGCGCGACGAGGCGGCCCTGGACGCGATGCTGCAGCGCGCCCTGCCGCTGACCGTGCGGCCCTACCGCCGCGACCGCCTGGCCGCGGCGCGGGCGCGCGAGCTGCTGCGCGCCCGACCCGAGGCGGCGCGGGACGCCGAAGGGCTGGCCGCCCTGCTCCACGTCTCGCGCCGGACCCTGTACCGGCAGCTGCGGGAGTCCGGCACCACGCCGCAGGCGCTCAAGGACCAGGTCCGGCGCGAGCAGGCCGAGGCGCTCCTGCGCCGCACCGACCGTCCGCTCAAGCAGGTGGCGGCGGCGGTCGGCTTCCGCAACGAGAAGAGCTTCGCCCGGGCCTTCAAGGCCTGGACCGGCCGCACGCCGGGCGCGTGGCGGCGCGCGGTGTCCGAGGGGCCCGGCGCCTCGGCGGCGCCGCCCACCGCTCCGCCCACCACCCCGCGTCCGCCGGACGCGCCTGCCGGGCACACCGCGCGCCACTCGCCTGCCGAGGGTTAACCCCTGGACTCGACCCATCCCCACCGCAGCCCGCGCCTTCGCCCACACCGACGCCCCGCCATGTTCCATCCGACCCTGCCGACTCCCCACCCGCAGCGCGTCGCGCTGCACAACGAGATCCACGCCCGGCCGCCCGAGGCGATGGGCGCGCCGCTCGCGATCTCGCACGTCGTGACGGCCTGCGACGCCGCCGAGCGCGAGGCGAGCCGGGCGCACCTGGCGGCCCTGCTGCGCGACCACCACCTGGCGCCGCCGGACGACCACTGCGTGCACCTGCGCGCCGACCTCGGCCGCTTCCGGCTGCGCTGGGAGCTCCACACCGAATTCGCCACCTGGACCTTCACCCGGGCGCTGCGGCCGTCCGACGCGCGCGAGGGCGCGTCGGACGCGGTGGACGCGTCCGAGACCGCTTTCTCCACCGTGCCCGAGGACTGGGTCGCCCGGCTGCCCGGCCGCACCCTCGCGGCGATGCACCTGTGGGTGCTGCCGCAGGCGCGGCCGGCGGGCGACGGCGAGGCGGGGCCCGCGGTGCCCGACTGCGCGCGCCGGCTGCTCGACGAGGACCGGCTGGTGGCTTCCGGCGTGGCGCACGGCCTGGGCCGCATCTACAGCGACTTCGCGATCCATGCGGACGGCTTCTCCCGCATGCTGCTGACGGTCGAGGGATTCGGCGCGCGGCGCCTGGGCCGGATGGTCCAGCGGCTGCTGGAGCTGGAGACCTACCGGATGGCGGCGCTGCTCGCCCTGCCGGCGGCGCGCGAGGCCTCGCTGATGCTCGGGGGCGCCGAACGCGAGCTGGCCGCGCTCGCGGAGGCCATCCGCAGCGCCGAGCGGCACGACGAGCCGGCCCTGCTCGACCGGCTGACCCGGCTGGCCGGCCAGGTCGAGAGCCACTACGCCGCGACGCACGCGCGCTTCTCGGCCAGCGCGGCCTATTTCGAGCTGCTGGACAAGCGGCTGGCCGACATCGAGGAGGTCCGCCTGCCGGGCCTGCAGACGGTGGGCCAGTTCCTGGAGCGCCGGGTGTCGCCGGCGCGCAGCACCTGCGCCTGGACGGTGCGGCGCCAGGACGCGCTGTCGCAGCGGGTGGCGCGGGTGAGCAACCTGCTGCGCACGCGGGTCGAGATCGAGCAGCAGCAGAACAGCCAGGCGGTGCTCGACACGATGAACCGGCGGCAGGACGTGCAGATCAAGCTACAGTCCACCGTCGAGGGCCTGTCGGTGGCGGCGATCACCTACTACATCGTCGGACTGATCGGCTACCTCGCCAAGGGCGCGCAGAAGGCGGGCTCGCCTTTCACGCCCGAGGCGCTGACCGCCGCGGCGATCCCGCTGGTGGCGCTCGCGGTGTGGCTTTCGCTGCGCCGCATCCACCGCCGCCTGGCCCACGGCGGCGACGGCCGCTGAAGCGGCGCGCGTCTGGCCGGCCCCGGCCCGGCGGGCGCCCGCCTCATCCCTCGTCCGCACCGCCGAGCGCGCCGTCGAGCCGCACCGCATGGTTGATGATCGCCATGTGGGTGAAGCCCTGCGGCAGGTTGCCCCGCTGCTCGCCGGTGGCGGCATCGATCTCCTCGGCGAACAGGCCCAGGTCGTTGCCGCGCGCCAGCAGCCGGCCGAAGGTGGCGGCGGCCTCGTCGGTGCGCCCGGCGAGCGCCAGGCAGCCGACGCGCCAGAAGGCGCAGGCGGTGAAGGTGGCCTCCTCGCCCTCCAGGCCGTCGTCGGCACGGTAGCGGTAGACCAGGTCGCCGTCGCCCAGCTCACGCTCCACCGCGTCGAGGGTGGACAGGGTGCGCGGGTCCTGCGGGTCGAGCGCGTCGAACAGCACGGTGCGCAGCACGGCCGCGTCCAGCACGTCGGAGCCGTAGGCCTGCATGTAGGCGCCGCGCTCCGCGTCCCAGGCGCGCTCGGTGTACTCGGCGCGCAGCGCGTCGGCCTCGGCGCGCCAGCGTGCGGCGTCCCCGGGCGCGATGCCATCGACATGCTCGGCCATGCGCGCGGCGCGGTCCAGCGCCACCCAGATCAGCGCCTTGGTGTGCTGCATCTGCTGGCGGCCGGTGCGCATCTCCCAGATGCCGTGGTCCGCGTCGTCGCGGTGGCGCAGCGCGCGTTCGGCCAGCGCGGTGACCATCCCCGGCACGTCGTGCACCACGCCGGGCGGCGGCGCGTAGCCCGTCTTGTCCAGGTAGCAGTGCAGGGCCACCAGCAGTTCGCCGTAGATGTCGTGCTGCTGCTGGTCGTCGGCCGCGTTGCCGATGCGCACCGGGCCGACGCCGCGCCAGCCCGGCAGGTGGTCCAGCGTCTCCTCGGGCAGGACGTCGCCGTGGATCGCATGGACCAGGTGCAGGTCCCGGCCGATGCCCTCGCGCTCGTGGGCGCGCTGGAGGAAGCGCAGGTACTCCCCCGCCTCGCGCGACAGGCCGAGGTTGCAGAAGGCGGTGACGGTGAAGCTCGCGTCGCGCACCCAGCTGAAGCGGTAGTCGTAGTTGCGGTTGCCCGGCACCGCCTCGGGCAGGCTGGTGGTGGCCGCGGCGATGATCGCGCCCGAGGGCGAATGCGTCAGCAGCTTGAGCACCAGCGCGCTGCGCACTACCGCGTCGCGCCAGCGGCCGTCGTAGCGGATGCCCTGGCTCCAGGCATGCCAGTAGGCCTCGGTGCGCTCCAGGCTGCGCCGGGCGGCATCGAGGCTGCGGACGTCGGGCACCTCGGCATCGCCGTCGTGGGTCAGCGCGACGAAGAGCGCTTCGCCCGCCCGCAGCCGGAAACGCACGCAGGCGACACCGCCGTGCGCTTCGACCGGCGCCGAACTCGCGATGCGCAGCTCCAGGCCGTCGTCGGTGCGGAAGCGCCAGCCGTCCGCCCCCGCCTCGCCGTCGGCGACGCCGGCGGTGTCGCGCTCCAGCCGCGCCGCCGCCCGGCCGTAATCGGGCGTGGGCCGGATGCGGAAGATGCCCCGCACCTCGCCTTCGCCGCAGGTGAGGATGCGCACGATGCGGCTGTGGACCTCGCCGTCGGGCCCCGCGTCCTGGCTGGTGGCGGGCGGATGCACCGGCATGAAGTCGTGCAGCACCGCCCGGCCCGCGGGGCTGCGGAAGCGCGTCTCCAGGATGTTGCTGTGGTCCACGTAGCAACGCCCGTCGGGCGCGCCGTTGTCGATGTCCACGGTGAAGGCGCCGCCGTGCGCGTCGTCGAGCAGGCGGGTGAACAGCGCCGGGCTGTCGTGGTAGGGCCAGCACAGCCAGTCGATCGAGCCGTGGGACGCGACCAGCGCGTTGCTGTGGGTGTCGCCGATGATGGCGTAGTCTGCGATCGGGCGGGACATCGCGCGCCCGCCTCAGGCCTGCCGGGGCATCGGCCCGCGGGTGGCGTCGATCGCCGGCGCGCGCGGCAGCGGCACCGGACGGCCCGTGGCGGCGGAGCGGTAGATGGCCTCCATCACCAGCTGGTCCTGCAGGCCCTCCTCTCCGGGGGTGCGCGGCCGGCGCTGCTCGAGGATGCATTCGGCGAAGTGGTCCATCTCGGCGGCGAACTGGTTGACCTTCTTCAGCACCAGTTCCTGCTCGACGGTGTCGCGCCCCTCGCGCCGCCCCACGACCAGGCGCTGGCCGGCGTAGGCGTAGGCGTTGGGCATGTCGACCGTGGCCTCGGCGAACAGCAGGCGCTGGTGCTTGTCCTCGCGGGCGCCGTAGCTGGTGAAGCTGTTGGCGATGAAGCCGGAGGGGAAGCGCAGGGTGAAGGCCACCGTCTCCTCGACCTCGGCGTAGCGCGGATCGCCCGGCGGACTGACCAGGGTGGCGTACGCCTCGACCGGCTCCTCGCCGGTCAGGAAACGTGCGGCGTTCAGGCAGTAGAGCCCGATGTCCGGCAGCGCGCCGCCGCCGGCCAGCGCCCGCTTGTGTCGCCACTGGCGGGTGGCGTCGGCCGCGGTCGTCTGCACGTTGACCGCGCTCATGCCCACCAGCCGGCCGTAGGTGCCCTCGCGCACGAAGGACTGGACGCGCTGGTGGTGCGGCTCGTACTGGCAGCGGTAGGCGACCATCAGCCGCACCCCGGCCCGCTCGCAGGCTGCCACCATGGCGCGCGCATCGGCCGCATTGGTGGCCATCGGCTTCTCGCACAGCGCGTGCTTGCCCGCAGCCGCAGCGCGTTCGACGTACTCGCGGTGCATGCCGTTGGGCAGCACGATGTAGACCGCCTGGACCGCGGGGTCGTCGCGGAGGCGGTCGAAGCCGTCATAGCCGTGGCAGGCCGATGCGGCGATGCCGTATTGCGCGGCCACCGCGCGGAGCTTGTCGGGAGTGCCGGACACCAGCGCCACCGGCCGCGCCTTCCTGCATTCACCGAAGGCCGGCAGGATCTCCTCCAGCGACAGGCGGCCGAGCCCGACGACGGCGAAGCCCACCCGCTGCGACGGCGGCAGCGGCGCGGGCGGTGGCGCGCTGGGCTTGTCGGCCTCGCCGCGCCAGGCGGGGAATTCGACCCGACCGCCCGACACGGCGCCAGTGTCCACGGGGGTGGGCGGGGGGTAGGCGGTCGACGCCGCCCGGGCGCCGGCGGCCGCCAGCATGCCGGTGGCGAGCACGCCGGTGGTGCCCGCGCCGCCCATGCGCAGCATCGCGCGCCGGCTCAGCGCGCCCTCCGGCGCCGGTGCCGCCGCGGGGCGGGAACCCTCCGGCACGGACGGGGGGACCCGGGAGGCTGCGGGACTGCCGGAGGCCGGCATGCCGGCGTCCGCCATGGAGGCGCGCGATGGTGAAGTCATCATGCGAGCATCCGGGCGTCGGCGTGCCGGGGCCGTAGGGGACCGCCGGTTCAGCGCGTCGGTGGGCGCCGCTAGCCGCCCAGCGCGGCGTTCCGGCCCGTCCGGCGGGCCGCCGGATCAGGCGGCGTACACCGCCTCGGCGGTCCGGAAGCCCTTGACCTCGATCGGGTTGCCGAAGGGGTCGCGGAAGAACATCGTCCACTGCTCGCCGGGCTCGCCCTCGAAGCGCACCTGCGGCTTCAGCACGAACTCGGTGCCGGCCGCCTCCAGCCGGCGCGCCATCGCCTGCCACTGCGGCAGCAGCAGCACGATGCCGAAATGCGGCATCGGCACCAGCTTGTCGCCGACCCGGCCGGTCGCGGCGGTGGCGAAGGTCTCGCCCCGGTGCAGCGAGAGCTGGTGGCCGAAGAAGTCGAAGTCGACCCAGGTGTCGGTGCTGCGTCCCTCCGTGCAGCCGAGCACCCGGCCATAGAAGTCGCGCGCCCGGTCGAGGTCACCGACGTTGATGGCCAGGTGGAAGATGGCGGGGGAGGCGAAGGTCGCGGCGCGCTCGGTGGTGGTCATGCGGGGATTCCGGTGCGGTTTCGGTGGAAGGACGAGTGCGAGAGATTACCGCCGGATGCGCCGCGTTCCCCACGCCGGTCCGCCGCGGAGCGCCGCCGGCCGTCAGTCGATGCGGAAACGCTCGCGCAGCGCCTCGCAGAAGGCTGGCGAGCCGCCGATCGACAGGCTCGCCGTGTGCCGCGGACGGCCCGGCGCGCCGGGACGCACCGCGATGCGGCCGGCGGACTCGTCGTAGTCCAGCGACTCGGGCACCGGGATCTCGCACATCCCGTGCAGGTCGTAGTCCCAGGTCCCGCCGTCCTCCACCGGCCCCCGGCCCGCGGGGAAGGCGGCATGGGCCCAGCCGAGCACCGCGGCGATCTCCGCATGGACCGCGGCCACCCGTTCCGGGCCGGTGGACACTAGTGCGTCGAAGGTGCCGGTGCCGTCCTCGGCATCGCTGTAGTCGAAATCGAGGTACCGGAGCACGGTCGGGGCGTCGTGGGGAAGGGTCATGGCGCGATTGTCGGCGGCGGGAGCCGGCGCGGCGGCGTCAGAAGACCGACAGCCGCGTCTTGGCGACGAACATCTCCAGCGCCTGCATGCCCAGGAAGGAATTGCCGTTCTCGTCGAGCGCAGGCGACCAGACGCACAGGCTGAGCCGGTCGGGCACCACCGCGACGATGCCGCCGCCCACGCCGCTCTTGCAGGGCAGGCCAACCCGGAAGGCGAACTCGCCCGCCGCGTCGTAGGTGCCGCAGGTCAGCATCAGCGCGTTGAGGCGGCGCGCCTGGCGGTCGGTCACCACCTCCTCGTCCGGACGGTACGGATGCCCGCCGCGCCGGCACAGGTAGCCCGCCGCGCGCGCCAGCTGCAGGCAGTCCATGCGGATCGAGCACTGCCGGAAATACGCCTCCAGCACCTGCGGGATGGGATTGTCGATCTTGCCGAAATCCTTCATTAGGCTCGCGAGCGCCAGGTTGCGGTAGCCCGCGTCCAGCTCCGACCGGGCGACCTCCTCGTCCACCTGCAGCGCCTCGTCGCACAGGCTGGAGAGCAGCGACAGCACTTCGGCATCGGCGTCGCCATGGCTGGCCAGCCGGTCGGACACCGCGATGGCGCCGGCGTTGATGAAGGGATTGCGCGGGATGCCCTGCTCGAATTCCAGCTGCACCAGCGAATTGAAGGGATCCCCCGAAGGCTCCCGGCCGATGCGCTGCCACAGCTCGTCGCCGAGGTAACGCATCGCCAGCGTGAGCGCGAAGAGCTTGGAGACGCTCTGGATGGTGAAGGCTTCCCGCGCGTCGCCGGCCCAGGCCTCCTCGCCGTCCCGGGTGCGCAGCGCGATGCCGAAGCGCTCGACCGGCACCTGCGCCAGCGCGGGGATGTGGTCCGCAACCTTGCCGTGCTGGCCGAGCTGGGGACGGATGGCTTCGGCGATGTCGTCGAGGATGGACTGGTAGTGCATGGCGGCGGGCCCGCCAGGGGCCCGGATTCGTCGGGAAGGACGATCCATTCTCCGGAGCGGGACGCCCGCGCCTGTCGCCGGGCGGCGCCATCGGGCGTCGGACACCCGCGCGGGCGGCCTGCCGCTGCGTCGTCCACAATGCCCGTTCCTCCACAACCCCAGAGAAAGCAGCGTCGCCATGATCGTGCGCATCGAGGTCGAAGGCAGCCGTGCCGGTTTCTACGAGTACCGGGTCAGCTACGAATCGGAAGAACTGTACGCCGACGCGGGCCTGGAGTCGGTCGTCGATTGCCTGGTGGGCGCGGTCGAAGGCATGTCGCCCGACGTGCTGGCGGCCGAAGTCTGGTACCGGGGCGTGGTCTCGGGCACCTACCCGCTGACGGTCATCGGCATGAGCGTCGACCAGGTGGCAGCGCATGCGGAGAACACCACCGCCGCGATCCGCGAAACCCTGGGCGACGACTGAGCGCCCGCCCCGTCGATGGATGTCCTGTCCCTGCTGGCCGTGGCGGCCGCCGCGGCCTTCGTGCTCAAGTCGATCGACCAGCGGCGCCGCATCGCGCTGCTGGGCCGGCACCTGCGCGACTACCGGATCGAGAAGCTGATGGAGGACCTGACGCAGGGCTACCTGCGGGCCCTGGGTGAGGGGGATCCGCAACGCCGCGCGCAGATCTGGCCGCTGCTCGGCCCGGCCGAGGCCTCGCTCGCCGGGCAGTTCGGGCAGTTCGCCGCGGCCTTCGCCCGGGTCGCGCCGGAAGAGGCCCGGATCAGCACCCTGCCGGTCGCCCTGCCCTTCGCCGACCGGTGGCTGCCCTCCGCCACCTTCGACGCGCGCCAGGCCTTCGCGATCCATGCGCGCGGCATCGCCGCGGCCGCAGCCAACGAGCGCGGACGCTCGCCCAAGGACCGGGCCTTCGTGCTGATGGCCGAGATGCTGCTGATGCAGCACACCTGCCACTGGTTCTGCCGTTCGCGCATGGTGGCCACGGCCCGGATGCAGGCCCGCCACCAGACCCGCTACGCGCAGCTGGTCGACGCGGTCGATCCGGAAACCCGGCGGGCCTACGCCGCATTGGTCGGACTGCGCTGAGGCGCGGCGCGAGAGGATGGATGCGGCCTTTTCCGGCAGTCCGGGGCTTCGGAGGACCGGCCTCCGAAGGGACCCGAATGTGTCCTATTGAAAATGCTGCGACGCGGGGGTAGGGTTTGTAAATTGAGGCAATGTGAATTCCACTCCGCCAAGCGCGTCCCCGCAATGACCAGTACCCTCAAGCCCCTGTTCACCCACGGCGTCGAGTCGGGAGATCTTTCCAAGGCCCTGGAGACGGTCCGCCGCCACCTGGGCATGGACGTGGCGTTCATCTCGGAGTTCCGCGAAGACGATCGCGTTTTCCAGCATGTGAGCGCCGAAGAGCCCTCGCCGCTGCATCCGGGCGACGTGATGCCGCTGGACAGCGGCTACTGCCGCCATGTCGTCGAGGGGCGCCTTCCGGAGCTCATCCCCGACACGGCGGACGTGCCGCTGGCACGCGCATTGCCCGAGACCGAAGCCCTGCCGGTGCGCTCCCACCTGAGCGTGCCGATCGTGCTGGAGGGGGGACGCATCTACGGAACGCTGTGCTGCTTCGGCTTCGAGCCGAATCCGACCCTCGGCCAGCGCGACCTGCAGATGCTCCGGGCCTTCGCCGAATTGATGGCCGACCGCATCGGCAGCGACCTGCGGAGGCTGGCGATCGTGCAGGAGCAATCCCAGCGCATCGGCCAGGTCATCCAGCAGGATCGCCTGTCCATCGTCTACCAGCCCATCGTGCACGTCGAAAGCGGACGGACCGCCGGCTGGGAATGCCTGGCGCGATTTCCGCTCGATCCGCAACGCGCGCCCGACCTGTGGTTCCGCGAGGCACTGGACATCGGCTGGGGGCCCCAGCTCGAGGGATTCGCGATGCGCAAGGCGCTGCAGACGCTGGCGCGTTTCCCCGCCGACACCTATCTGGCCGTCAATGCCTCGCCCGCCCTGGTGCTGAGCGACGAACTGGCCAGCGCGTTCGAAGGCGTCCCGATGGAGCGCGTGGTGCTGGAGATCACCGAGCACGAGGTGGTCGAGGACTACGACGCCCTGATCCGGGCGCTGGCGCCGTGGCGCATGCGCGGCCTGCGCATCGCCATCGACGATGCGGGCGCCGGCTACGCCAGCATGCGCCACACGCTCAACCTGCAGCCCGACTACATCAAGCTCGACATGAGCCTGACGCGCGACATCGACCACGACCCGCGGCGCCGCGCGCTCGCCACTGCCCTCATCGCCTTCGCGAACGCCATCGGCAGCACCATCACCGCGGAAGGCGTAGAAACCGCCGCCGAGCTGGATCAGTTGCGCGCTCTGGGCGCCACCAAGGTCCAGGGCTATTTCCTCGGCCGGCCGGTGCGCCTGGACGAAGCGCTGCGCCCGCCGGGACGGCCGCCGGTCCTGCGCACCGTCGACTGAAGCGTCGGCCGGCCCCGCTTTCCCTTCGGCGCACCGCCGCACCGGCCGCCCGGTCCGGACCCCGGCCCCCTCAGGTGGACCAGCGCCTGCGGGGCTTCTCGTCGAGGGTGATCTCGACCGTCTTCTGCACCACCGGACGGCCGGTGCGGGGATCGGTGTCGACCATGTCCTCCAGGGCGATGTCCTTGACCTCGCCGCCGGTCTTGTTCTCGAGCTGCTCGAGGACCGCGCCGATGGCCTTCTGCGCCTCGGCGACGGCCGGTGGGGTGGGATGGGCAGTCATGGGGAATCCTCGGTGTCGCGGGGGAATGGGGCACGGCGCAGGACGTCATGCTTTCCTTCTGCAGGATCATCGCGGCCGCCGCCCGGCGCGGCTGTCGTCCGGGGACGGCCGCCGCTGTCGGCGCGCGCCGGCGCCCTCAGGCGGCCGCCCGGTCCCGGCCGACCACCACCCGGCTCGCCTGCACCGCCGGATCGCGCCGGCCGGCGCCTTCCGCGTCCGGGGGCGCGTCGGGCGCGTCGGGTCCGTGCAGCGCCTCGAGCAGCTGCGCCCGGCGCGCCGCGGCGGCCCGGGCGTTGCGCTCCTTGACGTGCCCGAAGCCGCGCACCGCCTGCGGCAGCCGCGCGAGTTCGAGCACCGTCTTCGCATTGCCGGCGGTGATCCCGGCCACGACCTCGCGCATCAGCGCCTCGTACTCGCCGATGGCGGCCCGCTCCGCACGGCGCTCGCCGGTGCGCCCGAAGGGGTCGAGCGGCCCGCCGCGCAGGAACTTCATGCGCGCCAGGAGCCGGTAGGCGGTGGCGATCCAGGGCCCGTATTCCCGCTTGACCAGGTGCCCGTCGGCGTCGCGCCTGGCCAGCAGCGGCGGCGCCAGGTGGAAGCGCAGCCGGTAGCCGGGCTCGAAGCGCTCGGCCACCCGGTCGAAGAAGCCGCTGCGGGCGTAGAGCCGCGCGACCTCGTACTCGTCCTTGTAGGCCATGAGCTTGTGCAGGCTCACCGCCACCTCGCGCGCCACCCGGTCCTGGCCGGTGCGCAGCCGCTCCTGCGCGGCGATGGCGCGCACGAAGTCCTCGTAGCGGCGGGCGTAGGCGGCGTCCTGGTAGTCGGCGAGGCGCTGCACCCGGTCGGCCAGCAGCGTGTCGAGCGAGGGCGTGCGCTGCGGCATCGCCACGACCGTCGCGCCGCGGTCCAGCCCGGCCGCGGCCCGGGCACGGGCCGGATCCACCGCGGCCAGCCGGCCCCACGCGAAGGCGGCGCGGTTCATCGCGACGGCCGCCCCGTTGAGCTCGATCGCCTGGAGCAGCGAGGCCTCCTGCAGCGGCACCCAGCCTTTCTGCCAGGCATAGCCCAGCACGAAGACGTTGGTGGCCACCGCGTCGCCGAGCAGGGCGGTGGCGATGCGGGTGGCGTCGAGCGTCAGCGTTTCGCGCGTCGCGGCGCGCACCTTCTGCAGCATCGCCTCGGGGCCGGCCTGCCAGTCCGGGTCCTGGGTGAAGCTGCCGGTGGGCGCGACGTCGGTGTTCATCAGGGCGCGGGTGCGCTTCGGGTCCATGGTCAGCAGCGCGTCCTTGCCGGCGCCCACCATCAGGTCGCAGCCCAGCACCACGTCGGCCTGGCGGGCGGCGACCCGGGCGGCGTGCAACGACTCGGGCGCGGCGGCGAGGCGCACGTGCGACATCACCGCCCCGCCCTTCTGCGCCAGCCCGGCCATGTCGAGCACCAGCACGCCCTTGCCCTCCAGGTGGGCCGCCATGCCCAGCAGCGCGCCGATGGTGACCACACCGGTGCCGCCGACGCCGGTGACCACCAGGTTGCAGGGCGCGTCGAGCGCCGCGATCGCCGGCGCGGGCAGGTCCGCCGGCACGGTCGCCGCGGCGCCCAGGCCGGCGCGCGGCCGCGGCTTGCGTAGTTGCGCGCCCTCGACGGTGACGAAGCTCGGGCAGAAGCCCTTGACGCAGGAGAAGTCCTTGTTGCAGGAACTCTGGTCGATGGTGCGCTTGCGGCCGAGCGGCGTCTCCAGCGGCAGGATGGAGACGCAGTTGCTCTGCACGCCGCAGTCGCCGCAGCCTTCGCAGACCTCCTCGTTGATCACCACGCGCCGCGGCGGATCGGCCAGCTTCTTCTGCTTGCGGCGGCGGCGCTTCTCGGCGGCGCAGGTCTGTGCGTAGAGGATGACCGAGACGCCTTTGCGCTCGCGCAGCTCGCGCTGCAGCGCGTCCATCGCGTCGCGGTGCAGCACCACCGCGCCCACCGGCAGGCCGGGCATGCCTTCGTAGAGCTGCGGCGTGTCGGAGACGAGGTGGATCGAGGCCACGCCCTCGGAAGCCACCTGCCGCGCGATCTGGAACACCGTGGGCGCGCCCTCGACGGGCTGGCCGCCGGTCATCGCCACCGCGTCGTTGACCAGGATCTTGTAGGTGATGTCCACGCCCGCCGCCACCGCCGCGCGGATCGCCAGCGAGCCCGAGTGCATGTAGGTCCCGTCGCCCAGGTTGGCGAAGATGTGGCGGGTGGCGGTGAACGGCGCCTGGCCGATCCAGGTGACGCCCTCCCCGCCCATCTGGCTGAAGGTGTCGGTATGGCGGTTCATCCACATGGCCATGTAGTGGCAGCCGATCCCGGCGACCGCGCGGCTGCCCTCCGGCACCTTGGTCGAGGTGTTGTGCGGGCAGCCGGAGCAGAAGTACGGGATGCGCTGGGCGGCGCCGGGCTCGGCGCGCATGAATCCGTCGGCCACCGGGTGCGCGACGTAGAAGCCGCGCGCCGGCGCCGGCAGGGATTCGTGCCCGAACACCTTGGCGATGCGGCTGGCGATCACCTCGGCGATGGCCGCGGGCGTGAGTTCCCCGTTGGGCGAGAGCAGGATGCCGTCGTGCGGCACCTGCACCCATTCGCCGGTCTCGTCGTACTTGCCCACCACCCGGGGCCGCGAGGCGATGGGCGCGTTGTAGAGCTGCTCCTTGATCTGGTACTCGATGACCTGGCGCTTTTCCTCGACCACCAGGATCTCGTCGAGGCCGTCGGCGAACTCCAGGATGCACTGCGGCTCCAGCGGCCACGGCATGCCGATCTTGAGCAGCCGCAGCCCCATGGCCCGGGCCGCCCCGGGCGCGATGCCCATCATCGCCAGCGCCTCGCGCACGTCGAGGTAGCTCTTGCCCGTGGTGACGATGCCCAGGCGGGCGCGGGGCGCCTCCCAGTCCTGGCGGTTGATGCGGTTGATCCGCACGTATTCGAGCAGCGCGTAGATGCGCTCGCGCTGCAGGCGGTTCTCCTGCTCCATCGGCGGATCGGGCCAGCGCATCGAGAAGCCGCCCTCGGGCACGGGGTAGCCGTCGGGGATGCGGATGTCCAGCGCCAGCGGGTCGATCTCGAAGGACGACGACGACTCGATGGTGTCGCTGATGGACTTGAAGCCGATCCAGCAGCCCGAATAGCGCGACATCGCGTAGCCGTGCAGCCCGAACTCGATGAACTCGCGCACCCCCGAGGGGTTGAGCACCGGGATCATCGCGGCGATGAAGGCATGCTCGCTCTGGTGCGGCAGGGTCGAGGACTTGCAGGCGTGGTCGTCGCCGGCCACCACGAGCACGCCGCCGTGCCGCGAACAGCCGGCGATGTTGGCGTGCTTGAACACGTCGCCGCTGCGGTCCACGCCCGGCCCCTTGCCGTACCAGAGGCCGAAGACGCCGTCGACGGTGGCGTTCGGGTCGAGGTTGACCATCTGCGAGCCCCAGACGGCGGTGGCCGCCAGCTCCTCGTTGAGCCCGGGCTGGAAGCGGATGTCCCGGGCCTGCAGGAAGTCGCGCGCCTTCCAGAGTTCCTGGTCGACCCCGCCCAGCGGCGAGCCGCGGTAGCCTGAGACGAAGCCCGCGGTGCGCAGGCCCGCGGCCTCGTCGCGCGCCTTCTGCGCCAGCAGCAGTCGCACCAGCGCCTGGGTGCCGGTCATGTAGACCCGGCCGCGCGGCTTCTCGTACTTGTCGCGCAGGGTGACGGAGGAATCGTGCGGTCCGGCGATGGCCGCCAGGGCGCCGCTGGTGGCGCTGGGCTGGGCATCGGTCGCGCCGCTGCCGGAGGCGGCCGGTGCGACCGGCGCGGCGGCGGGGTGGAAGCTGGACGCTGCACCGGTCGTGGCGGTGGGCTCGTGCATCGTGGTCTCCTGGTGCTTGTGGCGATTCCAGTGTGGACGCGCGCTGCCGGCCCGTCAAACCCGTGTTTCCCTCCACCGCGTCCACCGCGGGCGCGCGGAGCGCGGCCGGACGGCTGCCGCCGCCCTCCGAAGCATTCAGGGCGAGTTCACCGCACGCCGCGTCCGACGACAGGATCGGCGGATACGGGCCCGGGAGGCGCTGGCTCACACTCGCACACGCTCCGGGCCAGGATGCCGCCCAACAATCGACGACGTTCCCATCGCGCTCCATGACGTCCTCCAGCCTCCCGCCCTCCGTCCCGACCGCCCCCCCGTCCGCACCCGACGGCGCGCAGCGGCTCGCGGCGCTGCAGCGCTACGCGATCCTGGACACCCCGCCGGAGGCGGGCTTCGACGACATCGTCGCGGTGACCGCCACCCTGCTCGATGCGCCGATCGCCGCGGTCAACCTGCTGGCCGACCACCGGCAGTGGTTCAAGGCGGAACGGGGCCTGGGGGTGCGCGAGATGCCGTTGGACGACTCGATCTGCATCCACGCGCTGTTGGCCGAGGACCTGCTGGTGGTGGACGACCTGCAGGCCGACGAGCGCTTCGCCTGCAATCCGCTGGTGCAGCGCACCGGCGGGCTGCGCTTCTACGCGGGCGCGCTGCTGCGCGACCGGGACGGCATCGCCTTCGGCACGCTGTGCGTGCTCGACACCGCGCCGCGCCCCGGCGGCCTGTCGCCGCGCCAGCGCAGCGGCCTGCTGGCGCTGGCCGGCCAGGTGATGGCGCAGATGGAGATGCGCAGGCTGCTGATCGAGCGCGATGCCATGGTCGCCAGCCAGCGCGCCCACCAGCGCCACTACCGGCAGATCCTGGACAGCGCCATCGACTACGCCATCGTCGCGATGGACCATGCCGGCATCGTCACCAGCTGGAACCGCGGCGCGGAGCACGTGCTGGGCTGGACCGAGTCCGAGATGACCGGCCAGAGCCTGGAGCGCATCTTCACCCCCGACGACCGCGCCGCCGGCCGCATGGAGCAGGAGATGCGGGACGCGCTCGCCACCGGCGTCGGCAACGACGAGCGCTGGCACCTGCACCGCTCGGGCCAGCGCTTCTGGGCCAGCGGCGAGATGACCCCGCTGCGCAGCGAGACCGGCGCGGTGGTGGGCTTCCTCAAGGTGCTGCGCGACCGCACCCGGGAGCGCGAGGCGCGCGAGGCGCTGCGCGACAGCGAGCTGCGGCTGCGCCTCGCGCTGGACCTGTCGGCCACCGCGGTCTGGGAAATCGACGTCACCGGCCAGCGCCTCTACTGGGACCGCCGGGCCAAGGAGATGGCCGAGCTGCCGCCGGACCAGGAGCCGGGCTACAGCCGGGAAATGCTCGGCACCCTGCACCCCGAGGACCGCAGCCGGGTCGACGCGGCGTTCCAGGCCGCGATCCGCGGCGAGGACGACGGCGTCGTGGACCTGCAGTACCGCATCCGCGGCCTGCGCACCCGCAGGCCGATGTGGGTGGCGGCCACCGGGCGCCGGGTGGTCAACGGCGACGGCAGCATCCGGCTGCTGGGCATCGCGCGCGACATCACCGAGGAACGCAAGGCCGAGGAGAGCCTGCGCGAACTCGCCGGCACGCTCGAGGCCCAGGCGGCGGCCGAGGCCCGCGACCGCGAGCGCATCTGGCGGGTCAGCCGGGAGATCATCGTCGTGGCCCGCATCGACGGCATGTACGAGACGGTCAATCCCGCCTTCGGCCGCATCCTGGGCTGGTCCCCGGAGGAGGCGACCCGGCGGTCGTCGCTGGAGTTCTTCCACCCGGACGACGCGTCCGCGGGCCGGGAGATGCTCGACCGGCTCGCCTCGGGCGCCACCACCACGCATTTCGTCTGCCGCTTCCTGCACCGGGACGGCGGTTTCCGCTGGCTGGACTGGACCGCGGTGCCCGACGGCGACCGCATCTACGCCATGGCCCGCGACATCACCGCCGAGCAGGAGCAGGCCGCCGCCCTGGCCCGCACCCAGGAACAGCTGCGCCAGTCCCAGAAGATGGAAGCCATCGGCCAGCTCACCGGCGGTATCGCCCACGATTTCAACAACATGCTGCAGGGCATCGTGGTGCCGCTGCAGCTCATCCAGCGCAAGGTGCGCCAGGGATCGGTCGCGAGGCTAGACCGCTACGTCTCGGCCGGGATCGCCTCGGCCCAGCGCGCCGCGGCGCTCACCCAGCGCCTGCTGGCCTTCTCGCGCCGCCAGCCGCTCGACTCCAAGGCGGTGGACCTGGGCACCGCGCTCTACGGGCTGGAGGACATGCTGCAGAGCACCGGCGGCGAGAACATCCGCCTGGAGCTGTCGGTCGCCAGCGACCTGTGGCCGGCGCTCACCGACATGCACCAGTTCGAGAGCGCGGTGCTCAACCTCGCGATCAACGCCCGCGACGCGATGCCCGAGGGCGGGCGGCTGCGCATCGCCGCCGACAACGTCCGGCTGCGTCCGGAGGAAACCCGCGGGATGCAGGGCCTGGAGCCGGGAGACTACGTGCGCGTGTTGGTCGCGGACACCGGCGTGGGCATGCCGGCGGAGGTGCTCGACAAGGCCTTCGAGCCCTTCTTCACCACCAAGCCCATCGGCCAGGGCACCGGCCTGGGCCTGTCGATGATCTACGGCTACGCGCGCCAGTCGGGCGGGCACATCGCGATCGACAGCCGGGTGGGCGCGGGCACCGTGGTCTCGCTGTACCTGCTGCGCGCCCCCGCCGCCGAAGCGCCCGCGCCGCAGGCGGCCGACGGCCCGGACGATCCGGCCGCCTCGACCGGCACCGTGCTGGTGGTGGAGGACGACGCGGTGGTGCGCATGCTGGCAATCGACCTGCTGCACGACCAGGGCTACCGGGTGGTCGAGGCGCGCGACGGCCACGAGGCCATGGCGGCGCTGGCCGGCACCCAGCGCTTCGACCTGCTGCTCTCCGACGTCGGCCTGCCCGGCCCCAACGGCCGGCAGGTGGCCGACTTCGCGCGGGAACGCTTCCCCGGCCTGCCGGTCATCCTGATGACCGGCTACGCCGAGGAGGCCGCGATGCGCGGCAGCTTCCTCGGCGAATCCATGGGCCTGCTGGTCAAGCCCTTCGGCGCCGACGCGCTGGTGGCCAAGGTCGCCGAGGCGCTGCGCCGCTAGGCCGGCACCGCGGCCGGCGGGCGCTCAGTCGGCGGTCGCGCCGGAGAGCTTCACCAGCCTGGCGTGCTTCTCGTATTCCGCCTTGAAGAAGGGCGCCGCCTGCGCCGGCGTGCCGTTGGTGATCACCAGCCCCTGCTGGGCGAAGACGTCCTGCACCTCCTTCTGCGCCAGGGTGGCCTTCACCGCCTGGTAGCTCTTCTCGACCAGCGCCGGCGGCAGGCCGGCCGGTCCGATCAGCGCGATCCAGGAATCGATCGCATAGTTCGGCAGGCCGCTCTCGGCCAGCGTCGGCACGTCCGGCAGGATGGGCACGCGCTTCGGGGTCGACACGCCAATGCCCACCAGCTTGCCGGCCTTGATGTGCGCCGCGACGGCGGTGACCGACACCACCGCCATCTCCACCTGCCCGCCGACCACATCCACCACCAGCGGGCCGGTGCCGCGGTAGGGCACGTGGCGGATGTCCACGCCGGCCTGGCTCTTGAACATCTCGCCGGCCAGGTGCAGCACCCCGCCGTTGCCGGCGGAGCCGAAGTTGTACTTGCCCGGGTGCGCCTTGAGCAGCGCGACCAGCTCCTGGGTGGTGCGCGCCGGCACGGAAGGGTGGACCACCAGCGCCAGCGGCACCGTTCCCAGCACGCAGATCGGCGTGATGTCCTTGAGCGAGTCGTAGGGCATCGACTTGTAGATGCTCGGGTTGATCACGTGGTTGGACGACACCATCGCCAGCGTGTGGCCGTCCTTGGGCGCGCGCACCAGCTGGGTGGTGCCGCTGATGCCGCCCGCGCCCGGGATGTTCTCGATGACCACCGGCGCGCCGAAGGCCTGCGACAGTGGGTTGGACATCGCGCGGGCGACCACGTCGACCGTCGATCCGGTGGACAGCGGCAGGATGAGGCGCACCGGCCGTCCGTCGCCGCCCTGGGCGAGGGCCGCGCCGCCGTGCAGCCCGGCGGCCGCGCCGGCCAGCGCGCAGGCCAGCAGGCGGCGGCGGTCGATGCCGCCGGCGGCGGATGCGGCGGGCGCGGCGTCCCGCGGGCGCTGGGAAGTGGGGTTCATGGTTGTCTCCTGCATGCCTGAACAAAACCCGCATTTTTTCAGAAACGTCCCGGCCCCCGGGCGGGAGCCGGTTCCGGCGGCGGGCCGGACCGTCCGGGCCGGCGCCGACGGGCCATCCGCGCCCGCTTCCGGCCAGCCCCGGCGGACCGCCGCTCAGCCGGCGCCGGCGCAACGGCGCTGCAGTTCCTCGAAGGACACGAGTTCGCCGGCGATCGCGCTGGCGGCCACCGTCGGCGGGCTGGCCAGCCACACCTGCCCCGGCCCGCCGCGCCCGGGGAAGTTGCGGTTGATGGCGCTGACCGTCACCTGGTCGGGCCGCACCGAGGTGCCGGGCCCGCAGTTGCCGCAGGCGCCGCACGAGGGCTGCAGGATGCGCGCGCCGACCGCGGCGAAGGCCCGGTCGTAGCCCTGGGCGACGCAGTGGTCGCGCACCGCCGTCGTGCCGTACTGCAGGTAGAGCGTCACCCCGGGCGCCAGCCGCAGGCCCCGCGCCGCGGCCCAGGCCAGCACCCGGTGGTAGTGGTCGAAATCCTCGCGCTTGCCGGCGGTGCAGGAACCGCCGTAGGCGATGTCGATGCGCACCGGGCCCTCCACCGCGCCGAGCGCCACGCCGTTGCCCGGATCGCCCGGCCGGGCCACCATCGGCCCGATCGCGCCGCAATCGACCCGGATCGTGGCGGCGTAGGCGGCGCCGGGGTCGCTGCGCATCCAGGGCTCGATCGTCGCCTCCACTCCGCGCCGCTCCCGCAGGAAGCGCAGCGTCTCGGCGTCCGGCGCGACGATGCCGGTGAAGCCGCCGAGCTCGGCCGTCATGTTGGTCAGCGTCGCCCGCTCGTCGGTGGACAGGGCCGCCATCGCCGGGCCGCAGAACTCGAACGCCTTGCCCACGCCGTCGCCCCGCCGGATCTCGGGCAGGGCCAGCAGGTGCAGCGCCAGGTCCTTGGCGGTGACGCCCTCGCCCAGGGAGCCGTCGAGCAGCACGCGCAGCGACTGCGGCATGGTGAGCCGGACCGCGCCGGTGACGAAGGCGTTGGCCATGTCGGTGGTGCCCACGCCGAAGGCCACGCAGCCCAGCGCGCCGCTGTGCGGCGTGTGCGAGTCGGTGCCCACCACCAGCTGGCCCGGCAGGGCGTAGCGCTCGGCCACCATGGCGTGCGAGATGCCGGCCGCGTCGCCGACGCCCGCGATCCGCCCGGCGGCCCGGTCCGCGGCATCGCGCGCGGCCTCGTCCTCGGTGAGGGTGCGGTGGCAGCGCAGGCCGTAGGCATCGACGAAATCGCGCTGCGCCTGCACCATGCGGCGCACGTCGGGCACCAGCCCGCCGCGCACGTGGGCCGGGCTTTCCTCGACGTAGGAGGTGTGGTCCTCGAACACGACGATGGATGCCGGGTCCCGCAGCGCCAGCGGCCGGCCGAAGGCCTCGTGCAGCATGTGCGCCGCCATGCCGGTGTAGTACTCGTGGATGAAACGCCAGTCCGCCCGCACGAACGCGCCGTCCCCCGGCCCGGGGTCGGCCGGGGTCCATCCGGTCGCGAGGGCGTGCCGCGCCACGATCTTCTCGAACAGCGTGCGCGGACGGTCGTCCTGCGCCGGCGGGGCGCCGCGCACCGACCGCACCGACCGCTGCCCGAAGCGCAGCAGGCCGCCCGCGCCCAGGATCCGCGCCGCCAGCGCGTCGCGCCCGGCCACGAGTTCCTCGACCGGGATGGCCTCGCCGGCCCGGATGCGCGGCAGCAGGCCGAAGTCGGTCGAGGTGAACTGCCCGATGTTGTCCGCGTTCTGGCGGTAGATGCGCTCGAAGCTCTCGGCGACCACCAGCCGCACACCGGCGTGCTTCTCGGCCGCGGGGCTGTGCTCGCGCGACGAGCCCTTGCCGTAGCGGCGCCCCGCCACGGCGACCTGGAAACCGCCGCGCAGCACGCCGTCCGCCGGCACCGGCCGCGCCCCGCCGGCCTCCACGCCGGTGTAGGCGTAGCGGCCGAGCCGGTCGTCGTAGTGGGTCAGGATGGGCAGCGGCGTGATCTCGTCGGTCGAGACGTCGTCGCGCAGCGCGCCGGCGGCGTCGGGCGCCAGATCCTCGCCGGCGAACTGGCGCCGCAGCGCGTCCGCATCGGCGCAGAGGTAGAGGATGCGCCCGGTCAGGCGCAGCGCGGCGTCCGGGGCCGCGCGGGAATGGTGGGGAGGCATGGCGGTCGAATCGTCCTGGGGGTGGGGATGATCCCCGCGAACCCGCCCCGCGCCAAGCCCCGATGCGCCGCCGGGGCCCGGCTCAGGCTGGGCGCACCAGCCCCTGGGCGACCAGCGCATCGACCCCGGTTTCGCAGAGGTCCAGCACCTCCTCGAAACCTTCCGCGGTGCCGTAGTAGGGATCGGGGACCGCGGGCGCCTCGTCCGCCCGTACGACGGGCAGGAAGTAGCGCAGCGTGTGCCGCCGATGGTCCGGGCAGAGCAGGCGCAGCGCGTCCATGTGCGAGGGGTCCATCGCCAGCACCAGATCGAAGTCCTCGAAGTCCTCGGCGCGGACCCGCCGGGACACCCGCCGGTCGACCCGGTAGCCGCGGCGCTCCAGCGCCGCGACCGCCCGCGGATCCATGCGCTCGCCCGGATGGCGCGCCCGCGTGCCGGCGGAGGCGACCGTGACTTTGCCGCGCAGGCCCATCGCCTCGAGGGTCTGACGCGCGACCGTCTCGGCCATCGGCGAACGGCAGATGTTGGCGGTGCAGACAATCAGTAACTTCATGGAATCGACGGAAACGGTCATCGGTGGGGCGGCTCATCGAATATCGGGAGAAACGCCGGCGGATCCGCGAGGAAACCCCTGGCGCGCGGTTCGGGGCGGCGCGGCGCAACGTCGCACCCGCGCGCCGACCCGTCCGCGCGGCCCGACGCGGGACACCGCAATATCGGCACAATGCCGGCGGGATCCATGCGCCGATGCCGGTCTTTGGGCGTTCGGAACGGGAAGCCGCGGGCTAGCCCGGCTGCCTTCCTTGCGAAAATCATGGTATTGCCGCAGGAGCTGCGATGGGGTAACCAGATGGAAATCCCCGGTGGAACCATCGAAACCCGTGTCGAACTGGACCAAAACGTAAAAAGGTGTTTCAATAGCATCCTATTTTGTAACAATAAACGGCGAATGAATTCCATCGCCGGCGGCCGGTAGTACAGCCACGCAGGCCCCCGAAACCCACCAAGGAACAGCGATGTCAGAACCAGTCCAGAGCCACAGCATCGCCGACGGATTCACGCGGTTCTTCGGAATCGCTCCCGCGCTCGACGACGAACTGCGCAAAGACGTCTATTTCATCCGCCACGAGGTGTACGCGCGCGAATTCGGCTTCGAGCCGGTGCGCGAGGACCAGCAGGAGACGGACGCCTACGACCGGCAATCCGTCCACTGCCTGCTCCGCACCGCCGACGCGACGCAGAACCTCGTGGGTTGCGCGCGGCTGGTGCTCCCCGATCCCGCCAAGCCGGAGGCGCCGCTGCCGTTCGAGGTCTCCTGCCGCGACACCATCGACCGCAGCATCATCGATCCGCGCACGCTGGACCGCAGCCGCATCGCCGAGGTATCGCGCCTCGCGGTCATGGCCAATTTCCGGCGACGCAAGGGCGAGCAGAACCATGCCGTGCCCATCCAGGACCAGGATTTCGGCAACAGCGTCCAGCCGCGCTTTCCCTATATCCCGGTCAGCCTCTACATCGGCTGCGTGGTCCTGGCCGAGCGGCACGGCATCGACTACCTCTTCACCCTGACCGAATGCCGGCTGGCCCAGCACTTCTCCAAGCTCGGGGTGAAGATCGAGCCGATCGGCGCGCCGATCGAGCACCGCGGCACCCGGGTGCCGTCGATCATCCACGTCGCCAGCGTGGTCCCCAGCCTGCGCGCGTTCGTCAAGCCGCTGTGGCAGGTCATACACCGCCAGATCGACGAAGCCTACGACAATGCGGTCTCGCCGGCCGCGATTGCCAAGCCCTAGGCGTCCCGGCCCGCCACGCCCACGACAATACCCGGTCGCACCGCTCCGCAGTCATCCGCAGGTCATGGCCCCGGTCTCAGATCCGTCTGTCCCGCGCATGCCTTCCGTTCCCCCGCCATCCAGCCGTCCAGGCTAGCCCGCCTCTCCCGCTCATGGTCAAGATCTTCAATCACTACCTCCACAAGCAGGTGCTCCTGCAGGTCATCTTCGATCTGCTGCTGGTGCTGTGCGCGATCGGGGTCGCCACGCCCTGGAGCCGCATCGACCTCGGCCCGGCCCTGTCGCTGCTGGGTTACGGACTGCTGCTGGGCTGCGGGTTCCTGTCGATCAACATCTCGCTCGGCCTCTACCAGCGCTACCACCACCGGTCGGTGCGGCAGTCCTATGCACGCGCCTTCCTGTCGCTGCTGCTGACGCTGCCCTTCGCCTACGTGCTCTTCGGCGGCCTGCCAGAAGAGTATTCCAGCCGCGAGCGGCTGCTGCTCGCCGCCATCGCCGGCGTCGTCGGCGTGATCGCGCACCGCATCTACGCGGCGCACGCCGCTCCGCAACCCGGGATGCGCTACCGGGTGCTGATCTTCGGCACCGGCCCGCGCGCCGCCAAGGTCGGCAAATCGCTGCAGGACGCCGACCGCCACGTGGACGTGGTGGGCTACTACGCCAGTCCCAACGAAACCGAGCAGCAGGTCTCGCCTTCGCGGATGCTGCCCCCGCACCGGACGCTGGCCCAGACGGTCGAGGACCTCAAGGTGGACGAGATCGTGGTCGCGCTCGGCGAGCGGCGGGGCGGCAGCATGCCGCTGCGCGAACTGCTCGACTGCAAGCTGCGTGGCGTGCGGGTGGTGGACATGGCCACCCATTTCGAGACCGTCCTCGGGCAGATCCGGCTGGATTCGCTCTACGCCGGCTGGCTGATCTTCGGCGACGGCTTCGGCCACGGCGGCCTGCGCGTCATCGTCAAGCGCCTGTTCGACATCGTCTGCGCGCTGGTGCTCATCGTGCTGTCCCTGCCGGTGATGCTGGTGACCGCGGCGCTGATCAAGCTGGAGAGCAAGGGCGGGATCTTCTACACCCAGGAACGCACCGGCTTCAACGGCAAGCCCTTCAACGTCATCAAGTTCCGCAGCATGCGCACCGACGCCGAGAAGGACGGCAAGCCGCAGTGGGCCCAGGCCCAGGACAGCCGGGTCACCCGCGTGGGCGCCATCATCCGCAAGATCCGGGTGGACGAGCTGCCCCAGCTCTTCGTGGTGCTCAAGGGCGACATGAGCCTGGTCGGCCCGCGCCCCGAGCGGCCCTTCTTCGTCGAGCAGCTCACCAACCAGATCCCCTACTACGCGGTCCGCCAGAGCGTGAAGCCGGGCCTGACCGGCTGGGCGCAGGTGCGCTACCACTACGGCGCCACGCTGGAGGATTCAGCCGAGAAGCTGCAGTACGACCTCTACTACGTGAAGAACCACTCGCTGTTCCTCGACCTGGTGATCCTTTTCGAGACGGTCAGCGTGGTGCTGCTCGGCAAGGGCGCGCGCTGACCCGGCCGGACGCCGAGGCCGGCCCCCGGGACGCCAGCCGTCCCGCTCCCTTCACCCCACCCATCCCCGAACCGAACACGCGTTCCGATGAATAGTGGCGACATCGCCCTGATGACCCTCGGCTACGCCGCGGCCGCCCTGGCCTACACGGGATTCGCGGCCTACCTGTGCCGGACCGGCTACCTGGGCGCCCTGCGCGCGCCGCCGACGCTCTCGATGCTGGCCGCGGTCGTCGGCACCGCCGTCTGGGGCTGGTGCGGGGTGGGCGCGCTCGCGTTGCGGGAGCCGGGGCTGGGCCGCGCCTCCGGCATCGCCGACGTGCTGCGCTACGGTGCCTGGTACGCCTTCTTCCTGACTTCGTGCCGGCTGCCGCCGCCCGCCATGGGCTCCGCCGGCGGCGACCCGGCGCGCCGGCCGGTGCCGGTGGCGCGCTGGCTGGAACCCGCGGCGATCGCGCTGCTGGTGGTGGCGCTGGTCGCGCAGTGCGGCGCCGCCCTCTTCCCCGGGGACGCGGCGTCCTTCGCCCAGCTGGTGCTGACCAGCGCGATGGCGCTGCCGATCTTCGCGCTGCTGCTGCTGGAGCAGTTCTACCGGAACCTGGCGGTCGACTCCCGCTGGAACGCCAAGCCGCTGTGCCTCGGCCTGGCGGGCGCCTTCCTGTTCGACTTCTACTTCTATTCCGAGTCGGTCCTGTTCAACCGCATCGATTCCGACGCGATGAGCGTGCGGGCCGGCATCCACGCGCTGATGGTGCCGCTGCTGGTGCTCTCGAGCCTGCGGCGCGCCGCCTGGGTGTCGCGGCTGCGGATGTCGCGCAAGGCGGCCTTCCATTCGGCCACGCTGCTGATCGCGGGCGCCTACCTGCTGGTGGTGTCGGCCATCGGCTATTACCTGCGCTACTTCGGCGGGGACTGGGGCCCGGCGCTGCAGCTGACGGTGGTGTTCTCGGCGCTGGTGGCGCTGGTGGTGCTGGCGCTCTCCGGCACGCTGCGTTCGCGCCTACGGGTCTCGGTCAGCAAGCACTTCTTCCGCTACCGCTACGACTACCGCGAAGAGTGGCTGAGCTTCACCGCGGCCCTGTCGGGCAAGAAGTCGCCGCAGGAACTCGGCGAGCACGCGGTGCGCGGCCTGGCCGACATGCTCGAGAGCCCCGCGGGCGGGCTGTGGCTGCGCCGCCCGGGCGACGCTTCCGGCTTCCACCAGAGCGCCCGCTGGAACCAGCCGGAGATGCACGCGCCCGAGCCGGTCGACTCGCCCCTCTGCCAGTTCATGGCCACCAGCGGCTGGGTGGTCAACCTGCAGGAATACCGCGCCGATGCCGCCCGCTACGAGGGCCTGCCCCTGCCGGACTGGCTCGCGCAGCTGCCGCAGGCCTGGCTCATCGTGCCGCTGCTGCTGGGCGAGGAACTCATCGGCTTCGTGCTGCTCGACCAGGCCCGCACGCCGGTGGACGTCAACTGGGAGGTCAACGACCTGCTCAAGACCGCCGGCCGGCAGGCCGCCACCTTCCTCGCGCAGATGCAGGCCACCGAAGCGCTGCTGGAGGCGCGCAAGTTCGACGCCTTCAACCGCATGTCGGCCTTCGTGGTGCACGACCTCAAGAACATCGTCACCCAGCTGGCGTTGATGCTGGAGAACGCCAAGCGGCTGCACGCCAATCCCGAGTTCCAGCAGGACATGCTGCTGACCGTCGAGAACTCGCTGGTCAAGATGCGCCAGCTGATGCTGCAGCTGCGCGAGGGCGAGGCGCCCGCCGGCGGCGTGCTGGGCGTGGACCTGAGCGCCATCGTCGAACGCATGCGCGCCCTGGCGACGCGCCAGGGCCGCGCGCTGGAAGTCGCGGTCGACGAGCCGGTGGTGACCCGCGGCCACGAGGAACGCCTGGAGCGCGTCGTCGGCCACGTGGTCCAGAACGCGCTCGACGCCACGCCGCGCGACCGCCGCGTCTGGATCCGGCTCGGCCGCGCCTCCGGCCAGGCGCGCATCGAGGTCGGCGACACCGGCGCCGGCATGTCCGAGGAGTTCGTGCGCGACCGGCTCTTCCGCCCCTTCCAGACCACCAAGCAGGCCGGCATGGGCATCGGCGCCTACGAGAGTTTCCAGTACGTGCAGGAGCTCGGTGGGAAAATCGAGGTCGACAGCCAGCTCGGCCAGGGCACGCGGGTCGTGATCCTGCTGCCGCTGCTCGCAACCCGCACGGAGCCTGCCCTCGCCGGCACGGAGACACCATGAGCCAAGACAAGAACCGCACGCTGCTGATCGTCGAGGACGATCCGGCGCTGCAGAAACAGATCAAGTGGTCGCTCGACCAGTTCGAGTCGGTCACCGCCGGCGACCGGGAGCAGGCGCTCGACCAGCTGCGCCGCCACCGGCCCGCGGTCGTGACCATGGACCTCGGCCTGCCGCCCGACGCCGACGGCACCAGCGAGGGCTTCCGGCTCCTGGAGCAGATCCTGGCGGTCGAGCCCGACACCAAGGTCATCGTGCTCACCGGCCAGAACGACCAGTCCAACGCGCTCAAGGCGGTCGCCACCGGCGCCTACGACTTCTTCGCCAAGCCCTTCGAGCCGGCGCTGCTCAACCTCACCATCGAGCGCGCCTTCCGCGTCTTCGAGCTGCAGGCCGAGAACCGCCGGCTGCAGGCGATGCACCAGCCCGACGCGCTCTCGGGCCTGATCACCCGCGACCCGCAGATGCTGCGCATCTGCCGCACCATCGAGAAGGTCGCCACCAGCACCGCCACCGTGATGCTGCTCGGCGAGAGCGGCACCGGCAAGGAGGTGCTGGCGCGCGGGCTGCACCAGGCTTCCAATCGCCGCAACGGCAAGTTCGTCGCCATCAACTGCGCCGCCATCCCGGAGAACCTGCTCGAGAGCGAACTCTTCGGCTACGAACGCGGCGCCTTCACCGGCGCCACCAAGACCACGCTGGGCAAGATCGAGATGGCCCACGGCGGCACGCTGATGCTCGACGAGATCGGCGACCTGCCCTTCCCGCTGCAGGCCAAGCTGCTGCGCTTCCTGCAGGAGCGCACCATCGAGCGCCTCGGCGGCCGCCAGGAGATCCCGATCGACGTGCGCATCGTCTGCGCCACCCACCAGGACCTCAAGGCCCTGAGCAAGGAAGGCCGCTTCCGCGAGGACCTCTACTACCGCTTCGCCGAGATCGTGGTCAACATCCCGCCGCTGCGCGAACGCCCCGGCGACGCCGCGCTGATGGCCCACGCCTTCGCGCGCCGCTTCGCCCAGGAGCAGAACCGCGGCTCGATGACGCTCGGCGAGAGCGCGCTGCGCGCCATCGAGGCCCATCCCTGGCCCGGCAACGTCCGCGAACTCGAGAACTGCATCAAGCGCGCGGTCATCATGGCCGACGGCAACCAGATCGGCGGCGAGGACATCGGCATCGACCTGCCCGACGAGGACGCCGCCGACGACCAGCTCGACCTGCGCACCGTGCGCGACAACGCGGAGCGGCGCGCCATCATCTCGGCGCTCGGACGGGCCAACGGCAACATCGTCAAGGCCGCCAACCTGCTGGGGGTCAGTCGTCCGACTCTGTACGATCTGATGCACCGCTTCAGCCTGAAATAAGCCCCCCGCACCGTCCCGCCTGCCCGCCGCCTCCACAGGATTGCCCATGACCTCCTTCCGTTTCCCCAAGCGCGCGGCCCTGCCGGCCCTGCTGCTGACCCTGATCCTGACCGCCTGCGGCGGCGACAAGCCCGAGGCGATGCTGGCATCGGCCAAGGCCTACCTCGCCAAGGACGACAGCAAGGCCGCGGTCATCCAGCTCAAGAACGCGCTGCAGGCCGACCCCTCCCTGGCCGAGGCCCGCTTCCTGCTCGGCACCGCGATGCTCAACGGCGGGGACGTGGTCTCGGCCGAGGTGGAGCTGCGCAAGGCGCTGGACCTCAAATACCCGCGCGACCAGGTGGTGCCGCCGCTGGCCCGCAGCCTGCTGGCGCAGAACAAGTTCCGCGAGATCACCGACGGCTTCGCCGGGGAGCGGCTCGAATCCGCCCCGGCGCGGGCCGATCTGCAGACCTCGCTCGCTGCGGCCTACGCCGCGCTGGGCAACATGCAGAAGGCCGACGCCGCGCTGGCCGCGGCGCTCGAAGCCCAGCCCGACAACCCGACCGCGCTGCTGACCCAGGCCCGTCAGAAAGGCGCCGCGGGCGACGTGGACGGCGCGCTCGCCATCGTGCAGCGGACGCTCGACAAGCACCCGGACAACGCCGACGCCTGGAAGCTGCGCGGCGACATCCTCTACTACGCGAAGGGCCAGCCGGACGAGGCCCTGGCGGCCTACCGCAAGTCGGCCGAGGTCAAGGCGGGTTACCTCCCTGGCCAGGCCGGCGCGGTGACCGTCCTGATGGCGCAGGGCAAGCTCGACGAGGCCGGCCAGGCGCTCGACCAGCTCAAGAAGACCGCGGGCGGCCATCCGCAGACCCGGCTGCTCGAAACCCAGCTGGCCTACCAGAAGAAGGACTACAAGGCCGCGCACGACCTGTCGCAGCAGGTCCTCAAGATGGCGCCCGACAACGTCCAGGTGCTGCAGGTGGCGGGCGCCACCGAATTCCAGCTGGGCAACCTGTCGCAGGCCGAGAGCCACCTCAGCAAGGCGCTGCAGAGCGTGCCCAACCTGCCGATGGCGCGCCGGATCCTGATGGCGACCTACCTGCGCAACGGCCAGCCCGACAAGGCGCTGGCCCTGCTGCCCGCCGACGCGCAGGGCGGCGGGAAGCCGGACTCGGAACTGCTCAGCCTCGCCGGCCAGGCCTACCTGCAGAAGGGCGAGCCCCGCAAGGCCGAGCAGTTCTTCGCCAACGCCAGCCAGCTCGACCCGCAGAACAACCGCAAGCGCACCTCGGTCGCGCTGGCGCGGCTGGCCGCGGGCGACAACGCGGCCTTCGGCCAGCTCGAAAGCATCGCCGCCGCGTCGGGCAACGACACCTCGGCCGACCTCGCGCTGGTGAGCGCCCACCTGCAGCGCAAGGAGTACGACAGCGCGCTCAAGTCCATCGACACGATGGAGAAGAAGAAGCCGAACGACCTGTCGGTGCTCAACCTGCGCGGCGACACCCTGCTCGCGCGGGGCGACATCGCCGGCGCCCGCAAGGCCTACGAGCAGGCGCTGCAGGCCGACGCCACCTACTTCCCGTCGATCTCCGGCATGGCCAACGCCGACCTGGCCGAGAAGAAGCCCGCCGACGCGGAAAAGCGCTTCCGCGCGCTGGTCGAGAAGAACCCCAAGAACGCCCCTGCCCTGATCGGCCTGGCCGGCGTGCGCGCGCGCATGAACGCGCCGGTGGACGAGGTCATCGGCCTGGTGCGCGACGCGGTGGCGGCCGACCCGACCGATCCGCGCTCGCGGGTCATGCTCTCGGAGCTGTACCTGCGCGCCAAGAACCCCAAGCAGGCGCTCGCTGCCGCCCAGGACGGCCTCGCCGCCCTGCCCGACCATCCGGCGCTGCTGGACGCGCTGGGCCGCGCGCAGCTGGTGTCCGGCGACGCCAACCAGGCGATCTCCACCTACAACAAGCTGGCCTCGCTGCAGCCGGGCCAGCCCCAGCCGTACATGCGGCTGGCCGACGTCTACATGAACACCAAGGACCGGGACGGCGCGATGCGCAGCCTCAACCGGGCCCTGGAGATCACGCCCGACCTGGTCGACGCGCAGCGCGGCGTCATCCTGCTCAAGCTCGCGCAGGGCAACGCCCAGGACGCCGTCGCCATGGCGAAGAAGGTGCAGCAGCAGCGTCCCAAGGAGCCGATCGGCTACGTCCTGGAGGGCGACATCGCCACCCAGCAGAAGCAGTGGCCGCAGGCCGCCGCGGCCTACCGCAACGCGCTGCGCGTCGCGCCGGTGGCCGAGCTGGCCATCAAGCTCCACGCGACGCTGCAGTCCGGCAACAACGCCGCCGAGGCGAACCGCTTCGCCGCGGACTGGCTGCGCGACCATCCGCGCGACGACGCCTTCAACTACCACCTGGGCGACGTCGCCCTGGCGCGCCAGGACTACGCCGACGCCGAGCGCCGCTACCAGAAGGTGCTGGAGATCAATCCCAACAACGCCATGGCCCTCAACAACCTGGCCTGGGTCTCGGACAAGTTGGGCAAGGACGGCGTCGGCTTCGCCGAGAAGGCCAACCGCCTCGCGCCGAACCAGCCGGCGTTCATGGATACGCTGGCCACGCTCTACGCGGGCAAGAAGAACTTCACCCAGGCGATCGACCTGCAGAAGCGCGCGCTGACCCTGCAACCCGAGATGGCCCAGCTGCGCCTGGGGCTCGCCCGGATCTACATCGCCGCCGGCGAGAAGGACAACGCCCGGCGCGAGCTCGACACGCTGTCGGCGCTGGGCGACCGGTTCCCGGCGCAGGCCGAGGTCGCGCAGCTCAAGAGCGGCCTGTGATCCCGGCGCGGCGCCGGCGGCTGGCGGCCGCGCTCGCGCTGGCGGCGGCCGCCTGCCTGCCGGCCGTCCCGGCGCGGGCCGAGCTGCCGGACGCCATCGCCCGGGTCAAGCCCTCGGTGGTGCTGGTGGGCTACCACCGCAGCACCGACAGCCCGCGCTTCCGCCTCGGCGGGACCGGCTTCGTGGTGGGCGACGGCAACCTGGTGGCGACCAACGCCCACGTGCTGCAGCCCGCGGAGACGGTCGGGGACGCCAGCCTGACGGTGCAGGTCTCGGGCGGCGGCGCCCTGTGGCAGGCCCGTCCGGCGCGGGTGCTGGAAGTCGACCGGGCGCACGACCTCGCCCTGCTGCGCATCGAGGGGCCGCCGGTGCCCGCGCTGGCGCTGCGCAATTCGGACACGGTGCGCGAAGGCCAGTCGGCCGCCTTCATGGGCTTCCCCATCGGCGGCGCGCTCGGCTTCGCGCCGGTGACGCACCGGGCCACCGTCTCCTCCATCGCCGCGGTGGCCCTGCCGGCGCCCAGCGGCCAGCAGCTCACCGCACGGCTCATCCGCAGCGCGCGCGACGGCAACGGCAACTTCGACATCTTCCAGCTCGACGGCACCGCCTACCCGGGCAACAGCGGCGGCCCTCTGTTCGACCCCGACAGCGGCGAGGTGATCGGCGTGGTCAACATGACCCTGCTCAAGAGCACCCGCGAAGGCGCGCTGAGCAATCCCTCGGGCATCAGCTACGCCATCCCGTCGAACTTCGTGGACCGGCTGATCAAGCAGCGCCGCCCGGGCGACTGAGCCGCGCCGCGTCCGGCAGCGGCTGCCGGCGGCCCGCCGTGGCCGCGAGGGCGAAGAACAGCAGCAGGTGCAGCAGGAAGGCGTCGCGCGGGACGTCCAGCACGCTGCTGACCGCGCCGATCAGCGCCGCCCCGGCCAGCGCGGCGGCCAGGACCGGCGCCAGCGGGCCCAGGGCCTCCGCGCCCGCCGCGCCGCGCCGCGGCAGCAGCCCCCGCACCGCCAGCGCGAGCGCGCCGTAGAGCAGAACCACGCCCGCCAGGCCGCGCTCGATCAGCGCCTCCAGCAGCAGGTTGTCGATGTGCCACGGCAGGAAGTAGCCCTGCGCCGCCGGCCACCAGCGGGCCAGGCCCGCGGCGAAATCGCCGTTGGCCAGCAGCTCCCGCGGCGGCGCGCCGGCCGACTCGCGCGCCAGCGACAGCCGGCCGATCTCCGCCGCGGTGCCGGCGAGCGGCGCGGCGACCGAGAACATCGCCAGGCGCGGCGGCGCGCGCCAGCCGCGCGCCTCCGGCAGGGCGGGCCCCTGCAGCAGCACCGACACCCGCTGCCAGGGCTGCGCGCCGGGCAGGACCAGCAGGTCGGCGCGGCGGCAGGCGCGGGTGTAGAGCAGGTGGCGCTCGCAGACCCGGAACTGCAGCATCGCCGGCCGGCGCACCGCGATGTCCGCGGTCACCCGCAGCGGCCCGGGGCCGGCCGCGTCCACCCGCTGCGTCAGGGCGAAGTAGCGCCCGCGCCGGCTGTCCTGCCCCGGGCCCGCCAGGCGCACCGCGGTGCCGCCGTCGGCCGTGGGCACGCCGTGCGCCGTGCCCGGGAATTCGGCCAGCGGATAGGCGGCGGCGTAGCGCGCCGGCAGTCGCCCCAGTCCCAGGCCCAGCGCCCAGTCGGCCGGCGAGCGCAGCAGGGCCGCGCCGCGCCGCCAGTGGTCGAGGCGGCTGCCCAGGTCGGCCTGGCTGGCGGCCACCCGGCTCTGCAGGAAGGATCCGCTTCCCGAGAAGGCCACCACCTCCGCCACGAGCACGCAGGCCAGCAGCGCGCCCGCCTCCCAGCGCCGTCCCAGCGGGCGGCGGACGATGCGCAGCCCGGCCAGCGCGCAGGCCACCGCGGCCAGCGCCAGCGCCGCGCCCGCGAGCCCGCCGTGCGCGACCAGCAGGCCGGTGCCCGCCGCGCCCGCGGCGGCCGCCGGCACCGCGACCGCGATGCGGCGCAGGCCCGCCGCGCCGGCGCCGCGCACATGCACGACCGCCGCCAGCGCGGCGGCCAGCAGCGCCGGCAGCGTGACGGACAGGTAGACCCCGCGCGCGAAGGTGGTCAGGCAGACGTAGCCCGCCGCCAGCGTCAGCAGGGCCGCGCCGGCCCAGGCCGGTGGCGTGCGCGCGCGCGCCAGCGCCCAGAGCACGAAAGGCACGGCCATCGCCAGGTAGGCGTCGATGGCCGCGCCGCCGACGTGCATCTCCCAGAACAGCGCCACCGTGCGGTAGGGGCCGGCCGTGTCGGACAGCCCGGGAAAGGCCGCGCGCTCCCAGATCGCCGCGCCCAGCGCCACGCACAGGCCCGCCAGCATGCCGGCCGCGAGCCGGCCGCCGGCGCGCAGCGGCCCGCGGACCGCGCACTCGCGCTGGAGCGCCGGCAGCAGCAGCGCGGCGCAGGCCGGCCCCTTGAAGACGCGCCAGGCGTTGACCGGATCGAGGTATCCGCCGAACAGCGCGCCGCCCGCGCCGCCGGACCAGCCGCCGGCGGCCGCCACGCCGCGCGCCAGCCCGAGCGCGCCCCAGGCCAGCACCGCCAGGGCGAGCCGGCCGGGCCACGGCGACGGGGGCGCGGCCGGGGCGTCCCGCGCGGCGGCCTGCCGGAGCCAGGCCGCCGCGAGCGTGCCCAGCAGCAGCAGGTCGAATTCCTCGAACGCGATCCATCCGGTCCAGGGCGAGAAATTCAGCGCCGGCAGCGCGGCCGGCACCACGAACAGCCACAGCCCCGGCCAGCGCAGCGCCGCCAGGCACCAGGCGCAGAAGACGGCCCCGGCGGCCAGCGGCGCCACCGGATGCCGGACGGCCAGCGCCAGCCCGGCGGCCAGGCAGGCGACGCCGACGGCGGCGGCGCCCGCACGCTGCAGCGCCGGGACCGCGCCCCGCACCGAGGCAAGAGGCATCAGGGCCGCGCCCCGGCGGCGCCCAGGGACGCGTCGAGCAGCGCGGCCAACGCGCGGGTGCGCGCCTCGCGCGACGCCTGCGCCACCGCCTCCGGCCGCGGGCGGGGCGCGTCGCCACGGTCCAGCGCGTCCAGGAACCGCGGCAGCAGCTCCGTGATGGCGCCGGCCGCGTCGAGCGGGGCGATGCCGGCGCCCAGTCCGGCCGCGCGCAGCGCGCCGGCGGTGTCGCCGGCCGGATCGGTCAGCGCCAGCACCGGCCGCCCGGCGCGCAGGTACTCGTAGAACTTGGCCGGGACCTGCGCGTTGCAGTTGGCCGCCTGCAGCAGCAGCAGCCCGTCGGCCCGGAGCATCTCGGCCAGCGCCGCGCGGTAGCCGAGCGGCGGGCAGACCTCGACCAGGTCCTCGACCCCGTGGCGGCGCGCGAGCCCGTGCAGCAGCGCGTCGTGCACCGGGGCGCGGAAGCGGATGCGCATCCGGCCCGGCGGCAGGCGGCCGGCCGCGCGCAGCGCCTGCAGCGCGGCGAACAGCGCCGACGGATCGCGTTCCGAGGGGTAGACGATGCCGCTGTGCAGCAGCGTCAGGCGGCCCGGCGCCAGCGGCCCGGCGTCCCGGCCCGCCTCACGCGACGCCGCCGCGAAGCTGGCCTCGTCGTAGCCGTTCTCGATGACCGCGAGGCGCGCGCCGGCGTCGGGGTAGCGGGCGCGGTAGTCCCGGGCCGCGCCCGGCGTGGTGAAGACGGCCGCCCGGGCGCGGCGCATCGCCGTTTCCTCGATGCGCTGGAAGCTGCGCCAGGTCGCCGGGTCGGCCGGGTAGCCGTCCTGGGCCATTGGGTCGCGGAAATCGGCCACCCAGGGCAGGCCGCTGCGGCGCTGCAGCTCGGCGCCGATGGCGTGCGCGGTGGCGATCGGGTAGGTGGACCAGAGCAGGTCCGGCTTCCAGCGCTCGATCAGCCGCAGCCCGTCGCGCACCGCGAAGGCGCGCCAGCTCGCCCAGCGGTCGGGCCGGGCGGTCCAGCCGAGGTAGCGGCCCCGCACCGCGAGGTCGCGCGCCGCGTCCAGGGCGAAGGACCGGTGCACCGGCATGCCGTCGGGCAGCCCGTCGAGCGTGGCGGCGGCCCGCGCGGACGGGTCCGCATCGGCCGCAGCGGAGACAGCGGCCGGCGCCCGGTCGGACGGGCGGTGGACGCGCGGATGCACCGTCAGCACCGCCGGCTCCCAGCCATGGGCGGGGAGCTGCTGCGCGAAGCGCAGGGTGCGCTGAATGCCGCTGCCCGCCGCCAGCGGCGGGAAGTGGAAGGCGACCATCAGCACCCGCCTCATGCCGGGACGCGCCTCATCCGCGGCGCTCCCGCGGCACGGCGCCTTCGCCGTCGCCGCGCAGGTCCGCGATCCATTCGAGCGTCCGGTCCTCCACCGCCGCGCGCCAGGCGGCGCTGGAGAAGGTGTGGTCGGCCCCGGGCACGTCGATGCGCCGCAGCCCCGGCGCGTCGAGCGCGCCGGCCCAGGCGGGGTCGGCCGCGGCGGCGCCGAGGAATTCGCGGGCGGTGAAGTCGTTCTCGCTGAGCACCAGCAGCACCGGCCCGCCGAAGCCGCGCCAGGCCGCGGCCATGCGCGCCCGGAAATCCGCCGGGGCCGGCCCGGCCGCGCCGCCGCGCGCCGGCGCCGCCAGCGCGAGGTTGCGCAGCAGCGCGCCCGCGGCCCGGCGCCAGGCCAGCCCGCCGCCGAGCAGCTTGCGCCAGAAGTCCGGCTGCGCCAGCCGCTGCAGGTAGTAGTGGCGCACATGGGTGCGCGCCAGGCTCGCCTCGGAGCGCACCCAGGGGTTGAGCAGGCACAGCGCCGCCACGTCCGGCCCCGCCGCCTCGTCCGGCGGCGCCCGGCGCGCGGTGCGGTCGAGGTGGAGCAGCGCGGCCGATGCGCCGTCGCACAGGCCCCACAGCGCCACCCGCCGCACCCCGGGGAAGCGCCGGCCGAACGCGGCCCGCGCGGCCGCGATGTCCTCGTCCACCGATTCGAAGCCCTGCGGCGCGCCCTCCCCGTCGCCCATGCCGCGGTAGTCGAAGCGCAGCGCCGGCACGCCCGCGGCGGCCAGCCGCCGCGCCAGCAGGACGAACTGCCGGTGGCTGCCGGCGCGGTACTGCGGCCCGCCCACCACGAACAGCACGCCCAGCGGGCCGGGACGCTCCGGGCAGGACGCGATGCCCGTCAGGCGTTCGCCGGCGCAGTCGAAGGCCAGGACTTCATCATGGAAACCGGCCGCAGCGCAGGCACCGCCTTCGGCATCAGCTATCGAATCCGTAGCATGCCCGGTGTCCGGGACCGGCCCCGCGGCGGCCGCCGCGGGGCGGCGATCGGCCTCCGCGCGCCCGTCCCCGGCCACGAGCGCCACGCTCGCCGCCAGCAGCGCCGGGCATTCCTGCGGCTCCGCGCTGTGCCAGAACGGCGTGCCCGCCACCACCGTCGCCCGGGCGTCGCAGCCCTCATCGCGCCATCGCTGGAGCTGGGCCTGCAGCGCGGGCGACGGCTCGGCGCCGGCGCCCTCCGCCCCGCCCACCTCGCAGCACAGCACCCGCGGGACCGGGCGCGCCAGCCCGACGCCGGCCGCGCCCAGCCCGGCCGCCAGCGCGGGCGAGAGCCGGTAGCCCGCGACCTCGACCGCGCGGCCGGCGGCCAGCTCGGCGCGCAGGTCCGGGCCCGCCGCCGCCGACGGCCCGGCGACGATCTGCCGGGCCCGCGCCAGCCGCAGGAACTGCGACAGCTGCTGCGCGCCCGAGAGCACCGGCTGCCAGAGCAGCAGGCCGGCCGGCGCCGGGCCGTGCCCCGCGGCGTCGCAGGCCAGCAGCGCGCCCGAGCGCAGGCCCCACCACCAGAGCGGCGCATCGAATTCGCGCGCCATCCAGGCGCCGGCGCGGCGTGCGTCCTGCCGCCAGTCCGACCAGGCGGCGTCGCCGAAGTCGCCGTCGCTGTCGCCGCAGCCCTTGAGGTCGATCTGCAGCACCGCGAAGCCGGCGTCGGCGAAGGCGCGCGACTGCAGCGCCGCCATGCGCCGCGAGCGGTTCATCTCCTCGGCGAAAGGGTGCAGGTAGACCAGCGCGCCCCGCGCCGCCCGGCCGGCCGCCTGCGCCGGGCGGTGCAGGACGCACAGGCGCCGGCCGCCGTCCTCCGCGGGCAGGAAGAAGGCCTCCGGCGGCGGCGCGCGCCGGCCGTCCGCCGCCGGGCGCGGCCCGCGCGCGGCGCCCGGGCCGGATGGGGCGTCGGCCAAGCGCTCAGCCCCCGGCCTTGGCGCGCACCAGGTCGGCCAGCGCGCCCAGCGTCGCGAAGGCCGCGCCGTCGAGTTCGTCGTCGTCGAAGGCGACGCCGAAGCGCTCTTCCAGCGCGGTGATCAGCGACAGCACCGCCATCGAGTCCAGTTCGGGCAACGCGCCCAGCAGCGGCGTGCCGCGGCCGAATTCCCGGCCCCGTCCCTGCAGGCCCAGCACCGTGTCCAGGATGTCGGCGATCTGCTTCTCGATGTGCATGTTTCGTGGCCCCCGCGGGGGCGGATGAATGGAATGCGAACGGTAACTTCCGTGCCGGTCGCGTTCGTTATGATGGTCCGCGGTCGCCTGCGACGTGCCCTGTCCGCGGCATGGAGGCGGCCCTGTGTTGCCCGCAGCCCGCTGCAGGCGGTTTGGGGAACGGCTCGCGCGGAGGGCGCGGCCATCTTACTTGGCATCTTTCATGAAAATAACAGTGGTCGGAACCGGGTACGTGGGCCTCGTGAGCGGCGCCTGCCTGGCGGAAGTCGGCAACCATGTGCTCTGCCTGGACGTGGACGCGGAGAAGATCCGGATCCTGGAGAGCGGCGGCATCCCCATCTACGAACCCGGCCTGCAGGCCATGGTGCAGCGCAACGTCGCCGCCGGCCGGCTGCAGTTCACCACCGACGTCGATCGCGCGGTGCAGCACGGCACCCTGCAGTTCATCGCGGTCGGCACCCCGCCCGACGAGGACGGCTCGGCCGACATGCAGTACGTGCTGGCCGCCGCCCGCGCCATCGGCAGCCGCATGACCGACTACAAGGTGGTGGTCGACAAGAGCACCGTGCCCGTCGGCACCGCCGACCGGGTCCGCGACGCGATCGCCGACGAGCTGAAGAAGCGCGGCGCGGACACCCCCTACAGCGTGGTCTCCAATCCCGAGTTCCTCAAGGAAGGCGCGGCGGTCGAGGACTTCATGAAGCCCGACCGCATCATCGTCGGCGCCGACGACGACCAGGCCATCCTGCTGATGCGCGCGCTCTACGCGCCCTTCCAGCGCAATCACGAGCGCCTGATCGTCACCGACGTGCGCAGCGCCGAACTCACCAAGTACGCCGCCAACGCGATGCTGGCCACCCGGATCAGCTTCATGAACGAGCTGGCCAACCTGGCCGAGAAGCTCGGCGCCGACATCGAGATGGTGCGCCGCGGCATCGGCTCGGACCCGCGCATCGGCTACGACTTCCTCTACCCCGGCTGCGGCTACGGCGGCTCCTGCTTCCCGAAGGACGTCAAGGCGCTGATCAAGACCGCCTCCGACGTGGCCGACATCGACCTCAAGGTGCTGGGCGCCGTCGAGCAGGCCAACGACGCGCAGAAGCACGTGCTGGGCCGCAAGGTCATGGCCCGTTTCGGCGACGACCTCGCGGGCAAGCACTTCGCCGTCTGGGGCCTCGCCTTCAAGCCCAACACCGACGACATGCGCGACGCGCCGAGCCGCACCCTGCTGGCCGACCTGTTCGCCGCCGGCGCGACCGCTGCCGCCTACGACCCGGTGGCGATGGACGAGGCCCGCCGCATCTTCGGCGAGGAGCCGCGCCTGCGCTACGCCGCCAGCCCGCAGGAGGCGCTCGACGGCGCCGACGCGCTGATCATCGTCACCGAGTGGAAGGAATTCCGCAGCCCGGACTTCGACGCCATCCGTGAGACCCTGCGCCAGCCGCTGGTCTTCGACGGCCGCAACCTCTACGACCCGGCGCTGGTGCGGGCCCAGGGCATCGAGTACGCGCCCATCGGGCGCTGAGCCGGCGCCCTCCCGTCACCGAGCGAGGCACGCGGTGCACTCCCGGACCGCGCGGACCGGCGCCGACGGCATCGAGCTGCGCGAGGACCTGGACGCGCTGGACGGCGACGGAGCCGACGGCGGCGCCTGGCGCGACCACCCGGGCGCCGACGTCTTCCGGACGGCCGGCTGGCTGCGCGTCCTGGCCGCGCACGGCTTCCCGGCGCCGCCGCGCGTGCGCGCGCTGCGGGCCGCCGGCGCCGACGGCCTCGGCGCCGTCCTGGCGCTGCGCGAGAACGACGACGGCACGCTCGAAAGCCTGTCCAACTACTACAGCAGCCTCTGGGGCCCGGTCGGCGCGTTGGATCCGGTGCCGCCCGAGCTGCTCCGGCGCGCCTGTGCCCGGCTGCGCGCCGACCGGGCGCGCTGGCCGGTCCTGCGGCTGCAGCCCCTCGACGCGCAGTCGCCCTTCTTCGCCGGCATGCTCAACGCCCTGCGCCGGGCCGGCTACTGGGCCGACAGCTACTTCTGCTTCGGCAACTGGTACCTGCGGGTGGACGGCCGCAGCTACGAGGCGTACGCGGCCGGCCTGCCCTCGCCGCTGCGCCACGCGATCGCCCGCGGCCGGCGGCGGCTCGACCGCCAGGGCGCCTGGGACATCGCGGTGCACCGGACGCCCGGGCCGGCGCTGGAATCGGCCCTCGCCGACTTCGCCGCCGTCTACGCCCGCAGCTGGAAGCCTGCCGAGGCCTCGCCGCGGTTCATCGCCGAACTCGCGCGCCTGGCCGCCGCGCGCGGCTGGCTGCGCCTGGGCGTGCTGCGCATCGCGGGCGAGCCGGCGGCGGCGCAGCTCTGGCTGGTCAAGGACGGCAAGGCCTCCATCTACAAGCTGGCCTACGCGCAGGGCATGGAACGCTTCTCCGCCGGATCGGTGCTGACCGCCGCCCTGATGCGCGAGGCGCTCGACGCGGACCGGGTCGCCGAGGTCGACTACCTGACCGGCGACGACGCCTACAAGCGCGACTGGATGAGCCACCGCCGCGAACGGCGCGGCATCGTGGCCTTCCATCCGGGCACCCTGGCCGGCGTGCGCGCCGCCGGCCGGCACTGGCTGGGCCGCGGCCTGCGGCGCTGGAAGGCCCTGCGCGCGCCGCGCCCGGCGGCGCCGTGAGCCGCGCCGCCGCGCCGCCCCCGTGCCGCACAATCCGCCCATGACCCCGCCCGTCGCCCTGCTGCACGACCTGCCGGCCCACGCCGCCCGGCGCGATCCCTCCGCCCCCGCCGTCGGGGACGGCACGGCCGCGCTGGACTACGCCGGCCTGTGGGCCGAGGCGCGCCGCGTCGCCGCCGGCCTGCGCGGCCTGGGCATCGGCCGCGGCGACCGGGTCGCCGTCTTCCTGGAGAAACGGGTCGAGGCGGTCGCGGCCGGCTTCGGCATCACCGCCGCCGGCGCGGTGCTGGTGCCGGTCAACCCGCAGCTGCGGCCGGCCCAGGTGGCGCACATCCTGCGCGACTGCGGTGTGCGCCTGCTGCTGACCTCGGAGCCGCGCCGCGCCGCGCTCGGGACGGCGCTGGCGGACTGCCCGGCGCTGCGCCACCTGCTGCTGGTGCCCGCGCCGGATCCCGCCGCCCCGCCGCCGGAAGCCGCGGGCGGCCCGGCCCGCACCGCCTGGGCCGACCTGCCGCCCGCCCCGGAGGAGCTCGAGGGCGCGTGGCTGCACGGCGTCACCGACGCCGACATGGCGGCCATCTTCTACACCTCCGGCAGCACCGGGCTGCCCAAGGGCGTGGTGCTGTCGCACCGCAACCTGGTCGCCGGCGCCCAGAGCGTGGCCGGCTACCTCGACAACCGCCCCGACGACGTGCTGCTGGCGGTGCTGCCGCTGTCCTTCGACGCCGGCTTCAGCCAGCTCACCACCGCCTGCGTCGCCGGCGCCCGGGTGGCCCTGCTCAACCACCTGCTGCCGCGCGACGTGCTGCGCGCTCTGGAGCGCGAACGGGTCACCGGCCTGACGGCGGTGCCGCCCCTCTACATCCAGCTCGCGCGCCTGGACTGGCCGGCCGGCGTGGCCGAGCGCCTGCGCTACTTCGCCAACACCGGCGGCCACCTGCCGCGCCCGACGCTGCAGGCCCTGCGCGCGCGGCTGCCCCGGTCCAGGCCCTTCCTGATGTACGGCCTGACCGAGGCCTTCCGCTCCACCTACCTGCCGCCGGAGGAGATCGACCGCCGCCCCGACTCCATCGGCCGCGCGATCCCCAACGCCGAGGTGCTGGTGCTGCGCCCCGACGGCACGCCCTGCGCCGCCGACGAGCCCGGCGAGTTGGTCCACCGCGGGCCGCTGGTCTCGCTCGGCTACTGGGGCGACGCCGAACGCACCGCCGCCCGCTTCCGCCCGCTGCCCGCCGGCCTGGAGGCCCGCCCGGCCGGGCTGACGCTCGCCGAACGCGCGGTCTTCTCGGGCGACACAGTGCGCCGCGACGCGGACGGCTTCCTCTACTTCATCGGCCGCGGCGACGAGATGATCAAGACCTCCGGCTACCGGGTCAGCCCGACCGAGGTCGAGGACGCGCTCTACGCGAGCGGGCTGGTCGCGGAGTGCGCGGTCTGCGGCGTGCCCGACCCGGACCTGGGCCAGGCCATCCACGCCGTCGTCGCGCCGGTCGGCGGCGCCGACGCGGCCGCGCTGCAGGCCGAATGCCGGCGCCGGCTGCCCGCCTACATGGTCCCGCGCAGCTTCGACCTGCGGCCCGGCGGCCTGCCGCGCGGCGCCAACGGAAAGATCGACCGTCCCGCCCTCGTGCCGGCGCGTCCCGCCGGGGCCGCCGCCACCTCCGAAGCCGCCGCCGCGCCCCAGGAAGGAGTACCGCCATGCGCCGTTCCGCCCGCCGCCTCCTGCTGATCCTCGCCGCCCTGGCAGTGGCCGGGCTGCTCGCCGTCGCCTGGATCCTGGGACGGGCGGTTTCCGGCGACTGGTCGGCCCTGCCGGCGGAGCTGGCCCTGCGCACGCCGGGCGAGCTGATCCGCCGCGCGCAGCTGCGGCTGCAGGGCCATCCGCTGCCCGAGAAGCTGCTGCTGCCGCCCCTGTCCTGGATCCAGCGGCGGGTGGAACGCCCGCCGGCCGGCGGGCTCCCCACGCTCGGCAAGGGGTGGCAGCCGCGCGACGGCAGCAGCCTGCTCGCGGACATGGAGACCGACACCGTCGCCGTGCGCAGCAGCGACCAGCTCGCGCGCGCCCTCGCCGCGGCCCGCCCGGGCCAGACCATCGTGCTGGCGCCCGGCACCTACCGGATCACGGCCAACCTGCGCACCGGCGCGGCGGGCACCCAGGCGCGCCAGATCACCGTGCGGTCCGACACCCCCCAGCAGACCCTGATCGAATCCACCGCGGTCGAGGGCATCGTCGTGGACCAGCCGTACTGGACGTTCGAGAACCTGCGCATCCGCGGCGTCTGCGAGAACGACGGCTACTGCGAGCACGCCTTCCACATCGTCGGCAACGCGCACCACACCCGGATCCGCAACAACCTGATCGAAGACTTCAACGCCCACCTCAAGATCAACGGCATGGGCGACAGCTTCCCGGACCACGGCCTCGTCGAGCGCAACACCCTCACCAACACCCGGGTGCGCAACACCCACGTGCCGGTCACCCCGATCGACCTGGTGGCGGCCAGCCGCTGGGTGGTCGCGGACAACCTCGTCAGCAACTTCGTCAAGGGCCGGGGCGACCGCATCTCCTACGGCATCTTCATGAAGGGCGCGGGCGATGGCGGCCGCATCGAGCGCAACCTGGTCATCTGCACCCCGGGCGACCTCTCGGTGCCCGGCCAGCGGGTCGGCATCTCCTTCGGCGGCGGCGGCACCGGCAAGCCCTTCTGCCGCGACCGCGCCTGCGAGGCGGAGCACACCGGCGGCATCGTCGCCGACAACATCGTCGCGCACTGCAACGACTTCGGCATCGACGTCAACCGCGCGGCCCGCACCCTGGTGGCCCACAACACCCTGGTCAACACCGCCGGCATCGACGTGCGCAACGCCCCGGCCTCGGCCCGCATCCACGGCAACCTGCTCGAAGGCCGCATCCGCCAGCGCAGCGGCGGCGAACTGCGCGCCGAGCTCAACGACACGGTCGATCTCCGGGACTACGCCGCCGCGCCCGACGCGCTCGAGCTCGCGCCGACACGGGCGCTGGACACCATCCCGTCCATCGCGCTGGTCCCGCTCGATTTCTGCGGCCGCCGCCGCACCGACGCGACCCCCACCGGCGCCCTGGCCGGGCCCCTGCCCTGCGGCGACGCCCGAGCGCTCCCGTCCCCGACGCCCGCCCCATGAGCACGCTCCCGGACACGGCCCCGCAGGCCGCGGCGGCGCCGCCGCAGGAACGCCACCCGGCCTTCGCCCATTTCCCGGTCGTGGACGGCGAACTCCAGGCCGCGGGCCGCCCGCTGTCCGCCTGGGCCGCCGAGATCGGGCGCACCCCGTTCTATCTCTACGACCGCGGCGCGATCGACCGCCGGGCGACCCAGCTGCGCGCCGCGCTCCCGCCCGCGCTCGGGCTGCACTACGCGGTCAAGGCCAATCCCTTCCCGCCGCTGCTGGCCCACATGGCATCCCGGGTGGACGGATTCGACGTGGCCTCGGGCGGCGAGCTGCGGCGCGCCCTCGACGCGGGCATGCCGGCGCACCGCATCAGCTTCGCCGGCCCGGGCAAGCGCCCCGAGGAACTGGAGCAGGCCGTCGCCGCGGGCATCCTGCTGCACGCCGAGTCGGCCCGCGAGGTCGGGCTGCTGGCCGACGCCGCGGCGCGCCTCGGCCGGCCCGCCCGGGTCGCGGTGCGTGTCAATCCGGATTTCGAGCTCAAGACCGCCGGCATGCGCATGGGCGGCGGCCCGCGGCCCTTCGGCGTCGACGCCGAGCAGGTGCCGGCGCTGCTGCGGGAGATCGGCCGCCTGGGCCTGGGCTTCGAGGGCTTCCACCTCTACGCCGGATCGCAGAACCTGCGCGCCGAAGCCCTGGTCGAGACCCTGGAGGCGAGCTACGCGCTGGCGCTGCGGCTGGCCGATGCGGCGCCGTCGCCGGTGACGCACCTCAACCTCGGCGGGGGCTTCGGCATCCCGTACTTCCCGGCCGACCGCCCGCTGGACCTGGCGCCGGTGGCCGGGGCGCTGCACCGCGTGGCGGAGCGCGCCCGCGACGAGATGCCCGCGGCGCGCCTGTGCATCGAGCTGGGGCGCTACCTGGTGGGCGAAGCCGGCGTCTACGTGTCCCGCATCCTCGACCGCAAGGTCTCGCGCGGCGAAGTCTTCCTGGTCGCCGACGGCGGCATGCACCACCACCTCGCGGCCAGCGGCAACTTCGGGCAGGTGGTGCGCCGCAACTACCCGGTCGCCATCGCCAACCGCATGCGGGACGACGCGCCGCGCGAGGTCGCCAGCGTCGTGGGGCCGCTGTGCACGCCGCTGGACATCCTCGCCGCCCGGGCCGACCTGCCCCGCGCCGAACCCGGGGACCTGGTGGCGGTGATGCAGTCCGGCGCCTACGGCGCGAGCGCCAGCCCGGCCGGCTTCCTGGGCCACCCGCCGGCGTCGGAACGGCTGGCGTAGCGCCCCCGCGTCCCGCCGCACGGCGGAACGGCGACGTCCGCGAGGGCCGCCGCGCGCGCCGTCCGGACCCGCGACGGTCCCCGACCCGCTCCGGACGCGACGCCCGGGAGGGAACGGAGGTCCGCTGCAGGGCCGCGACTTCCGTGCGCGCGGCCCCTCCACCCTCCGGGAGGGACCGCCGGACGGAGCCGCCCGACAGCCGCGCGTGCCTGAACGCCGAATGAGCGCGTTGTTACACGGGTCGCGGGACGGTGTGCGACGCTCGTGGGGCGATCCCTATGTCGCGGCCCCGCGCACCACCATGACCATGCACCCTTCCCTCCCCCGGCAGGACCTCCCGGCCCCCGGCCACGGCTCGCCTACGCTCGTGATTCCCGCCTACAACCGCGGCGCGCTCATCGAGGACACCTTGCGCAGCGCGGTGCGGCAGACCCGGCCGTTCGCGGAGATCATCGTCGTCGACGACGGCTCCACGGACGACACCGCGGCGCGGGTGGAACGCTTCGCCGCGCAGCGGCCGGACGGCCGCATCCGCCTGATCCGGACCCGGAACCAGGGGGTGCAGGCGGCCCGGAACACCGGAGTGCGGGCGGCGGGGACCGAACTGGTCGCCCTCTGCGATTCCGACGACCTGCTGGAGCCGGCGTACTGCGCCACCGTGACCGGATGGATGGAATCGCATCCGGGCACCGACATCCTGTACTGCAACTTCACCCCGTTCGACGAGAACGGGGACCATCCGGACAAATTCTCCGGCGCACCCTCCGGATTCTTCGACGGCGCCGTGCGCACCGGCAACTTCCTGGAATGCGTCCCGGACCTCTACCGCCGGTCCCTGTCCTACCAGCCGCTGTTCCCCACCGGGCTCGTCACGCGCGCGGCCTTCTACCGGGCCATCGGCGGCTACGACACCGCCTTCAACGGCGTCGGGGCGGAAGATTGGGAATTCACCCTCCGCGCCATCGCGCACGGACGGGTCGCCCTGTGCGCCGCCAGCCTGATCCGCATCCGCAAGCACGCCGGCAACGATTCGCGCGATTCGATGCGCATGGCCATCGGCGAAGCGCTCATCCTGGAGCACGGGCTGGCGCACCACCCCGGCGCGGCCACCGCCGAGCCCGTCATCCGCCAGAGCATCCTCAAGCGCAGGCACGGCGCATTCGACGCGGCCTTCGCGCGCGGGGATTTCGGGATCGCCAAGGACATGCTGCGTCTCCTCGGCAGCCCCGCGTCTTCCGCGAAGTTCCGCCTCAAGCGCTTCATCGTGGACACTCCGGGCTTCGCGCGGCACCTGCTCTGGAAACTGTCCCAGCAGCTCACCGCATGAGCCCGACGCCCAGGCACGCCGCCGCCGCCGTGGTTCCGGACACGCCGGCGGAACTGGACCTCAGCGTCGTCTGCCCGGTCTTCAACACCCGGCCCGCCCTGCTGGAACAGGCCGTCGGCTCGGTCCTGGCACAGGACTTCGGCGCCCGTGCGATGGAGATCGTCCTGGTGGACGACGCATCGACCGCCACCGATACGCGCGGATCGCTCGCCGACCTGGAGGCACGCCATCCGGGCGCCGTGCGGGTGGTGCGCATGGCGCGCAACGGCGGTCCCGCCCGGGCGCGGAATGCAGGCCTCGCCGCCGCCGCGCATCCGTGGATCGGCTTCATCGACGCCGATGACCTCTGGCCAGCCGGCAAGATGGAAGACGCCCGCCGCATCCTGGCGGCCCATCCGGACGCGGGCTGGATCGCAGGGAACTTCGCGGTGCTGGAGCGTACCGGCGAGCCGGCGCCCAGCGTCCCCTTGACGGACAAATGCGCTTCCGAGAAGACCAGCGCCTGGTCGCGCCGCATCGCCAGCGCCGCGTTGTCGCGCACCCTCGCCAACGACTGGATGCACCTGGGCACCAGCCTGGTCCGCAAGCAACTGCTCCAGGCGGCGGGCGGCTTCGACGAACGGCTCACCTACGGCGAGGATTGGCTGCTGTTCCTGAAGCTCGCCACCCTGACGCCGCTTGACTACTCCCATGCGGTGGGCTACATCCTGCGCCGGCAGGAAGCCAGCATGATGCGTTCGGCGCCGCGCATGACTTCGCGGTTCTCCCGCAGCTCGGAAATCGCGGCGCGCGATCCGGCGCTCCGCAGCCTCCGGCGGGAGATCCGCTGGTTCCGCTACAAGGTCTACAAGGACCTGGCGATGAACAACCTCATCAACGGCCACGGAGCGAGGGCCTTGTACTTCGCGACCCGCGCATTCGCCGTGTCCCCGGACGAATACCGGGAATACGCCTTTTTCCTGAGTCTGTTCGGGAAGCGCCGCCACTCCGACATCGATTCGATGCTTTTCAAGTATTCGAAGACGGAGCAGGTGCGCCTGGAAAACGTGCCGAGCTGAGTCGGCGCGCGTCCATTAGTCCTTCTTCGGGGCCACCAGGTCGCGGATCACCTGGAGGTAGCCCGAGCCGAACCGCCGGTCGGGTTCCAGGTAGTTGCCTTCGGCCCATTCGTTCCAGGATTTCACGAATATGAATCGCCTGCCTTCCGGCAGCTCCTGCGCCAGCTTGACCGCATCGCGCATGTGCACTCGGAACAGTTCAGGCGTGGCGCCCTGCAGCACCAATCCGTTCGCTCCGCTGCGCGGCGTGTTGTCCCAGTTGGGAACGGCGAGGGGATATTCCTCGGAAACCATCGGCCCCGTGCGCAGCAGGCCGCCCATGATGGACTCGTAGTCGTACACCGTCGGGTGGCCGCGCCATATCGCATATTCCTGACGAAGCCGCTTGAGGGGTCGCTGCGTCCAGCCGACCCAGCCGCGCCTGGATGGCATGCGCGAGTTGATGCATGCGTCGAAACCGTGCTCCTCGGCGTTCCAATCCGGATAAGGGTTGTTCGCGATGAGATGCAAGCCTTCCAGTCCGGCTTCGGCTGCCAGCTTGCGCCAGAGGGCGATCATGGACTTGACGTCGGGAATCTGGTGGGGGCGGTATATCAGGAACACCGGCTTTCCGTCTGCGCGTATGTATCGCTTGTCCTGAAACGCCTGCAGCAGATACTCGAAATGCTTCCGGTGGTCCTCCTCGCCGGGATAGCTCTGCTCGATCAGGATCTTCTTCGGATTTCCATGCCATATGCCGGACCATGTCTCGTTGGCCCAGAAAAGGCAGAAAGGAAAGTCCGGTTCCCCCGAAGCGAGCACCTCTTCGAAAGGTCGCTCCAGGATTCGCCTTCCCGCGAACCAGTAGTGGTAATAGCAGAAACCCTCGATGCCGTACTCTTTCGCCATGGCGGCTTGTGCGGCACGCGTCTCGGGCACCCGGAGGTCATAGAACCCCAGATCGGCCGGCAGGTTCGGTTGGTGTTGCCCTTTGAAAAGAGGACGCGCCTTCGTGACGTTCGTCCACTCCGTGAAGCCTTTCCCCCACCACTGGTCGTTTTCCGGAATGGGATGGTACTGCGGCAAATAAATTGCAATGACCCTTGAATTATTTTTCATCGATGCCCATGAAATTCTGAAAAATCTTCCGCGCTGGATTTCACGACTGGAAGTTGGCGAGATTGACCTGTTCTGCGGAACTGTATTTCTTCAAGGAGCCGGATCGGTTCTCGGGCTTGGCGAGAAGCAATATCTTGAAGAACAGAAGGAGTTCCTTCAGTTCGTCGGGAGAAATGCAGAAAGCCTTGAGGGAAAAGAAGGCGGCGTGCAGTTTCCTGTGATTGATGAGGTTGTTCATCGCCATGTCCTTGTGCAGGCCGTAGTCGTACCACCGCAGTTCGCGGCGGAAATCCTTGAGCATCGGATCGTGGCGCGCGAGGCGGGCGCACAAGGCATAGCGCGACGACATCCGTCCGAAGGAGCGCATCATGCTGGCCTCCTGCCGCCGCAGCAGGTAGCCGACCTGCGGATTGAAATCCATCGGCGCGAGCGTCGACATCCTGGCGAACAGCAGCCAGTCCTCCCCGTAGCGCACCCGCTCGTCGAACCCGCCGGCGCGCAGGACGAGTTCCTTGCGCGCGAAGCTGGTGCCGAGGTGCAGCCAGCCGCTGATCAGCGCCCGGGTCAGGTCCGGCGACGCCAGCCGCTTAGAGAGAGCGCCAGCGGACACCGGCCGGCAGTTCGCGGTGACGTGCGTGTTGGGCGTCAGCCGGTCGTCCGGCCCCAGGTCGGCGAAGTTGCCGCCGATCCATTGCGTGTCCGGCGATTCCCTTTCGACGCCGGCCGCATGCTCCAGCTTGCCGGCGGGCCACAAGTCGTCCGCGTCGATGAATCCGATCCATTCGAAGCGCGCGGCCTGCAGCCCGAGGTTGCGGGCGCGCGCCGGTCCGCCGTTGCGTCCGGGGCGCACCACCGTGACCTGCGGATGCTCCCGCTCGAGCGACTGGAGCGCCCGGACCGTGTCGGGCGACGTCGAGCCGTCGTCCACCAGCACGACTTCGCGCTCGACGCCGCCCTCCTGCGCCAGCACCGAGGCGACGGCTTGCGACAGCAATTCCGGCCGTGCGTTGTAGACCGGGCAGACGACGCTGACTCTCATCGGAAACACTCCACCGGCGCTCCCGCGGAAGGAGCGCCCAAGACGATAGGGATGCCCGGCCGGCGATCGAACGAAAGCCGCCCCGGCCAGGATGGCGACGCCATTCTGTTTTTCCCTGTATCGAAGCTGTGTAACAGCACGCTAGCGCGGCGCGCCCTGTCGCTTTCCGTCCATCAGCGATCCGTAGAGGCGCCCCGTCTCGGTGGCGCAGGTCATGGCATCGAAACGGTGCCGCACGGCGTCGCGCGCGCGCGACACCAGCGCCGGGTCGTGCTCGGCGGCCGACACGGCCCGTGCGATGGCTTCCGCCAGGGAGTCCGCGGATCCCGGCGCGAACAGGAAGCCGTTTGCCCCGCTGTCCACCACCTCGGTCGCCGCGCCGAAGGCAGGCGCGACGAACACGCAGCCATGGGCCATGGCTTCCAGCATCACCAGGCCGAGCGGTTCCGGTTCGAGCGATGCGGACACCGCCACATCGATCTCCGGCAGCAGCTGCGCCAGGTCGCCGCGCCGTCCGGTGAAATGGATGGAAGCCTCCAACCCGTGCTGCGCGACCAGGTCCCGCAATTCGCGGGCGTAGCCTTCGTCGCCGCGCTCCGGCGTTCCTCCGACAATCAGGAAGACGGCCTGCGAACCCTGCCGGACCAGCTGCCGCACCGCCTCGACGAAGATGCGCTGGCCCTTCCAGACGACCAGCATGCCGACCATGGCGACCACCGGGACCCCGGGCGCGATGCCGAATTCCTGCCGCAGCCGCCCCGGCGCGCCTCGGGCCGCTCCGTCCGCCGGCCCGGCCGGCAGCTCGATGCCGTCGTAGATCTGGCGGATGCGCTGCACCGGCACGCCCGCGTTCTGCAGGTCGCCCGCCAGCCAGCGCGACACCGGGATGAAGACGTTCGGTTGCCGCAGCATCCAGGAAGCGTTCCGGCTCTGTCCCAGCGAGCCGCGCAGGTGCTGGACGTAGGGCTTGCGCAGCAGCCGGGCCACGAGCATGGCTTCGCGGTTGGAACTGGGCTCGTTGTTGCCGTGGATGATGTCCGGATCCAGGCGCCACGCATGGATCAGCAGCCGCAGCAGGTAGGGGAAACGGTTGACCAGGTCGTCGAGCCGCCCGATGCCGAAGAGCATGGCGCGCTTCAGGGGCACCGCGAGCCGCGCTTGGCCGACGCGCTGCGCCAGGGGCCGGAAGTTGTAGAGCCGGTCGCTGATGACCTTGTGGACGCCGACGGCCGGCAGCGCCTGGAAGTCGCCGACCGGCAGGTTGGTGATGACGTCGCAGCGGACGTCCTCCGGCGGCACGTGGGCTACCAGCGACTGCAGCGCCACGACCGCTCCGCCGAAACCCGCGCCGTTCTCCACGAACATGATGCGGCCTGCGGATGCGGCCTGCGCAGGCCGTACGCTTCCTGCGGAAGCGGCGACGGCCCGATCGGCGTCGGCCTCGGCGAGCCCCTCGCCCGCGTGCCGCGCGGACTCGCGCAGGATCCGCGGCTTCATGAAGAGGTTGCGCCCCATCTGCAGCGCCATGTACGGCGCTGTCGGCCCCCAGGGCGTGAACCGCGGGATCTGGAACACCGGCGTGTCGTTCCCGGCGCCGCCCCACTGGGTAGTGGCCGCGCAGTCGTAGCCGGCACGCTGCACCATGCGCACATGGTCGGCGTTGAAGTCGCTGACCGGACGGCCGTTGGGATAGGCGAAGGCGCGCACCGTCCCGCCCGTCATCGCGCCCAGTTCCTCGCGGACGGAGCCGATCTCGCGCATGGCTTCGTCGGGGTCGCACAGGGTCAGGATGGGATGCAGCGATGTGTGGGCCCCGATGCCGAAGCCGCGGTTGTGCAGCTCGCGCAGGTCGGCGACCGGCATGCAGGTCACGTCGCGCCGCCGGGCGCCGGTGGCATGCTCCAGCCGCTCCATCAACCCTTCGCGCACCGGCAGCGGGTGGTACTTCAGGAAATTCTCGATGGCCACCCGGGCGTGCCGCTTCTCCTCGAGGGTGCCGATCGCCATCGCCGGCAGGCCGAAGCCCGGGATGTCGAGCACCGGCTCCCCGGCGCAGGACAGCGCATGGGTCACCCGCTCGTGCCACATCGGCCAGCCCTTGAACTGGCCGGTGGTGATGAAGAAGGTCGCGTGCATGCCGCGCTTCTCCAGCGCCGGCACCGCTCCTTTCAGCCAGGTGTCGTAGCCGTCGTCGAAGGTGATGCAGGCCGCGTTCGGCGGCAGCTTGCCGCGCCGCACCGCGTTCACCGCGTCGGTGAAGGGGATCACCCGGAAGCGCTCGGCCACGAAATCCAGCACCCTTTCGAAGCCCGGGAGTTCCAGGTCCTCCGGCGTGAGCGGATCCGCCGCCAGCGGGATCTTGTGGAACAGCAGCACCGGCAGGCGCTTGCGCGCCAGGAGGTGCAGGGCGCCGTCGAACGCGTTCATCCTGCGCGCACGGAGCGGGATGCGGCGACGGCGCCGCCGACGGCCGCCGTCGACGGCGGGTCCGCGGGCCGCGGCGCGGCGATGTCCTGGCGCGCCGCGGCCAGGGCGCTGCGCAGGTGCTGCTTGAGCATTTCCTGCAGCATCACGATCATGTAAAAGATCTCGAAATACGCCAGGCTGACCGCGGCGCCCCCGACGGCGTACGCCACGACCGACACCGAGATCATGTCGGTCAGGTCGCGCGCCCACATGTGGTCCGGCCCGAGCCGCTTGACCAGGCGCTTGATCTCGAAGCGCGTCACCAGCGCGTTCGCGATGATCGCGAGGAAGATGAAGAGCCCGACGAACCCCATGTCGCCCAGGATCTCGAAGTAGATGCTGTGCGCGGCCACCGCGTAGCCGACGGCGAATTCCGGCGCGATGCTGATCAGGCTGGGGGCATCCTTGAACCGCTCGAAGATCCAGTAGACCTGCTGCGCCCGCAGGCCGCCGCCGAAGACGGGGTTCTGCAGCGCGATCGCTGAGCTGATCTTCCAGGCGAAAACCCGTCCCATGAACGAGCCGTCCTGGCCCGCGTTGTCGATGCTGTCCATGCGGTGGAACCAGCTCTCCGGCGCCACCATCAGGATCAGCCCGCCGGCGAGCAGGACCACGAACAGCGACAGGAACTTCCGCCGGCTGGTCATGATCAGCCACAGCCCGACCACCGACATGCTGATGAAGCCCCCGCGGGAATTGGTGCCGAGCACCGCGACCACCGTCAGGACCAGCCCCCCCATGGCCGCCAGCGACGCCCAGCGGTTGCGCAGGTACTGGTACAGGTAGAGCAGCACCGGCAACGCCATGACCATGCCCACGGCGAATTGGTTGTTGTCGCTCATCTTGGACATCGGGATGCCGTCGACCCGGTGCCCACCGCCGGACGCCAGCACCTTGAGCCCTTCGACCACGCCGTGCAGGCCGAGACCGATCGCGATCATGGCCATCATCGCGTGGATGCGGGTGCGGTTGTTGACGAAGAACGGCATCAGCAGGCAGAACGTCATCAGCTTGAGCAGTTCGACGTAGAGCTGCCCGTTGCTGGGATTGGGTTGGTACGCGAGCGCCACCGCCAGCGACGCGTGCAGCACGAAGATCACCAGGAGCAGGCTGGTGCGGTTGAATCGGTAGACCCCTCGCTCGTGGACGCGCCCCAGGGCCAGCATCCCCATCGCGATCACCGCGAAGGTGAAGTTGAACCGGAACGACTGCATGAAGCCGTACAGGTAGTAGACGGGCGTCAGCAGGGCGGTCCAGCCCCAAACCAGGTAGGCCACGGTGGCGCTCCGGAGGGACAGCGGAATCAGGCAGCAGACCGCCGCGAAAATCATCAGGTCACGCATGGGCGCTTCTCAATGCAAGTGGCGCTTGCGCTTCTTCGCGTCGGTCCGGTCGGTCTTGGCGAGCTTGAAGGCGAACAGGCCCAGGTCCTGCTTGCGCTGGGGCCGGGATTCGTAGCGGAAGACGCTGTATGCCAGCAGCACGATGGCGACGACGTCGAGGGTCAGCAGAAGGGATTCCATGGTCCGGTCGTTCCTGCGTCTTGCTTCAGGCAACCGCGGGGCGCACGCCGCCGCGCGGCGCCAGCACCTGGGAGAAGAGCTCCAGCTGCCCGGCCGTGGTGGCGTCCCAGGAGAACCGCTCGGCGTGCGCCCGGATCGCCGCGCGTTCGGGATAGCCGGAGCGCAGGGCGTTCCAGGCTTCGGCCAGCGCTTCCGGAGTGCGGGCGGCCAGGAGACGGCCCGCATCCGGCGTACTCACCACCTCCGGCGTGCCCCAGATGTCGGTCGCGAGCACCGGCGTGCCGCACGCCATGGCCTCCAGCAGCACGTTCGCCCAGCCCTCGCGGCTGGAGCACAGCGTTAGCGCATCGGCGGCGCTGTACCACCAGCGCAGGTCCTGCTGCGGCACCATGCCGGCGAAGTGCACCCGGTCGGCGACGCCCGCGCCGCGGGCCAGGGCTTCCAGCGACGCCCGCTCCGGCCCGGTGCCGACGAGCGCGAGCCGCACGTCCGAAGGCAGGCGGGCCAGCGCCTGGACCGCGATGTGGTGGCCCTTGCGCTCGATGAGGTGCCCGACGGAAACGATCCAGTGCCCCTCTTCCACCAACCCCAGGCGGCGGCGCGACCCGGCGCGGTCCTCGGGCCGGAAGCGCTCCAGGTCGACGCCGTTGCGCAGCACGTGCAGCTTGCCGGGGTCGGCGCCCAGTTCCCCCAGGCGGTCCATCAAGGCCGCGCACACCCCGATGGACCCCGCGGCGTCGCGCGCCGTCTCCAGGATGAGCCGGCGCGGGCGCGGGAATTCAGGGATCAGGTTCAGGTCGGTGCCGCGCGCCGTCACCACGTAGGGCTTGCCCAGCGCGCGTGCGACGATGCGCGCCGCGACCCCGTCCGGGTAGTAGTAATGCGCGTCGATCAGGTCGAAATCGAAACCCTGGCGGATCAGCCGCCGTATCGTCGGCAGCGCGCCGGCGGCCAGGGTGTGCGGAGCGATCTGCATGCCCACCTTGGGCGGCAGTAGATAGCGCGGGTGGTGCACTTCGACGCCGTTGCGGTTCTCGATCAAGGGGGTGCGCGCGAACTTCGCATAATCGCCGAAGCGTTCCGCCTTGGACGGGAACCAGGGCACCGGCGCGACGACCCGCGTTTCCACTTTCCCGGTCTTGAGCAGTTCCCGCAGGCGGGTTTCGACGAAGATGCCATGGACCGGCCGCACTGCGCTCGGGTACAGGGTGGAAAACAGCAGCGTGCGCAAGAGCAGAGCCTCGGGGTAAGGGTATTGGGAGCCGCGGGCCGGCCTGCGGGCCGATGCGAAAGCCCGTCAGCATGCCACATCGCGCGCACGGACCTTGTTGCGAATGATTACACAAGTCTGAAGATCTGCGGGCCGATCACCGGATCGGCGCTGGCGATTCCTGTCGGATCCGGCCGGCCTCCCGCGCGCCCGGCGCCAGGGTCAGTCGAAGAAGACGCCCAGGAACGAGGCCGCGCCCACGAGCAGCGCGCGGAGCTGGTGACCCTTCTCGACCGCCGCCAGGGCTTTGCCGGAGACGCTCTCGCGCAGGAAACCGCCCACCACCAGCTCGTACAGCTGCGCGCCGCACTTCTCCATGCTGTAGTGGTTGTGCGCGAATTCGCGTGCCCGCTGCGACAGGCGCGCCCGCCCTTCGCGGTCCTGCCACAGGTCGAGCAGGGCCCGCGCCATCTCGTCGGGCGCCTGGGGACGCACCAGCACCCCCGCCTTGCCGTCGCCCAGCACCTCGCGGCACGGGCCGATGTCGGTGCAGACGACCGGCGTTCCGGCAGCCATGGCTTCCACCAGCACGTTGCCGATGCCCTCGGTCGGACTGGTGGAGAAGAGGAAGATGTCGCTCGCCCCCAGGATGGCGGGCACGTCCCTGCGGAAGCCCAGGAAGGACACCTTGTCGGCGATGCCGAGGCTCGCCGCCTGGGCCTCGAGGCTCGGCCGCAACGGCCCCTCGCCGACGATGTGGAATCGGGCAGACGGCACCGCCTGGGCGAAGCGCGCGAAGCCTTCGAGCATTCCCGGGAAATCCTTCATCCAGTCCAGCCGTCCGGCGGTGGAAATCACCGGATGCGTCTGGGTCCGCTGCGCCCGCGCCTCGCGTGCCAGGTCGGCGATCTTCTGGATCGGCCGCCAACGCGAGACCACGTGCGTCCGCTTCGCCGGCAGGAACAGTTCCCGGCTGAACATGCCGCGGAGGTAGCCGCTGACCGAGATCTCGCCGCGCGCGAAAGGACGCGCGACCTGCCCCATCAGCGCCTGGACCATCCACGGCAACCCATGCGTCGCCGGTCCCATGATCAGGTAGGTCCAGCAGTGCCCGATGCCCGAGAGTCGCGCCAGCATGGCCAGCAATGCGTGGAGCCCGAATGCGCCGCTGACCAGCTGGATGTCAGGACGCAGGCTACGCACCAGTTGCCGGTAGGCCTTCACGAACGCTAGGACCCGCGACTTCGTGAATGGGATCGAAGTCACTTCGATCCCGGCCTCGGCGAATCGTTCGCTGATGCCCGCATCGAGAGGCGACATGATCAGCAGGTGCTGCCGCACCCCCCGCGAGGCCAGGTAGCGCGCCACTTCCAGCGTGCTCTGCTCGAGGCCCCCCAACGCATCGTTGCGGAGAACGTGCAGCAACAGCGGCTTACGGGCCTCATCCATGGTGGTCGATCCAATGCTTGAGCGCATCGCTCATGGGACGCAATTCGGCCGATCGGCCCTCGCGGTACGCGGCGGCGAGCAGCCGCAGACGCTTCCAGAACCTCCGGTCCAGCCAATAGCGGTAGCCACTCGCGAAGACGCGTAAAGCGAACACCGTAGCATTCAGCCTATATACAGCTCGTGACTTTACGTACCTGCATGATTCGAGATGTACGCGGTTCCGCAGCACGAAGAAGGCCTTCAGCCTGGACGCTTCGGGATCGACGAGGTAGTGGCATCGGCCCGCGGATCGCTGGAACCAGGATTCCTCGATGTCCTTGATCCGGCTGGCAGCGCACAGGTAGATCGTGCCCCCCGCCTGTACGATCCGGTCGGTGTACTCGTGATCGTCGCCGTACACGAAGAATTCCTTCTTCGGCACGCCGATGCGGTCCAGCCAACTCCTGTGCATCAGGAATCCGCCGTAAGGGGCATGGCCGATGGCAACTAAAGGATGAGGAACGGCGTTTCCTGCGGACGCACGGGCATGCGGAGCGCGGCACAGCTTTCGGCGCAGCGTGGATGCCGCATGGAAGCCGAAAAAGGCATCGGCTTCGAGCCGATGGTGACGCCCGGTCTGCGTCACGCTCCGATACTCCCAACGGTCCTCGCGCAACGCCAACAGGGCGCATGCCTCATTCCCCTCCATCAAGGCGAACGCCTCCTCGAGATGCTGCAGGGCTTCATGCTCCGGCAGGTTGTCGTCGTCGAGCAACCAAAAGAAATCCGCGCCACTGTCGCGTTGCGCCGCGCCCAACGCTTCGGCGTATCCGTTGGCGGAGCCGGTGTTCGCCGCAAGGACGATCAGGTTGAGCGCAGGCCCATCGATGAATTCCCGTGCGAATTCCTTCGGATCGTAGGGAACCCCGTTGAAGACGATCGTGATGTCGCGAACCGCTGGTTCCAGGGAAGCGATGCGTCGCACCACTTGCCGCAGATAGCTCCGCCGATCCTGGTATGTCACGATCAGACAGGAGACGTTCCTGTCCAAATCGATCCTGTTCTTTTCGGGGCGAGGGGTTGGGAGTGGAGCCATGCCGTCCCATCCTGGGGGCAGTGCATGGACTTTCCGAAACAGAATGAATCAGGTCTTCCGTCGTTTCGCCAACTGGTCCATGACGGTGGATTCCAAGCCTTCCGGCCGTCCCGTCGCGTGCCAGCTCAGGATGGTCCATGTGCCGTAGACCGCCACGCCGATAGCGATCGCGGCGATCAGGCCCAGCAATCCAGAAGGCAGGAAATCCAAGGAAAGCCTGACGATGGCCCACATGATCGAAGCCCCGACCAGCGGACGGGCGATGGCTCCCAGGCTGCGGCGGGCACGCAACCCGCAACACCGCTGCGCCGTGAGGATGCCGAGGAGCGACCCGCATGCGCTTGCGCCCAGGCGTGCCCCTGCGAGGCCCACCAGGTTGAATTTGGGCACGAGCAGCAGGCACAGGAGGAGGAAGATGAAGAATTCGCCCCAGCCGATCGAATTCAAGGCACGCGTATGCCCTCGCAGGACCAGCAGGGTCCCGAGCGGCGACATCGCGAACTGGATCGTGCTGATCAACGCGAAGAACGCCACGTAGGGCACTGCATCGATCCAGCGGGCACCGAGGATCAATTCCGTGGCCGGGAATACGATGGCCGTGAAGCCCAATCCGACAGGAATGGTGATGGTGTTCACGGCCGCGATGGTCTTGAGCACGGCGCTCTCGACGCGTTCGACCTCCGACTGGATGGAGGACAGCACGGGCAGGAAAGCGCGCAGCATGGCCGGCCCCAGTTCACCGGTAGGGAGCTGACCCAGATCCGCCCCGACGTTGTAGAGGCCGTACTGCTGCGTGTTGCCGACCCTCGCCGCGATCAGCTGATCGATCTTGTGCAGGAAGAAACCGGCGATTCCCCCGAGCAGCAGCCATTTGGTCAACGCCCATATCTCGGAAATCTTGCTGGTATCCCAACGGGGACGGTAAGGATGCATCACGTAACTCATCACGCACCCGGACACATAACCCGTCGCGACGCCGATAACAAGCGCACGATAATCGCGGAAAAAATACCCCGACGCCACTGTCGCGAGGACACCGAGGAACTTGCAGATGATCGCATGGCGGAACTCCAACGAGAAATTGAGTTCCTTCCGCGCCAAGGTCATGCCCACGTTGGATATGCCTGCGAGAGGCACGCATGCCGCAAGCACCCAGAGGACATGCATGACGCGCGGCTCTTTGAAATACATTTGCGCAAATGGCGAAATCAGTAGAAGCAGGAGCCCAATGCACAATCCCTGGATAACGCCGAGCGTCCATGCCGAATCCGATTCGGCCCGGGTGATCGTCTTCATGCGGAGCAAGGCCGTTCCCGCACCGAAATCGAGGAAGGACTGGATCAGCCCGACCACCAGCATGGCCATGGCGATCACTCCATAGTCCTGGGGCGCCAGCAGCCGCGCCATGATGATGGTATTGATGAAACCAATACCTTTGATCATCCATCGCATGCCCACGCCCCATGCGGCGCCGAGCAACAAGGATTTTTTAGGACTATTCAAAAAACCATTCTCCGAATTTGCAAATCACGCGGACATTGATTTCCGAACCAGCTCGAAGAAAGCTTCGCGTCCGAGTTTGATAGAAATCTCCGCCTTGGCTTGAAGCGCTTTCTCAGAATAACTCGGTGCTTCATTCAGCACTCGGATGCAACATGCGGCGAAATTCTTCGCGTCATCCGCGACGAGCACGCTCTCCAAGCCAGACACCAGGTTCCTCAAAGCAGCATGGGTGAAGCCCGATATCAGGCAGGGCTTGGCATGGGCGATGGCTTCCAGGACCTTGATGTTCGTACCGCCGCCGCTGTGGATCGGCGCAATCACCAAAGCCGCATCCGCATACGCCTTGGCCAGGTCATCGACGAATCCGGGTGCCTGCACGCCGGAGTGCGCCGCCCATGCCGCGCGGGTCGCGGACGGCGCGGCGCCGACCAAGGTGAGCGTGGCCTCCGGAACTTCGGCACGGACCCGTGGCCAGGCGTGGCGCAGAAACCAATCGACGCCCTCCGCATTGGGTCGGTACCAGAGCGAGCCGACGAACAGGATTTCCTTGGATGGAATCTTCCCGGCGGGCAGATCCTCAGGAATTGCGAACGGGATGTTCGGCAGCAGCACCGACCTCGTTCCCGACTGCTCGTCCCGGTCCAAGGGGGATACGAAAAAGACGGAATCGAACCGTGCGAGCTGCCTGCGCTGCAATACGTGCGCGAGCCATTTGCGCGCCCGCTCCTTGCAAGTCGCCAGACTCCAGGACGCCTGCCCCGAATAGCGGTAACGGAAGTCGTCCAGATCGGCGACGACGCGAACGCCGGCAGGAATTTCCAGCTGGCACACACCCCACGCGTACCGCCCCACGACCGTGTCGTAGTCCCCCAGTTCGCGCCCCAACGCCGTTTCCACCGCACGGGTCAGCCGGGCCTGCGGGCGATAACGTCCGATGATGGCCTTCTCGGGCGCGAACGCCTCGACCAGCACCCCGCCTCCTGGCAAGCAAGAATCGTTGTCCGGATTCCGGACCTCGATCGTCTTGCCGGGCATGAGATGCAGCACGTCGACTGTCCCGCAACCTTCGAGCGCTTCGAGCATGAGCGCGGTGCGCTGCCCGGCTCCCGACGAGACGTTGGCAGGCGGCACCGGCGTCACCAGCAACAGGCGCCGCACGCCAGGTGCCGGCATCGCGTCCGGTCGATGCTCCGATGCGCGACCTTCAGCGGTCGGAATCTTCATGCGAGTTCCTGGATCAGTCGGACTTGCCGCGCTGCAGCGTCGGGGCAAGGAGCCGGCGCCATCGTGCGGCCGATTTCCCGTCGCACGAGCGGACGGCGTTTCTGCAACGCGCGGGCCTCCTGGGAGCAAGCGGCGGCCCATCCACGGATCAGTGCGTCGGCCGTCGGCGGGAGGGCTGTCGGCGCTTCCCGGAGTTTCAGGAAATGGTGCTTGACCGCCTCGTTCTCCAGCAGGCCGCGCGCCTGGCGACGAAGCCGGCGCAGCTGGCCCAGCAGGTCGGCGGGAGACCACCACCGCTTGGCGTCGGTCGTCCAGGAGGCGTCGCCGTGCACATGGATGCGGCGGGGATTCCAGGCCTCGGACTGGGGTCGGAGGCCGAAGCGCAGCACCGCGCCCAGCAGCGAATCCCCCCGGTACAGCCCGACGGGCAGCCGGAATCCTTCCGCGCGCCACTGCGCGATGACCTCGCCCTTGATGCAGCAGAAGTTCCCGTGGAAGCCGCCATGCTGCAGCATGTCGCTGCGCAGTGCCCGGGCGGTGCGGCCGACGGTCGGCACGCCGGAGCCGCCGAGCGCGACCGGGTCCCGGAGCACGGCGTCTCCCAGCAGTTGCGCCGCGTCCGGATTCGGGCGGACGTAGCCATCCATGAAGAAGGCCAGCGCCTCGCCCTGCCAGATGGCGTGGAAGTACTGGCTCCAGGCATTGGCCTTGTCGCCGAGCGCGATGCTCCAGACGCGCAAGGGCACCGCCGGACCGGAACTGCGGACACCGGGCTGCGCCTGCGCCAGGGCCTGGGCCAGTGGCGGATTGCCGTTGACCACCACCTCGATGCGGTAGAGGCCCGCGGGCGCGGCGGCGGCGCGCGCGGCGTCGATGGAGCGCTGCAGCACGGGCAGGGATTCGCGCGAGGCGAACACGACGATCGCCCGCATGCCGTCTCCGGGCGATACGACAGTCATCCGGCAGCCTTCAGCGCAGCACGCCCTTGGTGTCGATGACGACCTTGTCCTTGATCGTCTCCAGGTCGATCTCCTTGAACTCGTCGTGGTCCACCAGCACCACCAGGATGTCGGCCTGCTTCAGCACGTCCTTGAGGCTGTGGAGCGGGAAGTCGACCTTGTTCGGCTGCACGTTCGGATCGCAGGCCATGACCTTGCCGATGTCCTGGCCCAGCAGGTCCTTGACGATGTCGAAGGACGGCGATTCGCGCATGTCGTCGATGTTGGCCTTGAAGGTCAGGCCCAGGCAGCCGATGACCGGGTCGCGGAAGCGGGCGGCCTTGGCGCGGACCTTCTCCACCACCCAGTGCGGCTTGGCGTCGTTGACCTCGCGCGCGGTGCGGATCAGGCGCGACTGCTCCGGGGCCGAGGACACGATGAACCAGGGGTCGACCGCGATGCAGTGGCCGCCGACGCCGGGGCCGGGCTGCAGGATGTTGACCCGCGGATGGCGGTTGGCCAGCGCGATGGTTTCCCACACGTTGACGCCCAGCTGGTCGCAGATGAGCGAGAGCTCGTTGGCGAAGGCGATGTTGACGTCGCGGAACGAGTTCTCGACCAGCTTGGACAGCTCGGCGGTGCGGCTGTCGGTCTCGAGGATGGCCCCGTTGCAGAAGGTCTTGTAGAGCTCCTTGGCCTTGGCGATCGCGGTCTTGGTGGTGCCGCCGATGATGCGGTCGTTGTCCACCAGCTCGCGCAGGATGTGGCCGGGCAGGACCCGTTCCGGACAATGCGCCGCGTGGATCTTGCCCTCGAGTTCGGGGCGCGATTCGAGCACGATGCGGTGGATCAGCTCGGTGGTGCCGACCGGCGAGGTCGACTCCAGGATGATCAGGTTGCCTTCTCGCAGGAAGGGGGCGATGCTGCGGGTGGCGGCCTCGACGTAGGAGAGGTCCGGCGCCTTCGGGTTGCCGTCGACCGCCTTGAAGGGCGTGGGCACCGCGATGATGAAGGTGTCGCCCTCCTCCGGCACGGTGGAGGCCTTGAGGTTGCCGCTGTTGACCGCCGAGCGCACCAGGATGTCGAGGTCGGGCTCGATGATGTGGATGCGGCCCGAGTTGATGGTGACGACGGCTTCCTCGTTGATGTCCACGCCGAGCACGGCGTGGCCCTTGGTCGCCAGCATGGAGGCGGTGGGCAGGCCGATGTAGCCCAGGCCCATGACGATGATCTTCTGCGTCAGACGCGGCATTCTTCTTTTCCTGCGAAGTTGGTGGCGATGGCGCGCACGATGCGTTCGACCGCATGGCCGTCGCCGTAGGGATTATGGGCCTGCGACATGTCGCGGTAGAGGTCCGCGTCGGTCAGCAGGCGGGTGGCGTGGTCGACGATGGAGGCGCGGCCGGTGCCCACCAGCCGCACCGTCCCGGCGGCCACCGCCTCGGGGCGCTCGGTGGTCTCGCGCATCACCAGCACCGGCTTGCCGAGGGACGGAGCCTCTTCCTGCACGCCGCCGGAGTCGGTGACGATGAGGTGGGAACGCTGCATCAGGTAGACGAAGGGCAGGTAGTCCACCGGCTCGATCAGGTGCACGTTGGCCAGCCGCCGGGCCGCGAGGATCTGCTCCACGGGACGCCGCACGTTCGGGTTCAGGTGCACCGGATAGACGATCTCCACGTCCGCGTGCGCCGCGGCGATGTCGGCCAGAGCGTTGCAGATGTTCTCGAAACCGGCGCCGAAGTTCTCCCGCCGGTGGCCGGTGACCAGCACCAGGCGCTTGGCCGGATCGAGGAAGCCGAAGCGCTCGTCCAGCTGCGCGGCCAGCGCCGACCCCGGCCGCAGCTTCGCCACGACCGAGACGAGCGCGTCGATCACCGTGTTGCCGGTGACGTGGATCGCGTCCGGACGGACGCCCTCGCGCAGCAGGTTGTCGCGCGAGGCGGTCGTGGGCGCGAAATGGATGTCGGCCACGGCGCCGGTCACCATGCGGTTGACCTCTTCCGGATAGGGCGCCAGCTTGTTGCCGGTGCGCAGCCCGGCCTCCACGTGGCCGACCGGCACCCGAGCGTAGTACGCCGCGAGGCTGGCCGCGAGCGTGGTTGTGGTGTCGCCGTGCACCAGCACCAGGTCCGGCCGCTCCGCGTCCAGCACCCGGCGCAGGCCCTGCAGGATGTGGCAGGTGACGTCGGTCAGGTCCTGGCCGGGCCGCATGACGTCGAGGTCGTGGTCGGGCACGATCTCGAAGAGCTGCAGCACCGAGTCCAGCATCTGGCGGTGCTGCGCGGTCACGCAGACCACCGTCTGCAGGTCCGGCGCTGCGGCCTGCAGGCCTTGCACGACGGGCGCCATCTTGATGGCTTCGGGGCGGGTGCCGAAGACGACGAGTACTTTCATGCGGGACGTTCCGGGGTGGGGGAAAAAGTTCGGCGGCGGCGCGTCACCGCGCGGGCTGGGCGGCGGCGCCGGCCCGGAGCGCGAGCAGCCGGCGGTACGGATCCTCGTAGCGGGCGACGCTGTTGGGCCAGTTGCGCACCTCCTCGACGAAGCGGCGCCCGTTGCGGCGCAACTCCGGCCAGCGCGCGGCGTCGGCCAGCAGGCCGGCGACCGCGTCGGCCAGGGCCTGCCGGTCGTCGGCCTTGAACAGCACGCCGTTGACGCCGTGCTCCACCAGTTCGCGGTGGCCGCCCACGTCGGAGGCCACGAAGAGCTTCTCCTGGGCCATGGCCTCCAGCGGCTTGAGCGGCGTCACCAGTTCGGTCAGGCGCATCGAATGGCGCGGGTAAGCCAGCACGTCCACCAGGTCGTAGTAACGGGCGATGTCCTGGTGCGGGATGCGGCCGGTGAAGACGACCTTGTCCGTGACGCCCAGGCGCTCGGCCTGGCTGCGCAGCGCCGCTTCCTGCGGGCCGCCGCCGATCAGCAGCACGCGGACCTGCGGATCGCGCGCCAGCAGCAGCGGCAGCGCGTCGAGCAGCAGGTCCAGCCCTTCGTAGGCATAGAACGAACCGATGAAGCCGACCACCTTCGCGCCGTCGAGGCCCAGGCTGCGCTTGAGCCCCGGATCGGCTGGCTGCCCCGGCTGGAAGGACTGCGCATCCACCGCATTGGGGATCACGGTGATCTTGGCCGCGTCGATGCCGCGCGCGGCGATGTCCGCCCGCAGGCCCTCGCAGATGGTGAACACGTGGTCCGCGCGGCGGATGGCGCGGGTCTCCAGCGCCCGGGTGACGCGGTAGCGCACGCTGCCTTCGGACGTGGTGCCGTGGTCGACCGCGGCGTCCTCCCAGAAAGCGCGGATCTCGTAGACCACCGGGATGCCCAGGCGACGGCCGACGCGGATCGCCGGCATGGCGTTCAGCACCGGCGAATGGGCATGCAGCAGGTCGGGCCGGATCCGGCGCGCCACTTCCTCGATGCGGTGCTCGAGCTGGCGCATCAGGGCCATCTCGCCCAGCACCGGCAGGCCGGCGGAAGCGCCTTCGGCGGGCGCGGTGCGGAAGAACTCCAGGCCGTTGACCTCCTCTTCGGCCCGGGGCGCCGGCCCCTGCTTGGGCGAGGTCAGATGGAAGGTTTCCCAGCCGCGGGCCCGCTGCTCGCGCAGGATGGAGGCGGTGCGGAAGGTGTAGCCGCTGTGCAGCGGGATCGAGTGGTCGAGGATGTGCAGGATGCGCATGGGATGGCGGGGAGTGTCAGGGGCGTGCCGCGGTGGGCCGGCCGCTGGAGAACAGGGCGTCGTAACGCGCGACCATGCCGTCGAGCGCGAAGTCGTCGAGCGCCCGGCGGCGGGCCGCGCCGCCGAGGCGCGCGGCATGGCCCGGATCGCCGGCGACCCGCCACAGGGCGTCGGCCAGCGCCGCCTCGTCGTCCGGCGGCACTAGGTGGCCGGTCGTGCCCTCGTCGACGAGGCCCGGCGTGCCGCCGACGGCGGTCGCCACCGCCGGCAGCCCGCAGGCCATGGCCTCCTGGAGCGTGCAGGAGGTGCCCTCGGCCTGGGACGGCAGCACGAAGCAGTCGAGGTGGCGCAGGATGGCCGCGACATCGTTGCGGGCGCCCGGCAGCCAAGCCAGGTGCCGCACGCCGCCCGCCTCGAGAACCGATTCGACCTCGGCGCGCAGCGGCCCCTCGCCCACGATGGCCAGGCGCAGCCGGGCCGCGGCCTCGGGGCGGGCGCGGACCAGGCGCACGAAGGCGCGCGCCAGCAGTGGCTGGTTCTTCACCGTCTGCAGGCGGCCGACGGTCCCGGCGATCCGGTCGCCCGGCGCGAAAGGCCAGCCGGCGACCTCGGCCCCAGCGTCGTCGGACCGGGTGCGCGGGCGGAAGGCAGCCGTGTCCACGCCGTTGGCGATGAGGGACCGGCGCGCGGCGGGCACGCCGACGGCGCGGCCCAGGTAGTCGTGGAGGTCCTGCGACACGGCAACGTAATGGCTGACGAAGGGCCGGTACAACCGGCGCAGCCGCCGGTACCGCGGATTGCTGCCGTCGGTGTCGTGCGCGTCCCAGCCGTGTTCGGCGTGCACCCGCAGCGGCACGCCGGCCAGCCAGGCGATCGGCGCGATCTCCAGGGCCGCCAGGTTGCAGGTGTGGACCACGTCTGGCCGGATCTCGCGCAGCAGCCGGAAGATGCGCGGGTACAGCGGCACCGCGTGCCCTGGCGGCTTGTCCAGGGCGACGAAGCGCACGCCCGGCTGCGTCACCCGCTCGCGGAAGTCGCTGATGTCGGTCAGCGAGAGCACCACATGGTCGAAGCGGTCCGCGGGCAGGCGGTTGACCAGCTGGACGATGACGTTCTCCAGCCCGCCGATGGCGAACCGGTAGACGACGTGGACGATGGTGCGCCGGCGCTGCTGCATGCGTGGGTCGGTCGGACGGTGGATCAGGCGGCGGCCCGCGCCGCTTCCCGCGCCTCGGGCGCGGGCGGCGCCTCGGCCGCGCCGGCCTGGCGCAGGAAGGCGTCGAACATGAGCAGCATCCACAGCGGTGTGGAATGGTCGCGCTGGCCGCTCTGGTGGCGGCGGTAGAGGCCTTGCAGCGCCTCCGGCTCGAAGTACCCCGTCCCGGCCAGCGCGGGGCCGGACAGCGCGGCCTGCAGCCGTTCGCGCAGCGGACCGCGCAGCCAGCGGGCCAGCGGCACCGAGAAGCCCATCTTGGGCCGGTAGAGCACGTCGTGCGGCAGCGCGGGCTCCATCGCCTTCTTGAAGATCCACTTGCCTTCCTGGCCGCGGATCTTGAGGTGCGAGGGCAGCGTCGCCAGCCATTCGACCAGCTGGTGGTCCATCAGCGGCTCGCGCACTTCCAGCGAGTGGGCCATGCTGGCGCGGTCGACCTTGGTGTTGATGTCCCCGACAAGCCAGGTCTTGTAGTCCAGGTACTGCACCAGCGCCAGCGGGTCGTCGGTGCCCGCCCGGGCCGCGTGGCTCCGGAAGACCTCCTGCGCCCGGTAGCCGCCGAGCGCGCGCTTGAGGGCGGGCGAGTAGAGCGCCGCCCGCTCGTCGTCGCGCAGCCGCGACATGCTGTGGGTGTACGCGTCGACCGCGTCGAAGGCGAGCGATTGCAGCGTGGTCTTGGCGCGCAGCACCCGGGGTGCCCAGTCGGCCTTGGGATAGAGCCGGCCCAGTGCGCCGAAGAGCGGCTGCCGCAGGCCCAGGGGCAGCGCGCCGCGCACCCGCTCCTCGGCCACGTGCAACCGGTGGCGCCGGTAGCCGCCGAGCGACTCGTCGCCGCCGTCGCCCGACAGCGCCACGGTGACGTGGCGCCGCGCCATCTGGCAGACCCGGTAGGTCGGCAGGGCCGAGCTGTCGGCGAAGGGCTCGTCGTAGAGCCAGGCCAGGCGGTCGATCAGGCCGAAATCCTGGGTGCCGACGATCTCCAGCCGGTGGTCGGTGCGGTAGCGGTCGGCCACCTGCTGCGCGAAGGCGGATTCGTTGAACGCCGGATCGTCGAAGCCGATGGCGCAGGTGCGGACCGGTTCGGCGGACAAGCCCGCCATCGACGCGACGACCGCGCTGGAATCGACTCCACCGGACAGGAAGGCGCCCAGCGGCACGTCGGCGATCATGCGCAGCCGCACCGATTCGGTCAGCCGGGCGCGCAGTTCCTCGGCCGCGTCCTCGGCGCTGGCCGGGTTGTCCAGCGTGAAGCGGACGTCCCAGTAGGGGCGCGGCTCCGGCAGGGCCTGCATGCCGCGCCGCAGCGTCAGCGTGTGCGCCGAAGGCAGCTTGCGGGCGCCGCGGTAGATGCAGCGCGGATCGGCCACGTAGCCCAGGGCGAAGTACTCCTCCACCGCCAGCGGATCGATGTCCCGCGCGAAGCCCGGATGAGCGGTGATCGTCTTGAGCTCGGAGCCGAAGACCAGCGTGCCGTCGTCCAGCAACGCGTAGAAGAAGGGCTTGACCCCGAGCCGGTCGCGCGCGATGAACAGCGTCTGCCGGCCGCGGTCCCACAGCGCGAAGGCGAACATGCCGCGGAAGCGGTGCACGCAGTCCTCGCCCCAGGCGGCCCAGGCGTGCACGATGACCTCGGTGTCGCTGCGCGTGGCGAAGCGGTAGCCCATGGCCTGCAATTCGGCCGTCAGTTCGCGGTAGTTGTAGATCTCGCCGTTGAACACGACCGCGACCGAGCGGTCGGCGTTGAAGAGCGGCTGCTGGCCGGCCGCCAGGTCGATCACCGACAGCCGCCGGTGCAGCAGCGCGAGCCCGGGTTCGAGGTGGATGCCCGCCTCGTCCGGCCCGCGGTGCGACTGGATGTCGTTGATGCGCGCGGCCAGCCCGCGCGGGAAATCGCGCGTGCCGCGCAGGTCGAACAGCCCGGCTATGCCGCACATCGCGAAAGCTCCCAGGGAAGTCGGAAAGAGGAGGCGGGACGACGGTGGTTCATCGCTGGGCCCGGGTGCGCGCCAGCAGGTCGAGCAGCGCCGTGCCGTTGTCCTGCAGGAAGGATTCCAGCGCGCGGTCGCCCTCGGCCGGGTCGCCGGCGGCCTCGACCGGCGCGTACAGCACCACCACCGCCGCGTCGTCGCCCTGCCCCCGCAACCGGTGCAGCGCGCCGTGGATCTTGGCCAGCGTGTCGCTCGCGATCAGCGAGCCGTTGACCCAGTAGAACTGCCAGACCCGCAGGCGCCGGCCGCCGCCGGACCCGTCCACCGCGCCGCTGCGGAGCACCGCGGTGCGCACCGCCACCGGACGGCCGCCGAGCTCGACCGCGCGGCCGCCGCCGGCGACCTGGGCCCACTGCGTGTCCTTGCTGCGGACCAGCACGTTCTCCGAGCTGACCAGCTTGCGGTCGTAGCCCTGGTGGCGGTAGTAGCCGACGTAGAGCCCGGCGTTGCGGTCGTCCTTGCGGTAGGCGGCGTCGATCTCCGCGGAGGGGTTCTGGAAGGACGGTTTCCAGGCCGGCGGCGGCATCTGCGCCGCCTGCCAACCGGACGGCCAGCCGCCCGGCGCCGCGAGGCGGGGCGCCGCGTCGCCTTCGGCGTGCGTGAGCGCGCGCTCGGCCAGCACGGGCCAGAGGGCCAGCGCCAGGGCCGCGACCGCCGCGGCTGCCACCGGCAGCCGGCCCGCGGCCGGACCGCGGCGCGCCGCGACGGAGGCGGCGCGCGACGCCGCGGCGTCCGCCGGCGCATCGGCCCAGCGCGCGCCGACCAGGAACATCAGCAGGATGACGACCCCGAAGAACACCCAGCCGTAGATCAGGTGGTCCACCCCGGCCGCGAGCTTGTTGCCCGACAGGTGGCCCAGCATCACGATCAGGTAGGCCCGCATCCAGTTGGCCGCCACCGGCACCAGGATGGACACGCCGATGAACAGCAGACGCTTGGCCGTCGAGCGGTAGCTGAGGTAGGCGAACAGCGTGCCCACCATCGCCGAGGCGATCAGGTAGCGGATGCCGCTGCAGGCCTCGACCACCGACCAGTTGCCCGACGGGATGACGAATTGCAGGCCCTCTTGATACACCGGGATGCCGGTGAGCCGCAGCGCGAACACGGTGAACCAGGCGGTCCAGTCCATCAGCCGCGGCATCAGCGCCTCGCCGGCGGGCACCGCGAAGAACAGGAAGGCCAGCGGGAACAGGATCGCACGGGTCACCGTCCAGCCGAGCACCGCGGGCACCGCCAGCGCCAGCAGCGCGACGAAGGCCAGCTGCGTGGCGATGTTGACCGCCGCCAGATCGCCCAGCAGCCACAGCAGGGTGGCGCCGGCCATCAGCGCGAGGCCCAGCGCGCTGCCGCGGACGGGCAGCGCGGCCAGCGCGGCGCGCTGCCGCCAGACCAGCCACAGGACGATCGGCAGGATCAGGAAGCCGTGGGTGAAGGTGTCCGAGCGCCACCAGATGGAGGCCATCGCCACCGCGGTCCCGCGGTAGAGCAGGCCGATCCCCGCCACCACCAGCACGAACAGCGGCAGCGCCCGTCGCCATGCCTGCCGCGCGTCGAGCGTCGCGGCGCTCATGCCTGCGGCTCCGGAGCGAGGCGCGCGGGGACGGGCGCGGACGGCGACGCACCGGGCGCGGGCAGGTAGGCGTCCATGGCGGAGAGGCGCGCCTCCCAGCTGTAGGCGTCGAGCACCTGCTGGCGGCCGGCGCGGCCGATGGCGTCCGCCCGCTGCGGATCGCCGAGCAGCGCGTCGAGCTGCGCGACGTAGTCCTCGGGCCGCGCGGCGGCCAGGAAGTCGGCGCCGACCCGGGCATCGATGGCTTCGGCGCACTCTTGCGCGGCGACGACCGGCCGGGCCATCGCCATCGCTTCGAGGATCTTGTTCTGGATGCCGCGCGCGATGCGCAGCGGCGCCACCACCGCGCCCGCATGCTGCAGGTACGGCCGCACGTCCGGCACGGTGCCGGTCACCACCACCGCATCGGAAGCGAGGGCCTGCACCGCGGGCGGCGGGCTCCGGCCGACGATGTAGAAGCGCAGGCCCGGGCGCCGGCGCTGCAGCTGCGGGAGCATGTCCGCTACGAACCAGGTGACCGCGTCGATGTTGGGCCAGTAGTCCATCGCGCCGGTGAAGACCAGGGGCGCGGGCCGCCCGGCGTCGAAGGGCGAGGGTCGCTGCGGGTCGGGCGCGAAGAATTCCGCGTTGACGCCGTTGCCCACCGCATCGACGGTCGCGGCCGTTTCGGGCGCGAGCCGGCGGAACAGGCCGGCTTCCTTGTCGGTGACGAAGAAGGAGCGCCGCGCGCGCCGCGCCGCGTCCCGGTCGTGCGCCAGGAGGCGCCGGCCTTCGCGGCGGTAGACCCAGGACATCGGCCAGCGGCGCGCCTCGGCGTACTGGCTCCATTTCTCGGAATCCACGTCGACGAAGTCGAGCAGCATCGGCACGTCCGGCAGGATGTCCGCGTAGGGCGTCATCGCCGAGGAGAACACCACCGCGGCGTCGATGCGGCCGGCCAGGCCGCGCACCCAGGCGCGCAGTCCGGCATCGCGGTAGTAGCGCACGCTGAGGGCCTCGCCGCTGGCCAGGCCGGCCAGGCTGCGGATGCGCGCCATGCGCGGGTCGATGCGCACGATGTGCAGGTCGGCGCACAACGCGCGCACCGCCTCCGCATGCGCCTCGTCGGCAGGATCGTCGATGAAGGTGCCCAGGTGCACCCGGTGGCGCGATGCCAGGTGCCGTAGCAGGTGGTAGGAGCGGACCTTGTCGCCCTTGTCCGGCGGGAACGGCAGGCGGTGGACGAGATAGAGCAGGTTCGCCATGCAGCGCTCAGCCCAGGTTGCGCACGACGAAGGGGCCGATGCGGTTGGCCAGGGCCAGGGGCATGCGGCGCCAGGTTTCGATCATGAGCCGGTACTTGGGATTGGTCGGGTTGTTCTGCGGGATGGCGTCCCGCTTGTAGAGGCAGTACTCGTAGTGGAGCGGCTGCGGCTCGAAGCCCCAGTTCTTCTTGAACGCGTACGGGCCGGTGCCCACCTTGCTGCGGCCGTAATCGAACACCTTCAGGCCGCGCGCGCAGGCGCGCCGCATCAGCTCCCAGTACTTGAAGTCGTTGGCGGCCAGGTCGCGGGCAGCCTCGTCGTCGCCCGCGTAGTAGGGCAGGATCTCGTCGCGGAAATAGAAGCTCAGCACGCTGCTGAGCGGCCGCCCGTCGGCGGACGAGACGGTCAGGACGTCGCAGTCGTCGCCGAATTCCCGCTTCAGTTCCTGGAAGTAACGCTTGGACAGGGCCGGCGTGCCGTGGCGATGGACGTTGTCGGCGTACAGCGCGAAGAAGCGGTCGACGGTGTCGTCGACCTGCGCCACCAAGCCGTTCTTGATGCCCTTGCGCACCATGGCCCGCTGCTTGCGCGGGATGGCCAGCATGTTGGCCTCCTCGTCGGGAAGGATGGCCTTGCGGAAGGTGACGTAGAGCTCGGTCTGGGCCGGCCAGTCGTCGTGGCGGCGCGCCACGTTGCGCAGCTCGAGGTGGTCGACGCCCAGCCGGCGCGCGATGGCCTGGGCCTCGGCCTCGAGCGCGTCGGCCGCCGCGTCGCTGCTGGCGGCCACGCCGCCGTAGACGGCGAACGGCAAACCGACGAGGGAATGCCCGAACAGTCGGCTGCGCACCTCGGCCAGCGGCAAGACGCCCTGGATCCGGCCGTCCTGCTCCGCGTACAGGAAATAGGCAGCGTGCCGGAACACCTCGCGCATGATCCGCTGCCATCCGGCGCGGTGGAAGAAAGTCGCCGACGGGCAGGCCTGGACGAAGGCATCCCAGCGGGCATGCGCGCCCGCGTCGTCGGGAGCGAGCAGGTGGACGGTCAGGGAAGCGGCGTTCGGGGTTTCAGGCATGCGCAACCTGTCGCGATGCCGATTGCCCCAGGAAGATGTCGTCCATGCGGCCCCACCGGAAGTCCCGCAGCAGCTGCTGCAACCGGGACTCCATGCGGTCGATGTTCACGTAGTGGCGGAAGCGCGCCTTGCGGCTGATGCCCTGCACCCGCGGCTGGCCCGGATCGATCTCCCACGGGTGGAAATAGAACACCGCTGCCTCGCGGTCGGTGCCGTTGACCTGGCGCAGCAGCCAGCGCGACACCGGGTACGGCAGCAGGCGGAAGTATCCGCCGCCGCTCGACGGCAGGTTGCGCTCCATCAGGCGCACCGTGGTCACCGGCACCTCCAGCAGCCCGTCGCGCACCTGATGGGCGAAGCGCGGCGCGTCGGGCATGCCGTAGTGGTCGTGCTTGATCGGATAGATGCTGGAGCTGTACTGGTACCCGGCGCGCTCCAGGCAGTCGAAAGCCCACAGGTTGCCGGTGCCGATCGAGAAGCTGGGCGCGCGGTAGCCGCGCACCGGCGCGCCGGACAGATCCTCAAGGATCGCCTTCGAGCGGTGGATGTCGTCGTAGAAGCGCGCTTCGTCCAGGTCGCTGGCGCGCTCGTGGCCGTAGCCGTGGCTGGCGATCTCGTGCCCTTCCTCCACCATGCGGTGCACCAGGTGCGGGTAGCGCTCGGCGATCCAGCCCAGGGTGAAGAAAGTCGCCTTGGTGCCGCGCGCCGCCAGCATGTCGAGGATGCGGTGGACGTTGCGCTCCACGCGGCATTCGCGGGAATCCCACTCCGACCGTTCGATGTAGGGCGCGAAGGCGGACACCTGGAAATAGTCTTCGACGTCGATGGTCAATGCATTGGTGATCGGCGGATTCGACATGGTCTGGCTTCCTGAATCGGACATGCGGCGCGCAGGGGCTGGGCGGGGAAACCCGGAGTATGAACGCAATCTGCGGCGCCGCGGCGCCGTCGGCACCGCCTCCGGCGCCAGCGGTCAGTCGGCGGCCGGGGCTGCGGCCTTCGACGGCGCGTCCAACGCCTCGGACGGCGGGGCGCCCACCAGGCGCTGCAGCAGGGCGAGGATCTCGAGGTTGGTGTGCTCCAGCCGCAGGAGGCTGCGTTCGAGCCGCTGCAGCCGGTCGGCGTCGCGGCCGGCCGCGATCTGGTCCAGCCGCTCGCCCGCCTGGCGCGACGCCTCGGCCGTCAGCGCCAGGCCCTGCCCGGCGATCGCCGGCGCGGCGCCGGCCGCGGGCAGGACGGCGGTCCCGCCCTCCTCGCGCATCTCCCGGACCACTTCCTGGATGTCGCCGAGTTCCAGGCGCAGCTTGCCGCCCAGGAAACCGAGCAGCAGCAGCCGGTCGCACACGGTGTTGATGCGCCGCGGCACGCCGCCGCTGGCCTGGAAGATGGCCTCGAAGACGCCTTCGCCGAATTCCGGCTGGCCGGTCGATCCCGCGCACTTGAGGCGGTGCTCGATGTAGCGCTGGGTCTCCTCGAAGCTGATCGGGCCGATGTGGCAGGTGGCGACCACCCGCTGGCGCAGCTGCTGCATCTGCGGATGCTGCAGGATCTCGCGGAATTCCGGCTGGCCGATGAGGAAGCTCTGCACCAGCGCGTGCTTGTCGAACTGGAAGTTCGAGAGCATGCGCAGCTCCTCGACCGCGCGGTGGGAGAGGTTCTGCGCCTCGTCCACGATCAGCAGGCAGCGGCGCCCCTGGCTCGCGTGGTGGACGAAGAAGGCCTCCAGGTTCATCAGGAGGTCGGCCTTGGCGACATTCCGGGTCGGGACGCCGAAGGCCGAGCCCACCATCCGCAGCGTGTCTTCCGCGTCGAGCTGGGTGCTCACCAGGTTCGCCGCGACCACCTTGTCGGCGTCGAGGCCTTCCAGCATGCCGCGCACGATGGTGGTCTTGCCCGCGCCGATCTCGCCAGTGATGACGATGAAGCCCTCGCCGCGCATCAGGCCGTAGTCGAGGTAGGCCTTGGCGCGCCGGTGCTGCTTGCTGCCGAAATAGAACTGCGGATCGGGATTGAGTTGGAACGGCTTGCTCTTCAGCCCATAGAAATCTTCGTACATGGCCTAGAACTGTAGCCGCACGGTGCCGAACACCGCGTTCTCGGTGTAAGGGATGGCGCCCTCGAAGGTGACCCGCCGGATGCCCAGGCTGCCGTAGGTCCGCACGCCCAGGCGCGTCGAGAGGTTGGCGTTAAGCAGTCGCAGCGTCGATCCCGGGAAGGCGCCGACCGCGTCGGTGACCTGGCGGCTCGCGGTGAGGTTGACGGTGGTGATGGGCGTCAGGCGGTGGGACAGGCTGGCGACGATGCCCTGCTGCCTCACGGCGCTGGACCGGCTCAGGTCGTCATCACCGGAAAGCACCGTGTTCAAGCGCTCGGACGTGGTGCGGTTGGCCGACAGCGTCAGCGCATTGCGCGCACCCCGGAGCACGAAGGACAGGCTCTGGACGCGCTGGACCAGCGTGCCCGAGGTGAGGAAGCCCCGGCTCACCTGGGTATTCGGATCGAGCCCGTAGGTCCGCAGCAGGCCGTCCACCGCCTGGGCGCGCAGGCTGGGATCGGGCTGCGACGTCGCCAGCTGTTCGTAGAGCAGGTCGTAGAGCGACCCCAGGCTCGCGGTGCCGAACCCGGTGGCGCTGACCGAGGCCTGCTTGACGTCCCGGAAGGTCCAGCCGGTCAGCGGCGTCCGGTGATCGAAGATCACCGAATGCGCCTGGCCGAAGAAGCGGCGTTCGAAGTCCGCCGCCAGCCGGGTGGTCGGCGCGGGCCGCCAGTCCATGCCGACGCCGCCGGTGGCCTGGCTCTCCGTGGTCAACGCGCGGTAGTTGTTCGATTCCCAGCCCGCCAGCAGCGACAGGTCGAGCTGCGGGTTGACCGGGTAGATCAGGCGGCCGTTGATGCGGTCGGCCTCGACGTTGCGCCCGAGCTGGTAGCTGGTTTCCTGGTGGTTGGCATCGAGCGTCCAGGCCCAGGTGCGCCCGTTCCGGTCCGAGCGCAGGCGCAGCAGCGCGTTGCCCGACGTGAGGTTGGACGCCTGGGTGGCCTCGCTGCGCACCGTGTTCCAGTCGTAGCGCGCCTCGTAGCTGCCGATCGTCCCCATGCGTCCGAGCACGTAGGGCGACACGCGGTAGTTGGCGACCTGGGTGCGGTTGGCGTTGACGTTGCCGTTGTCGAACGATTGCGTGCCGAATGCCGAGATGGACTGCTGCCCCACCGTGGCGCTGACGTCCAGGAACGCCCGGTTCTCGATGGCCTCCAGGGTGCCGGACGCGTTGAGCCGGTTCTGGATGCGGCTGCTGCCGGATCCCTGCGCCGAATCGTTGGCGTAATAGAAGCTGCGTAGCGAATAGTCGAAATAGCCGCGCAGGCGGGCGCCGTTGCTGGTCACCCGGATCCCGGGGCTGACCTCGGTCACGAAGTCGGACTGCTTGTTCGCGTTCGACAGCCGGACGTTGTCGGTGTAGGTCTCGGTCACGCTCACGCGGGGATCGATCGACAGCCCGCGCCCCCCGGTGCCGGCGCCCGCGGCGGCGGACGGATTCGACAGCGCGGGCGTGGTCAGGCCGCCGGCCAGCGGCCCGGCCTGCTGCGCCTGGACGCCGGTGACGCCGGCGGTCAAGGCACCCAGCAGGGGCCAGCCGAGCGCATGGCGCGTGGCGCGCGAGAGGATCGGCATGGTGCGGCTCCGGTCGTTCATGGCAAAACCAGAGCGTTTCTCACGCCTGCTGCGCTTCGTACCCATGGCCATAGCCGTAGCCATAGCCATAGCCTCCCTTGTGCCCGGCCTTGGACTGGTTGAGCACCAGCAGCTTGACGGGGCAGGATTCGATCGTCGAGAGCGCCTGCTGCACGTCGGACTGGCGCGTCTTCTCCGCCTGCACGACCATCACGATCTGCCCCATGTGCGATGCCAGCACCCGCGCTTCGGTGGTGAGCAGGAGCGGCGGCGAATCGAAGATGATGATCCGGTCCGGATAGCGGGTCGCCATGTCGTCCAGGAGCTTCGCCATGGCGTCGCTGGCGAGCAGTTCGGTCGAACGCGCATGCGGCGTGCCGCTCGGCAGGATGGAGAACTTGTCGATGTTGGTGCGCAGCAGCACGCCCGACAGGTCGTCGACTTCGCCCAGCAGCACGTCCAGCAGGCCGGGCGCAGGCGACATGCCGAAACGCTGGAGCACCGAGGGACGCGCCACGTCGGCGTCGACCAGCATGACGGTGTTGTTGAGTTCGGTCGCGATGCTCATCGCGAGGTTGATGGCGGTGAACGTCTTGCCTTCGCCGGACAGCGAACTCGTGACCATGATCAGGTTGCCGTTGGCGACCTTCACCGCGCCGCGCCCCATTGCGTTGGCGATCAGCGGGCGCTTGATCACCCGGTACTGGTCGGCGATCTGCGAACGGGGCGCGGTGGGGCTCACGATCCCGGCGCGGGCCAGGGCGTCGAGGTCCAACTCGATGCGCTTGGACGACACTGGCTGCGCCGATGCCGGCGGCTCCTGAGCGACCGCCGTTTCCTGCACCGCGGCCGCTTCGACGCGCGGAGGCGGCGGGACGGGGTTCCCGGCCGGACGCTGCCCCCTGTCGACGTCGACCGGCTCCGGCTGGCGATCTTCCGGCATGGCGGCGCCAGCCTGGCGAAGTTGTTCCAGCCGCTGCGCGGCCTGCTCGATCAAACTGCTCATAGGGATTTCATCCGACGAAATTGCGGGAGGTCATGGACAGCACCACCATGCCCGCAATGAAGAGACCGACCAGCGCGCCGGATGCCAGCACGAAACGCCGCAGGTCCGCACGGGCGCGCGCGCGGTCGGCATCGCTGGAGACGCGGGTCACCACCCCCAGCAGGGGCAGGTCCACCGCGTTGCGCAGCGATGCCGCGTCGTGGAATACCGGCCGCAGGAGGTTGAGCAGGAAAGTCGCGGCCGCGCCGGCGCCGATCGCGACCAGCAGCACCATCGGGATCAGCAGCATGCGGTTGGGCGAGACCGGCTGCGGCGAGACGCGCGGCGGGTCGATGAGGCGGAAGTCCACCACGCCCGAGGCGAACTCCAGGTCGCCGGACAGCGACGCCGATTCGCGCCGGCTCACCAGGTCCTCGTAGTTCTTCTTCTGGATCGCGTAGTCGCGGTTCAGTTGCGCGAACTCGGCTTCGATCTGCGGCGCGGTCTTCACGTTCTCGAACGCGCGCTTGGAGCGCTCCCCGTACTCGGCCACCCGGGCGCGCAGGGACGCGACCTGCACTTCCGCCGAGGCCAGGACCCGGCTCATTTCCTGGAAGGTCGGGCTGGTGCTGGCCAGGACGGCCGGGTTGGCGGCGGCCTCGCGCCGCAGTTCGCGCACTTGCGCGAGCTTGGAGTCCTCGAGTTCCTTGATGATCTTGCGCGTACTGATCACGTCCGGATGCTGCTCGGTGAAGCGCTGCAGCAAGGCGTCGAGGTTGCGCTTCTGCACTTCCAGCCGCGCGTCCAGCTCGGGCGTCGGGAACGCCGATTCGCCGCCCGCCTGCTTTGTGGAGAGCATGCGGGAGCGCTCCTCGTTCAACTGGCGCCGGGCGGCATCGCGGGCGTTCTCGGCCTCGCGCAGTTCGAGCTTGGCCTGCTCGTACTGTCCGGTCAGCTCGCCCAGACGGCTCGCGGTGTCGTTGCCCTCGCCCTCGCGCATGTTGAGGTTGCGCAGCTTGAAGTCCTTGAGCCGGGCCTCGGCCTCCTGGAGGCGCCCTTCGTAGACCTTGATCTGGTCGTTGATGAACTTCTTCGCGACGTCGGAATCTTTGCGGCTGCCGCCCAGGCTAGATTCGACGAAGATCGACACCAGCGACTGGATCACGCGCCGCGCCTTGTCGGGATTGGAATCCTGGAACGACAGGGTGTACAGGTTGTCGCGCGCGGTGCTCCGGATGGCCAGCGTCCTGCTGAGCTGGTCGATCAGGGCATCGCGCGACGCAGCGGAGGACGTCCCGAGATCCAGGTCCGCCATGCGGATCAGCTTCTCGACGTTGGGACGGCTGATCAGCGTCCGGCTCAGCATCGACACCTGCTGGTCGATGTTGGGCTGCACGGTGAGACCCGACATCAGGGGCTTCAGGATGGACTGGGTGTCCACGTAGATGCGCGCCGAGGCCTCGTACTTGTCCGGCACGCGCATCACGGCGGCGGCGCCGATGATAGCCACGACCCATGCCACCGCCATGCCCAGCCACTTGTGCTTCCACATGCCCTTGGCGATGGCCGTCACCTGGCCGATCAACTCATCCATTGCGCGAATTCCTGTAGTGATCCCGCCGGCGTGCGGAACGCCTGGAAGGCGCGCGACCGGCAGGAGAAGAGAGCCCGGGCGTCAGAACCAGCCCTGGGGAATGATCAGGATGTCGCCGGGCTTCATGTCGACGTTGTACGACGTGTCTCCACGACGGACCAGGTCCTTGAGGCGCACCGAGTAGCGCTTGTCGCCCTCGGACGTGCGCAGGATCGTCGCCGCGTTGCCGTCGGCGAAGTCGGTCAGGCCGCCAACGGCGATCATCACGTCGAGGACCGTCATGTTCTGCTTGTACGGCAGGAATTGCGGCTTGGCCGCTTCGCCCACCACCCGGATCTGCTCGCTGTAGGGACCGACGAATCCGGTGACGATGATTGTCACCACGGGATCGCGGACGAACTTGCTGAGCTGCTGCTCGATGTCGCGCGCCAGCGCGTTGGGATTCTTGCCCTGCGCGACCAGTTCGTCGATCAGTGGCGTCGACACCTTGCCGTCCGGGCGCACCGGCACCGACATCGACAATTCAGGATTGCGCCAGACTATGATGTTCAACACATCGCCGGCACCGATGACATAGTTGTAATCGGACAGCCCGGCGACGTTCTTCGGCGCCATCGGGTAATTCGGGCCGGCACATCCGACCATGGCGCCAGCCAGGACGGCTGCTCCCAGACGTGCCAAGACTGCACCAAGGAATCGGTTTTTCTTCACGGGAACATCCCTCCAAACACGTGGAAACTGCAGCCTGACGGCAGGGTAGATGGCCGGCAATATAACCCATCACTTTGTCTGAACAGCCGCCTCCAGGGGAGGTGTCGCCTGCATCAGACAGGTTTTCTTCAGAAAACTCAGCTATGAACATGCAACTGGCAGACGCCCGGCGACGCTGGGTCGGCGTCCTCGGCGAATCGAAGGTCCTGTCGCCCGAAGCAGCCGAGGCGCGCTACGGCGGCGACACCGGCGGAGCGCGCCGGTCGCTGTCCGGCGCACTTCTGGTCGAGGACGCGGCCGTTCTTCCCGACTTGGTGCGCATCGCGCGCGATTGCGACGTGCCGCTGCATCCGATCAGCACCGGACGCAACTGGGGTTACGGCAGCGCCCTGCCCGTGCGCGACGGCTGCATGGTGCTCGACCTGTCCGGCATGCAGAAGATCGTGCACTTCGACGCCGAGATGGGCGTCGTCACCCTGGAGCCCGGCGTCACCCAGGGCATGCTCGCCGAGTTCCTGTCGCGGCACGGCCATCCCTTCCTGGTGCCTGTCACCGGCGCCGGCCCGAACTGCAGCCTGCTGGGCAACGCGCTGGAACGCGGCTACGGCGTGACGCCCCACACCGACCATTTCGGCGCGGTCACCGACCTCGAGGCCGTCTTGGCGGACGGCACCGTCTACCGGAGCGCGCTGCGCGAACTCGCAGGCGACGAACTGGCCCGCCTCTTCAAATGGGGGATCGGCCCATACCTCAACGGGCTGTTCACCCAGAGCGGCTTCGGCATCGTGACCCGCATGAGCATCGTGCTGGCGCCGCGTCCCGAAAGCGTCAAGGTCTGCCTCTTCAGCCTGCGCGACGACAGCCTCCTCGAACCCGCCGTATCCAGCATCCGGACCATCCTGAGCCGCCTGCCCGGCACCGTCGGCGCCATCAACCTGATGAACCAGCACCGGGTGCTGAGCATGTCCGCGCCATTCCCGAGGGACCGGCTGGGATCGGACGGACTGGTCCCCGACCCGGTCATCGCGGAGATGGGCAGGCAATACGAAGTGCAGGCCTGGACGGGCTTCGCCACGCTCTACGGCACGAAACGCGTCGTCGCCGCTGCGCAGAAGGAAATCCGCGTGGCGCTGCGCGGCATCGCGAGCCGCGTGCTCTTTCTTAATAGTGCGTCCGCCCGCACGCTTTCCCGGATCGCTCGCGCCATCCCGGGAGCGCCGGGTCGCCGGCTCGCGAGCACCGCGGCGACGCTGACGAAATCCCTCGAACTGGTCAACGGCCAGCCCAACGAGACGGCCCTGCCGCTCGCCTACTGGCGGCACCCCGAGCTGCACGATCCCGCGCGTCCGCGGCATCCAGCCCGCGATGGCTGCGGCCTGCTGTGGTATGCCCCGTTGGTGCCGATGCGGCCGGCCGATGCGCGCGCCTACGTGCAGATGGTCCGGGACGTGACCCGGCGGCATGGGATCGAACCGCTCATCACCTTCACCACGCTTAACGACCGTCTGTTCGACAGCACCGTGCCGCTCCTGTTCGACCGCGCGGACCCCGAGGCATCGGCTGCGGCACTGGCCTGCTACCACGCGCTAGTCGAGGCCGGGCACCGGCATGGCTGGTTCCCCTATCGGATCGGCATCGATGCCCTGGAAAGCCTGATGCCGACCCCAGCAGGCGGAGCATCCCTTTCTTCCAGGCTGCGCCGGACGATCGATGCTTCGGATCTCCTGTCTCCCGGCCGGTACCATTAATAGATCATTCAGAAGAAGAGGGTGTCGAATTACTTTACACGCGCTTCCAACGCTTCGGACAAAGCGTTTCAATCAAGAAAAAATTCCTTCCATGACAATGCCTTACGATTCATCCGAGAAGCTGGCACACAACATGCATAGCAGAGTCAGCAGGCACTTGTTGCTGCCTCACCATCCCCAAGGAGTTTTGCAATGATGTCGTTCAAGAAAACCTTCGCAGCCCTGGCAGCAACCGCGGCAATGGCCGCTGCCCAAGCCGCACCGATCACCGTGGCAGGCGTCACTTTCGATCCGGACTCGCCGTTCGATTTCGGCGGCAACAGCTCGTCGATCTTCCAGAACATTGGTAGCGGCGGCGAACTGTCCGGCTATGGATACATCGACCGTATCAACGGCACGGGCGCCAGCTATTTCGCAAATGGCGGCGAGCTCACCTTCACCTTCTCTGGCTATACCGCTGTTTCGTCTTCTGGCGCCACCACCTACTACACCGGCGGCGTTTTCAACGTCTACTACGATGCATCCGGCGACAGCAACCGTGGCGACAACCTGACCGCGACCAATGCTGCCAACGGCATCCTGTGGCTCCAGCTGGCGGGCAACACCGCTCAAGGCTATTCGCTGGCAGGCACCCAGAACGCCGGTCCCTCGCTGTCGGGCAATGGGCTGCTGGACGTGATCGGCGGCGCAGCTGCACAGTACCTGGATACGAACACGCGCGCATTCGGCTCCGACCTGGCATTCACCTCGTCCTTCACCACCTTCGTGAACGGCAACATCGCCCAGGGATACGGTACTGCCAACTTCAACGGCGACAGCCGCAACAACGTGCCAGAACCCGCTTCCCTGGCACTGGTCGGCCTGGGCCTGTTCGGCCTGGCAGCTGCCCGTCGCAAGTCCAAGAAGTAATTCGAGGACAAAGAAAAACCCCGCTTCGGCGGGGTTTTTTTTTGCCTGTCGATTTTCGATCCGCTGCCCATCGGCACCGAACCGACGATCGCTCAGCGCATGATGGATGCCATTTGCGGGAGGATTCCTTCGTACTCGGGCGAGCGGTAGATGCTGTGCAGCATGTGCTTGGTCTTCTCGTCGAGCGTCTTGAAGATGCTGGTGCGCTCGTTGAAGAAATAATCCAGCATGCCGGGCGGCATCAACGTGGAGCTGCAGGACTCCCGGAATTCCTCGAAAGCGTTGCTGGTGAAGTACTGGTGCAGATTGCGCCGCTCGGATCGACGGTCGTACGCGTTCCGGAGCTTTTCCGCAGCCTGCTGCAGATCCAGCGTCGCCACGATCGCAGGAGCTCCATTGACGAAATCGTAGTTGCTCGACGCCCCGCCCGGCAGCCTTTCGAAAAAGAGCATCGATTCGTAGGTGTCGATGTGGTCCGGATTCACCGCGATCATCAAGTGGCGGATCGCCATGACATGGATGCAGTACTTGTAGAGGAACCGGGTCAACGGGAAGAACACGGCTCCGCACGTGTTGCGGAAGCGGGGATGCGCCGCCAGCGCCGAGACCTCGGCCACCCCAGCACCCGCCGGCACGATGCTGTCGAGGTCCAGGATCGATTCCATCGGCAACGGCAATCCTGCCTTCTTGATGAGGGTGACGGTGGCAACCACCTCATCTTCCACTTTCGCGCAGATCGTCACCGTGGTCGGCAGGGCATGGTGCAGCGTGGTGCGCAACCCCGACTTTTCGGGCTGCATGAAACCACTCACCACATATTCGTCGTGCAAGAGCTTGAAACAGGCTTCCAGCTCTTCTCGCGTTTCGGCTACTTTAACTTCGATATCGTTTGTTTTCATAAAGATATTTCAGTGTAATCAGACTACAGCCGGATCATTCAAAATACAATCCCCGCCGCTTCGAGCACCCGCGCATTTTCCGGGTCTTGATTTCACGGCGGAGATTCAATAATTGGGCGGCCACGCTCTGCCTGCCTACTGGCGCAGGGCACATGACCATAATGCCCGCTGTCAAAAGCAACTTGCAGCAAGCACTTACTCAAAACCGCAGATTCGTCAATAAGAAAAATTGTTTCTTATTGTAGGACAATGCCTAAAACACTGTCCGATCGCTTGATTCTGCCGGTCTGCCTCTCACTGATCAAGGGAAAATTATGAAAGTTCTGGTTACGGGTGCTGCTGGATTCATCGGATCCGAGGTCGCGCGCAAACTGCTGGCCCGGGGCGATACGGTCGTCGGTGTGGACAATCTCAACGACTACTACGATGTCGGTCTGAAGCATGCACGTCTCGGAAAGTTGAGAGACTTCGAGAAGTTTCTTTTCTTACAAAACGACGTATCCGACCGGGATGCGATGCAGCAGACGTTCGCCGCCCATGCGTTCGACCGCGTCGTGCACTTGGCCGCGCAGGCGGGCGTCCGTTATTCGCTGCAGAATCCCCATGCTTACGTGGACAGTAATCTGGTTGGTTTCGTGAATATCCTGGAAGGATGCAGGCACCACCGGGTGCAGCACCTCGTCTATGCATCGAGTTCGAGCGTTTACGGCGGCAACTCGCGCATGCCTTTCTCCGAGCACCACAACGTCGACCATCCGGTCAGCCTGTACGCGGCGACGAAGAAGGCCAACGAGCTGATGGCGCACACCTACAGCCATCTCTACCGCCTGCCCACGACCGGACTCCGCTTCTTCACCGTGTACGGACCATGGGGACGACCGGACATGGCGCTGTTCCTGTTCACCAAGGCGATCCTTGAAGGGCGCCCGATCGACGTGTACAACCACGGGGACATGCGCCGCGACTTCACCTATATCGACGACATCGCCGAGGGCGTGGTGCGGACCCTGGACCGCCCTGCCGAACCCGATGCGGATTATCGATCGGAGCATCCGGATCCGGCCTCCAGTAATGCGCCGTATAAGGTGTTCAATATCGGGAATCAGGACTCGGTTCCCCTGATGGACTTCATCGGCCACCTGGAGCAGGCCCTGGGCAAGACGGCGGAGAAACGCTTCCTCCCGCTGCAGGACGGCGACGTGCTCAACACCTGCGCCGATGTGGAGCCCCTGCGCGCGTGGACCGGCTTCGCGCCCCGGACGCCCGTGGCCGAGGGCATCGCGCGCTTCGTCGACTGGTACCGCGCCTACTACCGGTTGAGCTGATCCCGCAGCCGTAGCGACGGCCGACGCGCCATGCGGGGGACGCCGGGCAAGGCCGCGGCCCGGCGCGGCGCCCGCTCACCAAGCACGCGCGAGGCTGGCGAATCCCGCCGGTGCCTGGGACGCGTGCGCGAAGGTCACCACGTCCCAGGCGTCCTCCGCGTCCAGCAGGGCGCGCAGCAGCTTGTTGTTCATGGCGTGGCCGGAGCGGAAGGCGCTGTAGGACGCGAGCAGCGGCTTGCCGACGAGGTAGAGATCGCCGATGGCGTCGAGGATCTTGTGCTTGACGAATTCGTCGTCGTAGCGGAGCCCGCCGGCGTTGAGCACCTTGTAGTCGTCCATCACGATCGCGTTGTCGAGCCCGCCGCCCAATGCGAGGCCGTTGGACCGCATCATCTCGACGTCGCGGGTGAAGCCGAAGGTGCGGGCGCGCGCGATGTCGCGGACGTAGTTGTCGCTGCCGAGGTCGAACACGACGCGCTGCCCGGTCGAGTCGACCGCCGGATGCGCGAAATCGATCTCGAAGCTGAGCTGGTAACCGTGGTACGGCTCGAGCCGGGCCCATTTGGCGCTGGAGCCCTCGCCTTCGCGCACTTCCACCGGCCGGTTGACGCGGATGAAGCGCTTGGGCGCGTCCTGGAGCGCGATGCCCGCGCTCTGCAGCAGGAAGACGAAGGAAGACGAGGAGCCGTCGAGGATCGGGACTTCCTCGGCGGTGATGTCGATGCGCAGGTTGTCCACGCCGAGGCCGGCGCAGGCCGACATGATGTGCTCCACGGTGTGGACCTTGGCGCTGCCTGCGGAGATGGTCGAGGCCATGCGGGTGTCGGTGACCGCGGTGGCGGAGATCGGGATGTCCACCGGCTCCGGGAGGTCCACGCGGCGGAACACGATGCCGGTGTCGGGCGCCGCGGGATGCAGCGTCAGTTCGACACGCTGTCCGCTGTGCAGGCCGACCCCGACGGCGCGCGTCAGGGTCTTGATGGTTCGTTGCTGAAGCATGTCGCCGATTTTAATTTTGAGGCGCCAAGGCAGGCGCTATGCCGCCGTTAGCCGTTGCCGCCGGAAGGGCCAAGGCGATCGCCGCCCCCGGCGCGGCGCCCATGGGAAAAAGGCGATGCCCCGTCGCCGGGGCATCGCCAGGGCCCTGCGTCCGCATGGCGGACGGATCGGTGCGGATCAGTCGGCCTGCTTGCGCAGGAAGGCCGGGATCTCGAGGTCTTCCATGCCGCCCGACGCCAGCGCGTCGACGCGCGCGGCGGCCTGGGTGCGGTTGGTGCGCCAGACGCTGGGCACCGCCATGTTGCCGTAGTCGGCCTGGCCGTTGGTGCCGACCTGGAACGGCAGGTTGTCGGTGCCGGTGCGCAGCATCTGCAGCGGCACGGTGGTGCGGCGCGCGTTCTGCTTGCTCAGGCCGGTGGCGACGACGGTCACGCGGATGCTGTCGCCGAGGGAATCGTCGCAGGCGGTTCCGTAGATGACGTGGGCGTCGGCGGAGGCGTAGGCGCGGATGGTGTTCATCGCCAGGCGCGATTCGGACAGCTTGAGCGAACCCTTGGCGGCGGTGATCAGCACCAGCACGCCCTTGGCGCCGGAGAGGTCCACACCTTCGAGCAGCGGGCAGGCGACGGCCTGCTCGGCGGCGATGCGCGCGCGGTCCGGACCGTCGGCGACGGCGGTGCCCATCATGGCCTTGCCGGTCTCGCCCATGACGGTGCGCACGTCCTCGAAGTCGGCGTTGATGTCGCCGCGCACGTTGATGATCTCGGCGATGCCGCCGACGGCGTTGCGCAGCACGTCGTTGGCCTGCGCGAAGGCTTCGTCCTGGGTCACGTCGTCGCCCAGCACCTCGAGCAGCTTCTCGTTGAGCACGACGATCAGCGAATCGACGTTGGCTTCGAGCTCGGCCATGCCCTGGTCGGCGTTGGCCATGCGGCGCCCGCCTTCGAAATCGAAGGGCTTGGTGACCACGCCGACGGTGAGGATGCCCATGTCCTTGGCGACGCGGGCGATGACCGGCGCGGCGCCGGTGCCGGTGCCGCCGCCCATGCCGGCGGTGATGAAGAGCATGTGCGCGCCCTCGATGGAAGCGCGGATGTCGTCGATCGCGGCTTCGGCCGCCTCGCGGCCCTTCTCGGGCTTGCTGCCGGCGCCGAGGCCGCTCTGGCCGAGCTGGATGGTGCGGTGCGCGGAACTGCGGCCGAGGGCCTGGGCATCGGTGTTGGCGCAGACGAATTCGACGCCCTGCACCTTGCGGTTGATCATGTGCTCGACGGCGTTCCCGCCGCCGCCGCCGACACCGATCACCTTGATCTGCGTGCCCATGTTGAATTCTTCTACTTCGATCATTTCGATGCTCATGGCCAAACTCCTTGATCCTGACTGACTGTTCTGCGGTGCGTTGATGCGGTGGTGCGGGCGGGCGGGCCGGAGGTCGATTCCGGAGGGATTTCCTGCTGCCGGATGCGGCGTCCGGCGCCTGCCGGCGGATCAGCAGGAAAACGTATTGCGTGTAGGACAGGATTGTGTCCTGTCCGCAAGAAGTTTGCTGGCAGAAATTGTCAAAAATTCCCGATGATGAACTCCTTGACGCGCCCGAAAGCGGTTTTCACCGAGCCGTTCTTCTGCGCCGCCTTGAATCCGCGCATGCGCGCCAAGCGCGCCTCTTCCATCAGGCCCATGACGGTGGCCGCGCGGGGCTGGGCGACCATGTCGGCGAGGGCGCTCGAATACTTGGGCAGGCCGCGGCGCACCGGCTTGAGGAAGATGTCCTCGGCCAGTTCCACCATGCCCGGCATGACGGCGCTGCCGCCGGTCAGCACGATGCCGGAGGACAGCATCTCCTCGTAGCCCGATTCGCGGATGACCTGCTGCACCAGCGAGAAGATCTCCTCGACCCGGGGCTCGATCACGCCGGCCAGGGCCTGCAGGCTCAGCATGCGCGGTCCGCGGTCGCCGAGGCCGGGCACCTCGACCTGCGCGTTGGCGTCGGCCAGGAGCTGCTTGGCGTAGCCGCTCTCGACCTTGATGTCCTCGGCATCCTTGGTGGGCGTGCGCAGGGCCATCGCGATGTCGCTAGTGATCAGGTCGCCGGCGATCGGGATCACCGCGGTGTGGCGGATCGCGCCGTTGGCGAAGATGGCCACGTCGGTGGTGCCCGCGCCGATGTCGACCACCGCCACGCCGAGCTCGCGCTCGTCGTCGGTGAGCACCGCGAGGCTGGAGGCCAGCGGGTTGAGCATCAGCTGGTCGACCTCCAGGCCGCAGCGGCGCACGCACTTCACGATGTTCTCCGCCGCGCTCTGCGCGCCGGTGACGATGTGGATCTTGGCCTCCAGCCGCAGGCCGCTCATGCCGATCGGCTCCTTGACGTCCTGGCCGTCGATAACGAACTCCTGCGGCTCGACCAGCAGCAACCGCTGGTCGGTGGAGATGCTGATCGCCTTGGCGGTCTCGACCACCCGGGCCACGTCGGCGCGGCTGACCTCCTTGTCCTTGACCGCGACCATGCCGCTCGAGTTGATGCCGCGGATGTGGCTGCCGGTGATGCCGGTGTAGACGTGGCTGATGCGGCAGTCGGCCATCAGCTCGGCCTCCTTGAGCGCCTGCTGGATGCTCTGGACGGTGGCGTCGATGTTGACCACCACGCCCCGCTTGAGTCCGTGGCTCGGCGCGAAGCCGAGGCCCGCGAGCTTGAGTTCCCCCCCGGGCAGGACTTCGGCCACGGTCGCCATGATCTTGGCGGTGCCGATGTCCAGTCCCACGATCAGGTCCTTGTATTCTTTTGCCATGGTGCGTGTCGCTTGCTTGTGTCGCGTGTCGAGCGGATCGGGAGGTCGAGGGTTCGGGTGACGCGTCGCCTAGCGGCGGGCGGCGGGGGCGGCGGAAGCGGCCGGCCGGGCCGGGGGGCGCGCCGCGGGCCGGGCCGGCGCCGGCGGCGCGTTGGGGTCGAGGGTGGTCACGCCGCGCAGGCGCAGCGCGTAGCCGCTGCCGTGGCGCAGGTCGGCGGATTCGAGGGCGTCGGCCTTGCGGCCGTGCTGGGCGACGACCTGGTCGAGGGTGCGCACGAAGCGGCGGGCGCGGGCCTCGACCTCGGCCTCGGAGCCGCTGCCGAGCTCGACGGTGGCGCCGCTCTCCAGCGTGGCGCGCCAGCCGCCGCGGTTGGACAGGTCGAGCGCGTCGACCTCCATGCCGAGCGGCCGGAACACCGGCTGCAGCACCCGGTACATCGACAGCACCTCGGCCGCGGCCTGGGCGTCGGGGCCGAAGAGGCGGGGCATGTCGACGTCGATGTCGCCGTTGGGCGCGTCGAAGATCTCGCCGAAGCTGTTGAGCATGGTGGTGTCGGCCTGCGCGCCCCAGTAGGCCTGCGGCACGTGCTCCTGCAGCCGCACCCGCAGGTGGTCCGGGAACTCGCGCCGGACGCTCGCCTTGCGCACCCAGGGCGTGGATTCGAAGACCGCCCGGGCGGCCGGCAGGTCGAGCGTCAGGAAGCTGCCCGGCAGGCGGCCGGCGACGCTCTCGCGCAGGGTCTGCTCGGTGTTGTGCGCCAGGTCGCCCTCGACCGCGATGGAGCCGATGGCCAGCGCCGGATTGCGCAGCACCCACCAGCCGCCGGCCGCCAGCAGCAGCGCGACGCAGCCCGCGAACATCACCCCGGCGGTGAAGTTCATCAGGCGGACGTCGAACGGCACCGGCGGCGCGTGGTTCACGGGCGCACCTCCGCGGCCTGGGCGGCCGGCAGCACGCGGCCGTGGCCGCGCGGGTTGTCGAGTGCGGCGCCGGCCAGGATGCGCAGGCACAGGCCGGGGTAGTCGATCCCGGCGGCGCGCGCGGCCATCGGCACCAGCGAGTGGCCGGTCATGCCGGGCGAGGTGTTCATCTCCAGCAGGAAAGGCCTGCGGTCGGCGGCGCGGATCATCAGGTCGGCGCGGCCCCAGCCGCGGCAGCCCAGGGCGCGGTAGGCCGCGAGCACGATGCGCTGGACCTCGCGTTCCTCCGCCTCGGGCAGGCCGCTCGGGCACCGGTACTGCACGTCGTCGGTGAAGTACTTGTTCTGGTAGTCGTAGGCGCCGTCGGGCGCGGCGATGCGGATGACCGGCAGCGCCCGGGCGTCGGCCCCGGTGCCGATCACCGGGCAGGTGATCTCCTCGCCGGCGATGAACTCCTCGCAGAGCACGTCCGGGTCGTGGCGCGCCGAGAGCTCGATCGCGGCGGGCAACTGAGACGCCTCGGAGACCTTGCTGACGCCGATGGACGAGCCCTCGTGCGGCGGCTTGACGATCAGCGGCAGGCCGAGCGCGGCCGGCACGCCGGCGGCGGCCGCGCCGTCGTGGCAGCCCGGGGGCAGCACCACGTGGCGCGGCGTGGGCAGGCCCTCGGCGTTCCAGACCCGCTTGGTCATGACCTTGTCCATCGCGACGGCCGAGGACATCACGCCGGAACCGGTGTAGGGGATGCCCAGCAGTTCGAGCGCGCCCTGCACCGTGCCGTCCTCGCCGAAGCGGCCGTGCAGCGCGATGAAGCAGCGGTCGAAGCCCTCGCGCCGCAGCTCGGCCAGCGGGCGCTCGGCCGGATCGAAGGCGTGGGCGTCCACGCCGCGGGAGCGCAGCGCCTCGAGCACGCCGGTGCCCGACATCAGCGAGACTTCGCGTTCGGCGGAAGCGCCGCCGAAGAGCACGGCCACGCGGCCGAAGCCGGCGACGGCGGCGGCCTCGTCGAATGCGGGCAGGGAGGGGATCGCGGCGGGGGTCACAGGACGGCTTCCTTCGGGGCGGGGACGGGGGCGGCGGCATCCGCGCCGGCGGGGCGCGGGGCGGACGGGGCCGCGGCGGCGGCATGGGCGCCGGCGGACGAGGCGGCGTCCTGCACCGTCGCCGGCACCACCGCCGGCGCGGCGGGCAGCACCGGCTGGTGCAGCAGCTCGGCCACCTTGGCCGGCACCGCGCCGATCGAGCCCGCGCCCATGCAGATCACCACGTCGCCCTCGCGCACCGTGGCGGCGATGGTGCGCGGCATGTCGGCGATGTCGGCGACGAACACCGGCTCGACCGCTCCCGCGACCCGCAGCGCCCGCGCGAGCGAACGTCCGTCGGCCGCGACGATGGGCGCCTCGCCGGCGGCGTAGACCTCGGCCAGCAGCACCGTGTCGGCATGCTGGCCGATGACCTGCACGAAGTCCTCGAAGCAGTCGCGGGTGCGGCTGTAGCGGTGCGGCTGGAAGGCCAGCACCAGCCTGCGGCCCGGAAAGGCGCCGCGCGCGGCGGCCAGCGTGGCGGCCATCTCGACCGGGTGGTGGCCGTAGTCGTCGATCAGCGCGAAGCGGCCGCCCTCGGCGGTGAAGTCGCCGTAGCGCTGAAAGCGCCGGCCCACCCCGCCGAAGCCGGCGAGCGCGCGCAGCACCGCGTCGTCCGGGATGCCCAGCTCGACCGCGACCGCGATGGCCGACAGCGCGTTGAGCACGTTGTGCCGCCCGGGCAGGTTGAGCACCACCTCCAGGTCGGGCAGCACCACGCCGTTGCGGCGCTGCACGGTGAAGCGCATCTGCGCGCCCACGGCCCGCACGTCGATGGCGCGCACCTCGGCGTCCTCGGCGAAGCCGTAGGTGGTGACCGGGCAGGTGACCTGCGGCAGGATCTCGCGCACCGCCGGGCTCTCCAGGCAGAGGATGGCCGCGCCGTAGAAGGGCATGCGGTGCAGGAAGTCGACGAAGGCCCCCTTGAGCCGGCCGAAGTCGTGGCCGTAGGTCTCCATGTGGTCGGCGTCGATGTTGGTGACGACCGCCATCACCGGCAGCAGGTTCAGGAAGGAGGCGTCGGACTCGTCGGCCTCGACCACGATGTAGTCGCCGCCGCCCAGGCGGGCGTTGGCGCCGGCGCTGTTGAGCCGGCCGCCGATCACGAAGGTCGGGTCGAGGCCCGCTTCGGCCAGCACGCTGGTGACCAGGCTGGTGGTGGTGGTCTTGCCGTGGGTGCCGGCGATGGCGATGCCCTGCTTGAGGCGCATCAGCTCGGCCAGCATCAGCGCGCGCGGCACCACCGGGATGCGCTTCTCGCGGGCGGCCAGCACCTCGGGGTTGTCGGCCTGCACCGCGGTGGAGGTGACGACCGCGTCGGCGCCCTCGATGTGCTTGCGGTCGTGGCCGACGCAGGTGCGGATGCCCAGGCCGTGCAGCCGGCGCAGCGTGGCGCTGTCGGCCAGGTCGGAGCCGGAAACGGCGTAGCCGAGGTTGAACAGCACCTCGGCGATGCCGCTCATGCCGGCGCCGCCGAGGCCGACGAAGTGGATATGGCGGATCGCGTGTTTCATGCGGAAGGGAACGGGATGGGGAAGGCAGCGCTGCGCGCTATGGAAAATATAGCTGGCAGCGCAGGCGTTGCCTGCGCCGGGAGCCGATTTCCCGAAAGAAAATGGAGGGACGGGCTCATCGCGCCAGTTCCTCGCAGGCGGCGACCACGGCCTCGACCGCGCCCGGCCGGGCCAGGGCGCGGGCCTTCTCGGCGCGGGACTGCAGCTCGGCGCGGGTGGCGCCGCGCAGCAGCGCGGCCAGCGAGGCCGCGTCGAGGCCGGACTGGGGCAGCAGCCAGCCGGCGCCCTGCCCGGCCAGGAATTCCGCGTTGACCGTCTGGTGGTCGTCCACCGCCGACGGGAAGGGCACGAAGGCCGCCGCCGCGCCCACCGCCGCGATCTCGGTCACGGTGCTGGCGCCGGCGCGGCAGACGACCAGGTCCGCTTCGGCGAAGGCGCGCGCGGTGTCGTCGATGAAGGGCACCAGTTCGGCGTCGACGCCCGCCCGGGCGTAGGCGGCGCGCAGCGCGTCGATCTGCTTCTCGCCGCCCTGGTGCAGCACCACCGGGCGCTCGTCCGGCGGGATCATGGCCAGGGCCTGCGGCACCACGTCGTTGAGCGCCCGGGCGCCCAGGCTGCCGCCGACCACCAGCAGGCGCAGCGGCCCGGCGCGGCCGGCGAAGCGCGCCGCCGGCGCCGGCTGCTCCAGGTAGGCCGGACGCAACGGGTTGCCGATCCAGCGGCCGCCCTTGAGCGCGCCGGGGAAGGCGGTGAACACCCGGTCGGCGACCGAGGCCAGCACCTTGTTGACCAGGCCGGCCACCGCGTTCTGCTCGTGCAGCACCAGCGGCCGCCCCAGGGCGACCGCCATCAGCCCGGCCGGGAAGGTGATGTAGCCGCCGAGGCCGACCACCACGTCCGGCCGCACCCGGCGCAGCACGCCGACGCTCTGCCAGAAGGCGCGCAGCAGCCGCATCGGCAGCAGGGCCAGGGTCAGCGGCCCCTTGCCGCGCACGCCCGAGAAGGCGATCGATTCGAAGGCGAAGCCGCGCGGCGGCACCAGCCGGTGCTCCATGCTGCCCGGCGCGCCGATCCAGTGCACCCGCCAGCCCCGCGCGCGCAGCGCCTCCGCGACCGCGAGGCCGGGGAAGATGTGGCCGCCGGTGCCGCCGGCCATCACCAGCGCGGTCCGCGGGCGGGACGGCACTGCTGCGCTCATACGCGCCCCCCGTTCATCAGCACCCGGTTCTCGTAGTCGATGCGCAGGACCACGGCGATGCCGACCACGTTCATCAGGATGGCCGAGCCGCCGTAGCTCATGAACGGCAGGGTCAGGCCCTTGGTGGGCAGCGCGCCCAGGTTCACCCCCATGTTGATGAAGGCCTGGAAGCCGACCCAGCAGCCCATGCCCTGCGCCACCAGCCCGGCGAAGACCCGGTCGAGCCGGATCGCCTGGCGGCCGATCTGGATCAGCCGGCGGGTGAGCCAGAAGAAGAGCACGATCACGCACAGCACGCCGACCAGGCCGAATTCCTCGCCGATCACCGCCAGCAGGAAGTCGGTGTGCGCCTCGGGCAGCCAGTGCAGCTTCTCGACGCTGCCGCCCAGGCCCACGCCGAAGACCTCGCCGCGGCCGATGGCGATCAGCGAATGCGACAGCTGGTAGCCCTTGCCCAGCGCGTGCTTCTCGTCCCAGGGGTCGAGGTAGGCGAAGATCCGCTCCCGGCGCCAGGGGCTCATCGCCACCATCAGCCCGAAGGCCACCACCAGCAGCGCGGCGATCAGGAAGAACATCCGGGCGTTGACCCCGCCCAGGAACAGGATGCCCATCGCGATGATGGCGATGACCATGAATGCGCCCATGTCCGGCTCGGCCAGCAGCAGCACGCCGATGACCACCACCGCCGCGCCCATCGGCAGCACCGCGCGGAAGAAGCGCTCCTTGACCTCCATCTTGCGCACCATGTAGCCGGCGGCGTAGAGCACGATGGAGAACTTGGCCAGCTCCGAGGGCTGGAAGCGCATGATGCCCATCGGCAGCCAGCGCCGCGCGCCGTTGACGTTGATGCCGATGTGCGGCACCAGCACCGCCACCAGCAGCAGGATGGACACCACGAACAGCGGTCGCGACCAGCGCTCCCACTGCTCCACCGACACCTGGAAGGTCAGCAGCGCGGCGACGAAGGCGACCACCAGCGAGGCCGCGTGGCGGACCAGGATCTCGTACTCCGAGCGGTGGGCGAAGCGCGGGTTGTCGGTCATCGCGATCGAGGCCGAATACACCATCACCAGGCCCATGGCCAGCAGCGCCACTGTGGCCCAGACCAGCGCCTGGTCGAAGCCCAGCAGCCGCGCCGAGGCGTTGCTCGGCTGCATGTAGGGCTGGCCGCTGACGTTGACCGGCACCGTGTCGCGCTGGGACGCGCCGGGGCGCCAGGCGCGCAGGCGGGAGAACCAGCCGGGGCGGCCCTGCACGGCCGCGGCGCCAGGCATCGCGCCGGATGCGGACTTCATGCGCAGCCCCCTTCCACCACCGCGCCCGCGTCGGCCGCCAGCGCGACGACGGCCGCGCAGAAGGCCCGCGCCCGGTGGGCGTAGTCGTCGAACATGTCGAAGCTCGCGCAGGCCGGCGAGAGCAGCACCACGTCGCCCGAGGCGGCGAGGCGGCGCGCGGCCTCGACGGCGGCCTCCAGGGTGTCGGCGTGCTCCAGCGGCACGCCGGCGCCGCCGATGGCCGCGGCGATGGCCGGCGCATCGCGGCCGATCAGCACCGCCGCGCGGCCGTGGCGCGCGAGCGGGGCGGCCAGCGGCGCGAAGTCCTGGCCCTTGCCCACGCCGCCGAGGATGGCGACGATGCGGCGGCCGCCCTCGCCCGCCAGGCCCGCGAGGGCGGCGACGGTCGCGCCGACGTTGGTGCCCTTGCTGTCGTCCACGTACTCGACGCCGTCGACGACCGCGACCGTCTCGACCCGGTGCGGCTCGCCGCGGTATTCGCGCAGGCCGTGCAGCATCGGCGCGAGCGCGCAGCCGGCCGCCCGGGCCAGCGCCAGCGCGGCCAGGGCGTTCTGCGCATTGTGGCGGCCGCGGATGCGCAGCGCGTCGGCGGGCATCAGGCGCTGCAGCGGCAGGTCCTCGTCCGGCGCGGCGGAGGCGCCGGCGGCGATGCCCCGGCGGCGGCCGCGGGCGGCGCCGTCGATCGCGTCGGCCTCGTGGGCGCGCACCAGCCAGGCCATGCCGCCGACGGTCTCGATGCCGAAGTCGCCCGGCCGGCGCGGCAGTCCGGCGCCGAAGGTCAGGTACGGGCGCTCCGGGGCGGGCGCCGGGGCCTTCGCGCGACTGCGTCCCCGGGCGGGCGGCTCGGCGGCGGGCGCGGCCGGCGACGGGCGCAGCGCCATCACCTGCGGGTCGTCGCGGTTGAGCACCGGCAGGCCGCCGCCGGCGAAGATCCGCGCCTTGGCCGCAGCGTAGGCGTCCATGCCGCCATGCCAGTCGAGGTGGTCCTCGCTGAGGTTGAGCACCGCGCCCGCGGTGGGCGCGAAGTCGCGCGCGCCGTCCAGCTGGAAGCTGGAGAGTTCGAGCACCCAGACCTCGGGCAGCGCGCCGGCGTCGATGCGGGCCGAGAGCGTGTCGAGCAGCGTCGGGCCGATGTTGCCGGCCACCGCCACCGTCCGGCCGGCGCGCTCGGCCAGCAGGCCGGTGAGCGCTGTGACGGTGGTCTTGCCGTTGGTGCCGGTGATGGCGAGCACGGCCGGCGCGTAGCCAGGACGGGCCGCGGCGGGCGCTGCCGCGACCGCCGGCGCGTCGTCGTCCAGTTCCGGATCCATGCCCGGCGCGGCTTCGGCTTCGGCTTCGGCTTCGGCTTCGGCTTCGGCTTCGGCTTCGGCTTCGGCTTCGGCGGCATCGTCGCCCCGCGGGGACGGCGCCGTGGCGGCGGCTTCGGCGTCCTGCGCCTGCGCGCGCAGGTCCGCCAGCGCGCGGGCGAACAGGTCGAGCTCGCCGCCGACCGGCAGGCCCGCGGCCTCGGCGGCCGCGACGACCGGCGCGATGGACGCCGGCGCCAGGCCCGGCGAGCGGTAGACGGCGCGCGCGCCGGCGGCGGCGAGCAGCGCGGCGTCGAACGGGCCGGAGATGAACGCGGCCGCGGGCAGCTCGCGCCGCAGCGCGTCGAGCTGCGGCGGCGCCTCGCGGGTGTCGGCCACGGTGACGCGGGCGCCGTGGCGGGCGCACCAGCGGGCCATGGCCAGGCCCGAGGCGCCGAGCCCGAGCACGAGGACGGGGAGATCGCGGAGGTGGTGCATGGCGGTCGCGGCCGGCTTCAGCGCAGCTTCAGGGTGGAGAGGCCGGCCAGGCACAGCAGCATGGTCACGATCCAGAAGCGGACCACGACCTGGGTCTCCTTCCAGCCGGTCTTCTCGAAGTGGTGGTGCAGCGGCGCCATCTTGAGCAGCCGGCGGCCCTCGCCGAAGCGCTTGCGGGTGTACTTGAAGTAGGTCACCTGGGCCATGACCGAGAGCGCCTCGACCACGAAGATGCCGCCCATGATGGCCAGCACGATCTCCTGGCGCACGATGACCGCGATGATGCCGAGCGCGCCGCCGAGCGCCAGCGCGCCCACGTCGCCCATGAACACCTGGGCCGGATGGGTGTTGTACCAGAGGAAGGCCAGGCCGGCGCCCGCCATCGCGGCGCAGAAGATCATCAGTTCGCCCGAGCCCGGGATGTGCGGGAACAGCAGGTAGCGCGAGAAGGTGATGTTGCCCGAGACGTAGGCGAAGATGCCCAGCGAGGAGCCGACCATCACCACCGGCATGATCGCCAGCCCGTCGAGCCCGTCGGTCAGGTTGACCGCGTTGCTGGAGCCGACGATCACCAGGTAGGTCATGACCATGAAGCCGATCACGCCCATCGGGTAGCTGACCTCCTTGAAGAAGGGCACCAGCAGCCCGGCCTGGGGCGGCAGCCGGACGTGGAAGCCCGAGGACACCCAGTCGGTGAACAGCAGCCAGGACTCGCGGGTGGAGGTGCCCGAGATGGCGAACACCAGCGCGGTCGCGGCGACCACGCCGATGACCGACTGCCAGAAGTACTTCTCGCGCGAGCGCATGCCTTCCGGGTCCTTGCGCACCACCTTGCGCCAGTCGTCCACCCAGCCGATGGCGCCGAAGCCGCCGGTGACCAGCAGCACGATCCAGACGAAGCGGTTGGTCAGGTCGAACCACAGCAGCGTCGAGAGACCGATGGCCAGCAGGATCAGCACGCCGCCCATGGTGGGCGTGCCGCTCTTCGAGAGGTGCGTCTCCATGCCGTAGCCGCGGATCGGCTGGCCGATCTTGAGCGCGGTCAGCCGGCGGATGACCGGCTTGCCGAGGCCGAGGCCGATCAGCAGCGCGGTGATCGCCGCCATCAGGGCGCGGAAGGTGATGTACTGGAAGACGCGCAGGAAGCCGAATTCCGGCGACAGGCCTTGCAGCCACAGGGCCAGGCTCAGGAGCATGCCGGCCGGTCCTGCGGCGCGCGGCCGGCGGTGGGGAGGGAATGGTGGGGGAAGAGCCGCATCGGCTGCCTTTGCTTTCTGGATGTCGTGTGTCGGTGGATGGGGGGAGTCGCCGGCCCGCTCAGTGGCCGCCGCTCCCGGCCGGCGCCAGGCCGGCGGCGGCCTCGACCGCCTGGACGATGCGCTCCATGCGCATCGAGCGCGAGCCCTTGACCAGCACGCTGCCGACCTCCGGCAGGGCCTCCAGGGTCGCGTCGCACAGGCCGTCGATGCCCTCGAAGTGCCGGGCGCCGGCGCCGAAGGCGCGGGCGATGCCGGCGGCCTGCGGGCCCAGCGTGTGGACCCGCTCGATGCCGCGGGCCCGCGCCGCGCGGCCGGCCTCGGCGTGGAATTCGGGCCCCTGGGCGCCGACCTCGGCCATGTCGCCCAGCACCAGCAGGCGCGGCGGCGGCAGTCCGGCCAGCACCGCGATGGCGGCGTCGACCGAGTCGGGGTTGGCGTTGTAGCTGTCGTCGACCAGGGTGATGCGCCGGCCGCCGACGTCGAGCGCCGCGGCGCGCGAGCGGCCGGCGACCGGCTCGAAGCCGCCCAGCCCCGCGGCGATCGCCGCGGGCGCGGTGCCGGCGGCCAGCGCGGCGGCGGTCGCGGCCAGGGCGTTGTGCAGGTTGTGGCGGCCAGCCACCGCGAGCGGGAAGTCGATGGCGCCGCCGTCCGGGAGGGCGGCGCGCACCGCCCAGCGGTCGCCGCGCCAGTCGGCCGAGAGCAGGCGCACGTCGGCGCCGGCCTGCGCCGCGGCGTCCGGCGCGGCGGAGAAGGTCAGGCAGCGCCGCGCCCCGGCGAGTCCGCGCCACAGTGGCGCGAACGCGTCGTCGGCCGGGAAGACGGCGGCGCCGTCCGCCGGCAGGGACGCGAACACCGCGCCGTTCTCGCGCGCCACCGCCTCGACGGTGTGCATGAATTCCTGGTGCTCCCGCTGGGCGTTGTTCACCAGGGCCACCGTGGGCCGGGCGCAGCGCGCCAGCACCTCGATCTCGCCCGGGTGGTTCATGCCCAGCTCGACCACGCCGGCCGCGTGGCGGGCGCGCAGGCGCAGCAGGGTCAGCGGCACGCCGACGTCGTTGTTGAGGTTGCCGCGGGTGGCGAAAGCGGCCTCGCCGTGCTGCGCCCGCAGGATGGCGGCGAGCATCTGGGTGACGGTGGTCTTGCCGTTGCTGCCGGTGACCGCGATCAGCGGCAGGCCGAACTGCGCGCGCCAGCCGGCGGCCAGCGCCAGCAGCGCGGCGCGGGAGTCGGGCACCTCGACGCCGGCCAGGCCGGCCGCCTCCAGGCCGCCGTGGGCGACGGCCGCCACCGCGCCGCGGGCCCGGGCGTCGGCCAGGAAGCCGTTGGCGTCGAAGCGCTCGCCGCGCAGGGCCACGAAGCCGTCGCCGGCCCGCAGGCTGCGGGTGTCGGTGTGGATGCGCGCCAGCGGCAGCGCGCCGTCGCCCACCCGGCGCGCCGGGATGCCGGCCGCGGCGATCCAGTCGGCCGCCTGCCCCAGTGTCATCTGGGGCGCGTCGTCGTCGGCAGTGATGGGGGGGGCGAGGGTCAGGTCGGTCATGCGGCGATGTCGGGGAGGCCGGCGTCCCGGCGCCGCGCGAGCGCCGCGCGCACCTGCGCCATGTCGGAGAAGGGATGGCGCGCGCCGGCGATGTCCTGGTAGTCCTCGTGGCCCTTGCCGGCGACCAGCACCACGTCCTGCGGCGCGGCCTCGGCGAGGGTGCGGGCGATGGCGTCGGCGCGGTCGATGCGCACGCGCAGGCGGTCGGGGCCGGCGCCGGCGGCGCCCTGCAGCACCTGGTCGACGATGGCCTGCGGCGCCTCGTGGCGGGGATTGTCGGTGGTGACCACGACCCGGTCCGCGCCGCGCAGCGCGGCCTCGGCCATGCGCGGGCGCTTGGCCGGATCGCGGCCGCCGCCGCAGCCGAAGACGCAGGTCAGCCGGCCGCCGCGCTCGGCCGCCAGCGGGCGCAGCGCCTCCAGCACCTGCACCAGCGCGTCGGGCGTGTGGGCGTAGTCCACCGCCACCAGGGGCGCGCCGGGCGCGGTGGCGCATTCGAGCCGGCCGGGCACCGGCGCGAGCGCGGCGCAGGCCCGGGCGGCGTCGGCCAGCGGCACGCCCCGGGCGCGCAGCGCGCCGACCACGCCGAGCAGGTTGCTCACGTTGTAGCGGCCGATGACCGGCGCCTGCAGCACCGCGGTGCGCGGCGACCCGCCCTCGCCGGGCGCGGGCCGCTCCTCCAGGACGCAGCGCAGGCCGCCGCCGGCCCAGGCGATGTCGCGGGCCCGCAGGCGGGCGGCGGGCGCATCGGGCGCGGCGCCGTCCGGCCCGCCCTCCGCTCCGCCGGCGGCGCAGGACACGGTCCAGAGGTCCAGCGCGCCGGCCTGCGCCAGCCGCCGCGCGAGCGCGGCGCCGGCCGGGTCGTCGACGTTGACCACCGCGGCGCGCAGGCCGTCCCAGCCGAAGAGCGCCTCCTTGGCCCGCCAGTAGGCGTCCATGCTGCCGTGGTAGTCGAGGTGGTCGTGGGTGAAGTTGGTGAACAGCGCGGTCCGGATGCGGCAGCCGTCGAGCCGGTGCTCGGCGATGCCGATCGACGAGGCCTCGATGGCGCAGGCGCCGAGGCCGGCGTCGGCGAAGCGGCGGAGCTCGCGGTGCAGCAGCACCGGGTCCGGCGTGGTCAGGCCGTTGGCCACCACGTCGGCCGGCGGGATCCCGGTGCCCAGGGTGCCGATCACCGCGCATCCCGACTGCGTTCCCTGCTCTTCTTTCGATAGCAACGTGAGGGCCTGCGCCAGCCACCAGGCGGTGCTGGTCTTGCCGTTGGTGCCGGTCACGGCGAGCAGCTCCAGCTCCCGCGAGGGATGGCCGAACCAGGCGTCGGCCAGCGGGCCGGTGGCCGCCTTGAGGCCGGCGACGGCGGCCACCTCGGAGTCGCCGAAGTCGAAGCGCTCGGCGCCCGCGTGCTCGACCAGGCAGGCGGCGGCGCCGCGGGCCACCGCGTCGCGCACATGGGCCCGGCCGTCGGCGGCGGCGCCGGGCCAGGCGATGAAGGCGTCGCCCGGGCCGACCTGGCGGCTGTCGATGCGCAGGGTGGCGCCGGCGGGCACGCGCGCGCGCAGCCACGCGAGCGCCTCGCCCGTCGCGGCCAGCAGCGGCATCGAACGCACCGGCTCCCGGCGATCCATCAGAAGGATTCCTCCACCGGCTTGGCGACGATCAGCGGCTTGACGTCCTTGTCGGGCTGCACGCCCATCAGGCGCAAGGTCTGCGAGACGACCTCGCTGAAGACCGGGCCGGCGACGGTGCCGCCGTAGTAGCTGCCGGCGGACGGCTCGTCGACCATGACGGCGACGATGATGCGCGGCTTGTCGATCGGCGCCAGCCCGGTGAACCAGGCCCGGTACTTGCCGGCGGCGTAGTTGCGGCCGACCTGCTTGCGGGCGGTGCCGGACTTGCCGCCGACGGTGTAGCCCGCGGTCTGGGCCAGCTGGCCGGTGCCGCCGGGGCCGGCGGCGAGCTGCAGCATCTTGCGGATCTCGGCGGCGATCTTCGGGGTGAATACCTGGCTGCCGGTGGCGGGCAGGTCCGACTTGAGGATGGTCGCCGGGATGATCTGGCCGTCGTGCGCGAACACGGTGTACGAGCGCGCCATCTGGAACAGGCTGGCCGACAGGCCGTAGCCGTAGGACATGGTGGCCTGCTCGATCGGCTTCCAGGTCTTCCAGGGGCGCACCCGGCCGTTGACCGCGCCCGGGAACTGCAGCTGCGGCTTCTGGCCGAAGCCCAGGACGTTGTAGGTGTCCCACATCTCCTGCGCCGAGAGCCGCTGCGAGATCTTGGTCGCGCCCACGTTGCTCGACTTCTGGATCACGCCTTCGACGCTCAGGGCGCCGTAGTTGTGGGTGTCGGTGATGGTCGAGCCGGTGACGGTGTAGCGGCCTGGCGAGGTGTCGATGATGGTGTTGGGCGTGACCCGGCCGAGCTGCAGCGCGATGGCGGCGGTGATCGGCTTCATGGTCGAGCCGGGCTCGAAGGTGTCGGTGAGCGCGCGGTTGCGCAGCTGCTCGCCGGTCAGGTTCTGGCGCTTGTCGGGCACGTAGCTCGGGTAGTTGGCCAGCGCCAGCAGTTCGCCGGTGCGGGTGTCGAGCACCACCACGCTGCCGGCCTTCGCCTTGTTGGCGATGACCGCGTCGCGCAGCTTCTGGTAGGCGAAGAACTGCACCTTGCTGTCCACCGAGAGCTGGATGTCCTGGCCGTCGACCGGCGGCACCTGCTCGCCCACGTCCTCGACCACCCGGCCGAAGCGGTCCTTGATGACCCGGCGCGAGCCCGGCTTGCCCGACAGCTCCTTCTGGAAGGCCAGCTCGATGCCCTCCTGGCCCTGGTCCTCGACGTTGGTGAAGCCGACGATGTGCGCGGCCGATTCGCCCTCGGGGTACTGGCGCTTGTATTCCTTGCGCTGGTAGATGCCCTTGACGCCGAGCGCCATGATCTCCTTGACCACCGGCTCGTCGACCTGGCGCTGCACCCAGACGAAGGTCTTGTCCTCGGACAGCTTCTTCTGCAGCGCCGGCAGCGGCATGCCGAGCAGCGCCGCGATCTTCTTGACCTTCTCGCGCACCTCGGGATCGTCGAGTTCCACGTCCTCGGGGATCGCCCAGATGCTGGGCGCGATCACGCTGGACGCGAGCAGCAGGCCGTTGCGGTCGAAGATGCGGCCGCGGTTGGCCGGCAGCGGCAGGGTGCGGGCGAAGCGCACCTGGCCCTGGCGCAGGAAGAAGTCGTTGTTGATCACCTGCACGTAGGCGGCCCGGCCCGCGAGCGCCAGGAAGCCGAGCGCGATCGCGGCCACGATGAATCGGCTGCGCCAGGGCGGCGTCTTGCTGGCCAGCAGCGGGCTGGAGGTGTAAGTGATGCTGCGGCTGGGGGAACTGCGGTTCATCGCGCGACCTCCCGCGGAGGAACGAGGCCCGGCGGCGTGGCGGCGATCCGCTCGCCCGGGCGCGGCGCGGCGCCGGCCCGCGGCGCGGCCGCCACCGGGGCCGCGACGGCGGACGCGGCGGACCGGGAGGCCGGGGCGGCCGACGCCGCGGCCCGGGGCGCCGGGGCCGCCGCGACGGAGGCGGCGACCGCGCCTTCGCCCGGATCGGCGACGTACTGGGTGATCGCCGGCGTGGCGGTGCGCATCCGGAGCTTGTCGCGCGCCAGCGCCTCGACCCGCAGCGGCGTGGCCTGGCCGCGCTTCTCCACCCGCAGGCGGTCGGCCTCGACCTCCAGGCGGTGGGCCTCGTTGCGGGCGCGGTCGAGCTCGGTGAACAGCTGGCGCGACTCGTACTGGATGTGCACCAGGTAGAGCGCGCTGCCCACGACCGCGATCAGCAGGACGATGCTCAGGCGGTTCATGCGCGCGCCTCCGCCGCCTCGCCGGCGCCGGCCGGATCGGCCTCGGTGCGCTCGGCCACCCGCATGACGGCGCTGCGGGCGCGCGGGTTGGCGCGCACCTCCGCCTCGCCCGGCTTGATCCGGTCGAGCGCGCGCAGCCGCATCGGCTTGGGCGCGGCGAAGGGCGCGCGGCGGTCGTACGCCTCGCGCGAATGGTCGGCGACGAAGGTCTTGACGATGCGGTCCTCCAGCGAGTGGAAGCTGATGACCGCCAACCGCCCGCCGGGCCGCAGCACCCGCAGGCTGGCGTCGAGCGCCTCGCGCAGCTCGTCGAGTTCGCCGTTGATGAAGATGCGCAGGCCCTGGAAGGTCCGGGTCGCGGGATTCTGGGCGTCGCGGCTGCGCACCACGGTGCCCACCAGCTGCGACAGCTCGGCGGTGGTGGCGAGCGGGCCGTGCTGCTCGCGGCGGGCGACGATGGCGCGCGCCACCGGGCCGGCGAAGCGCTCCTCGCCGTAGTCGCGCAGCACGCGCGCGATGTCCTCGACCGGCGCCACGGCCAGCCAGTCGGCCGCGCTCTGGCCGCGGGTGGTGTCCATGCGCATGTCCAGCGGGCCGTCGAAGCGGAAGGAGAAGCCGCGCGCGGGGCTGTCGATCTGGGGCGAGCTGACGCCCAGGTCCATCAGGACGCCGTCCACGCTGGCCGGCGGCAGCGCGCCGAGGTGGCGGAAGCCCTCGTGCCGGACGGCGAGCCGGGCGTCGCCGATCGCCCGGGCGGCGGCGACGGCCTCCGGATCCTTGTCGAACGCCGTCAGCCGGTCGTCCGGCCCCAGGCGCGACAGGATGCGCCGCGCGTGCCCGCCCCGGCCGAAGGTGGCGTCCACGTAGTGCCGGGGGCGTCCGGGCACGGCGGCGCCGGCCAACAGCGCGTCGACCGCTTCGTCCAGGAGAACGGTGGTGTGGTTGCCCGAGGTGTGCACGGCCTGTCCGGGAAGGGGATCGGGGGAGTCGGTCTAGAAGGCGAGGTTCTTGAAGGCCTCGGGCGGTTCGCCCTGCAGCGCCCCGGCCTCGCCGGCCTCGTAGGCGGCGCGGTCCCAGAGTTCGAAGTGGTTCCCCATGCCCAGCAGCATCACGTCGCGCGCGATGCCGGCGGCCGCGCGCAGCTCGGGCGACACCAGCACCCGGCCGGTGCCGTCGAGTTCGACGTCCATGGCGTTGCCCAGGAAGATGCGTTTCCACCACTGCGCGGACATCGGCAACGCGGCGATCTGGTCGCGGAAGCGTTCCCATGCAGGACGAGGAAACATCATCAGGCAGCCGTGCGGATGGCGGGTGATGGTGATCTGGCCGGCGGCTTCGGACTGCAGGGCATCGCGGTACCGGGTGGGCACCGACAGGCGCCCCTTGGCATCCAGACTCAGCGATGAAGCCCCTTGAAACACGCCCCCGAACCCCTGGTTGAAGAAAGAACCGTGCAAATCCGACCGAGAACGGCCTGTTCAGGCACTTTCCACCACTTCATTGCATTTTTTTGCACTGTAGCAGGAAAAAAGTCCGCGGCCTAGGGGGTGCCGCGGACTTGTTCAATGAAATCAACGGTTTACGCCGCCATTGCCGCAGCGGTAACCGGGGGCAATAGCTGCGTCGCCGGACGGGCGGGCGTCAGAGGATGTAGCGCGAGAGGTCCTCGTTGCGGCTGAGGTCGGCCAGCCGCGCGTCGACGTAGGCGGTGTCGATCCGCACCGTCTGCCCGGCGAGCTTGGCCGCGTCGAAGCTGACCTCGTCGAGCAGCCGCTCCATCACGGTGGCGAGCCGGCGGGCGCCGATGTTCTCGGTGCGCTCGTTGACCTCGAAGGCGATGCCGGCGAGCCGGGTGATGCCGTCCGGCGCGAACTCCACCGTCACCCCCTCGGTCGCCAGCAGCGCCTGGTACTGCCGCACCAGCGAGGCGTCGGTCTGCGTGAGGATCGCCTCGAAGTCGTCCACCGACAGGGACGCCAGCTCCACCCGGATCGGGAAGCGGCCCTGCAGTTCAGGGATCAGGTCGCTGGGCTTGCTCAGGTGGAAGGCGCCCGAGGCGATGAAGAGCATGTGGTCGGTCCTGACCATGCCGTACTTGGTGCTGACGGTGGTGCCTTCGACCAGCGGCAGCAGGTCGCGCTGCACGCCCTGGCGCGAGATGTCGGCGGTGCCGCCGCCGCCCTCCCCGCCGCGCGAGGCGACCTTGTCGATCTCGTCGATGAAGACGATGCCGTTCTGCTCGGCGCTGGCCACCGCCTGCGCCTTGACCTCGTCCTCGTTGAGCAGCTTGGCGGCCTCCTCGTCGACCAGCAGCCGCAGCGCCTCGCCGATCCGGACCTTGCGCGCCTTCTTCCTGCCCGTCCCCATCTGGCTGAACATGCCGCGCAGCTGCTCGGTCATCTCCTCCATGCCGGCCGGGCCCATGATCTCCAGCGGCTGGCGCTGTTCGGCCAGGTCGATCTCGATCTCCTTGTCGTCGAGCTGGCCCTCGCGCAGCTTCCTGCGGAAGGCCTGGCGGGCGGCGCCGTCGGCGGGCGCGGCGGCGACGGTCGGGTCGGTGCTGCGGGCCGGCGGGATCAGGATGTCGAGGATGCGGTCCTCGGCGGCGTCGGAAGCGCGGCTGCGGACCTTGCGCATCTCGGATTCGCGGTTCTGCTTGACCGCCACCTCGACCAGGTCGCGGACGATGGCGTCGACGTCCTTGCCGACGTAGCCGACCTCGGTGAACTTGGTGGCCTCGACCTTGATGAAGGGCGCATCGGCCAGGCGCGCGAGGCGCCGGGCGATCTCGGTCTTGCCGACGCCGGTCGGGCCGATCATCAGGATGTTCTTGGGCGTGATCTCGTGGCGCAGGCCCTCCTCCACCTGCTGGCGGCGCCAGCGGTTGCGCAGCGCGATGGCCACTGCGCGCTTGGCCTGCGGCTGGCCGACGATGTGGCGGTCGAGTTCGGAGACGATTTCCTGCGGGGTCATGGAGAACGACATGGGCGCGGAATGCTTTCGGTTCGGATACGGGGGAGGCGGCGGATGCCCGCCGGGATGGGCGGGCGCGGAAGGAGGGGCACGGGACCGGGGCGCGGCGGGGCCGGCGTCAGTCCAGCCGCTCGATCGTGTGGTGCATGTTGGTGTAGATGCACAGCTCGCCGGCGATCTCGAGGGACTTCTTGACCACCTCGTGCGCCGGCAGCTCGGTGTGGTCGATCAGCGCCTTGGCGGCCGACTGCGCGTAGGCGCCGCCCGAGCCGATGGCGACGATGCCGCCCTCGGGCTCCAGCACGTCGCCGTTGCCGGTGATGATGAGCGAGGCGCTGCGGTCGGCGACCGCCAGCATCGCCTCCAGCCGGCGCAGCACCCGGTCGGTGCGCCAGTCCTTGGTCAGCTCGATCGCGGCGCGCACCAGGTGGCCCTGGTGCTTCTCCAGCTTGCCTTCGAAGCGCTCGAACAGGGTGAACGCGTCGGCGGTGGCGCCGGCGAAGCCCGCCAGGACCTTGTCGTGGTGCAGCTTGCGCACCTTGCGGGCGCTGCCCTTGACCACGAGGTTGCCGAGGGTGACCTGCCCGTCGCCGCCGATGGCGACCTGCCAGCCGTCGGGCGTCTTGCGACGCACGCTGAGGATCGTCGTGCCGTGAAATTGTTCCATAGCCCCGTCAGGTTGGGACGGACGGCGGAATCCCAAGCCGCGCGGGGATCAGTCGGCGCGGACGTGGAGCAGCGCGTGCTCGCCCACGCCCATCACGTGGAAGAAGCCGGCCACCAGGCGATGGAGGTTGTGGAAACGGACCGTGCGGCCCGCGGCCTGCTGCGCCGTCGCCCAGTTGAGCAGCGCGCCGGCCGCCACGAAGTCGACCCGCAGGAGCCGTTCGCACTGCACCGTCAGCAGCCGGGGCGAGCGGGCGGCGGCGGCATCGAGCCGGGCGACGGCGTCGCCCGCGTCGCCCAGCAGTTCGCCCGCGAGCTCCAGCACCGGATCGGCGTCCAGGGCGTCCGGGCCGGCGGGCGCGGCGGCGAGCGCGGCCGCGTCCTCCGCGCCGCCGGAGGGCAGGTCGCGGTAGTCGCAGCGCGCGGCCTGCCACGAGGGCGGCGACACCTCGTAGGTGATGCAGTAGTCGAGCGCGACCATGTCGAAAGCCTCGGGCCTGTCCGTCAGCCGCAGCAGGTCCATGCGCAGCTGCCACCAGCGCGCCGGGACCGAGGCGTCGTTCGAGGGGGTGCGCTCGCCCACGCATGCCGCCAGCCGCGCGGCGCCGGCGAAGCGCAGCGCCAGCGGCTGGAGGATCCAGCCGGCGACCAGCGAGGCCAGGGGGTCGGCGGCATCGTCGGCCAGCGCTTCGAGCGGGCTCCAATCGAGGTGGCGCTCGACCGGCGGCGCGAGGCCGTCGAACGCGGCCCCCAAGGCTTCGACGGCCGCGGCATCGAGGATGGCGGGGCTGGCCCAGCGGAAGGCATCGTCGCCCGCGTCGCCCGCCCCGGCGGATCCGCCGGCCAGGGCGTCGAGCGGGCCCAGCAGGTCGGGCGTCCAGCCCGCGACGCCCCAGGACGGCGGCGACCGCTCGAAACGCTGCGCGTAGTCCAGCGCCGCGGCCTCGAAGCGGGCAGGACGCGCCGTCGCGCGGTAGAAATCGAACAGCGTCCGCCAGGCCGGCTCGCGCAGGGCGGGATCCGGCCCCGCGTCCGGCCCCCCGGCGGGCGCGTCCGCGCCGGTCAGGGCGCGCAGTTCGGCCTCGGCGCCGTCGAAATCGGCCTGGGCGAAGGCCACGGCGGCGGCGTCCAGGGCCGGCAGGTGGGCGAAGGCCGGCAGGTCTTCCGCGATCCAGGGGCCGCCCGGCAGGGTCGAGGCCATGTCCATCGCCTGGGTGGCGCCGGCGATGTCGGTGCTGGCGAAGGTCGCGTCGGCCGCGTCCTGCGCCTCGGGCGCCGCCGCGCCGGGCGACGGGGGATCGCGCAGGACGGGCACCGCGCCGCGGGGCGCCGCCGTCCGGGCGGGCTCGCCTGCCGCGGGGTGCTGCTGCAGGCGCCACCACTGCTGGGACATCTGCGCCTCGATCTCGTCGATCTTGCGCAGGGTGCCGGCGCGGTCCTCGGCGAGGCGGGCATCGGCCTCGCCGGTGAAGTAGGCGCTGGCCCGGGTCTGGGGCGCGAGGGTGGAGGCGCCGCGCGGGTCGGCCGGGACCGCGCCGCCGGCGCGCAGCCGCCGCAGCTGCGCGAATTCGCGGCGGCGCACGAAGTCGTTGTGGCGGCGCTGCTCGATCAGCTCGCGCAGGGCCTGCTTGCTCAGGCTGGCGTCGAAGTCGCCCCGGTCGTCAGCGGAAGGCGCGGGCTCCGGCGCGGAGGCCGCCTCGAAGGCGGGGTCGGTCCGCCGCACCAGGCGCGCCACGCGGGAAAGCAGTCCGGCGGGCCGGGGCTTGTCCGTGGGCATGGGCGCGCGGCGGAGCGGGGGTGGCGCAGGCGCGGCGATCAGTCGCCGAACATCTTCTGCTTGAGCTCGCGCCGCTGCTGGGCCTCAAGCGACAGCGTGGCCGTGGGCCGCGCCAGCAGCCGGCCGACGCCGATGGGCTCGCCGGTCTCGTCGCAGTAGCCGTAGTCGCCGGCGTCGATGCGGGCGATGGACTGCTCGATCTTCTTGAGCAGCTTGCGCTCGCGGTCGCGGGTGCGCAGTTCGAGGGCGTGCTCCTCCTCGATGGTGGCGCGGTCGGCCGGGTCAGGCACGACCACGGTGTCCTCGCGCAGGTGCTCGGTCGTCTCGCCGGCGTTGTTGAGCATGTCCTGCTTGAGCTGGACGAGCTTGCGGCGGAAGAAGGCCACCTGCTTCTCGTTCATGTACTCCGCGTCGGGCATGGCCAGGACTTCGGCGTCGCTGAGTTCCTCGGCGCTCTTGGTCTTCCAGTTCTGCGCGAGCTTGGGGTCTTTCTTGGTCGGCACGGCGGGCGGGGCGTTGAGAGAGGACGGCATGGTGGTCGAGAAGCTGGCTTTGGCTGCGGTGGAGGCCACCGACTGCGCCATGGATGGGACGGTGAGCTGCGTCAGGCGCGAGGAAGGCCGCGTGCTGCGCGCAGGCAGGTTCGGGTCGGCGGCGGGAGCCGACGCGGTCCCGGCGGCCGCGGCGGCGGCGCTCTTCGCCGCCGCGCCGGCTGCCGGCTTGGGGTTGCTCGACTGGGCTTTCACTCGCTGTCTCCTGATTGGACGGTGGGTCGGGATCGCGCGGCGGCGGGGCCCGGAGCTCGGTCGGGGGGCGATTGTAACGACTCGCCCCGGCGCACCGGACCGGTGCCCGCGGGCCTCACGCGAGGGACTGCTCGAGGCCCTGCACCAGGATGTCCCGGGGCAGGTCGATGCCGATGAAGACCATCTTGCTGGCGCGCGGTTCGCCCTCGGCCCAGGCCGGGCCGAGGTCGCTGCCCATGAGCTGGTGCACGCCCTGGAAGATGACCTTGCGGTCGGTGCCGACCATGTTCAGCACGCCCTTGTAGCGCAGCATGCGCGGGCCGTAGATGTTGACGACCGCGCCGAGGAAGTCCTCGAGCTTGGCCGGGTCGAAGGGACGGTCGGAGCGGAAGGCGAAGCTCTTGACGTCGTCGTCGTGGTGATGGTGGTGGCCGCCCTCCCCGTGCCCGTGGCCGTGCTGGTGCGAGGGATGGTCGCAGTGCTCGCCGTGCGCATGGTCGTGGCCGTGGTGGTCGTGCGCGTGGTCGTCTTCCTTGAGGAAGTCGGGGTCGATGTCGAGCTTGGCGTTGAGGTTGAAGCCGCGCAGGTCGAAGACTTCCGAGATCGGCACCTCGCCGAAATGCACCGGCCGGATCGGCGCGCGCGGGTTCATGTGCTTGAGCCGGTGGACCAGCGCGTCGGTCTCCTCGGCCGCGACCAGGTCGGTCTTGCTCAGGAAGATCTGGTCCGCGAAGCCGACCTGGCGGCGGGCTTCCTGGCGGTCGTTGAGCTGCTGGGCGGAGTGCTTGGCGTCGACCAGGGTCAGGATGGAGTCGAGCAGGTAGCTCTCGGCGATCTCCTCGTCCATGAAGAAGGTCTGGGCGACCGGGCCGGGGTCGGCCAGGCCGGTGGTCTCGATGACCACCCGGTCGAAGTCGAGCAGGCCCTTGCGCTTCTTGGCGGCGAGCAGCTGCAGCGCCTCGCGCAGGTCTTCCCGGATGGTGCAGCAGATGCAGCCGTTGCTCATCTGCACGATCTGCTCCTTGGACTCGGTGACCAGGATGTCGTTGTCGATGTTCTCTTCGCCGAACTCGTTCTCGATGACGGCGATCTTCTGGCCGTGCGCCTCGGAGAGCACGCGCTTGAGCAGCGTGGTCTTGCCCGAGCCGAGGAAGCCGGTGAGGATGGTGGCGGGGATGAGGCTCATGGTGCGCGGTCCGGGTAAGCGGGGGGAGCGGAAACGGAAGCGGGCCAGTGTAGCGGCCCCGCCGCCGGCGCGCCGTAGGGCGCCGCCGCGCGATTTCAGGCCTTGCGCACCACCGCCAGGCCCTTGAGGTATTCGCCTTCGGGGAAGCTCAGGGTCATCGGATGGTCGGGCGCGCCCGCGAGGCGCTGGACCACGTAGCCGTCGATGCCCGCGTCGGCGCCGGCCGAGGCGACGATCTTGTGGAACAGCTCAGGCGGGATGCCGCCCGAGCACGAGTAGGTGAACAGCACGCCGCCGGGCGCGAGGAGCCCGAGCGCCAGCCGGTTGATGTCCTTGTAGGCCCGCGCTGCGCGGTCGGCGTGCGCCGCGGTGGGCGCGAACTTCGGCGGGTCGAGCACGATGGCGTCGAAGGTCCGGCCCTCCTGGCCGAAGCGCCGCAGCGAGGCGTTGACGTCGGCGTCCAGGAATTCGGCCTGCCCGTCCGCGAAGCCGTTGAGGGCCACGTGCGCCCGGGCGCGCTCCAGCGCCGGGGCCGAGGAATCGATCGAGGTGACCTGCCCGTCCGCGACGCCCGCGGCGCGCATGCCGGCCAGCGCGGCCACGCTGAAGCCGCCGGTGTAGCAGTAGCAGTTCAGCACCCGGCGCGCGCCGGTGCGGCGCACCGTGTCGAAGAAGGCCTTGCGGCTGTCGCGCTGGTCCAGGTAGAAGCCGGTCTTGTGGCCGGTGGCGACGTCGAGGGTGAGGCGCCAGCCGTGCTCGCGGATGCCGATCTCGGTCGGCCCCTCGCCGCGCAGCCAGCCGGTCGCCTCGGGCAGGCCTTCCAGGCCGCGCACGCTGGCGTCGGAGCGCTCGTAGAGCCGCTGCAGGCCGGTGGCGGCCAGGAGCGCGTCGGCGATCGCCGCCTTCCAGCGTTCGACGCCGGCCGCGCCGAACTGCGCCACCAGCGTGTCGCCGTAGCGGTCGACCACCAGTCCGGGCAGGCCGTCGGATTCGCCGTGCACCAGCCGCAGGCCGTCGCTCTGGATATCGAAAAGCTCGCGGGCCCGCACCGCTGCTCGGATGCGTGCTGCGAAGAACGCAGCATCGATGCGCTGGGCCTCGTCGAAGCTCCAGACCCGCGCGCGGATGCGTGAGGCCGGGCTGAAGGCGGCCCAGCCGAGGAAGCGGCCGTCGTGGGATTCGATGCGGACCGTCTCGCCGCTGTCGCCGCCGCCCTTGGCGATGGCGGATTCGAAGATCCAGGGGTGGCGGCGCAGCAGGGAGCGTTCCTTGCCTTCTCGGAGTCGGATGGTTTTCATGGCGGGAGGGAGGGCGGCGCGGGGCCGCGGGGCTCAGGGCTTGCGCCGGGCGCGGGGATGCGCGGCGTCGTAGACCTGGGCCAGGTGCTGGAAATCGAGCCGGGTGTAGACCTGGGTGGTGGTGATGCTGGCGTGGCCGAGCAGTTCCTGCACCGCGCGCAGGTCGCCGCTGGACTGCAGCAGGTGGCTGGCGTAGGAATGGCGCAGCATGTGCGGGTGCACCGGCGCCGCGAGGCCGGCGCGCTGGCTGCGCTGGCGCAGCCGCTGCCACATCGCCTGGGCGGTCAGCCGGGTGCCGTCGCGGCCGGGGAAGAGGGCCGGCTGCAGCGCGATGGCGGCGCCGGCGCGGTCGGCGCAGCCCTGCGGCCGGATCGCCAGCCAGCGCGCCAGCGCCTCGGCGGCCTTGCTGCCGACCGGCACGCTGCGCCACTTGCGGCCCTTGCCGCGCACGTGCGCCGTGGCCTCGGCCGGGTCGGCGAGGTCGATCCAGCCGAAGCCCGCGTCCTTCGAGGCGGCGGTGCCGGCCACGTCGAGCCCGACCATCTCGCCGACCCGCAGGCCGCAGCCGTAGAACAGCTCGACCATGGCCGCGTCGCGCGCCTCCAGCCAGGCGTCCTGCGCGTCGGTCGAGAAGTCGGCCAGCTGCCGCGCGTCGTCCACCCCCAGAGCCTTGGGCAGCGGCTTGGGCGCCTTGGGGGCGCGCACGTTCTGCACCGGGTTGCTCGCGACCAGGCCCTGCATGCCGAGCCATTGGTAGAAGCCGCGCCAGCCCGAGAGGATCAGCGCGATGCCCCGTCCGCCGCGTCCGCCGCCGTGCATCTGCGCGACGAAGCGGCGCACGTGGGTGGCGTGGACCGCGGCCAGGGCCACGCCCGCCGCGGCGCAGGCGGCCTGCAGCTTCTCCAGGTCGAGCGCGTAGAGGGTGCAGGTGCGCGGGGCGAGCCGTTTCTCGAACCGGACGTAGTCGAGGTAGCGCTGCACCAGGGGATCGGGGGCCGCTGGCACGGCCGGAGCGGCAGGTTCGGCGGCGCGGCCGGCGCCGCGCGGCGCGGGCGGGCGGACCAGATCGGCCGGATCGGCCGGGGACGCGTCCGCGGCGCGGCGGCGGGGGGCGCGCGCCGGCGCGGCGGCCGCGGGCTTCCAGGGCTGGTTCATCGGCGGCTTCGGGTTCCGCGGGCGCCGGGGCGGCCGGCCGCGGGCCGGCTCATGCGGCCGCCCCGCGCAGCCGCGCGAGCGCGGCGCCGGCGCAGTCGGCCATGCGTTCGAGGAAATCGGTGCCCATCTCGGCGCGGAAACGGTCGGCCTCCGGCGAGGCCAGCACCATCAGGCCGAAGACCGGCGCGGCGGGCGCGGCGGTGTCCTGCAGGCCCTCGGGAGCCGGCGCGCGCAGCGGCAGCAGCGCGACCGAGGCGGCCTGGGCCGGATCGTCGAGCCACTGCGCCGCCGGGAAGCCGTGGTTCGGCCCGCAGTAGGGCCCGGCCATCGCCGCCGCGGCGTCGCGCGCCTCGGCGCCCGCGTCCTGGGCGCAGGGCAGGCCGGCGTGGGCGGGGGCCAGGTCCCAGAGCCGCAGGGCGGCCTGGGGCATCTGGAACTGGGCGCGCGCCTCGGCCACCGCGCGCGCCGGCAGCTCGGCCGCGTCGCGCACCGCCAGCAGGCGCAGCGTCCAGCGGTGCAGCCGGTCGGCGATGGCGGTGTTGTCGATGCCGTGGCGCACCATGCCGCCGACCCGCTGCTCCAGGGTCCGGATGCGGTCGCGCAGCAGGATCGCCTGGCGCTCCTGCAGGCCGATGGCGCTGCCGCGGTGCGGGCTGGCGAGCTGCACCCGCGCCAGCAGCTCGGCCTGGCGCTCGAAGAATTCGGGCGTCTCCAGCAGGTAGCGGACGAGGTCGTCCTCGGTGAGGCCCGGCAGGTCGGGGAGGTCGGTCATGGCGGCGGCGCGTCGGGTGCGTCTCAGGCCAGCGACTCGGGCAGCTCGATGGCGCCGGAGAACACCGTCTCCGCCGGGCCGGTCATGAAGACCGGCGCGCCGCCGCCCGCCCATTCGATGGTCAGCACGCCGCCGCGGGTCTCCACGTCCACCCGGGCGTCGAGCAGGCCCCAGCGCATGCCGGCGACCGCCGCCGCGCAGGCGCCGGTGCCGCAGGCCAGCGTCTCGCCGGCGCCGCGCTCGTAGACCCGCAGCCGGATGCGCCCGCGGTCCGCCACCTGCATGAAGCCGGCGTTGACCCGACGCGGGAAGCGCGGATGCCGCTCGATCAGCACGCCCTGCGCGCCGACCAGCGCCCGATCCACGTCGTCCACCAGCTGCACCGCGTGCGGATTGCCCATGGAGACGACTGCTACGAAAACAGTAGCATCCAGCGCAGGTCCGCCGAGCGCCAGCGGCCATTTCTCCCAGGAACCCTCGGGCACCGGCTCCAGGCCGTCCGCGTCGAAGGGCACCAGGGCCGTCGCGAAGACCGGCGGGCCCATGTCCACCCGCACCCGGCCGTCGGCGGCGATGCTCGGGGCGATGACGCCGCCCTGGGTCTGGACGCGGATGGTGTCCTTGTCCGTCAGGCCGCTGTCGCGCACGAAGCGGGCGAAGCAGCGCGCGCCGTTGCCGCACTGCTCGACCTCGCCGCCGTCGGCGTTGTGGATCACGTATTCGAAGTCCACGCCCGGCGCGGGCGCGGGCCGCACGGTCAGGATCTGGTCGGCGCCGACGCCGAAGTGCCGGTCGGCCAGCCGGCGGTAGTGCGCGGCGGTCAGCGGCAGGCGCCCGCGGGTCTCGTCGAGCACCACGAAGTCGTTCCCGGCGCCCTGCATCTTGGTGAAGCGGATCTGCATGGGCCGGATTATCCGCCGCGCGCCCCGGGCGCCCCGGGCCGCCGCCGGGAGACCGCGCGCGGGGCGCGGCGGGGCGACTCCCTAGAATGAAATCCATTCCGCAGCTTCCCCTTCCGCCGCCCCGGCCCCGACGCATGACCTCCGCGACCGCTCCCGCCTCCCCCGCTTCCATCGCCGCCACCTCCTCCGCTACCTCCCCCGCCGCCGCATCCGGCGCCGCGCAGGCGGTGCTCGACGCCCTGCTCTCCCGCCGCTCCGGCTGGCCGCTGGCCGAGCCCGGCCCGTCGGACGAGGAACTGGGCCGGATCCTGGACACCGCGCTGCGCGCGCCCGACCACGGCGACCTGCGGCCCTGGCGGCTGGTGGTGGTGCGCGGCGCCGCGCGCGACGCGCTGGGCGATGCCTTCGTGCAGGCGGCCGTCGGCCGCGGCGAGGACGCCGCCTCGGCCGAGCGCTTCCGGCGCAAGGCGAAGGCCGCGCCGGTGCTCGTCGGCCTGGGCGCGCGGGTGGTCGAAGGCCACAAGATCCCGGTCGAGGAGCAGCTGCTGACCGTCGGCGCCGGCGCGATGAACATGCTCAACGCGCTGCACGCCCTGGGCTACGGCGGCTTCTGGTCGACCGGCGTCAACGGCCACGACCCCCGCGTCGCCGCCGCGCTCGGCCTGCACGCGCCCGACCGCCTGCTGGGCTTCCTCTACATGGGCACCGCGCAGCAGCCTTCCACCACCGCGCCCCGGCCGGACCGGCGCGACCACGTGCGGGAATGGCAGGCGCCGTCCGCGGACTGAGCCCTGCGCGTCCGGCCTGCCCCGCCCGCCGGAGCCGCGCAGCCCCTACACTCGCCCGCCCTGCACGCCGCCCCCCGCCATGAACGAACCCGTCCGCCTCGCCAAACGCCTCGCCGAGATCCGCGCCTGCTCGCGCCGCGAGGCCGAGCAGCTGATCGAGGGCGGCTGGGTCCGCGTCGACGGCGACGTGGTCGACCTGCCGCAGGAGCGCGTCGGCCCGCAGCAGCGCATCGAGGTCGATCCGCAGGCGCGGCCCGCGCCGGTGGCGCCGGTGACCCTGCTGCTGCACAAGCCGCCCGGCTTCGACGCGCCCGAGGGCCGGCGCCCGGCGGCGCAGCTGCTGACCCGCGCCGCCCATGCGCCGCCGCCCGGCGCCGGCGGCCGGACCGCGCCGGTGCTCGGCCGCCACCTGGCGCAGCAGGCCTGCGTCACCCCGCTGGAGACCGGTGCGTCCGGCCTCGTCGTCTTCACCCAGGAGTGGGGCGTGCGGCGCAAGCTGACCGAGGACGCGGCGCTGGTCGAGCACGAGGTGATCGTCGAGGTGGCCGGCCCGGTGGCGCCCGACGCCCTGGCGCAGCTCAACCGCGCGCCGGTGGTCGACGGCCGGGCGATGCTGCCCGCCCGGGTCAGCGTCAGCCGCGCCACGCCCGGAACCACCGGACTGCGCTTCGCGACCAAGGGCCACTGGCCCGGGCGGATCGCGCAGATGTGCGACGCCGCCGGCCTGCGCATCACCGGCATGAAGCGCATCCGCATCGGACGGGTGGCGCTCGCCGGACTGGCGCCGGGCCAGTGGCGCTACCTGCTGCCGCACGAGCGGATCTGAAGCCGGCCCCCGGCCCGCGGATGCGCCATCCTCGCGACGATCCGCGGGGATCCCCGGCGGCCCCCGGGGGCGTACCGCATGTCACGGACGCACCATGCGCCGGGGCGATAGTGGCGCCCCGGCCTCCGCTCCTCCGGACGCCCCCCTGCCCGCCCCCCTTTCCCAGGAGTCCCCCGTGAAGAAGATCCGCTCCGCCGCCGCCGTCCTGGCATCCGTCGTCGCCGTGCCCGCCCTGGCGCAGGACGTCACCCTCTACGGCCTGGTCGATGCCGGCGTCGTCGGCACCCGCACCCAGGGCGCGGGCACCGTCGCCGGCATCGACAGCGGCATCACCGGCGGCTCGCGCTGGGGCGTGCGCGGCGCCGAGGACCTGGGCGGCGGCCTCCAGGCCTCCTTCCGGTTGGAGAACGGCTTCGAATCCGACACCGGCGCCGCCGGCCAGGGGGGCCGCCTCTTCGGCCGCCAGGCCTGGGTCGGCCTGTCGGGCAGGTTCGGCGAAGCGCGGCTGGGCCGCCAGGAATCGCTGGGCTACGCCTGGTTCGCCGAGGTGGGCAATCCCTTCGGCAACGCCTACCTGCAGGCCCGCACCGCCTCGCTCTTCGGCACCGCGGCGATCTCCGAGCGGGTGGACAACAGCGCCTTCTATTTCACGCCCCGGGTCGCCGGCGTCCAGGCCGCGGCCGGTTACAGCGCCAACGCCTCGGGCGCCGAAGGGCAGCGCGCCACCGCGGCCGGGACGGCCGGCCGCCGGCTCGACAGCCGGGTGGCGCTGGCCGGCGTGCGCTACGCCGGCGGCCCGGTGTCGCTCGCCCTGGTCCACGAGCAGCGCCGGGCGAGCGACGCGCTGCGCAACGACGCCACCCCCGGCAACGCGGAGACGATAAAGAACACCCTGCTGGGCGCGGCCTACGACTTCGGCGCCTTCACGCTGCACGCGGGCTACGGCCTGCTGCAGGGACGCGACTTCCTGGCCGGAGCCCGCGACGAGAAGACCGCGCTGCTCGGCGCCTCGGTGCCCTGGGGCGCGCACCGGGTGCTGGCGAGCTACCAGCAGGCTCGGGGCCGCAACGCCAACCTGGGCCGGATCGACGCGACCGTCCGGGGCGTGGCGGTGGGCTACGAGTATTCCTTCTCGAAGCGCACCCGCCTGGTGGCGCTGGCGACGCAGTTGGACGACGTCGCGGAACGCGCCGGCAGCGCCACCGGCACCGCCGACCGCCGGGAGCTGGCGCTCGGCCTGCGCCACGCGTTCTGAGCGCGGCCCGGGCCGGCCGCCCGCCGGCCCGGGCGGGGCGGGTCCGGAGAAAGGGCGGCGCGGGGGCCGGTCGGACGCCGCCGCGGAAGGCAGGGGCGGCGGCCGGACCCGGCGTCGCCGCCCGTGCGCGGCGCGCGGGCGGCGGAAGAAAGTGTGAAGCGCGCCTGTAAGCCGGATTCTGTGCACCGGGCGCCTCTCGGCCTCCCGGCGTGACCGCCATTACTCTGGGCCGGGGGTCGCCCGCCCGGCTCGATGCCACCTACCCGCCAGCTCCGCGGACCGCATCGACGCTGGCCTATTTGGTGTTGCTGCGCGCAGAGATTGCCCGTTTCACCCGAACTCAATCGGCTCGTCTCTGTTGCTCTGATCCTCACCTCGCGGTGGAGAGCCGTTAGCTCCTGCGCCGTCCTGTGCAGTCCGGACGTTCCTCCAGTGCCTGGTTTCCCAGATCGCACCAGCGGCGGTCCGGCGCGCTTCACGCCCGGGATTATCGCAGGGCCCGCCGGCGCGGCGTCCGATGGCGGAAGGCGGGCGGGGACGGAAGGCGGTCGGGGCGCGGATGACGGGGCGGGCACGTGCGCCGCTTCCCGGACCGGCGGTCGCGGCGGCAAGCGAAGGCGCTGGTAACGAGAATAATTGCTTTTTACAATCGCAGCGCCGCCCTCCCCGTCCAACCGCAGCCACGCCGCGCCCGTCCGCCGCAGCCCTCCGCCATGCCCGCTCCCCCTGCCGCGTCCCCCCTGCTGTCGGTCTTCCAGGACTGCTATGCCGACCTGGTGCGCTTCGTCGCCCGGCGGACCGGCGACCGGCAGGTGGCGCGCGACCTGGTGCACGACGCCTGGCTGCGGCTGGCGGAGCAGCCGCAGCCAGGCGCGGCGCCCCTGGCCGCCGCGCCGGCGCGGGCCTACGTCTACACGGTGGCGGAGAACCTGGTGTTCGACTACCTGCGGCGCGGCCGGCGCACCGCCTGCCGGTTCGAGAGCGGGGACGCCGGCGCCGACGGCCGCGCACCGTCCTGCGCCGGCTGCGACGTGGCCGACATCCACGCCCACCGGCAGGCGGTCGCGGTGGTGGACCGGGCGCTGCGCGCGCTGCCGGAGCGCAGCCGCAGCGTCTTCCTGGCCGACCGGCTCGACGGCCTGGACCATGCCACCCTGGCCCGCCGGCACGGCGTCTCGGTCAAGACGGTGGAGCGCGACGTGATGCGGGCCATGGACGGCATCGAATCGGCCCTGCGGCAGTGGCGCGGCGACGCGCCCGCCGTGCGCCGGGGCCGGCGCGGCGCGCTCTCGGCCCTGCTGGGCGCCGCGGGCCTCGGCCTCGGCGGCGCCCTCGTCTGGCAGGCCTGGCGGCAGCGGGTGCCCGGCTTCGCGCTGGCCCTGGAGACGACGACCGGCCGCCAGGCCGAGCGCGGCCTGCCCGACGGCAGCATCCTTTCGCTCGACGCGCGCGGCCGCGCCGAGGTGGCCTATTTCCCCGACCGCCGCAGCGTCCGGCTGCTGGCGGGCAGCGCCTTCTTCGCCGTGGCGCGCGATGCGTCCCGGCCGTTCACCGTGGAGGCCGCGGGCCACCGCGTCACCGTGCTCGGCACCCGCTTCGAGGTGGCGCTGCGGCCCGGCGCCGTGGAAGTGGCGGTGGAATCCGGCCGGGTGCGCGTCGATGCGCGCGACGGCGGCCGCCGCGAGCTCGCGGCGGGCGAATCGGCCCGGCTGCCGGCGGCCGGCGGCATCGCGGTCGGGCGGATGCCGCACGGCGCCGCCGTCGCCGACTGGCGGGCAGGCTGGCTCGACTTCCGCGACGCGCCGCTGGCCGAGGTGGTGGAGCGGCTGGCGCGCTACAGCCCGCAGGCCCTGCACGTCGATCCGTCGGCGGCCGCCCTGCCGGTGCTGGCGCGGGTCCGCATCGCCGACACCGCCGCCTGGCTGCGGCTGCTGCCCGCCACGCTGCCGGTGCGGTTGCGCCCGTTGCCCGACGGCGGCCTGCGGATCGAACGGCGGGGTTGAGGCGGGGGCTCCGCGGCGCGCCCCGCAAAAAAAGCCGCGGCGGATGAGGGATCGCGCGCGCCCGTTCGTCTCAGGCAGGGAAACCCTTCCGAACCACCTCCACCGCCATGCACTTCCTGCCCCGCCACCCGACCCGCCGCACCCCGCTCGCCTGCGCCGCCCTGGCCGCGTTCGCCGCCGCCCCCGCCCTCCACGCCCAGCCGGCGCCCTCCGCCCCGCGCCCCTTCGACCTCCCGGCAGCCCCGCTGGCCGACGCCCTGCCCCGCTTCGCGCGGCAGGCCGGGCTGCAACTGATGGCGGCGCCCGCGCTGGTGCAGCAGCGCCAGGGCCGCGCCGTCGCCGGCCTGCTGCCGCCGCAGGAGGCGCTGGCGCAGCTGCTGCGCGGCAGCGGGCTCGCCGGCCGCATCGAGGGCACGACGGTGGTGGTGGAGCGCGCCGCCGGCGCCGTGGGCGCCCTGCCCGAGGTCCGGGTCACCGCCGCCGCCGCGACGGAAGACCCGCGCGGCCCGGCGCTCGGCTACCTGGCGCGGCGCAGCCTCGCCGGCACGAAGACCGACACGCCGCTGCTGGAGATCCCGCAGTCGGTCTCGGTGGTCACCCGCCAGCAGATCGAGGACACCGGCGCCCAGAAGCTGCGCGACGTGCTCAACTACACCGCCGGCGTCACCGCCACGGAAGGCGCCGACCGCACCACCGACTCCTTCGTGCTCCGCGGCTTCCAGGCCACCAGCTTCGGCAGCGTCTACCGCGACGGCATGAAGTACCTGGCCAACGTGTACGACGGCGTGCAGGAGCCCTACGGCGCCGAACGGGTCGAGGTGCTGCGCGGCGCCTCGTCCATCCTGTTCGGCCAGACCTCGCCCGGCGGCGTGATCAACGTGGTGAGCAAGCAGCCCACGGTCGATCCGCTGCGCGAGGTCCGCGTCGAATACGGCAGCCACGACCGCCGCCAGGTCGCGACCGACCTGGGAGGCGCCCTCGACGCGGACGGGCGCCTGTCCTACCGCCTCGTCGCGCTGGCGCGCGCGAGCGGCACCATGGTCGACCACGTGCCGGACGACCGGGCCTACCTCGCGCCCTCGCTGCGCTGGCAGCCCGGCGCGGCCACCTCGCTGACCCTGAGCGCCACCTACCAGAAGACCCGCACCGCCTACGTCTACGGCCTGCCGGCCCAAGGCACGATCGACCCCAACCCCAACGGCGCGATCCCGACTCGGCGCTTCACCGGCGAGCCGGGCTACACCGGCTCGGACGTCCGCTACCACGACGTGGGCTACCGGCTGGAGCATGCGTTCAACGACACCTGGAAGCTGCGGCAGAACGTGCGCTACTTCCAGTCGCGCAACGATTTCCCCTCGATCGGGCTGGGCGGCTTCGTCCCCGGCACCAACCTGAGCACCGTCACCCGCTCGGCGCAGGACCGCCTGGACGACGGGCGCCTGTTCACTGCGGACACCCAGGCCGAGGCCCGCTTCGCCACCGGCGCCGTCGCCCATGCGCTGCTGGCCGGGATCGACTACACCGACCGCAGCGCGCGCACCGAGCGCTACAACCGGACCGCCACGCCGCTCAACCTGTTCGCCCCGGCCTACGGCGGCGCGCTGGGGCCGCGGGTGCCGGCGCCCAATTCGAGCGTGACCGACAGCGAGCGCACCGGCCTCTACCTCCAGGACCAGCTCAAGTGGGAGCGCTGGGTGCTGCTGGTCGGGGCGCGCCACGAGAAGGCCACCGACCGCACCACCGCCCTGTTCCGGCCGCTGTCCCAGGCCGCCGCCGCCGAGGCCACCACCGGCCGCGCCGGCCTGGTCTACCTGGCGGACGACGGCGTGGCGCCGTTCGTCGGCTTCAGCCAGTCCTTCGAACCGGTGGCCGGGGTCGACCGGCTCGGCCGCGGCTATGTCCCGACCCGGGGCGAGCAGTACGAAGCGGGCGTGCGCTGGCAGCCGCCCGGCAGCGCCACGCTGGTGAGCGCCGCCGTCTACCAGCTCACCCAGCGGAACGTGAGCACGCCCGATCCGGTCGCGCCGACGCAGTTCTCGGTCCAGACCGGCGAGATCCGGTCGCGCGGGCTGGAGTTGGAAGCCAAGGCCGAACTGGGCCGGCGCTGGAGCGTGACCGCCGCCTACGCCTACACCGACGCGCAGGTCACCCGCAGCAACGTCGCCGCCGAGGTGGGCCAGCGCCGCGGCGCCACGCCGCGCAACATGGCTTCGGCCTGGGCGATGTACCGCTTCGGCCCGGTGGGAGCGGGCACGCTGCGCGGCGGCGCGGGGGTGCGCCACGTGGGCGGCACGCTCGGCCTCTTCAACGCCGGCTACCAGGTGCCTCCTTTCACGGTGGCCGACGCCATGCTGGCCTACGACCAGGGTCCCTGGCAGTTCATGCTGCGGGTCAACAACCTGGCCGACAAGGCCTACGTCGCCTCCTGCACCTACGCCTGCTTCTACGGCGAGCGGCGCATGGCGGTGGCATCGCTCGGCTACCGCTGGTAGCCCGCGCCGGCCGGGGCCTCGCCCGCCCCGGCCCGCGGTCGCCGCCGAGGCAGCGCCCCGGCGCACGGCTGTTGGATCACCTCGATTCGTGACTTCAGATTCTATAAAGGAAAAAATTTCTTCCCTTTTATGTGACTCGTTCGATAATGTCACATATTGACACAATGATTTCCGGTGCCTGCGCGTCTTCGGCGACGGGCGCCCGCATGGTCCGGAACCAGCCGGATCGCGATGGAATGCGCGGCCGCCCGGGGCTTTCGGCGAGCGGGCGCGGAGCATGTGTCGATGCGGACCTATCCCACGGCGATACAACGAGGAAGAACCATGCCCGACACCTGGACGCTGAAGAAGAAGCTCACACTGACGTTCACGGCCATCCTGTTCCTGGCGGGCACGCTGATCGTGATGGCCGTCTTCAATCTCGGCCACATGCAGGAATCCACCCGGTGGGACACCCACACCCACGAAGTGATCGAGAAAGGCCAAGCCATGCTGCTCGACACGGCCAACATCCAGACCGGAGTGCGGGGCTTCATCGCGAGCGGCGACGAGAAATTCCTCGAAGCCTTCGAGCGAGGGCAGGAGGGTTTCCTTAGGGATCTGGACGCCGCCGATCGCCTGACCGCCGACAACCCGGCCCAGCAGGCGCGCCTGAAGCAGGTGAAGGACAAGCACGCGCAGCTCATGGCGGTGGCCGACGGCCTGATCGGGATGCGCAGGGAAGTCGCGGCCGGAAAGCTCGGCATGGAGGATCTGCTGACGGAATTCCGCGTCGGCAAGGACAAGGCCGCCGTGGACACGATCCGCACGGACCTCCGCGAATTCCTGCGCAGCGAATCCGCTCTGCTGAACGAACGCGCGTCGTCCGTCGCGTCCACCAGCGCCTTCACCCACGACACGCTGGTCTTCGGCGGGCTGGCGCTGTGCGCCCTGACGCTCGGCCTGGGCGTGCTGCTGACCCGCAGCGTCTTCCGCCAGCTCGGCGCGGAGCCGAGCGTGGCGGCCTCCCTGGTGGCCGCGACCGCCCGGGGCGACCTGGCCGTGCCCATCGCCCTGCGTCCGGGCGACTCCGGCAGCCTGCTGGCCCGGCTGGCCGAGATGCAGAAGAGCCTGTCGCACACCGTGTCGCTGGTGCGCAGCAACGCCGACGGCGTCGCCACCGCGAGCGCGCAGATCGCGCAGGGCAACAACGACCTCAGCGGCCGGACCGAACAGCAGGCCAGCGCCCTGCAGGAAACCGCCGCCTCGATGGAGCAGCTCGCGAGCACCGTTCAGCAGAACGCGGACAACGCCCGGCAGGCCAGCCAGCTCGCGGTCAGCGCCTCCGACGTCGCGGCGCAGGGCGGCGAGGTGGTGCAGCAGGTCGTCGAGACGATGACCGGCATCGACGACAGCTCCCGGAAGATCGCCGAGATCATCGGCGTGATCGACGGCATCGCCTTCCAGACCAACATCCTGGCGCTCAACGCGGCGGTCGAGGCCGCCCGCGCCGGCGACCAGGGCCGCGGCTTCGCGGTGGTCGCCGGCGAGGTGCGCACCCTCGCCCAGCGCAGCGCCCACGCCGCCAAGGAGATCAAGGGCCTGATCGACGCCAGCGTCGCCCAGGTCGCGCAGGGCAGCGCGCTGGTCGGGCGGGCCGGCACGACCATGGAAGAGGTGGTGGGCGCCATCCGCCGGGTGACCGACATCATCGGCGAGGTCAGCGCCGCCAGCGCCGAGCAGAGCCAGGGCGTCGCGCAGGTGGGCGAGGCCATCAGCCAGATGGACCAAGTCACCCAGCAGAACGCCGCGCTGGTGGAGGAGAGCGCGGCGGCGGCCAGCAGCCTCAACCACCAAGCCGGGCAGCTGCTCGCCTCGGTCGCGGCATTCCGCCTCGGCGACGCGGCGCCCGGGCCCGTCCGCACGGCGGCCTCCGCGCAACCCGCGCAACCCGCGCCGGCCGTCCGCGCCGCCCCGCACGCGGTGTCCGCGGCGCCTTTGCCGGCTGCGGCCCGGCCGGTGCGCGCGCTCGGGCATGCGGCGCCGAGGCCGCTGGCCTCGGCCCCGGCTCCCGCCAGGGCCAAGGCCGCGGAGACCGCGGGTTCCGAGGCGGACTGGGAAGATTTCTGACCGGCGCCGGCGCGGGCGCCCCGGCGGCGGCGGCGCGCCGGCTTTTGCCAGAATGGCAGGTCCTCCACCGACACCGCGGCGCCCCTGCCGCGCATCGGGACCGCGCCAAAGGAATTCCATGAGAGCCGACACCATCCTCGCCACCATCGGCGCCACGCCGCACGTCCGCATCCAGCGCCTGTTCCAGGGCATCGCCGGGCCGGCGCAGCAGGTCTGGATCAAGTCCGAGCGCAGCAACCCCGGCGGCTCGGTCAAGGACCGCATCGCGCTGGCGATGGTCGAGGACGCCGAGCGCTCCGGCGCGCTGCGGCCCGGCGGCACCATCGTCGAGCCGACCTCGGGCAACACCGGCATCGGCCTGGCCATGGTCGCCGCCGTCAAGGGCTACAAGCTGGTGCTGGTGATGCCCGACAGCATGTCCGTCGAGCGCCGGCGCCTGATGCTGGCCTACGGCGCCACCTTCGACCTCACGCCGCGCGAGAAGGGCATGAAGGGCGCCATCGCCCGCGCCGAGGAGATCGTCGCGACCTCGCCCGGCGCCTGGATGCCGCAGCAGTTCGAGAACCCGGCCAACATCGCGGTGCACGAGCGCACCACCGCCCAGGAGATCCTGGCCGATTTCCCCGACGGCATCCACGCGCTGGTCACCGGCGTGGGCACCGGCGGCCACATCTCCGGCGTGGCGAAGGTGCTCAAGGCGCGCTGGCCGGCGCTGCAGGCGTTCGCGGTGGAGCCCGCCGCCTCGCCGGTGATCTCCGGCGGCAGCCCGGCCCCGCATCCGATCCAGGGCATCGGCGCGGGCTTCGTCCCGAAGAACCTCGACGTCTCGCTGCTCGACGGCACGGTGCAGGTCGAGGCCGAGGAGGCGCGCGAGTACGCCCGGCGCTCGGCGCGCGAGGAGGGCATGCTGGTGGGCATCTCCTCGGGCGCGACCCTGGCGGCGATCGCCCGGAAGCTGCCCGGCCTGCCGGCCGACGCGGTGGTGCTGGGCTTCAACTACGACACGGGCGAACGCTACCTGTCGGTGGACGGCTTCCTGCCGGCCTGAACGCGCGGCCGCCGCGCGGCGACCCCACGGCAGCGCCGGAGGACGGCCGGACTTATCATCGGCGCCCCGCGTTCCGCGTCCATGCTGGGCGCGGCCCCGCGCCTCCCGGCCCTCCCCGCACCGCCCGATCGCCACGGGCCTGCCGACCATGATCCGACTCTCCGAAATCAAGCTGCCGCTCGACCACGACGAGGCGGCGCTGCCGCGCGCCGTCGCCGCCGCGCTCGGCGTGCCCGCCGCCGCGCTCGCCGGCATCCATGTCCACAAGCGCAGCTTCGACGCCCGCAAGGCCGAGCTGCTGCAGGTCTACATCGTCGACGCGACGCTGGCCGACCCGTCGTCCGAAGCCGACCTGCTGGCGCGCCACGCCGGCCATCCGCACATCGCCGCCACGCCGGACATGGCCTGGCATCCGCCCGCCGGCGCGCCCTTCTCGGCGCCGCTGCGGCCGGTGGTGGTGGGCTTCGGGCCCTGCGGCATCTTCGCCGCGCTGGTGCTGGCGCAGCTGGGCCTGAAGCCGCTGGTGCTCGAACGCGGCAAGTCGGTGCGCGAGCGCACCCGCGACACCTGGGGCCTGTGGCGCAGGAAGGAGCTGCACCCGGAGTCGAACGTGCAGTTCGGCGAGGGCGGCGCCGGCACCTTCTCCGACGGCAAGCTCTACAGCCAGATCAAGGACCCGCGCCACCTCGGCCGCAAGGTGATGCAGGAGTTCGTCCGGGCCGGCGCGCCGGCCGAGATCCTCTACGTCGCCCGGCCGCACATCGGCACCTTCAAGTTGGTGAAGGTGGTGGAGAACATCCGGGCGCAGATCGTGGCGCTCGGCGGCGAGATCCGCTTCGAGCAGAAGGTCACCGACCTGCACGTCGAGGACGGCTCCGGCGGCCGGCGGGTGCGCGGCCTCTCGGTCCTGGACCAGGCCACCGGCGCGGTGCGCGAGCTGCGCGCCGACCAGGTGGTGATGGCCCTCGGCCACAGCGCGCGCGACAGCTTCCAGATGCTGTGGCGGCACGGGGTGCGCATCGAGGCCAAGCCCTTCTCGGTGGGCTTCCGGGTCGAGCACCCGCAGGGCGTGATCGACCGCGCCCGCTGGGGCCGGCACGCCGGCCATCCGCTGCTGGGCGCGGCCGACTACAAGCTGGTGCACCACGCGAGCAACGGCCGCGCGGTCTACAGCTTCTGCATGTGCCCGGGCGGCACGGTGGTGGCCGCCACTTCCGAGCCGGGCCGGGTGGTCACCAACGGCATGAGCCAGTACTCGCGCAACGAACGCAACGCCAACGCCGGCATCGTCGTGGGCATCGACCCGCGCGACTACCCGACCGACTACCTGCACCTCGAAGGCCTGGACGACCTGCGCCCCGGCGAGGCGCACGCGCTCGCCGGCATCGAACTGCAGCGGCGGCTCGAGTCCAACGCCTACGTCCTCGGCGGATCGAGCTACGAGGCCCCCGGCCAGCTGGTGGGCGATTTCGTCGCCGGCCGTCCGTCCAAGGCGCTCGGCGATGTGGAGCCGAGCTACAAGCCCGGCGTGGCGCTGGGCGACCTGCACGGCGCGCTGCCCGGCTACGCCATCGCGGCGATGCGCGAGGCCTTCCCCGCCTTCGCCCGCAAGATCCGCGGCTTCGACATGCACGACGCGGTGCTGACCGGCGTGGAGACGCGCACCTCCTCCCCGATCCGCATCGCCCGCGGCGAGGACTGCCAGAGCACGAACGTGCGCGGCCTGTTCCCGGCCGGCGAAGGCGCCAGCTACGCCGGCGGCATCCTCTCGGCCGGCGTGGACGGCATCCGGGTCGCCGAAGCGGTGGCCCGCAGCGTGGCGCAGGCGCGGGAAGCCGAGCGCGCGCCGCAGGCGGCCTGAGGTCGTGCGCAGGACCGCGCGCATGGCCGATCCCGCCGCCGCCGCCGACCGCGCGCGGCGGTCCCGCGCCGTCGCCGCCGGCGTGCTGGCCATGGCGGCGGTGGTCCTCGCCTCCAACGTCCTGGTGCAGTTCCCGATCAACGACTGGCTGACCTGGGGCGCCTTCAGCTACCCGGTGGCCTTCCTGGTGAGCGACCTGGTCAACCGGCGCTTCGGGCCCGGGCCGGCGCGGCGGGTGGCCTGGGCCGGCTTCGCGGTCGCGGTGGCGGCCTCGCTGTGGCTGGCGCCGGCGCGCATCGCGCTGGCCTCGGGCAGCGCCTTCATCGCCTCGCAGCTGCTCGACATCCGCGTCTTCGACCGGCTGCGGCGCGGCCGCTGGTGGCGCGCCCCGCTGGCCGCGACCGTCGCGGCGGCGGCGCTGGACACCGCCGTGTTCTGGAGCATCGCCTTCGCCGGCGAGGGCGGGCCGTGGATCACCTGGGCGCTGGGCGACCTCGCGGTCAAGCTCGGCGTCGGGCTGCTGATGCTGCTGCCGTTCCGGCTGCTGATCGGCCGGACGGCGCCCTGAGGGCGCCGGGACGCCCGTCTCGGCGCGCGGGCCCTAGCGCAGCGCCAGCGCGCCGCCGGCGGTACCGCCCGGCGGCAGGCGGAAGGTGTCCACCAGCGCGGCCAATTGCGCCGCTTGCGCCTTGAGGCTTTCGGTGGCGGCGGAGGACTCCTCCACCAGCGCCGCGTTCTGCTGGGTCATCTGGTCGAGCTGCGCCACCGCTTGGCCGACCTGCGCCAGGCCGGCGCTCTGCTCGCCGGCGCTGGTGCTGATCTCGCCGACGATGGCGTTGACCCGCTGCACCGAGTCGACGATCTCGCCCATCGTGGCGCCGGCGTCCTGCGCCTGGCGCGCGCCCTCGCCGACCTGGCGCACGCTGTCGGCGATCAGCGCGCCGATCTCGCGCGACGCGGTGGCCGAGCGCTGGGCGAGGCTGCGCACCTCGCCGGCGACCACCGCGAAGCCGCGGCCCTGCTCGCCGGCGCGGGCGGCCTCGACCGCGGCGTTGAGCGCCAGGATGTTGGTCTGGAAGGCGATGCCGTCGATCACCCCGGTGATGTCCGCGATCCGCCGCGAGGCCGAGGCGATGCCGTCCATGGTGTCGACCATCCGGCCGACCGCCTCGCGGCCGCGGGAGGCGACCTCGGCCGCGCCGCCGGCCAGCCGGTCGGCCTGGCGCGCGGCGTCGGCGCTCTGCTGCACGGTGGCGATGAGCTGCTCCATGCTGGCGGCGATCTGCTGCAGGTTGGAGGCGGTCTGCTCGGTGCGGCCCGAAAGGTCGAGGTTGCCGGTCGCGATCTCGGCGCTGGCGGTGCGCACCGACTCGCTGGCCCCGCGCAGGCCGGCGACCAGCGCGGCGAGCCGGGACTGCATCGTGTCCAGGTCGCCGGCCAGCGCGCGCACCTCGTCGCGGCCGGCCGGCCCGGCCGCGGGCATCGCGGTGGTGAGGTCCCCTCCCGCGATGCGGCCGGCCATGCGCGACGCGTCGCCGAGCGGCGCGACGATGGAGCGCGCCAGCAGCCAGGCGCAGCCGGCGCTGATCGCGACGGCCAGCAGCGATCCGGCGCCGAGCAGCCATTTGCCTTCGCGCGCGCTGGCGTCCGCGGCCTGCTGCGCCTGCGCCACCCGGCCCTTCTGGTAGTCGGCCAGGGCCTCGACGGCGCCGGCGTACTGGACCGCGGCCGGGCGCAGCCGGCCGTCTATGTCCTGGGCGGTCACCTCGCTGCCGGAACGCTGGCGCTTGACCAGTTCGTCCCGCAGCGCGCGGAAGGCGTTGCCCTGGCGGTCGATCTCGGCGAACAGGCGGCGTGTCTCGTCGGTGTCGGCGAGTTCCTCCAGCCGCTGGCGGACCGCGGTGGAGCGGGCGGACGTGGCCTTGCGGTCTGCGTCGATGCGGGCGGCGACGGCCGGGTCGGCGACCTGCAGCAGGGTCTCGGCGCGCGACGCGCTGAGCACCACGATGGCGTGCAGCTCGCGGGCCAGCAGGGCCCGCTCGGTCGATGCGCCGCCGAGGTCGTGGGCGATGGCCTGCAGCCCCGCGAGCCGCCAGATGCCGACGGCCGCGGCGAGCGAGGTGACGAGGCAGACGAGCGCGAAAGCGATGGCCAGGCGCGAGGCCAGGCGCAGGCGGGAGAAGGAAGCGAAGGGCATCATGGATCCAGGTTCGATGCGGAGAGCGTTGCCTCCTTATCGACCGGCGCGCACCCGGCTTGAGGGTGGCTGTGCCACGGGCGCGCGTAATGGCGGCCCGGCCGCCCGCGGTCGCGGGGGCGCCCGGCGCGCCCCGCCCTGCATCCGGCCGCGAAGCCCGCTAGGCTCGGGGGCAGCCGCCGCGCCGGCGCCGACCCGGGCGCCCGGCGTCCTTCCACCTCCCCGCCTCGCGCGCCCGTCCATGAACGCACCTTCCGCACCGACCGATTTCCACAGCTACGAACCGTCCCAGGGCCACGGCCTGCCGCACGACCCGTTCAACGCCATCGTCGGGCCACGCCCGATCGGCTGGGTCGGCACCCTGGACGCGCAGGGCCGGCGCAACCTCGCGCCCTACAGCTTCTTCAACGCCTTCAACTACACCCCGCCCATCGTCGGCTTCGCCAGCATCGGCGCCAAGGACAGCCTGCGCAACGCGCAGGAGACCGGCGAATTCACCTGGAACCTCGCCACCCGGCCGCTGGCCGAGGCGATGAACGCGAGCTCGGTCGCGGCGCCGCACGGCACCGACGAGTTCGCGCTGGCCGGGCTGGAGGCCGCGCCGTCACGGCTCGTCCGTCCGCCGCGGGTGGCGGCCAGCCCGGTGTCCTTCGAATGCCGGGTGACGCAGGTGCTGCAGCTCCGGCGCGCCGACGGCGCGCAGGTCGAGACCTGGCTGGTGCTGGGCGAGGTGGCGATGGTGCACATCGACCGCCGGATGCTGGCGGACGGCGTCTACGCCACCGCCGCGGCCCGGCCGATCCTGCGCGGCGGCGGCCCGGCCGACTATTTCGAGATCGGGCCGGACGCGCTCTTCCAGATGCGCCGGCCGCCCCAGCAGCGCTGAGCCCGGCGCCGCGCCCCGGACGCCGGAAGGGGCGAACGCCGCGCCCCTCGCGGGACGCGGCGTTCGCGGAGGAAGGATCCGGCGCGCCGCGGGCGGCCGCCGTCGGCGCTCAAACGGCGCTCAGGCCGCGTTCTGCAGCGAGGCGATGCGTTCCTCGATCGGCGGGTGCGTCGAGAACAGCTTGCCGATGCCGCCGGTGATGCCGAAGGCCTGGGCGCTCTTGGGCAGTTCGCCCGGATGCATGCCGCCCAGGCGGACCAGGGCGTTGATCATCGGCTGGCGGCGGCCCATCAGCTGTGCGGCGCCGGCGTCGGCGCGGAACTCGCGCTGGCGGGAGAACCAGGCGACGACGATCGCGGCCAGGAAGCCCAGCAGGATGTCGAGCACGATGGTGGTGGCGTAGTAGCCGATGCCGGGGCCCGAGCGCTCCTCGTTCTTGTTGAGGAAGCTGTCGACCGCGTAGCCGATGACCCGAGACAGGAACACCACGAAGGTGTTCATCACGCCCTGGATCAGCGTCATCGTGACCATGTCGCCGTTGGCGATGTGGGCGACCTCGTGGCCGATGACCGCCTCGATCTCCTCGCGGGTCATGCCGTGCAGCAGGCCGGTGGAGACGGCGACCAGGGCCGAGTTCTTGAAGGCGCCGGTGGCGAAGGCGTTCGGGTCGCCCTCGAAGATGCCGACCTCCGGCATGCCGATGCCGGCCTTGTCGGCGAAGCGGCGCACGGTGTCGACGATCCAGGCCTCGTCGGCGTTGGCGGGCTGGTTGATGACCCGCACGCCGGAGGTCCACTTGGCCATCGGCTTGCTGATCAGCAGCGAGATGATCGCGCCGCCGAAGCCCATGACCAGGGCGAAGCCGAGCAGCGCGCCCAGGTTGAGGCCGTTGGCGGTGAGGTAGCGGTTGACGCCGAGCAGGCTGGCGACGATGCCCAGCACTACGACCACCGCGAGGTTGGTGAGCACGAACAAGGCGATGCGTTTCATGAATTCTCTCTGTGGGTGAACACGGGGTGGGACCGGAAGCCCTTGCGCGCCAGATGGTGGTGGAGTCTCCCCCTTCAAGCGGCGCCGCGTCGCAGAATTCGCTGGTGTCGTCTAGTTCTTGTGCTGCCCTGCGGGGCGTGTGCGTAGGACCGATGATAAGGAGGAAAAGTTCAACCCGCCGGTCGGTCCGCGGCTCGCGCGCGGGCCGGACGGAAGACTTGCGCGTCGTCGTAGAAATCCGGCGACGCGTTGGCCGCCCACCAGCCCGGCACGCCCAGCACCGGCAGCGGCAGGAAGGGCTTGGCGGCCAGCATCGCCGGCGTCGCGGCCCCGGCCAGCCAGGCGTCGAGCGACGCTATGTTTTCGATAGCTGAAGGCGCAGGCAGGACGTGCGCCGTGAGGCCTTTTCGGGGTCGAACCAGCTACTCCATCAGCGCATGGCCGAAGAGCCACAGCCGCGCCTCGGCCCAGCGCGCGCGGTGGGTGACGAACAGCGCCCGCCAGTCCCGCGCCGCCAGCGCCGCCTGCAGCGCCCCGGGCGCCTGGAGCAGCGCGCCGTTCTCGTCGAGCAGGGTGATCGCGTCGCGCACCGGCCCGCGCCGGCCGCCGATGCCGCGGGCCGCGATCTCGGCGGCCTGCAGCCGGTTGAGCCTCGCCTTGGCCGCGGGGAAGGCCCGCCAGGCGAGGCCGTTGAAGAAGTCGTGCAGGTTGCAGCGGGTGGGCACCTGCCCGGTCGCGAAGACGAAGCGCTCGTAGGGCTCGCCGGCCGGGAGCGCGCGGGCCGGGACGAAGCGCGGCCGGGCCGTGCCGTCCGCGGCATGCGCGGCGGCGCCGGGCGTCCCCGGGCCGCCGCACGGCGCGTCCGGGCACGCGTCCCGGTCCAGCGCCGCGGCCACCGTCGCCCCGCCGGCGACCCGGCGGGCCGCGGCCCGGCCCGCGTCGGCGACCGGCGCCAGCCAGGGCGCGTCCCAGTCGATGGCCGCCAGGGGATCGGTCGCCGCTCCCGGCGGGATCCGCGGCGCCGCGCCGGCCTGCCGCACCGCCTCAGTCCGGTTGCCGGAGCAGGCGCACCTGCCGCGCCTGGCCGGTGCGGGGCAGCACCTCGAAATAGGACGGGAACTTGCGGAACAGCTCGTGCAGCGGCTTGCCGCCCTTGCGCAGCCCGGCCTCCTGCAGCGGCGTGCCCAGGGCGTTGAGCGGCTTGGTGGCGCCGGCCTCCCAGCCGGGGATGGCGGCCAGCAGGCGGCGCACCGGCTCGGGCGTCGCATGATCGGCGGGCGCGGGGACGCTCGCGGACGGCGCGGATGCCCGCGCCGGTTCCGGGGCCGGCGACGGCGACGGCGACGGCGACGGCGACGGCGACGGCGCCGGAGCAGGCGCGGCGGCGGACGGGGCGGCGGGCCGTGCGGTCCGGTCGCCGGCGGAGGCAGGCGTCCGGCGCTCCGGCTCGGGCATCCGGCCCGCCGGGAAGATCGACCGGGCCTCGGGCGGCGTGTCCACCCCGTCGCCGTCCCGGGCATCGGCCGGCGCCGCCCGGGCGGCGCTCCGGTCGTCGCCCCGCGCGGAAGACGGCGTTTCGGCGCGCGGCCCGGCGGCGTCGGACCGCCGCTCGCCCCGCCCGCCGCGGCGCTTGCGTCCCCGCTCGCGCGCCGGCCCGGACGCCGCAGGCGCGGGGGCGGGCGCCGACGCGGACGACGGCGTGGCGCGGTCGCCGGATCCGGTCGCGGCGCGGTCGGCCGACGGCGCCGGGGCGGGCATGGATTTCGGGGACGGCGCCGCGGCCGGCGCGCCCGCGGGCGACGCCGGCTGCAAGGCCGAGGCCCCGGCGCCCTGCCCCCGCCCGCCCACGTGGATCACCGCGTCGTAGGCGTGGGCGATGTCGTCGGCCGCCTTGCCCGCCTGCGCGAAGCACAGCACCCGCACGCCCGCCTCGCGCAGCCGCACCACCAGCGGCACGAAGTCGCCGTCGCCCGAGCCGATGGCGACGACCGACGGGCCGGCCTGGTGCAGCAGGTCGATCGCATCGACCGCGAGCGCGACGTCGGTGGTGCCCTTGCCATGGTTGACGAAGGCGCGCACCGCGTGGCGGTGCAGCACCTCGCGCAGGCCGGCGAGCTTCTCGGCGCCGCCGTAGGCGCGGCGCACGGTGACGCTGCCCGGGAAGTCGGCCAGCTTGGCGAAGGCCTCCTCCACGGCCGCGGGGGAGAGGTTGTCGGCGTCGATCAGGAAGGCCGTGGTGTGGTTCACGAGGTGCATGGAGGCGATCGGGAGGCGTCCGGCGGGACGGAGGGCGCGGGCCGCGGACGGCCGGGCGGCGGGCGGCGCGGTCCGGCCGCCGCCGGACCGCCGGGGGTCATGCGGGATCGACCAGGCGCCAGGCGAGCGTCTCGCCGCCGCGCAGCGGCTTGAGCGTCGCGTCGCCGTAGGGCACCGACTCCGGCAGGGTCCAGGCCTCGCGCCGGAGCGTTACCGTCGCGGCGTTGCGCGGCAGGCCGTAGAAGTCCGGGCCGTGCAGGCTGGCGAAGCCTTCGAGCTTGTCGAGCGCGCCGGCGGCGTCGAAGGCCTCGGCGTACAGCTCCAGCGCGGCGAGGGCGCTGTAGCAGCCGGCGCAGCCGCTCGCGTGTTCCTTGAGGTGGGCGGCGTGGGGCGCGCTGTCGGTGCCGAGGAAGAAGCGGTTGCTGCCGCTGGTGGCCGCGGCGACCAGAGCCTGGCGGTGCACCTCGCGCTTGAGGATCGGCAGACAGTAGTAGTGCGGCCGGATGCCGCCGGTGAAGAGCGCGTTGCGGTTGTAGAGCAGGTGCTGCGGCGTGATGGTCGCGGCGGTGAAGCGGTCGGCGGCGCGGACGTAGTCGGCGCCTTCCTTGGTGGTCAGGTGCTCGAACACGATCTTGAGCTCGGGGAAGTCGCGGCGCAGCGGGATCAGCACCCGGTCGATGAACGCCGCCTCGCGGTCGAACACGTCCACCGACGGGTCGGCCACCTCGCCGTGGATCAGCAGCAGCAGGCCGTGGCGCTGCATCGCCTCGAGCGTCGGGTAGGCCAGGCGGATGTCGGTCACGCCGGCATCGCTGTTGGTGGTGGCGCCGGCTGGGTAGAGCTTGACCGCGACCACGCCGGCTTCCTTCGCGCGGGCGATCTCCTCGGGCGGCAGGCGGTCGGTCAGGTAGAGCGACATCAGCGGGGTGAAGTCGGCGCCTGCCGGCACCGCGGCGCGGATGCGCTCGCGGTAGGCCGCGGCCTGGGCGGCGGTGGTCACCGGCGGCCGCAGGTTGGGCATGATCAGCGCGCGGCCCATCTGGCGCGCGGTCGGCGGCACCACCGCCTGCAGCGCGGCGCCGTCGCGCACATGCAGGTGCCAGTCATCGGGTCGAATGATCGTGAGTGTGTCGGTCATGGTCCGGGATTGTCCCATCGGCGCGGCACGGGGCTTGCCTCGCACGGAAAATCGCAGGCCGACTCTGACACCCGCCCCATGGACGCCATCTCCCGCCGACCCCGCGCCGCCGCCGAGCGGCCCGCGCCCGGAACGCCCGACCCGCTCTACAACCAGTCGCTGGAGAAGGGCCTGGCGGTGCTGCGCAGCTTCGACGCCGCGCACCGGACCATGACGCTGGCCGAGATCGCCGCGCGCACCGGCATGACCCGCGCCTCGGCGCAGCGCACGGTCCACACGCTGCAGGTGCTGGGCTACGTCGGCAAGGACGGCGGGACGCGCCGTTTCCGCCTGCTGGCCCGCAGCATGGACATCGGCTTCAACTACGTGTCCAGCCATCCGCTGGTGCAGGCGGCCAACCCCTACCTGGCGCAGCTGGCCGCGGCCAGCGGCGAGACGGCCAGCCTGACCGAGCCGCTGGACTTCGACATGCTCTACGTGGCCCAGCGCATGACGACGCAGTTCATCCCGGTGCTGACGCCGGTGGGCATGCGCATCCCGATGTACTGCACCAGCAGCGGCCGCGCCTGGATGAGCTGCCTGCCCGACGCGCAGGTGCGCGCGCTGCTGCAGGGCTCCGCCCGCGCGGCCCGCACGCCGGCCACCCTGACCGGCATCGCCGCCATCCAGGCCCATGTCGCGGCCTGCCGCAGGCTCGGCTACGCGACCAACGACGAGGAACTCTTCCTCGGCGACATGGGCATCGCCGCGCCGATCGTGGACCGGAGCGGCCGGCCGCACGGCGCGGTGCACGTGTCGCCGCCCACCAGCCGGTGGACGCTCGACGCGGCCCGCAAGAAGCTGGCGCCGCTGGTGATCGAGTGCGCCCGGGCCGTCGGCAGCGCGCTGGCCTGAGCGGGCCGCCCGGTCCCGCGGGCCGGCCGCGGGGCCGCGCCGCACCATGCCGGCCCGGATCGACACGGCCGCGGTGCATCGCCGCACCAAGCCGGACGACATATCGTCTATCGATACAAAAGTAGCTATCACCGATTCATCCGGGCAGGCACGCGCTTTGCAGTGGGAAGGCATCTTCCATCCTCCGAGGCCGCTCCATGCCCAGTCCAGCCCGCCCGTCCCGCACCGTGTCCACCCTGCGCGCCAGCGCGCTGGCCGCCGCACTGGCCCTGGGGCTGGGCGCCGCCCACGCGCAGGAGAAGGTGCTGCGCATCGCCATGACCGCGGCCGACATCCCCCGCACGTCCGGCCAGCCCGACCAGGGCTACGAAGGCAACCGGTTCACCGGCATCCCCCTGTACGACAGCCTCACGCAATGGGACCTCAGCTCGGCCGCCAAGCCCAGCGTGGTGATCCCCGGCCTGGCCGTGTCGTGGGCGGTGGACGCCAAGGACAAGACCAAATGGCTCTTCAAGCTGCGCCCCGGCGTCGCCTTCCACGACGGCACGCCCTTCAACGCCGACGCCGTGGTCTGGAACGTGGGCAAGGTGCTCGACAAGGCCGCCCCGCAGTACGACCCGGCCCAGATCGGCGTCACCGCATCGCGCATGCCCACGCTGCGCACCGCGCGCAAGGTCGACGACCTGACGGTGGAGCTGACCACCAGCGAGCCCGACTCCTTCCTGCCGATCAACCTGACCAACCTGTTCATGGCCTCGCCCGCCCACTGGCAGAAGAAGCTCGACGCCGTGCCCGCCGGCGTGACGGACAAGGCCGAGCGCGCCAAGCAGGCCTGGACCGCCTTCGCCGCCGACCCGTCGGGCACCGGCCCCTTCAAGGCCGCCCGCTTCGTCCCGCGCGAACGCTTCGAGATGGTGAAGAACCCCGGCTACTGGGACGCCGCCCGCCGCCCGCAGATCGACCGGGTGGTGCTGCTGCCCCTGCCCGAGGCCAATTCGCGCACCGCCGCCCTGCTGTCGGGCCAGGTGGACTGGATCGAGGCGCCGGCGCCCGACGCGCTGGCCACCATCCGGCAGCGCGGCTTCAAGGTCTATTCCAACCTGCAGCCGCACCTGTGGCCCTGGCAGTTCTCCCTGCTGCCCGACTCGCCCTTCAAGGACCTCAAGGTGCGCCAGGCGGCCAACCTCTGCCTCAACCGCGCCGCGCTCAAGGAACTGCTGGGCGGCCTGATGGTGGAGGCCACCGGCATCGCCGAGCCGGGCGACCCGTGGCGCGGCAACCCCACGTTCCAGATCAGGCACGACGTGCCCGCCGCCCGGCAGCTGATGCAGCAGGCCGGCTACTCGGCCGCCAAGCCGGCCAAGGTCAAGGTCCAGACCTCGGCCTCGGGCTCGGGCCAGATGCAGCCCCTGCCGATGAACGAGTTCATCCAGCAGAGCCTGAAGGAATGCTGGTTCGACGTGGATTTCGACGTGGTGGAGTGGAACACCCTGTTCTCGGGCTGGCGCCTGGGCGCGAAGGATCCCGGCGCGCACGGCGCCCACGCCACCAACGTGAGCGCGGCCACCATGGACCCCTTCTTCGCCATGGTGCGGTTCGTCAGCACCAAGGCCCAGCCGCCGGTGGCGCAGAACTGGGGCTACTACAGCGACCCGAAGACCGACGCCCTGGTCGAGAAGGCCCGCACCAGCTTCGACGACAAGTCGCGCGACGCGGCGCTGGCCGAGCTGCATGCCCGCGTGGTGGACGAGGCGCCCTTCCTCTTCGTCGCGCACGACGTCGGCCCGCGCGCCCTGTCGCCCAAGGTGCAGAACGTGGTGCAGCCCCGGAGCTGGTTCATCGACATCGCCACGATGCGCATGAACTGAGGCTGCCCGGACGGACCGCCCCACCCGCCGCGCCATGCTCGCCTACCTGCTCCGACGCATCCTCTACACCATGCCCATCATGCTGGGCGTGACGCTGGTGTGCTTCGCCCTGGTGCACATCGCGCCGGGCGATCCGCTGGTGTCGGTGCTGCCGGCCGACGCGTCGGCCGACCTGCAGGCCCAGCTGCGCGCGGTCTACGGCTTCGACCGGCCGCTGCCCGAGCAGTTCGCGCGCTGGGTCTGGCGGGCGCTGCACGGCGACCTGGGCCTGTCCATCGGCACCAGCCGGCCGGTGGCGGACGAGGTCCTGCGCGCGGTGGCCAACACGCTGCGCCTGGCGGTGCTGGCCACCGCCATCGGCTTCGCCCTGGGCGCGCTGTTCGGCTTCGTGGCGGGCTACTTCCGCAACTCCGTCGTCGACCGCCTGGCCTCGCTGCTGTCGGTGCTGGGCGTGAGCACGCCGCACTACTGGCTGGGCATGGTCATGGTGATCGTGTTCTCGTCGCAGCTGATGTGGCTGCCGGCCACCGGCGCCGGCCCGGGCGGCTCCGACCAGTGGGCATGGGACTGGGCGCACGTGCAGTTCATGGTGCTGCCGGCGCTGACCATGTCGGTGATCCCGCTGGGCATCATCGCGCGCACGGTGCGGGCGCTGGTGGCCGAGCTGCTGGCGCAGGAGTTCATCGTCGGCCTGCGGGCCAAGGGGCTGACGCAGTTCGGGATCTTCCGGCACGTGGTCAAGAACGCGGCGCCCACCGCCCTGGCGGTGATGGGCCTGCAGCTGGGCTACCTGCTGGGCGGCTCGATCCTGATCGAGACGGTGTTCTCCTGGCCCGGCACCGGCTTCCTGCTCAACACCGCCATCTTCCAGCGCGACCTGCCGCTGCTGCAGGGCACGATCCTGGTGCTGGCGCTGTTCTTCGTGCTGCTCAACCTGGCCGTCGACATGCTGCAGACGCTGCTCGACCCGCGCATCGCCCGGAGCTGACCCCATGGACGCCGCATTCCCCTCCCCGGCCCGGCCGCAGCCCCTGTCCGCGCAGCGCACGCGGGGCTACTGGGCCTCGGTCGGCGCGCGCTTCGTGCGCGATCCGGTGGCCGTCGGAGCCGCCGCCGTGGTGTTGCTGCTGGTGCTGCTCGCCGTCCTCGGACCCTGGCTGGCGCCGGCCGACCCCTACCAATCCTCGATGTTCAAGCGGCTCAAGCCGGTGGGCACGCCCGGCCTGCCGCTGGGCAGCGACGAACTCGGCCGCGACATGCTCTCGCGCCTGATCGTGGGCGCGCGGCTGTCGCTGTTCATGGGCATCGCACCGGTGCTCTGCGCCTTCGTGGTCGGCTCGGGCATCGGCATCCTGGCAGGCTACGCGGGCGGGCTGGCCAACACCGCCATCATGCGCACCATCGACGTGTTCTACGCCTTCCCGTCGGTGCTGCTGGCCATCGCGCTGTCGGGCACGCTGGGCGCGGGCATCGCCAACTCGCTGCTCTCGCTGACCGTCGTGTTCATCCCGCAGATCGCCCGCGTGGCCGAGGCGGTGACCACGCAGGTGCGCGGGCGGGACTACGTGGAGGCGGCGCGCGCCTCGGGCGCGGGCGGCTTCACCATCGTGCGGGTGCACGTGCTGGGCAACGTGCTCGGACCGATCTTCGTCTACGCGACCAGCCTGGTGGCGGTGTCGATGATCCTGGCCTCGGGCCTGTCCTTCCTGGGCCTGGGCGTGAAGCCGCCGGAGCCCGAGTGGGGCCTGATGCTCAACACCCTGCGCACCGCCATCTACACCCAGCCGCTGGTGGCGGCGCTGCCGGGCGCGATGATCTTCATCACCTCGATCGCCTTCAACCTCCTCTCCGACGGCCTGCGCTCGGCCATGGACAACAAGGCCTGACGACATGACGACGACGATGCGCGGCGACGACGTGGGCGGACCGGCGCAGCCGCTGCTCACCATCCGCGGGCTGCAGAAGCACTTCCCGCTCAAGAAGGACCCGCTGGGCCGCGCCGGGGGCGCGGTGCGCGCGGTGGACGGCGTGGACTTCGAGGTGTTCAAGGGCGAGACGCTGGGCGTGGTCGGCGAGTCCGGCTGCGGCAAGAGCACCACCGCCCGGCTGCTGATGCACCTCATCGACCCGACGGCCGGCGAGGTGGTGTTCGACGGCCGCGCGGTCGGCACGCGCGACCTGCCGCTCAAGGATTTCCGCCGCCAGGTGCAGATGGTCTTCCAGGACAGCTACGCCTCGCTCAACCCGCGGCTGACCATCGAGGACTCGATCGCCTTCGGCCCGCAGGTGCACGGCGTGCGCCGCCGCGAGGCGGTGGAGCGCGCCCGCGACCTGCTGGCCCGCGTGGGTCTGGAGCCCGCGCGCTTCGCCGAACGCTGGCCGCACGAGCTCTCGGGCGGCCAGCGCCAGCGGGTCAACATCGCCCGCGCGCTGGCGCTCCAGCCGCGGCTGGTGATCCTGGACGAGGCCGTCTCGGCGCTGGACAAGTCGGTGGAGGCCCAGGTCATCAACCTGCTGCAGCGGCTCAAGGCCGAGTTCGGCCTGACCTACGTCTTCATCAGCCACGACCTGCACGTGGTGCGCTACATGAGCGACCGGGTGATGGTGATGTACCTGGGCCAGGTGGCCGAGGTGGGCCCGGCCGACGCGCTCTACGACGCGCCGGCCCATCCCTACACGCGGGCGCTGCTGTCGTCCATGCCGTCCATGGACCCGGACCGCCGCACCGCGCAGGCGCCGCTGGCCGGCGATCCGCCCAATCCCATCGATCCGCCCGCGGGCTGCCGGTTCCACACGCGCTGCGCCCTGGCGGCGCCGGTGTGCGGCGAGCGCGCGCCGGCGCTGCTGGCGGTGGCGCCGCGGCGCCAGGCGCGCTGCCTCGCGCACGCGCCCGGCAGCGGCCATCCGCAGGCGCCGGCACCGGCACCGGCACCGGCCGCATGAAACCATGACCGACCTCCACGACATCGCCGAAGCGCCGCTGGTGCGCCTGGACGACCTCAGCGTCACCTTCACCGGCGGCAGGCGGCCGGTGCACGCCGTCAGCGGCGTGAGCCTGGAGGTGCGCCGCGGCGAGGTGGTGGCGCTGATCGGCGAATCGGGCTCGGGCAAGAGCGTCACGCTGCGCACGCTGCTGCGCCTGCACCCCGAGCGGCGCACCCGCATCGGCGGACGGGTGGAGGTGGCGGGGCGCGACGTGCTGGCGATGTCCGGCCGGGAGCTGGCGGCCTACCGCGGCAAGGTGGCGTCGATGGTCTTCCAGGAGCCGCTGCTGGCGCTGGACCCGGTCTACACCGTCGGCGCGCAGATCGTCGAATCCCTGCGCCGCCACGAAGGCCTGGACAAGGCGGCCGCCCGCGCCCGGGCGCTGGCCCTGTTCGAGCGGGTGCGCATCCCCAGCCCCGAGCGCCGGCTGGCGGCCTATCCGCACGAGATGTCCGGCGGCATGCGCCAGCGCGCCATGATCGCGCTGGCCCTGGCGTGCGACCCGCAGCTGCTGCTGGCCGACGAGCCCACCACCGCGCTCGACGCCACGGTGCAGATCCAGATCCTGCTGCTGCTGCGCGAGCTGCAGCGCGACCTGGGACTCTCCGTCGTCTTCGTCACCCACGACATCGGCGCGGCCGTGGAGGTGGCCGACCGCATCGCCGTGATGTACGCCGGCCGCATCGTGGAGGAGGGGTCGGCCCGCGAGCTGATCCACCGCCCGCGCCACCCCTACACCATCGCCCTGCTGCGCAGCCGCGCGCACGGCGCCATGGACCGCGGCACGCCGCTGGGCACCATCGCCGGCGCGCCGCCGGACCTGGCCGCCCTGCCGCCGGGCTGCGCCTTCGCGCCGCGCTGCGCGCTGGCCGCCGCGTCCTGCCTGGACGGCCCGCCCCGCGTCGTCGGCTTCGGCCCGGGCCACCGCGCCCGCTGCAACCGCACCGACGAGACCGCTGGCATGGCGCCGGCCCTCGCCTGACCCCCGCCCGCCCGCCACCGCCACCGCCATGCCCCTGCACGATCCCGCCCGCGCCTTCGTCCCCTATCCCGATGCGCCGGTGCCACATGCCGCCACCGGTCCGCTCGCGGGCCTGCGCTTCGGCGTGAAGGACCTGTTCGACGTCGCCGGCTACCCCACCGGCGGCGGCAGCCCGCTGGTGCTGGCGATGTCGGGGCTCAAGGCGCGCACCGCGCCCACCGTCCAGGCGCTGCTGGACGCCGGCGCCGCCTTCGCCGGCAAGACGGTGACCGACGAACTCGCCTTCTCGATGAACGGCGACAACGCGCATTTCGGCGCGCCGGTCAATGGCGCGGCGCCGGAGCGCATCAGCGGCGGCTCGTCCTCGGGGTCGGCCGCCGCCGTGTCCCACGGCCTGTGCGACTTCGCCCTGGGCACCGACACCGGCGGCTCGGTGCGCGCGCCGGCCAACCATTGCGGGCTGGTCGGCCTGCGCCCCACCCACGGCCGCGTGAGCCTGGAAGGCGCGCTGGACCTGGCGCCCAGCCTCGACACCTGCGGCTGGTTCGCCCGCGATACCGCCACCTTCGCCCGCGTGGCCGACGTGCTGCTGGGCGACGACCCGGCGCCGCTGCCCGCCCGGCCGCGCCTGCTGCGGCCCGACGACCTGTGGGCCCTGGCCACGCCCGAGGCCGCCGAGGCCCTGCGGCCGGCGCTGGCGCGGGCGGAATCCGCCTTCGGCGCCGCCCAGCCGGTGGAGGCGGCGCTGGACGGCCTCGACGCCATGTACTGGCACTTCCGCCACCTCCAGGGCCGCGAGGCCTGGATGACCGACGGCCCGCTGATCGAGCGCTTCGCGCCGCCGCTGGGCCCGGGCGTGAAGGAACGCTTCGCCTGGTCGCGCCAAGTCACCGACGCGCAGGTGGCCGCAGCGCAGGCCTTCCGCGACCGTTTCCGCACGCGCCTGGCCGGACTGCTGGGCCGCGACGGCGTGCTGGCGTTGCCCACCATGCCCGACATCGCGCCGCTGCGCAGCGACCCCGAATCCGCGCTGGAGGACTACCGCAACCGCGCCATCCGCCTGCTGTGCGCGGCGGGCCTCGCGGGATTCCCGCAGCTCTCCCTGCCCCTGGCCCGGCGCGCGGGCGCGCCGCTCGGCCTGTCGCTGCTCGGCCCGGCCGGCAGCGACCGCAGCCTCGTCGCGCTAGCCGAGACGCTCGCCGCCCGCTGAAACCCCGCACTGCCCGAGGAAGACCATGACTGCCGCCGCACCCACCCTCGACCGCCCGCTCGCCATCGACGGCGAGCGCCTCTGGCAATCGCTGATGGCGCTGGCGCGCATCGGCGCCACCGCCAAGGGCGGCGTCTGCCGCCTGGCCCTGACCGACCTCGACCGCCAGGCCCGCGAGCAGTTCCTGCAGTGGGCGCGCGACCTGGGCTGCAGCGTGCGCGTCGACGCCATCGGCAACCTGTTCGTGCGCCGCGAGGGCAGCGACCCCGCCCGGCCCGCGGTGGCCACCGGCAGCCACATCGACACCCAGCCCACCGGCGGCAAGTTCGACGGCAACTACGGCGTGCTGGCCGGGCTGGAGGTGCTGCGCACCCTGGAAGACGCCGGCGTGCGCACCGTGGCGCCGCTGGAGGTCTGCGTGTGGACCAACGAGGAAGGCTCGCGCTTCGTGCCGGTGATGATGGGCTCCGGCGTGTACGCCGGCGCCTTCCCGCTCGAGCACGCGCTGGCCGCGGCGGACCGCGACGGCGTCACGGTCGCCCAGGCCCTGGCCGCCACCGGATTCGCCGGGCCGGCGCTGGCGGCCGTGGACGCCGGCGCGCCGCGCTTCGGCGCGTACTTCGAGGCCCACATCGAGCAGGGACCGGTGCTGGAGGACGCCGGCGTGCCGCTGGGCGTAGTCACCGGCGCGCTGGGGCAGCGCTGGTACGACGTGGTCGTCACCGGCCAGGAGGCGCACGCCGGCCCCACGCCCATGGGCTTGCGCCGCGACGCGCTGCAGGCCGCCGCCGGCCTGATGCAGGAGGTGGTCGCCATCGCCCTGGACGAGCAGCCGGACGGCCGCGGCACCGTCGGCTACGTGCAGGTGCATCCCAATTCGCGCAACGTCATCCCCGGCCGCGTGACCTTCACCGCGGACCTGCGCCACGGCGACGACGCCGGGCTGTCCCGGATGGACGCGCGCCTGCGCGCGGCCTGCGCCGGCCTGCGGGCCGCGGGACGCGTGGACGTGTCGGTGGAGCAGACGGTCTATTTCCCGCCGGTGCGGTTCGCGCCCGCGCTGGTGGCGGCCGTGCGCGCGGGCGCCGAACGCGCCGGCCTGGCGCACCGGGACATCGTCAGCGGCGCCGGCCACGACGCGGTCTACGTCGCCCGGACGGCGCCGGCCGCCATGATCTTCGTGCCCTGCAAGGACGGCATCTCGCACAACGAGATCGAGGACGCGCAGCCCGCCCACCTGGCCGCCGGCTGCGACGTGCTGCTGCACGCGATGCTGGCGCAGGCGGGGATCGCGCAGGGATGAAGCCGCGCGCCGCGCCGCCGCCGCTGACGCTGCTGCCGCAGCCGCTCACCGCCGCGGCCTTCGCGCCCTACGGCACCGTCATCGCCGCCCCGCCCACCGGCGCCGGGCGCGCGATCAACGGCGGCACCACCGAGCGCTTCGAGCTGGTCGACGACCTCCGGCTGGACACCGACGGCGGTAGGGCGGCGCTGGCCCTGTTCCGCGCGCAGGCGCGGCGCTTCCCGCACGCCGTGGCCGAGATGGAACGCCACCGCCTGGGCAGCCAGAGCTTCGTGCCGCTGGGCGCGCTGCGCTTCGTCGTGGTGGTCGCGCCAGCCGGCGCGGCGCCCGGGCCGGGCGACCTCGCCGCCTTCCGGACCGACGGCCGGCAGGGCGTGGCGCTGGCGCCCGGCATCTGGCACCACGCCCTGCTGGCGGTGGACGCGGGCGATTTCGCGGTGGTCGAACGCGCGGCGGCCCGGCCCGACTGCGACGTCCACCAGCTCCCCGCGGCGGTGCTGCTGCCGTCGCCGGGCTGAGGCCGCCAGGGCGTCCGGGCCGCCGCGCCGTCCCGGCGGACGCGCGGCGGCGTCGCCTGCGCGCCACAGCGCCGCGCCCGGCGGCGCGTTTCGCTGGAAAGCCCCGATGCCCGATCGGGGTTTCCTCCGTAGCATGGCGCCCGGCTCCGCGGCCTTCCGTCCGCGCCCCGGCCCGGCCCGGCCGCGCCCTTCCGCTCCTCCCTGCACCGCCGCCTTCCGCGCCCCGCCGGCGCCGGCTCCCTTCCTGCCCGTTCCGTTCATGTCCCTGCCTCCCGAGTCCGGCCCGCTGCTGGATGCCGCCAGCCCCGCCCCCGAACCCGTGCCCGCCACCGACGAGGCCACCCGGGTGCCGCTCAAGATCGAGGACTGGCTCACCGTGATCGTCATGGCGCTGCTGGCGCTGATCACCTTCGCCAACGTGCTGGTGCGCTACTTCACCGACCGGTCCTTCGCCTGGACCGAGGAGTTCTCGGTGTTCCTGATGATCGTGCTGTCGCTGGTGGCCGGCTCGGCCGCGGTGGCCCGCGACCGGCACATCCGCATCGAGTACTTCGCCGAGGCCGGCTCGATGGCGCGCCGCCGGCGCCTGGCGCGGTTCGGCGCGCTGATGGTGGCGCTGCTCTTCGGCCTGATCGCGGTGCTGAGCGTCCGGCTGGTCTGGGACGACATCGCGTTCGGCGAGACCTCGCCCGGCATCGGCGTGCCGCAGTGGTGGTACACGGTGTGGCTGCCGATCCTCTCGACCGCGATCGCGCTGCGGGCGCTGGGCCTGTTCGTGCGGCGCGGACGCCGGGACGGCGCGTCCGGCGAAGGCGGCGAAGGCGGTGCCGCATGATCGCCGCGCTGCTGTTCGCCGCCTTCGTCCTGATGATGCTGCTGGGCGTGCCGATCGGCGCCGCGCTCGGCCTCGCGGGCGCCGGCGCGATCGCGCTGGCCAACGCGGACGCCCAGTGGTTCGGCCTGCTGGCGGTGCCGCAGAACTTCTACGCCGGGCTCGGCAAGTACCCGCTGCTGGCGATCCCGATGTTCGTGCTGGTGGGCTCGATCTTCGACCGCTCGGGCGTGGCGCTGCGGCTGGTGAACTTCGCCATCGCCATCGTGGGCCGCGGCCCGGGCATGCTGCCGCTGGTGGCGATCGCGGTGGCGATGTTCCTCGGCGGCATCTCCGGCTCGGGCCCGGCCAACGCGGCCGCGGTGGGCGGGGTGATGATCGCGGCGATGTCGCGCGCGGGCTACCCGGCGTCCTTCTCGGCCAGCGTGGTCGGCGCCGCGGCGGCGACCGACATCCTGATCCCGCCCTCGGTGGCCTTCATCGTGTATTCGGTGCTGGTGCCGGGCGCCTCGGTGCCGGCGCTGTTCGCCGCCGGCATGGTGCCGGGCGTGCTGGCCGGCCTCGCGCTGATCGTGCCGGCGGTCTGGCTGGCCCGGCGCCACGGCATGGGCGCGCTCGAAGCGACCCTGCCGCGCCCGCCCTTCTGGAAGAGCCTGCGCGAGGCGGTCTGGGGCCTGGCGGCGCCGGTGCTGATCCTCGGCGGCATGCGCGCCGGCTGGTTCACCCCGACCGAGGCGGCGGTGGTGGCGGTGTTCTACGGCCTGTTCGTGGGCATGTGCATCCACCGCACGATCCGGGTGCGGGACCTGTTCACCATCCTGCGCGAGTCGGGCGAGCTGTCGGCGGTGATCCTGCTGGTGGTCTCGCTCGCGGGCATCTTCGCGTACTCGCTCTCGACGCTGGGCATCATCGACCCGGTGACCCGCGCGATCGTGAACTCGGGCCTCGGCGAATACGGCGTGCTGGCGCTGCTGATCCTGCTGCTGATCACCGTCGGCATGTTCCTCGACGGGGTGTCGATCTTCCTGATCTTCGTGCCGCTGCTGCTGCCCATCGTCAACCACTACCGCTGGGACCCGGTCTGGTTCGGCGTGATCCTGACCCTGAAGGTGGCGCTCGGCCAGTTCACCCCGCCGCTGGCGGTCAACCTGATGGTGTCCTGCCGCATCGCCCGGGTCCGCATGGAGGAGACGGTGCGCTGGGTCGGCTGGATGCTGTTCGCCATGTTCCTGGTGATGGTGCTGGTGATCGCCTTCCCGCAGCTCGCGCTCTGGCTGCCGGCGCGGCTGGGCTACTGACGCCGTCCGGCCGGCCCGGCGCGGCGGCCCCGCTCCTTCACCCTCCCTTTCCCCCGACCCATACCTTACGAGGAGACATACCATGGCACCCATCCGCATCAAGCTCCGCACCCTGCTCGCCGCCGCCTGCGCGGCGGGCGCGCTGGCCGCCGCCGGCCCGGCCCGGGCCCAGAACGCCGCGCCGCCCGCCAACTACAAGGCCGAGTACCGCATGTCGCTGGTGCTGGGCACCGCCTACCCCTGGGGCAAGGGCGGCGAGATCTGGGCCAACCTGGTCCGCGAGCGCACCCAGGGCCGGATCAACATCAAGCTCTACCCCGGCGTCTCGCTGATCCAGGGCGACCAGACCCGCGAATTCACCGCGCTGCGCCAGGGCGTGATCGACCTGGCGGTGGGCTCGACCATCAACTGGTCGCCCCAGGTCAGGCAGCTCAACCTGTTCGCCCTGCCCTTCCTGCTGCCCGACTTCGCAGCGATCGACTCCCTGACCCAGGGGCCGGTCGGCAAGGACATCTTCAACACCCTGGAGAAGGCCGGCGTGGTGCCGCTCGCCTGGGGCGAGAACGGCTACCGCGAGATCTCCAACTCCAAGAAGGACATCAAGCGGCCGGAGGACTTGAAGGGCATGAAGATCCGGGTGGTCGGCTCGCCGCTGTTCCTCGACATCTTCACCGCGCTCGGCGCCAACCCGACCCAGATGAGCTGGGCCGACGCGCAGCCCGCGTTGGCGAGCGGCGCGGTGGACGGCCAGGAGAACCCGCTGGCGGTGTTCATGGCCTCCAAGCTGCAGACGGTGGGCCAGAAGCACCTGACGCTCTGGGGCTACATCGCCGACCCGCTGCTGTTCGTGGTCAACAAGGACGTCTGGGCGTCCTGGACGCCGGCCGACCGCGACATCGTGCGCCAGGCCGCCATCGACGCCGGCAAGCAGCAGGTCGGCATCGCCCGCAAGGGCCTGGCGGAGGCCGACAAGCCTCTGGTCAAGGAACTCACCGGCCTGGGCGTGACCGTCACCCAGCTGCAGCCCGCCGAGCGCGAGGCCTTCGCCAAGGCGACCCGCCCGGTCTACGACAAGTGGAAGAACGCCATCGGCGCCGACTTGGTCAACCGCGCCGAGAAGTCGATCGCCGAGCGCAAGCCGCAGTGAGACCCGCGGCTCAGCAGCTATCGTTTACGTAGCAGAAGGCCCGCAGCCGTCGCCGGCTGCGGGCCTTTTCTATGGCGGAAACGACGACGGCGGTCAGAACGCCGGGATCACCGCGCCCTTGTACTTGTCCTGGATGAACTTCTTCACCGCGGGCGTGCGCAGCGCCGCGACCAGCTTCTTCATGGCCGGCGAATCCGCGTTGTCGGCGCGGGCGGCGATGAAGTTGGCGTAGGGCGAGCCCGCGCCCTGCTCCAGCAGCAGCGCGTCCTTGCCCGGGTCGAGCTTGGCCTCCAGCGCGTAGTTGGTGTTGATCAGGGCCAGGTCCACGTCGGGCAGCAGGCGGGGCAGCTGGGCCGATTCGATCTCGCGGAACTTCAGCTTCTTCGGGTTGGCGACGATGTCGCGCGCGGTGGACAGCAGGTTCTTCGGGTCCTTGAGCTGGATCACGCCGGACTGCGCCAGCAGCGCCAGCGCGCGGCTGCCGTTCGAGACGTCGGCCGGGATGGCGACGGTCGCGCCTTCCTTCAGGTCGGCGATCTTCCTGACCTTGGACGAATAGGCGCCGAAGGGCTCGATGTGCACCTCGCCGCCCGGCACCGGCACCACGTGGGTCTTGCGTTCCCGGTTGAAGGTGTCGAGGTAGGGCCGCGTCTGGAAGAAGTTGGCGTCGAGCTGCTTGTCCTCGACCGCCAGGTTGGGCTGCACATAGTCGGTGTAGACCTTGACCTGCAGGTCCACGCCCTGCGCCTTGAGCGCCGGGCGGACGAATTCGAGGATCTCGGCGTGCGGCACCGGCGAGGCGGCGATGCGGATGACCTCCTGCGCGTGCAGGCTGCCGCCGAAGCCGACGACCGAGAGCATCGCGACCGACAGGGCGCGCTTGATTCTGTCCATGGATTTCCTTCTTGTTGCGGGAGGGGCTCGCGCGGCGCGAGCGGGGCCCGGCCCGGCGGGCGGGACGGCTGCCGGCAGGTTAACCGCTCGCGCGGCGGTCGCCACGTATCTTTCGGCAAATGCTCATGCGGATTCCATCGGCGCTCCGGCGCCGGGGCCCGCGCGGCCGCGGGATCGGGCGGCCCCGACGCGAACGGGCCGCGACCCGGAGGATCGCGGCCCGTTCGGCGGCGTGCAGGCGGAGCGCCGGCGGCGCTCCGGCGCGGCGGCTCAATGCTGCAGGATCTTGTTGAGGAAGTCCTTGGTCCGCGGCTGGCGCGCCTCGGTGTTGCCGAAGAACTCCTCCTTGGAGCAGTCCTCCAGGATCTTGCCGCCCACGTCCATGAAGATCACCCGGTTGCTGACCTTGCGGGCGAAGCCCATCTCGTGGGTCACGACCATCATGGTCATGCCTTCCTTGGCCAGGCCGACCATCACGTCGAGCACCTCGCCGACCATCTCGGGGTCGAGCGCCGAGGTCGGCTCGTCGAACAGCATCACGATCGGGTCCATCGACAGCGCCCGCGCGATGGCGACGCGCTGCTGCTGGCCGCCGGAGAGCTGGCCGGGGAACTTGTCCTTGTGCGCCATCAGGCCCACCCGGTCGAGCATCTTCAGGCCGCGCGCCTTCGCGTCGTCCGGCTTGCGGCCCAGCACCTTGACCTGCGCGATGGTCAGGTTCTCGGTCACCGACAGGTGCGGGAACAGCTCGAAGTGCTGGAACACCATGCCCACCCGGCTGCGCAGCTTGGGCAGGTCGGTCTTCTTGTCGTGCACCGGCACGCCGTCGACGTAGATCTCGCCCTTCTGGAAGGGTTCGAGCGCGTTGATGGTCTTGATGAGGGTGGACTTGCCCGAGCCCGACGGGCCGCAGACGACGACCACCTCGCCCTTCTGGATGCTGGTCGAGCAGTCGTTCAGCACCTGGAAGCTGCCGTACCACTTGGAGACGTTCTTGAGTTCGATCATGGTTTTCTTCCGGTCCGCGGGTCAGCGGATGATGGCGATTTTCTTGTGCAGGCGCTTGACCAGCCAGGACAGCGCGTAGCAGATCACGAAATAGACGAGCGCGGCGAGCAGGTAGGACTCGATCGGCCGGCCGAAATTCTTGCCGGCGGTGTCGAAGCCCTTGAGCAGGTCGTAGGCGCCGATGGCGTAGACCAGCGAGGTGTCCTGGAACAGGATGATGGTCTGCGTCAGCAGCACCGGCAGCATGTTGCGGAAGGCCTGCGGCAGCACCACCAGCCGCATGTTCTGGCTGTAGGTCATGCCCACCGCCTGGCCGGCGAAGACCTGGCCGCGCGGGATCGACTGGATGCCGGCGCGCATGATCTCGCTGAAATAGGCCGCCTCGAAGGCCACGAAGGTGATGATGGCCGAGATCTCGGAGCGGTAGTTCTGCCCCCAGCCGCCCGGGATGGCGTTGTAGAACGCCGCCGGAACCAGCAGGAAGAACCACAGGATCACCATCACCAGCGGGATGCTGCGCATGCCGTTGACGTAGATGGTGGCCGGCACCTCCAGGAACTTCACGCCCGACAGGCGCATCAGCGCCAGCAGCGTGCCGAAGATCACGCCGCCGATGGTCGAGACGACGGTCAGCATCAGGCTGAAGTACAGGCCCTTCAGCACGAAGCCGTGGATCAGCTCCCAGCTGTAGAAGGAAAAGTCGAGATTCGCCATGTCAGTGTCCTCCGCCGCCGGCGCTGGGGGCCGCGAAGCCGGGGATGCGCGCCTTCTTCTCGATGAGCGCCATGATGCGGTTGATGACGAAGGCCGACAGCACGTAGAGCCCGGTCACCGCGAGGTAGACCTCGATGCCGCGGGAGGTCTCTTCCTGCACCTGCATCGCGTACATGGTGAGCTCCGAGATCGAGACCGCGAAAGCCACCGAGGAGTTCTTGAAGATGTTCATCGTCTCGCTGGTCAGCGGCGGGATGATGATCCGGAAGGCCATCGGCAGGATCACGTAGCGGTAGTACTGCGCGGTGGTGAAGCCCATCGCCATGCCGGCGTAGCGCTGCCCGCGCGGCAGCGCCTGGATGCCGGCGCGCACCTGCTCGGCGATCCGCGCCGAGGTGAAGAAGCCCAGCGCCAGCACCACCAGGAAGAAGCTCGGCACGTCCTTCATCGCCGGGAACAAGGCCGGCACCACGTGGTACCAGAGGAAGATCTGGACCAGCAGCGGGATGTTGCGGAACAGCTCGACCCAGGCATTGCCGAGGCGCACCACCCACGGGCTGTCCGGCAGCGTGCGCAGCGTGCCGATGGCGAAGCCGGTGACCAGCGCCACGACGAGCGAGAGCAGGGCCACCGAGATGGTCCAGCCCCAGGCCGACAGCATCCACTGCCAGTAGGTCGGGAACTTGCCGCCCGGATCTTCCAGGAAAAATTGCCAGTCCCAGGTCATGGTGCGGTCTCCGGCGACGGTGTGAAGGAAAGTTGAACGAGATGCATGGCTTGCTCTAAAGAAAAGCCCGCCACATTCGGGTGGCGGGCTTGTCGCACGAGGCGGACGGATCGGCCGCGCGGCTTACTTCGCGGCGTAGTCTTCCATCGGCTTGTCGTTGGGGTTGGCCCAGGCGGCCTTGGTCGCGTCGGACAGCGGCAGGCCGATCTTGACGTTGGCCGGCGGGATCGGCTGCAGGAACCACTTGTCGTAGAGCTTGGCCATCTCGCCCGACTTGATCTGGGCCTTGATGCTGTCGTCGACCACCTTCTTGAAGGCGTCGTCGCCCTTGCGGATCATGATGGCGATCGGCTCGACCGACAGCACTTCGCCGACGATCTTGTAGTCGGCCGGCGCCTTGGACTTGGCGATGTTGGACGCGAGGATCGAGCCGTCCATCACGAAGGCGTCGGCGCGGCCGGACTCCAGCAGCAGGAAGCTGTCGGCGTGGTCCTTGCCGTAGACCTCCTTGAAGTCGACGTTGTTGGCGCGCTCGTTCTTGCGCAGCGTCTGGACCGAGGTGGTGCCGGTGGTGGTCGCGACGGTCTTGCCGTTGAGGTCCTTGATCGAGCTGATGCCCGAGTTCGCCTTGGTGGCGATGCGCACTTCCTCGACGTAGGTGGTCACCGCGAACGCCACGTCCTTCTGGCGCGCGTTGTTGTTGGTGGTCGAGCCGCACTCGAGGTCCACGGTGCCGTTCTGCACCAGGGGAATGCGGTTCTGCGAGGTCACCGGCTGGTACTTGACCTCGATCTTGCTCATGCCCAGGTGCTTCTCGATGTCCTTGATCACGTTGGCGCACACGTCGTAGTGGAAGCCGGTGTACCGGCCGTTGCCCAGGGTGTAGGACAGGCCCGAGGATTCGCGCACGCCTTCGGTGATGGTCCCGGAGGCCTTGATCTTGGCGAGCGTATCGCCGGACTGCGCGTACGCACCGCTCATGGCCAGTGCTGCGACGGCGACCGCCATCAGTTGCTTCTTCATTGCTGCTCCTACGGAAAACACGCGTTTCGGGAAAATTTCGCACGCATCCGGTGCGGGTGGCACCAGGTGCATGCAGCCCATCGCTCATGCAGCCTTCATGCCAGCTCCAGGGACGACCTGCCTCGGAAAGCGCAGGAGAACCCGGGACTCGCACCGTTTGCATGCGCATGACGGCACCAGTTCAGTGCCGGGTCATGATATCAAGCCGTTTCAAGACGTGAGCCGTGGGTTCACCCCAGGGGACCGATGCCTTTTGCGTCGCATGTCATGCAATGCGTGCATAAGCCTACGGCCGCCGGGCCGTTTCCGGCGCGCCGGCGTTGCCCGCGTCCGCGACGAGGTGCCGCCACAGCGCGTCCGCCAGGTGCCGCGCGCCCGCGGCCCGGCTGGCCCGCAGCCCGCGGGGACTGCGCTGCGCCCCCGGCTCCGCCGGGCCGTCCGCCGGCCGCTTGCGGTAGGCGCGGATGTCGAGCGTGAGTTCCAGCCGCGGGCCGGCGCCCTCTGGCGGCAGGGCGCTGACCAGCCGCCGCGCCCGCAGGTCCTTGCGCGCCGCGCTCCAGGGCAGGAAGGCGATGCCGTGGCCCTCGACGGCCATGGCCTTGAGGCTCTCGGCCATGTCGGTCTCGTAGATGCGGTCCAGGTGCACCGCCGGCCCGCCCGCCTGCTGCAGCAGCGCGTCGACCGCCAGGCCGAGGTAGGCGCCCGGCGCGTAGCCTAGGTAGGGCAGGCGCGCGGCGGCGGTGCCCGGCAGGCGGTGGGCGGGCTGGCCGTCCGGACCGGGCCGCACGTAGGGTGCGAAGGCCTCCTGGCCCAGCAGCAGGCTGTCGTAGTGCAGCGCGTCGAGCTGCAGCGGCAGCGCGCTGTGGTGGTAGGCGATGAGCAGGTCGCAGCTGCCTTCGGCGAGCCGCACCGCCGCGTCGTGCACGTTGAGCGCGGTCAGCCGGCTCTTGACCGGCCCGAAGCGCGCCTGCAGGCCCGACAGCCAGGCCGGGAAGAAGGTCAGCGCCAGCGTGTGCGGCACCGCGAAATCGATCACGTCGTGCCCGGCCGCCGTGTGCTGGCGCAGCATCGCCCGCGTGGTGCGCAGCGCCTGCAGGATGTCGAGCGCCTGGCCGTGCAGCGTCTGCCCCGCGGCCGTCAGCCGGGTCGGATAGGACGTGCGGTCCACCAGGTCGGTGCCGGCCCAGGCCTCCAGCGCCTGGATGCGGCGGGAGAAGGCGGGCTGGGTGACGTGGCGCAGCTCCGCCGAGCGGCTGAAGCTGCCGGTTTCCGCCAGGCTGGCGAAGTCCTCGAGCCATTTGGTGTCCATGCGGGAACGCGCTTGCGCGGGAAAGAACGAAGGAGGCGCCGATTGTCCCCGGCGGCGGCTCCGTTCCCCGACCTGCGCCGTGCCGCCGGAGCCCGGGCGCCGACCCACGCCCGCGGTGGACGGCCTTGCGCCCCCGGCAGTGGGCGCGGGCCCGCTGCGGCGCGGATCATCCCGCTGCGGTCGGGCCCTGCGGCAACTCCGGCAGCCGGGCGGGCAGGCGCTCCGGCCCGTCGAACGCATGGGTGGCGCCGCGCACGGTGAAAGCGCCGGGCGTCCGGATCTCGATGTCGCCGCCGGCCAGGGTGATCGACGAGGCGCCGGCCACCAGCTCGATGCGCTCCTGCGCCGCGATGCGGATCTCGCCCTCGACCGAGGCGACGCGCACCGAGGCGTCGGCGAGGATGCGCAGCGCGTCGCCGGCGCGCGCAGGCTGACCGGGCCCTGGGCGGCGACGGCCCGCAGTCCGCCCTGGTGGGCGTAGAGGCTGACGGTCCGTCCGCTGACGAAGCTGGCGGCCTGCGCGGCGGTCTGCTGCAGGTCGCCCCGGGCGGTGAGGCCGAGCGACCGGCCGGCGTAGTGGGTGACGCTGGCTTCGCTCGCGGCCAGGAAGGCCGCGGGCGTGTCGAACAGCACGACCGGCCGGTCGAACGCGGGAACCGGCGCATCCCCGGGGGTGCGCCCGTCGGGGCCGGGCTGCAGGGCGGGCTGGCCCCGGACGCTCGCCGGATGCCGGCCCGCCCGCTGCGGATCGACGGCCTGCAGCAGGGCGTCCAGCGCCTGGCCGTCGTCGTGGCTGGCGAGCCCTTGCGCCTCGGCGGCCCGGGCGGCCGCGCCCAGGCGCCCGCCCAGCGCGCGACCCTCCGCGAGGCGCGCGACGGCTTCGCCCGCGTCCATCTGCGTGCCGCGGGCGCTGGCGTAGGTGCCCGGGCGGGCGGCGGCGGACAGCAGCAGGCCCTGCGCGGCGCGCACGCTGCCCCAGCCGGCGGTGGCGGCCTCGAACCCGGCGCCGCGCGCCGCGCCGCGCCAGGCCGAATGCCCGGCGTGCTGGATGAGGTGGCCCAGGCCGAGTTCGCTGCCGGCATGGCTGGAATGCAGCCGCACCCGCAGCTGGCCCGGCGCGTCGTCGAGCGCGAGCTGGTTGAAGCCGCCGCCGGCGAGCGCGCGGCTGTGCAGCCCGCTGAGGACGCCGGCATGGTTGGCGCCGCTGCCGATGCCCGCGGCGAAGGGCACCGCGTCGGTGCCGCGGTAGAGGCCGCCGGCCACGACCGGCCGGTCGATGTCGCCGTCGAGGAACTGGAGGACGACCTCCGCGCCGACGCGCGGCGTGTAGACCGCGCCCCACCCGGCCCCCGCGGCCGGGCCGGCCACGCGCACCCAGGTGCCGGCTTCCGGGCCGCCCGGCGGCGGATCGGGCTCGAAATGCATGCGCACCTGCACCCGGTGCCCCCGGTCGCCATGCACCGCGGCGCCTTCGACGCCGACCACGCGCGCGCTCAGCGCCGCAGGGGCGGTGGGCGCGCGCGGACACGGCGGCACCACCGGCACGGCGCGCAGCACGCAGGCGAAGCGGTTGCGGTAGCGGCCGTGCTCCAGCCCGTCGCGTCCGAGCAGGCGCGCCGCGGCGCTGCCCAGGTTGTTGCGGACCGTGTGCTCGACCGCGAGCACGGTGAAGGCGTTGTCGCCGCGACCGGCGCCGGCGCCGGCGTAGGCGGCCGCGCTCGCGTCCGCGCCGTAGTTCGGATGGTCGACCAGCGAGAAACAGGCCCCGGCGCGCAGGACGCGCGCGGCGCCGGTGCCCGCGAAGCGCTTGGCGTCCAGTTCTGCCGCGGCCAGCGCCTGCGCGGCGGCGCGCTCCGCCGCGGCCGCGTCCGGGAAGCGGCAGGCGCCGGCGCCGTCGTAGGCTTCGAGCACCGGCACCTCGCCCAGCGCCAGCGCCGACGCCGCCTGGGCCGAGACGCCGGCGAGCCGGCCGGGATCCCAGCTGCCGAGCGCGACCGCATTGGCCGTCAGGCGCCGCTCCGCGGCGAAGGAATCGATGGGGTCGGCGGCGTCCGGCGCGGGCCGGCCGGGCGTGCGCGGCGTCTGCGCGGCGAAGCGGATCGGTCCGAGCTCGTCGCGCCCGGCGCGCGCGTCGGCGATCACCAGGACGTGGCGCGCGCGGTCCTGCGCCCCGGCGTCCCGGCCGGCTTCCGCGTCCGGGTGCTCGAACCAGAAGTGCAGGCCCTCCTGCGCGAGCAGTCGGGTGACGAAGGCCAGGTCGGTCTCGCGGTACTGCATGCACAGGCTGCGCCGGGGCTGGGCCGCCAGCGTCCGCGCGTCGGCCCGCAGGCGCCACCGGGCGGCGGGATAGTCGGCGAACACCTCCTCGACGATCTCCAGCGCCGTCCGGTCCCGGAAGACGCGGGAATCCAAGCGCAGCGCGAGCCAGGCGAGCCACGGCCCCATGGTGAACCGGTAGCGGGCGAGCCCGCCGTCGCTGCCCAGCCGCGCGGCCCGGACCACGTAGCCGTGCCAGGGCCGGTAGCCGCCGCCGGGCTGCCGCAGGCGCACCGTCATCTGCTCGCCGACCAGCGACTCCAGCGCGAGCCGCGGGGAGACGGACACGCAGTCCAGGACCAGCTCGAAGGGCTGGCCGACCGCCTCGCGCATCGTCGCCTGCTCCGGCACCAGCGCCAGGTCGGGCAGCGCGGTGCGCACCTGCAGCAGCCGCGTCGCGTCGCCGAGCAGGGCCGCGAAATCCAGGGAGGCCGGGTCGGTCGCGGCGGTCGGGGAGGAAGGCATGGCGTGGGCGATGGCCGGCGGGGCGCCGGGGGACCGGCCCGCCCGCGCAGGCCGTCCGGCGGGCGCCGTGCCGGCGGGGGATCGGATCGCCCGGCGCCGCGGACGGTGCCGGGGACGCCGTCCGCCGGGCCGTTCCGCGCCGCCGGGAGGCGGCGGGAATGCTCCGCGGAATCCTAGGCCGCCGACTTGTCCCCAGCGTGAATGCGTCCGGCCGCGCCCCGCGCGCCGGCCCGCGGCGCTCAGATCGCCGAGACCACGCCGGTGCCCGCGAAATGCCCGGCGGCGTTCGCCAGGAAACGGTCCACCGACTGCTGCACCGCCTCGGGCGACCAGCCGGCCACGTGCGGGGTGAGCACCACGCCGGGCAGGCCGAACAGCAGCGCGGGCGGCCGGGGCTCGCCCTCGTAGACGTCCAGGCCGGCGCCGGCGATGCGGCCCGCGCGCAGCGCGTCGGCCAGTGCGGCGGTGTCGACCACGCTGCCGCGGGCGATGTTGACCAGGACGCCGCGCGGGCCGAGGGCGTCGATCACCGCCGCATCCACCAGGTGCTGCGTGCCGGCGCCGCCGGGCGTGGCCACCACCAGGAAGTCGGCCCAGGCGGCGAGCGCCGCCGGACTGTCGAAATAGCGGTAGCCGCCGGGCGCCTCGGGATGCGGCTTGCGGTTGTGGTAGCCGACGGCGATGTCGAAGCCTTCGGCCCGGCGGGCGATCTTGCGGCCGATGGTGCCCAGCCCCAGGATGCCGATGCGACGGCCGGAGACATTGGGCGGCAGCGGGATCGACTCGCGCCAGACGCCGTCGCGCACCTGCGCGTCGAGCCGCGGGATGCCGCGCACCGCGGCCAGCAGCAGGCCCATCGCATGGTCGGCGACGCAGTCGTCGTTGGTGCCGGCGCCGTTGGCCAGCGCGATGCCGCGCGCGCGGGCGGCATCGAGCGGCAGGTTCTCGTAGCCTGCGCCGAGCGCGCAGACCAGCTCCAGCCGGGGCATCGCGTCGAGCTCCGCGACGGTCACGCCGGTACTGCCGTTGGTGAGCACCGCGCGGACCTCGGCGCCGCGCGCGGCGACCTGCCCGGCGCGCGCGGCCGCGGTCGGCGCGTAGGCGAGGTCGTAGGCGGCGGCGATCTGGGCGCGGTGTTCCTCGCTGAGGTGGATGAGGACGAGCAGCACGGGTTTCATGGGAGCTTCGGTGGTGGGGACGGGGATTCCGATTGTGCGGTGCGGCCGCTCAATCGCCGTCCGCGCCGCTCTGCTGCAGGGCCCACATGCGCGCGTAGCGGCCGCCGGCGGCCAGCAGTTCGGCGTGGGTGCCGCGCTCGACGATGCGGCCGGCGTCCATCACCAGGATCTGGTGGGCGTCGACCACGGTCGAGAGCCGGTGGGCGATCACCAGCGCGGTCTTGTTGCGCGCGGCGGACTGCAGCTCCGCCTGGATGGCGCGCTCGTTGGCCGAGTCCAGCGCCGAGGTGGCCTCGTCGAAGATCAGCACCGGCGGGTCCTTGAGCAGCGTGCGGGCGATGGCCACCCGCTGCTTCTCGCCGCCCGAGAGCTTGAGCCCGCGCTCGCCGACCGGCGTGTCGTAGCCCTGCGGCATCGCCGCGATGAAGCCGTGGATGTGCGCGGCCCGCGCCGCGGCCTCGACCTCGGCGCGGCCGGCGCCGGGGCGGCCGTAGGCGATGTTGTATTCGATGCTGTCGTTGAAGAGCACCGTGTCCTGCGGCACGATGCCCAGGGCCCGGCGCACGCTGGCCTGGGTCACGCCGCGGATGTCCTGGCCGGCGATGGCGATGCGGCCGCCGCCCACGTCGTAGAAGCGGAACAGCAGCCGCGCCAGCGTCGACTTGCCCGAGCCCGAGGGCCCCACCACCGCGACGGTGCGGCCGGCCGGGATCGCGAAGCTCACGCCGTGCAGCACGGTGCGCGCCGGGTGGTAGCCGAAGGTCACGTCCTCGAACGCCACCGAGGCGCCGCCGGGCGGCACCGCCAGGTCCGGCGCGCCGGGCGCGTCGGCCACCTCGCGCGCCTCGTCCATCAGGGCGAACATCCTGTCCAGGTCGGTCAGGCCCTGCTTGATCTCGCGGTAGATCACGCCGAGGAAGCCCAGCGGGATGTAGAGCTGGATCATGAAGGCGTTGACCATGACCAGGTCGCCGAGCGTCATCCGGCCGTCGACCACGCCCTGGGTGGCGCGCCAGAGCATCGCCACCAGCGCGACGGCGATGATGGCCTGCTGGCCCGCGTTGAGCAGGCTCAGCGTGGTTTGGCTCTTGACCGCGGCGCGGCGGTAGCGCTCCAGGCGCTCGTCGTAGCGCTCGGCTTCGAAGTCCTCGTTGCCGAAGTACTTGACCGTCTCGTAGTTGAGCAGCGAGTCGATCGCGCGGCTGTGGGCCGAGGAATCCAGTTCGTTCATCTGCCGGCGGAACCGGGTGCGCCATTCGGTCACGCCGACCGTGAAACCGATGTAGACCGCGAGCGCGATGCCGGTGATGACCGCGAACCAGGCGTCGAAGCGCACCGCCAGGATGGACAGCACCAGCGTCACCTCGATCAGCGTCGGGACGATGCTGTAGAGCGAGTACGAGATCAGCGAATGCACGCTGCGGGTGCCGCGTTCGATGTCGCGGGTCATGCCGCCGGTCTGGCGGTCCAGGTGGAAGCGCAGCGAGAGCGCGTGCAGGTGCCGGAAGACCTGCAGCGAGATGCTGCGCGCGGTGCCCTCGGTGGCCTTGGCGAAGACCAGCTCGCGCAGCTCGGTGAAGACCGAGGTGGACAGCCGCAGCAGTCCGTAGCCGAGCAGCAGCGCCGCCGGCACCACCAGCACCGCGCGCGGGTCGCCGGCCGGCAGGGTCATGGCATCGACCAGGCGCTTGAGCAGCAGCGGCACGCCGACGTTGGCGAGCTTGGCGCCCACCATGAAGGCCAGCGCCGCGAGCACCCGCCACTTGTAGCGCCAGAGGTAGGGGAAGAGCTGGCGCAGCGTGGCCCAGTCGGAGCGGGCCGGCCTGCGCGCCCCGGCGGGGGCCGGGGCGGAGAGCGACGGGTCGGCGGGGGATGCGGGAGCGGTGGGGGCGGTGGGGGCGTGGGGGAGTGCGGGGGCGCGGTCGCGGCGCATCGGGGAGAATTCTCGCTTGTTGTTCTTCCCGAGAAATGGTAGCCATGTCCCCCCTGCCCCCGCCCAACCCCAGCGAATTGCCCGCCGACAAGGAACTGGTACTCAAGGTGATCCCGATGCCGGCCGACGTGAACCAGGCGGGCGACATCTTCGGCGGCTGGGTCATGGCGCAGGTGGACCTGGCCGGCTCCATCCTGCCGGCGCGGGTGGCGCGCGGCCGCCTGGCCACCGTCGCGGTCAACGAGTTCGTCTTCCGCCAGCCGGTGCGGGTGGGCGACATCCTGTCCTTCTTCTCGAAGATCGCGCGCATCGGCCGCACCTCGATCACGGTGGAGATCGAGGTGTTCTCGGAGCACTTCGCCGACCAGGGCCGCTATTCCAAGGTGACCGAGGCGAAGCTGACCTACGTCGCGCTCGACGCGGACGGCCGGCCCCGCGCGGTCGGCCCGGAGCAGCCCGCCGGCTGACGCCCTCCCGGGGCCGCAGGGCCGCCGTCCGTCAGGCGGGCAGGCCCTCGGCGTCGACCGCGGCGAACACCTCGCGCGCCGCGGCCAGGCCGTTGAGCGCGGCCGGGAAGCCCGCGTAGACCGCCGTCTGCATCAGCACCTCCACGATCTCCGCGCGCGCCATGCCCACGTTGAGCGCGGCCCGCAGGTGCACCCGGAGCTGCGGCCCGGCATTGCCCAGCGCCGACAGCGCGGCGAGCACCGCGATCTCCCGGCTGCGCAGGTCCAGGCCCGGGCGGGAATGGATGTCGCCGAACGGGAATTCGACCAGGTAGCGCGCGAAGTCGGGCGCGATGCCGGCCAGGCTGTCGACAAAGCGCTCGCCGGCCTCTCCGTCGATCTCGCGCAGGCGGTCCAGTCCGCGGCGGTAGCGGTCCGGCGCTGCGGGAGCGAAGGCCTGCATCCGCGCGACGGGCATGCGGGTCTCGCGCAGGCGCAGCAGGAAGCCGATCCAGTCCAGGTCCACGGGCGCGATCAGCCCGGCGCGCTCGTAGTAGCGCAGCGTGTGCACGCCGAGGCCGGTGCGCCGCGCGACCTCGGAGATGGTCAGGAGGTGTGGCATGGATCGATCCTAGGACTTCGAGCGCGCGCGAAGTCAAGCGCCCGGTCGCGCCGCGCCCGCATTCCCGGCGCGCGCGCCGCGGCCCGCCGGCCCCGGGAATCCATGGGCGAGACCGCGGGGTCCGCCGGCCCGGCCGACGAGTTCATTTCGAATTCATATTGGAAGCAATGGGAATCGGAACGATTCGCAAGATAATGCCCATCGTCCGGCGCCCGCCCGCGCCGCCGGCGCCGCGGGTCGGTGCCGCGCCGCCATGCCGCCGGTCCCGCCCTCTTCCACCCTGGACACCATGCACGCCCCCACGCTCCCCGACACCGCCGTCGCCGCGCCGCCGAAGGCCCAGGCGCCGCACCGCTTCCTGAGCACCAGCGCCATCCGGGCCTGGGCCTGGGTCCACAAATGGACCAGCCTGGTCAGCACCGTCTTCATGCTGCTGCTGTGCCTGACCGGCCTGCCGCTGGTCTTCCACCACGAGATCGGCCACCTGCTGGGCACCGAGGCCGAGCCGCCGGAAATGGCGGCGGACACGCCCCGGGTGCCGATCGACGCCACCCTGGCGCGCGCGCTGGCGATGCATCCGGGCAAGGTGCTGCAGTTCTACGGCCCGGACGAGGACGACGACCGCATGGCCTTCGTCACCCTCAACACCGCGGCCGACGCGACCGAAGGCTTCACCAGCCTGATGTTCGACGCCCGCACCGGCCGCGAGCTGCCGCACCCGCCCTTCGACGAGGGCTTCATGTACGTGATGTTCAAGCTGCACGTGGACCTGTTCGCCGGCCTGCCGGGCAAGCTGTTCCTGGGCTTCATGGGCCTGCTGCTGCTGGTGGCCATCGTCTCGGGCGTGGTGCTGTACGCGCCCTTCATGCGCAAGCTGGAGTTCGGCACCGTGCGCCGCGACCGCAGCGTCCGCGCCAAGTGGCTGGACCTGCACAACCTGCTCGGCGTGGTGACCCTGGTCTGGGCCTTCGTGGTCGGCGGCACCGGCATGATCAACACCTGGGCCGACCTGATCTTCAAGTACTGGCAGAACGACCAGATGGCGCAGATGGTCGCGCCGTACAAGGGCCTGCCGCCGGCGACCGACCTGGCGCCGCTGCAGAAGGCGGTGGATTCGGCGCAGGCGCTGCTGCCCCACATGCAGCTGCGCTTCGTCGCCTTCCCGGGCACCGGCTTCTCGAGCCCGCACCACTACGCGGTCTTCATGAAGGGCAACACGCCGCTGACCTCGCGCCTGCTGCAGCCGGTGCTGGTGGACGCCCGGACCGGCCAGGTCACCGACAGCCGGCCGCTGCCTTGGTACGCCACCGCGCTGCTGGTGTCGCAGCCGCTGCACTTCGGCGACTACGGCGGCCTGCCGATGCAGATCCTCTGGGCGCTGCTCGACATCGCGACCATCGTGGTGCTGGGCTCCGGCCTCTACCTGTGGTGGAAGAAGCGGTGAGCGCGTCCTCGCACGCGCACCGAACCGCCCGGCGCCGCAGCGCCGGGCTGCGCGCCCTGTGGGCCTGGCCGGTCGCGATGGGCCTGCTCTCGGCGCTCGGCCTGGTCACGGCGCTGGTGTCCGACGGCTGGGGCGACTGGCTCTCGTGGATCGCGCTCGGCATCCCGGTCGCGGTGATGCTGTGGTTCGGCTGGATGCGGCGCGCGCCCCGTCCGCCGGTCGCGGACTGACGGCGCGTCCCGGCGCGGCCCGCCTCGAAAACCCGAGTCGAATACGGCCGCAGCGCAGGTGCCGCCTCCGCTGCACGCTACTGAAAACATAGCATCCGACGGATCGCCGGCCCTGTCCGTACACATGGGGCGGCATCCAACGCAGCCCACCGCGGCATTCTAGGAAGAATAGGGCTCCAGCGGGCGCCCCGCCTGCGCTGCGCGCTCCTGAAACCATAGCGTTCAGCGACCTGCGGGCGCCGTGCGCCCGCCCTGGACCGCGGACGGGCCGCGGCCGACGCCGACGGCTCAGGGCTTGAAGCCGCTGTCGCGGATGACCGGCGTCCACTGGGCGCGGTAGGCGTCCAGCATGCGCGCGGTCTGCGCCGGGCCGGAGCCGACCGGCACCAGGTCGGCGTCGGCGAAGCGCTTGCGCACCGCCGGCTCGGCCATCGCCCGCTCGACCGCCGTGGCGATCCGCTGCAGCCGGGCCGCGGGCAGCGACGCCGGGGCGAACAGCGTGTTCCATCCGGTGGCCGACAGGGTCAGGCCCGCTTCCTTGAAGGTCGGCACCTGCGGCAGGCTGGGGCTGCGGCGCTCGTCGGAGGTGGCCAGGATGCGCAGCTTGCCGCTGCGGTGCAGCGGCTCCAGCGCGTCGATCGTGTCCACCGCCACCGGCACGTGGCCGCCCATCAGGTCGTTGAGCAGCGGCGCCGAGCCCTTGTAGCCCACCACCGGCAGGTCCAGCCTGAGCTGGCCGGCCAGCATCAGCGCGAAGAAGTGCGGCAGGCTGCCGGTGGCCGGCACGCCGACCGAGACCTTGTCGGGATTGGCCTGCATCCAGCCGCGCAGCGGTCCGAAGGCCTGCACCGGCACCGCCGGCCCGACCGCGATGCCGAACGCGTAGCGGGTGATCTCCGACACCGGGCGGTAGTCGGCCTGCGGGTCGTAGCCGTCCTCCTTCTGCACCAGCGGCGCGACCAGCATCGGCGCCGGATTGGCCAGCAGCAGGACGTTGCGGCCGGCGGGCTCGCGGTGCACCTGCTGCGCGGCCAGCCGGCCGCCGGCGCCGGCGCGGTTCTCGACCAGCGCCGGCACGCCCAGCAGCGGCCCGATGGCGTCCGCCAGCAGGCGCGCCGCCCGGTCGGTGCTGCCGCCGGCCGGGTACGGCACCACGATGTGCAGCGGGCCGCCGTCGAGCGGCCGGCCGGCGGCCTGGGCCCGCGCGCCCGCGGCGGACAGCGCCGCGAGGCCGGCGGCGCCGCGCACCAGCGCGCGCCGTGTCAAGGGATGGTTCGTCTGCGGCTCCATCGTCGTCTCCTCCCGGGGAAAGTCGAAAAATGCGAAGGCATGCACTCTAGCCGGCGCCTCATGCGCCCGCGGGCATGAGCTTATGCCGAAGCCGCCGCCGGCCGCTCCCGGCGCGGGCCGACGGTCGGCCGCCCGGGCGGTGGCGGTGGCGGTGGCGGTGGCGGTGGCGGTGGCGGTGGCGGTGGCGGTGGCGGTGGCGGTGGCGGTGGCGGTGGCGGTGGCGGTGGCGGTGGTGCCCGTCACCGGCCGGCCCGGCTCACAGGTTCGAGAAGTCCGGCCGCCGCTTCTCCAGGAAGGCGGCGAAGGCTTCCTTGGCCGCCGGCTCTGCGCGCATGCGGCGGAAGAGCGCCGCCTCCTCGCCCAGCCGCTCGGCGACCTGGGCCGCCTGCCCCTGCTTGAGCAGCTTCTTGGTCGCCAGCAGCGCCGACAGCGGCTTGGCGGCGAGCTTGCGGGCCTGGGCCTGGGCGACCGCGTTGGCTTCGGTCGGCGGCACCACCCGGTTGACCAGGCCCACCTCCAGCGCCGCCTCCGCCTGGATCGGCTCGCCCAGCAGCAGCGCCTCGGACGCGCGGTGGTGGCCGAGCATCTGCGGCAGGAGCAGGCTGGCCGCGCCCTCGGGGCAGAGGCCGAGGTTGACGAAAGGCAACGCGAAGGCCGCGTTGTCGCCCGCGTAGACCAGGTCGCAGTGCAGCAGCATCGTGGTGCCGATGCCCACCGCCGGCCCGCAGACCGCGGCGACCACCGGTTTCTCGAAGGCGGCGAGCGCGCGCAGGAAGACGATGGCCGGAGCCTCCTGCCCTTCGGGCAGCGGCGTGTCCAGGCCCTCGATGGCGCTGCCGGCGGTGAACACGGTGGCGTCGCCCTGGAGCAGCACCGCACGGACCTGCGGGTCGTCCGCGGCCGCGCGCAGCGCCTCGCTCAGGCGGTCGTACATCGCCCAGGTGATGGAATTCTTCTTGGCGACGCGGTTGAAGGTCAGCGTCAGGACGCCGGCTTCGGCGTGGATCAGGATTTCGTCGGACATGGCGGGAGAGGGAGTCGGGAACGGAGGGGGGCCGGGTGCGCCGGCCTGCGCGGCACCGGCCGGGGACCTGCGCCGCGGCGGGCGGTTGGCCCTCGCCCGGCGGCGGACGGCGCGCGGGGCCGGCGGCGGGATGTCAGGGCGCGGCGCGGACCCAGACCTGCGTCGGGCCGAAGGGGCCGATCGAGCCGCGCACGCCCAGGGTGCGCCCGCCGTCGGCCGGCGTCAGCCGCAAGTTGTAGGTGCGGCCGCTGTCCGGATCGAGGATGGTGCCGCCCTCCCAGACTTCCTTGCCGTCGAGCTTCTTCGCGCCCCGCAGGATCTCCAGGCCGACCAGCGGCTGGTCCTTGCGGTCGTCGGTGCAGGCCTCGCAGCGCGCCGCGGGCTTGGCGTCGGGCCCCATCAGCCTGGTGATGCGGCCGCTGATGGCGCCGTCGGGCTCGGTGATCGTCACCTCGGCCGTCGGCGCGCCCTTCTTGTCCACGATGTGCCAGGTGCCCACCGGCGTCATCTGGGCCGAGGCGGCCGCCGCGGCCAGCAGTCCCGCGGCCGCGACGGCCCGGCGTGCGGTGCGCGCGGCGCGGAGCAGCGCGACGGCGGCGTGGCGGAGGATCGTCGGGGAGGCAATCGTCATGGGCGGCAGACCTTTCGTGAACCGTGGATGAGGGCGAATCGCGGCCTGCATCATGCACCCAAGCGCCGGGATTGCCGTTTCGCCGCCGCTCGTTATAATGCCTGGTTCATTCGAATGTCTCGTCGCCGGATCTTCCGGGTGGTCAGACGCCCATTACCCCGAAACCGGAGAAATCCATGCAAGTCCTGTCTTCGCTCAAGTCCGCCAAGTCCCGCCATCGCGACTGCCAGATCGTCCGCCGCCGCGGCAAGATCTACGTGATCTGCAAGTCCAACCCGCGCTTCAAGGCACGCCAGAAGTAAAGCGGAGGGCGGAGGCGCGCACCGTGCGCGCCTCGCGGGGGCTCTCGCTTCCGCATGCTCGAAAGGCCGGCACCGCCGGCCTTTTTCTTTGGCCGGCCGGTCGGGACGCCTCCCGGGGCCGCCCGGCGCCGGCGCCACGTCGGCCGTGCGGTCAGTCGGTCAAGGCGCCGAACTCCGTGGTGCTCCGCGGCGACTGGTCGAGCTGCGCATGCGGCGCGGCGCGGCGCGCCTCGGCCGGGGCCGCTGCCGCGGGTTCCTCCACGCCCTGCCCCCCGAGCGCGAAGAAGCGCTGCCGATCGGCCTCCTCCAGCGGCCCGCCGCTCATCGGCGCCAGCCCCTGGTCGCGCGCCAAGTCGCACAGCATCGCCACGAAGCGGCTCCGCCGATCCGACCGCGCGATGCCGCGGACCGCTTCGGGGCTCAGCTTGAGGTAGTCCACCTCCCACCGCGTCAACGGCAAGGTGTTGACGACCAGCCCCAGCCGCGCCACGCCGACGCGCACGCCGCGTCCCGACAGCAGCTCGACCAGCTCCTGCAGGTGTGGCACCTCGGCCGTCGAGTGCTCGGCCATAGCGACCTCGATGTCCAGCCGGGCCAGCAGTTCGGGCGGATGCTGCGCCAGGATCTTCCCGAGCTGGCGCAGGAAGATCGGACGCTCCAGCGAGCGCTCGTCGATGCACACGCCGATCCGCTGCGCGGGACGTTCCGCCAATGCGATCAGGGCCAGTTCGAGCACCCGCAGGTTCAGGTCGAGAACGCGGCCGGTGCGCGCGGCGGGCGCCTCGAACTCGTGCGCGTGGAGCTCCTCGTTCGCGGCCGTCATGAGCAGGGGCCGCGCTTCGAGGTGGACCACCGCGCCCCCCGCGTCCAGCACCGGCACGAGGTCGATCCGGACCGCGCCGCGCGCGAGCGCCGACTCGATCAGCGCGCCCCATTGCTGCAGGCCCAGCGACAGGAAGCGTTCGGTGCCGTCGGACACGGCGTGCGACCGGGCTTGCAGCAGCGCGCGGCCGAGCACCGCGTCGGCCTTGGACAGCACCTCCGACGCGGTCTCGCCGGCGCGGAACAGGGTCGCGCCGATGGCGGTCACCCGGCGCACGTCGGTCAGGTCCTGGTTCGCCAGCGGCAGGAGCGCCTCGTGCAGCCCGGACGCCACCGTGTCGAGCCGCTCCAGCGGCATCCCCGGCAGCAGCAGCGCGAAGTCCGCGCCGTTGAGGCGCGCCAGCACGAAGTCGTTCTCCGCGAACAGCATGTGCAGGCGGATGCGGATCGCGGCCGCGCAGGCGATCAGGAAATCGTCGGTCTGGCGCCAGCCGCGCCGGCGGTTGAGCCCTTCGATGTCCAGCGCGTGCACCACCACCAGCGCTCCGCCCGCGCGGGTCAGCTCCGAGGACAGGCGGGCGATGAAATACTCCCGGCTGACCGCCCGGGTCAGCGCGTCGTTGCGGTTCTTCTCCTGGATCGTGGCGAGTTCGGTCTCCCGCTCCGCCAGCATGATGCGCACGCGCTGCACCATCAGGTTCATCGCGCGGGAGAGCCGCTCCCATTCCTGCATCGCCGGCAGCGGCATTTCGGTGAAGACCCGCTGGGCGGCGGCCTGCGCCTGCCCGGCGAAGTCGTCGATCGGCCGGAGCATGCGCCGGGCGATCCAGGCCAGCCCTCCGGCCAGCAGCACGGCCGAGAGGCCGAAGCCGAGCAGCGTGGTGCCCAGCGCCTGCCCGAGCACGGCGTCCACCGATCCCATCGACGCGGTCACCCGCAGCGCGCCGCCGTCCACCGGCACGCGCGCCAGCCCGTCGGCCCAGCCGCGGACGAAGGCGCGCAGCGGATGGCCGTCCTGCGCCGACGCGCCGGCTGCGTCGGCCGGGCCGGCGTCGCGCGACAGCGCGAACGCGGCCCAGCCGTCGCGCTTCGCGCGCTCCGCGAGCCAGGCCGGCCGTTGCGGTTCGGGGACCGCGCCCCACTCGGCAGCCGCGGCCAGCGCCGCGGCCTGGCTCCTCGCCGCGAGTTCGGGCCGCAGGGCCGATCCCAGCGACAGCAGCAGGCACACCGACACGACGGCCGCCGCCAGGCCCAGCACGGCGCAGGCCGCGCCGGCGAGCAGTCCCTTGAATGATCGTGGAGCGCTCATAGCACGCTGGGGACCGACTGGAGCTCGAAGAAATCGTTCTGGAAGCTCTCCGTCGCGAAGTAGTCGCCCAGATCGAGGGTCCCCGCCAGGTTGTGGGCGACCCGTGCGGCGGCGCACTCGATGTCCTCGCCGAAGGCGACCGAGCCGCCCACCGCCGTCGCCAGGCGCAGCACCCGCGCCAGGCGGGTCGTCGCGGGCGCGTCCATCGGATGCAGCGAACGCGCGATCGCGTCCACCATGTCGCGGGGCAGTCCCATGTGGTCCGCCCAGAGCGCGCTCATGGCCGGATGCGTGCAGCCGAAGGCTTCCTGCTCCGCCGCCGCGAGCTCCGCACCCCAGTGCCGCGCCGACGCGCCGGCCAGCGCCTCGGCCCGCGCCGGCTCGCACTGGCAGAGGATCAGGTGCCCCACCGACTGCAGCAGGCCCGCGGTGTAGGCCGATTCCGCCGGGACGCCCAGCCGCCTCGCCAACTGCCGGGACGACGCGGCGGTCACCGACGCGCAGAGCCAGAACTGGCGCAGGCTGACGCCCGGGACGTCGGTGAAGGCCGAGATGGTGCCGCTGGCGATGACCAGCGTCTCCAGGGCCCGCAGGCCGATGATGGAGACGGCTTCCTCGATCGAGCCCACGGAGCGGCGCCCGGAGAAGAACGAGGAGTTGGCGAGCCGCAGCACCCGCGAGCTGAGCACCGGCTCCTGCTCGATCTCCTCCGCCACCTTCCAGACATCGCAGTCGCCCTGCCGGATCATCGCCAGCACGGTCATGACGACCCGCGGGACCATGGGCAGCTTCACCGTGCCCGACACCACATCATCGATCGCGCTCATGGCTTCCTCCCTGTCGTTGCCGTTTGCTTCGGAACCGCTCCGCGTCAGCCGTGGCGGCCGCCCGGCGGGTCGGATTCCAGGATCTTGCGGAAGGACTGCCGCTCCTCGTTCCAGAGCAGCGCGTCGAGGCGCCGGATGGAGTTCGCCTGCGTCTGCACGTTGCCGACCACCGCCTGGTGGCTCGCCGAGAGCGCGGCCACCTGCTCGCCCAGCCGGTCGACCGCCTGCCGCGTCGCCTGGAGTTCCTCGCGCATGCTGCTCAGCGCCGGCAGGCTCTTCGACAGGCCGCCGATGGACTGCGCGTGCTGCTCCACCGTCTTGAGCGTGAGCCCGGTGTAGGTCGCGACATCGCGCACCAGCGGCACCGCGTCCTTGAAATGCCCGATCGAGCCGGTGACCGCATCCACCGCCTTGCCGTGGGCCTGCAGTTCCTCCGCGAGCCGCGTGTTCACGGTCGTGGAGGCGGCCACGTGCCGCATCAGTTCGCCCAGCTGCTGCGCCACGCCGCCCAGGTCCTCGCGCGACTGCCGGTGCTGCTCCAGCACGTCGGCCAGCAGGTTGGCCAGGAAACGCTCGGAGATCTCCACCGTGGCCGAGACGTTGGTCTTCTCGGCCAGCGCCAGCACCTCCTCGCGGATGTTGTCCACCAGCTGCGCGCAGGTCTTGCGCACGATCACCATCTGGAAGCCGAGCATGATCGAGCCGATCAGGCCGAACATGGACGCCGAGAACGCGGTGCCCATCGCCTCCAGCGGCTTCTGCAGTCCGCCGACGATGCGGGCGAATTCCGACTCCATCCCGCCCCCGCCGGACGAGCCGCCCACGCTGTTGGCGATGGTCGAGATCAGCTGGCTGGTGGCGATCAGGGTTTCGAGCAGGCCCACGAAGGTGCCCAGCAGGCCCAGCCCCACCATCAGGCCGACCAGGAACTGGGACAGCTCCTGCTTCTTCTCGAAGTACTGCTCCAGCGCTTCGATCTCGGGCTCGGCGACCGCGCTCTGCATGTGCACCTGGTGCCCCAGGCCGAGCTTCTCCAGGCGCGCGAGCATGCCCTGCACGAAGGCTTCGTGGCCGAACTGGGGATGCGGCTCCTGCCCCCAGGCGCCGCGGCGCAGCCATTCGAGGCCGGCGGCGAAGACGCGGTCCTCGCGGTAGGCGCGGCGCACATGGCCGATCGTAGTCGCCGCGCCCCACAGGGCGACCGCGAGGATCAGCCCGTTGAGGATCGGATTGGAGATGAACGCGAAGCTCACGAAATGCCAGAGCGAGGCCGCCCCGAGCGCCACCGCCGCGAGCGGCAGCCAGATCATGACCGCGGGCAGGCGGCCCAGGCTGCCTTGCGTGGCGGGATGGTCGGACGATGCGGCGGCGCCCGGCGCGGACGGCGGCGACGATCCCATGGCGGCGGCGGCCGCGGGCAGGCTGATGTCTGTCATGAACGATCCCTCAGGGCTGTCGCGACCAGGCCGCGAACGGGTGAAAGCAGGAACTGCAGGACGGTGCGGTTGCCGGTGATGGCGTCGGCCGATACGGTCATGCCAGGCGTGATGGCCTGCTCGAACGCCTTCAGGCTCGCCGGATCCACCCGCAGGCGCATGCGGAAGTAGAGTTCGCCCCGCTCGTCGCTCAGCGCGTCGGCGCTGATCTCGTCGATGCGCGCTTCGAGCGTGCCGAAGACGGTGTAGTCGTAGGCCCCGACCTTGAGCACCGCCCGCTGGCCTTCGCGCAGCGGGCCGCGGTCCTGCGGCGCCACGCGCACCTCGGCCACGAGCACGTCGTCGCTCGGGGTGAGCTCCAGTAGGGTCTCGCCGGGCTTGACCACGCCGCCCACCGTGTTGACCAGCAGCTTGTTGACCCGGCCCGCGACCGGCGCGGTCACCAGGGTGCGCTGCACCCGGTCGTCGTCGGCCTGGAGCTCCTGGACGAGGCGCTGGAGGTCCACGCGGGTCTCCGCGAGGCTGGTGCGCGAATCGCTCCGGAAACGGGCCACCGCCTCCGCCCGGCGCGCCTGGAGCTCCTGGGCCGCGGCCTGCAGTCGCGGCAGGCTGATCTCCGCCTCGCGGATCTGGGTGACCAGCCGCTCCACCCGGCCCCGGGCGTCGAGCATCTCGAGTTGCGAGGCGGCGTTGCGGGCGAACATCTGCGAGACCAGGGTCTGCTGTTGCCTGGCGGTGTCGAGTTCGGTGTTCAGGCCGCGCTGGCGGGTCTGCAGTTCGACCATCTCCTGCCGCTTCTGGCGGATCTGCTCGTCGTAGACGTTGAGCGTCTGCGCCAGCGTCGAGCGGCGCGCGACGAAGGCGGCGGCCTCGGCCTGCGATTCGGCGGATGCGCCGACCCCGGCCGGCAGCGAGAAATGCTCGGCCCCGTCCGACTCGGCCTGCAGCCGCGCGGCCCGGGCCTGCAGGCCGGCCAGGCGGGCCTGCTTCTCGCCGCGCTGCGAGCTGGCCTGCAGGGCCGAGACGGCCATCAGCTCCTGTCCGGCGCGCACCTCGTCGCCTTCGCGCACGAAGACCCGGGAGACGATCCCGCCCTCGAAGTGCTGCACCAGCTGGCCCTTGCCCGAAGGGATGATGCGCCCCTGGGTATGCACCACGCGGTCGATGCGCGCGCAGGCCGTCCAGGCCAGCAGCGCCAGGGTCGCGGCCGCGATGAGCGCCAGCAGGAGCATCGGCAGGCGTAGGCGCCGGGTGCTGCCCAGCGCACCGTCGAGATGCTCCGCCAGCAGCCGGTAGACCGGCGCGGCGCCAGCGGCGGCCGCGCCGGCAGGCCCCGAAGGCGCTGCCACGCCCGGATCGAGGGCGGGATTCATGGCAGCTTCCGGAAACGCACGTCCACGACCGGGGCGCTCGCCTGCGCCGCGGCGTCGATGCGGGACTCGATGCGTCGCGGGTCGTAGCCCTGGGCGATCAGCACGTTGCGGACCGCCATCACCCGCTGGTAGGCCGCGCGCTGGTTGGCGCTGATGCTCATGGCCGGGCCGGCGGCGACGATCGTCACCGCCTGGCCGCGCGCGCTGTCCTTGATCGCCGCGACCAGCTCCTTGGTGGCCTTCTCGTCGAGCGCCGTCGCGGACGGATCGAAATCGAGCCGCAGGACGTTGCGCACCTCCTTCAGCTGCGCCGAAACCGATGCCTGGGCCGGCGGGGCCGCGACCGCGATGCGCTGCATGCCGGGCTGGGTGGATTCCTCCGTCAGGCTCGACGGTGCGGCCGGCGCCGCGGCGGCGGCCTGTTGCTCCGCCTTGGCGGCGGCCTGCGCCAGGATGCTTTCCGCCACCCGCTTGCCCATGAGCTGCGCGGCGAACGACAGCGCGATCGCCAGCACCACGATCACGAAGATCATCGCGATCACCACGTTGGTCAACGCATCGACGAAGCCGGGCCAGTACGCCCCTGCGCCGCCGCCTTTGCCACCTTCCATCGTTCTGTTCCTTTCAGGGCCGGGGGACCGGCGCCGTCAGCAGCGAGGGCAGCTCGCCGGTCAGGTGCGCGACCTTGACGTAGTTCTGCGCTTCGGTGATGGCCAGCTGCACGATGTCGAGCCGGCTCTGGTGCAGGCGCTGGTAGGCGTCCAGCACGTCGAGCAGCTGCCGGTTGCCTCCCACCAGCTGCGCACGGAAGGCCTCCACGACGCTGGCGTTGGACTGCACTTCCTCGCGCACCGCGGCGAAGCGCTCCTGCATGGCATCGAGCGTGGCGTAGGCGGCGTCGATCTCCTGGGAGAGCCGCCGCAGCACGCCCTCGCGCTGGAAGTTCTGGGCTTCGCTGCGCGCGAGCGCCGCGGCCATCTGGGCGCGGTCGGTACCGCCATTGAAGATCGACCAGCTCATCGAGAGCATGGCCCGGTTGTCCTGGATCTGGGTCAGCGCGGACGCGGTCACGTCTTGACGGTGGATCAGCTGGGCTTCGAGCCGCGGGAAATACTTGGCGCGCTGGGACGCCGCCTCGTGCACCGCAGCGTCGCGTTCCGCCGCGGCGGAGCGCAGGTCGAAGTTCGCCGATGCAGCGATCTCCTTGGCCTCCTCGGCCGTGCCGGGCAGCTTCATCCCGTCCGGCGCCGCCAGCTCCAGGGCCTGCGGCGCCTCGCCGACCAGGCTCTGGAGCTTTTGCAGCGACGCATTGAGGTTGGCGCGCGCGTCGGCGATGGTGGAGCGCGCGTTGGCGACGCGGGCGCGCACGCGGTTGCGCTCCGCGACGCTGGCGCCTCCCGCCTCGGCCCGGGCGCTCACGTAGTCGAGCAGCTCCTGCAGCATGGCCTCGTAACCGCTGCTGAGTTCCATCACCAGGCGCGCCTGCAAGGCCAGCAGGTAGGCCGAGGCCGCATCGAGCGCGGCCGAGGACCGCGTCCCCTCGGCCTGCGCCTTCGCCGACAGCGCGAGCTGCTCCTGCCGCAGCACGTCGTTGCTGACCACGCGGTCGATCAGGGGGAACCGCATCATCAGGCTGTCCGTTTCGCGCTTGTGGGTCCCGCCGGTGGCCGCCGCGGCGTCGCCCCGCCCGCGTTCCAACAAGAGGTCCACCTTCGGCCGCAGCATGCCGCGCGAGGCCTCGACGGTTTCCTCGGCGGCCTCCACCCGCGAAACAGCAGCCTTGGTGTCGTAGCTCTCGTCGACGCCCTTGCGCATGGACTCGTCCAGCCGCAGGCTGGGGACCGGGGGGGCTTCGGCCCCGCCGGCCCTGGTCGTGGCGACCGACAGGCGCTGCGGCAGGCCGAGCAGCATTGGCAACTGGTCCAGCCGCGGATGCCGCCAGACGCGCGCCGGCGCCGCGGCGGCCGCCTCCGCCCGTCGGCTGCGAGCCTCGTCGCGGGCATCGATCTCCCGCAGGGTGCGGTCCAGTTCGTTCCCGCCCAGGATCGCGGGCACCCGCTCCAGGGCGGGGTCGGGTGCCGGCGGGGCGACGGCTGGCGACTGAGCGGCCGCGCCGCCGGCGGCGCATTGCGAAGCCAGCGCCAGCGCGATGAGCGGCCGGGATGCGGTGAAATATTTGTGGAATGACATCTTGGAACGTTCTGCGGTCATGCGGGCACCGCCACCGGATCCTCCGGATGCGCACCGCCGGACGCCTGGCCGGCCGGCGCCCTCGGCGAACCCGCCGGAGGATGCTCCCGCGCCGGCGCGGTGCGATTGGACAGGCCGGGGATCAGCTGGCGGGGCGGCGCGTCGGCCACGATCCGCCCGCCATCGAGCACGAGGACCCGGTCGGCCTCGGCGATCACTTCCGTCGCATGGGTGGCCACCACCACGCAGCGCGTGCGTGCAAAGCCGCGCAAGGCGCCGACGACGCTGTCCTGGGCCGCACGGTCCAGGCCCAGGGTCGGCTCGTCCAGCAGGGCGATGGGTCGCCCGCCGTGGAAGACGGCAGCCATCGCCAGCATCTGCCGCTGCCCGCCCGACAGCCCGAGCCCGTTGGTGCCGACGATGCTGTTGAGCCCCACATCGCCGCGGTCGAGCGCCGGCCCCATCCCCGCCTGGCGCAGCGCGGCCACGACGCTCGCGTCGGTGGCGCCGACGTCGTCGCCCGCCACCACGTCGCGCACCGTGCCGCCGAGGAAGGCCGGGTCCTGCGACTTGAAGGTCACCTGCCGATTGAGCCAGGTGCGCGACGCATCGTCCGCCACCAGGAGCCCCCCCACGGCCATCCGCCCCCGGGTGGACGGCACCCGCCCGGCCAGCAGGCGCAGCAGCGTGGATTTGCCGGTGCCCGACGCGCCGATCACCGCGACCAGTTCGCCGACGCGCAGTTGCAGCGTCAACCGGTCCAGCGCCGCGCGTTCGCGGCCGGGGTAGGCGAAAGAGACTTCATCGAGGCGTATGCCTTCGGCCTGCAGCGCATCGGCGGGCCGGCCCTCGTCCGCCGATGGCGGCGCCATCGGCGGCGCTTCCAGCGCCACCGTGTCCGACAGGCCGGCGATGGCACGCCTGAACTCTCCCCAGCGCGCGCGGAACGGCGCGAGGCCGCACAGGATGTTCAGGATGCGCCCGCTGATCAGGCTGACCGAGATCAGGCCGCCGACGGACATCTGCTGCGCCTCGATGCGGTAGACGCCGGCCACCAGCACCGCGACCGTCGAGGCGGACATCAGCACCGGAACGACCTGCTGGCCGACCTGCATCCACCAACGGCCCCGGGCGGACGCGCGTCCGGCCTGCTGGGATTGCGCGCGGAACCGTTGCTGCACCTTCGCGGCCGTCGCCGGGCCGAAGCCGCCCTCCCGCGCCGACAGTACGTCCACGAGCACCGCGAGCCGCTCGCCGGTGCGCGCATTGGCGAAACGGTAGCGCCGGGCGGCCAGGCGCTGCGACACGGCGCTGACGCCGGCCACCAGCAGGCCGAAACCGATCGGCACCAGCACGATCGGCCCGCCGATCAGCGCCACCGCCGCGACGAACAGCAGCAGGAAGGGGAAATCTGCAAGGGGCAGCAGGAACTGGGCGGAGAGCACCTCGCGGGCCGCACCCACCTCGCGCAGGCCGTTGAGCACCTGGGCGACCGGCAAGGGCCGGGTGAGCGGTGCGGCCAGCACGCCGCGCATGAGTCGCTCGTCGAGGAAATGGTCCCAGTGCGCGCCGGCGTGCTCGACGACCTGCACCCGCACCAGCCGCAACGCGACCTCCAGCACCAGCATCACCAGCATGCCGATGGTCAACGCCCAGAGGGTGTCATGCACCCGATTGCCGATGGCCTTGTCGTAGACCAGCGACGAGAACAGCGGGAGCGCCAGGACGATCAGGTTGACCAGTGTGCCCGCCACCAGCATCGCGCCCAGGTAGCGCCAGTTGGCGCGCAGGAAGAGCAGCACCGCCGGATTCATCGCGATGCATCCATCCCACGGGCGAGCAGGAAGCGAGCCATGCGGGCACCGGGAGCGCACGCCCTGCCCCCCATCCGCTCCGCTCCGCGACGATCCATTTTCATTTGCATCCCATTACAAAAACGCCTTGATAAGACGTTATCACATCGATGCAATCGCAAATTCAGTACTTTTAAGCATCTATTCAGACAAGATGCTCGACGTGGAGCGTTCCGACCTGGGCTCCGCCCGGGCTGGCGTACAGCGCGTAGTCATTGACCGTGTTTCCGTTGGCCAGCGTGGCCGTGCCGGTCTGGAGCCAGGATCCGGTCAGGTTCAGGGTGTCGCCCTGGTCCATCACGAGGCTGAGCGCCGCGCGCGAATCGGTGAGGCTGCTCAGGACGGCCGCCGACAGCGTGACGCCCATGTCTCCCCGCATGCCGTTGTGCAGGTCGATCGCCTCGACGTTCTGGACCCTGCCCGTGAGGCTCGCCAGGTCCACCGCGCCGCTCGGCGCCGTCAGCCGCAGCACATCCTCGCCCGCGCCCCCGTCCGCACGCCCAATTTGTGACGCGTTGTCGAACACCAGCCAGTCGTTGCCTGCGCCGCCTAACAGGGTGTCGCTGCCGCCGCCGGTCAGCACGTTGTTGCCGGCGTTGCCGGTGATCGTGTTGGCCTGGGTGTTGCCGGTGCCGTTGATGTCGCCGGTCCCCGTGAGCACCAAATTCTCCAGGTACGCCCCCAATGTGAAGGACACCGTGCTGCTGACCGTGTCCGTGCCCTCGCCCGCCGCTTCGGTGACGGTGTCGCCGAGATCGTCCACCAGGTAGTAGTCGTCCCCGGCGCCGCCAGCCATGGCGTCCGCGCCGGTGCCGCCGTCCAGCGTGTCGTTGCCGCCGTTGCCCGCCAGGGCGTCGTTGCCTGCGCCGCCCCGCAGCAGGTTGTTGGCGTCGTTGCCTTGCAGCGTGTTGGCCAAATTGTTGCCGGTGCCGTTGATGGCGCCCGAGCCAACCAGGACCAGGTTCTCGACGTTGTCGCCCAGGATATAGCTGACGGTGCTGCGCACCGTGTCGGTTCCGGCGTTGGCCGCCTCGGTCACCGTGTCCCCGACGTTGTCCACGAGGTAGAGGTCGTTGCCGGCGCCACCGGCCATCGCATCCGCGCCGACGCCGCCATCCAGCGTGTCGTTGCCCAGGCCGCCGATGAGGGTGTCGTTGCCGGCCAGGCCGTAGAGGCCGCTGCCCGCATCGTTGGCGGCGAGGACGTTGGCCAACTCGTTGCCGGTGCCGACCAGCGCTGCCGCGCCGACGAGCGTGAGGTTCTCGAAATTGTTGCCCAGCGTGACGTTGACCGAGGCCTGGACCGTGTCCGTGCCTTCACCCGCCAGTTCGGTCAGGGTGTCGCCCGGCGAGGTCACCACGTAGAGGTCGTCGCCGGTGCCGCCCAGCATCGTGTCCGCGCCCTGTGCGCCGACCAGGGTGTCGTTCCCCGCGCCGCCCTCGAGCCGGTCGCCTGCGCTGTCGATCACCGTGTCGTCGCCGTAGGTGTAGGCGCTGGCGGGGACCAAGGTCAAAGCGCTGTCGTTCGGACCGCGCCAGTAGATCTTGCCGTACGCACCGCCCCCGCCCTGCATGATCTTCACCTCGATGGCGACCCGGCCGGCCTCCAGGTAGATCGGCACGAAAGGCGTCGTGCCGGAATTCCAAGCAGTGCTGCGGCCGATGGTCATGCCGTTGAGCGACAGCCATGCCACGTCGTCTCCAGCGGCGCCGAAGGAGTAGTAGCCGGCGGTGGCGACGGTCAGGTAGCCCGAATAGGTGACCGTGTAGTTGGTGCTGTTGACCCCAGGCGCGGGGCTGCCATTGGTGGAGGTGAAGAAATTCGGCTCGATGCGTGCGATGACCGGAGTGCCGCTCCAGGTCGTGTTGTTGTAGTACTGCGCCATCAGGCCGTTGACCGCGGTACCGGTGGCGTTCGGTAGCAGGGACTGCAGCAGGTCGTCGCCGTCGCCGCCGAGCAGCGTGTCGGCGCCGGACCCGCCGTAGAGCGTGTCGTTGCCGGCCAGCCCCAAGAGCTGGTCGCTGCCGGTGGAACCCTTCATCACGTTGCCCGCCGCATTGCCCAGGCCGGAGTGGGCAGCGGCGCCGGTGAAGCTCAGGTTCTCCAGGTTGGCGCCAAGCGTGTACGAGGCCAGGTTGGTCCGGATGGTGTCGTTGCCGCCGCCGTCCGCCTCCACCACCGCATCGTTCACGTTGTCGACCACGTAGATGTCGTCGCCGCCCAGCCCGGTCATGGTGTCCGCGCCCGCGCCGCCGTCGATGAAATTGGCCAGCGAGTTGCCGCGGATCGTGTTGTCCAGGGCGTTGCCCACGGCGGCGGCGGCGATCGAGCCCTCCGCCAGCGAGAGGACTTCGACGTTGTCGGTCAGGCGGTAATCGACGGCCGCGGTGACCGAATCGATGCCGCCGCCCGCCTGTTCGACAACCAGGGCCGAATATCCGTAGATGACATAGGTGTCGTTGCCTCCCAGGCCGGTCAGGGTCGTGATCGAGTTCCAGCCGTAGTCCACGGCCTGGCCGACCAGCCGGTCGTCCCGCGCGGAGCCGACGAGGCTGACGCCCCGGGCGCCGGCCACGGACATCTGCTCCACATTGTCGGGAATGGTGTACTGCAGCGGCGCGTAGACGACGTTGTTGACCGAGTTTCTCGTCAGCACGATCGAGTCGTAGCCTTCGTTGGCGTTCTCGACCACGGTGAAGGTCGGCATGTTGCCACTGCTGTCGTCCCCGACGTAGTAGACGTCGTCGCCCATCCCGCCGACGAGGGTGCTCGCACCTCCGTCACGGCTGGCGTAGATTTCGTTCGACAGGGCATTGCCTGTGCCCACCAGGTTGGCGGTGCCGGTCAGCATCAGACGCTCGAGGCCAGCACCGAGGGTGTAGCTGATCGAGGAGATGACGGTATCGTTCCCCGACGAGTCGACGATGACATCGCCCACGTTGTCCACGATATAGGTATCGTTGCCGTCGCCGCCATTCATCGTGTCGGCACCGGCGCCGCCATCGATGTAATTGCCGGATGCATTGCCGACGATCAGGTTGGCCAACGCGTTGCCATAACCGTTGATGGGGCCGCCCGCCGTGGCGAGCACCAGGTTCTCGACGTTGTCGGGCAGGCGGTAGCTCACCGACGCGGTGATCCGATCGGTGCCTTCGTTGGCCGCCTCGATGACTGCGTCATCGATGTTGTCCACCACGTATTCGTCGTCCCCCGCTCCTCCGACCATCCAGTCCGCGCCCATACCGCCGTTGAGCAGGTCGTCGCCGGCACCACCGTAGAGCGCGTCCCGTCGGTCGCCACCGGTGAGCGTGTCGTTGCCGGCGCCGCCGAGCAACACGGCGTCGATCTTGTAGGCGCCGCGCGCTGCGGCCGACGTGTAGTTCGCCGTCAACGAATCGTTGCCCGTAGTGCCGAACTGCACGCTCGCCTCGTACCAGGTCGCGTCGAGCCCCACCGTGCCCAGCTGGGTGACCGGGCTCGCCGCTGCCCCGCCTACCGCCCACTTGCCGCGCAGATAGGACTCGACGGTCAGGCGTTCTGCGGCGCTGAGCTCGTGGTCGTAAGTCAGGACTTCGTACAGGGCACCGTTGCCGAACTCGTTCATGCCGCTGCCGCTGCCGCCCAAGGACAGCGCACCCGTCACTGGGCTGTATGCGCCGTTCCCGAACTGGTATGTGCCGGGAAGGTTGTCCATGATAGGAGCACCGTTGCTGAACATCGCACCGCTGGAACGGGTGCCGATGAACGTGTAGAGCTTGTCGTCCGTCGCGGTCGAAGCGGAGTTCGAATTCCACAAGCCGTTCACATAGAAACGGTCGGCGTATCCCTGGTGCCAACCAAAAATCGCGTTGCCGACCGTCGAGCTGACCGAACGCCCCGCGGTGAAGCCCCCGCCCACCATGAACATCGAGTAGGAGGTGCCGAGGGCATTCGTGCCCATCAGGATGTCGTTGATTCCATCGAACTTCACGACCGCGTTGCCGTTCACCCCGTTGAGTTGCAGCGCCGGTCGTGCGGACGCGTTGCTCTGCGTGAAATGGTTGCCCGATCCGCTCTTGTCCACCCAGCGGGAGACGGTGCCGTTGACCAGGCCGGTTTCGGCCGCGCCTTCCACCACACCATCGCCGTCGATGTCGTTGGCGTCAAGCCAGGTCGTCATGCCCCGGATCGTCGTGATGGTCGGATCGACGGACATCCCCCAATCGTTGCGCAGGCTGGCCGTGTCCGGCAGCACCAGCACCTTGGTGTCGACGGCCAGGCTGATGCCGTTCGCGGCCGCGCTGCGGACGACGCGGCCGGTCAGGCCGTTGGACAGGGTCGTGGTGGTCACCGCCCCGTCCAGGCGGAAGTCGGTCGCATTGACGACGAGCACGTCGCGGGCGCTCACGGCGGTCGTCGCATCGCCAGAAACCTCGAAAGTACGGCCGTTGCCGTTGCCGAAGAAATCCGCCGTGGCCAGGTTCGCCTGGGAGATCTGCAGTATGTTGGACGTGCCGTCGGTCATGTCCAAGGCTTCGACGTTGTGCACCTTGGTCGCGATGGCACCGACGGACGTCAGGTTGGCGCCCACCAGGTGCACCGTGTCCAGGCCGTCGCCCCCGTCGATGCTGGCGAAGGCGGCGTCGCCGATTTCGAAGGTGTCGTTGCCGCCCAGGCCGGACAGGGTGTCGCCGCCACCGGCGCCGACGATGAGGTTGTCGGCGGAGTTGCCGACGATGAGGTTGGCCAGGGAGTTGCCAGTGCCACGGATGGAATTGTTGCCGGAGAGGGTCAGGCTCTCGACGTTGGCCGTCAGGGTGTAGGAAACGCTGGAGAAGACCTGGTCGACGCCTTCGTTCGCAGCCTCGGTGACCACGTCGCCGGCGTTGTCCACCATGTAGGTGTCGTTGCCCTGGCCGCCGGCCATGCTGTCGGCCCCGAGCCCGCCATCGAGCAGGTTGGCCGCCGCGTTGCCGGTGATGGCGTTGTCCAGTTCGTTGCCGGTGCCGCGGATCGCGCCGCCAGTCAGGACCAGGTTCTCGACGTTGGCGGTCAACTGGTAGTCGACGCTGGAAACCACCGTGTCGGAGCCCGCGTTGGCGAGTTCGCTGACGATGTCGCCCGCGTTGTCGACGATGTAGCGGTCGTCGCCCGCGCCGCCGGCCATGGTGTCGGCGCCGACGCCGCCGTCCAGCACGTTGTCGCCTGCGTTGCCGAGCAATCGGTTGTCGGCCGTATTGCCGGTGCCGTCGACCGATGCCGTGCCGGTGAGTTCGAGGTTCTCCAGGTCGGTGCCCAGCACGTAGCCCATGCCGGTGCGGACGGTGTCGGTGCCGGCGTTGGCGTTCTCGATGATCTGGTCCAGCGGATCGTCGACGACGTAGACGTCGTCGCCGGTGCCGCCTTCGAGCGTGTCCGCGCCCGCGCCTCCGTCCAGCAGATCGTTGCCACCGCCGCCCTGCAGGTAATTCGCGAAGGCATCGCCGGTGATGTTGTCGGAGAAGGCGGAGCCGACGACTTTCTCGATGCTGGACAGCACGTCGCCGGTCGCGTCGCCCGCGGTGCCGACGCCGAGGGCCAGGTTGACCGCGATGCCGGCCTGAGACGTGGCGTAGCTCGCGGTGTCGAATCCATCGCCTCCGCGCAGCGTGTCGGAGCCGAGGCCGCCGATGAGCAGATCGTCGCCGGCGTTGCCCTCGAGCACGTTGGCGTTGTCGTCGCCGGTCAGCGTGTCGTTGAACGCCGAGCCGGCGAGCCCTTCGATCGAGATGTACACGTCCCCTGCGGCAATGCCGGTGTTGCGGCCAGGCTGCGAGAGGCTGGCGGTGATGGCGACCGCGGAATCGCGGTAATCGGCCACGTCGATGCCGGCGCCGCCATCGAGGGTATCGGCGCCGATCCCGCCCGCCAGGTAGTCGTTGCCTGCGCCGCCCGAGAGGCGGTTGACGGCGCTGTCGCCGACCAGCCGGTCGTCGTAGTCCGATCCTTCGAGGTTCTCGATCGACGAATAGGTGTCGCCGGTGGCATCGCCGGTGTTGGAGCTGGCGTTGATGAGGCTGGCGACGACGCCTTCGGTGGCCGATGCGTAGCTGGCGGTGTCGTTGCCCGCGCCGCCGATCAGGGCGTCGGCGCCCCCCCGACCTTCCAGGCGGTCATCCCCCAGGCCGCCTTCCAGCACGTTCGCGCCGGCGTCACCGCGCAGGACGTCGTTGCCGCTGCCGGCGCGCAGGTTCTCGATGCCCTGCAGCACGTCGCCCTGCGCGACGTCGCCCTCGCCGGTGCCGGCGGCGAGGTCGATGGTCAGATCGCCGGTCGCCATGCTGTAGTCGGCCAGGTCCGTGCCCGCGCCGCCGACCATCGAGTCCTCGCCCGATCCGCCCAGCAGGGTGTCGTTGCCGGCGCCGCCGTCGAGGCGGTTGTTTCCGGAATCGCCTTCGAGCAGGTCGTCGAAATCGCTGCCGGCGATGTTCTCGATGCTGTCGTAGCTGTCGCCTGCGGCATCGCCGGTGTTGGTGTTGGGGCTGGCCAGGCTCACGCGGACGGCGGCGGTGGCGGTGCCGTAGGATGCGGTGTCGCTGCCGACTCCGCCGACGAGGGTGTCGGCGCCCGCGCCGCCTTCGAGGGTGTCGTCGCCTGCGCCGCCGTCGAGCAGGTTGCCGATGGCCGAGCCGATGAGCCGGTCGTTGCCCGATCCGCCTTCGAGGTTCTCGATGTTGCGCAGGATGTCGCCGTCCGCATCGCCGCTCTGCCCCCGACCCCGGCCGAGATCCACCGTGACGCCCGCCAATGCGCCAGCGTAGCTGGCGGTGTCGATACCATCGCCGCCGTCCATCGAGTCCGCGCCGGCGCCGCCGACCAGGGTGTCGTTGCCGAGTCCGCCCAGCAGCGTGTCGGCGCCCGCCGCACCCGACAGGCGGTCGTTGCCGTCGTTGCCGCTCAACAGGTTCCGGCCGGCGTCGCCGACGATCACGTCGTCGCCGCTGCCGGCCAGCACGTTCTCCAGGAAAGAGAGCACATCGCCTTCGGCGCTGCCTCCGCGGCCGGTGCCGGCCCCCAGGTTCACGTTCAGGGCGTCCGTGTCGGCGCTGTAGTCCACGGTGTCGGTGCCGTCTCCGCCGATCAGGGTGTCGGCGCCGGCCCCGCCGATCAGGGTGTCGTTGCCCGCGCCGCCATCAATGAGGTTGGCGCCATCGTTGCCGATCAGGTTGTCGGCGTAGCGGCTGCCCAGGAGGTTTTCGATCGACGTGTAGACATCGCCAAGGGCATCGCCCCGGCTGCCGCCGGTGCCCAGGTCGGCGGTGACGCCGGCGGTGGCGGTCGTGTAGGACGCGGTGTCGATGCCGGCGCCCCCGTCGAGCGCATCGGCGCCGGCGCCGCCTTCGAGCGTATCGTTGCCGGCGTCGCCGGAAAGCGCGTCGTCGCCCGCGAGGCCGCTGAGCAGGTTGGCGTTGGCATCGCCCGACAGGCGATCGTCGAAGGTGGAGCCCTCCAGGTTCTCGATCGAGCTGTAGACGTCGCCAGTGGCGTCGCCCGTGTTGGACGCGGGGCTGGCGAGGCTGGCGACGACCGACCAGTTCGCGTTGGCATAGCTCGCGGTGTCGTTTCCGTCGCCGCCCACCAGCGTGTCGGCACCCGCGCCGCCATGCAGCCAATCGTTGCCCGCGCCGCCGTCGAGCCGGTTGGCCTGCGCATTGCCGTGGATCGTGTCCCCCAGACGCGAGCCGACGATGTTCTCGATGCTGTCGTAGCTGTCGCCTTCGGCGTCGCCTCCGAGGCCGGCGTTGGCCTGCAGGTTGACCGTGACCGCCGCCGCCGAGCCGGAATAGTCCGCCGTGTCGATGCCGTTGCCGCCGACCAGGGTGTCGGCGCCCGCGCCCCCGATCAGCGTATCGTTTCCGTCGCCGCCGTCGAGCAGGTTCGCGGAAGCGTCGCCGATCAGGGTGTCGTTGAAGGCCGAACCGCGGACGGCCTCGATATTCTGGTAGGTATCGCCCTCGGCGTCCCCGCCGATGCCGACTCCGGCGCCCAGGTCGACCTTCACAGCCTTGGACGCGCTGGAGTAGTCCACGGTGTCGAAGCCGTCGCCGCCGTCCAGCGTGTCGGCACCGCCCCGCCCTTCCAGCAGGTCCTCCCCGGCGCCGCCGCGCAGGATGTCGTTGCCCGCGCTGCCGCGCAGGATGTCGTTGTACGCGGAGCCGATGACGCCTTCGATGTCGCCTCCGAAGATATCGCCCTGGGCATCGCCTCCGGAGGCCGTGCGTGCCTGCAGGTCGACGTCCACGCCATCCGGGGAGCCGGTGTAGGCGATCAGGTCGATGCCGGTACCGCCAATGAGCGAATCCGCGCCCTCCCCACCTTCGAGCGTATCGTTGCCGGCGCCGCCGTCGAGGGTGTCGTTGCCGGCCTGTCCGAACACCAGGTCGTGCCCCAGGCCCGCGAGCACGCTGTCGTTGCCGGCGCCGGCCCGGATCTCGTCGCCGAGGCCATAGGCGGGGAACACCACGCCGGGCTGGCCACCGGCCGAATACGCCATATCGGATGCCTGATGCACGTCTCGGACCACGCCCGGGATGTCGAGGCTGCCTTGAATCACATCGTTGTCGAGCTTGCCGGCCGCCTCCACCGTCAGCTTGAAGGTCTGCGGCGAATAGCCGGCCGCATCGTCGAGTATGGGGTACTGCACCACGACACTCACCTTGTTGCCGGCCGTCGCGAAACCCGAGGGCAGGTCGAGCGTCCAGCCTGCGGCGCCCTTGGTGCCGCCCACGATGGTGAAGCCGGAAGGCAGGCCCTTGATCAGGATCGAACTGACGCTGAAGGCGCCATGGCCGTCCGTCGACACCTGGACCGTCATCACGCGGGCGAACCCCGCGCCGAGCACGGTCTTGTCGTCGCCGATGATGATGTCGGCGCCGCTGGTGCCGGTGATGAGCTCGGACTCCGCCTGGGCGGCCGGCGAAGCGTCGGTGGCCGAACGGTCGCTGCCGCCGGAGCCGGATATCTTGGTCTTGCCGTCCGCCTGCAGGACGGTCTGGCCGACGACGTTGGTCCAGGCCACGTCGATGGAAATGGTGGACGGCGCCGGCGGTGGCGCCGGGGTGCCCTCCTGCTTGGCAGTGTTGTTCGAACTCGCCGCCCCGCCGGCCGGCGACGACGAGGACGGGGGCGGGCTGGGCGCAGGCGGCAATGACGTCGATGCGCCCGAAGACCCCTTCGACGCGTTCGAACTCGACGACTGTGAGGAAGCCGTCAGGAGCGGCGCAGCGGAGGCGCTGGGCACGCCCACTTTTTCGGCGCTGCTGGCCGCACGATCGATTTGGAACTCCGGAGCTTCGATGTCCGATTCGCTGGGGGTGCGCACCCCCTGGGCGTCGTCGGCGTCCGAAGGCGGGGAAAGCGCCTTGGCAACCTTACCGTCCGCCTCGGACTCCTCGGCCTTGTCCGCCTTCTTGCCGGATTTGGATGCGGATTCGTCCTGCGGGATCGATTGGGGGAGGCGCGCCTGCCCCTCCACGAAATCGACCGATCCCGCTTGCGCCACCAGGTCGGCCACGGTCACCGACTGGTCCGACAGGATGATCTTCAGATCGGGCTGCAGCATGACGCGCATGGCAGCGTCCTGCAGTACATGGGTGGCGCCGTCCTTCATGACGAGGACGACATCGGTCCCGGAGATCGCCACCCGCGCGACGCTCGACTTGGCGACAGACAACCGGATGGCCCCCCCTTCCGGAAGGATATGGATCTGGGTATTGGCCGCCATCGAATCGCCCTCGCACGAATATCTATGCGGGACAATTCTTACATCTGTGTCTGTGTGTTATCAATCGTTATTGGTGAAACGATTACAAACCTGTTGAGTTTCGGAACGAACGGCGCGCGGGAACGAATCTCCCGAAGATGAAATTCGGGAATTCCATGCGTCGTCCGGAAGGATCCGCATGGCAACCACAGCCGCACTCACCCATTCGAAAGAGGTCGATCAGCCGTGCCGCAGCAACCGGTCGTACCCCTGCAGCGCATGGGCGGTGTCTAGCGCCGACACCCTGGCCCGGGCCGCTTCCGCATACCGGGCCAGGGGGAGTTCCGGCAAGGATGCCATGGTCCTGCCCAGTTCAGGAACGTCGAAGAAATCGACCAGTCTCCCGCTGATGCCGTCCTCGATGAACTCGCGGACCGGCGCGGTGTCGCTGCCGATGATGGGCACCCCGCAGGCCGCGGCTTCCAGCATCGACCAGCTCAGCACGAAGGGATAGCTGAGGTAGACGTGCGCGGAAGCGACCTGCAGGCACTGGAGGAATTCCTGGTAGGGCACTCGTCCCAGGAAATGGGTGCGGCTGGGATCGACCGACACCTCTGCAAGCATGCGCTCGCGCCAGGTGGAAGCCCCGGCCGGCGGCCGGCCGTAGCTGACGCCGTCGCCGCCGATGACCAAGGCGTGCAGGCGGGGGTTGGCGCGCTGCGCCACGGCGAGCGCCCGCATGAAGACATGGAAGCCACGGTACGGCTCGAGATTGCGCGCGACGAATGTGACCACCTCGTCTCCCTTGCGGAGATCGGCCCCGTTCGGCGTCCTGATGCCTTCCGCACCCCGGAAACCGGCCAGCATCGCCACGTCGATGCCTTCGTGCTGCACAGACATCCGGGGCCGGAAGATCTCCGGATGGGAGTCGCGCTGCCAGTGCGTGGGAGCCACGGCGGCGTCGCAGTGCGTGAGGTTGAGCGCATGGACCGCGTTCCAGGTGGTGACACGGGCCCGGTCGTCCATCGTCGCCGGGAATTCCGGATCGAATCCCACGTCGGCGCCTGCGGTTGCGTAGTACCACTCGGCCAGATGGATCAACCGCGCCTCCGGGAACACCCCGCGGATGTAGAGCGTCTCACCCCAGCCGGGATGGGCCAGCACCGCGTCCGGACGGAAGCCGTCGGCCTTCATCGCGAGCATTGCGCGGATCGCGGCCTGGCCGTGCAGCACGGCCCGCTCCATCTGGCGCAGGTAGTGGTGCTGCGAAGGAGCGGGCTCGCGCACCAAGCGGTACCGGGTGAGCGCGGCGAAGCCGGGCAGCCCTGGCGCGCTGTCCCGCCCGAGCCCGCGCACCTCCCAACCCGGGCGGGCGGCCCAGGCGCGCACGAGGCGGCCGAACTGTCCGGGGAAGTTCTGGTGGATGACCAGCAGCTTCATCGGGGGCACCGAGGCATGCTGGGGACCTCCGGCCATGGCTTCCATCCTGGGGGGCGAACCGCAGCCGGACCGCTCGGGACGGGCCGTGCCTCCTTCCGCCGTCTGGCTCGGCCGTGCATCTACGCGTCAGGACGACGGCGCGGCTGCGGACGCTGCCAGCGCGGCGCAGTCGGCGCAAATGCCGTAGAGCGTGAGTTCGTGGCGCTGGAGCACGAATCCCGCGGGCACGGCGACGCCTGACAACCCGCCGCACCCCTCCACATCGAACACGCGCTCGCAGCGGTCACAGCGGAAGTGGTGGTGGTGGTGCACCGCCGCCCGCCGCGATTCGTAGCGCGGGCTCTCGCCAGGCAATGCGACCAGGCCGATCTCACCCGACTCCAGCAAGTCCTTCAGGTTGCGATAGACGGTGGCGATGCCGAGCGACGGCACCTCGCCGCGCGCGGCCTCCAGAACCTCCTGCGGCGACAGGGGACGGCCCTCCCGGTCGATGGCTGCGCGGATTGCGGTGCCCTGCCGGGTCGAACGTTCCATGGCGACAGGTCCGGTCAGTGGGAACGGATCATCGTGCCGAAAGCCTGATCGGTCAGGATCTCCAGCAGCATCGCATGCGGCACGCGGCCGTCGATGATGTGCACCGCATTGACACCGCTCTTGGCGGCGTCCAGCGCGCCGGCGATCTTGGGCAGCATGCCGCCCGAGATGGTGCCGTCGGCGAACAGCTCGTCGATCTCGCGCGCCGACAGGTCCACCAGCAATTCGCCCGCCTTGTTGAGCACGCCTGGCGTGTTGGTCAGGAGCACCAGCTTCTCGGCGCCGAGCACCGTCGCCAGCTTGCTAGCCACCACGTCGGCATTGATGTTGTAGCTTTCGTTCTCCTCGCCGAATCCGATCGGGCTGATGACCGGGATGAAGGCATCGTCCTGCAGCGCCTTCACCACGCTCGGATCCACGCTGACGATGTCGCCCACCTGCCCCACGTCGTGGAGCTTGGCGGGATCGTCCTTGTCGACCATCTGCAGCTTGCGCGCGCGGATCAGGCCTCCGTCGCGCCCGGTCAGGCCCACCGCCTTGCCGCCCGCCTGGTTGATTAGGCCGACGATGTCCTGCTGCACCTCGCCGGCCAGCACCCACTCGACCACCTCCATCGTCTCGGCGTCGGTCACCCGCATGCCCTGGATGAACTGCCCGGTCTTGCCCAGGCGCTTGAGGGCCGCCTCGATCTGCGGACCGCCGCCATGCACCACCACCGGATTGATGCCCACCAGCTTGAGCAGGACCACATCCTCGGCGAAATCGGCCTGCAATTCCGGATCGGTCATGGCGTTGCCGCCGTACTTGATGACCATGGTCTTGCCATGGAACTTGCGGATGTACGGCAGCGCCTGGGCCAGGATCTCGGCCTTGTCGCGGGGGGCGATGGTGGTGATGTCGGTCATGGATGCGGAAGGCTGTGCTTCGTGGCTGGGTCGTGGAACTACGGCGAAAGGGAAATTGTGCCGCACGCGCGCGACTGCGCATGCGGGCGTTGCGGCACCCCGGCGATCGCGCCGGACTCGACCTGATGCTGCGCCGACCGCATCAACCGCGCAGGCGTGTCCAGCGCTGGGCCTTAAAGCGCACGATCATCAGGTAGGCGACCACGTAGGTCGCTACGAACAGCAGGCAGAAGCCGATTAGCACCGGCGTGTTGCGCCAGAAGAGCACCGCGGGCGCGACGGTCAGGCAGGTGAAGCCCCAAAGATAGGGCGAGGTCCGGTTGTTGCGCATCAGCATGCGGCGGGAATCGTCGTCATGGAACACCTCCCGCACGATACGCCGGTAGATAAGCTGGTGAAAATGCAGCGCGTCCGCCACCCCCGGCGAGCCGCCGCGCGCCACCTTGCGGTAGATCGAGAAAATCGTCTCCCACACCGGATAGATCAGCAGCAGCATCGGGAACCACGGCGACACCTGGGCATGCTGCTGCACCAGCCGGATGCTGGCGAGCGCGATCACCAGCCCCCAGAAATACGCGCCGCCATCGCCGGCGAACAGCATCCCGCGCGGGTAGTTCCAGACCATGAAGCCCGCGGTTGCGCCGACAGTTACCACCAGCACCGCGGCGAGTTGCCGATCGCCCACCTGCAGCGCCACGTGGATCAACGCGGCGCAGACGATCATCGCCACTGTTCCAGCTAGCCCGTTGTAGCCATCGATGATGTTGAAGGCATGAGGCAAGCCGGTGATGGCGAGCAAAGCGACCAACATGCCCACCAACGGCATGCGCACCATCCATGCGTCTATCACCGGCAAGTCCAGTCGTGCAACGGTCACTTTCAACAGACTGACCGCCAGGGCTCCAGCCATGCCTGTCAGAATCAAGCGCCAGCGTACTCTCACACGCTGGGTTAGATCCTCGCAAATACCTCCCAACACCGCCGGAACAAGTATCGGCAACCAAAGCCAAGTCAAAGCGTTCATCGGCCCGATGTTTCCCACATCCCCCAGCAAAGGCGCGAGCGCCATGCGGGCCCAGCCCCACATTGCTGCTGCTAGGAGAGCTGCGCCTCCGAGACGAGGTACGTCACCCGCATGGAACCGCTGCGCCATGTCTGATCCATATTTCCTGGCATGACGACGGGCTTTACGAATCAAGAGCATTCCCACGACAAAAGATATGAGAAAGCAGGAAAAAAACAGCCAGATCATGTACGGCGTTGATGGAGCGAAGCGCGTGGGAACGGGAGACTAACCCATCCGAGCTACCAAGCCACAGAACATTGATCGTTGAACCAAAAGAGTCGTTCCGAGGGACATCGATAGAATCGCCGCTCCCTCAGAAAAGGAAAGTATGACCGTCGTTCCAGTAGTGCTCTCAGGCGGCGCAGGCACGCGCCTATGGCCTGTCTCGCGGCAGACGATGCCAAAACCCTTCATGGAGATTGGAGGACGAAGCCTGCTCGTGCAAGCGGTGTGTCGTGGACTGGCATGTGGTACGGAAAACTTGTTGATCGTTACAAACCAAGACCATTACTTCTTGACGAAAAATGCCTTGGCCGCGCTTTCGGACCCTCCGGACACCAGCTATCTGTTGGAGCCTAAAGGCCGGAATACTGCGCCGGCGATCGCTTTGGCGGCGCTGGCCTGTGCAGAAGGACATGGAGAGGATGCGGTCATGCTCATACTCCCAGCAGACCATCTCATTCCAGACACCGAGTCTTTCGTCGCTAATGTGCTTGAGGCTGTACGGTTCGCCGAGAAGGGGCAACTCGTCGCCTTCGGTATCAAGCCTACCTCGCCAGAGACTGGATTCGGCTATGTGGAGGTCGCCCAAGTGTCCCGGGACAGTCAACAGGCTATCCGCTTTGTAGAAAAACCTGATCTGAGTACCGCTCAGGACTATCTGAGCTCAGGACGTTTCTACTGGAACAGCGGGATGTTTTGTGGGACAGCCCGAACCCTGCTGCAAGCCCTGCAAGCCCATGCACCTGAAGTTCTCGAGGCGGCAAAGCGCACATGGGACAAAGGCGTCACCGTCGAAAAAGTTACCCGCTTCGACAGCCACACCTTCGGATTGCAGCCCGACATCTCTATCGACTACGCAGTCATGGAGCACGCCAGTAACGTAACGTTGGTACCGGCCAAGTTCGGCTGGAGTGATGTAGGTTCCTGGCCCGCCGTCGCTCAGGCGAATGTTGCCGATGCCAACGGTAATACGTTCATGACCGAAGTGGTAGCCATCGGCACTACAGGAACCCATGTGCAAGTGGAAAGCCACAGAGAAAAACTGGTGGCGACGGTAGGTGTCCAAGACCTAGTGATCGTAGATACACCAGACGCGCTTCTGGTCGGGCACAAGCAGTCTGCGCAACAAGTGAAGGCCGTCGTCGACGTTCTCAAATCCCGTAGCCATGACAGCACCCACCTTCCGGCTGCTGTTCACCGCCCTTGGGGAACGTACACCACACTGAAAGAAGAAGAGGGGTACAAGGTCAAGCGAATAACAGTTAAGCCCGGGCAATCGCTGAGTTTGCAGTATCACCACCACCGTGCCGAGCACTGGGTAGTGGTTCAGGGCATAGCCACTGTGCAAGTAGGCAACGATGAATACCAAACCCTTCCTGGTCAATATCGTTACATCCCGCTCAAGGAACAGCATCGACTCACGAATACCGGCGACATCGAATTGGTACTAATCGAGGTCCAATGCGGCACGTATTTAGGCGAGGACGACATTGTTCGTCTGTCCGACGTGTACGGGCGCGCCTAAATATGGAGATTTGCTTCTTGAAATCAATCACGATGTCTTTTTATGACTAGCCTTCGCAACGAGTTCGCACGCAAGAAAATCTGGATCACTGGTCACCGCGGCATGCTGGGATCCGCGCTGGTGCGCACCATGCAAAATGAGGGAGCGGATTTACTATTAACCACTCGCAGTGAGTTGGACTTAGAAGATCGCAATGCCGTCATAACATGGATGGAGGAACATAAGCCTGACCTAGTCTTTCATGCCGGCGCCAAAGTGGGGGGCATACATGCCAACGCCACTTTGCCTGCACAATTCCTCCTCAGCAATCTGGCCATTGAGGCCAACGTCATTGACGGTGCGCACAGAGTTGGCGTCCAGAAGTTGATTTTCGTTGCATCCAATTGCACATATCCTTCAAAGACGACGCAGCCAATCCCAGAGACGGCATTACTTAGCGGTCCGCCAGATGAAAATATTCGCTCATACGCTATAAGTAAAATCGCGGGCATCGAAATGTGCAGCGCATACCGACGGCAGTACGGCTGTGACTTTATTTCGATCATTCCGCCCAACTTGTACGGCCCTGGAGATAACTATCATCCGCAGCATAACCATGTGGTGGCCGGCATCATCCGGCGGACCCACGAGGCCAAACTCGCAGGGCAAGATCAGTTCGTAGTCTGGGGTGACGGCACTCCACGTCGCGAACTACTGCATGTAGACGATCTGGCCAATGCCATGAAAACGCTGATGGCGGCCGAAACCTCCCATGACCTATACAACGTTGGTTGTGGTCATGATTTGTCTATCGCAGAAATTGCCACACTAATTGCGGAAACGGTTGGTTTCGAAGGTCAGATCGTCTACGACACCTCCAAGCCCAATGGAACCATGCAAAAGCTTCTGAACAGCAGCCGAATCAACGCGCTGGGCTGGAAACCCCATCTTGATGAGAAAACAGGTCTGCGGTTGGCCTATAACGATTTCCTCAGCCGGCTAAATGATGTTGATGCACGACTATGACCGGGCAAACGATTCTTTCTGAGCTGAACAGTTCGTCCAAAGGGCTCCTTCCCGCAGGAGCCATCGGTCGCTTTGCAGTTGTGAAACTTTGGCCAGAGATCAAAACAGCCGAGGACGAATGCATAGCACGCCTGAAAATCGCTGCGGAAGCTATGGGAGCCGAATGCATCGAAATTCGTGCCGACGGTACGCGACTCGATGATCCGAATGAGGTCGTGAACCATAGCACGGTCGATTTCGTAATACATCTGCACTATGACACGCCCAAGTTCTACGACGCATTTTCCTTCGTGGCACTCTGGAATCCTACAAACTTCTACCATGAGTGGGGATACCAACGCACCTCGCGCAATTTGATCACGCATGACGATTTCGTCAGTTGCAATTCTCGCGCAGCCGATGACCATGTCGCCCGCATGGTACTCAAGACAAGCACCCATCTGCCGGCAAAATTTCACCTATACCATTCGCTCGATACCGTGGTATATCCGCCCTCTTTGGGTGACCACAAGCTTTTTTACGCAGGCATCAACTGGGAAACGGTGAATGGCGGCAAGTCACGCCATCAGGAAGTATTGAAGCGCCTGGACCGGACTGGTTGCCTGCGGATCTACGGCCCCCAACTCTTTCAAGGAGTGAAGGTCTGGGAAGGCTACCAGAGCTATGTGCGAGAGATTCCCTTTGATGGGATTTCTATGGTGCATGAAATCCACAAGGCAGGTGTGGCGCTGGTGCTGTCTTCCTCCGCCCACAAAGCTTCGGAACTGATGTCCAATCGGTTGTTTGAAGGAATCGCTTCTGGCGCGCTAATCATTTGCGACGAAAATCCTTTCGCCAAACGCTTCTTCGGCGATTCGCTGCTTTACATCGACAGCCGCAACAGCGTCGAGCAAATCGCAGAAGACATCCAAGCCCACCTCGCCTGGGCTCGGGAAAAACCCGACGCCGCGCTGGCGAAGATCGCTCAAGCACAAGCGATCTTCAACGACGGTTTCTCACTACGAGGCAACCTACTCGATCTATATCAAGGCCTTGAGGCCCGTCAGCACGCACTGGACCTGCATCAACGTGGTGGACGCGACGAAGCCCTAAAGACTACGGTTTTCTTGCTGCTGCCAAACGACGACTCTGATGTTCTAGAGCAGCACATTGCTTCAATAGAGGCACAAACCCATAGTCCGCTGTCGGCTTGGCTGGTGGTGGACTGTACCTTGCAGGATTCTCGGCGCCAAGAAATCGAGCGGCGCATCGCTGCCGTACCGCGGCTCGGATTGCGCGAGATCAACTACGCGCGCCATGGTCTGCATGGCGCAAGCACGCACCGCCCCCTTGGGGCCATTCTCGCGGAACTGCTGGAGTCCCTCCCACCAGAAGGCGGCGTCATGTTCGTCGCCCCGAACGAGCGTCTGTATTCCAACCATGTACGTGTGTTGTCCAACACATTGGTATGTCGACCAGAGGCGAACAGCGCTGCTTCCGCAGCCATCTTACAGCACGGCGATTCACCAGTGCATGGCATTCATGACATCATTAACTTTACCCACTGGGACGCGTCTCAGCCGAATGGGTTGGCCCGTTTTCTGTTCCGAGTGGCCGCAATTGATCCACATATCAACATAGCTCTACCCTACCTTGATCGCAAGTCTGTTGTAGCTCTATTGGGCTCACAGGAAACGGTTCAGGTGCCACCTGCCACAGTCGTAATCGATGCTCTAAAGGAATTTCCCATAGGGGAGTGGAACGAAGCGTACGAAAACGCAGTTATTGTCGACTTTTGCCCCACAGCATTCCACAGGCAAACGGGCTTTATCTCCCTCTTACCCGGAGTGCACATCCCCCCCCAAGAACGAGCTCGTTTATATTTGAGAATAGGTCGAAAGCTGTTCAACCGGCGATGGATTGAGGCACAACTGCGGGCCATACAAAAACAAGGTTTACGTGCACGTCTGAAGGTACTGCGACGCAAGCTTTCATAAAATTGCATTATTACTGCATTGCTTGCCCTAGCTCATTGTTATGAACCCCCACCGTCCTTCCTCCATCTCGCCCATAGCCATGGCAGGAAGCCTATGGCGTCATCGTGAAATTGTTATGCGCCTGTCGCGCCGGGAAATAGTTTCCAAGTACAAAGGCTCTTTCTTAGGAATCACGTGGTCAATATTTCACCCACTATTGATGCTAACGCTTTATACACTTGTTTTTTCAGTTGTATTTAAAGCTCGATGGGGCGGCAACATTGAGGAAACGAAAACGCAGTTTGCAGTCACCCTATTTGCAGGCCTAATGATGCATGGACTGCTGGCCGAAGTATTGAATCGCGCACCCTCCTTAATCATTGGAAATGTTAGTTATGTCAAGAAAATTGTCTTCCCAATAGAATTGCTACCTGCAGTAGCCGTATGCGCAGCTCTGTTCCATAGCCTAATAAACTTCGCAGTGATACTGGCTGCGGCGATTTTTCTAGGAATATTTCACTGGACAGCCTTACTCGTCCCCTTGATTATGCTCCCCCTCTCAATTGGCGCATTGGGCGCGGGGTGGCTCATCGCTTCTTTATCAGTCTATCTGCGGGATGTAGGGCAAATTGTAGGTATTTTATCCACAATGCTTCTTTTCGCGTCGCCGGTATTTTATCCAATATCAGCCATACCGGAGGCTGCGCGCTTCTGGATGACTATTAATCCATTGACATTTGCCATAGAACAAACACGTCAAGTACTTTTCGAAAAAAGCGTCCCAGACTTTGGAGGCTTGTTCTTATACACTCTAGGGTCCGTCGTAGCTGCATGGCTTGGATATGCGTGGTTTCAAAAGACACGCAAGGGCTTTGCTGATGTCCTCTGACGAAATTGCCATCAAGGTTGTAAACGTCTCCAAGCGCTACGAGATATATACACAGCCCCGAGACCGTCTCAAGCAATTTCTGTTGCCCGTCTTGCGCCGGCGACTGGGATTGAAACCGCGCGACTATTTCACCGAATTCTGGGCTTTAGAGGATGTATCCTTCATTGCCCGAAAAGGTCATGCGTACGGCATTGTTGGAATGAACGGCAGTGGCAAAAGCACCTTGCTGCAGATCATCACCGGCACCCTGGCCCCCACGCATGGTAGCGTACAGATCAATGGCCGGGTCGCTGCGCTGTTGGAACTGGGCTCCGGATTCGACCCCAATTTCACAGGTGAAGAAAACGTCTTCATGTACGGCAGTCTCCTGGGATTCACTCGTGAGGAAATTCAGGCCAAAATCCAGGCCATCCGAGAATTCGCCGAGGTTGGCGATCATTATTTCCGCCCGCTTCACACCTGCTCCAGCGGAATGCAAATGCGCTTGGCGTTTGCGGTATCGACCGCTTTCGATCCAGACATCCTCATCGTCGACGAAGCGCTTGCGGTGGGCGACGCTTATTTCCAACAGAAGTGTTTCCGCCTGCTGGAGGATTTCCGCGCGCGTGGCGGCACGTTGCTTTTTGTATCCCATGATGCCAATGCCGTAAAGACCCTCTGTGACGGCGCTGTGTTGCTCGATCGTGGACGCAAGCTCAGCGACGGCGCTCCACGCCAAGTCATCGACCTCTACCAAGGCTTGATCATGCAAAGGGCTGATCTCGGCGATACGCGCCCGGAGATCATTCAAGCAGACACCGATGACTCCCCAATAGATACTGCAGTTAACCTGAAGGCCACTACGACCACTGGCAACGGCGACGCCAGCCTACTCAGCTTTGATCTGCTCGATGAGCAAGGCCGGAAAGTTGCACACATCGAGAGTGAAGCGCAGCTGACCGTTCGTTATGTCGTACGGGTGAAGAAGGCTTTTGACCGCCCTGCTTTCGGTGTGATTGTTCGCGACCGCATTGGCCGCTCTATCTATGAGACTACCACTTACGCGCAGTTAGGTGACATTTCGCCTATTGAAATGGATCAAAAAGTAGAGGTTCGTTTTGATTTTGCCTTTAATCTGCGAGCCGGCGTTTACTCATTTTCAGTAGGCATTTCCAACAGAGGCTACGCACGCAGCGAATTTGAGGAAATCAGCTTGCTGATGCACGATGTTGCCCAAGTTGAGGTCAGCGAGAATGCCGACGCAAAGTTTTACGGCGGCCTCTTCAATATGCGGCCTTCGGTTACTGTTTCCTCTGGCCTTTAACTGCTGCACCGATTTTTTCCCAGATTTTCTCGCGCCAATAATCACATCAACATGTCAGATGTATTTCCGTCATCTAAAGTCAACGTCGCGCAAGGTGCCGATGTCCCCGATACATCGCCCCCAGCACAGTCACTCGTAAACAACGCGGAATATGCGTACGAGCTGCTGCAAGCAACCGAGGCGCGCACTCGCACGCTAGAGCATAAGCTACAAGAATTTAGTACAAAGGTCGAGATTGCCGAACAGCGCACTCGTACGCTAGAGCATCTGTGTACCGAAACACTATATCTTGCCCGCCACAAAGTAGAGCTGCTGCAAGCAACCGAAGCGCGTACCCGCACGCTTGAACATGAGTTGCAAGAATTGAGCACTAAGGTTGAGATTGCCGAACAGCGCACTCGTACGCTGGAGTATCTGAGTTCGGAAATGCTATACCTCGCCCGTTACCAAGCAGACCTGCTGCACAAGCTTGCAGCTGATCGTGCATTTGACTGCCAAGAAAGAAGCAGCGTATGGTTCCAAGCAAAAGCATTGGTCAACCTGCGAACGGCCTACCCTATTGCCTTAGATAGCAATGACCACCTGCAGCCTGAATCTACTAGCGAGGGCGTGGTGCGCCCTACAGCTTTCGTTCGACACTGTATCGAAAAGTTAGGGCAAGGGATCCGCTGTCTTGACCTCGGCACTGGAGCGGCCGGATTGATATATGAATTTGCGCGCCAACAGGTCTTGGCTATTGGCGTGGACGGTTCCGACTTCAACGCACGTCAGCATGTGGGTTACTGGCCCCTCATTCCCGACAACCTGTTTACATGCGACATTACCCAGCCATTTCGCTTTACGCACCGTACCAGCGACACCATCTATCCCTTTAATCTGATCACAATGTGGGAAGTACTGGAGCACATCGCTGAGGCAGACTTGCCACAGTTGTTGATGAACGTGCGCGAGCATTTGCTACCCGATGGCTACTTCCTTGGTTCAATTTCGTTGCTCGAGTACACAGATCCTAATGGCACGCCTTACCACATCACGCTTCAATCACGCGAGTGGTGGAATGAGCAGTTCACCCGGCAAGGCCTGATTATGGTGGACGAGCATCCATTCAACACGGCATTCTTTTGTCGCGGTGTCGGCGCCCGTTACCAAGATGTGCATAACTACCGCACACATCCCGAAACCGGTTTTCATTTCATCGCAAAACGCCAAGCATGACCGCTAATATTTAGTTGACCATACTTTCAAAACTCATTATCAACCGATAATAAGTATGTATTATATTCGGAACGTTCAAAATCGCAACGGATAGAAGCCGAACTATTCCATATCATAGATATAGTCGCTGCATTTTTCGAAACTTAGGCGATATCGCTTCACACCCCAGCAGTCTAGTTAGCCTAAGGCAGAACTCATTTCGTCACGGTTCGAACTTCACGTTCACAAAAATGAAACAGCCACCGCGATCAAGACAACCCCTCATTCCTCAGTTCAAATGCATTGAATATCAACCGATCGATCATTAGGGCAAAATTAGCAAAACTGCGCTCTACAGCTCAATCAAAATGAGTGATTTTATAAAAGGAATTGGAAATCATCCAACCCCTCGGCAATAGATTTATTGCACATAATATTACGTTACAGGTGGTAGCCTATCATCTGCCACAGTAGATAACCACGCTCAAGATGATCGCGACTAAATTGATCCGAACATAACATCAATCGCACGGACCATTGGCATTGCGAAAAAGATGTATCAACTGCTTTGAGAATGATCCATCCAGCTTCCGTACAGCTTCGTTGCAGCAATCTTAGTTCTATACTAGAAGGTGAGAGCTTTCCCAGCTCGCATCATCTTTTGGGACGCAGACTTGCTTCCTGGAATGTTCTCGCTTGGATTAACCTTTTTGGATCAACGCTAGTGAGCACAAATTTCCCTTGCTGCCATGTCGTAGCAGCGTACTCCCCCTTAATCAACTTCTCAATGGCCTAGCAACTCCACCTGCTCAGACCATTCTCACGGGTTTGCATCTCGCATTAGGTATTATGAAGAAATCCATCATCACAGGCATCACTGGACAGGACGGTGCCTACCTCGCTCAGCTACTACTGGAAAAAGGCTATACCGTCTACGGCACTTACCGCCGCACGAGTTCAGTCAACTTTTGGCGGATCGACGAACTCGGCATCCGCCACCATCCGAACCTGCACTTGATCGAGTACGACCTGACCGATTTGGGTTCCAATCTTTCTCTGCTGCATCGCGTTCAACCGGACGAGATCTACAACCTGGCCGCGCAGAGCTTTGTGGGTGTAAGTTTCGATCAACCCAGCATGACTGCGCATGTGACTGGCCTCGGTGCACTCAACCTGCTAGAAGCAATCCGGCTGGTGAACCCCAAGATCCGCTTCTATCAGGCTTCCACATCTGAGATGTTCGGCAAGGTGCAAGCCGTGCCGCAGATCGAAAGTACCCCTTTCTACCCGCGCAGCCCTTACGGTGTCGCTAAGCTATACGCGCACTGGATAACGGTGAACTACCGAGAAAGCTACGATATCTTCGCGAGTAGTGGGGTGTTATTCAACCATGAGAGCCCGTTGCGTGGCTTGGAGTTTGTCACCCGCAAGGTTACCGATGCAGTAGCCAAGATCAAACTTGGTAAGCTCGACTGTTTGGAATTGGGCAACATCGACGCCAAGCGCGATTGGGGTTATGCCAAAGAATACGTCGAAGGTATGTGGCGCATGCTGCAGCATGCCGAGCCCGACACCTTCGTGCTGGCAACCTGCCGTACCGAAACCGTTCGCGACTTCGTCAATATGGCTTTTAGCGCAGCCGGAATTCAGGTCGAGTTCCGGGGTTACGGCGATCAAGAAACTGCGGTAGATACTTCCACAGGTAAGACGGTCATGAAAATCAACCCGCGTTACCATCGGCCTGCAGAGGTAGACCTATTGATTGGCCACCCTGCCAAGGCCAAGGATGTACTGGGCTGGGAGCCCAGGACCACCCTTGAAGAACTATGTCGAATGATGGTCGAGGCCGACCTACGCCGCAATACCGCAGGTTGGTCTTTCTGAGTAGCTGCAGCAACGGCCTTACCCTCATGAAGGTAGCATTTAACGGAACAGCCATGTTGCCGGCTATGACTGGCATCGGTCGTTACGCTCGCGAGATTGCTACCGGACTAGCACAGTCAGTTGAGGTTGAGGCCGAATTCATGTATGGAGTGCGATGGAGCCGTTCTATACCTGCATTCGGCCGACGCTCCCCCGACCGACTGCTGCCGTTACTGCGTGACCGAATGCCTGGCGCCTATTTGGCCCGGCGGTGGGCGCAGACAGTCAGTTTGGCACAGCGCCAGATGCGCCGTCGCTTCGATATTTATCATGAACCGGCAGTGCTGGCACTGCCTTATCATGGCCCTACAGTACTCACGGTCCACGATATTTCCTGGATTCGCTTTCCTCAGACGCAGCCGCCGTCGCGTGTCCGCGCGCTTGATCGGCACTTCGAGAGTGGTCTACGACACGCATCCAAGATACTCACCCCCTCGGAATTTGTCCGACAGGAGCTATTGACCACCTTTAGCCTTCCGCCCAACAAGGTCATGGTCACGCAGCTTGCAGCAGACCCGGGTTACCGACCGCGCAGTGCACAGGAAACGGCCACCGTGCTCGATCGCTTCGGGCTACAGCATGGCCAATATCTGCTCGCCGTTGGCACTCTAGAACCGCGAAAAAATCTCGATACAGCTTTGGAAGCTTATCAGCAGCTGCCGCGAGCTATACGGCGCCATTACCCACTAGTTATAGTAGGCATGAAAGGTTGGAGATCTTCACACCTGCAACGACAACTTGACTCCTTGATACGCAGCAGAGAAGTACTGCACCTTGGATATCTCACGCAGGCTGATTTGCAAGCAGTGACCGCCGGCGCTAAGACTCTAATATTTCCCTCCGTCTACGAAGGCTTTGGATTACCCCCTTTAGAAGCTATGGCGTGCGGCGTGCCCCCATTAGTATCCAACGCTGCGTCGCTGCCCGAAGTCGTAGGCAATGCTGGGCTGCAAGTGGCACCGCATGATATCGACGGTTTAACACAGTCAATTCGCTTTCTCTTGGAAGACGAAACCGTCTGGTTGCGACTATCGCAAGCAGGTATTGCACGCGCAAAACTCTTCGATTGGGGAAGTTGTGTACAGCAAACGTTGGCTGCTTATCGACAAGTAGTGTCGCAGTATTAATAGCAGCGCCTGGCAAAGCTTGACTAATCCAGCAGACTGTAATAAAGCCTTGTTGTCTGATGTGCCATATTCGATAAGGAGTAAATGCTCAGAGCACGTTGTTGCGCCTGTTGTCCCATTCGCACCTTACGTGGTGCATCAGCCAACAATTGAGAAATAGCTCGTGCCAAAGCTTCGACATCAGACGGCGGCACCGCAACACCGGTGATGCCATCTAGATTGACTACATTGACACCATTATGTAGCTGGCTTGCTATCACAGGCTTACCACAAGCCATGGCTTCGAGCTGCACTAGGCCAAAAGCTTCGCTCTGTGCTACAGAGGGCAGACAAAATAAATCACAGGCGTGGAAATAGGCGGCGAGCTCATCCTCAGGAATACGGCCACAGAATACGACTCGGTCGGTTACACCCAGTGCATTCGCAAGTGAGCGGTGATCTTTTAACAGAGGACCGCTCCCTCCTAAGTAGAGCAATGCATCGATCCTCTTCATGGCCTTTATTAGCACCTCAAAGCCCTTGTAGTAGACATGTCGGCCTAAAGCAAAAAGCACTGGACGTCCGGATGCACGCCGGCGCAAGGCATCGGCTTGAACGCGAACTTGCGTCGTTGCAACCAAGGGGGAATAGTCCAATCCGTAAGGAATCACATGCTTGCGGTCTGCAGGTAAGTCTGGGGGAATTTGAGTGGAGCTACTGAAATGCGCCTCCGTGCCACTGACAATAGCCGCAGCATGGCGTAGCTCGCGGCGCAGTAAGGGCATATACAGGTTCAGCAAGCGCTTTTGGCGGATGACGTCACTGTGCCAAGTCAGCACCCGCGGTACTCCTCGCGGCAGTAGCAAGGAAGTCAAGTGGGAAAGCGGATCGGGCAGATGCAAATGAAAGATATCGAACGGCTTTTCTCGATGCAACGCCAAAGCTTTGAGTGGCAAGCTAGGGGCTACGGCCGTGCTAACCACCATGCCGTAAGAAGGAACCTGAACCAAGCGGTAACTGTCGGCATGCATCTCATCACTACTTGGCTTGCCGGGAAGAGCGGCTACCAAATTAACGACATCCATACCTTGCGCAGCCAACCCTTTGCACAGTAACGCCGCATGACGCTCAACACCGCCATGCTCCTCATTCCAGAAACGGCCGAACTGCAATACTCTCATTGGAATTTTATATGCCGACAGAATTGCAATAAATACATGTATATCCCATTCAAGCTGTTAATTCAAATCCAAAAACCTTAACAAAATCACGCCCTACCAAAATAATTGTTCTGATTTTTATGGCGAAATAAGGGCTTCAATTGATACCTCGAAGGAGACGCTGGTGACATATTTCCAGTAAGCCGTCAAATATCAACATGTCAACCAGTTCCACTGGATCGCCCATGCTTGGGGCCATCTTCCAGGCGGCCCCCCCGCTCATCATGCAGATTGGCTCCAGACCACACCGTTGGTGAAGGTGCTGGACCATACGTTGTACTGCGCCTGCAATTGCATAAGTACCACCGCTAGTAAGTGCATCGCTGGTATTGGTAGGAAACAGGCGAACATCTCCTGTTGGTACATGCAGACCTGCCGTCCCACCTTCTAGCGCGCGCAACATGATGCCGTGGCCTGGCAGGATCAGCCCTCCCAGGAAGTGTCCATCTGCATCAAGGGCTTCGACAGTAACGGCTGTCCCAACCATTACGACGACCAGCGGTCGAGGAGCACCTCCAGACATCAACATGCGCCGGCGCGCGCCTATCATCGCAACCCATCGATCGGGGCCCAACCGGGATGGATGATCGTATCCGTTGATCACTCCAGCTTCTGCTGCCGATGCGACTACCCAGCGGGGAGGAACATCCCATGGTTCCATCTGCTCCTCGACCAGCCTCCTCACAGCATCGCCGGCGACAATGCATCCCAGCATTTGCTGAGGCGCCTGAAGCTGTGCCCATGCCCCCTCGGCCAGCCGATCGATATTTTCCAGAAACTCTACCCCATGTGCGATGGGCCGGTTGCCATATATAGGCTCTGAATATTGAGCCCATTTCAAACGGGTATTGCCTACGTCAATCGCCAGAAATGTCATATTTGCCCGACGAAAAAAATGCTATTGCCATCAGGAGTAGCTTCAAATTTGCGTTGGGCATGAAGCTAGCAAGTAGCCATTCTATTGACCTCCACCAAAGGCAAAAGCCCCGCACTCAATGAATGCGGGGCTTGCTGGGCTGTAAGGAGCCTGACGATGACCTACTTTCACACGGGAACCCGCACTATCATCGGCGCAGAGGCGTTTCACTTTCCTGTTCGGGATGGGAAGGAGTGGGACCACCTCGCTATGGTCATCAGGCATAACTGGTTGCCGAGCTGTCTTTGGGACAGCTCAGCGAATTCATAGAGTTGGGAATCAGCTTGTGGTTTTGACTGCGTCAACTTGGCATAACAGCCTTGATCGAGGGGTCGATCAAAGTTATAGGGTCAAGCCGCACGAGCAATTAGTATCGGTTAGCTTAACGCATTGCTGCGCTTCCACACCCGACCTATCAACGTCCTGGTCTTGAACGACTCTTCAGGGGGCTCGAGGCCCCGGCAGATCTCATCTTGAAACGAGTTTCCCGCTTAGATGCTTTCAGCGGTTATCTCTTCCACACTTAGCTACTCGGCAATGCCACTGGCGTGACAACCGATACACCAGAGGTGTGTCCACTCCGGTCCTCTCGTACTAGGAGCAGGCTTCCTCAAATCTGCAGCGCCCACGGAAGATAGGGACCAAACTGTCTCACGACGTTTTAAACCCAGCTCACGTACCTCTTTAAATGGCGAACAGCCATACCCTTGGGACCGGCTACAGCCCCAGGATGAGATGAGCCGACATCGAGGTGCCAAACACCGCCGTCGATATGAACTCTTGGGCGGTATCAGCCTGTTATCCCCAGAGTACCTTTTATCCGTTGAGCGATGGCCCTTCCATACAGAACCACCGGATCACTATGTCCTGCTTTCGCATCTGCTCGACTTGTCAGTCTCGCAGTTAAGCACGCTTATGCCATTGCACTATCGTCACGATGTCCGACCGTAACTAGCGTACCTTCGAACTCCTCCGTTACGCTTTGGGAGGAGACCGCCCCAGTCAAACTGCCTACCATGCACTGTCCCCGATCCAGATAATGGACCTAGGTTAGAACCTCAAACGCACCAGGGTGGTATTTCAACGTTGGCTCCATGCGATCTAGCGACCGCACTTCAAAGCCTCCCACCTATCCTACACAGATCCGTTCAAAGTCCAATACAAAGCTACAGTAAAGGTTCATGGGGTCTTTCCGTCTTTCCGCGGGGAGATTGCATCATCACAAACATTTCAACTTCGCTGAGTCTCAGGAGGAGACAGTGTGGCCATCGTTACGCCATTCGTGCAGGTCGGAACTTACCCGACAAGGAATTTCGCTACCTTAGGACCGTTATAGTTACGGCCGCCGTTTACTGGGACTTCAATCAAGAGCTTGCACCCCATCATTTAATCTTCCAGCACCGGGCAGGCGTCACACCCTATACGTCCACTTTCGTGTTTGCAGAGTGCTGTGTTTTTAATAAACAGTCGCAGCCACCGATTTTTTGCAACCCCTTTGGGCTCCCCTTGTACAGGTTCACCTACTGAGGGCATACCTTCTCCCGAAGTTACGGTATCAATTTGCCGAGTTCCTTCTCCTGAGTTCTCTCAAGCGCCTTAGAATACTCATCTCGCGCACCAGTGTCGGTTTGCGGTACGGTCGTGTGTAGCTGAAGCTTAGTGGCTTTTCCTGGAAGCAGGGTATCACTCACTTCGGCTGCAAGCAGCCTCGTTATCACCCCTCATCTAAGCCCGGCGGATTTGCCTACCAGGCACGACTACAGGCTTGAACCAACATATCCAACAGTTGGCTGAGCTAACCTTCTCCGTCCCCACATCGCACTACACATCGGTACAGGAATATTGACCTGTTTCCCATCAGCTACGCATCTCTGCCTCGCCTTAGGGGCCGACTCACTCTACGCCGATGAACGTTGCGTAGAAAACCTTGCGCTTACGGCGAGCGGGCTTTTCACCCGCTTTAACGCTACTCATGTCAGCATTCGCACTTCTGATACCTCCAGCACGCTTTACAACGCACCTTCACAGGCTTACAGAACGCTCTCCTACCACGCACAGTAAACTGTGCATCCGCAGCTTCGGTAACTGGCTTAGCCCCGTTACATCTTCCGCGCAGGACGACTCGATCAGTGAGCTATTACGCTTTCTTTAAATGATGGCTGCTTCTAAGCCAACATCCTGACTGTTTTAGCCTTCCCACTTCGTTTCCCACTTAGCCAATTTTAGGGACCTTAGCTGGCGGTCTGGGTTGTTTCCCTCTTGAGTCCGGACGTTAGCACCCGGTGCTCTGTCTCCCAAGCTGTACTCTTCGGTATTCGGAGTTTGCCTTGGTTTGGTAAGTCGCCATGACCCCCTAGCCAAAACAGTGCTCTACCCCCGAAGGTAATACTTGAGGCACTACCTAAATAGTTTTCGGAGAGAACCAGCTATTTCCAAGTTTGTTTAGCCTTTCACCCCTATCCACAGCTCATCCGCTAGTTTTGCAACACTAGTCGGTTCGGACCTCCAGTACCTGTTACGGCACCTTCATCCTGGCCATGGATAGATCACTTGGTTTCGGGTCTACACCCAGCGACTGGACGCCCTATTCGGACTCGATTTCTCTACGGCTTCCCTACTCGGTTAACCTTGCCACTGAATGTAAGTCGCTGACCCATTATACAAAAGGTACGCAGTCACCCTTGCAGGCTCCTACTTTTTGTAAGCATGCGGTTTCAGGATCTATTTCACTCCCCTCCCGGGGTTCTTTTCGCCTTTCCCTCACGGTACTGGTTCACTATCGGTCGATGATGAGTATTTAGCCTTGGAGGATGGTCCCCCCATATTCAGACAGGATTTCTCGTGTCCCGCCCTACTTTTCGCTAACTTAGTACCACACGTCACTTTTCGCATACGGGACTATCACCCGCTATGGTCGGCTTTTCCACACCGTTTTGCTAAATGTCGTGCTATCACTAGCAGGCTCTTCCGATTTCGCTCGCCACTACTCTCGGAATCTCGGTTGATGTCTTTTCCTCGAGCTACTGAGATGTTTCAGTTCACCCGGTTCGCCTCGCATGACTATGTATTCATCATGCGATACCCCGAAGGGTGGGTTTCCCCATTCAGAAATCTCCGGATCAAAGCTAATTTGCCAGCTCCCCGAAGCTTATCGCAGGCTATCACGTCTTTCGTCGCCTATCATCGCCAAGGCATCCACCACATGCTCTTATTCACTTGACCCTATAACTTTGACGTCTCTTTCAAGACATCTCCGTCGATTCAAGGAATATGTCAGGTCTTTCACCTGACGCGTTATGCCGTAAACCAAGCTTTCGCTTGATTTCTTGAATTCAAACCAAAGTGTTTGATATTCGTTTTGACGCAATCAAAAATTCATGTTGCCGACGGCACGGTGAGCCACAAGGACTCTTTCCGTCGACAACGCTGATTCGACTCTATGAATTTTTAAAGAACAGCCGATTGATCAAGTGATCTTGATCAACAACAAAGCAACCTCTTGCGAAGTCGCTTTGGTGTTGAATTATCCGACGGTAGTGGTGGAGGATGACGGGATCGAACCGACGACCCCCTGCTTGCAAAGCAGGTGCTCTCCCAGCTGAGCTAATCCCCCATACGCCTTGCTCGCATGCCTGCCTACTTGCGCAGGCCTATGCTCGCCTCTACTCTCGCCTCGATTGCCTGGAATCATGGTGGGTCTGGTTGGGCTCGAACCAACGACCCCCGCCTTATCAAGACGGTGCTCTAACCAGCTGAGCTACAGACCCCTGTGGTTTCGACCTCACGGTCGCACCGGCCTTTTTCCAACAACCGATAAGTGTGGGCGTTCAAACTTGAGTGCAGTTTTCCAGAAAGGAGGTGATCCAGCCGCACCTTCCGATACGGCTACCTTGTTACGACTTCACCCCAGTCACGAACCCTGCCGTGGTAATCGCCCTCCTTGCGGTTAAGCTAACTACTTCTGGCAGAACCCGCTCCCATGGTGTGACGGGCGGTGTGTACAAGACCCGGGAACGTATTCACCGCGACATTCTGATCCGCGATTACTAGCGATTCCGACTTCACGCAGTCGAGTTGCAGACTGCGATCCGGACTACGACTGGCTTTATGGGATTAGCTCCCCCTCGCGGGTTGGCAACCCTCTGTACCAGCCATTGTATGACGTGTGTAGCCCCACCTATAAGGGCCATGAGGACTTGACGTCATCCCCACCTTCCTCCGGTTTGTCACCGGCAGTCCCATTAGAGTGCCCTTTCGTAGCAACTAATGGCAAGGGTTGCGCTCGTTGCGGGACTTAACCCAACATCTCACGACACGAGCTGACGACAGCCATGCAGCACCTGTGTTACGGTTCTCTTTCGAGCACTAAGCCATCTCTGGCAAATTCCGTACATGTCAAAGGTGGGTAAGGTTTTTCGCGTTGCATCGAATTAAACCACATCATCCACCGCTTGTGCGGGTCCCCGTCAATTCCTTTGAGTTTCAACCTTGCGGCCGTACTCCCCAGGCGGTCAACTTCACGCGTTAGCTTCGTTACTGAGAAAGTGAATTCCCAACAACCAGTTGACATCGTTTAGGGCGTGGACTACCAGGGTATCTAATCCTGTTTGCTCCCCACGCTTTCGTGCATGAGCGTCAGTGCAGGCCCAGGGGATTGCCTTCGCCATCGGTGTTCCTCCGCATATCTACGCATTTCACTGCTACACGCGGAATTCCATCCCCCTCTGCCGCACTCCAGCAATGCAGTCACAAATGCAGGTCCCAGGTTGAGCCCGGGGATTTCACATCTGTCTTACATTACCGCCTGCGCACGCTTTACGCCCAGTAATTCCGATTAACGCTCGCACCCTACGTATTACCGCGGCTGCTGGCACGTAGTTAGCCGGTGCTTATTCTTACGGTACCGTCATGGGCCCCCTGTATTAGAGAGAACCTTTTCGTTCCGTACAAAAGCAGTTTACAACCCGAAGGCCTTCATCCTGCACGCGGCATTGCTGGATCAGGCTTGCGCCCATTGTCCAAAATTCCCCACTGCTGCCTCCCGTAGGAGTCTGGACCGTGTCTCAGTTCCAGTGTGGCTGGTCGTCCTCTCAGACCAGCTACAGATCGCAGGCTTGGTGAGCCTTTACCTCACCAACTACCTAATCTGATATCAGCCGCTCCAATCGCGCGAGGCCCTTGCGAGTCCCCCGCTTTCATCCATAGATCGTATGCGGTATTAGCACAGCTTTCGCTGCGTTATCCCCCACGACTGGGCACGTTCCGATACATTACTCACCCGTTCGCCACTCGTCAGCATCCGAAGACCTGTTACCGTTCGACTTGCATGTGTAAGGCATGCCGCCAGCGTTCAATCTGAGCCAGGATCAAACTCTATAGTTCGATCTTGAAATTTATACTCTTGCGAGTTCACTCATGAAAACGGAATTGAAGTGAACTTCACTTCTATCTCCATGAGCATTTAAAGTGCTAAGCACTTCGTTCTAAAAGAACTTGGCACTCGCCTTCAAACGCCCACGCTTATCGGCTGTAATTTTTTAAGGATCCCGCAAAACTCATCGACTTGCGTCGTCTTCGTTTTGCTTGCTCGCTGCGATCAGCTGAGCCTCGTATTCTACAACAGTTTTTGAAAGACCGTCAAACTTTTTTCTATCTCGTCTCCGCTTCCCAGCAGCAACCAAAGTCTCTCAACTCCAACCACCGCTCATCAGCTGAGCCTCAGATTCTAGCGCATCTTTTTCTACATCCGCAAGACCCGCCGCAAATATAAAAATTCCTCGCCAACCTCACCTCGCCTCACAGCTCCCAAAACTCTCGCTTCAGTCTCCGCCTCGGCTCGGCAGGGGGCGAACTATAGCAGCCTTTCATCACTGTTGGAATTCCCTTCCGAGGGAAAGTGGGTTCTTTCGACAAGTTCAGTGGTACCGCACTGTGATGCCACGACAGACAAAAGACTGGGGTGTATGAGGAAGGTCCCTCCATCTCATAGGAATCGGTGACGTGCGTATAAGGAATGCTGCTGACAGTCCGGCGTGCCCTCGGCCCGAAGTCATGCGCGGTCATCATCAGCCGCCGCATGCCTGTCAGGACTGCCATGGCGTCCCGGCCGCTCGGATAATGGCCCGCACCATGGCACTCATCACACTACTAGACGCGCAGCTGGCTTTCGGCCATGTCCCTTTGCTCGACCACGCAGGCTTTTCGCTGGAGACGGGAGAGCGTGTCGGCCTGATCGGACGCAACGGCGCCGGAAAATCCTCGCTGCTCAAGATCCTCGGAGGGCTGGAACGCCCCGACGACGGCAGCTTGCAGATCCAGCAGAACACGCGGATCGCCTTCGTCGCGCAGGAGCCCCAGCTCGACGCCGCCGCGACGGTCTTCGAGGCTGCGAGCGCGGGACTGGGCGAGGTGGTCGCCATGCGCGACCAATATCTTTCCGGAGCGGAAGGGCTGGACCTGGACGCGTTGCAGACCCATATCGAGGCGATGGATGCCTGGAACTGGGAGCAGCGCGTCGAGGAAACGCTGGCGCGCCTGCATCTCGATCCGCAGGCGATCGTCGGCGACCTTTCCGGCGGCACGCGCAAGCGCGTTGCGCTGGCCCAGGCGCTGGTGGCGCGGCCCGACGTGCTGCTGCTGGACGAGCCGACCAACCACCTGGACCTCGATTCGATCGAATGGCTCGAAGGCCTGCTCGTCGATTTCAAGGGGAGCGTGGTGACCATCACGCACGACCGCGCTTTCCTGGATCAGGTGGCGACGCGCATCGTCGAGCTGGACCGCGGCCGCCTGCGGTCCTATCCCGGCAATTTCGGTGCGTACCAGTCCCAGAAGGAAGAGCAACTCCTGCAGGAAGCGGTGATCAACGCCAAGGCCGACAAGTTGCTGGCCCAGGAGGAGATCTGGGTGCGCAAGGGCGTGGAGGCTCGCCGCACCCGCAGCCAGAGCCGCATCGTGCGGCTCGAGCAGCTGCGCGCCAACCGCGCATCGCGACGCGAAACGCTCGGCAGCGTGCGCCTCGACGTGGCCTCGGGCGCGTCGTCGGGCAAGATCGTCGCGGAACTCGACGGGGTGCGCAAGGCGTTCGGCGACCGCGTCGTGGTGCGCGACTTCAGCGCCACCATCCTGCGGGGCGACAAGGTCGGGCTGCTGGGCGCCAACGGCGCGGGCAAGACGACGCTGCTCAAGCTCATCCTCGGCGAACTGACGCCCGATGCGGGCCGGGTGCGCCAGGGCGCCAACCTGCAGGTGGCCTATTTCGACCAGATGCGGCAGGCGATCGACCTCGACGCCACCCTGGAGGACTTCATCAGCCCGGGCAGCGAGTGGATCGAGATCAACCACCAGCGCAAGCACGTCAAGAGCTACCTCGGGGACTTCCTGTTCTCGCCGACCCGCGCCAATTCGCCGGTGCGCTCCCTCTCGGGCGGCGAGCGCAACCGGCTGCTGCTGGCACGGCTCTTCGCGCGCCCCGCGAACGTGCTGGTCCTCGACGAGCCCACCAACGACCTGGACATCGACACGCTGGAGCTCCTGGAGGAATTGCTGCAGAACTACGACGGCACCGTCTTCCTGGTGAGCCACGACCGCGCGTTCCTGGACAACGTCGTGACCAGCACCATCGTCTCGGAAGGCGACGGGCAGTGGCGCGAGTACGAAGGCACGGTGCAGGATTGGCTGACGCAGTCCCGACGTGCGCGCGAGATCGCCGCGCAGAACGCCGGCGCCTCCCCTGCGCCTCTGCCGCCGGCAGGCAAGGCCGCGCCCGCTCTGGCGCCTCCCCCGGCGCCGGCGGCGAACGCGAAGCCGGCGGCGCAGCGCCGGAAGCTCAGCTACAAGGAGCAGCGCGACCTCGACGCCCTGCCCGACCGCATCGCCGCGCTCGAAGCGGAACAGGGGGCGAACCAGGCCGAACTGGCCGATGGCAGCCTCTACGTCCGCGATGCGCAGCGCGCGGCGCAGCTCGCGCGCCGCAACGCGGAGATCGAGGAACTGCTGATGGAGGCGCTCGAGCGCTGGACCGCGCTGTCCTCTTGACGCCGGGCCGCGGCGCCCCGCCGGCTGGCCCGGGCGCGGATCAGATGCGGTGGCGGACCTGGTCTCCGCTGCCGCGCAGCTTCGCCAGCAGGGCGCCGGCGATCTGGCCGAGCGGCAGCACCTCGTCGGCGGCGCCGTGGGCGATGGCTTCGCGGGGCATGCCGAACACCACGCAGCTCGCTTCGTCCTGCACGAAGTTGTAGCTGCCGGCATCGCGCATCTCGCGCATGGCGCGGGCGCCGTCGGCGCCCATGCCGGTAAGCATGATGCCGAAGGCGTTGCGTCCCGCCACGCGCGCCGCGGACTGGAACAGGACCTCCACCGAAGGCCGGTGGCGGTTGACCGGTTCGCCGTCCTCGACGACCGCGACGTAGTTGGCGCCGCTGCGGTCGATGCGGAACTGGCGGCCGCCTGGCGCGATGTACGCATGGCCCGGCAGGATGCGCTCGCCGTGGACCGCCTCGCGCACCGCGATGCGGCACAGGCTGTCGAGCCGGGCGGCGAAGCTGGTGGTGAAGCCGGGCGGCATGTGCTGGGTGATGACGATGCCGGGCGCGTCGGCCGGCATCTCCATCAGGATGTGGCGGATGGCCTCGGTCCCGCCGGTGGAGGCGCCGATGCAGACGAGCTTCTCGGTGGAGAGCCGCCCCAGCAGGCTGGCCGACGGCGCAGGAGCCGCCGGGGCGCTCCCGGCGCGGGCGGGCGCGACGGCCGGTGCGCTGCCGGCGCTGCCGGCGCTTCCGGCGGGCCCGGCCGGCGCGGGGGCCGGCGCGCGGCGGACCTGGGCCGCGGCCGCGACCCGGATCTTGTCGACGATCTGGCCGGCGAGTTCGCCGAGGCCGTTGGCCACCCCGATGCGCGGCTTGGCCACGAAATCGACCGCGCCGAGTTCGAGCGCGCGCATCGTGACTTCGGCGCCGCGTTCGGTCAGGGTGGAGATCATGACCACCGGCATCGGGCGCAGCCGCATCAGCCGGCTCAGGAAATCGAGGCCGTCCATGCGCGGCATCTCGACGTCGAGCGTGATGACGTCGGGGTTGCGCTCGCGGATCATCTCGCGCGCCACCAGCGGATCGTTGGCGGTGCCGATGCATTCCATGTCGCGCTGGCGGTTGATGATTTCCGACAGCAGGCTGCGGACCAGCGCGGAATCATCGACGACGATGACGCTTATCTTCTTCATGGGTCGCGTTTCTCGCGGCGTGCGCCGCGCTTCATCAGAACAGGTCGACCGATCCGCCAGCGGTGGACTGCGCCACGGTGGCGGCGTTGCCCTTCTTCTCCTGGACCATCAGCGCCTCGGGGTGGGCGTGCGCGAGCCGCTTGACCATCGCCTTGCCCGAAACAGGGAAGAAGCAGACCTTGCGGGGATAGATGTCGAGCACGTCCTGCGACAGGACCGGGATGCGCTCGGTGCGCAGGTAGTCCAGCACGAACTTGGTGTTGCGCTCGCCGACGTTGAGGGTGGTGAATCCGTGCATCACCTGGCCGCCGCCGAAGACCTTGGCCTGCAGGCTCTCGCGGCGGGCGCCGGCCTTCATCATCTCGTTGATGAGCAGTTCCATCGCATAGGAGCCGTAGCGGCCCGAGACGTCGGAGGCGTCGCTGTCGGGCAGCATGAAATGGTTCATGCCGCCGAGGCCCGCGCGGCTGTCCCAGATGCAGGCCGCGATGCAGGAACCGAGCACCGTGTTGATCATCACGTTCTGGTTCGAGACGAAATACTCGCCGGGCAACACCTTGGCGGTGTTGAACTGGAAGTGGTGGTCGAAATAGAAGAAGGAGGCCTCGCCGGGCCGCCGCGACTGTGCCTTCAGCGCGGCGAGCGTGGGCGTTGCGGCGGCTCCGCCGGCCGGCGCGGCGGCGCTGCGCGGGGCGACGCGTTCAGAGACATTCATACACGGTCTTTCCACGCAAGGCGAACAGGTCGCGCGACTCGCTGAAGTTCTCGGCATGGCCCACGAAGAGCAGGCCACCGCGGCGCATCACGCGGTGGATGCGCTCCAGGACCCGGCGCTGGGTCGGCGCATCGAAATAGATCATGACGTTGCGGCAGAAGACGATGTCGAAGGGCTCCCGGAACGGCCAGTCGTCCTTGATCAGGTTGACCGTGAGGAAGTCGATCGCCTTGCGCAGCTCGGGCTTGGCGCGGACCATGCCGGCGTTGGAGTCCTTGCCGCGCAGGAAGAAGCGCTGCAGCCGTTCCTGCGACAGCCCCTTGGTGGCCTCGCTGCGGTAGACGCCCTGCGACGCGGTGGCGAGCACCCGCGAGTCGATGTCGCTGGCGCTCAGCCGGAAGCCTGTCCGGCCGCCCAAGGACTCCATCGCGGTCATGACGATGGAATATGGCTCCTCGCCGGTCGACGCGGCGCTGCACCACATGTTCCACTGGCTGCCCGCGGGCCTGGCGGTGCGCAGGTGCTGGGCCAGCACCTCGAAATGGTGCTGCTCGCGGAAGAAGGCGGTGAGGTTGGTGGTGAGCGCGTTGACGAACTCCTGCCATTCGTCGCCCTGGTGCGACTCCAGCCAGTCGAGGTAGGCGCGGAAGCTGGTGTGGCCGGTTTCGCGCAGCCGGCGCGACAGCCGGCTGTAGACCATGGCGTGCTTGCCGTCGTGCAGGCTGATGCCCGCGCGGGCGTAGATCAGGGTGCGGACGCGCGCGAAGTCCGCGTCGCTCCAGGAGAACTCCCGGTCCGCCGGCACGCCGGGAGCCGGCATCGCCGGGGCGGGGCCGCGTTCGTGCAGGGCGAGGCTCATGGAATGGTTTCCGGATCGCGGGGCGCGTCGGTCGCGGGACGGCCGATCAGGCCTCGACGGGCTGCACCAGCCCCATGTCCACGCCGGACATCAGCTTCTCGATGTCGAGCAGGATCAGCATGCGCTCTCCGACCGAGCCCAGGCCGAGGATGCAGCCGCTGTCGATCGCGCTCTCGATCTCGGGCGCGGCCTTGATGCTGTCGGGGGTCAGCTGCATCACGTCGCTCACCGAATCGACCACGATGCCGACCACCCGGTTCTTGAGGTTCAGGATGATGACGACAGTGAAGCTGTTGTAGTCGGCGTTGTCGCAGTGGAACTTGAGGCGCATGTCCACGATCGGGACGATGGTGCCGCGCAGGTTGACCACGCCCTTGATGAAGGACGGCGCGTTGGCGATCCGGGTCGGCGGCTCGTAGCCGCGGATTTCCTGGACCTTGAGGATGTCGATGCCGTATTCCTCCTGGTCGAGCCGGAAGGTCAGGTATTCGCGCACTCCGCCGGAGGCCGAGGTTTCGTTCTTCACGGTGATGCTCATGATGGGGTCCTTGCGAGAAAAAGGGGCGCGGTCGCGGCGGTTGCGGTGGAAGGCTTCAGCGGCGGGCGCGCCGCACCAGCCCGGTGGTGTCGAGGATCAGGGCGACCTTGCCGTCGCCCAGGATGGTGGCGCCGGAGATGTTGGGCACCCGGCGGTAGTTGGATTCGAGGTTCTTGACCACGACCTGGTGCTGGCCGAGCAGTTCGTTGACCAGCAGGGCGACCCGGCTGCCGTCGGACTCGATGACGACCATGATCCGGCCTTCGTCGGAGCCTGGCGCGCGCGGCACCTCGAAGATGCGTTCGAGCGCGGCCACCGGCATGTATTCCTCGCGGACCTTGACCAGCTGCGAGCCCTGGGCGATGGTGTTGATCGCGCCCTCCTCGACCTGGAACGACTCGACCACCGAGGACAGCGGCAGGATGTAGACCTCCTCGCCGACGCGCACCGACATGCCGTCCATGATGGCCAGCGTCAGCGGCAGGCGCACCGAGACCTTCATGCCGTAGCCCTCGGCCGAGTCGATCTCGACCGAACCGCCGAGCGAGGCGATGTTCTTCTTGACCACATCCATGCCGACGCCGCGGCCCGAGACGTCGGTGACCTCGGCCGCGGTGGAGAAGCCGGGCGCGAAGATCAGCTGCCAGACGTCGCCGTCGGACATCTGGTCGGAGACGTCCATGCCGCGCTCGCGGGCCTTGGCCAGGATCTTCTCGCGCGACAGGCCGCGGCCGTCGTCGCGCACCTCGATCAGGATCGAGCCGCCCTGGTGCGAAGCGGCCAGGGTGATGGTGCCGTGCTCGGGCTTGCCGGCGGCCTTGCGGACCTCGGGCAGCTCGATGCCGTGGTCGCAGCTGTTGCGCACCAGGTGGGTCAGCGGATCGGTGATCTTCTCGACCAGCCCCTTGTCCAGTTCGGTGGCCTCGCCATGGGTGACCAGCTCCACCTTCTTGCCCAGGCGGATCGCCAGGTCGCGCAGCATGCGCGGGAAGCGGTTGAAGACCGTGGCCATCGGGATCATGCGGATCGACATGACCGATTCCTGCAGGTCGCGGGTGTTGCGGTCCAGGTCGGCCAGGCCGGAGAGCAGCTGCTGGCTGACGGCGGGGTCGAGGTTGCTGCTGTTCTGCGCCAGCATCGCCTGGGTGATGACCAGTTCGCCGACCAGGTTGATCAGCTGGTCGACCTTGCTGATCGACACGCGGATGGTGGCCGCTTCGAGTCCGGCCTGGCTGCCGCCGGCGCCGGCCGCGGCCTTGGCGGCGCGCGCCGGCGCGGCGGAAGCCGCCGCGGGCGCCGCCTCCTCGACCGCCGAAGCGGCTTCGGCGGTCGCGGCGGGAGCGCCCGGGGCGCCGTCGAAGAACCCGAAGCCCGCGTCGTCCGCGGGGGCCGCGTCGGACGCCGGCGCGGGCGCCGCCTCCGCATCGACGGGCGCCGCGGATCCGGCGTCGTCCGCCGGAGCCTCGTCGAGGTCGCGGATCGCGACCTGCTCCTTGGCCACGTGGAAGGCGAACAGGTCGAGCAGGTCGTTGTCGGTGGAAGTTGTCTGGACGGTGAAGGCGCGCACGCCCGGCAGGTCGCTGTCGGCCGGCGCGATCGAGCCGAGGCCGGGGATGTCGCGGAACAGCTCGGCCACCGCGTCGGCGAGCTCGGGCCGTTCCAGCGGGCCGATGCGGATGTCGAGCCGGCGCGCGCCGCCGGGAGCGGACGCAGCGGGCGCTGGCGCGGGCGCGGGCACGGGCACGGGAGCGGCGACGGGAACCGGCGCAGGAGCCGGGGGCGCGGGCCGCGGCGCCGGGGCGGCGACCTGCTCGCCGGCGGCCAGCGCGGCGATGCGGCGGACCAGGTCGCCGGTGGCGACCGCCTCGGAGGCGCCGCCGGACTGGTGGCGCGCGAGCAGACTGCGGGAGGCGTCGGCGGATTCGAGCAGCACGTCGACCATGGCCGGGATCGGCTGCAGCTCGCGGCGGCGCAGCTTGTCCAGCAGCGATTCCATGTGGTGCGTCAGCTCGGCCACGTCGGAGAAGCCGAAGGTGGCGGCGCCGCCCTTGATCGAATGGGCGCAGCGGAAGATGGCGTTGAGCTCCTCGTCGCCGGCCTGCTCCAGGTCCAGGTCGATCAGTCTCTGCTCCATCTGGTCCAGGTTCTCGCCGGCTTCCTCGAAGAAGATCTGGTAGAACTGGCTGAGGTCGAAGTCGGCCGCGGCCGTGGTGTCCTGGTATGTCTCAGCCATGGTGTTCCTGCAGGTACGGGCCGTCGCCGCACGGGGCGGACGGCAAGGGAAGGACGCGCGGCGCGCGGACGGGCGCGGGCATCAGCGCAGCACTTTCTGGATGACCTCGATCAGCCGCGTCGGGTCGAAGGGCTTGACCAGCCAGCCGGTGGCGCCCGCGGCGCGGCCGGCCTGCTTCATCTGGTCGCTGGATTCGGTGGTGAGGATCAGGATCGGCACCGACTTGAAGCGGTCGGTGTCGCGCAGCATGCGCGTCAGGCCGATGCCGTCGAGGCGCGGCATGTTCTGGTCGGCCAGCACCAGGTCGATGTCGTGCGTCTGCGCCTTCTCGAACGCATCCTGGCCGTCGACCGCTTCCACGACGTCGAACCCTGCGCCGGTCAGGGTAAAGGACACCATCTTTCGCATGGATGGCGAATCGTCAACGGCGAGGATCGAAGGCATGTAGGAACTCCAGCTATCAGGTAGGTGTATCGGTCGAATTCGGGAAAAATGAAGCCAGGCTGATCGCTATATTCAGAAAAGCTCGATGGAACCGGCGTCCATCTCGCTCTGCGTCACCGGGTTCGGGCGTCCGGGCATGGCGCTGGCCGCCGGGGCGGCTTCGGCGTCCTCCTCGTGGCCCATGGACTCGGCGGCCAGTTGGAAGGCGCATCCCTGCAGGATCTGCTTGGTGTGCGCGATCAGCTGCGAGGCCATGTCCTGGAACTGCAGCTCGGTGACCGCCTGGCGCAGCGCGTCGCGCACCGCGTCGAGGCTTTCCGACTGCAGCGGCATCGATGCGGACGAGAGGTGCGCGAGGCCCGCGTTGGCGCTGCCGAAGCGTTCGAGCAGGTTGTCGGTGGCATGGCCGAGCAGGCCCTCGAGGCGGCCGAGATCGTGCATCGCCACGAGCAATGCGTCCTGGACGTCGGCGACGGCCAGGAGCGAGAGCCGGACGGCGGGATCGGCGGAGAACTCTGTTTGCATGTGTCTATCCCTGGTGGGACCCGGCGCTGCCAAGTCTTGCGGACTGCCTACGCAGTATTTTCGGATACCTAAGCAGCATTTTGATACATATTTACACAAAAAGCGCGATGGTGGGGATATTCCCAACACTCGCACGAGAATTCGGCTGGCGTCTGGCCACCTGAACGACGACCTATGATCGACGGACCATGGATCCCTCCTCCGCGCCTCCGCTGCGCGTCCTCCACCTGGAGGACAGCGACGTCGACCATCACCTGGTGCGCCGGGCGCTGCGCGACCGCGCCGGCGCCGTCGCGCTGGACCGGGTGGAATCCCTGCCGGCGCTGTGCGAGGCGCTGTCCGCGCACCGCTACGACGTGGCGATCGTCGACTACCGGCTGCCCGGCTTCACCGCGATAGACGCCTGGGAGGCCGCGCGGCGGCTCGGGGCGGAGTTGCCGCCGTTCGTGCTGCTGACCAGCGCGATCGGCGAGACGGCGGCGGTCGAGGCGATGCGGCTGGGCTTCGCCGACTACCTGCTCAAGGACGATATCGGCAAGCTGGTCCATGTCCTTGAGCGCTCGATCGAAGTCCGGCAGGCGCTGCGCGCGCGGGAGCGCGCCGACCGGGAGCTGGCGGCCTCCGAGCGGCGGCTGGCCGAGCTGACCGAGCACCTGCAGTCGACCATCGAACAGGAACGCGCCGCGATCGCCCGCGAGATCCACGACGACATCGGCGGCGCGCTGACCGCGGTGCGCTTCGACCTGGCCTGGATCGGCCGGCACGCCGACGCGGCCGACGCCGCGATGCAGCAGCACCTGCAGTCGGCCACCGGCATGCTGGCCCACGCCCTGGGTGCGAGCCAGCGGATCATGATGAACCTGCGCCCGCCGATCCTGGACCAGGGGCTGGTGGCGGCGCTGTCGTGGATGGGCGAGAACTTCGCGCGGCGCACCGGCATCGCGCTCGACTTCCGGCCGCCGCGCGAGCGCATGGCGCTGGCGCCGGCGGTCGAGCTGGTGGCCTACCGCACCGCGCAGGAGGCGCTGACCAACATCTCCAAGCACGCCGGCGCGCGGCACGTGGCGATCGAGCTGTCGGACGGCGAAGGCGTGCTGACGCTGGAGATCGCCGACGACGGCCGCGGCCTGCCGCCCGAGGCGCGCGACAAGCCCCGCGCCTTCGGCCTGCGCGGCCTGCACGAACGGGCGCGCACCGTGGGCGGATGGCTGGACATCAGCAACCGCAACGGCGTGGGCACCTCGATCATCCTGTCGGTCCCCCTGGACGAGGGCGGCGCCGGCGCGCCGGAGGACGGGGGCGCGGACGACGATGCCGGCGACGGCGAGGAGACTCCACCATGATCCACGTCATGCTCTGCGACGACCATCCCTTCGTGCGCCGCGGCATCCGCGACACGCTGGCGGACGCGGTGGACATCACGGTCACCGCCGAGGCCGGCGGCTACGCCGAGCTGCGCGAGGCGCTGCGCAAGCACCCCTGCGACGTGCTGCTGCTCGACCTCAACATGCCCGGCCGGGGCGGCCTGGAGGTGCTGGCCAGCGTGCGCGAGACCGACCCGCAGGTCAAGGTGGTGGTGGTGACCATGTACCCCGAGGACCAGTACGCGATCCGCTGCCTCAAGGCCGGCGCGCACGGCTACGTGAACAAGGCCGGCGACCCCGAGGCGCTGGTGAGCGCGGTGCGCACCGTGGCGCAGGGCCGCAAGTACCTGACGCCCGAGGTGGCGCAGATGCTGGCCGAGAGCGTCTCCAAGCCCGAGGTCGAGGCGCCGCACACCCTGCTGTCCGAGCGCGAGCTGCAGACCCTGCTGAAGATCGCCTCGGGCCGACGGCTGTCGGACATCGCCGAGGAACTGGTGCTGAGCCCGAAAACGGTCAGCGTCTACCGCAGCAGGGTGCTGGAGAAGCTCGGCCTGACCAACAACGCCGAACTCACCGTCTACGCGATCCGCAACGGCCTGGTCTGAGCGCGGAGCGGGGGCGCGCGGACCGCCGCGCGGCCTGCGGTCAGGGCCAAGGCCGCGCATCCGATCGGCCGGCAGCGCGCGTCCCGCCTACGCCTTCAGCTATCAATAAAATAGCAGACAACGCTCCGGCCGGATCAGCCGCCGAACAGCCCGATCACCCGCTGCATCAGCGCCAGCACCGGCTGGTCGAGCAGCGGCAGCGTGGCTGCGATGCCCGCCATGCCGACGCCCAGCGTGATCGGGAAGCCGATCGAGAAGATGTTCATCTGCGGGGCGATCCGGGAGATGACGCCCAGCGCGAGGTTGGTGAAGAGCAGCAGCCCGACCATCGGCAGCGCGATCCAGAAGGCGCTGGCGAACAGCTCGCTGCCCAGGCGGTGCAGCTGCGTCGTCGCCACCGCCCGCATGAAGCTGCCGTCCACCGGGAAGGCCTGGAAGCTGCGCACCACCGCCATCAGCAGGATCAGGTGGCCGTTGATCACCACGAAGAGCAGCACCGACATGTGCCCCATGAAGCGCGAGACGGCGCTGACCTGGCCGCCGCTGGTCGGGTCGAAGAAGGAGGCGAAGTTGAGGCCCATCTGCAGCCCCACCAGCTCGCCGGCCAGCTCCACCGCGACGAACACCAGCCGCACCGCGAAGCCCAGCGCCAGCCCGACGCCGATGTTCTGCACCACCGCGCCCAGCGCCTGCGGCCCGTTCAGGGACACCACCGGCTGGCCGACCAGCGTGGCCTGGGCCGACAGCGCGACGAGGAAGGCCAGCGCGACCTTCACCCGCACCGGGATCGAGCGCAGGGAGAACACCGGCGCGACCCCGAACAGCGCCAGCACCCGCAGGAAGGGCCAGACGATGGGCGAGAGCCAGGCCGCGAGCTGCGCTTCGGAGATCGAGACCATGGGCGGGCGGTGGCGGAGGGCGCGGCCGGACGGGGGCGGACCGGGCGGGCGGCCTCAGGCGACCAGCGACGGGATGGACTCGATCATCCGCCGCAGGTAGTCCACCAGGGTGGACAGCATCCACGGCCCGGCGACCGCGAAGACGACCACCGCGGCGATCAGCTTGGGCACGAAGGCCAGCGTCGCCTCCTGGATCTGGGTGATCGCCTGGAAGATGCTGACCAGCAGGCCGACCACCATCACCACCAGCAGCAGCGGCGCGGAGACCTTGAGCATCATCAACAGGGCATCCTGGCCGGTGGACAGCACCATCTGCGGGGTCATGCGGCGGCTCCTCGGGGCGGGTTCGGGGTCATCGGGGGATCACTGCGCGAAGCTGGCGGCGAGCGAGCCGATCAGCAGGTTCCAGCCGTCGGCCAGCACGAAGAGCATCAGCTTGAACGGCAGGGCCACCAGCACCGGCGACAGCATCATCATGCCCAGCGACATCAGCACGCTGGCCACGACCATGTCGATCACCAGGAAGGGGATGAAGATCATGAAGCCGATCTGGAAGGCCGACTTCAGCTCGCTGGTGACGAAGGCCGGCACCAGCACCCGGATCGGCGCGGCCTCGGCGGTGACCGAAGGGTCCAGCCGGGCGAGGCGCGAGAACAGCGCGAAATCCGACTGCCGGGTCTGCTTGAGCATGAACTGGCGCAGCGGCGCCTCGCCGCGTTCGAGCGCCTGGTCGAAGGTGATCCGGTTCTCGCTGTAGGGCTGGTACGCCTCGGCGTAGACGCGGTCGAGCGTCGGCCCCATCACGAAGAAGGTCAGGAACAGCGACAGCCCGACCACCACCTGGTTGGGCGGCGCGGCCTGGGTGCCCAGCGCCTGGCGCAGCAGCGACAGCACGATGACGATGCGGGTGAACGAGGTCATCATCAGCAGCACCGCGGGCAGGAAGGACAGCGCGGTGAAGAAGAGCAGCGTCTGCACCGGCACCGAGAAGCTGGTGCCGCCCTGGCCGGTGCCGATCAGCAGCGGCAGCTGGCCCGGCCCCTGCGGCGCGGTCTGCGCCACCGCCGGGCCCGCCAGGCAGAGCGCGGCCGCGCCGGCGACCCAGAGCGCGGCGCGGCCCAGGCGGTCGGCCGCGCCGGCGGCGCGGTGGGACGGGCGCGCGTCACGCATCGGACGCCCCTCCGGCGCGGGGTGCGCCGCCGCTGCCGCGCATCAAGGCGGCGAAGGGGGAGGCCGGCGCGGGCGGCGCCGCGGCGGGGGCGCCGGGCGCGGCCGGCCCGGCGCCGTCCGGGGGCAGGGTGTGCAGGCAGCGGATGGACTGGCCGGTCACGCCCAGCACCAGCTGGACGCGGGCGCCGGCCGGGCCGACCTCCACCGTCACCACCCGCTGCTGCGGCCCGACCGCCAGGGTCGAGACCAGGCGCGGCGCGGCGCCGGCGGCGAGGACGCCCGCGGGGGTGCGCAGCCGCAGCCGCTTGATCGCCCACGGCAGGCAGGCCATCAGCGCCACGAAGAGCGCCACGAGGAGCAGGGACTGGGTCATCGGCAAAACCAGGTTTCCGGAAGGGGCCGCGCGCGCGGCCGGGGCGGATGCGCGACGGCGGCGCGTGCACGCGACCCTAGCGCAGGACCGCCGCCGGGCGCGTGTCTAGCCGTTGCGGCTGACGCGGCGCAGCCGCTCGGACGGGGTCACCACGTCGGTCAGGCGGATGCCGAACTTGTCGTTGACCACCACCACCTCGCCCTGGGCGATCAGGTAGCCGTTGACCAGCACATCCATCGGCTCGCCGGCCAGCGCGTCGAGCTCGACCACCGAGCCCTGGGCCAGCTGCAGGATGTACTTGATCGGCACCTTGGTGCGGCCCAGCTCCACCGACAGCTGCACCGGGATGTCGAGCACCCGGTTGATGTCGTTCATGCTGCCGTCGGCGCCCATGGCGTTGTTGCCGAAGGGCTTGGGCGACTCCGCGCCCGACAGCGGCCCGCCCTGGGCGGCGTCGACCGCGTTCTTCTGTTCCTCGAAGGCCTCGGCCCAACCGGCCATCGGATCGTCTTCGCCACCGGGCGTGTCAGCCATTCTTGTCTCCAATCCAGTTGAGGTCGTTGCCGCGCAGGCATTCTTCGATGCGAATGGCGTACTTGGCGTTGTGGGTGCCGTACTGGCATTCGAACAGCGGCACGTTGCCGATGGTCGCGGTGATGCGGGGCTGGCGGTCCAGTTCGATGAAATCGCCCACCTTCATCGCCAGCAGCTGCTCGATGGTGGCGTCGGCGGTGGCCAGTTCGGCCACCAGCGTCACCTCCGCGGCCTGGATCTCGCGGGTCAGCAGCTTGACCCAGCGCCGGTCCACCTCGATCGAATCGCCCTGGGTCGAGGAATACAGCACGTCGCGGATCGGCTCCAGCGTCGCGTAGGGCATGCAGATGTGGATCGAGCCGGCGATGTCGCCGATCTCCAGGTGGAAGGCGGTCGAGACCACGATCTCGCTGGGGGTCGCGATGTTGGCGAACTGCGGCTGCATCTCCGAGCGCTGGTACTCCAGCTCCAGGGGATAGACGCCCTGCCAGGCCTTCTTGTACTCCTGGCAGACCACGTCCACCAGCCGGTTGATGACCCGCTGCTCGGTGGGCGAGAAGTCGCGGCCCTCGATCCGGGTCTGGAACTTGCCCTGGCCGCCGTAGAGGGTGTCGATCACCCCGAACAGCAGCGAGGGCTCGCAGACGATCATGCCGCTGCCGCGCAGCGGCCGGATGGCGACGATGTTGAAGTTGGTCGGCACCGCCAGCTCGCGCAGGAAGGCGCTGTAGCGCTGCACCGACACCGTGCCGACCGAGATCTCGGGGCTGCGGCGGATGAAGTTGAACAGCCCGACGCGCAGGTTGCGGCCGAAGCGCTCGTTGACGATCTCCATCGTCGGCATGCGCCCGCGGACGATACGCTCCTGGCTGGAGATGTTGTATTCGCGGACTGCGCCGGCCTCGGGCGTGTCCTCGACGATCTTCTGGCTTTCGCCGGTGACGCCCTCGAGCAGGGCATCGACTTCTTCCTGGGAAAGGAACGCGTCGCTCATGGTGCGGCAACTCCGGGCATGGCGTGGACGGGCGGCGGCCTGCCGGGCCTACTGGATGATGAAGCTCGAGAACAGCACCCCGCGCACCGGGCCGTTGGACTGCGCGGACTTCTTCTTTTTCTTCTTGCGGGGACGGACCTCTTCCTCCTCCTCGTCGTCGTCCAGGCCCTCGGCCTTGGCCTTGGCGGCCTGCGCCCGCAGGCGCGAGGGCGAGGGCTTGCCGGCGACCGCCGCGGCGGCCTCCTCCATGATGTCGGCGGCGAGCTGCTCCTTGCCGTCGCGCTGCAGCAGCTCCTGCGAGGTGCGCTGCGAGGCCATCAGCAGGATGGCGCTGCGGATGCTGGGCATGAAGTTCTTGACGGTGGTGGCGGTCTTCTCGTCGGCCACCTCGAAGGTGATGCCGATCTGGGCGTAGCGGTCGCCGCCGGGGTCGGCCAGGTTGACCACCATGTTGTCCACCGGCAGGAACACCGGCGGGGCCTTGTGGTCGTCGTGGGCCGGGGCCGCCTCGGCGTGCGACTCCTCCTCGCCCTCGCCGAGCGCCGCCGCGGCCTGGGCGGCGCGCTGCTTGCTGATGAAGAAGTAGGCGCCACCCCCGCCGCCGGCCAGCAGCAGGACCAGCACGAGGACGATGACCATCAGCTTCTTGGACTTGGGTTTGGCGGCGGCGGGTGCGGCGGGTGCGGACACGGCGGATTTCCTTGCAGGTCGGGGCATCGACACAGCCGCCGCGCGGGGCGGGGCCGTGGGATGCGTCGATTATCGGCCGCGCACCCGTCCACGGTCCGGGGAACAGCGGGGAAAAGCCCGCGCATTCGTGCCGCCGCGCAGGCCCCGCGGTCCCTCCGGGCGGCGCCCCGGGCGCCCGGGACGCATCGACGGCCCCCCGCGGGATCGCCGACGCGTCCTCAGACGAAGAGGTCGAGCCGGCCGCGGCCGCCGCCGGCCGGGCCGGCCGCCTCCGCGGGCGCCGCGGCGGCGCTCACCGCCTGCCGGCCGCGCCGGCCGGGGCCCTCGTCCGGACCGTCGCCCTGCCGCCCTCCGCCGCCCTGCCCCGCCGCGCCCGCCTGCTGCCGCGTCGCGGCCTCGCGCCCGGCGGCGGTGTCGACCGATACGCCGGACAGCACCAGGCCCTCGCGCTGCAGCGCCTCGCGCAGCTCGGGCAGCGCCTGGCCGAGCGCGGCGCGGGCGTCGGCCTGGTCGCTGCGGAAGGCCACCTGCGCCTCGCTGCCGCTGAGCGCGATCTGCACCGCGACCGGGCCGCCGAAGGCCTCCAGGGTGAGTTCGGCCTTCTGGGTCTTCTGGCCGATCCAGTAGGTCGCCTGGGCGGCCAGCGGATCGGCCGCGTCGGCGGATGCGGCCGGCGCGCCGGCGGCGACCGGCGCGCCGCCCGTCTCCATGCCGGCAGCGGCGCCGGCGCCCGTGCCGCCGGCGGGCGCGCCGAACGCGGCGACCGGCGCCGCGCCGCCCGCGAGGTCCGCCGCGCCCGCCAGCGCCTCGCCCGGATGCCGCGGTCCGCCCGCCTCGCCGGCGGGTCCGGCCGCGCCGCCGGCGGCAGCGCCCGCGAACTCGGCCAGGGCGCGCTGGAGCGACGCCGTCAGGCCCACCGTGTCGCCGGGGCGCGTCGCCTCCAGGCCGGCCAGGGCGATGCGGCCGCCCGCGGGACGGGGCGCCGCGCCGGCGGACAGGCCGCCGGCGGCGGCGCCTCTCGCCGGATCGCCCGGGCCGGCATCGGCCGCCTCGTTCGGCGCGGGACCGGCGGCGCCCGCGGCGCCGGCCGGCGCCAGGGCCTGCCGCATGCGGTCGAAGATGTCGCGGTAGCCTGCGACGGCCCCCGCCGCTCCAGTGCCTCCGGCCGGGCCGCCGTTCGCGGTCGCGGTCGCGGCGGCAGTGGCCGGCGCCGCGCCCGCGGCGGCGAGGGCCGCGCCCAGGGCCGCCGCATCGGCCGGAGCCGCCTGCGCCGCGGGCGGGAGGCCGGCCTGCGCGTCGCCGGCCCGGGCCGGATCCGCCCATGCCGACGGGGACGCCGCGGCCTTGCCGCCGCGACCGTGCGCCGGGCCGCCGGCGGGATCGGATGCGGCGTCGCCGGAAGCGGCGGCATCCGCTTCCCGCCCCGCCGCGGGCGCGGCGTCCGCCGGGCGCGCCGGCGGCCGGCCGGCGGACGCCGGGGCGGCCTGCCCGGTACCGGCGGCGTCCGGCCGGGCAGTGCCGTCCCCGGCCTCCCCGGCGCGCCGTTCGCGCCCGGCCGGCGCGGCCTCGCGGTTCCGGGCGGCCCGGCGCGCCTCTTCCGCCGCGGCGGACTGCCCGGACTCCTGCGGCGGCCGGGCGGCGGGACCGCGCGCGCCATCGGTCGACGGCGCGCGCCGCGCCGCGGCGGCATCCCCGTCGCGCACCGGCGGCGCCTCGGCCGCCGGCGCCGCGCGCTCGCCGCTGGCGGCGAGGACCGCGCGGAAGCCGCCCGCGGCGCCCTCCTCCGCGCCGCGCCGGCGTCCGGCCTGCGCCGCGGCGCCGATCGATGCGGACGCGCCGGCGGCACGGGAAGCGGCGGTGTCGAATGCCATGGAGGTTCCTTCAGAAATCTGGGGTGTCCGGGTCGGCGCCGGCGGCGTCCCGCGCCGCGGCAGCCTGGCGGCGGAACTGCCGCGCCGCCATCTCGTCGTTGTCCTTCTGCGCGCGCCGGTCCTGCAGGCGCTCGGCCTCCAGCAGGCGGCGGCCCACCATCTTCTGCAGGCTGGCCAGGCGCAGTTCGGCGGCCAGCAGGGCTTCGCGGCCCCGGGCCACCTGGGCCGCGTGCTGCTCGACCACGCCGCGCTGCATCGCGATGGCCTGGTCGAGCCGGCCCATGAACTGGTAGTGGTGCTGCATCATCTCGGGCGTGGCCCGGATGCGGGCCTGCCGCGCCCAGCGCTCGGTGGTCTCGACGCCGTAGGCCTCGAGCTGCTCGGACTGGCCGCGGGCGGCCTGCTCGGCGCCCTGCAGCCGCGCCAGCGCCTGGGCCGCGTCGTCGCGGGCGCGCCGGGCCTGCTCGATGGCGATGCCGATGCCGGCGAGCGCGCGGGGCAGGGGCCGGGCGGGGGCGGATGACGCCATGGTGCCGGGCCCGGTCAGGCGGCGACGCCGGTGAGCTGCGCCATCGCGGCGGTGCACTCGGGCAGCGGCGCCGCGTCGTGCATGCCCTGCTGCAGGAACTCGACCATCGCCGGCTGCAGGCGGATCGCCTCGTCGACCTGCGGATCGGAGCCGTGGGCATAGGCGCCCACCTGCACCAGGTCGCGCGCCTTGCGGTAGCGCGAGTAGACCGCGCGGAAGCGCCGGGCCGATTCGAGGTGGCCGCGGGTGGCCACGTTGTGCATCACCCGCGAGGCCGAGGCCTCGACGTCGATCGCCGGGTAATGGCCGGATTCGGCCAGCTCGCGCGAGAGCACGATGTGGCCGTCGAGGATGGCGCGCGCCGCGTCGGCGATCGGGTCCTGCTGGTCGTCGCCCTCGGAGAGCACGGTGTAGAAGGCGGTGATCGAGCCCACGCCGTGCAGGCCGTTGCCGCTGCGCTCGACCAGCGCCGGCAGCTTGGCGAAGCAGCTCGGCGGATAGCCCTTGGTGGCCGGCGGCTCGCCGATGGCCAGCGCGATCTCGCGCTGCGCCATGGCGTAGCGGGTGAGCGAATCCATCAGCAGCAGCACGTGCTGCCCCTTGTCGCGGAAGTGCTCGGCCACCGCGGTGGCGTAGGCCGCGCCCTGCATGCGCAGCAGCGGCGGCGCGTCGGCCGGGGCCGCCACCACCACCGAGCGGGCCCGGCCGTCCTCGCCCAGGATGTCCTCGATGAATTCCTTGACTTCGCGGCCCCGCTCGCCGATCAGGCCGACCACGATGACGTCGGCCTGGGTGTAGCGGGCCATCATGCCGAGCAGCACCGACTTGCCGACGCCCGAGCCGGCGAAGAGGCCGAGCCGCTGGCCGCGGCCGACGGTCAGCAGCGAATTGATGGCGCGCACCCCGGTGTCCAGGGCCTGGCGCACCGGGTCGCGGTCCATGGCGTTGATCGGGCTGCGGTCCAGCGGCAGCGCGTCCACGCCGCGCAGCGGGCCCTGGCGGTCGAGCGGCTCGCCGCTGGCGTCCACCACCCGGCCGAGCAGGCCGTCGCCCAGCGGCAGGCGCAGCACGCCCGCGCCGTGGGCCGCAGGGGGCGCGGCGCCGTCCTGCGGCGCGTCGCCCAGGCGCGGCACCGAGACGTAGGCCGGCGCGGGCACCACGCTGGCGCCGCTCGACAGGCCGTGGATGTCGCCGGCGGGCATCAGGAAGGCGCGCTCGCCCGCGAAGCCGACCACCTCGGCCAGCACCGGCGCCTGGCCGGCCTGCTGGATGCGGCACTGCGAGCCGACCGGCACGCGGATGCCGGCGGCCTCCATCACCAGGCCGGTGAGCTTGGTGAGCGTGCCGCGGGTCTCCAGCGGCACCGGCGCGCGCACCCGGTCCCGCACGGCGGCGAAGAAGCCGTCCCAGCGGGCGGCCTCGGCCGCCGCGGTGGCGGGGACGGCGGCAGCGGCGTCCTGCAGGGCGGGCTCATGCGGCATCGTCGGGCTCCGGTGCGGCCGCGGCCGGCGGCGGCGCGGTGTTGGCGTCGAACAGGCTGTCGAAATCGATGCCGGCGAACGGGTCGTCCTGCGCGGCGGGCGCGGCCGGCAGTGGCGCGCCGGCCGAGGCGCCGGCGTCGTCCGGGACGCCGTCGGGGCTGCCTGCGGACGGGTCGTCCTGCAGGGCGATGGGGCCGCCTTCCCGGGGGCCGCCCGCGGTCGCCGCGTCCCGACCCGCCGCCCCGGCCGCGTCGGCGTCGGCGTCGGCGTCGGCGTCGGCGTCGGCAACGGCAACGGCTTCGGCTTCGGCTTCCAGGCGGCCCTGCGGGGCGCCCGCGGGCTCCGCGGTTCCGTGCTCCACGGCAGCCGCTGCGGCGGACGCGCGCAGCGCCTGTTCGGCCTCGGCCTGCTCGGCGGGCACCGCGTCCCAGGCCGCGTCCAGGCCGAGCGGCGCCAGGGCGCGGGCCCAGCGGCTGGCGACGCGGCCGTCGATCACCGTGCCGGCGCTCTCGACCTGGCAGTCGCCCGCGGGCATGGCGGCGTCGGCCAGCCAGGCGACCGCGCCGGGGCGGCCGGCGTCCGCCAGCGCGACCGACAGCGCCGCGTGGTCCTGCGGGTGCAGCCGCACCACCGCCGGCTTGCCGTCGGCCATGAGCTGCGCGAGGGCCTCGCGCACCACCGGCTCCAGCGCGTCGGGCCGCACCGCCAGTTCGCGCCGCACCACCTGGCGCGCCAGCGCGCAGGCGATGTCCAGGATGCCGCGGGCCATCCGTTCGCGGGCGGCGTCCAGGCCGAGCGCGAAGGCGTCGTGCAGCGCGGCCATGCGTTCGGCCGCGGCCCGGCCTTCGCCGTCGATGTAATCGGCCAGGCGCTGCTCGGCCTCGGCGGCGGCCTGCGCGGCGCCGTCGGCGAAGCCGCTCTCGAAGCCGGCGTCGTGCGCCTGCTGGAGCCGCTCGGCGATGGCGCCCATCTGGCGCTCGGCTTCGGCGGCGGCCTGGGCGCGGGCGATCTCGGCGCGCGCGCCCTCGTCCACCGCGCCGAAGTCCCAGGCGGAGACGCGGGACACGTCCTCGCGCGGGATGAAGCGGTTGAAGTTGCGGATGTCGGAGTGGGACATGGCGGGCGGGCGTTCCGGGCGGGCGGTCAGACGAAGGCGTCGTCGCCGCCGCCGCCGCCGAGGACGATCTGGCCTTCGTCGGAGAGGCGGCGCACGGTCTTGAGGATCTCCTTCTGCTGCGCCTCGACCTCGGACAGGCGCATCGGGCCGCGGGATTCCAGGTCCTCGCGCATCGATTCGGCCGCCCGCGAGGACAGGTTCGAGAGGAACTTCTCGCGCAGCTCGGGCGAAGCGCCCTTGAGCGCGACCACCAGGGTCTCGGAAGCCACTTCCTTGAGCACCAGCTGGATGGACTTGTCGTCGAGCTTGGCGACGTCGTCGAAGACGAACATCTTGTCCATGATCTTCTGCGCCAGGTCCGGGTCGTAGCCGCGGATGGACTCGAGCACCGTGCCCTCGATGGCGGTGCCCATGAGGTTGATGATCTCGGCGGCCGTCTTGACCCCGCCGAGCGAGGCCTTGCGGACCTTGTCGCCGCCGGCGAGCACCTTGAACAGCACCTCGTTGAGGTCCTTGAGCGCGGTGGGCTGGATGCCCTCGAGGGTGGCGATGCGCAGCATCACCTCGCCGCGCTGGCGCTCGGTCAGGTGGGCCAGCACCGCGGCGGACTGCTCGTGGTCGAGGTGCACCAGGATCGCGGCGACGATCTGCGGATGCTCGTTGCGCAGCAGCTCGGCCACCGACAGCGGGTCCATCCACTTCAGGCTCTCGATGCCCGAGACGTCGCCGCCCTGCAGGATCCGGTCGATCAGCAGCGAGGCCTTGTCGTCGCCCAGCGCGCGCTTGAGCACCGCGCGGACGTAGTCGCTGCTGTCGGAAACCAGCAGGCTCTCGGCGGAGGCCGCCTCGGTGAACTTGCCGATCACCGCGTCGACCCGCTCGCGCGAGACCGAGCGGGTGCGGGCGATGGTCTCGCCGAGCTTCTGCACTTCCTTCGGCGAGAGGTGGCGGAACACCTCGGCCGCTTCCTCCTCGCCGAGCGACATCAGCAGGATGGCGGCGTTGTTGAGTCCTTCTTCGTCCATGGTCGGGATGCCTTCGTCGGTGCGGCGGGTTGCGCGGATGGCGTCGATTCTGGCGCGGCGTCAGGCGGCCATCTCGCCGTTGACCCAGTTCTTCACGATGTTGGCGACCGCGGTCGGGTTTTCCTTGGCCAGGCGGCGGGCGTCCTCCAGGCGGGCCTGCTCGGGGGTCAGGCCGATGGCCAGCGCGGCGGTCGACTCGCCGGGGGCCGGCAGCGCGGCGCGTTGCGGCGTGTCCTCGATCAGGGCGTCGAGCTGGCCGCCGGGCGCTGCGGCGGGTAGGAGCTGCACCGGCTCCCGGCCGGCGCGCAGCACCGGGCGCACCAGGCCCAGGATCACCACCAGCGCGAAGACCAGCATGCCGACCGGCCAGCCCAGGCTGCGGGCCCATTCCAGCACCTCGGGCTGCTTCCACAGCGGCAGGATGGTGGTGTCGGGCGCTTCCACCAGGAAGGGGGTGTTCATCAGGTTGACCGAGTCGCCGCGGTCCTTGTTGAAGCCGATGGTTTCGCGCACCAGCGCGGTCATCTGCTCGATCTGCTGGGCCGACAGGGCCTGCGGCGTGGATTCGCCCTTGGCGGCCGCGGCCTGGGCGGCGGTGGGCATCTGGTAGTTGACCACCACCGCGGCCGACAGGCGCTTGATGGCGCCGCTGCCGGCGCGGGTCACCTTGACCGTCTTGTCGACCTCGTAGTTGGTGATGGACTCGCGCTTGCTGGTGCCCTGCGCGCCGGCGGCGGCGGCGCCGGCGGCGGCGGGCGGCACGGCCTGGCCGTTGATCGGAGCGGCGGGCTGGGCCGGCGGCTGGTTGGTGGTGGCGCCGGGCACGCCGGCGGGCGGGGCGGCGCCCGCGCCGGTGACCTCGGTGGTCTGCTGGCTGCGGATGGCGCCGGCGTCGGCGGCCTGGTTGGGGCGGTGCTGCTCGGACGTGGATTCGGACTGGGAGAAGTCGACCTCGGCGGTGACCTGCGCCTTGACGTTGTTGCGGCCGACCACCGGCTCCAGGATGTCGAGGATGCGGCGGGTGTACTCGCGCTCGAGCTGCTGCACGTACTGCAGCTGCTGGCCGTCGCCGCCGGCCCCGGCGCCCGTGCCCGCGCCGTCGGGCGGGGTGGACAGCAGCTTGCCGGTGTCGTCGAGCACGCTCACCGCCGAGGGCGGCATCTCGGGCACGCTCGATGCCACTAGGTGCACGATGCCGGCGATCTGGGCGCGGTCGAGGAAGCGGCCGGGGTAGAGGGTGAGCAGCACCGAGGCGCTGGGCTTCTGCTGCTCGCGGAAGAAGCCGTTCTGGTTGGGCAGCGCCAGGTGGATGCGCGCGCTCTGCACCGAGGACAGGGCCTGGATCGAGCGGGTCAGCTCGCCCTCGAGGCCGCGCTGGAAGGTCAGGCGCTCCTGGAACTGGGTCATGCCGAAGCGGTTGTTCTCCATCAGCTCGAAGCCGGCCACCGAGCTCTTGGGCAGGCCCTGCGAGGCGAGCTTGAGCCGCACGTCGTGCACCCGGTCGGCCGGCACCAGGATGGCGGCGCCGCCCTCGGCGTACTTGTAGGGCACGTTCATCGTGGCGAGCTGCGCGACGATGGTGCCGCCGTCCTTGTCCGGCAGGTTGGCGTAGAGCACCTTCCAGTCGGCCTGGCGGGAGAAGACCACCGCGGCGACGGCGGCGGCCGCCAGCAGCGCCGCGCCGAGGGCGAAGCGCAGGCGCTGGCCGCGCGACAGGGCCTGCCAGCGCCCGGCCAGGCCGGTGGCGGGGACGGGGGCCGGGATCGCGGTGGCGGGCAGTTCGGCAACGGCGGACATCGGGCGGCGGCTTCCTGGTGGACGGGACGGGGACCTTCCCCATCCGATGCCGCCGATTATTCGTAACCAGACGTCAGCCATCGGCGGGATAAGGCGCGGTTTTGGCCCGCATTTCCCGGGCACCCCGGCGACCGCCCCGCCCTACGATCGGCCCCATCGCAGCGGAGCACCGCCCGCCGCCCCCGAAGGATTGCCATGGACCTGCGCTTCAACCCCTACACGACGATGCCCGCGATGCCCTCCGCCACCGGCGGCGTCGGGGGCCTGGGCGGCGCGGGCCGGGCCGGCGCGGGCGGCGCGATCCAGGGCGCGGGCGGCCAGGACGGCTTCGGCGCCGCGCTCAAGGGCGCGCTGCAGTCGGTCAGCGCCGCGCAGAACACCGCGGCCGGCATGCAGCGCGAGGTGCAGATGGAGAATCCCGCGGTCAGCCTGGAAGAGACCATGGTCGCGATCCAGAAGGCGCAGATCGGCTTCCAGGCCACGCTGCACGTGCGCAACCGGATGGTCCAGGCCTACAGCGACATCATGAACATGCAGGTGTGAGCGGGCGGCGGGCGGTGCGCCGCCGGATGCCGCCGCGGCGGATCCGCTGCCCGGCGTCGGCAGCTATTTTTTCGATAGCTGGCTCCCTAGGCGGGGCGCGCGCCGGCGCCGTATTTCGTTCGAGGTCCGGCCGCTCCGGACGTCACCGGCGTGTCATCCCGACCGGGCATGGTCGCGGCCCATGAACGCTCCCGCTCCCTCCCCGATCCCCGGCGCCGCGGCCTCCGCGCCCCGGACCGCCGGCCGGCTGCTGCCGGCCTTCGCCTCCATCCTCGCCGTGACCGCCGCGCTGCTGGCGGCGCCGGCGCACGCCGCCGACGACGCGCCGGTGCTGCCCGCGCGCCTGGCCGGCCACGCGCTGCTGCCGGCCCGCAGCTTCGTGCCCGCCCCGCAGGACGCGCCGCCCGACCTGCGCCACAGCGGCAAGTTCACCACCGGCCGGCGCGTCGAGCGCCTCGGCAGCGTCGAAGGCACGTCCTTCGGCCGCAGGACCGGCGTCTCCCTGCCCTTCGACGGCCAGCCGCTGCAGGGCCACTCCGGCATCCAGCGCATGGCCGACGGCAGCTTCTGGGTGCTGACCGACAACGGCGCCGGCGCCAAGGCCAATTCGCCCGACTTCATGCTCTACCTGAACCACTACCGGGTGGACTTCGCCCAGGGCGGCTTCACCCGGCTGGGCACCGTCTTCCTGCACGATCCGGACCGCAAGGTGCCCTTCCGCATCGTCCAGGAAGGCACCGCGAAGCGCTACCTGACCGGCGCCGACTTCGACCCCGAGAGCTTCCAGATCGTCGGCGACACCCTCTGGATCGGCGAGGAGTTCGGCCCCTTCCTGATCCAGGCCGACCTGCAAGGCAAGGTGCTGGCGGTGCACGAGACCCTGGTCGACGGCAAGCCGGTGCGCTCGCCCGACCATCCGGCCGTGGTGACCCCCGGCGCGCCGGGCGGCGCGGTGGAATTCCAGGTCAAGCGCTCCAAGGGCTTCGAGGGCCTGGCCGCCTCGCCCGACGGCAGCCGGCTCTACGCCCTGCTCGAAGGCCCGGTCTGGAACGCGGCCGCGAAGGACTACGAACGGGTCGGCGGCAAGGAGGCGCTGCGGGTGCTGGAATTCGACACCCGCGCCGGCCGCTGGACCGGCCGTTCCTGGCTCTACCCGCTCGAAGCCGACGGCCACGCCATCGGCGACTTCAACCTGATCGACGCCCAGTCCGCGCCCGACGGCGCGCGCGCGGTCGGCCTGGTGATCGAACGCGACAACGGCGAAGGCACGCCCGACCGCGCCTGCCCGCCCGCCGCGCCGCCGGCCCCGGGCGCCCCGGCCCCGGCGCCGCGCGCCGACTGCTTCCCGGACGTGGCGAAATTCAAGCGCGTCTACAAGATCGCCTTCGACGACGCGGGCGCCGGCGGCCCGGTGCGCAAGATCGCGTCGATCGACCTGCTGCGCATCGCCGACCCCGACCGGCGCGCGCGCAAGCCGCTGACCGACGGCGCGCTGGCCTTCCCCTTCTTCACCATCGAGAACGTGGACGTGGTGGACGCGACGCACCTGGTGGTCGGCAACGACAACAACCTGCCCTTCTCCAGCAGCCGCCTGCCCGACGCGGCCGACGACAACGAGCTGGTGCTGCTGGAAGCCGGGGAGTTCCTGCGCGCGAAATGAACGCGCCGGACGCGGCCGGCGTGCAGGCGGTCCGGACCGCAAGCGACCGCATGCGCCGGAAACGGCGACGGGGGCATTGTGGCCCCCGTCGTTCTCGTGGTTCGCGGCTCCAGCGCGTCGCCGGATGCCGGTCCGCCGCGGCGGGACGCCCGGAGCGCCGCCGCACCGCCGGTCAGTGCACGATCTGCGGCTGCCCGACCATCAGCCGGTCGAACTGCGCGAGCCAGGGCTCGGTCAGGTAGCGGATCTGGGCGTCGTTGCGCAGGATGCGCTGCATGATCCGCGCCTTCTCCCGGCGGTGCTCGGGCAGCAGCTGCTCCTCCTGGGACTTGAAGCGCAGCTGCTCGATCAGCACCGCGCAGGCGCCCTCGTAGCGCACCACGCCTTCCCAGTCGCTGGCCTGCGCGGCGGCCAGCATCTTGCGGCTGCTGTCCTCGATGGCCTTGTAGTAGTCGATCAGGTGGTCTTGTTGCATATCTTTGGCCATGTCAGGCTCCCAGGGCGCGCAGGGCGCGGGGTGCGGCGGGGACGGGAGCGGGCTGCGCCTGCGCGATGCCGCGCCAGCCGTCGGCCAGGGTCTCGACCAGCCCGAGGACCTCGGCGATCGGCGCGGCGTCGTTGCGGAGGTTGGCGAGGGTCAGGCTGCGCACGCAGTAGTCGTAGAGGTTGCGCAGGTTCAGCGCCAGCTCGCCGCCCTCGGCCAGGTTCAGGCCGCCCTTGAGGCCTTCCTCGAGGAAGCGCACCGCCTTGCCGATGTGCTCGCCCTTGGCGGCGAGGTCGCCGCGCACGAGGCAGGCCTGGGCGCTGCGCAGCGACACCAGCAGGCCGTCGAACAGCAGGTTGATCAGTTGGTGGGGACTGGCGCCTTCGGCGCTGGACTGGCGGTAGGCGAAGGCGGCGCGGGCATTGAAGGGGCTGAACATGGCGTCTTTCTTTGCAGCAATTCTCTTGTTTTTGTTATCGACCGGCGGCCGGAAAAATGTAGGTTTCCTGGGCGCTTTCTGAAGATCGCGATTGATTTTTCCAATGCGTCAGCTGGTGCTCTTGTTCCAGTTGGTGATCTGCTGCGAGACGTAGCTGTTGAGGGCGGTGAGCGAGCCCATCTGCGTGTCGAGCGCGCTGTACTGGGCGCGCAGGCGCTTCTCGTAGCTCGCGGCGCGCGCCTCGACCTTGTCCTGCTCGGACTCGTTGCGCTTGGTCTGCGCCGCGAGCGCGTCGCTCTTGGCGTTCAGGGTGCCGTCGAAGGCCAGCAGACTGCTGGTCAGGGCCTTGAACTTGACGGCGATGCCCTTGTCCCCGTCGCTGCTGGCGCTGGTGGAGGAGAAGAGCTGCTTCACGTCGTCGGGCTTGTCGGCCAGCGCCTTGTCGAACTTGGTGCCGTCCAGCAGCAGGTTGCCGCCGCGCTGGATCGAGATGCCGACGTCCGACAGCGTGGAGAACGCGCCCGCGACCGATCGCGACCCCATCATCGAGCGCAGGATGTTCTGCAGGCCCACGGCGGTGGAGTCGCCCTGCAGCGTGCCCGCCGTCTTCGTGTCGGCATCGTACTTGACCGACGTGGAGAGCAGGTCGTTGATGGCGTTGTACGAATCCACGAAGGCCTGGACGTTCTTCTTGGTGGTGGCGGTGTCGGCGGCCACGGAGATGTCCACCGGCGTCGCGATCACCTTCGACACGGTGAACGTCAGGCCCGGGACCGCCCCCGACAGGTCGCGCGTGGCGGAGCTGACGGTCATGCCGTTGAGGCTGGCTTCGGTGTCCTGCGCCGCCTGCGTGACGGTGAAGGCCATGCCTCCCAGGCCGCTGGTGGTGTTGCCGTCGCTGCTGGTGCCGGTGATGGTGAAGCCGTTGGCGGCGCCGGTCGCGGACGATCGCACCATGAGCCGGTCGCCGGAACTGTCGCTGACGACCATGGCCACGACGCCGGCCTTCTTGTCGTTGATCTTGGCGGCGATGCCGGCGAGGCTGGTGTCGCTCCCGCTCTCGATCGGGATGGTCACCGCATCGGCCGTGCCGACCTTGATCGACAGGCTGCCGGTGCCGAAGGTGGTCCCGCTGGGCACCGCGTTGGCGGTCACGCTGCTCTGCGCCTGCGCCACCTTGGAGACGGTGAGGCTGTAGCTGCCCGCCGCGGCGATCCCGCTGACCTTGGCGTTGACCGCGGTGGAATCGCTCGAAGTCACCGCCATGCTGTTCCAGCCGCTGTCGCGCGTCAGCTTGGCGGCGGCGTCCGCGAAGGTCGAGACCAGCGACTTGACCTGCGCGAAGGTGGACACCTTGGTGGTGATGGCGGCGGCCTGCTTGGCCAGCGTGGTCAGCGGCGCCTTCTCGAGCGCGACCAGCTTGGAGACGACGGTTTCCACGTCGATCCCGCTTCCGATGCCGGTGGAGCTGATGCCCATGTGCTTTCTCCTGGTTAGGTTCCAGCATGCCTGGCGGGACGCAGCGCGCTACGCCCTGCCAGACATGCTGCAGTGGAAAAACGGCAAAAGCGGCGAGGGCCGGAAGCCCTCGCCGCTGCGCGCGGCAGGCGGTGCGCCGCCCGCGCGCTCATGCCATCAACCCCGCAGCAGGGACAGGACGCCCTGCGGGAGCTGGTTGGCCTGCGCCACCATCGCGGTGCCGGCCTGCTGCAGGATCTGCGCCCGCGAAAGGTTCGCCGTCTCCTTCGCGAAGTCCGCGTCCACGATCCGGCCCCGCGACGCCGAGATGTTCTCGTTCTGGCTGTCGATGTTCTGGATCGAGTTCTCGAAGCGGCTCTGCAGGGCGCCGAGGTTGGCGCGGGAGCTGTTGACCTGGTTGATGGCGCTGTCGATCTTCTTGATCGCGACCCAGGCGTCGGCCTGGGTGTTGACGCTGACGTTGTCGATGCCGGTGGTGTCGGTGCCGGTGGCCGCGGCGGTGGTGGTCACGGCGAAGCCCGCGTTGCCGGAGGTGAAGCCCGAGAGCGTGACGGTCTGGGCGGTGCCGGCGGAGGTCAGGGCCGAGGAGCGGATCGAGATGGAGGTGTTGCCCGCGTCGTCCTTCGAGAGGAAGGCGGTCACGCCGGTGTCGTTGGTCTTGGCGTTGATGGCCGCGACGATCTGGCCGACGCGCTCGTCGGCGGAGGAGGCGGCCTTGATCTCGCCGAGGTCGACGGCGGAGGAGCCGCTGACGGTGATGGAGAAGGTGCCCGAGCTGATCTTTGCGTCGTAGTTGCCGGCGGCGCCGCCCGAGGTGATGCCGGTGGAGGTCACGGTGCCGCTGGCCGTGCCGTAGTTGACTTTCGCCAGGCCCTTGCCGGTCGCGTTGCCGGTGGCGCCCACGGAAATGTTGTCGCCCGCGTTCGCGCCCACCTGGAACACGCCGCCTGCGAAGGTGCCGTCCAGGATCTTGGTGCCGTTGAACGAGGTGGTTTTAGCGACGCGGTCGATTTCGTCGGAGAGCTGCTTGACTTCGGCCTGCAGGGATTCGCGGTCGCTCTTGCTGTTGGTGGCGTTGCTCGACTGCACGGCGAGTTCGCGCATGCGCTGCAGCATGTCGCCAACCTGGCCCAACGCGCCTTCGGCGGTCTGCGCCAGCGAGATGCCGTCGTTGGCGTTGCGCGATGCGACGGCCAGGCCCTTGACCTGGGTGTTCATGCGCTCGGCGATGGCCAGGCCGGCCGCGTCGTCCTTGGCGCTGTTGACGCGCAGGCCCGAGGACAGGCGCTGCATGGAGGTCGCCAGCGAGGACTGCGAGCCGCTGAGGGTGCGCTGCGCATTCAGCGACACGACGTTGGTGTTGATCGTAGAGGCCATGAAAAGCTCCTGAAACTGTGTAATCCGGCAAAACGCCGATCTCAACGCCAGCACAGGGCTGGCACCAGGACCGGTGGAGGCCGGTCAACAGACCCATGGCGGGTCCGTTGCAAAGGTTTTCGGAGTTCCCAGGAAAAACTTGAGGGGGCTGCGTCGCAGAAATTTCACGGAATGCGGCGCCACGGTTCCCGGCGCCTGCAGGCAGACCGCGATCTTCGGCGGTCCCGCGGCCTCGAACGCGTCGAATTGGCGCGGTTTCCACCTTTTATTCCGTGCTCTGCGATCGCGTCGAATCCCCAGAATCCGTCACATCCCCAAGGCGAGCCAACCCGGGGACAACGCACTTCCGGCGGCATGCCGGTGTTTTCGATTCGACGAGGGAAATCCACCATGGCATCCACCATCAACACGAACGTCAGTTCACTCAACGCACAACGCAACCTCAGCGCGTCCCAGTCTTCGCTGGCCACCTCCATGCAGCGCCTGTCCTCGGGCCTGCGCGTCAACAGCGCCAAGGACGACGCGGCCGGCCTGGCCATCGCCGAGCGCATGAACACCCAGGTCAAGGGCCTGGAAGTCGCGTCGCGCAACGCCAACGACGGCATCTCGCTGGCGCAGACGGCCGAAGGCGCGCTGGGCAAGGTCGGCGACATGCTGCAGCGCATGCGCGAACTCGCCGTGCAGTCGAGCAACGCCACCAACAGCAAGAGCGACCGCGAGTCCCTGCAGGCCGAAGTCAAGCAGCTCTCCGACGAAATCGACCGCGTCGCCAAGACCACCTCGTTCAACGGCACCAAGATGCTCGACGGCTCGTTCGGCGGCGCCGTGTTCCAGGTGGGCGCCAATTCCGGCGACAACATCACCGTCGGGGGCGTGACCAACGCGACCGGCAAGGGCCTGGCGAAAGTCAACTACGGCACGGCCAGCGGCACCGTGACCTCCACCGGCATCACCTCGGGCGGCGCCGCCGGCAACTACGACGCAAAGATCAGCTCGGGCACCTTCTCCATCACCGTCAGCGGCTCCTCCGCCGTCGACCTCGGCGAGATCAAGGCCGCCTCCTCCGCCGACGAGCGCGTCGGCCAGATCGTCGCGGCCATCAACGCCAAGACCAACGACACCGGCGTGACCGCCTTCCTCTCGAAGGACGACGCGGGCAACACCTCCATCTCGATCCGCTCCTCGGCCCTGACCTCCGCCGGCACCGCCCAGACCGTCACGCTCTCGGGCTTCACCTCCGGCAACGCGGGCTTCGCCGTGACCACCACCGCCGCGGCCACCGGCACCGACACCACCGGCATCGACAACGTCAGCGTCGGCACCCAGGCCGACGCCTGGGTTGCGATCAAAAAGATCGACAGCGCCATCAACCAGGTCAACAGCTCCCGCGCCACCCTCGGCGCCCTGCAGAGCCGCTTCGAGAGCTCGATCGAGAACATCCAGAGCCAGAACGAGAACATCTCGGCGTCGCGGGGCCGGATCGTGGACGCGGACTTCGCGAAGGAGACAGCGAACCTTTCGCGGGCGCAGATCCTGCAGCAGGCCGGCACCGCGATGGTGGCGCAGGCCAACCAGCTCCCGCAGAGCGTGATGTCGCTGCTGAAGGGTTGATCCCCGGCGAACCACGGCGGTGGTTCCCACGGCGAAAGGCCAGGCCGCGCGAGCGGCCTGGCCTTTCGTGCGTCGGGACGCCGTGCGCCGGGGGGCGATGCTTCCGGCGCAGGCCTTCAGCGTCCGGTCCAGGCGTCGCGCCAGTCCTGCAGGTGCTCGCCTTCGAGCATCCAGTCGCGCAGGACCGCCTCGCGCAGCGCGTCGCCGGCGCGCGCGGCCGCGTCGAGGTCGCCGATGTGCATGCGCACCGCATCGACCCAGTCCTTGAACCGGTTCTTGACCCGGGTGACCGGCAACGCGTTGCGGTAGCAGACGAGGTCGCTGCACACCACCGGCACGCCGCACGCGCCGTACTCGAGCAGCCGCAGGTTGCTCTTGCACTCGTTGAACCGGTTCTGTTCGAGCGGGGCGAGCGCCAGGTCCAGGTCGAGCGCGGCCAGGGCCGCGGGGTAGTCGTCGATCGGCACGCCGTTGTGCACCTCGTGCACGAACGGCCGGATCTTCTCGGGGCACAGGCCGAAGAACACCCATTCCACTTCGCCGGCCAGGGCCTGGACCACGTCGGCGACGAGTTCGAGGTCGCCGGTGTGACCGACGCCCCCGGCCCAGCCCACGCGCGGCCGCGCGCCTCGGCGGCGTTGCGATCGCAGGCCGCGCCACCACTCGGGCGGCAGCCGGTTCTGCACCACCCGGATGTCCGGATGCAGCCCCTTGAAGCTTTCCGCCAGCGCGTCGGTGGACACGACGAACCGGTCGACGTAGCCCAGGCCGCGTCGCAGCACCTTGATCACGTCCTGCGACAGGTCGCGCTTGTGGACGCTCTTGACCGGCAGGTTGGGCAGGTAGTCGTCGAGCTCGTAGACCTTGAAGGCCCGTCCGAACTCCTTGATCTTCTTCATGTTGTCGAGCTGGTGCGGCTCGAGCTGGCGCTGGAACACCAGCGCATCCGCGCCGTGGCGCTCCAGCTGCACCGGCGACAGGAAATGGCCCGACAGCATGCCGTCGAGGAGGCCCTGGCCTTTCAGCGCCTCGAACGGCTTGATCATGCGGTAGTGCCCGCAACCGAAGTGATCGGCGGGGAAGACCAGCGCCGTCGGCACCGGACGCCAGGGCAAGGGACGCCAGGCCAGGGCGGGGTCCGGCTCGAGTTCGAAACCGGGCCCGTCGAGCGTGAGGTGGCGGTTGTAGGCCGGGTCGCGCGCCAGCCACGGCAACCAGCGCGCGTACATCGCGTCCTGCTCCGTCGAGAAGCGCGCGACCCGCGCTTCGGCCTCCGTCGAATCCACGCGCCGCTGGGTGGCGGAGGACTCGTGCATCACCACCGCGTGCGGCGTCCAGACCACCAGATGGCCGGCTGCCCGCACCTTCAGGCACAGGTCGACGTCGTTGTACGAGATCCGGAAGGCTTCCTCGTCGAGGCCGCCGACCTCCTCGTACACCGACTTGCGCACCATCAGGCAGGCCGCGGTGACGGCGCTGTAGTCCTGGTCCACCTGGAGGCGGTTCATGTAGCCGACCGCGTCCATCGGCTCGTGCTGGAAGGCGTGGTCCGCCGGTCCGCGCAAGCCGAGCACCACGCCCGCGTGCTGGATCTTCCCGTCCGGGTAGAGGAGCTTGGCGCCGACGATGCCGACCTCGGGCCGCTGCGCGTGGTTGAGGAGCGCATCGAGCCAGTCCTCCCGCAGGATGGCCGTGTCGTTGTTGAGGAGCACGAGGTATTCGCCCCGCGCCTGGCGCGCCGCCATGTTGTTGATCGCCGAGTAGTTGAAGGGATGCGGGTACCGCAGGATCCGCACCCGGTCGTTGCCCATCGCATCGACGCCGTCGAGCCAGCGGCGGGCGTCGGCGTCCTCGCTGCCGTTGTCGACGATCAGCACTTCGTAGTTCGGATAGCGCGTCGTGCCCAGCAGGCTTTCCACGCAGCGCTGCAGCATGGGCAGCTGGTCCTTGGTGGGCACGACGATGGAGACCATCGGTCGGGCCGCGTGGCCGTACAGGATCCGGTAACGGCCGGGCAGGGGCGACTCCACGATCGCCGCGTCGTATCCGCGGCGCGCCAGGTGCCGCTCCAGCGCCTGTCGTTCCGTCGGGTCGTCCTGCAGGACCGGGGCATCGGTGGTCATCAACGGCTCGTCCACGTGCGCCAGGCCCTCGACGCCTCCGCTGTCGATGAGCCGGGTGATCAGCTCGAACTCGAGCGCCCCCGCGAAGGCCGGATCGTAGCCGCCCGCCTGCAGCAGCACCTCGCGGCGCACCAGCCAGTGGCGCGCCATGGCGGCGGGCAGGCTGAGCAGGAGATCGAGGTTGAACCCGGGCCGGAACGCCGCGCCCAGGCCGCCCTCCGGCAAGCGCCGGACCTCGTCCGCGTAGACCGCGCGGCACTCGGGCGACTGCATCAGTTCCAGCGCGATGTTCAGGAGGCCGGCGCGCGTGAAGACGTCCCCGGCATCCGCCACCATGATCCAGTCGCGAGAAGACTGGACCATCAGCAGGTTCATGGCATCCACGTAGTTGGAAGCGTCCACCTGCACCATGTGCAGCTTGTCGCCCGCCGTGGTCCCGGCGACGGCGCCGGTCGTCAGCACCACGATGCTGATGTTGGCGTAGAGGCATTCGCCGTAGGCCAGGCTCGCCAGCGTCCGGACCAGCCGCTCCTGGTCGCCGTCGAGATCGCGCACGAATATGGCGATGCCGGGTCCGCCGCCGTGCGCGGCCAGGTGCTCGTCGATGAGCTTGCCCCGGGATTGCGACGGCACCTGGGCCTCGAGCCAGACCCGCATGGGCTCGGCGGGCGCCGCCTGCTGCGCGGCCTCCAGTTCCGCATCGAGGCATTGGAGCGTCAGCGTCCGCGCCTGCACGACCGCATCGGTCAGGTGCTCGGCATCCGCGTGGTCGGCGTAGATGCGGCGGAACAGCGCCGGGAAATTCCGGCGCTGGCGCCGCGACACGTTGTCCGCCGTTTCCCGGATGCGCACCTCGACGCTGACGCGGGGCACATGCCGGAACGCGACGATGCGGGTGAGGCGCAGCAGCAGTTCCCAATCCTCCAGCCCGGTCAGCGCCAGGTCGAAGCCATCGACCTGGCGGATGGCTTCGGCAGGGATGGCCAGGGTGTTGATCGGGATGTAGTTGGTGACGTGGAGCCGTTGCGGCGAGAAGTCGCCGTGCAGGTAGGGCGTCTCGCGCTTGAGTTCGGTGCGGCGGTCTTCGGCGAGGGACTCGATGATGCAGCAGGCATCCGAGTACACCACGCAGCCCGGCGCCTGCACCGCCGCGTCGTGCAGCACCTGCAGGTGATCGGGGAGCATGCAGTCGTCGTCGTCCAGGAAGCAGACGTACCGCCCGGCCGCCAGGCGCAGGGCCGCGTTGCGCGCCGCCGACTGGCCCATGTTGCGGGCCAGGCGCAGGCTGTGGACGGGCAGGCCGGCGGCCGCCACCACCGCGTCGACCGGCGCCCCGTGGTCGTTGACCAGCACGACCTCGTAGTCCGCGAAGGTCTGCGCGCGGATGCTGGCGAGCGCATCGGCCAGCAGGCGCGGCCGGTCGTAGGTGGTCACGACCACCGTGAAGAACGGCCTGTCCGCATGGCGCGACAGGTCGAGCCCCCGCGCCGCGCCGTCCGCCGCGGCGGCCTTCGGCCTCGCGGGCAGGGACGGCGCCCGCGCCTCGGCGCCCGCCGCAGGCTGCGTCAACGCGGCGCCCGACAGCTCGCGCAGGGCTTCGAGGACCGCTTCGTGGTTCTTCATCACCAGGGCGTGGCGCTCCGCCGCCTCCGGATCGCGATGCTGGAGATAGTGCTGGTACCGGCCCATGTAGAGGGCCGCCATGTCGGGCAGCGCGTCGCCGATCAGCTGCAGGTTCGCGGCGACCGCGTGGCGCCGCAGCACCAGCCCGTGCTCCAGGACCGAGAGGCCGGACGCGACGTATTTCAGTCCGGAGGACGCCTGGGCCACGTGCACGCGGAAGACCGATATCGCCTGGTTGACGAAGGCGCCCTGCACCCCCCGCCGGCTCAGGTCGAGCATCAGGTCCCAGTCGGTCGCGCGGAAGAAGCGCTCGTCGGGCGCGGCGCGCAGGCTGTCGTCGAAGAAGGCGGGCCGCGACGCCAGGGTCTCGCGCCGGTACAGCACCGTGCCGAGGTTGATGTAGAGGTCGTGGCGCAGCAGGTCGGCGAATTCGTTGCGGCCGCCGGCGTAGTCGTGGTCCCGCCAGCCGGGATGCCGGATCTCCTGGCGCGTCCCGTCCGACTCGAGCATCGTGTAGCGGCCGTAGGCGTAGCCGCACTCCGGATGGTCCTGCAGCGCCGCCAGCAACCTGCGCAACGCGCCGGGCGACAGGAAATCGTCGGCGCCGAGCAGCAGCAGGTGGTCGCCGCGGGCCAGGGACATGCCGTAGTTGATGTTGCCGACCGCGCCGAGGTTCTTCTCGTTGCGGTAGTAGCGGATGCGCGGATCCGGCAGGTACGGCGCGAGCCGCTGCTCGGTGTCGTCGGTCGACTGGTCGTTGCAGACGATCACCTCGAGGTCGTCGATTTCCTGCGACAGCACGCTGTCGATCGCCTCCGTGACGAAATGACCGTAGTTGAAGGTGGGAATGACGACGGAGATCATGCGGGGCGCTTGCGGAAGCTCAGATGAAGTTGATGTGCTCGGGCGGATGCTTCAGGTCCCAGAGGAACTTGTTGACGTAGTCCTGCCGGCAGCCCACCGCGCAGTCCTTGTGGACATCGACCGAGGCGGTGACGTCGTCGTGCACCGCCCAGTAGCGGTCGCCCATCACCATGTCGAAGAAGCTCTGCTCGTGCAGGTCGCCGATGTAGAACCGCTCCTTGTTGAAGAACGGGCCGCAGGGATAGATCTTGCCGTTGCCCGAGATCTGCAGCAGGAAGGGCGTGCCGTGGCATACGTCGTACTTCCGGAAGCCGCCCTTGTACAGGGCCGATTCGGACGCGGCGTTGATCTTGTTCCACTTGGCCTGCACGATGTACTCCGGCGTCGAGCAGGCCTCGGCCTCCTTGAGGACATCGCCGATCGTCAGGTAGTCGTCGTAGTTGATGCCGATCTCCTTGTACTCGGAGTCGGAGCAATGCTTGATGACGAAATAGTCCACCCCCAGCTCCGCGCCCAGCCGGGCCTCCTTGAGGACCTGGTCGAAGCATTCCGGGATCAGCACCATCTGCAGGCCGAGCGTGCACTTGTAGCCGAACTCCTTCTTGATGCGCACCAGCTCGCGGATGTTGTCGATCAGCACCTGGAAGTTCGCTTCCTTGCTCTGGTGCACCCGGCGGAATCCCTCCGCGTCGCCCGCCGACAGGTTGAACCGGATCCAGCTCATGTTCTTCAGCAGGTCGTGGGCCCGGTCCATGTCGATCAGCAGGCCGTTGGTCGCCATCGAGGTGTCGATGCCGAGGCTGCCGGCCAGCACCGTCGCATCGTAGAGCGCCGGGTTCAGCGTCGGCTCGCCGTCGCCGATGAAGCCGATGGAGCGCACGCCCAGACGGCCGCAGTCCTCGATGTAGCGCAGCAACGCCTCCCGTCCAATCATCGTGCCCTGCGTCATGTTCTGCACGACCGCGTAGCAGTACACGCAGGCGGTGTTGCAGAACTTGGTTAACCCCATGTCGATGTGGATCGGCGCGAACCGCTCCCCGCGCTGCCACGCCTGGACGCGGTCCAGGTGGTGCATCATCTTGTGGCCGTCGAAGCGGAAGCGCTGCGGCGGGTTGCGGTAGCTCGGCCCGGTGAAGCTGTTGGGCGCTTCGGCCGCTTCGCCGGCATCGTCCTGCCCGAGCCGGACCACGCCGATCTGGCTGCCGCTGGTCACGAACTGGATCTTCTGCCCCGTGCGCTTGTCGAGCTTGTAGCTGTCGAGCAGCGCCTTCTCGTCGGTGAGCGCGGCGCGGTTGACGATGGTGTTGGAGGTGCGCAGCTTGTGGCCCGGATTGCGGTTCAGCGGCGCATCGTCCGGGATGTCGGTCCGGGCCTCGAACCCGAATCGGTTGGTGTTGGCCTTCTTGTCGTCGTCGGTCATGACCGGCTCCTGTGGGTTAGAACGGACCGGTGAACCAGTCCCCGGGAACGTCGTGGTGCGGCCGCGCGGGCGGCAGGTGCTGCATCGGCGCTTCGGCCAGGCCGACCATCGCCGCGGCTTGCGCGACGATGTCGGAAGCCGTCACGTAGAAACCCTTGCTCAGCCCGTAGCTGGTGGGCTCCGGGCAGTCGGGCCCGGCCAGGCGGCGGGGCGGGGAACGGAATGCGGCCCATTCCTCCATCGCCAGCCGCGCGATGATCTCGCCTGCGACCGATCCGGTCGCCACCCCGGTGTCGAGCACCAGCAGCCGGCCGGTCTTGCGCAGCGACGCCTTGAGCGCGGGCCAGTCGATCGGGCGCACGCAGCGCAGGTCGATCAGTTCGCACGACACGCCGGCCGCCTCCAGGGCGCGGCACGCATGCCGGGCTTCCGCCACCAGGTACGACATCGCGACGATGGTCAGCGCCGTGCCTTCGCGCACCACCCGCGCCTGGCCGATGGGCACCCGCCAGTCGCCCTCGGGCACGTGCTCGCGGCTGTTGTGGATCCAGCGGTGCTCCAGGAACACCACCGGATCGTCGTCGAAGATCGCCGACAGCAGCAGTCCCTTGGCGTCGGCGGCGTTCGACGGCATCACCACCTTCAGGCCCGGGATGTGCGCGAACCAGGCTTGCAGGTTCTGCGCATGGGTCGGACCCTGGCCCCAGCCGCGGCCCATGATCAGCCGCAGCGTGAGCGGCACCCGGTGGCCTTCGCCGAAGGTGAAGCGCCACTTGGCCGCGTTGTTGACCAGCTGGTCCATGGCCAGCAGGAAGAAGTCGAGCCGCTGGTGGCACATGACCGGACGCGCGCCCATCAGGGCAGCGCCGATCCCGATGCCGGTCATCGCGTTCTCGGCCGTGGGCATGTCGAACACCCGTCCGGGGCCGAAGGCCTCCTGCAGCCCCGCCGTCGTGCCGAAGATCGCCTTGGGATCGTCGACGCCCAAGCCGTAGCAGATCACCGACGGATCCTGCCGCAGCGCGAGGTGCAGCGCCTCGTTGATCGCCGCGGCGGCATGGAGGGTGCGGCTCATGGCGCGCTCCAGGGGCCGCTGGCGTATTGCGCCCGGGGCCCGAAGTGCGGCGCGGGGAACGGCGCGGCTTCCGCCGCGGCGAAGGCCGCATCGATCTCGGCGTCGACCGCCGCCGCCGCCGCGGCCTGCTCGGCGTCGCCGATCCCGGCGCGGCGCGCCTGCAGCGCGAGCGGATCCTGCGCCTGCCAGGCCTGCAGCTCGCCCGGGGGCCGGTAGCCGAGCGCGTCGTCGTCGGCGGGGCCGCAGTGCTCCAGCCAGCGGTAGGTCGCGAGTTCCAGGAACGCCGGCCCCTCGCCGGCGCGCACGCCGCGCAACAGCGCATGCGCGGCATCGGCCACGCGCTGCACGTCGTTGCCGTCGCCGCTTTCCGCGCGCAGGCCGATCGCCCGCGCCAGGTCGGCGGGCGCGCGCCCGGGCGGCTGGCGTTTGGCGAGCGGCGAATAGACCGAATACAGGTTGTTCTCGCAGACGAACAGCACCGGCAGGCCGCGCACCGCGGCGAAGTTCGCCGATTCGTAGAAGGCGCCCTCCTCCACCGCGCCGTCGCCCAGGAAGACGCAAGCCACCCCCGGCTGCCCGGCCAGTTGCATGCCCAGCGCGGCGCCCACGCCCACCGGGATGCTGTTGCCGACGATGGCGGTGCTGGCGAGGAATCCGCAGGACCGGTCGGTGAGGTGCATCGACCCGCCCCGCCCGCCGGAGCATCCGCCGGCCTTGCCGTGCAGTTCGGCGACCAGCGCGCGCAGGTCGCCGCCCTTGGCCAGGTAATGGGCATGCGCGCGGTGCGTGCTCACCGCCTGGTCCTGCGGGCCCAGCGCGGCGCACACGCCCACCGCGGCCGCCTCCTGCCCGATCGACAGGTGGACCGGGCAACGCATCCGCTGCTGCGGGTAGGCGCGCGCGATGGCCTGCTCCACGCGCCGGATGCGCAGCATGGAGCGCCACATCGCCTGCGGTGACGCGCGGACTTCGCTCATATGAAATTGACGTGGGGAACGCTGTCCGTCGCCAAGCGGTCGAGGTAGCGGTTGACTTCGTCCATGCGGCAGTTGCGCCGGCACTCGCGGATGTCCATCTCGTGGCGCACGAAGCGGAAGTTCTCGCGCCGCTTGTCGCCCTCCCAGATGTCCTGGAACGAAGCGTCGTTGATGTTGCCGTATTCGAACCGCTCGTCGAGCAGGTAGGCGCTGCAGCCGAAGACGCGGCCGTCGGCCATCACGTAGCCCCACAGGAACGGGGTCGCATGGCACTTCTGATAGCGCTGTTCCGGCGCTTCCTGGTGCTTGCGGATCGTGTGCCCGCGGTAGACCACCTGGAAATCCGCGGTGCCGTAGGGCGCCAGTTCGGCTTCGAGCGCCTGGTAGCGGTCGTAGTTGAGCTTCTCGTAGAGGCGCGTGTCGCTCGAGAGGTGCTGGGAATAAGGCTTGACCACCAGGTAGTCCGCGCCGATGTCGTCGCGGCAGATCCGGGCCAGCTCCGCCATGTCGCCCGCGTTCTCGGGCAGCAGCACCGCCTGCACGCCGATGGTCGTCTGCAGGCCGTGGGCGCGCTTGAAGGCGACGGCGCGCCGGAGGTTGTCCACCACCCGGTCGAAATCCCGGAGCTTGGTGCGATGGATCGCGGCGTAGCTCTCGGCGGTTCCCGCATTGAGCGAGACCTTGATCCAGGAGACCTTGCCGAGCGACCGCTCGACGAAGGCGTCGTTGAGCAGGACGCCGTTGGTGGTGAAGGACACGTCGATGCCGGAAGACTTGGTGAGCGCCACGATGTCGTTGATGCGCTTGTGCAGCAGCGGCTCGCCCTCGCCCGCGTACATGATGCTCTTGACGCCCAGGCGCCCCATCTCGGGGATGCGCTGCGCCAGCATGTCGTAGTCGAGCATCACCGCCTTGTAGCCGATGTAGTCGACCGCGCAGAAGGTGCACCGGTGGTTGCAGGCGCCCACCGGAGCGAGTTCCATGTAGATCGGATAGATGCCCTTGGCGCGGCTCCACGCGTCGCCCACGTCCAGGAGGTCCGCGACGCGGCGGGGGTGGTAGATCAGCTTGTGGCTGTCGATGAGGAATTTGTCCATGCAGGTGGTCCTGAGCGCTCCGTTCGGATGATGCCCTGCTGGGGCCGCCCCATGCCGCCGAACAGACCGGCAATGGCGCCCGTGTTCGCCGGATCACTTCAGCAGCGTGGTGGCGTACTTGGCGAAGAGGACCGGGTCCACCGGCTCGCGGTTGCAGACGATCTGCACGTCCAGCGCCGCGGCGATGCTGCCGGCGAGGGTGGCGATGGCGCCGGGGTAGCCTGCGCCCATGCAGGCGCCGGCGAGCGAGAGGAACGCGTCGCCCGCGCCGATCCGGTCCACGACGCGCGAGGAGAGCGCAGGCACGGACAGCGCGCCGCCTTCCTCCACCAGCAGCGCGCCCTGCCCGCCCCGGGTGACGACCATCGCGCCCGCGCCCAGCCGCGCGGTCAGGTCGCTCGCGATGCGGTCGAGCGGCGCCGACCGGTCATGGGCCGCCAGCCGCGCTTCCGGTTCGTTCAAGCACAGGAAATCCGCCTTCGGATACCGGGTGATCACGTGGTAGCCGCGGTTGCCGCTGTTGATCTGCGCGTTCACGGCGAGATAGCGCGCCCGCTCCGACAGCTTCGCCGCGATCGCGTTGGAAATGAACCCGTTGCCGAAATCAGCGACGATCACGACATCGAAGCCTGCCGCATGCGCATCGATCCACGCGATCGTGGACAGGTCGAGCGCGGTGCGGTCGGCCTCCTCGCCGCCGTAGTACACCTCGAACAGCCGCACCAGGTCCTGGTCCACGAAGCGACGCTTGACCAGGGTCTGCGCGGTCGCCAGGGTCTGCGCGTGCAGGGCGACGTTGGGCCGCAGCTTCGCCTGGACGTAGCCGGCCGAATCGTCCTGCGGGGACAAGGCGGTCAGCAGGCCGACGTCCTTGCAGAAGCCCGCCACGTGGTTGGCCACCGCGACCGCGCCGCCCGCGAATCGCTCTTCCGACTGGTAGCGGACCGCGAGCGTGTTGCCCTTGCCGGTCTGGCCGAGCGAGCTGACGTAGTGGTACTCGTCGATGATCGCGTCGCCCACCACCAGGACGCGCAGCCCGGACAACCCGCGCACGTAGGCCAGGAAGGCATCGAGGCTGCAGCGCTTGCGGAAATCCTCGAGGAACAGCTTGGTCTCCGGCGGGAAGACGTCGAAGTGGTTGTTGAGCAGATGGGTCGAGCTGAAGGTGATGTCGTCCGTGAAATGCACGTCGCCCCCCCACCGCCGCACCGCGTCCGCCTCGTCCTTGATGTTCCCGGTCAGGTCGGCGCTGGCGTCGGCGTAGTCGCTGCCCTTGACGTACAGGTCGGGACGGATCGCATCGATCAGGTTGATCGCGGTGACGGCATGGTTGACATGCACGTGGTCGACGCATCCCAGGGCCGCGATGCTCTCCGCCCGCAGCATCTGGCCGAAGACCGGGCGCCCCGGCCCCTTGCGCACGAACGCATCCGCCGTCAGCGTGACGATCAGCAGGTCGCCCAGCCTGCGGGCGTGCTGCAGGTGGCGGATGTGCCCGGCGTGCATCAGGTCGAAGGTGCCGTGGCAGTGCACCACCTTGCGGCCCGCCTCCCGCGCCGCGGCCGCCAGCGCGGCCAGGGCGTCGAGCGACTTGAGCTTGTCCTCGATCATGCGGGCAGCCTCAGCGCGTCGACCAGGCGGTGCAGCACGAACAGGTGCCCGATCTCCACCTCGCCGTAGTCGTGCGAGGGAAGCCAGACGTTCGCGTCGCCCTCCGCGCGCAGGGGATTGTCGGCGGCGAAGCCGGTCAGCGTCAGCACCCGCATGCCCCGGCCGCGCGCCGCCTGCGCAGCGGCGAGCATGTTGGCGGATCGTCCGGAGCTGCTGATGGCGACCAGCACGTCCCCGGGACGCCCCATCCGCTCGACCATGCACGAGAAGGCCGCCGGATAGCCGTAGTCGTTGCTCATGCACGTCAGCACCGAGGGCTCGTGCAGCACATGGGCCCGGAGCCGCAGCTTGTTGACCAGGTCGTTCTGGATGTGGGAACACACGGCGGCGCTGCCGCCGTTGCCGACCAGGAAATGCTGCGCGTCCGCGTTGCGGGCGGCATCGAGGAGGCCGGCCACCGCGCCGAGGCTGCCCGCGGCGCCGCCGGCGGCAGTGACTTCCATCGCCGAGAGCACCGAAGAAAAGTCGCGGATGGCCGGATCCAGGGAAATGGCGTGCTGCGGCATGTCACTTGTCTCCCAGGTAGCGGAACCAGTTCTTCGTCGCATCGGCGATCGTGTCGGGCGTCCACACGGGCGCTGATTGCCATTCCGGCAGGTCGTGGAGCAGGCGCGCGACCCCTTCCTCGAACGACACTTCGGGCGCCCAGCCGAGGTCGCGGCGGATGGCGGTCGTGTCGGCGAAGGTGCAGTCCGGTTCGCCGGGCCGCTTGGGGAGCGTCTCCCGCGGACCGCCGAGCAGCGCCGCGAGCCGGTTCACCGAATAGTGCCCCCCGCTGCCGACATTGAAGACGCGCCCGGTCAGCGCCGATTCGGCCGCCGCATGGAAGGCCGCGGCCACGTCCGTCACGTAGGTGAAGTCGCGCGTCTGCTCGCCGTCGCCCACGATCGTGAGGGGCAGGCCGCGGCTGCGTTGCGCGAGGAAGACGCCGAAGACCGCGCCGTAGCTGCCGGAAGTGCGCGCGCGCGGCCCGAAGACGTTGAACAAGCGCAGCGACACGGCGGGCAGGCCGTAGAGCCGGGACCAATGCAGCACCAGCTCTTCTCCCTGCGCCTTGGTCAGCGCGTAGGGATATTCGGGACGCACCGGAGCCTCTTCCGGCGTGGGGAACGACGTGGCCAGCCCGTAGCACGACGAGGACGCGGCGTAGACGAAGCGGCTCGCGCCGTGGTGGCGGGCCGCCTCCAGCACGTTGAGCGTGCCCGCGACGTTGACCTCGAAGTAGGAAACGGGGTCCTCGATCGAGGGGACGATGTCGGCGCGTCCGGCCAGATGGAAGACCCAGTCCCGCCCCTCGCACGCAGCCCGAACCGCCGCCCGGTCGCGGATGTCGCCCGCCACCCATCGGCAGCGCCCCGTCGCCCGCGCGGCTTCCAGGTTGTCCTCGCGCCCGGACGAGAAATCGTCCAGGACGAGCACCTCGTGCCCCGCCGCCGCCAGCCGTTCCGCCAGATGGCTCCCGATGAATCCTGCTCCGCCTGTGACCAATACCTTCATGTGCGCGCTTGTGACATTCGTTGGACGAAACAGGCGACCCGGGTGATCGGCGGCGGCCCGGCCGCCATCCCGCAGGATCCCCGGCGAAACCAGTTATAGCATGGGGTCGCGCGGCCGAAGCCCGGATCAGGCGCCCATTGGGCCGCCACTTCCCGCGGCCCCTCCCGCGCCCGGCGGACGGCTTCCGGCGATGGGCCGGCCGCGAAATGGGCCGCCTTTGCGGTCCAATTCCCGCCGCCCCGATCGGGAGGGCTGCGGTAGCATCTCGGTACATATAGCGGCCTTTTGTCACTCCGACGGGTGCCCGTGCCCTCCCACCTCGACACCGCCTGCCCCCATGCTCGTCATCATCGGATACGTCGTCGCCCTCGCCTGCATCTTCGGCGTCTACGCCGCCCACGGCGGCAACATGAGCGTGATCATCCATGCGCTGCCCTTCGAGATGACGACCATCCTCGGGGCGGCGCTGGGCGCGTTCGTGGTGAACAACCAGTCCAAGGTGCTCAAGTCCACGCTCAAGACGCTGCCGCAGGCATTCAAGGGCGCGAAGTACACCAAGGCGCGCTACCTCGATCTGATGGCGATGCTCTACGACATCCTGCAGAAGGCGCGCAAGGACGGACTGATGGCCATCGAGAAGGACGTGGAGTCGCCCGAGGAATCGGAGATCTTCAAGAAATACCCGACCGTCGGCACCGACCACCACGTGATCGAATTCACCACCGACTACCTGCGGATGATGGTTTCGGGCAACCTTAACGCCCACGAGATCGAGTCGCTGATGGACAGCGAGATCGAGACCCACCACCAGGAGGCCCACGCCCCGATCGCCGCGCTGGCGCGGCTCGCGGGCGCGCTGCCGGCCTTCGGGATCGTGGCGGCGGTGCTGGGGGTGGTGAACACCATGGGCTCGGTGGGCCAGCCGCCGGCGGTGCTCGGCGGGATGATCGGCTCGGCGCTGGTCGGCACCTTCCTGGGCATCCTGCTGGCCTACGGCGTGGTGGAGCCGCTGGCGGGCCTGCTGGAGCAGAAGTCCGAGGACGCGGCCAAGGAGCTGCTGTGCATCAAGACCACGCTGCTGGCCAGCATGCAGGGCTACAACCCGACCACCGCCATCGAGTTCGGCCGCAAGGTTCTGTTCTCGACCGAACGGCCGAGCTTCTCCGAGCTCGAGAACCACGTGAAGGGCAAGAAGTGAGGCCGGGCAGCGCCTGAGCCCTTCCCGCGCCCGCACCGGCATCCGCACCCCGACCGACCATGGCCGACAAGAAACTCCAGCCGATCATCGTCAAGCGCGTCAAGAAGGCGGGCCACGCCGCCCACGGCGGCGCTTGGAAGATCGCGTACGCCGACTTCGTGACCGCGATGATGGCCTTCTTCCTGCTGATGTGGCTGCTCGGGTCCACGGCGCAGGGCGAGCTGCAGGGCATCGCGTCCTATTTCCAGAATCCGGTCAAGGTGGCGATGCAGGGCGGCAACGGCGCCGGCAACAGCTCCAGCATCATCCCCGGCGGCGGCAACGACCTGTCGAAGGCGGTCGGCCAGGTCCACAAGTCCACGCCCGAGACGCGCAAGACCCGCACCGTGCAGAGCCAGGCCCAGGAACAGGGCTCTTCCAAAAGCGAGGCGGCGCGGGCCGAGGTGGCGCGCAAGGACGCGCTGCGCATCGAGGCGCTGCGCGACAAGATCGACAGCCTGATCACGGTCAACCCGAAGCTGGCGGAATACCGCTCGCAGATCCGGCTGGAGATCACGCCCGACGGCCTGCAGATCCAGATCGTGGACGACCAGAAGCGGGCCATGTTCGATTCGGGCAGCGCCCTGGTCAAGCCGTACATGCGCGACATCCTGCGCGAGATCGGCGGCGCGCTCAACGGCGTCCAGAACCGGATCAGCCTGGCCGGGCACACCGACGCCACGCCCTACGGCAACGGCGACCGGGGCTACAGCAACTGGGAGCTGTCGGCCGACCGGGCCAATGCCACCCGGCGCGACCTGGTGGCCGCCGGCATGCCCGACGCGAAGATGGTGCGGGTGGTCGGGCTGGCGTCGAGCGACCTGATGGACCCGGAGAACCCGCGTTCGCCCACCAACCGCCGCATCAGCATCACCGTCATGACCCACGAGGCCGAGGAACGCCTGCTGGGGACCGACCGCAACATCGCCAAGCTCTCGCCCGCCGAGACGGTCGAGGCGGTGGAACAGATGGGCGCCGAGCCCCCGCGCGTCGCGCCGCCGGCACAGGCGCCCGGGCCGGCGGCAGCCTCCCGGCCGGCTGTTACTTCCTCGCGCTAGCGGATCGCGCCCGCCTCTGTCACAATTTCACACATTTGGCGGATCCATCCTTCAGTATTGGGACAGGATGCCGATCTAGCTAGCATCCTGCGTTCCTCACCTTGCCTCGAAAGGGCCTTCCGTGGCTACAGCCCTGCGCTTCCTGATCGTCGACGACTTCTCCACCATGCGCCGCATCGTGCGCAACCTGCTCAAGGAAAGCGGCTACACCGACGCCGACGAAGCCGAAGACGGCGTCGCCGCCCTCACCAAGCTGCGCAACGGCCGCTTCGACTTCGTGGTGACCGACATCAACATGCCGAACATGAACGGCTTCGAGCTGCTCGGCGCCATCAAGGGCGACGAGAAGCTCAAGCACCTGCCGGTGCTGATGGTGACCGCCGAAGCCCGCAAGGAAGACATCGTGGCCGCGGCCCAGGGCGGCGCCGCCGGCTACATCGTCAAGCCCTTCACCAAGGCCACCCTGGAGGACAAGGTGGCCAACATCCTCAAGAAGCTGGGGTTGCAAGCATGACCGACCTGCGCCACGACCCGATCCTCCAGGCCGCTGATCCCGGCGCCGTCGGCGGCGGCGGCGCCGTCCCGGTCGACGTGCACACCCGCATCGGGCAGCTCACGCGCCAGCTGCACGACTCGCTCAACGCCCTGGGATACGCGCAGCAGCTGCGCAGCAGCGTGGGCGAGATCCCGGACGCCAAGTCCCCGCCTTACCTACATCGCCCGCCTGACCGGCGAGGCCGCGGAGAAGGTGCTCAACCGGGTGGACCAGGCCAAGGCGCAGCACGACTTCATCGCCAGCGAGACGCGGCGCATGGTCTCCGACCTGGTGAAGGATCCGGTCGCCGCGGTCGCAAAGGGCACGATCATGAACTTCCTGGAGGACGTGGAGCGCTCCACCCAGGAAGCGGACGTGCACCTGACCGAGATCATGATGGCCCAGGACTTCCATGACCTGACCGGCCAAGTGATCGCCAAGGTGGTGAGCCTCGCGGCCACGATAGAGGCGCAGCTGGTCGAACTGCTGATCCAGACCGCGCCGCCCGGCAGCGCCAGGCCAGAGGCGGTCGCCGCGGCCACCGCGGCCGCCGCCGCCGCCGCGACCGCCGCCGCGACCGCCACCGTCGAACCGCCCGCCCCCGCCCAGGCCACCCAGCGCCTCCAAGGGCCGGTGATCGATCCGGAGAACGCGACCGACGTGGTGACGAGCCAGTCCGAGGTGGACGACCTGCTGGCCAGCCTCGGCTTCTGAGCCGGGACCCCGGGCCAGCGACTTACCTTCCGTCACGCTTACGCGACGAAGCCCTGCCACCTGTGAAGGCGGCAGGGCGTTTTTCCGTCCAAGGGCGCGTCCGCGGACGCACCCGGGTGATCAGGGCTGGATCTGCGAGATCTTCGCGCCCTGGACCGAAACGCCGGCTTCCAGGCCGACGTTGGTCAGCACGAAGCTCACCACCGGCTGGCGGATGCTGTTGGAATCCACGCTGCCGTTGGCGCCGACGGTGCCGACCGCGACGGTCGCGTCGGCGCCCACGGTCCAGCCCTTGCTGCTGCGGAACTTGTCCAGCGCCTCGCGGGTGTTGAACACGTAGATGACGGCCTTCGACTGCGCGCCGGCCTGCCAGCCGATGGAGCCGGCGGTGGTGCTGTAGTAGCCCTGGGTCGCGTTGCCCGTGCGCAGGGCGCCGCGACCGTATTCGGCGCCGATGCCCAGGCTGGCGCCCACTACCGACGGGAAGACCAGCGTGCCTGCCGACTTCGCCACCATCTCGCGCGAACCCGGCACCGAGTTGTACAGCTTGGACAGCGCCGCATCCACGCCCGCGTCGATCTCCGCGCGGGAGCTCACGGTGCTGGACTTGTCGCTCGGGCGGGTGGTGGTGCAGCCGGTGAAGGCGGCGGCGGACAGGACGACGGCGGCGATGGTGCCGACGGTGCGGAGGGTGGTGGTTTTCATGGCGTGTGCTCCCTAGGAAAATGGAATCGACCCCTCGCCTTCTCGCGGGCTCGGATCGGTTCCCAGACTACGTCCTGGCGGCGTTACACCTGTAATCAAAGGCACGGCGTTCCGGAGGGCGCGCGCCGACAGCTGCCGTCGGACAACGTCCCCCTGGTCCGAACTGGCCCGCCGAAGGCCGGCTTATCCGCGCTTCGGGAGCAGGCGGTTTACGGACAATTCCGGGCATACCCGCCCACCGTCCATGAGTTCCGCACAAGACCGCAACCTCCCCGCCACCGCGCACCGGCTCGACCAGGCGCGCAAGGACGGCGAAGCCTCGCGCTCGCGCGACATGTCGAACCTCGCGGTCCTCGGCGCCGGCGCGGCGGCGACGCTGGTGCTGACCGCGCCGGCGATCGACCGGCTGCAGCACGCGCTCGGCCGCCAGCTGGTCTTCAACGCCGCCACCCTGCAGGATCCGGCCGGCATGGTGGGACGGCTCTCCGACATCGCCCTGCTGGGCCTGGGCATCAGCGCGCTGTTCGCGGTGATCGTGTCCTTCGTGGTCATCCTCGCCACGGTGGCCGCCGGCGGCTGGATCGCCAGCACCAAGCCGCTGATGCCCAACTTCGGCCGCCTCAACCCGCTCGCGGGCGTCGGCAACCTGTTCTCCAAGCAGTCGCTGGTCAATGTCGGCAAGCTGGTGCTGCTGTCGGCGGTGCTGGGCGCGGTGGCGTGGATGCACCTGCGCGGCAGCGTCGAGAAGATCTCGGCGCTGGCGATGCAGCCCTCGAACGCCTCCCTGGCGGCGCTGGCGCAGTGGCTGGCCTCGGGCATGTCGATGATGCTGCTGGTGGTGTTCGCGGTGGCGGTGGTCGACGTGCCGCTGCAGAAGTTCTTCTTCCTCAAGAAGCTCAAGATGAGCCACGAGGAGGTGAAGCAGGAGCACAAGAATTCCGAGGGCAGCCCGGAGGTCAAGGGCAAGATCCGCCAGCGCCAGCGCGAGATGGCCCAGCGCAAGAGCATCGCCAACGTGCCCAAGGCCGATTTCGTGCTGATGAACCCGACCCACTACGCGGTGGCGCTCAAGTACGACGAAGCCACGATGGCCGCGCCGCAGGTGATCGCCAAGGGCGCCGACCTGCTGGCGATGCGCATCCGCGAGGTCGCCAAGGCCCACCAGGTGCCGGTGCTGCAGTCGCCGATGCTGGCCCGCGCGCTCTACGCGCACGCCGAGCTGGAGCAGGGCATCCCGTCGGCGCTCTACGCCGCCGTGGCCCAGGTGCTCGCCTACGTCTACCGGCTCAAGGCCGCGCTGCGCGGCGAAGGCGCCATGCCCGCGGCCGAGCCCCGCCCCGAGCCGCTGGTGCCGCCCGAGCTCGACCCGCACCACCACCAGCCCGCCGTGCCGGACGAGGCCGCGGCCCGCGCCGCCGCCGGCATGGCCGCCACCGCCGAGACCGTGGTCGGCGCGGTCGGCCGCGCCGGCGGCGTCGCTGGCGGCGGCCGCGACGCCGGAGGGACCGCGCGATGAACGCCCAGCTGCTGCAGGCGCGCAACTGGCTCGGCCGCAACGCCGGCCTGATCCAGGGCGTGGCGGCTCCGCTCTTCGTGGTGATGATCCTCGCCATGATGGTGCTGCCGATGGCGTCCTGGCTGCTGGACGTCTTCTTCACCATCAACATCGCGGTGGCGCTGATCGTGATGATGGTGGCGGCCTACATGGTCAAGCCGCTGGACTTCGTGGCATTCCCGTCGGTGCTGCTGCTGACCACGCTGATGCGGCTCTCGCTCAACGTGGCCTCGACCCGGGTGGTGCTGCTCGAGGGCCACACCGGCGCGGGCGCGGCCGGCGCGGTGATCGAGGCCTTCGGCCATTTCCTGATCGGCGGCAACTTCGCCGTCGGCCTGATCGTGTTCGCGATCCTGGTGGTGATCAACTTCGTGGTGGTGACCAAGGGCGCCGAGCGGATCGCCGAGGTCTCGGCCCGCTTCACCCTGGACGCGATGCCCGGCAAGCAGATGGCGGTGGACGCCGACCTCAACGCCGGACTGATCGACGAGGCGACCGCCCGCAAGCGCCGCGCGGAAGTCGGCGAGGAAGCCAACTTCTTCGGCGCGATGGACGGCGCGAGCAAGTTCGTGCGCGGCGACGCGGTCGCCGGCATCCTGATCCTGCTGATCAACATCGTCGGCGGCTTCGCCATCGGCATGATCCAGCACGGCCTGTCGGCCGGGCAGGCGGCCGACAGCTACATCCTGCTGGCCGTCGGCGATGCGCTGGTGGCGCAGATCCCGGGCCTGTTGATCTCGGTGGCGGCGGCGATGGTGATCTCGCGCGTCGGCAAGGAGCAGGACGTGGGCGGCCAGATCATCGGCCAGCTGTTCGGCTCGGCCAAGGTGCTGTCGCTGACCGGCGGCATCCTGATCCTGCTGGGCCTGATCCCGGGCATGCCGCACCTGGTGTTCCTGGGCGTCGGCGGCGCGATCTCGTACTTCGCCTGGCGGCTGCACAAGCGCCCGCCGCCGCCCGACCCGGCGGCAGCGGCGGCGGCTGCCGCGGCGGCGGCGGCCCCGGCCAACGACGGCGAGGCTACCTGGGACGACCTCCAGCCGGTCGACCTGCTCGGCCTGGAGCTGGGCTACCGCCTGATCACGCTGGTGGACAAGAACCGCCAGGGCGACCTGCTCACCCGCATCAAGGGCGTGCGCCGCAAGTTCGCGCAGGAAGTCGGCTTCCTGCCGCCGCCGGTGCACGTGCGCGACAACCTCGAACTCAAGCCGAGCGGCTACCGCATCACCCTGCGCGGCGTGGTCGTCGGCGAGGGCGAGGCCTTCCCCGGCATGTATCTGGCGATCAACCCGGGCGGCATCGCCACCCCGCTGATCGGCACCGCCACCACCGACCCGGCCTTCGGGCTGCCGGCCCACTGGATCGACGAGCGGCAGAAGGAAGCGGCACAAATGGCCGGTTTTACCGTCGTTGATTCAGAAACCGTCATGGCCACGCATCTCTCACACTTGATGCAAGTCCAGGCGGCCAAGTTGCTGAGCCGCACCGAGACCCAGCAGCTGGTCGAACACGTCGCCAAGCTCGCGCCCAAGCTCATCGAGGAAGTGGTCCCGAAAATGGTGTCGATCGCAGGTTTCCAGAAGGTGCTCCAGCTACTGCTGGAAGAGTCGGTGCACATCCGCGACATCCGCACCATCATCGAATCGCTGGCCGAGCACGCGGCGAGCGTGGCCGACCCGGCCGAGCTGGCGCGCCGGGTGCGCATCGCGCTGGCGCCGGCCATCGTGCAGCAGATCTACGGCCCGGTGCGCGAGCTGAGCGTGATCGCCATCGAGCCCGGCCTGGAGCGGCTGCTGGTGCAGGCGCTGGGCCATCCGAACGGTCCGTCGCTCGACCCGGGCGTCGCCGACATCCTGACCCGGACCGCCGCCGAGGTGGCGCTCAAGCAGGAAGAGATGGGCCTGCCCGCCTGCCTGCTGGTGCCCGACGCGATCCGCGGCGCCGTCGCCCGCCTGGTCCGCCGCGTGGCGCCGCGCCTGCAGGTGCTGGCCCACAGCGAGATCCCTGAGACCCACACCATCCGCATCGGCCCGATCCTGCAAGGGGCATCCGCATGAACATCCAGCGTTTCGTCGCCGCCACCTCCCGCGAGGCCCTGGCCAAGGCCCGCAACGCCTTCGGCGAAGGCACCCTGATCCTGTCGAACCGTCCGGTGCCCGGCGGCGTCGAGGTGGTCGCCACCGCCGAGGACACCCTGGCCGCCAGCCTGCCCGGCCAGGACGCCCCGGCCGCCGCGCCGGCGCCCGCGGGCCGCCCGAGCCTGCAGTCGCGCGCCGCCGCCCAGTCGCCGCGCGACGGCCTGGCGCCCAAGAACCTGCCGGCCCCGGCCCGCAACCCGGTCCACGAGGACACCGAGCAGCTCGCGATGAGCACCCTCTCCTTCCAGGACTACGTGCGCGAGCGCATGCTGCGCCGCCGCCACGAGGCCCTGAACGGCGGCACCGCCCAGCCGCAGACGGCGGCCGCCCGCGACTCCGGCGACGCGCCGCTGACCCAGATGGGCCACCGCGCCCCGGCCGTGCCGCAGGAAGCGGAGGCCGCGCCGATGGTCCGCCGCGCCGCGCCCCCGGCCCAGCCGCAGCCGGCCCCGGCCCGCGCCGCCGCCCGGCCCGTGCCCCGCGCCGAGGCGCCCGCCGACGACGGCCTCGACTTCGCGCCCCGCCGCGCCGCCGCCCCCGCGGCCGCGGCGGCCGCCGCGCCGCAGAACATCGTCGACGAGCTGCAGTCGATGAAGGACCTGATCGAGGAGCGCTTCAACTCGCTCGCCTGGCTCGGCCAGGCCCGGCAGGACCCGATCCAGTCCAACCTGATGCTCAAGCTCATCCGCGCCGGCTACTCGCCCGCGCTGGCCCGCGCCCTGCTGGAGCGCCTGCCGGCCGAGGCGAGCGCCGCCGAGGCGGTGCGCTGGCTGATGGACGTGCTGGAGCGCAACATCCGCACCGCGCCCCACGGCGCGACCCTGGCCGAGCAGGGCGGCGTCTTCGCGCTGGTCGGCGCCACCGGCGTCGGCAAGACCACCACCGCCGCCAAGATGGCCGCGGCCTGCGCCCGCATCCACGGCCCGCAGAGCGTCGGCCTGATCACCCTGGACACCTACCGGGTCGCGGCCCACGAGCAACTGCGCGCCTACGGCCGCATGCTCGGCGTGGTGGCCCACCTGGCGCACGACCGCGCCGCGCTGCAGGACCTGCTCGGCCTGCTGGCCGGCAAGAAGATGGTGCTGATCGACACCACCGGCGTCGCCCCGCGCGACCCGCGCAAGCGCGACATGCTCGACGTGCTCGACCTGCCGGGCGTGCAGCGCCTGCTGGTGCTCAACGCCGGCAGCCATGGCGACACGCTCGACGACATGGTCGGCTCGTTCAAGGTCGGCAACGCGCAGCAGGCCATCCTCACCAAGACCGACGAGGCGGTGAAGCTCGGCCCGGCAGTCGACGCGCTGGTGCGCCACCAGCTGGTGCTGCGCGGCGTGACCAACGGCCAGCGGGTGCCGGAGGACTGGGACGAGGCCCGCCCGGCCGAGCTGGTCCGCGCCTCGATGCGCGCGCCGGCCCGCGCCTCGGCCCACGATCCGCGCGCCGCCGACCTCAACTTCTTCTTCACCCAGGCCGCGCCGCACACCGCGCCGCTGGCCGCCCCGCCCGCCTACCGGAGCCACCTCGATGCTTGACCGCGACGCCAGCCAGGGCGCCAGCCTGCGCCCCGCGATCCACGGCCAGCCGGCCGCGCGCCTGACCGCGATGGTCAGCCACGGCGACCAGCAGACCGAACTGCCGCTGCTGTGGCAGCTGTGCGCGGCGCTGCAGGGCTTCGGCCACCACGTGGCGGTCCTCGACGCCACCGCCGCCGAGACCGCGCTGCGCCCCGGGCTGCAGCAGATGCTCGACGGCAGCCAGGTCGGGGACGCCGGCTACGACGCGGCCGGCCTGTCGGTCTGGCCGGCGGCCACCGGCATGCAGGCGCTCGCCACCGCCTGCGACGTGCTCGCCGACGCCGCCCGCGGCAACGGCGCCGACGCGTCGTCCGCCCGCGAGGTCGCGGCCGCCGCGATGCGGGCCCACCTCGCGCGCGCCCTGCGGCCGCACGACCTGGTGCTGCTCTACGCCACGCCCGACCGCCTCGCCGCCTGGATGGGCGGCAGCGCGCTCGCGCCGCTGCTCGCCACCTCGCCGGTGCAGTCGCGGGTGCTGGCGGCCTACCAGTCGCTGCGCCAGCTGCTGGGCACCGGCATCGCGCCGACGCTCGCCACCGTCACCACCGAGACCGGCCCGGCGCCGGCCGCCAGCGCCCAGGCCGCGCGCACCAACCTCGCGCACTGCGCCTCGGTGTGGCTGGGCCGGCAGATCGACGTGCTGGGCGTGCGGACCTCGCTGCACGCCGAATTCCCCTCGGCCGACGTGCGCCGCCTGGCGCTGTGCCTGATCGAGCGCGCCGTCGCGCTGGACGCCGCGACGCCGGCATCCGCCGGCCGCCCTGGCAGCGGCCGGCCGGACATGGCACCATCGCAGCCGCGCGCGGAAAGCGCCGCGCAAGGGAGCCATTAGCCATGTACACCGCCAAGGGCCATCTCGACCGCGAGGCCATGATCCGCCAGTACGTGCCGCTGGTGAAGCGGCTGGCGCACCACATGATCGCCAAGCTGCCGCCCAACGTGGAGATCGACGACCTGATCCAGGTCGGCATGATCGGCCTGGCCGACGCGCTCTCGCGCTACCAGGCCAGCCAGGGCGTGCAGTTCGAGACCTTCGCCACCCAGCGCATCCGCGGCGCGATGATCGACGAGCTGCGCGAGGGCGACTGGATGAGCCGCGGCTCGCGCAAGAGCCAGAAGGAGATCGAGCAGGCGCTCAGCCGCCTGGAGCAGCGGCTCGGCCGCACGCCGCTCGAATCCGAGATCGCGCAGGAGCTGGAGATGTCGCTCCCCGAGTACCAGAACCTGCTGGCCCGGGTGCGCGGCACGCAGCTGATCTACCTCGAGGACATGGCCGGCGGCCCGGGCGAGGACGGCGGCGGCGCCGACGGATTCCTCGACCGCCACGTGGGCGACGGCGGCGAGGCCGACCCGATGCAGCAGCTGCGCGACCAGCGCCTGCGCACCGCGCTGGTGGCGGCCATCGAGGGCCTGCCCGAGCGCGAGAAGTACATCATGAGCATGTACTACGACGACGACATGAACCTCAAGGAGATCGCCGCGGTGCTGGGCATCACCGAGTCCCGGGTCTGCCAGCTGCACAGCCAGTCCATCGCCCGGCTGCGGGCGCGGATGCGCAGCCACTGAGGCCGCCGGGAGACCGGCCGTCGGACGGCGGGACCGACGGGCGGGCCGGCCGGGCCGCGCTTCCCTCGGGGCGCCGAAGCGCCGACAATCTCGGCCGTGCGGGCCGGCCGCGCCTCCCGGAGGCGTCGTCGGCCCGCACGCGCGCCGCGCCGTCCGCGCGGCTTCCGCCCCCGGGCGCTCCTTCCGACGATCCTTGTCCACCCCTTCCCGTCCGACGCTCGACCGCCTCTGGAGCCTGCTGCTGCGCACCATGGTCCTGCGCCGCCGCCGCCCCCTCGGGTTCGCCTTCGCGACCGGCGCCTTCCTGCTGGCCCTGGGCATCCGCTTCCTGCTGGACCCGGTGCTGCGGCAGGGCTTCCCCTTCCTCACCTTCTTCCCGGCCATCGTCATCACCACCCTGCTGACCGGCGCGCTGCCGGGCCTGCTGTGCGCGGTGCTGTCCACCTTCGCCGCCTGGTTCTGGTTCGTGCACCCGTCGGGCAGCTTCGCGCTCGACGTGCAGAGCACGATCGCGATCCTGTTCTTCGTGCTGATCGCGGCGGTGGACATCGTCGTCATCGACCTGATGAACACCGCCACCGCCCGGCTGGCCGAGGAGCGGCAGACCACGCTGCAGCTGCTGGAGCAGCGCACCGTCCTGTTCCAGGAGCTGCAGCACCGGGTGGCGAACAACCTGCAGTTCGTGGTGGGGCTGCTGGCGTTGCAGTCCCGCCGGCTGGAGCACAACCCCGAAGCGGCCGAGGCGCTGGACAACGCGCGCCGGCGTTTCGACATGATGTCGCGGGTGCACCGCTCGCTCTACGACCCGCAGAGCGCCGAGGTCCCGCTGCAGCGGCGGCTCCAGGACCTGTACGCCGAGGTCGCCGACCTCGCCGACGCGGACAAGGTCGAGATGCGGGTGCGCTGCGCCGACGCCACCTTCGACGTCGAGACCACGATGACGCTGTCGCTGGTGGTGATCGAACTGGTCACCAACGCGGTCAAGCACGCCTTCGGCCCCGAAGGCGGCACCGTGCACGTCGCGCTCGACCGCACGCACGACGGCAGCTACCTGCTGGAGGTGGCCGACAGCGGACGCGGCATGCCGGCGGACTTCGATCCGCACACCAGCACCCGCCTGGGCTTCCGGGTGCTGCGCGGACTGGCGAGCAGCCTGGGCGGCGACATCCGCTACGAGCCGCGGCCCCAGGGCATGGCCGCGCTGCTGCCCTTCAGCGCCTGAGCGCGGGCGGCCGGCGGCGCATCCTCAGCCGAAGCGCCGGCGCATCGCCGCGCCGGGTCCGTAGGTCACCTGGCGGGACGCGGCCATGGCGGGCATCATCGATTCGAGTTGGCGGGACACCACGGCCGCGCGCCGCGCCAGCTGCGTCCGGTGCTGGCACAGCGCGTGGCCGATGCCCAGCACCCGGGCCCGCAGCGCCGCGTCCCTGGCCAGGAAGGCCACCGCGCCGGGCGTCGCCATGCGCTGCGCGAAGGTCGTGGCGATGTCGCGCAGCCCGGTGGCCGCGGCCTCCAGCGCCGCGGCGTCGCCCGACACCAGGGCCTTGCCCACGCCGTCGAGCTGGGATTCGATCTGCGCCAGCGCGGCGCCGAGCACGGCCTGGGGCGTGGCGGCGCCGCGCGGGGGCGGCAGGGAGGGAGTCGTCATGGCGCGGTCCTCGGACAGGGGGAAGGCGGGGCGGGACAAGGGAGCGGGAACGCCGAAAGCGCGGTGCCGGGCTCGGGCCGGTCCGCGCGGAAGGCGGCCGTGCAGCCGCTGCAGGGAGGGGAAAGGGGAAGGCGGGGGCGCGCCCGGGGGATCAGGCGTCCGAATTGCGGCGCAGCAGTTGCTGGGCGTTGGACAGCAGCTTGTCGGCGATGGCGCCGGCATCGATCTTGTAGGTGCCCTGGGCGATGGCCGCCCGGACCTCGGCCACCTTCTTGGCGTCGAAGTCGGGCTGCGAGGCGTTGACCCCGGCGGTGGCGGCGGCCGCCTTCGGCTCCAGCGAGCGGGCCAGGTTGGACACGGTGACCGCGGTCGCGGCCGGCGCGCTCGGCGCCGCCGCGGTGGCGGCCTGGGCCGCCGGAGATTCGGCAGACCGGCCGGCAGGCGCGGCCGCGCCAGCCTTGGAGGCGGCGTTCGGTGCTTTGGCACCGGTCAATTCGGCGGGCGACTGTTGGCTGATCTTCATGGTGTTCTCCACGTCGGCCTCCCAGGGTGCGAGGCATCACTGAGGAGGTTTTCGGCGTAAGCACCGGAGACTTTAATGCAGACACGTTTTTTTACGAACGATGAACGGAGGACGACCCTGGATGCCGGCGGGCGATCGCCCCTTCAGAACACCACCTCGACGGTCCGCGCGTCGCGCACCGTGCCGGACATGATCCGGCCGCCTTCCATGCGCACCCGGACCGGCTGGCCGACGAAGCCGGCCGCCATCGCCTCGCCGTCCGACGCCACGGCGAAACCCGCGCCGGCGGCGACCACCCGCACCGGCGCGCCGGCCTGGAAGGCCTGGGGCGGCCGGACCGCGGCCTGGCGCAGCGCCTGACCGGCGCCGACCGCGCGGATGACGGTGGTGCCGATCCACTGCGCCGGGTCGGCGATCACCGGCGAGGCCTCCTCCGCCCAGTCGACCTCGGCCTGCACCGCGTCGCCGGCGGCCAGCGTGGCGCCCGGGTTGACCGGGGCCTTCACCACCCAGGCCGGGCCGAAGGCCTTGACCGTGACCGGCAGGAAGACGTTCCAGCGCACCGCGCCGTCGAGGCAGCGCAGGCCCAGCCGGGTGCGGCCCCAGAGGCGCATGCCCGGCGGCAGGTAGGGCTCGACCCGGGCGCAGGGCGCGAGCCGGAGCCGGCTGTCGAGCGCGCCGATGGACACCTCCATGCGCAGGGGCGCGGCGCCGCCGCCGAGCGCCGCCGGTGCCTGGGCCACCGCGTCGTCCAGGAAGTGGCGGCTGGTGGCCAGCAGGTCCTCGGGCACGCCGGCGGAAGGAGCCGGCGCGCCAGCCGCGGCCGCCGGCGGGGCCGGCGCCGCGGCCTGCGGACCGGGAATCACCGTGACGGAGGACGGGACTGCACCTGCAGCGGTCGCGGTTGCTACGAAAACAGGAGCTGCAGCCGCAGGCCTGGCGGTCGCTGTCGCCTGTTTCTGAATGGAAGAGGCAGCGAGGGACGCCGGCTGGACCGCGGATGCGGGAGCCGCAGCCGGCGCTGCGGCCGCGGGGGCGGATGCCGCGGCAGGCGCCGGGGCGGCCGATGCGGCGGGCGCCGGCGCCGTCCGGGCCAGCGCCGCCAGCTGGGCGGCCTGCAGCGACTGCACCCGCGCCGCCGCGGCGGGCGGCAGGGGCGCGACCGGCGCCGCGGGCGCGGCGTTCGCGGCGCCGGCCGCGGCCGGGTCCGCCGCGCGCGCGGTCCCGGCGGACGCCGCGCCGATGGCGATCGCGGCCGCGATCGGCAGGCAGGCCCGGCGCGGCGGGCGGCCGCCGGCGGCGGGGCGGGACGGACGGAAGGGGACGTGGCGGAGCAGAGGACGCATGGCGGGGCTTTCCCAGGAAACCGGAACCCGACTATAGGAAGGCGCCGCCGGTCCGGATGGGCGGAACTGCGGCCGGAACGCCCGCTTCATCGCCGCTTCGCCGCCGGGGCGGGTTTCCATAATTCCCTCCACGCCGAGGACCGCGCCCGCCGTCCCGCGGCAGGTCCCCCGCACTCCCGCCACCCCATCCCGCGACGCGCATGCTCGACAAACTGACCCAGGCAATGGATTTCCAAGGCAAGGCCCTGGTGCTGCGCGCCGACCGCCAGCGCACCATCGCCAGCAACATCGCCAACGCCGACACCCCCGGCTACGCGGCGCGCGACTTCCAGTTCGGCGAGGCGCTGCGCGACGCGACCGGCGCCGCAGGCGCGGGCTACGAGGTGAGCACGCTGCGCATGGCGGCGCCCTCCTCCGGCGCGCCGCTCGGCGCGGCCGGCGGCCGCACCGACCCGCGCCACATCCCGCTCGGCGCCGCGGGCGCCGGCCCGGCCGGCCCGCGCAAGGACTACACCGTGCAGACCCAGCCCAGCATGGACGGCAACAGCGTGGACATGGACCGCGAGCGCGCCGCCTTCACCGACAACGCGGTGCGCTACGAGGCGACGCTGCGCTTCATCAACGGGTCGGCCAAGACCATGCTCGCGGCCATCCAGGGCCAGTGAGCGCCCCCGACCGACCGCCCCCCGCAGGAAACACGCCATGTCGATGTTCTCGATCTTCAACATCTCCGGCACCGCCATCGGCGCCCAGTCGCAGCGGCTCAACGTGGTCGCCAGCAACCTGGCCAACGTGGACGCGGTCGCCGGCCCCGACGGCAAGGCCTACCGGGCGCGCCAGGTGGTGTTCCAGACCCTGCCGCTGGGCGACGAAGGCACCGCCGGCGTCAAGGTCACCAACATCTCCGAGAACGACGCGCCCGGCCGCAAGGTGCTCGACCCGGCCAACCCGGCCGCCGACGCCCAGGGCTACGTCACCCATTCGAACGTCAACGCGGTCGAGGAGATGGTCAACATGATGTCCGCCTCCCGCGCCTACCAGAACAACGTCGAGGTGATGAACACCGCCAAGACGCTGATGCTCAAGACGCTGCAGATGGGCCAGTGAGCCCTTCCGCCGCGCCATTCCCTTCCACCACCGGGCACCTTCCATGAGCACCATCGGCAACGCCGCCGCCGCGGGCACTTCGTCCAGCACCTACACCTACGCGCCGACCGCCGCGGCTGGCACCGCCGCCACCGGCGCCGCCGCCAACACCGCCAACGATCCCGCGACCGCGCAGGACCGGTTCCTGAAGCTGCTGGTGGCGCAGCTGACCAACCAGGACCCGATGAACCCGATGGACAACGCGCAGATGACCTCGCAGATCGCGCAGATCAACACCGTCACCGGCATCACCCAGCTCAACAGCACGGTCAAGGACATGGCCTCGCAGATCTCCGGCATGCAGGTGCTGCAGGGCGGCGCGCTGGTCGGCCGCCAGGTGGTCACCGAGGGCAGCACGCTCACCAAGGACGCCAAGGCCGGCACCGCCGGCGGCGTGTTCGAACTCTCCGGCCCGGCGGCCGACGTGCAGGTGGACGTGACCACCTCCGGCGGCGTGCTGCTCGGCACCATGAAGCTGGGTTCGCTCGACGCCGGCCGGCACGACTTCACCTGGGACGGCGCCGGCGCCAGCGGCACGGACACCCTCAGCTTCGCGGTGCGCGCCGCCAACGCGGGCACCGCGGTGGCGAGCACCGCGCTGCGCAAGGACACGGTGAAGTCGGTGGGCGCCGACGGCGGCGCGCTGACCCTGACGCTCGACTCCGGCGGCACCGTGGCCTACACCAAGGTCAAGTCCATCCTCTGACGCGGCCCCGCCGCGCGATCCGTCCCCCGCACCGCAGACCCACCCATCCCTCCAGGAGCCTTCCATGTCTTTCCAGCAAGGCCTGTCCGGCCTGAACGCCGCGAGCCGCGGCCTCGACGTCATCGGCCACAACATCGCCAACGCCAACACGACCGGCATGAAGGCCTCGCGGGCGGAATTCTCCGAGCTGTACGCGGGCAACCTCGCCTCCTCGGGCGGCGTCACCTCCGGCATCGGGGTGGCGGTCAGCGCGGTGTCGCAGCAGTTCACCCAGGGCAACATCACCGCCACCGGCAACGACCTCGACGTGGCGGTCAGCGGCAACGGCTTCTTCACCGTGCAGCTGCCCAGCGGCGACCCGGCCTACACCCGCGCCGGCAACTTCAAGATGGACAAGGACGGCTACATCGTCACCAACGACGGCGCCAAGCTCCAGGGCGACATCATCGACCCGGTGACCAAGGCCATCACCAAGGGCACGCTGCAGGTCCCGACCGGCAAGGGCATCGACGGCAAGGCCACCACCAGCGGCAACATCGAGCTCAACCTCGACACCCGCGCGGTCGTCGCCAACTCGGTCACGCCCAACGTGCCGCTGACCACCTACGGCACCTCGCTCAACGTCTTCGACACCCAGGGCACCGCGGTGCCGGTCAACCTGTACTTCCAGAAGACCGGCGCCAACGCCTGGAACGTCTACCAGAAGGCCGACGGCAGCGACACCCCGACCGCCATCGCCTTCGACAGCACCGGCCGGCTGACCACCCCGGCCAGCGGGCTGATCACCATCGCCGACCCGCGCGGCACGCCCGGCCCGGGCGGCGCGGTCGGCGGCAGCTTCCGCATCTCGGGCATCACCCAGAACGCCTCGGCCTTCTCGGTGTCGGACCTGACGCAGGACGGCTACGCGCCCGGCGCCCTCACCGGCATGACCATCGAGGCCGACGGCTCGCTCACCACCCGCTATTCCAACGGCCAGACGCAGAAGGCCGGCGTGGTGACGCTCGCGAGCTTCCGCAACGTGCAGGGGCTGGAGCCGTCCTCCGGCGGCTACTGGAAGCAGACCTTCTCCTCGGGCGCGCCGATCGTGAGCGCGCCCGGCTCGGGCAACTTCGGCAAGCTCAAGTCCGGGGCGCTGGAGGACTCCACCGTCGACCTGACCGGCGAGCTGGTCAACATGATGACCGCCCAGCGCGCCTACCAGGCCAACGCCCAGACCATCAAGACCCAGGACCAGGTGATGTCCACCCTGGTCAACCTGCGCTGACGCCCCGCGCGCCGCGCTGAACGACCCACCCGACGACGGAGGCACCCCTTCCCATGGACCGCCTGATCTACACCGCGATGACCGGCGCCAGCGCCGCCGCGGCCCGCCAGACGGTGCTGGCGAACAACCTGGCCAACGCCTCCACCAACGGCTTCCGGGCCGAGCTGTCGCAGTTCCGCGCGGTGCCGCTCAACAGCCAGGGCGCCGCCACCACCCGGGTCTTCGCGCTGGAGGCCACTTCCGGCTACGACGACCGGGCCGGGTCGGTGCAGCGCACCGAGCGCAACCTCGACGCGATGGCCCAGGGCAACGCCTGGTTCGCGGTGCAGGGCCTCGACGGCACCGAGGCCTACACCCGCAACGGCGCGCTGGAAGTCAACGCCCAGGGCACCCTGGTCAACAGCGTCGGCCTGACGATGCTCTCCGACGGCGGCGCGCCGATCGACGTGCCGCCCGGCGCCCAGATCTCGCTCGGCCAGGACGGCACCATCACCGCCAAGGTCGAGGGCCAGCCGCCCAACACCCTCGGCCGCCTCAAGCTCGCCACGCCCGGCGCGGACACGCCGCTGCGGCGCGGCGAGGACAGCCTGTTCCGCCCCGCCGGCGGCGACCCGCTGCCGGCCGACCCGCTGGCGCGGCTGCAGACCGGCGCCATCGAATCCTCGAACGTGAACGCGGTCGAGTCCATGGTCGGCATGATCGCCGCGGCCCGCCAGTTCGAGTCGCAGATGAAGCTCATGCAGACCGCCGAAGCCAACGACAAGGCCGCCAGCCGGCTGCTCGGCACTTCCTGAAGCCCCCACCGTAGAGCCCCGCCATGATCAATTCGCTCTGGATCTCCAAGACCGGCATGGAAGCCCAGCAGACCCAGCTGGACGTGATCTCCCACAACCTGGCCAACGTCTCGACCACCGGCTACAAGCGCGCCAACGCGGTGTTCGAGGACCTGATGTACCAGAACCTCCGCCAGGTCGGCGCCAACAGCACCGAGCAGTCGCAGCTGCCCACCGGCCTGCAGCTCGGCCTGGGCGTGCGCACCGTCGCCACCGCCCGCTCCTTCGCGCAGGGCAGCCTGCAGCAGTCGGGCAACTCGCTCGACGTGGCGATCAAGGGCAACGGCTTCTTCCAGGTGACCATGCCCGACGGCACCATCGGCTACAGCCGCGACGGCTCCTTCCAGGTCAACGCGCAGGGCCAGCTGGTCAACGCCACCGGCCTGCCGATCGCCAGCGGCGTCACCATCCCGGCCAACGCGCAGAGCGTCTCCATCGGCGGCGACGGCACCGTCAGCGTCACCCTCTCGGGCAGCTCCGCGCCCCAGCAGGTCGGCGTCATCGCCCTGGCCAACTTCATCAACCCGGCCGGCCTGGAGCCCAAGGGCCAGAACCTGTTCGCCGAGACCGCCGCCTCGGGCCAGCCCCAGGGCGGCACCGCCGGCACCAACGGCCTGGGCTCGCTGATGCAGGGCTACCTGGAGACCTCGAACGTCAACGTGGTGCAGGAGCTGGTCACCATGATCCAGACCCAGCGCGCCTACGAGATGAATTCCAAGGCCATCCAGACCTCCGACCAGATGCTCCAGAAGCTGGGCCAGCTGTAAGGCGGCCCGCCGCCCCCGCCGCGCCGCGCGCCGACACGCCCCCACCGAGATCCCCGCCATGACGCACCGCCTCCCGCCGTCCCCCGCCGCCGCCCGCCGCGCCGCGGCCCTCGCCGCCGCCCTCGCCGGCGCCGCCCTGCTCGCCGGTTGCGAGACCATGGCGCCCAAGGTCGACATGGCGGCCACCTCCGCCCCGCCGCTGGCCTACGCCACGCCGGTCAAGCCCCCGGTCACCGGCGGCCTGTTCCACGTCGCCAACTACCGCCCGGCCTTCGAGGACCGGCGCGCCCGGCTGGTGGGCGACAGCCTGACCATCCTGATCGCCGAGAACATCTCGGCCAGCCAGAAATCGACCTCCACCCTGGGCCGCAACAGCAGCGCCAAGGCCGGCATCACCGCGCTGCCCTTCTTCGGCGCGGCCTCGCTCGCGGCCAAAACCGGCGTCGGCGCCTCCACCGCCAACACCTTCGAGGGCAAGGGCGGCACCGAGAGCGCCAACACCTTCACCGGCAGCATCACCGCCACCGTGGTCGAGGTGCTGCCCAACGGCCACCTGATGGTCGCCGGCGAGAAGCAGATCGGCGTCAACCAGAACGTGGACGTGCTGCGCTTCACCGGCACGGTGGACCCGCGCGCCATCCTGCCGGGCAGCACCATCAGCTCGACCCAGGTGGCCAACGTGCGGGTCGAATCCCGGGGCCGCGGCACCCAGGACGAAGCCCAGACAGTAGGCTGGCTTTCCCGCTTCTTTTTGAACGTTAGCCCGTTCTGATCTTCCGCAGAATCCGTGCATGGCCTCCATGCACGCTCCCTCCGCCGCCTCCCGCTTCCCGTCCGCCGTCCGCGCGTCCGCCCTGCGCTGGACGGCGATGCTGCTCCTGGCCGCCGGCGCCGCCGCGGCCAGCCTGCCGGCCCATGCGCTGCGCATCAAGGAAGTCGCGGCCGTCGCCGGCGCCCGCAGCAACAAGCTGACCGGCTACGGCCTGGTGGTCGGCCTCGACGGCACCGGCGACCAGACCACGCAGATGCCGGCCACCACCCAGAGCCTGACCAATTACCTGCAGCAGCTCGGCATCACCCTGCCGGCCACGGCGATGTCCAGCCTGCAGCTCAAGAACGTGGCGGCGGTGCTGGTCACCGCCGAGATGCCCGCCTTCGCCCAGCCGGGCCAGGCGCTGGACATCAACGTCTCCTCGATCGGCAACTCCAAGTCGCTCAAGGGCGGCACCCTGATCGTGACGCCGCTGCGCGGCGTGGACGGCGAGATCTACGCGCTGGCGCAGGGCAACATGGTGGTCGCCGGCGCCGGCGCCGCCGCGGGCGGCAGCAAGGTGCAGATCAACCACCTGAGCGCCGGCCGCATCCCCGGCGGCGCGCAGGTCGAGCGTTCCATCCCGACGCCGCTGCAGGAAGGCAGCACCATCAACCTCGACCTCAACGCGACCGACTTCCAGACCGCCCGCCGGGTGGCCCAGGTCATCAACGCGCGCATGGGCGCGGGCACCGCCCAGGCCCTCGACGGCCGCACGGTGCAGGTGCAGGCGCCCATCGGCCCGGGCGCGCGCGTCGGCTTCATCGCCGACCTGGAGGAGCTGCCGCTGGAGCTGGCCGCGCCCTCGGCCAAGGTGGTGGTCAACGCCCGCACCGGCTCGATCGTGCTCAACCAGGCGGTCACCCTCGGCCCCTGCGCCATCGCGCACGGCAACCTCGCGATCACCATCAACTCGACCCCGGTCATCAGCCAGCCCGGCGCCTTCTCGCAGGGCCAGACGGTGGTGGCGCAGAAGAGCGACATCACTATCAAGCAGGAACCCGGCACCCTGCTGACGCTGCCGCCGGCGGCCCAGCTGGCCGACGTGGTGCGCGCGCTCAACTCGCTCGGCGCCACCCCGCAGGACCTGCTCGCCATCCTGCAGGCCATCAAGGCCGCCGGCGCGCTCAACGCCGAACTCGAAGTGATCTGAACGCCACCCCCAACCGGAGCTGCGCCATGGCCATTTCCTCGACTTCCTCCGCCTCCGCCGCCGGATTCCTCTCCGCGCCCGGCGGCCAGGGCGCGGTGTCGGCCAATTCGCTGGCCGCCGACGCGCGCTCGCTCGGCGCGCTCAAGGCGCAGGCCGGCAAGGACAGCCCGGCCGCGGTCAAGGAAACCGCCAAGCAGCTCGAATCCCTCTTCATGCGCGAGCTGATGAAGAGCATGCGCGAGGCCACCATGAAATCCGGCCTCACCGACAACGAGGGCACGGCCATGGGCACCGACCTGCTCGACCAGCAGTTCTCGGTGCAGATGTCGGGCCAGCGCGGCGGACTCTCGGACATGATCGCGAAGCAGCTCTCGCGCCAGACCGCCAGCGGCGGCGACGCCGACAAGCCGATGGACTTCAAGGTGCCCTCGACCCTCTCGCTCGGCCGCTTCGGCGCCGTCGGCGAGGCCGGCGGCGCCGCCGCCGCCGCGGCCGCGGCCGCCGCGCCGGCGCAGCGGGTGCGCACCGCCCAGACCCAGGCCGGCTTCGTGGAGCAGCACAGCGGCGTCGCCGCCCGCGTGGCGCAGGACAGCGGCATCCCCGCGGCCTTCATGATGGGCCAGGCCGGCCACGAGACCGGCTGGGGCCGCAGCGAGATCCGCATGAAGGACGGCGGCAACTCGCACAACCTGTTCGGCATCAAGGCCGGCGCCGGCTGGACCGGCAAGGTGGCCGAGGTCACCACCACCGAATACATCGGCGGCAAGGCGCAGAAGGTCACCGCCAAGTTCCGCGCCTACGACAGCTACGAGGATTCCTTCCGCGACTACGCGCGCCTGATCAACGACAACCCGCGCTACGCCACCGCCCGGCAGAGCACCGGCTCGGCCGTTGCCTACGCCACCGAGCTGAAGCGCGCCGGCTACGCCACCGACCCGGCCTACGCGTCCAAGCTCAGCCGCGCGATCCACAGCACCATGCAGCTCCAGCGCACCCAGGCGCAGGGCACCACCGTGGCCGGAGGCACCGCGGCCTGAGGGCCGCGGCAGACGCGCCCATGACCGCCGCACCGGACCGCATCCCGGGCGACCGCGCCGCCGCGCGCGGTACGGAGGCCGCGCCATGAGCAGCCTGCTCAACGTCGGCACCCGCGCGCTGCTCGCCAACCAGGCGGCCCTGTCCACGACCGGGCACAACATCGCCAACGCCAAGACCGAAGGCTATTCGCGCCAGACCGTGGTCATGGGCCAGGTGGCCGGGCAGAACGACGGCAACGGCTACGTGGGCAAGGGCGTCCAGGTCGTCACCATCGAGCGGCAGAACAACGCGCTGCTGACCCGGCAGAGCATCGCCGCCCAGTCGGTCACCAGCGCGGACACCACCCGGGCCACCCGGCTCTACCAGATGGAGGACGCCTTCCCGGGCGGCAGCGCCGGCCTGGGCGCCGCGGTCAACGACCTGATGAGCGCCTTCAGCGACGCCGCGAGCGTGCCGGGCGACCTGACCGCGCGATCGGTCGCCCTGGCCCGCGCCGACGAGCTGGCCGGCCGCTTCCGCACCACCTCCGCCCGGCTCGACGACCTGGCGAACAGCGCGCAGCAGGAAGTCGCCTCCGGCATCGCCGCGGTCAACAGGCTCACCGCGCAGATCGCCGGCATCAACGACCAGATCGCCCGCGCCCAGGGCAGCGGCCATGCCCCCAACGACCTGCTCGACCAGCGCGACAAGCTCATCGGCGAGCTGAACGGCTACGTGCAGACCACGCAGGTCGCGGCCGACGACGGCAGCACCAACGTCTTCCTCGGCAGCCAGCCGCTGGTGCTCGGCGGCGTGGTCACGCCGCTGACCCTCAAGACCGACGACCCCGGCGGCCTCAAGCTCTCCATCGTCCGCGGCGGCGCGACCACGGTGCTCGACGAGAACACCATCGGCGGCGGCAGCATCGCCGGCCTGCTGAAGTTCAACAACACCGACCTGGCCGAAGGCCGCAACCTGCTCGGCCGCATGGCCGCCACCACCGCGGCGCTGGTCAACGGGCAGCACCGGGTCGGCGTGGACCTCGACGGCAACCCGGGCGCCGCCCTGTTCACTGCGCCCACCGTGGACAACGTCTACGACAGCGGCGGCCAGCGCAGCAGCGCGCTCGGCATCGCCATCCAGGACCCGTCGGCCCTGCGCGCCACCAGCTACCAGGTGGTGATGAACGCCGCCGGCACCGGCGGCACCGTGGTGCGCAGCGCCGACGGCAGCTCCGCCGCCTTCACCGTCAGCGCGGGCCGGCTGCAGTTCGGCGGCGCGGACACGCTCGACGGCCTCGCCTTCGACATCGGCTCGCCCGCGCCGGCCGCCAGCACCGCGCTGACGGTCAAGCCCTACGAGAGCGTGGCGGGCAACCTCAAGACCGCGATCTCCAACCCGCGCCAGCTGGCGGTCGGCAGCCCGATCGAGCCGCGCTTCGGCAGCGGCAACGCCGGCACCCTCGCGGTGACGGCCCTCGCCGCCACGCCCGACCTGGCGATGCCCACCAGCGCGCTGACGCTGACCTTCACCAAGGGCACGTCGCCCGCGCCGGACACCTACACCTACACCGGCGCGAGCGGCACCGTCACCGCCAACTACAAGGCTGGCGAGCCCATCGTGGTCGAGGGACGCAGCATCACCCTCAAGGGCGCGCCCGCCACCGGCGACACCCTCACCATCCAGCCCGCCACCGCCTCCTACCGCAGCACCAGCACCGGCAACGCCGCCGCCCTCGCGGGCCTGGCCGGGGCCTCCGCCTTCGACGGCGCGACCCTGTCCGACGGCTACGCCGGCATCGTCGCCGGCATCGGCCTGAAGGTGCAGAGCGCGCAGTACGCGGCGCAGGTCTCGACCTCCATCTCCTCCGGCCTCGCCTCGGACAAGGCCAGCATCTCCGGCGTCAACCTGGACGAGGAGGCGAGCAACCTGCTGATGTACCAGCAGTCCTACCAGGCGTCGGCCAAGATGATCCAGATCGCGCAGAACATCTTCGACTCGCTGATCCAGACCATGGGCCGCTGAACCCGCTGACCCCTTCGAACGGATGCACCGCCCATGACCAATCCCTTCGCCCGCATCGGCACCGCCAACGCCTACGACAACGCCCTGCGCAACCTGACGTCGCGCCAGAACGCGATGGTCAACCTGCAGGGGCAGATGAGCGCCAACAAGACCGTCTCGCGCGGCAGCGACGACCCGACCGCCGCCGCGAGGATCGAGCGCTCCACCACCCGCCTGGCCCAGATCGAGACCCAGCAGCGCGCCCTCGCCGCGCAGCGCAACACCATCGCCGCGGCCGAAGGCACCCTGGGCAACGTCAACGCGTCGCTGCAGGACTTCCGCGACAAGGTGGTCGCCGCCGGCAACGGCTCGTACAGCGCCACCGACCGCGCCAGCCTGGTCCAGGACCTGACCTCGATGCGCGACCAGATCCTGGCGTACGCCAACCAGACCGACAGCAACGGCCAGCCGCTCTTCAGCGGGCTCGGCAGCGCCTCGCCGCCCTTCGCCGACGGCAGCCCGGTGGCATTCAACGGCCTCGCCGGCCAGCCCGGCAGCGCCGGCAACCTGATCGCGCCCACCATCGACGGCCAGGCCGCGTTCATGAACGTGCCCTCCGGCAACGGCACCTTCGCCATCGACCTGCCGCGCGCCGCCGACGGCACGGTCTCGAACACCGGCACCGCCTGGGCCGACCTGGGCAAGGTCACGTCGCCGGGCGCGGTCACCGGCCACCAGTACGCCGTCACCTTCACGGTGGACCCGACCACCAAGGCCACCACGTACTCGGTGACCGACACCACCGACCCCACCCGCGCCGGACCGCCGGCGCTGCCCGCGCTGCCGACCAACGTCGCCTACACGGCGGGCAGCGCCATCGCCTTCGACGGCCAGTCCTTCGTGGTCAAGGGCGCGCCCGCCAACGGCGACTCGATGACCGTGGCGCCCAGCCAGACGCGCAGCATCTTCCAGGTGATGGACCAGGCGATCAGCGACATCGGCAAAGCCGGCGCCAACGTGGGCGCGATCGCCCACGCGGTCGCGCAGTCGCTCGGCCAGCTCGACGCCGGCGCCAACCGGGTCTCCTCCAGCCGCGGATACGCCGGCGAGCTGCTCAACCGCGCCGACCGCATCGACGAGGCGCAGCAGACCCGCAGCGTGCAGGTCACCAGCGACCTGGCGATGGCCGAGGGCTCGGACCAGAACAGCCAGGTGCAGCGCATCTCGGACTTCCAGAACCAGCAGACCAACTACTCGGCCGCCCTGCAGTCCTATGCGCAGATCCAGAAGCTCTCGCTCTTCAACTACATCGGCTGACCCCCGCCTGCGGCAGCGTTCAGCCGCCGACGTTACGATGCCGCACCCCGGGCCTCCCGGCGCCGGGACGCCCACCCACGCCCCGCCGTTCCGCACCCTCCACGCATGACCGCGACCGTCCTCGACCGCATCACCCTCGGCTACCGACTCCTCTGGAACCGCCACCGCGGGCTGGCGGGCATCGCGTTGTTCATGCGGCCCGACCCGGCGCCGCGCGACGGTCCGCAGCTCGAGGCCGCGGAGCTGATCGAATCGCTGCGCGAGCTGTGGTCCGAGGATTCGCCGCCGCTCTACCTGGTGCCGCAGGCGCCGCGGCTGCTGGCCGACCTGCTGGCCTGCACCCCGGGCACGCGCGATCCCGAGCCGGAAGGCGGCGGGCCGCTGTTCCAGTCCGGCCACCAGTTGCGGCCGGTCCTGGTCGTGCCCGAGTCCGACCTCGGCGTCGCCGGCATGCGGCAGGCGGTGCGCCAGGCCCATGCGCGCGGCGTGGCGATGGTGCTCCAGGGCGACGCCGACGCGCCGCCCGACATGGAGGTCGCCCGCTGCTTCCGCCGGCGCTGGCTGTCGCTCCCGCCGCTGCTGGCCGCGCAGGCCCTGCAGGCCGGGCTGCGGCTGCAGTCCGCCGGCATCCCCCCCGGCGCGGCGCCGGTGGCCGGTCCCTTGCCCTCCGAGCAGATCTACGACGGCATCGCCGGCCGGGCGCTGATGGAGTACTGCCTGGACCGGCGCCACGCCTTCGCGCTGGTCGGCTGGCCCTCGGAGGACGTGCTGCACAGCCTGCGCCACCTGCCGATGCAGCCCGACCACAGGGTGGTGCAGGCCACGCTGCAGGCGCTGGAGGCCGACCGCGCGGCCGAGGTGGTGGAGCGCACCCTGATGCAGGACGCGGTGCTGACCTACCGCTTCCTCACCTACGCCAACTCGCCCGGACTGGGCCTGCGCGGCGCGGTCGACTCGGTGCGCCACGGGCTGATGATGCTCGGCGTCAACACCCTGGCCGCCTGGCTGGCGCAGCAGCTGCCCAACGCCGAGGAGGACGACAACCTGCGCCCGGTCAAGGCGCAGCTGACGCTGCGGGCCCGCCTCATGGACCGCATCCTGGACGCCGGCGCCGAGGAGGCGCTGCGCCGCGAAGTGCTGATGTGCGGCCTCTTCTCGGGCCTGGGCGAGCTGCTCGACGAGCCGCTCGGCGCGCTGCTGCACCGCCTGCCGCTGTCGCGCCGCATCTACGAGGCCACCGTGCTGCGCACCGGGCCCTACGCGGCCAGCCTGGCGATGACCATCGGCCTCGAAGGCGAGGACACCGCGGCCGTCCGCCGGCTGCGCGAGAAGCACGAGATGGAGGCCGGCGAGGTCAACCGCGCCCTGGTGCGCACGTTGGCCGCGATGGAGGCGCCGGCGCGCGCCGGCGGCTGAGCGGCACGGCCGCGGTCGCCCGCGCGCCCGGCGCTCAGTCGAGCTGGATGCGGGCGAACGCGGCGACCGCCTTCATCTTGGCGATCTCGGCCGCGATCTGGCGCGCGAACTGCGCGGGCGTGGAACCCGACGGGTAGAGCCCCTGGCCGGCCAGCCGTTCGCGCACCGCCGGCTCGGCCAGCACGGCGGCCACCGCCTGCTGGAGCCGGCGCACCGATGCCTCCGGCGTCGCCGCGGGCGCCACCAGGCCGAACCAGGACGGCTGGTTGGCCTGCGGGTAACCGAGTTCCGCATAGGTCGGCGTGGCGGGCAGCACGTCCAGCCGCCCGGACCAGGACACCGCGAGCGGCAGCAGCTTGCCGCTGCGGATGGACGGCAGGGTCGCGGCGACCTGGTCGAAGTACACCGGCGTCTGGCCGGCGAGCACGTCGTTGAGCGCCGGGCCCGCCCCGCGGTAGGGCACGTGCAGCATCTCGGTCCCGGTGCTGCGCTTGAACAGTTCGCCCCACATGTGGCCGATGGTGCCGTTGCCCGGCGAGGCGTAGGACACCGCTTCCGGATGCGCCTTCAGGTGGCGCACCAGGTCCGCGCAGTCCTTGACCGGCAGCGCCGCGGCGTTGACCACCAGCACGCCCGGCGCCTTGACGATCTCGGTCACGCCGACGAAGTCCCGCACCGGGTCGTAGGGCAGCCGGGCGTACACCGCGGGATTGACGCCGTGGGTGGACAGGGTGGCGACACCCACGGTCAGGCCGTCCGGCGCGGCGCGGGCGACTTCGGCCATGCCGACGGAGCCGCCGGCCCCGGCGCGGTTCTCGACCACGACCGGCAGCCCCAGGATCCGCTGCAGCGGCTCCTGCAGCGTCCGGGCGGTGATGTCGGTGGCGCCGCCGGGCGGGAAGGGCACCACGATGCGCAGCGGCCGGCCCTGCGCGCGCGCCCATCCGGGCACGGCGCCCGCGCAGCCCAGGACCTGGAGCAGGGAACGACGTTTCATGACAACTCCTTCACGGGTGGGTGCGCGACGGCGGCCGCGCGGGGTGCGGCCGCGCGGGCCGGGGGAATCGGGGAAGGCGGCAGGACCGCCGGCGGGGACAGCGACCGGTCCAGGTCGAGCAGGGCGTGCGCCAGCACGGCGGCGCCGGCGGCGGCCTGCTCCTTCTCCAGCCACTCCTCGGGGCAGTGGCTGCGGCCGCCGCGGCAGGGCACGAAGACCATGCCCACCGGCCCGGTGCGCGCGACCTGCATCGCGTCGTGCCCCGCGCCGCTGGGCAGCCGGCGCCAGGACAGCCGCAGCGCGCGGGCGGCCTCCTCGACCGCTCCCATGACGGTGTCGTCGCAGGCCACCGGCTCGGTCCGGCTCAGCAGCCGCGCCTCGTGCGCGACCCGCAGCCGCGCGAAGTCCTCGGCGCAGGCTTCCAGCACCTGCGGCGCGAAGCGTTCCAGCACCGCCGCGGAATCGCTGCGCACCTCGAGCGTCAGTTCGACCCGGCCGGCCACCGCGTTGGCCGCGTTGGGATGCACTTCCAGCCGCCCGACGGTGGCGACGACGTACGCGTCGCCGCCCTGCAGGCCGTCGGCCAGGCGCCGCGCCTCCAGGACCACCCGGGCCGCGCCGGCGAGCGCGTCCTGCCGGACGTCCATCGGCGTGGTGCCGGCATGGTCGGCGCGGCCGTGGACCGTCACCGCGTAGCGCCGGATGCCGACGATGTGGGTGACCACGCCGATGTCCAGGCCCTCGCGTTCCAGCACCGGACCCTGCTCGATGTGCAGCTCGACGTAGGCTGCGGTGCCGCCGGGCCCCCGGCAGGCCCGGTCGATCGCCTGCGGGTCGCCGCCGGCGCGGCGGATCGATTCCGCCACGGTCTCGCCGCGCGGGTCGCGCAGGGCCAGCATGTCCGCGTCCAGCGCGCCGCCGAAGGCGCGGCTGCCGATGCAGGAGACGCCGTGGTCGCTCGGCTCCTCGGCCAGAAAATCGACCACTTCCAGCGGATGGCGCGTCCGGACGCCGGCCTCGCGCAGGGACTGCAGGGCCTCCAGGCCGGCGACCACGCCCAGCGCGCCGTCGAAGCGCCCGCCCGAGGGCACCGTGTCGCTGTGCGAGCCGGTGACGATGGGCGCGAGACCGGATCCGCTGCCCGGCAGCCGCCCGACGAGGTTGCCGCCGGCGTCGGTGCGGACCTCCAGGCCGGCGGCCGCGAACTCCTGCGCCAGCCAGGCGCGCCCGGCGGCGAATTCGGCCGAGAAGGCGCGCCGCGTCCAGGGACGGCCGGGTTCGGTGAAGGTGGACAGGGCCTGCAATCGGCTCCAGAGGCGGTCGGCGTTCATGGCGGGCGGCGCGGGCGGGAGCCGTGCGCTGCGGTGGTGGAGGGACCGCTATATTGCGAGCCGCCCCCTTTCGCAGGAAGCCCGTCGCGCTTATGGCATCCATCAGTCCCGCTTTGGTCCCGCCGCTCAACCTGGAGCAGCTGCGGAAGTTCGCCCAGGTCGTGGCGCACGGCAGCTTCACCGCGGCCGCCGAGCATCTCGGCCTCACCCAGCCCGCGGTGAGCCAGCAGATCCACAGCCTCGAACGCCAGCTCGGCGTGCGGCTGCTGGAGCGGGTCGGCCGCTCGGTCGCCCCGACCGCCGCGGGCGCCGACCTGCTGCGCCACCTGCCCGGCATCCAGGCGGCGATGGACGCGGCCTTCGACGCGGTCCGCGCCCATGCGCGGGACATCGCCGGCACGGTCCGCATCGGCACCGGCGGGACCGCCTGCCTCTACCTGCTGCCGCCGGCGCTGCGCGCGCTGCGGGAAGCCCATCCCCGGCTCGACCTGGTGGTCAGCACCGGCAACACCGACGACCTGGTGCGCCGGGTGGAGGACAACCGCCTGGACCTGGCGCTGGTCACGCTGCCGGTGGCCTCGCGCGCGGTGGCGCTGCTGCCGCTGCTGCAGGACGAGATCGTGGCCGTCCGACGCCGGGGCACGGCGGCGCCCTGGCCCGCCCGCCCGGGGCCGGCCGCGCTGTGCGAGCTGCCGCTGGTGACCTTCGGGACCGGCGTTTCGACCCGCGCCCTGGTCGACGCATGGTTCGGCCGCCGGGACCGCAAGCCCCGGCCGTCGATGGAGCTCGACAGCGTGGAGGCCATCAAGGCGGTGGTGGCCGCGGGCATCGGCTACGGCCTGCTGCCGCGCATGGCGGTCGCCGGCGCCGGCGGCCACCCGGACCTGGAGATCGCCCGCGTCTCGCCGCCGCTGCGGCGCAGCCAGGCGATCGCCCTGCGCCACGACAAGCCGATGGGCCGCGCGCTGCGCGCGGTGGTCGACGCGGTCGCCGAAGCCGGCCGGGCCTACGGCGCCGCGCCGGAACCGTCGCCCGCGGCGACCGGGCCCGCCGGGCGCCGCGGCGCGCGCGCGAAGGCCTAGAGGCCGACCGCCTAGCGCATCGCGTCGCGCAGCCGCGCGAACCGCTGCCAGAACGCCGCGTCCTGGGTGCTGGCGAAGTTGATCCGCATCAGGGTGGACGGCTGGCGGCTGGCGTGGAACAGCGCGCCCGGCGCGAGCAGCGTGCCCTCGTCGAGCATGCGCTGGGCGAGCCGGTCGGTGTCCACGCCGGTGTCCACCCAGCCGAACATGCCCGCCGGCTCGGCCGCGAAGCCGCAGCCGGCGGCCTGGGCCAGCTTCACGCTGCGGGTGCGGGCCGCCGCCAGCCGCAGCCGGACCCGCTCGGCGTGGCGGCGCAGCTGTCCCTGGTCGATGCACAGCGCCAATGCCTTCTCCAGCAGCGAGGGCGTGGTCAGGGTCGCGAGCAGCTTGGTGTCGAGCAGCCGCTCCACCAGCGCCGGCGGCGCCGCGAGGAAGCCGACCCGCCAGTTCGGCGCCAGGATCTTGGCGAAGCCGCCCACGTAGAGGGTGCGCTCCAGCCCGTCGAGCGCCGCGAGCCGCACCGCGTGCGGCGGCGCGAGGTGGCTGTAGGTGTCGTCCTCGACGATGTGGAAGTCGTGGCGCTGAGCCAGCTGCAGCAGCCGGTGCGCGCTGCCGGGCGCGAGGCAGTGGCCGGTCGGGTTGTGGAACACGCTGACGCTCACGAAGAGCCGCGGCGCGTGCGCTTCGCAGTAGCGCGCCATCACCGCGAGGTCGGGCCCGTCGGCGCGGCGCGGCACCGGCAGCACGCGCATGCCGAGCGCGTCGAGCCGGGCGAACTCGACCGACCAGCCCGGCTCCTCGACCATCACCGGGTCGCCGGCCTTGAGCAGGGTGCGGCTGACGATGTCGAGCGCATGGGTGGCGCCGACGGTGGTCAGGATCTGGGCCTCGGTCACCGGGATCTGCAGGCCGCGCAGCCGGTGGGCCAGCACCGCGCGCAGGCCGGCGTCGCCCATCGGCTCGCCGTAGGAGCGCGCTTCCCGGGCCCAGGCGGCGCTGGCGGTGACCCGGCGCACCGCGGCCGGCAGCGCCGGCAGGTCCAGCCATTCGAGCGGCAGCACGCCCGAGCCGGGCTGCGGCCGGTCCGAGGGATGGTGGAACATGCCGCGGATCAGCGCGGTGGCGTGGCGGGGCGCGGCGTAGCCGGACCGGGCCGCATCGCTTGCTACGCTTTCGGTAGCGCCTTGCGCAGCGTCCATGCGCGCTGCCAGCCGATTCGATGCGATTTCCGCCACCGCGTCGCGCACGAAGAAGCCGCGCTGGCGCCGCGCCTCCACCAGGCCCTGGGCGACCAGCTGGTCGTAGGCCGCCACCACCGTGTGCGGGCTGACGCCCTGCTGGCGCGCGCATTCGCGCACCGAGGGCAGCCGCGCGCCGGGCGCCAGCAGCCGGCTGCGGATGCGCTCGGCGAAGCGGCCGGCGAGCTGGTCGGTCAGGGACTGGGCGGGGGTGCGGGTCAGCATGGTCGGGTCGGGTCGGGTCGGGTCGGGTCGGGTCGGGTCGGGTCGGGTCGGGTCGGGTCGGGTCGGGTCGGGGCTGGGCTGGGCTGGGCTGGGCTGGGCTGGGCTGGGCTGGGCTGGGCTGGGCTGGGCTGGGCTGGGCTGGGCTGGGCTGGGCTGGGCTGGGCTGGGCGGATCGTCGTCCGGAAGGGATGACAGGGGCGGCTGCTGTGGTGGCGACGGCGTGGCGGCGATGGCGGCGATGGCGCGGCCCCGGCGCGCCGTCCGTTCCGGGCCGGCGCCGGGGGACGGGTCCCGCCGCCCCGTGCGCCGCCGCGCCGGACTGCGCCGCGGGGCTGTGCCGTCCGGGACGCCGATACAGATGCGCCGCGTGTCGGCCCGACTGTACCGGTACTGTAGCGGCCGAAGGCGTACAGTGAGCCCATGCCCCGCGACCTTCCTTCTTCCGTCCCGCCCGCGCCGCGCTCCGGCCCGCCGCGCCGCCGGCCATGACGCCCGAGACGCGCGGCTTCTGGCTCGGCGTGCTCGGCACCGCGATCTTCGCGGCCACGCTGCCGATGACCCGGCTCGCCGTCGGCGCCGCCGACGCGCCGCGGCTCTCGCCTGAATTCACCACCCTGGGCCGCGCCGCGGTCGCCGGGCTGCTCTCGGCCCTGACGCTGCTGCTGGTGCTGCGCGGCCCCTGGCCCCGGCGCCATCACTGGACGCCGCTGCTGATCGGCGTGGCCGGCAACGCGGTCGGCTATCCGCTGCTGCTGGCCTGGGGGCTGCGCACCGTCAGCTCGGGCCACGCGGCGGTGATCACCGCGCTGCTGCCGCTGACCACCGCCGCGGTGGCGGCCGTCGTGCTGCACCAGCGCGCGCGGCTGGGCTTCTGGGTGTGCGCCGCCGGCGGCAGCGTCCTGGTGGTGGCCTTCTCGCTGCTGCGGGCGTCGGGGCCCGGCGGCGGATTCGGCGTCGAGCCGGCCGACCTGCTGCTCGCGCTGGGCATGCTGGCCGCCTCGGTAGGCTACGTGTACGGCGCGCGGGTGACGCCCGAGCTGGGCGCCGAGCGCACCATCTGCTGGGTCACGGTGCTGGCCCTGCCCCTGACGCTGCCGGGCGCCTGGTGGACCTGGCCGGCGCAGCCGGCGGCGGTGCCGGCCGCGGCCTGGGCGGGCTTCGCCTACCTGGCGCTGTTCTCGATGTGGATCGGTTTCTTCGCCTGGTACCGCGGCCTGGCGCTCGGGGGCGCCCTGCGGGTCAGCCAGGCGCAGCTGCTGCAGCCCTTCTTCTCCATCCTGTTCGCGGTGCCGCTGCTCGGCGAATCGCTCGACCCGGTGACGCTCGGCTTCGCCGCCGCGACGGTCGCGATGGTCGGCCTCGGCCGCATGCTGTCGCGTCCGCGACCCCACGGCGCCCTGCCCGCGCCGTCCGCGACCGTCCCCGCGCGCCGCGCGGCGGCGGGAAGGGCCACGCCGCGCTAACCTCGGGCCTCCGGCGCCGGCGCGCGCGCCGCCGGCCGCCGCCCCGTCGCCTCTCCTTCCCCCACTTTCCCGAACCGCTTCTTTCCCGAGGAATCCCGCCATGACCTGGACCCTGGCCGCCCGCACCCGCCGCATGACATCGTCGGCCATCCGCGACCTGCTCAAGCTGACCGAGCGGCCCGGCATCATCAGCTTCGCCGGCGGCCTGCCCTCGCCCAAGGCCTTCCCGGTGCCGGAGTTCGCCGCCGCCTGCGAGAAGGTGCTGCGCGAGGACGGCCAGTCGGCCCTGCAGTACGCCGCCACCGAAGGCCTGCCCGCCCTGCGCGAGTTCGTCGCCGCCTCGCTGCCCTGGGACGTCGATCCGGCTCAGGTGCTGATCACCACCGGCTCGCAGCAGGGCCTGGACCTGGTCGCCAAGGTGCTGATCGACGCCGGCAGCCGCATCCTGGTGGAGACGCCGACCTACCTCGGCGGCCTGCAGGCCTTCACCCCGATGGAGCCCGAGGTGGCGGCGGTCGCCAGCGACGACGAAGGCGTCGACGTCGACGACCTGGCCGCCCGGGCCGGCGAGGGCGCGGCGCGCGCGCGCTTCCTCTACGTGCTGCCCAATTTCCAGAACCCCACCGGCCGTACCATGACCGAGGCGCGCCGCGCGGCGCTGGTCGAGCGCGCCGGCCGGATCGGCCTGCCGCTGCTGGAGGACAACCCCTACGGCGAGCTCTGGTTCGACGCGCCCCCGCCCCTGCCGCTGACCGCCCGCGATCCGGAGGGCTGCCTCTACATGGGTTCCTTCTCCAAGGTGCTGGCGCCCGGCCTGCGCCTGGGCTTCGTCGTCGCGCCGCCGGCGATCCACGGCCGGCTGGTGCAGGCCAAGCAGGCGGCCGACCTGCACAGCCCCAGCTTCAACCAGCGGGTGGTGGCCGAGGTGGTGCGGGACGGCTTCCTCGACCGGCACGTGCCGACCATCCGCGCGCTCTACAAGTCGCAGCGCGACGCGATGCTGGCCGCGCTCGGCCGCGAGATGGCCGGCCTGGACGTGCGCTGGAACACGCCCGCGGGCGGCATGTTCCTCTGGCTGCGGCTGCCCGAGGGCCTGAGCGCCGCCGCGCTGCTGCCGCGCGCGGTCGACAAGGGCGTCGCCTTCGTGCCCGGCGAGGCTTTCTACGCCGGCCAGCCCGACCCGCGCACCCTGCGCCTGTCCTTCGTGACCGCCAGCGCGCAGCAGATCGACATCGGCATCGCCGCCCTGGCCGCGGCGGTGCGCGAATCGCTCGACGCGCTGCCGGCCGCCCGCCTGTCCGACCGCGCGGAGATCCTGTGACCGCGCCCGGCCGCCCCCGGCGTCCGGGCGCCGGAGCCCGCGGCGCGCAGGCTCGTCCGTCCGGCGCGCGCCCCGCGGAGGGCCGCCGGTGAGCGCGCCGCACCGCATCCGGCTCTGGGGCCGGATCTCCTCGATCAACGTGCGCAAGGCCGTCTGGGCCGCGGGCGAGCTCGGCCTGGACGTCCAGCGCACCGACGCGGGCGGCGAGTTCGGCCTCGTGCGCGAGCCCGCCTTCCTGGAGCGCAACCCGAACGCCCTGGTGCCGCTGCTGGAGGACGGCGAAGTCGTGCTGTGGGAATCCAACGTCATCGTGCGCTACCTGGGCGCGCGCTACGGCCGCGACGGCTTCTACCCCGAGGCCCTGCCCGAGCGTTTCGACGCCGAACGCTGGATGGACTGGCAGCAGACCACCTTCAACCCCGCCAGTCGCCACGCCTTCCTGCAGTGGATCCGCACCCCGGCCGACCGGCGCGACGCGGCCGCCATCGCCGCCTCGGTCGCGGCCACCGAGCCGCTGCTGCACCTCCTGGACCGCCACCTGGCCGGACGCGAATTCATCGGCGGCGACCGCTTCGGCATCGCCGACATCCCGCTGGGCTGCGAGGTGCACCGCTGGTTCGGCCTGCCGCAGCCGCGGCCCGCGCTGCCGCACCTGGAGCGCTGGTTCCGCGCGGTGTCCTCGCGCCCGGCGGCGCGCGGCCTGCTCGACATGCCCCTGAGCTGACGCGGCGGCGCGGCCGGCCGTCGTCGCGCCGGCGAGCGTCCTCCGCCCACCGGGGCGGGAGGACCGCCGGGCGCGGCGCGGCCTGCGGACAGCGCATCGCCGACCGCCGCGCGCTGCCGCATGCCCTGCGCTCCCCGCGTCCCGACCTCCCCGCCTCTCGCCCACCTCCCCGCTCCCGCCATGACGGATTCCAGCTCCTGCGCGTCCCCCGCGCCCCGCGACCGGCCCTTCCGCCAGGTCGACGTCTTCACCGCCACCGCCGGCCTGGGCAACCCGCTCGCGGTCGTGCTCGACGCGGCCGGCCTCGACGACGCGGCGATGCAGCGCTTCGCCGCCTGGACCAACCTCTCGGAGACGACCTTCCTGCTGCCGCCGACGCAGCCCGGCGCGGACTACCGGGTGCGCATTTTCACCCCCGGCGGCGAACTGCCCTTCGCCGGGCATCCGACGCTCGGCAGCTGCCACGCCTGGCTGGCCGCCGGCGGATCGCCGCGCGACGCGGGCACCGTCGTGCAGGAATGCGCGGCCGGGCTGGTGCGGATCCGGCGCGGGGCCGGCGCCGCGGCGGGAGACGCGCGGCCGGGCGCGGCGTCCGGCGGATCCGGCCCGGCGGCCGGCGCGCCGCTCTCCTTCGCCGCGCCCGCCCTGCGCCGCCGCGCGCCGGATCCGGCGCGCCTCGCCGCCCTGCTGCAGGCCCTCGGCCTGCCGCCCGGACGCCTGCGCGCCGCGCAGGTGCTGGACAACGGGCCGGTCTGGCACGGCCTGCTGGTCGATAGCGCGGAGACGGTGCGCGGCCTGCGCCCCGACCATGCGCGGCTGCGGGAACTGGGCATGAAGGCGGGCGTGGCGCACGTGCCGGCGGCACTGCTGCGGCAGGGGACGGACGGCACGCCGTCCGCCGGGCCCGGCGATGCGCCGCCGGATGCCGCGTCCGCGCCGGCCGGAGGCGCATCGCCCGCGCCGCGGGACGGCCCGCGGGAAGCTCCCATGGTGACGGTGCGCGGCTTCGCCGCCCCGATCGGCGTGGCCGAGGATCCGGTGACCGGCAGCCTCAACGCGGGCCTCGCCCAGTGGCTGATCGCCGAGGGGCTCGCGCCGCCGCGCTACACCGCGGCGCAGGGCGAATGCCTGGGCCGCGCCGGCCGCGTCGCGATCGCGCAGGACGCCGCGGGCCAGGTCTGGGTCGGCGGGCAGGTGGCCGACTGCATCGCGGGGACCGTACGGCTCTGAGCGCCATCGGGCGCGTGCGCGTGCTGCGCAGCGCCAGGACCGACGGGCCCGGGTTCGGCACCGGTTCCGGGGCCGGCACCGAGCCCGTCGCGCAAGCCCTCGCATGGCCGCCGGCGTCCGCCCACGGCGCGTGGCGGCGACTTCCGGGACTGCGGCATCGGCGCGGGAACGCCCGGCATCTGCCCGAAGCGGTGCGCACCCTTTCCGGATCGGCGCGCCTCACGCGATGCCGTGCAATGCATCCACCATACGGAAGCCACGGTCCGCCGCCCGCATGGCGGGAGACGCGGCATCGCCATAGCCCCAGGCCACCGCACCGAAAGGCACCCCCGCCGCGCGGGCCGCTTCCAGGTCGCTTTCCGTGTCCCCGACGAACAGGGCCTCCCGCGGCGCGCATCCGGCCTGCCGCAGGATCCGGCGGATGCGGGGCGCCTTGCCGAAGACCGACATGCCGCATTCGATGTAGCGGAACTGGGCCGCATGCCGCGGCCCCAGGGTGCGCAGCACGTTGTCCCGGGCGTTGGAGCTGACGACCCCCAGCGCGAGGCCGCGCGACGCGAGCCCGTCGAGCGCGGCGCCGATGCCGTCGAACAGGCGCACACCCTGCCCGTCCTCGCGCATCCGCGCCACGAGGTCCCGCGCCACCGCCGGCAGCTTCCAGCGGGGAATGCCGATGTGCGCCAGCGCCGCCGCGACCGGCATGCGCCGCAGGGCTGGCAGGTCGGCGGCGGCCAGGGGCGCGAGGCCGTGGCGCCGGGCCACCGCGTCGAACACGCCGGCGAAGAAGGCGAACGAATCCGCCAGCGTGCCGTCGAAATCGAACAGCACCAGCCGGCAGGGCGGCATCCCGGCGGCGCCCGGACCGCAGGGCGCGCCGGGCATCAGGGGATGACCGCGCCCACCACCGCGCCGGTCGCCTGCACCCCGGTCTTGACGATGACCGCCCCGGTGGTCACCACCGCGTCGGCCACCGCCACGACGGCGCAGCCGCTGCACAGGGCGGCCGCCAGGGCAAGGGCGGAAATCAGGCGCAGGCGCGGAAGGATGGGCATGGCGGCAGGCGGGTGGAGGGCAGGGACGGATCGGGACCGGCGCCGCACGGGGCAGCGAAGCGGCGGGTCACGCGGTCCGCGGCGATGGATGTAAGGGAGTGTAGCCACCGTCCGCAAACCCCCGCCCGCGCGGGCCTGTTCCCGGCGGACCTCTGCGCGCCTTGCCGCGCCTGCCGCCCGCCGTATGCGAGCGCCCCCCCCGCTCAGGCGGACGCCCGCGCCGGAAGGCTTTCCTCCGGCACCGGCAACGGCACCGGCGCCGGCGCGCCGGACCGGAGCATCCGCAGCAAGGGGAATTCGATCCAGCGGGAGATCAGCAGGCCGGCGGCGATCGCTCCCGTGCAGACCAGCGCGTAGCTCAGCGGCACCGGCAGCAAGCGCAGGAGGCCGGCGACTTCCATCGCCTTGTAGCCCACGCCGATGGCCATCAGGTGGAAAAGGTAGATGGAGTACGAGGCGCCGCCCAGCCGCGCCATCAGCACGGCCGGCGCACCACGCACCCGGTCCACGCCCGCCAGTCCCACGACCAGCGCCGTCGACACGAGGCCGTAGGCCACGCGCGCCGGGTTGCCGTAGCTCTCGAACAGGCCGGCGTTCTCCGCCACCGCCAGGACCGCGAACAGCAGCCCGCCCACCGCCAGCAGGAGTCCCGGCCGCCCGGCCAGCGCCGCCTTCCTGCGCACCAGCCAGGCTCCGCCCATGCCCATGAAGAATTCCAGGTTGAAGGGATTCATCGCGATGCGGTAGAGGTCCTGCTGGAACCAGGAAGCCCCGGCGGCCCACTGGGCGAGGATCATGCACAGCCAGAAGCACAGCACCGCTTGCCCCAGCCGGACGTTCAGGATCGCCAGCGCGAACACCCCGTAGAAGAGCATCTCGTGCTGGAGCGTCCACGCCACCCCGAGGAGGGGCGTGCCCAGGGGCTGCGCCAGGAACATCGTCTGCAGCAGCAGCCATGCCTCCGGCACCGTCTGGTTGCGCGACAGCAGCACCAGCGCGAGCGCTCCCAGCAGCGCAGCCCAGTACACCGGGTAGATGCGGACGGTGCGCCGCCGCAGGTAGCGGACCAGCCGCTGGGGCCGGCCCAGGTCTCCGGCGTGCACGAAATAGATCAGGAATCCCGACAGCACGAAGAAGAAGTCCACGCCGACATGGCCGAAATGGAAGATGCCGCCCCAGGGCAGATAGCCGATGTCGGCCTTGAAATGCCGGGCTGCGTGGTACATGACCACCAGGAAGGCGGCCAGGCCGCGGCCAGCTTCGATCCCCTGAAGCTTGCCGCCGGCCGTCTCCGCGGCCGGGAAAAGAAAACGCATGGTTGCTCCCTCTGTTTCCCGGCAGGGGAAGCAATGGCCGTTCCCCTGTTGCAAAAGGTTTGCATATCAACAATTTGCAAGATTTGCTGACAGCCCGATGTAATGCCGTCCGACATTCGCCGCGCCGCGGCGCCGGGGTCGACGGCATGGCGCGCACGGCGCACGGCCCCGTCGGCTTTCCGTGCCTCCAGCGACCGCCGGAACTGCGCTTCACGCTACTAATTCGATAGCAACGCCGCAGCTTGTTACCGGCGCGCTCCCGGGGACGCATAGCCTGCCGGTCCTACATCGATCGACCCGGGAGGATGCCCACCATGACCGACCAGGACCGCAAGGCCACGCTCACCCTGTGCCTGATGGCCGCCTTCGCCGATGGCGACAAGCACGACCGCGAGCGCGACGAGGTGCGCCGGATCGCCGACGCGCTGGCCGGCGACGGCTCGGTGCACCTGGCGGCGCTCTACCAGGACGTGCTGCTGCGGCGCGCGCCGCTGGAGGACGTGGCGCGGCAGCTCGGCACGCCCGAGGCGCGCCGGCTGGCCTACGAGATGGCGGTCTGCGTCTGCGACGCCGACGGCCGCCAGACGGAGGCCGAGCGCGCGTTCCTCGGCCGCCTGCACCAGGCGCTCGATCTGGCGCCGGGCGCGGCGGACGACTTCGCCCGCGAGGCGGAGGCGCTCGCCGAGGCGCCGCTGCGGCCGCTCGACGAACGCACCGCCGCCGCCGGGCCCGCCGCCGCCCTGGGCGCCGCGGCATCGGCCGCGGCCCGGGCGGCGGCGGGCGCCGCGGCGTCCCCGTCCGCGCAGGCCGCGCCCGCCGGCCCCGTCGGCGCGGCGTCCGCCCCGCCCGACGGGAGCGCCCGCGCCTCCCGCCTGTCCGAGGCCGAGATCGACAAGGCGATCCTCGACGCCGCTATCCTCAACGGCGCGCTGGAGCTGCTGCCCGAGACCCTCTCGACCCTGGCGATCATCCCGCTGCAGACCCGGCTGGTCTACCGCATCGGCCAGTCCTACGGCTACGAGCTGGACCGCGGCCACGTCAAGGACTTCCTCGCGACCGCCGGCGTGGGCCTGACCTCGCAGTACCTGGAGCAGGCCGGGCGCAAGCTGCTGGGCGGGCTGCTCGGCAAGGTGGGCGGCGGGCTGCTGGGCGGCGTGGGCAAGCAGGCGGTGAGTTCGGGCATGAGCTTCGCGAGCACCTGGGCGCTGGGCCAGGTGGCGCGGCGCTATTACGCCGGCGGCCGCACGCTGTCGGCGCCGGCGCTCAAGCAGGCCTTCTCGGGCCTGCTCGGCGAGGCGCAGCAGCTGCAGTCCCGCTACCTGCCGGCCATCCAGGAGAAGGCGCGGACCGTGGACGTGCAGCAGGTGCTGTCCATGGTGCGGGGCCGCTGACGGCCCGGCGGCCGCGCCGCCGCCGACCGGCCCGCGCTCCCTGCCCCGCCCTCCGCCTCCGCCTCCGCTCCCGCGCCACCGCACCCTCCTCCCCGTCCGCCTCGACCCGCTCCGACCCGCTCCGCCGACCGCCGCATGTCCGAACGCCTCCGCTACCTCCTCGCGCGCATGGTGCGCACCACCTGGTGGCGCTGCGCGCTGGTGTCGGTCTTCGCGCTGGTGGCGGTGCTGATCTCGGCCCTGGCCGGCCCCTACATCCCGGAGTCGCTGGCCTCGGACCTGGGCGCCGACGCGGTCGGCTCGATCCTGACCATCCTGGCGTCGAGCATGCTGACGGTCGCCATCTTCTCGGCCAACGGCATGGTGACCGCGCTCGGCGCGGTCAGCAGCAGCGCCACGCCCCGCGCCTCGCAGCTGGTGGTGCAGGACAGCACCGCGCAGAACACGCTCGCGGTCTTCATCGGCACCTTCGTCTACAGCCTGATCGGACTGGTGGGCATGTCGGCGCACATCTACGACCACGGCGGTCGGCTGGTGCTCTTCGGCTTCACGCTGGTGCTGCTGGTCTTCGTGATCGTCGTGCTGCTGCGCTGGCTGGACTACCTCTCCACCCTGGGCCGCCTGGGCGCGACGCTGGCGCGCGTCGAGCGGGCCACCCGGGCCGCGATGGAGCAGCGCCTGAAGCTGCCCCACCTGGGCGGCCAGCCGCAGGCGCCGGGCCAGCGCGGCGCGCACGCGGTGCCGGCCGACCGGGTGGGCTTCGTCGAGCACGTGTCGATGGACCTGCTCGACGCCCTGGCCGGCGAGCACGGCACCATGTTCCACGTGCACGCATTGCCCGGCCGCTTCGTCGACCCCTCGGTGGCGCTCGCCAGCGCCGACGCGCCGCTCGACGCGGACGCCCGCGCCCGGGTCCTGGAGGCCTTCTCAATCGGTTCCGGCCGCACCTTCGACCACGATCCCCGTTTCGGGCTGGTGGTGCTCGGCGAAGTCGGCGCCCGGGCGATGTCCGCCTCGGTCAACGACCCGGGCACCGCGCTGGAAGTGATCGCCTCGGGCATGCGCCTGCTGGTGCACTGGGCGCAGGCGTCCCGGGCCGAGTCCGAGCCGCCGAAGTTCGCCCGGGTCAGCGCGCCGCCGCTGCGCGCCGCCGGCATGGTCGAGGACATCTTCGCGCCGCTGGCCCGCTACGCGGCCGCCGCGCCCGAGGTCGGGCTGGCGCTGCAGCGGGGGCTGCGCTCGCTGGACGCGCTCGGCCACGCGCCCTTCGCCGAGGCAGCGCGCGCGCAGTCGGCCTACGCCCTGGAGCGCGCCCGCCGCGCCGACCTGCCGCCGGGCGACCTCGCCGAACTGGAGGCGGCCGCGCCGCCCGCCCGGCAGGACCGCCCCGGCCCGTCGGCCCGCGCCGCCGACTCCGGCGACGACGGCCGCCCGGCGCCCCTCCGGCCGGGCGGTTGACCGGCCGCCCGCGGCCGTCGCTCCGGCCGCCCCTCCGGCGCCGGCGGCGGGGCCGCGCGCGGCGCGCGGCCCGCGCCGGCCCGGGCGGCTGTCAGGGGAGGCGCTCCAGCGTGGCGCGCACGCCGTCCGCCGCGAGCGCGCGGTGCCAGCGCGCGACCGCCGCCGCCAGGTCCGGCCGGCCGCCCAGGTCGCCGAAGACCGGCGCGAAGTCCAGCAGCGCGGCGATGCGCCCCGCGCTGCGGTCCGCGGGCGCGGCCTCGCCGGCCGCGGTCCCGGCCGGTGGCGCACCGCCCCCGGGCGCGCCATCCGTCAGGCGCCGCAGCAAGGCCTCGGCAAGCGGATCCTGCACCGGGCCGGCGGCCGTCGCGCCCGCGTCGCCGCCGCGCAGGTAGTGCGCCCAGCCGGCCAGGGCGAGCGCCAGCCGGTCGAACGGGGCGCCCGCCTCCAGCCGCTCGCGCAGCGCGGCCAGCCAGCGCTGCGGGATCTTCTGGCTGCCGTCCATCGCCACCTGCCGGGTGGTGTGGCCCAGCGCCGGGTTGGCGAAGCGCGCCAGCACCCCGGCGCAGAACGCGTCCGGCGCGAAGCCGGGCAGCGGGCCCAGCGTCGGCGCCAGTTCCTCGCGCAGCAGGGCTTCGGCGTAGCGGCGCAGCGCGGGCACCGCCACCGCCTCGGCGATGGTGGCCGCGCCCATCGCTGCGCCGAGGTAGGCCAGGGCCGAGTGCGGCGCGTTCACCAGCCGCAGCTTGAGCCGCTCCCAGGGCGCGGCGTCCTCCACGAAGCGCACGCCGGGCACCGCGTCCCAGTCCGGGCGGCCGGCGGCGAAGCGGTCCTCGACCACCCAGGCCAGGAAGGGCTCGCCCACCACCGGCGCGGCGTCGCGCAGGCCCAGGCGGGCCGCGATGCGATCGCGGTCGGCGTCGGTGGCGCGCGGCACGATGCGGTCGACCATGCTGTTCGGGAAGCGGCAGCCGGCGTCGATCCAGGCGGCCAGGGCCGGATCGACCCGTTCGGCGAAGGACCGCAGCAGGCCGCGCAGGGTGTCGCCGTTGGACGGCAGGTTGTCGCAGGACAGCAGAGTGACCGGCCCCAGGCCCCGCGCCCGCCGCCGCGCGAGGCCGTGCGCCAGGAAGCCCAGGGTGCCGCGCGGCGCGTCGGGACGGGCCAGGTCGTGGACGACGTCGGGGTCGTCCGTCCGCAGCGCCCGGGTGGCCGGGTCGTGGTGGTAGCCCTTCTCGGTGACCGTCAGGCTCACGATGCGGGTGTCGGGATGGGCGATGCGGTCGAGCACCGCGCCCGGGTCCTCGGGCGCGACCAGCAGGCCCACCAGGCCGCCGATCACCTGCAGCGTCTCGCGCGGCAGGCCATCCGCCGGATCGATGTCGCGCAGCGCGAGCGCGTAGAGCCCGTCCTGCGGCCCCAGGGCGTCGCGGGCGTCGGGGCTGCGCAGCGACACGCCGACGATGCCCCAGCGCCGGTCGCCGGCGGCGAGCGCGGCCTCGTTGACCGCCGCGAGGTGGCCGCGGTGGAAGGCGCCGAGCCCCAGGTGGACGATGCCGGCGCGCAGTCCCGCGCGCGGGTAGCGCGGCCGGGCGACGTCGCCGGGCAGGCGGTCGAGGGTGTCCGGACGCAGCCGCTGCTGCGCGGCGCCCGCGGGGGCGGCGGATGAAGGCGGTGCCGCGGCCGCCGGCAGGCCGTCGCGGATCGGGGGGGGAGCGTCGCCGTGCGTCATCGGGTGGGTCCTACCAGTGCCAGAGGGTGCCGTCGTGCGCCAGCCGGTTGACCGGCAGGTAGGCGCGGCGGTACGGGTACTTCGCGGCCAGCGCCTCGTCGATCTCGACGCCGTGGCCCGGCGCCTCCCCCGGGTGCAGGAAGCCGTCGGCGAAGGCGTAGGCGTGCGGGAAGACGGCGTCGGTCTCCGCGGTGTGCGGCATGTACTCCTGGATGCCGAAATTGGGCACCCAAGTGTCGAAGTGCAGCGCCGCGCCCATGCAGACCGGCGACAGGTCGGTCGCGCCGTGGCAGCCGGTGCGCACCTGGTGGAGGGCCGCCAGGTCGGCGATGCGGCGCAGGTGGGTGATGCCGCCGGCGTGCACGACGGTGGCGCGGATGTAGTCGATCAGCCGCTCCTCGATCAGCTGCTTGCAGTCCCAGATGCTGTTGAACACCTCGCCCACCGCCAGCGGCGTGGTGGTGTGCTGCCGGATCAGGCGAAAGGCGGCCGGGTCCTCGGCCGGGGTGGCGTCCTCGATCCAGAAGAGGTCGAAGGGCTCCAGCGCCTTGCCGAGCCGCGCGGCCTCGATCGGCGTCAGCCGGTGGTGCACGTCATGCAGCAGGTGGACGTCGGGGCCGACCGCGGCGCGCACCGCGGCGAAGAGTTCCGGGGTGTGGCGCAGGTACTTGCCGGTGTCCCAGTCGTGCTCGGCCGGCAGGTCGCCGTCGGCCGGCTCGTAGGCCCGCTGGCCCTCGCGCGGCACGCCGTAGACCTTCCGGATGCCCGGCACGCCGCTCTGGGCGCGGATGGCGCGGAAGCCCTCCTCCCGGTGGTGCAGCACCGCGTCCACCGTCTCGGGGATGTCGCGGCCGTTGGCGTGGCCGTAGACCATCACCCCCTGCCGGCTGGCGCCGCCGAGCAGCTGGTAGAGCGGCAGGCCGGCGGCCTTGGCCTTGATGTCCCACAGCGCGGTGTCCACCGCGGCGATGGCGGCCATGGTGACCGGCCCGCGCCGCCAGTAGGCGCCGCGGTAGAGGTACTGCCACAGGTCCTCGATGCGGTGCGCGTCGCGGCCGATCAGGCAGGGGACGACATGGTCCTGGAGGTAGCTGGCGACCGCGAGCTCGCGGCCGTTGAGGGTGGCGTCGCCGATGCCGGAGAGCCCCTCGTCGGTCTCGATCTTCAGGGTCACGAAATTGCGGCCGGGGCTGCAGACGATGACGCGTGCGCCGGTGATCTTCATGCGCGGGACTCCTCTCGTGGTCTGGCTGTCGCCGTGTTCCTGTCGCTCGTGCGCCGGCCGCTCGCCGGCCCGGGCCCGCGGGCCTACATCACCGCGCCGAGCTGCCAGGGCACGAACTCGTTCTGGCCGTAGCCGTGCAGCTCGCTCTTGGTCTTGCGGCCGGAAGCGGCCGCCAGCATGGCCCGGAAGACGCGCTCGCCGACCGCGTCGATGCTCGCGGTGCCGTCGATGATCTCGCCGCAGTTGAGGTCGATGTCCTCCTCCTGCCGCCGCCACAGCGCGGTGTTGGTCGAGAGCTTCAGGCTGGGCGCGGGCGCGCAGCCGTAGGCCGAGCCCCGGCCGGTGGTGAAGCAGATCAGGTTGGCGCCGCCGGCCACCTGGCCGGTGGCCGAGACCGGGTCGTAGCCCGGCGTGTCCATGAAGACCAGGCCGCGCGCGGCGACCGGCTCGGCGTACTCGTAGACCGCCGTCAGCGCGGTGGTGCCGCTCTTGGCGATGGCGCCGAGCGACTTCTCCAGGATGGTGGTCAGCCCGCCCGCCTTGTTGCCGGCGGAGGGGTTGTTGTCCATCTCGCCGCCGTGGCGGGCGCAGTAGGCCTCCCACCAGCGGATGCGGGAGAGCAGCTTCTCCGCCACCGCGGGCGAGGCGGCCCGGCGGGTCAGCAGGTGCTCGGCGCCGTAGATCTCCGAGGTCTCCGACAGGATGGCCGTCCCGCCGTGGCGCACCAGCCGGTCCACCGCCGCGCCGAGCGCGGGGTTGGCCGACAGGCCCGAATAGCCGTCCGAGCCGCCGCACTGCAGGCCGACGGTCAGGTGCCGCGCCGGCACCGCCTCGCGCCGCACCCGGTCGGCGGCCTCCAGCATGCGGTGCACCTGCGCGATGCCGTGCGCCACGGTGCGCGCGGTCCCGCCGGTCTCCTGGATGCTGAAGGCGTGCAGCAGCGGGCCTTCGCGCAGGCCCTCCCGGCGCAGCAGGCCGTCGATCTGGTTGGTCTCGCAGCCCAGGCCCACCACCAGCAGCGCGGCGAAGTTGGGATGGCGCGCGTAGCCGCCCAGGGTGCGGCGCAGCACGTCCATCGGCTCGCCTTCCGCGGCCATCGCGCAGCCGGCGCTGTGGGTCAGCGCCACCACGCCGTCCACGTTCGGATAGGGCGCCAGGGCCTCGGGACGGATGTCGCGCCGGAAATGGTCGGCGATGGCCCGCGCCACCGTGGCGGAGCAATTGACCGAGGTCAGCACCCCGACGTAGTTGCGGGTGGCGACCCGGCCGTCGGCGCGCACGATGCCCAGGAAGGTCGCCGGCTCGGCCACGAAGTCGGTCGGTCGCGCGCCCTGCCCCACCTGGTGGTCCAGGGCGACGCTGCCGAACTCGAGGTTGTGCACGTGCACGTGCTGGCCCGGCGCGATCGCCTGGCGGGCGGTGCCGATGACCTGGCCGTAGCGCCGCACCGGCGCGCCGGCGGCGACGGCGCGCACCGCGACCTTGTGGCCCGGCGGCACCAGGCCGCTGACGACCACGTCCGATCCGCCGTCGCCCTCGCCCGCCAGCACCGTGCCGCCGAGCAGCTGGCGCCGGGCGACCACGACGTCGTCGGCCGGATGGATGCGGATCGCCGGCGGGGCGGCGCCTGCGTCGGGGAGGGGGACTGCGGACATGGGAGGCGTCTTCCGTGGGGTTGCGTGGAGCCGGTCGGGATCGCGCGGGGTCCGGGAGGGCGGGAGCGCGGGCGCGGCCGGCGGTCGGGCGGGGCGAGGGTTCATGCGACCTCGCAGCGCAGGCGGGTCCGCGCGTCGAGCGCGCCGTCGTTCCAGTCGATGCCCAGGCCGGGCGACTCCGGCGCGATCGCCTGGCCGTCCTCGATGGCCAGGCGATCGCCCACCACCGCGTCGAGCTGCGGGATGTACTCGACCCAGGCCGCCGAAGGCACCGCGGCGCAGAGCGAGGCGTGCAGCTCCATCAGGAAATGCGGGCAGACCGCGATGTTGCAGGCCTCGGCCAGGTGCGCCACCTTGAGCCAGGGCGTGATGCCGCCGACGCGCGCCACGTCGGGCTGCACGATCTGGCAGGCGCCCAGCCGCACGTAGTCGGCGAACTGGCCCGGCGAGTAGAGCGACTCGCCCACCGCGATCGGCACCGGGCTCGTGGCGGCCAGCCGGACGTGGCCGGCGATGTCGTCGGCCGGCAGCGGCTCCTCGAACCAGGCGATGCCCAGATCGGCGTAGCGCGGCGCGCGGCGCAGCGCCTCCGACAGGGTGAAGCACTGGTTGGCGTCGACCATCAGCTCGAAGCCGTCGCCCACCGCCGCGCGCACCGCCCGCAGGCGGTCGAGATCCTCGGCCAGCCGGGGCTTGCCGACCTTGAGCTTGGCGCCGCGGAAGCCGGCGGCCTGCGCCGCGACCGCCTCGCGCACCAGCGCGTCGGCGTCCAGGTGCAGCCAGCCGCCCTCGGTGGTGTAGACCGGCAGCCGGGGCCGGGCGCCCCCGGCCGCCCGCCAGAGCGGCTGGCCGTCGCGGCGGCAGCGCCAGTCCCACAGGGCGGTGTCCACCGCCGCCAGCGCCAGGCTGGTGACGGCGCCGACCGCGGTGGCGTGCGTCGCGAACAGCAGCTCCCGCCAGATCGCCTCGATGCGCGACGGGTCCTGCCCGAGCAGCCGCGGCGCCAGGTGGTCACGCAGCAGCGCGATCACCGAACTGCCGCCGGTGCCGATGGTGTAGGCGTAGCCGGTGCCCTCGGAGCCGTCGTCGCAGCGGATGCGCAGCACCGGCGTCTCCTGGACCGCGAAGGACTGGATCGCGTCGCTGCGCGGCACCGGCGGCGGCAGGTCGACCAGGCGCAGCCCGACGGCGGCGATGCGGGTGGCGTTCATGCGCGCCTCCCCGCGCGTTCCGTCGCGGTCATTTCGCCACGCCCAGCGCCTGCGGCAGCCACAGGGTGACCGCGGGCACGTAGGTGATGACGACCAGGGCCAGCATCAGCGGCACCAGCCAGGGCAGGATGGCCACGGTGGTGCGCTCGACCGAGAGCCGCGAGATGCGCGCCAGCACGAACAGCACCATGCCCAGCGGCGGATGCAGCAGGCCGATCATCAGGTTGAGGGTCATGATCAGCCCGAAGTGCAGCGGGTCGATGCCCAGCTTGAGCACGATCGGCAGCAGGATCGGCACCAGGATGGTGATGGCGGCGATGGTGTCGATGAAGCAGCCGACGAAGAGGATGAGCAGGTTGGCCAGCAGCAGGAAGACCCACTTGTTCTGGGTGACCGACAGGATCGCGTCGGCCAGGGCCTGCGCCGCCTGGGTGGTGGTGAGCAGCCAGGCGAAGATGGATGCCGCGGTCACGATGAACAGCACCGATGCGGTCGTCTCCAGGGTGTCGAAGGTGGCCTTGGCGAGCATGCGCATCGTCATGCTGCGGTAGCGCACCAGGCCCAGGAACAGCGCCCAGATGACCGCGGCCACCGCGGCCTCGGTCGGGGTGAACCAGCCCATGGTCATGCCGCCGATCAGGATCACCGGCGCCATCAGCGCCATCACCGCCGAGAAGTCGAAGTACCAGTCCAGCGCCAGCAGCGCCGCGAAGGCGATCAGCACCGCCATGTTGCTCGACAGGCCGGCCAGCGTCAGGCCCCAGGCGGCGAGCGGGAAGGCCAGCACCACCGCGACCTCGACGCTGGCCTGGCCCAGGCGCTTCCATTCGAAGGGCGTGTCGCCGCCCCAGCCGTTGCGGCGCGCGAAGTAGGCGACCGTCGCCATCATCAGCACCGTCATGAAGATGCCCGGCAGGATGCCCGCGAGGAACAGCGCGCCGATGGAGACGTTGGCCATCATCCCGTAGATCACGAAAGGCAGCGAAGGCGGGATGATCGGTCCCAGCGTGGCCGAGGCGGCGGTGACGCCGACCGAGAACTCGGTGCTGTAGCCGTGGTCCTTCATCGCCTTGATCTCGATCGTGCCGAGCCCCGCGGCATCGGCGATGGCGGTGCCCGACATGCCCGAGAAGATCACCGAGCCGATGATGTTGACCTGGCCCAGCCCGCCGCGCATCCAGCCCACCAGCGCGACCGCGAAGTCGTAGATGCGGCCGGTGATGCCGGCCACGTTCATCAGGTTGCCGGCCAGGATGAAGAAGGGCACCGCCAGCAGCGGGAAGGATTCGACGCCGGCGATCATGCGCTGCGCCAGCACCACGTCGGGCACCGTGCCCGACACCAGCAGGAAGAGCAGCGACGAGCCCGCCATCGCGACGGCCACCGGCAGGCCGGCGAGCATCATCAGCAGGAAGGAAACGATCAGGATGGCCATGGGGAGGTTCTCGCGGTCGGGGGAGCGTGGTCGGGCGGCGCGCGCCCGCGCGGGGCCGGGTCAGTCGTCGACCGGGTCGAAGGCGGCGGGGTTCTCCAGGATCGAGTAGCCGCGCCGCCAGTTCTGCGCGCTGACCTGGCAGGAGCGCGCGGCCATCAGCGCGAAGCCCAGCGCCGCGAGCCAGTAGACGTGGGTCTTGTTCCAGTCGATGGTGGTCATCGGCTCGTCGCCGATCAGCTGGATGTAGCGCACGCACAGCCAGGCCGCGTAGGCGAAGAAGGCGGTGCGCACCGCGTCCACCGCGGTGGACAGCGCACGCCCCGCCGGCGGCGGCAGGTAGCGGTAGAGGATGTCGACCTGGATGTGGCGGCAGGTGCGCACGCACATCGCCGAGCCGATGAAGACCACCGCGATCAGGCAGTACACCGCCAGCTCCTCGGTCCAGGCGAAGGAGTCGTTGAGCACGTAGCGGGTGAAGAACTGCACGAAGACCAGCGCGGCCATCGCCCAGAAGAAGCCGAGCGCCAGCCAGTCTTCGACCGCGTAGCCGGAGAGGTCGGCCGGCGCCTGGCGGTCGGCCTCCGCGAAGCTGTGGACGAGTTCCTGGGCCGAGACGGCGTGCGGGCCCGGTCCGGCGGGAATCGGCGATGCCGGCGTCGCGACGCCTGCGCCGGCCGGCGCGCGCACCGTGGGATGGAGGGAGGACATGGCGGCGCGCTCCGGTCTACTTCACGTCCTGGATGCGTTCCCAGTCGGCCTTGCGGTAGCCGTACTGCTCGAAGGGCACCGCCTTGAGCACCCGGGCGCGGAAGTCGGCCCGGTCCACCTCGGTGACGGTCAGGCCCTTCTGCTTGAAGACGCCGACCAGCTCGTTCTCGCGCGCGATCACTTCCTTGCCGATGCGCTCCGCGGCCTCCTGCGTCACCTCGGCGAAGACCTTGCGGTCGGCCTCGGAGAGCTTCTTCCACAGCGCGCCGGACACCACGGTGTTGAGGTGGTCCACGATGTGGCCGGTCAGCACGATGTGCTTCTGCACCTCGAAGAACTTCTTGGCCTCGATGGTGGTCAGCGGGTTCTCCTGCGCCTCCACGGTGCCGTTCTGCAGCGCGAGGTAGACCTCGGCGAAGGCGATCGGCGAGGTGTTGGCCCCGCAGGCGCGCGGCATCGCCAGGTAGGCGGGCACGTCGGGCACCCGCATCTTCAGGCCCTTCAGGTCGTCGCACTTGGCGACCGGCCGGTTGGAAGTGGTCTGCCGGGTGCCGTAGTAGGAGGTCGCCAGGATGCGGTTGCCGCTCTTGTCGTCGTAGCCCTTGACCAGCTCGCGGTAGATGTCGCTCTTGGTGTAGGCGATCAGGTGCTGCGGGTCGCGGAAGGTGTAGGGGTAGTAGGTGACGCCGATCGGCGGGAAGGTCTTGGCCGCGAAGCTGGAGCCCGAGATGATCATGTCGACCGTGCCGAGCGTCAGGCCCTGGTTGAGGTCGTTCTCCTTGCCGAGCTGCGAGGCGGGGTAGACGTCGATCTGGTAGCGGCCGCCGGTGCGCTTCCTGATCTCCTCCGCCGCCCAGACGGACTGGGTGTGGAAGGGCTCGGAGGTCTCGTAGACGTGGGCCCACTTGAGCTTGGTCTGGGCCTGGGCCGGCAGCGCGGCGCCGCCGAGGGCGGCCAGGGCGAGGCCGGCGGCCACGAGGCGGCGCCGGATCGGGGCGCGGGAGCGGTTCGTCGGGGTCATTCGCTTGTCTCCTGTGGTGTGGCGGGCGTCGCGGCCCGGGATGGCGCTCTGCGGCGCCTGTCGTCCTGCGGCCGCCGGTCGGGACGGCGGCCCGGGAGGGGGAATCGGAAGCGGTGCGGGCCGGTCGCGCGGCTGCGGCTCAGGCGCAGACCAGCTGCACCTTGGTGCTGCGGCTGCGGTCGGCCGCCAGCGCGAAGGCCTCGTCCGCGCGCGCGAGCGGCAGCTGCGCGCTGATCAGCGGCCGCACGTCGACGCGGCGGCTGCGGATCGCATCGACCGCCCAGCCGAATTCGGCGTTCGCCCGGAACGCGCCGACGTAGTCCAGCTCGCGCGCCATGATGCTGTTGGCCGGGAAGTGCAGGCCCTCGGCCGGCAGGGTGCCCACCTGCACGATGCGCCCGCCGCGGCGGGTGGCCTGCAGGCAGGTGGCGAGCGCGCCGGGGCTGCCGGCCGCCTCGACGGCGATGTCGGCGATGTCCGCCAGGTCTTCCGGCGCGGCCAGGTCGGAGCGGACGGTCCGGTCGGCGCCGATGCCGCGCGCCACGTCGAGCGGACGGTCCGCGATGTCGCAGACCAGGATGCGCGCCGCGCCGGCCAGCCGCGCGGCCAGCACCGCCATGCAGCCGATGGTGCCGCCGCCGGTCACCAGCACTGTCTTGCCGAGCAACGGGCCGGCGCGGTGCACCGCGTGCAGGCCGATGGACAGCGGCTCGGCGCAGGCGATCTCGCCGAGCGAGACATCCTCCTCCACCGGGGTCAGCTGCGATTCGCCGATCACGAAGCGCTCGCGGAACATGCCCTGCACGTGCGGGTGGACGCTGGCGCTGCCCAGGAACCGCATCCGCCGGCACAGGTGGCGCCGGCCCTCGCGGCAGTAGTCGCACTGGCCGCAGGCATGCGAGGGGTCGATCGCCACCCTCTGGCCCGGTGCCACCCGGGTCACCGCGCCGCCGACCCGCTCGACGATGCCCGAGGCCTCGTGGCCCGGCACCAGCGGATCGCGGATGACGAAGGCCCCGACCCGGCCGTGCTGCCAGTAATGCAGGTCGGAGCCGCAGATGCCGCCCGCGCCCAGGCGCAGCTGCACCTGGTGCGGGCCGAGTTCCGGCGGGCGGTCCAGCGGCTCGGGCGCGAGCCGCAGGTCGTGGGCGCCGTGGATGCGGCAAGCGATGCCGGGCGCCTCGGCGGTGGGTGCGGCGGTGGGTGCGGCGGGGGAAGGCATCGGCGGTGTCTCTCCGGGAAGGACGGACGGTTCGGGGCGGTCACGCGGATGGATGCCGCGACGGACCGCCGGAGGCCGGCGCGGCGCGGCGCCTGCGCGGGGCGCGGGACGCTTCGGAGGACGGGGCGGCCGCGGCGCCGGGGCGCTGCCGCGCCGCCTGCGACCAGCTGGCGTTGAAGCGTTCGTAGGAATTGCCCAGGTGGCGGTGCATCGCGTCGCGCGCGGCTCCGGCGTCGCCGGCGGCGATCGCGTCCACCACCGCCTCGTGCTCGGCGATGGCGTAGCGCCAGCTGCCGGGCGACTCGAAATAGCTGCTGAGCTGCGCGAAGAGCGGGCTGCCGCGCTCGTCGAACAGCTCCGTCACGATGCGCAGCAGCACCGAGTTGTCGGAGGCGGCGGCGATGGCCAGGTGCAGCATGCGGTCTCCGTCCGCCGGGACCTTGCCGGCGGCGGCCTCCTGGCGCATCAGGACCAGGCTGCCGCGCAGGCCGTCGAGCTGCCGCCGGTCCATCGCCAGCGCGGCTTGCGCGGCCAGGCCGGCTTCGATGGACTGCCGGGCGCGGATGATTTCCAGCGGCCCTTCGCCGATGGCGCCGGAGGCGACGCCGGCGTCCTGCGCGGCGCCGGCGCGCGGCGGCAGCACGTAGATGCCCGAGCCCATGCGCACCTCGACCAGGCCTTCGATCTCCAGGGCGATCAGCGCCTCGCGCACCGAGGGGCGCGACACCCCGAGCTGCAGCGCCAGGTCGCGTTCGGGCGGCAGCCGCGCGCCGACGGCGAATTCGCCGGCCTCCACCAGCGCCCGGATCTGGTCGGCGATCTGGCGGTAGAGGCGGCGGGGCTCGATGGTCTGCAGCGGCATGGGGCGGATACGGAACGGAAGGAGGGACGATGGCCGCCGTGCCCGCTCGCGCCGCCGCATCGCCCGGATGCGGCAGCGGCCAGCAGGCATGGTGGCCTGACCAATTTCAGTATCCGGAGAATCGCCTCCCGCCGGAAAGCGGGTTTACCCGCTGCCGCGCCCGGTCCGGGCGGGAGTCAGGCGGAGAGGATCTCGCGCCACATGTTCGACAGCGGGCCGACCTTGTCCACGCCGCCGCGCTTGATGGCCTCCTTGGGCATGCCGAAGACCACGCAGCTCTCCTCGTCCTGCGCGAGCGTGCGGGCGCCGGCGTCGCGCATCTCCAGCATGCCCGCGGCGCCGTCGTCGCCCATGCCGGTCATGATGATGCCCAGGGCGTTGGCGCCGGCCGACTTGGCGACTGAGCGGAACAGCACGTCCACCGAGGGCCGGTGGCGGTTGACCAGCGGCCCGTCGACCACCTCCACGTAGTACTGCGCGCCGCTGCGCCGCAGCAGCATGTGCCGCCCCCCGGGCGCGATCAGGGCCCGGCCCGGCACCACCCGGTCGTTGTTCTCCGCCTCCTTGACCGCGATCTGGCAGAGGTTGTGGAGCCGCTGCGCGAAGGCGGCGGTGAACTTCTCGGGCATGTGCTGCACGATGACGATGCCCGGGCAGACCCGCGGCAGGGCGGTCAGCACCTCCTCCAGCGCCTGCGTGCCGCCGGTGGAGGTGCCGATGGCGACGATGCGTTCGGTGGTGCGGGCCATCGCCCGGGCCGCGCCCGGCGGCAGGATGACGTCGGCCGTGTGCTTGGCCTGCGGTACCGGCGCCGCGGGCGCCGCGCCGGCGCGCGCCGCCAGGCGGCGCACGTTGGCCGACGCCGCGGACCGCACGATCGAGACCATCTCGTCGTTGCTGTCGAGCAGGAACTGCTTGAGGCCGATCTTGGGCTTGGTCACGATCGCGACCGCGCCGGCGGCCATGGCCTCCATCGTGGTCTTCATGCCCTTCTCGGTCAGGGTCGAGCAGATGACGACCGGCGTGGGCCGTTCCGCCATGATCTTGCGCAGGAAGGTGATGCCGTCCATGCGCGGCATCTCGACGTCGAGCACGATCACGTCCGGCCACTGCTCCTTCATGCGCTCCATGGCGATCAGCGGGTCGGCCGCGGCGTGCAGGACCTCGATCCCCGGCGCGGCGCCGAGCAGGCCGGCCAGGACCTGGCGCACGACGGCGGAGTCGTCCACGATGAGGAGCTTGATGGGTTTCATGGGGTCTTTCGTTGCCCGCCGGCTTCAGGATCGCGGCGGAGGGGAATGGCCGGGCGCGATCTGGCGCACCCAGACCGCGCCGCTGGCGATGTCGAAGACGACCTGCCGGTGGCCGTCGCCGTAGAGGTGCTCGCTGCGGACCGGGATGCCCTGCGCCTGCAGCAGCCGCCGGGCGGCCTCGCCGTTGCGCTGGCCGATGGACTGCAACGCCGACGCCGGGCGGCCCGGGAACATGTTCCCGCCGCCGAAGATCTTGGCATCGCACTCCCGCGGATCGACGCGCATGCGCCCGAGGCCCCGGACCATCAACGCGAGCGACTCATCGCCGTAGCGGCCGTCCAGCACATCGCCGGGGGCGCGCCGGCCGCGCTCGGCGAGCAGGAAATGCGACATCGCCCCCACCTGCCGCCGCGGATGCCAGAGGGTGACGGCCACGCAGGAACCGAGCATCGTGCGCAGGCGCTGGGTGGCGTCGCCCACGAAGTGCTCCCCCGGCTGCAGGAAGATGTCCGTGGGCCGGAAGCTGGTCGGCTGCATGCACGCGATGCGCTCACGCAGGCTACGGCTTGCGGTAGATCGACGGGGCGATCTGCGTCACGGCGCTCGAGATGCCGTGCAGGCTCTCCGAGTGCCCGATGAAGAAATACCCGCCCGGCCTGAGCAGCGACAGCACCCGCTCGACCACCTGGCGCTTGGTGTCGCCGTTGAAATAGATCATCACGTTGCGCAGGAACACCACGTCGAAGCTGCCCAGGTCGGGCAGGCGCTCGTTGAGGTTGGCCTGGGCGAAGCGCACCATCCGGCGCAGGTCCCGCATGACCAGCAGCGTGCCGAGGTGCTCCCCCTGGCCCCGCAGGCAGTACTGCTTGCGGTAGTGCATCGGGATGTGCCGGGCGCGCTGCTCGGAGTAGTGGCCGGTGCGGGCCTGCGCCAGCATCCGGGTGCTGATGTCGGTGCCCACCACCTCGAAGGGCTGTTCGCCGCGGCAGTCCGCCAGCACCATGGCGATGCTGTAGGCCTCCTCGCCGCTGGAACTGGCCGCGCTCCAGACGCGGAACGGCGCTGGCCCCGCCTGCTGCGACACGACGGTGCGCAGCATGTCGAAATGCTTGGGCTCGCGGAAGAAGTAGGTTTCGTTGGTGGTCAGCAGGTCGATCGCGGTCTGGACCTCGGCGGGGTCCCGCGCGCTCTTGAGCAGGTTGAAGTACTCGGCGTAGCTGGAGAGCTGGCGCGCATGCACGCGCTTGGCGAGCCGGCCGCAGACCAGCGCCTTCTTGTTCGGCGACAGGGTGATGCCGGCCGCCTCGAAGATGAAGCGCTGGAAGTTTCCGAATTCGACGTCGGAAATCTGGGTGTTCACGGGAATGTTTCCTGCCGGGGGGAGTGGGACGGTGCGACGCGCGCGGAAGCGCGCTGCGGCTTCGGGCCTTCTATGCGCCTGCCGCGTCCGACGCGCGCGCGAGCGCCACGAGGTCGTCCGAGGACAGGGTGCGGTCGAGGTCGAGCAGGATCACGAAGCGCCCGCGGACCTTGCCCATGCCCTGGATGAAGTCCGCCCGCACCCGCGCGCCGAAGGCCGGCGGCGCCTCGATGTCGCCCGGCGCGATGTCGATCACCTCGTTGACCGCATCGACGATCACGCCCACCACCTGGCGCTCGGACGGCGCGCCCACCTCGACGATCACGATGCAGGTGCGCTTGCCCACTTCGCACGCGCGCTCGCCGAAGCGCGCCTGCAGGTCGATCACCGGCACGACCGCGCCGCGCAGGTTGATGACCCCGCGCACCGACGCCGGCATCATCGGCACGACCGTCAGCTGGCCGTACTCGATGATCTCCTTGATCGCGAGGATGCCGATGGCGAACATCTCGCCGGCGAGCTGGAACGTGAGGTACTGCGCGGGCTCGGCCGCCGCGCCGCCGCCAGGCAGCGCCTGGGCCGGGGACGCGGGGGACAGGGACGGCACGGATGCCGGGGCGGACGGTGCGACGATGCTCATGGCGGGGTCCCGGTGCGGCCTCAGTAGCGCGCGAACTGGGATTCGTCGAGCATGTCGAGGCTGCCGTCGGCGCCCACCAGGCTCGTGGCCGGCCGGCGCGCCGCGGGCCGGGGCTTCTTGGCCGGGACGGCCTTGCGGGCCTCGGGCGCCCCGCGGCGCAGCGGCGCGCCGCCGGCGAGCTGGAAGAAGCTCATCGTCTGCTGCAGCTGCTCGGCCTGGCTGCTCATCTCCTCGGCCGTGGCCGCCAGCTCCTCCGAGCTCGAGGCGTTCTGCTGGGTGGTCTGGCTCAGCTGGCCCACGGCCGCGTTGATCTGGCCCACGCCCGAGGACTGCTCCTCGCTCGCCGCGGCGATCTCCTGCACCAGGTCCGAGGTCTTCTTGATGCTCGGCACCATCTCGTCGAGCAGCTTGCCCGCGCGCTCGGCCAGCTCGACGCTGGAGGTGGCCACGGTGCCGATCTCCTGGGCCGCGACCTGGCTGCGCTCGGCGAGCTTGCGCACCTCGGCGGCGACGACCGCGAAGCCCTTGCCGTGCTCGCCGGCGCGCGCGGCCTCGATCGCCGCGTTGAGCGCGAGCAGGTTGGTCTGGTAGGCGATGTCGTCGATGATGTTGATCTTCTGGGCGATCTGCTTCATCGCGGCGACCGTGGCCTTGACGGCTTCGCCGCCCTCGGTCGCCTCGGAGGCGGCCTTGGTGGCCATGCTGTCGGTGAGCTTGGCGTTCTCGGTGTTCTGCGAGATCGAAGCGGTCATTTGCTCGATCGAGGCGCTGGTCTCCTCGACGCCCGCGGCCTGCTCGCTCGACGCCTGGCTGAGCGACTGCGCGGTGGCGCTCACCTCTTCCGAGGCGCCCGCCAGCGCTTCCGCGCCGCTGTTGACCTCGGTGACCACGTGCGAGAGCTTCGCGACCATGTTCTTCATCGCGGCCAGCACGCTGTCGGTGTCGCCGGCGCGGGCCGCGATGTCGAGCGTCAGGTTGCCGCCGGCGACGCTGTTGGCGATCTCCGCCACGTAGGCCGGCTCGCCGCCGAGCTGCCGGCTCACCGAGCGGATGATCACGAAGGCCATGGCCAGCCCCAGCAAGCAGCAGGCGGCCAGCAGGCCGACGGTCCAGGCGCGCGCGCTGGCGTACACGCTGGCGGCATCGGCCGCAGCCTTCTCTCCGCCGGCCACGTTCAGGTCGGACAGCTTGTCCATCGTGACCCGCAGCGAGTTGTAGCGCTTGAGCGATTCCCCGTCCAGGAGGGCGCGCGCTTCCTCGTTCTTGTTCTGGGCGCCCAGTCCTACCACTTTCTCGTGCACCTTGAAGAAAGTTTCCATGTCGTCCCGGGCCAGGTCGAAGAGATGCTTTTCCTCGGGCGAGGACAGCAGCTTGCTGTAATCGTCCCAGACCTTGCGCGTGGCCACGATCCGGTCCTGGCCTTCGCGCACCGCCTGGTTGATCTCTTCCGAATCGTTGGACAGGATCGACCGCAGTTCCATCACCCGGATCCGGTTGATGTTGGACTTGGTCAGCATGATGTTCTTCACGCTGGGCATCCAGTTCGTGGCGAGGTCCACGGTCGACGCGTTGACCGTGGCCAGCTGCGCGATGGAATACGCGCCCAGCCCGACCATCAGGGCCAGGACGATGAGGAACGCCCCGTAGAGCTTCGTTGCGAGTTTCATTTGCGCGATCATGGGAATGGCCTCGGGAATCGGTAGCGGTTGAAGGAGGGGACGTGTCGGGAAGGCGTGCGGCGCGCCGGCGTCAGCCGGCGACGGGGAGCGGAAGCGCAGCGTCGGAGGCAAGGTCGCGGCGGTCGTGCGGCCCGCCCCGCCCCGCGGCGGCCTGTTCGGCCAGGGCGACGACGTCGAGGATCAGCGCCACTTCGCCGGAGCCCAGGATGCTGGAGCCGCTGATGCCCTGCAGGTGCGCGAACATCGGAGCCAGGGGCTTGATCACCGCCTGGGCCTCGCCCAGGAGGCGGTCCACGATCAGGCCGAAGCGCCGGGTTCCCTGCCGCACCACCACGATGCTCTGCCGCGCGCCGACCGGTCCGGCGATCTGGAAGAGCTGGCGCAGCCGGATGAACGGCAGGACCTGCCCCCGCAGCTCGGCGTAGTCGCGCCGTCCTTCCTCGCAGAATTCCACGCATTCCTCGATCGCTTCGAGGGGCAGCACGAACACCGAATGGCCCACCGCGACCTGGAAGCCGTTGATGATGGCCAGCGTCAGCGGCAGGCGGATGGTGGTGGTGGTCCCCTCGCCCGGCCGGCTGTCGATCGCGATGGCGCCCCGCAGCGCGGTGATGTTGCGCTTGACCACGTCCATGCCGACGCCGCGGCCCGACAGGTTGGTGACCTGCTCCGCGGTCGAGAAGCCCGGCTCGAAGATCAGGCCGTAGACCTCCGCGTCGGTCAGCGTCCGGCCGGCGTCGACCAGGCCGCGCTCGACCGCCTTGGCGAGGATCTTGTCGCGCGGCAGTCCGCCGCCGTCGTCGCCCACCTCGATGACGATGCTGCCCGCGTCGTGGTAGGCGTTGAGGGTGACCGTGCCGCGGGCGGGCTTTCCGCGTTCGGCCCGCACCGCGGCCGGCTCGATGCCGTGGTCCATGCTGTTGCGCACCAGGTGCGTCAGCGGATCGGCGATCTTCTCGACCACCGTCTTGTCGAGTTCGGTGTCCTCGCCGTGGATGGCGAGCGCGATGTCCTTGCCGATCTCGCGCGAGACGTCGTGCACCACCCGCTGGAAGCGGTTGAAGGTGGCGCCGATCTTGACCATGCGCAGCTGCATGACGCTGTCGCGCACCTGCTGGACCAGTCCGTTGAGGGTCGAGTGGGCCTCGTGCAGGGCCGCGCTCTGCAGGCCCTGGCCGGCGAGGCCGGCCGTCGCCGACGCGGTGATCAGTTCGCCGACCAGGTCCACCAGCTGATCGAGCTTCTCGGCGTCGACGCGCACCGACTGGCTTTCGAACGCACGGCCTTCCTTGAGGTGCTTCTGGCGCGCCAGCGCGGCCTCTACCACCGGCTGCTGCACGCTGCGCTGCTCGACCAGCAGTTCGCCGAGCGGCGCGGCGGTCTCGCCGCGCTGCAGGCGCAGGGCTTCGTCGAGTTCGCGGCGGGTCAGGCTGCCGCAGCGCACCAGGATCTCGCCGAGCCGCACCGCGCCGTCGTCGCCCGAGGGTCCGAGCGTGCCGATGAGGTCGATGTACTCCGAGACCTTGCTGTCCGGCGGCAGGATGTGCACGACGCAATCGTCGAGCACGAACTCGAACGCGCCCTCGATGGCCGCCTTGGTGGCCTGGCTGCGCAGCGCGATCTCGAAACCCAGGTAGCACGACTCCGCATCCATCTCCGCCAGGCTCGGCAGCTCGTCGGGCAGCGTCACGACGGCAGTGATCGTGCCCAGCGTGCCGAGGTAGCGCAGGAACGAGAGCGGGTCCATGCCGTTGCGCAGCACGTCGACGCCGAAGCGCAGCGAGATGTGCCAGTGGTCGGCCGCGCGCTCGCCGTCGCCGCGCGGGATGTTGCGCACCGCCGCCTCGTCCGGCGCATCGGCGCGCGCCGCGACCAGCGCGCCCGCGGTCGCGGCCGCGGGCGCGGCGCCGCCGTCGAGGTAGCGCTGCAGGTCCGCCAGCAGCGGCTCCCCCCGGGACGTCAGTTCGGCGTCGGCCGCGGTCCGCCCCGCGGCCGCGGCCGCGACCAGGCTGCCGATGTGGTCGCAGCATGCCAGCAGCAGGGCCACCACCGTTTCGTCCATGCGGAGGGTTCCGTCGCGCACCATGTCGAGCACGCTCTCGGCGACGTGGGCGAAATCCACGATGAAATCCAGGCCGAACAGGCCGGCCGAGCCCTTGATGGTGTGGGCGGCGCGGAAGATCGCGTTCACCGCGTCGGACGGATCGTCTTCCTGCAGCACGCCCAGGAGCGCCTGCTCCATGTCCTCGAGCAGTTCGTTGCTTTCGACGATGAATGTGTGGAGCGCCTCGGCCATGTTCATCGCGCATCCCCTCCCGGAGCGTCGCCCCGTGCGGCAACGACCATCGGATCGCCGAAGAATCCGGCCAGGTCGAACATCTCGAACACATCGACCACCGCCGCGCTGTGCCGGACCAGGGCGAACGCCTGGCCGACCTCTTGCGACGAGCGCTTGGCGGCCATGAGCAGCTGCACGCCCGCGCTGTCGATCTCGGTGACGGCCGCCAGGTCCACCTCCAGGCCGTCGGGGCTGTCGGACAGCGCCGCGAGCAGCGCCTGGCGCACTTCGGCCGCGCGGTAGATGGTCAGCTCGCCATCCAGCGCCATGCTGGTGGCGGCGCTCATGGCAGCACCAGCTTTTCCACGGCGGACAGCAGCGCGGGCGGCTGGAAGGGCTTGACGACCCAGGCCTTGGCGCCCGCCATCTGGCCTTCGCGCTTCTTGGCCTCCTGGCTTTCGGTGGTCAGCATGATGACCGGCGTGAAGCGGTAGTTCGGCAGGGCCTTGACGCTCTTCAGGAAGGTGATGCCGTCCATGTTCGGCATGTTCACGTCGCTGATGATCAGGTGGACCTTCTGTCCGGTGAGCTTGGAGAGCGCATCGCGCCCGTCGCGTCCCTCGATGACGTCGTAGCCCGCGCCGCGCAGCGCGATGCCGACCACCGAACGCACGGAAGCGGAGTCGTCAACGACCATGATCGTCTTTGCCATCTGGTGGGTCCTTCAGAAAAAAGTGATGTCGTCCTGCGGCGCCGCAGCAGCCGGCGCCGGAGCGGCCTTGCCGGCCTGGTGCACGGCGCGCTCGCTGGCCATGGCGTAGGTGGATTCCAGCTCCCGCAGGAGCCCGGCGCTGGCCAGCGGCACGAGCCGGTCCTCCCGGAGGCACAGCGCATGGTGTTCGTCGAGGATGGCGGGCAGCCGGTGGATGCTGTCGCGCACGTGGCTGAAGACCTGGCTGGCGCGGTCCTGGAACTGCAGCTGCACCAGGGATTCGTTGATCTCGGACTGGATCTGCCGGCTTTCCTCGCGCAGGCCCTCCGCCGACTGCGACAGCTCGGCCGACAGCCCCTGGAAGCGGCCCAGCACCTGCTCGATGCACTGCGCCGAGTCGTCCATGACCCGCTGCTCCTGCGCGCGCGCCGCCTGGGCGACGCTGCGGGTCTCGTCGATGGTGGTGTTGATCGTGTGGATCTTGGCGGCGATCTGGCGGCCGGTGCTGCCGGACATCTCGGACAGCACCCGGACCTCCTGCGCCACCTGGGCGAAGCCCTTTCCGCGCTCGCCGGCGTGCGCGGCCTCGATGGCGGCGTTGATCGCCAGCAAATTGGTCTGGTGGGCGATGCGCGAGACCTGGTCGACCATCGACTGCAGGTCGCCGACGAAATCCTGCAGGCTCTCGACCCGGGCCAGCATCTCGGCCTTGCCGTGCATCGCCTCGCGCAGGGACGCGATCAGCTGCTGCAGCTGGTCGCGACTACTCTCGTAGACGGCGGCGGCGTCGTGCGCGCCGGCGGACCGTCCGCCCGACTGGTTCAGCGTATGCCCGAGACGGTCCACGATGCCGGCGAAGCGCGCGCTTAGCGCCGCGACGGCATCCTCCATCTGGCTGCGCGACATCTCGATCTGGCCGGCCCACACCGGCGCGACTTCCGCGCCGAAGGCCTGCAGGCCCTGCAGGAAGCCCTGCAGCTCCTCGGCGGCCGCCTGCCGGCGCCTGCGTCCGGCCCAGCCCGCGAACGCGCCGCCGCCGGCCAGCACCGCGGCACACGCGATGCCCGCGAGGCTCATCGACGAGAGCGCGCAGGCCGCGGCCGCGCCCGCCAGGCCGAGGGCGGGTGCGGAAAAGCGGCTCCAACGGCTCGCGTCTGTGTTCATGCAATCGGTCCCAATGGGTGGACGGACCCGCGCCGGAGCGCGGGATGGATCTGTACCGCCGGCGCTTCGTCTCCTCGGAGCAAAGCGGTGCCCGGCGCCGGCGTTCCTCGCCCGTGCCGTCGATCGCAGCCCGGGAGCGCGGCGGACGCCAGTGGCCCCTCAAGCGGCATGAAGGGCATCGCGCTCGACGGCCAGCCTCGTAAGAAATGCAACAAACAAGTTGTATTTGCTTACATATGAGAAAGATACTGCACGAACCTGAACGGAAGTTGAGCGAATACGCAATTCATGCAGTTTTCTCGCGAATCGCACGGCATAAAAGACCAGGGCGGCGGCGCTGCGGACGCATCCCATCGACCGGCCTGCGCGCAGCGCCTTGGACGACCAGCAACGCGGCCAATCGCCAAGTCGCGCGGCGGAACGAGCGGTCCGGCGGCTTCCCCAGGGAATCGCGCCTCCGTGCGCAAGGCAACCGCCACCGCGCCGCGGCCCGGGGGCGCGCGCGCCCCGGCCCTCCGGCGCCTATCCCGCGAACCCGCCGTCGTCGAGGAAGCGCTGCTCCGCCGGGGTCGTCTCGCGCCCCAGCACCGGGTTGCGGTGCGGAAAGCGGCCGAAGCGCACGATGATGTCCCGGTGCAATTCCGCGTAGCGCAGCGTGTCGCCCCCTGCGGTCAGGCGGGCCGACAGTTCCACGCAGCGGTCCTGGTCGGCCAGGGCCTCGGAATGCATGAAGGGCATGTAGAAGAAGGGCCGCAGCGCCGGCTCGGCGGCCGCGTCGAAGCCGGCATCCACCGACCGGCCGGCGATGGCCAGCGCCTGCGCGTCGGTGGCGAACATCCGGGCGCTGCCGCGGAAGGCGTTGCGCGGGAACTGGTCGAGCAGGATCAGCAGCGCCAGCGCGCCGTCGGGCGTCGTCTCCCAGCCGCCGAGCGCACCGGCGGCCGCGGCCTCGTGGGCCGCGAGGAAACGGCGGCGGAAGTCGGCGTCGAAGGCGTCGTCCTTGGCGAACCAGCGCTTCTGGCCGGCGTCGCGCCAGAAGCCGACGACATCGGCGGGCTGCGGGAGATCGGAGGCGGCGGCAGGGGTCATCGCCGCACTGTAGCCCCGCGCGGCCGCCGCCGCGCGACGCGCGCAGGGCGCGGCGTCCGCCGGGCGGTTGCTTCAGTCGACGCCGAGCGCGAGCACCGCGAAGCTCGCGAGCCAGTGCTCGCCCATGTAGTTGCCCGCCACGTGCGGCAGGCCCGCCGCCAGGTGCGCGGCCACCGTCGCCGCGATGCGCGAGCGGCGCGGATCGCCGGGGCCCAGCGCCTGCGCGATGCCGCGCCAGCACCAGGCCCGGCTCAGTTGCAGGCCGTCGAGGTGCGCGATCTTGCCGTCGCTGCGGTCGCCGACCTGCACCGGCGCGAAAAGCGCCGCCGGTTCGCCAGCGCCCCAGCGCGGCAGGAAGCGGTCGAGCCAGCGCAGGAAGTCCGGGCGCGGCAGCAGGCGGCGCATGCATTCGGCCTCGACGAGCGCGGGCGACAGGAAGGAGTCGCCGTCGGGCTCGCCCCAGGCGGGGCAATCGGTGTCGCCACCGTACCAGCGGAGCGCGGTGGCCTGCAGCAGCGCGCCCAGCGCCGCGTCCTCCTCGGCGGCCGCATGCTCCTGCGCCAGCGCCAGGGCGAAGGCGGTGTTGCCGTGGGCGCCGGTGCGCACCGGGTAGTCCATGCGGGGCAGGAAGCCGCGCAAGCGGTCCGCGACGCGGCCGGCCAGGGGCGCCAGGGCCTCGGCCCAGCGCGGCGCCTCGCGATGCCGGCGCAGTTCGGCCGACAGCGCCAGCAGCCAGGCCCAGCCGTAGGGCCGCGCGAAGCCGGCGCGGCCGGGCGCATCGAAGTAGGCGCATTCGCCGGCGACGCGTTCCGGCACGAATTGGGCGTCCAGCCACGCGCGGATGCGCGGCGCGGACGGCAGGCCCGGGAAACGGCGGAGCAGACGCGCCAGCATCCAGTGCGCATGCACGCAGGAATGCCAGTCGTAGCTGCCGTGGAAGACGGGATGCAGCCGATGCGGCGGCAGGGCGTCGTCCGGCCCCGCGAGAACGTGCGCGACCTGGTACGGATAGGCGCGCCGCACATGGCCGAGCGCGATACCGGCGAAGCGCTCCGCCCGGTCGGCATCCAGCCCCGGGGTCAGCGGTCCGGGATCCACGGCGATGGCGTGACGCACCCCGGGGCGGCGCCCGCGAGGGGAACGGGCGCCGGACGCGGCCCCGACGGACGCGCCGGCCGCCCCGCGACCGGCCGGCGCGGCGCGGGGCTCAGGCCTCGCGCCACGCCATCGCTTCGCCCAGCCGGATCGCCCGGCCCGGCGCCCATTCGGGATTGAAGCGCAGCGGGCCGCGCGGGAAGAGCATCACCACGGTCGAGCCGAGCAGGAAGCGGCCCATCTCCTCGCCCTGCGCCAGGACGATCTCGCCGTCGGCGTAGTTCCATTCGCGCACCTCGCGCGCGCGTTGCAGCGGGTTGAGCGCGCCCTGCCAGACGGTCGCCATGCTGCCGACGATGGTGGCGCCGACCAGCACCTGCACGAAGGGGCCGTGCTCGCCCTCGAAGACGCAGACCACCCGCTCGTTTCGCGCGAAGAGCCCCGGCACGCCGCGCGCGGTCGTCGGGTTGACCGAGAACAGGTCGCCCGGCACGTAGACCATGCGGCGGAGCCGGCCGGCGCAGGGCATGTGGACGCGGTGGTAGTCGCGCGGGCTCAGGTAGAGCGTGGCGAAGTGGCCGTGCGCGAAATGCGCGGCCAGGGCGGCGTCCCCGCCGACCAACGCGGTGGTGGAGTAGCGGTGGCCCTTGGCCTGGAAGATCTGGTCGTCGTCGATGGCGCCGAACTGGCTGATCGCGCCGTCCACCGGGCAGACCAGGGACGCGTCGGCCAAGGGACGGGCGCCGGGCCTGAGGGCGCGGGTGAAGAATTCGTTGAAGCTCGCGTAGCTGGCGATGTCGGGATCGGCCGCCTCGGACATGTCCACGCCGTACTTGCCGACGAACCAGCGGATCAGCCGGGTGGTGGCGCCGCCCGCCCGGGCGCCGGCGATGTGCGCGCCGAAGGACGTCAACGCCTTCTTGGGCAGGAGGTACTGGGGCAGGACGGACAGGCGGTCGGACACGGCGGGCTTTCCGGTGGTGGGCAGAGGCGGATTCTATCGACCGCCCCCCGGGCGCCGGACCCCGTGCAAGCCCGCGCGCGGCGCCCGCCCGCGGTGGCCGCCGCACGGGACGGGCAGGGCGCCGGCGAGACCGGCCAGCGTCCCGCGGGTTCAAAATCCGTTCAACCGACCGGCGAATGCATTCAAAATAGTTGAACCCTCGCGTCAATCCGGTTGAAACGCCGAAGCGACCCGCCCCCCTAGACTGCGCCCACCCCGTCCCCGAATCCCGCACCCGACCCATGGCGACTCCCTCCACGCGACCGGCCCGCTACAGCGCCCCGGCCATCACCCTGCACTGGCTGCTGGCCGCGGCGCTGGTGGGCATCTTCGGGGTGGGGCTCTACATGACCGGCATGCCCTTCTCGCCGCAGCGGATCAAGCTCTACAACTGGCACAAGTGGGCCGGCGTCGCCATCCTGGCGCTCTCGGCGCTGCGCCTGGCCTGGCGCATCGTCCGCCGGCCGCCCGCCCTGCCCGCGCCGGTGGCGGCGGCCATGCCCCGATGGCAGCACCGCGCGCACCACGGCACCCACCACCTGATGTACGCGCTCTTCTTCATCGTGCCGCTGGTGGGCTGGGCCTACAGCTCGGCGGCGGGATTCCCTGTCGTCTTCCTGGGGATGCTGCCGCTGCCCAGCTTCGTGCCGGCCGATCCCGCGCTGGCCGAGGCGATCAAGCCCTGGCACGAGTACACCGCCTACGCGCTGGCGGCCCTGGTCGTGCTGCACGTGGCGGCGGTGGCCAAGCACCAGTTCATCGACCGCGACGGACTGCTGCGGCGCATGCTGCCGGGCCGCGGCTGACGCCCGGCGCGCCTGCCGTTCCCGCCGCGCCTTTCCCTTTCCTTCCACCGACACCGCGACCCCCATGCATTCCCTGAAATCCCTGACCGCCCTGGCGTTCGCCTCCGCCGCGCTCCTCGCCGGCGCCCCCGCCTCCGCCCAGCAGGCCGTCGTGCCCGCGCAAAGCCAGGTCGGCTTCGTGAGCAAGCAGATGGGCGTGCCGGTGGAGGGGCATTTCCGGAAGTTCGACGCGCAGGTCGCCTTCGACCCGGCCAAGCTCGCGGCCAGCAAGGTCACCCTCGTCGTCGACACCGGCAGCGCCACCCTGGGCGTGAAGGAGACCGACGCCGAGCTGCCCAAGCCCACCTGGTTCAACGTGCCGAAGTTCCCCCAGGCGACCTTCCAGTCGACCGCCATCAAGGCGCTCGGCGGCGGGAAGTACGAGGTGGCCGGCAAGCTCAGCATCAAGGGCAGCACGCAGGACGTGACCGTGCCGGTCGCCATGGTCCAGAGCGGCGCTGTCACCACCGCCACCGGCAGCTTCCCGATCAAGCGCCTGGCCTTCAGGATCGGCGAGAACGAATGGGCCGACACCTCGATGGTGGCCGACGAAGTCCAGGTGAAGTTCAAGCTCGCGCTGACCGGCGTGGGCAAGATCTGAGAAGGCGGGCCCGCCTTCCGGACGATCCTCCGGCCCGCGCCCGCGGGTCTTTTCCAACCCTGTCATCCAGCCCCGAGGCCCACGACATGCGCAACACCCTCCTCGCCCTCGCCGCAGCGGCATCCCTGGCCACCGGCGTCGCCCACGCCCAGAGCGCCACCTACGCCGTGGATCCGACCCACACCTTCGCCACCTTCGAGATCAGCCATTTCGGCGCCAGCGTGAACCGCGGCCGCTTCGACAAGAAGGAAGGCACGGTGCAACTGGACAAGGCCGCGAAGACCGGCAAGGTCGAGCTGACGATCGACATGACCTCGATCAACACCGGCACCCCGCCCTTCGACAAGCACCTGCAGAGCGCCGACATCTTCGACGCCGCCAAGTTCCCGACCGCCAAGTTCGTCGGCGACAAGTTCACCTTCGAGGGCGACAAGCTGGTGTCGGTATCCGGCGACCTGACCATCAAGGGCAAGACCCAGCCCGCGACCTTCAAGGCCAACCAGTTCGCCTGCTACCAGAGCCCGATGCTCAAGCGCGAAGTCTGCGGCGGCGACTTCGAGACCACCATCGACCGCACCCAGTTCGGCGCCGACTACGGCGTGCAGTACGGCTTCCCCAAGAACGTGCGCATCGTGGCGCAGATCGAGGCCGTCAAGCAGTAAGGCGGCGTCCCGCCCCGCCTTCCGCGCAGCGCGGAAGGCACGAGGGCCGGTCCCGGGCGCTTCGCGCCCCGGGACCGGCCCTTTCGTTTTTGCCGCGGGGCGAGGCGACGCGACCGCCTCCGCGTCGCCTCAGCGGGGATCGCCCGCGGCCGCACCGAAACGGAAGCTCGACACCGCGAGCCCGCCCATGAAGGCCTCCTCGTGGTAGACCCGCGCGCCGGCTTCCCCCTCGGCCGCGCCCACCGCCACCAGCAGCGGCATCAGGTGGTCCTCCCGCGGATGGGCGATGCGGGCGGCGGGCGCCGCGTCCCAGCGCAGCAGCCCTTCCGTGCGGGCCGCCGGCGTGCTGCCGACCACCGTGCGGTCGAGCCAGTCGTCGAAGGCTTTCGACACGTCCCGCGCCTGCGGGCCGAAATGGCGCAGGTTGTGGTAGCTCAGGCCGCTGCCGACGATCAGCACGTCCTGGTCGCGCAGCGGCGCGAGCGCCCGTCCCAGCGCCAAGTGCTCGGCCGGGTCGTAGCCGATGCGCATCGACAGTTGCACGATCGGCACGTCGGCCCCGGGATAGACCACCGCGAACGGCGAGAAGGTGCCGTGGTCGAAGCCCCGCACGGCATCGCTCGCCGCCGGCAGCCCGGCGCCGGAGACCAGCGCGCGCACCTGCGCCGCCAGCGCCGGATCGCCCGGCGCGTCGTAGCGCACCCGGTAGGTGTGCGCGGGGAAGTTGTGGTAGTCGTAGAGCATCGGCGGATGCGGATGCGAGGACACGGTGAAGGCCTCGGCCTCCCAGTGGCCCGAGACGACCAGCACCGCGCGCGGCCTGCGGCCGACCTGGCGCGGCATGTCCTGCAGCGCCGCGGCCAGCCGGTCGTAGGCGCCGCCGGTCTGATCGCGCATCCACGGCCAGGGGCCGCCGCCGTGCGAGATGAAATAGGTCGGCAGGCGTGCGCCGGGCGCGGTCGCCGGTCCGGGGGGCGACGCGGTCGCGGCGGTGGCGCGGATTCCGGGGTCCGCGGGGGAATGCAGGGTCGGCATGCGAGGGGTCCTGGAAGGATCCGCGGGATGCGGATCGCATGATCCATACTCTAGAAGTTTCCCCAGAGGAAATCGATAGCCGTATATTCAAGCCACCATTTCCCTGGAAGAAACCCATGGACCGCCTCACCAGCCTGCGCGTCTTCCGCGACGTGGTCGAGTCCGGCAGCTTCGCCGCGGCCGCCGGGCGGCTCGGCCTGTCGGCGCCGATGGCGAGCAAGCACGTGGCCGGGCTCGAACGATCGCTCGGCGCCCGCCTGCTCCACCGCACCAGCCGCCGCCTGTCGCTGACCGAGGCCGGAACGCTCTACTACGAGCAGAGCCGCCAGGCGCTGGACCTGCTCGACGGCGCCGAGGCCGCCATCGGCCAGGCGCAGGATGCGCCGCGGGGCCTGCTCAAGGTCAGCGCGCCGGTCTGGTGCGCCACGCCGCGCATCGCCCGCGCCCTCGCCGCCTACCGGCAGGCCTGTCCCGAGGTGCTGCTGGATCTCCACCTCGAGAACCGCCGGGTCGACCTGGCGGCCGAAGGCTACGACCTGGCGCTGCGGGCCACCCACGATCCCTCGCCCGCGCTGATCGCGCGCCCGCTGTGCCCGGTGCGCTTCCACCTGGTCGCCTCGGCCGGCTTCGTCGCGCGCCACGGCCTGCCGCGCGCGCCGGCCGACCTGGCGCGGCTCGACGCGGTGGTCCCCAGCTACCTGCGGCTGGAGGCGATGCGCCTGCAGGGACCCGGGGGGCGGAGCGCGCCGCTCAGGCTGCGGCCCGCCCTGCAGTCCGACGACACCACCCTGAGCCTGCACGCGGTCCGCGCCGGCATCGGGCTGGCGCTGCTGCCGGAGTGGCTGGTCGGCGAGGACCTGGCCGCCGGCCGCCTGGTGCCGCTGCTGCCGGACCATGCGCCGCCGGACATCACGCTCTACGCGGTCTACGCGAGCCGGCGGCAGATGGCGCCGAAGGTGCGCAGCTTCATCGATTCCATGCACGCCGCGCTCGCGGCTCCGGCGGACGCCGGCGCCGGATCGCCGGGGGCTTGAGGCCAAGGCGGCCGCAATCGCCGGGATTGGGCATTCCCATCGGCCGGGCGCGGCATCCGGCGCCGCCGCCCCGACAATCGCGGAGCCCTGCCGCGCGCGGCGGGGCCCGGCTCGCTATCCTTTCCGGTACGCCGCCCGACCCACGCGCCGCAGGAACGCGCCATGCCCCTCTCCGAGAACCGATCCGCCGACGCTCCCCTCCGCACGCCACCCGACGAGGCGAGGCCGCGCGGCGCGGGAGCGATCGCGCACGGGGACGACCTCTTCTTCTCGGCCATCGCGCACACGGGGATGCCGATGATCGTGACCGACCCGCACCTGCCGGACAACCCGGTCGTCTTCGCGAACCAGGCGTTCCTCGCGATGACGGGCTACGCGATCGAGGAGATCCAGGGGCGCAACTGCCGCTTCATGCAGGGGCCGAAGACCGACCGGGCGGCGGTGGCCGCGCTGCGGGAGGCGATCGCGGAACGCCGCGAGTTCGCCACCGAGATCCTCAACTACCGCAAGGACGGGTCCACCTTCTGGCATGCGCTGTTCGTCTCGCCCGTCTACAACCGGCGCAACGAGCTGGTCTACTACTTCGCCTCGCAGCTCGACGTGAGCGGCCGGCGCCGCACCGAGGAAGCCCTGTTCCAGGCGCAGAAGATGGAAGCGCTCGGGCAGCTGACCGGCGGCATCTCCCACGACTTCAACAACCTGCTGCAGGTCATCACCGGGCACCTGGACATCCTGGACTTCAAGCTGGACCGGCCGCAGGTGGACCGCGCCTCGTCGCGCAGGAGCGCGGCCAGCGCGCGCACCGCGGTGGCCAGGGCCTCGGGCCTGACGCGCCAGCTGCTCGCGTTCTCCCGCAAGCAGCGGCTCGACGCCCGGCCCATCGACCTCAACGCGCTCGCCGAGGGCATGATCGACCTGGTGCGGCGGACGATCGGCCACGACGTCGAGGTCCGCACCCAGCTCGCGGACGGCCTGGCGCACTGCCGGATCGACCCCGCCCAGCTCGAAGTGGCCCTGCTCAACATCCTGATCAACGCCCGGGACGCCATGCCCGCGGGCGGCTGCATCACCATCGGCACGCGCGACGTCCGGGTCGGCGAGGAGGACATCGCTGCCTACGCCGGGCTGCCGCCGGGGGACTACGTCGCCATGGCGATCGCGGACAGCGGCGCCGGAATCCCGGCCGCGATCCTGGGCCGCGTCATGGAACCCTTCTTCACCACGAAGGAGGAAGGCCAGGGCACCGGGCTGGGGCTGTCGATGGTCTACGGCTTCACAAAGCAGTCGGGCGGCACCACGCTGATCCGGTCCGAGGTGGGGAACGGCACGACGGTGGATCTCTACTTCCCCGCGTGGACGGACGCCGCGGGGACCGCCGCGGCGCCGTCGACCCGGGGGGGCAGCGAGACCGTCCTGGTCGTCGACGACCGGATCGAAGGCGCGGAACTCTCGCGCGGCATGCTGCAGGGCCTGGGCTACCGTGTCCTGACGGCCCACAGCGGCAACGAGGCGCTGGAGCTGCTCGCGATGCTGCCGCCGCGGGAGCAGCCCGACTTGCTGTTCACCGACCTGATCATGCCCGGGGGCATCAACGGGCTGCAGCTGGCGCGGGAAGCGCGCCGGCTGCAGCCCCGCGTCCGGGTACTGCTGACCACGGGCGACGTGGGCGCGGGACGCGCCGGCGACGCCGATCCCGCGGCGGAGTTCGAGACGATCCGCAAGCCCTACCGGCCCGCCGACCTGGCGCGCCGGGTGCGGATCGCGCTCGACGGGACCGGCGGGCCGCCGTCCGGCGCCGCGGCGTAGGCCGGCGGCGGGATCAGGCTTCGACGTCCAGCGCGAAGACCGTCAGCACGCCGGTGTAGCCGTAGAGGTGGCGCCGGGCGATCTCGCCGCCGGCGAAGAAGCCCACGAGCGGCACGTCGCCCAGGGCGCGGCGCACGGTCTGCAGCTCCGCGTCGGGAGCGCCGAAATGCGGTCCGCCGCGGCCCGCGCAGCTGACGTAGATCGCGCCGGCGATGCGGCGCGCCGGATGCGGCGCGGCCTCGGCCTCCGGGGCGGCGAGCGCCGCGGCGGCGGACAGCGGCAGGTCCTCGGGCTCCAGTTCCTCGCGGATCTCGGCGCAGATGCGGACCAGGTCGGCGCGGGCGGCGACGGCGTTGCGTTCGCAGAAGGCGAGCCGCATGCCGGGCGCGACCCGGTCAGCCAGCGCCACGCCCTGCCGCGAGGGATCCAGGCCGATGATGTGGCGCACCCGGGTGTCGGCCCCGAAGTCGCCGGTGCGGCGCACCAGGGCGGCCGGGCCGTCGGCGGGCGCGGCGTCGCCGTCGGAGGACAGGCCGGCCAGGGTGGCGCGCACCCGGGCCAGCGCCGTGCGGGGCTCGTCGAGGTCGACCTGGAGCTCGTCGAGCAGGGTCTGCAGCGCGGGCTCGCCGTCGAGCGCGGTCACCACGTTGTCCTGCGCGGCGGTGATCGCGTGCACCGGCCCGACCGGCCGGCAGCCCTGGGTGACGCGCGACACCAGCCGCACGCCCGCGCCGAAGGCGACGCCGCTCAGTCCGCCGCGGAACACGCCGCCGGAGGCGTCCGGGCCGGCCGGCTGCCCGGCCCCGGCCGCGAGTTGCACGCCGCCGGCGCGCCCGCCGGCGATGCCGCCGAAGAGGTAGCCGCCGGTGGTGCGGTCCGCGAGCTCGCCGATCAGCTCGGGCAGGTCGGGCAGCGCGCCGTCGGCATGCACCAGGGCCGCGTGCGCGTCGAAGTCCGAGGCGCCCGGGGCGGCCAGCGGCGCGACGCCGGAGAACACCCGGTACCCGCCGGCCGGCAGGTCGCAGAGCATGACGGCCAGCGCCGGCTCGTCGATGTACTCGGCCGCGCCCGCGGCGATGCCGACGCCGGAGGCGCCGCTCCAGTCGCGCACCTCCGGCAGTTCGGCGCGCAGCGTGGCCAGGATCCCCTCGGCGTGCGCGGCGTAGTCGTCGGTCAGGTAGGCGATGCCGAGGGCGGGCGCAGCGGCGCGGTCCTCCCGGCCCATCTGACCGCGCAGCTGCGCGACCACCAGCGCCGTGGCCACGCGCCACTGCGGATGGGTGGCGTGGCCGGTGGCGAAGAGCGTGCGGGTCACGGACGGAACGGCCGCGGGATCAGCGGCCCGTGGTGCGGCGCGGGGACGGCGCCGGCGCGGCGCTGCGGGCCGGCGCCTTCTTGCTGCCGGAACCGCTGGAGGACGTGCGCGCGGCCGGGGCGGGCGCCGCGGCCTTGGCGGCGGGACGCTTGGCGGGAGCGGCGGACGAGGGGCGGGACCGGGAGCCGCTGCGGCTGGGCCGGCGCGGGGCGGACGGGGAAGCGACGACCTGCGGCACCGCGGTCGCGACGGCGGCGACGGCGGCGTCGGTGGCGGCCCCGGCGGCTTCGGTCAGCGACTGGACCTGGGTGGCGGTGCGGTCGGCCAGGTCCTGCATCGCGCTGCGGGCGATCTCCTGGAACTGTCCGGTGAGCGCGCTCCACCATGCCATCGGATCGACCCCGGCGGCGGCGGACGGCGCGGGGCCGGCCGCCGGGGCCGCGGGCGGCGCGGCGGGCGCCTCGGCGGCGGCGCCCTTGTCGCCCGCGCCGCCCGACAGCGCCGAGGTGAACGGGCTGAAGAAATCGGGCACCGCGGCATGGGCCTGCGGGTCGGCCGGGCGCGGCGCCGGCGGGGCGGCGGGCGCTCCGGCGGCCGGCGCTCCCGCGGCGCCGCCGAAGATGGCGGCGAAGGGGTTGGCCGGCATCGCGACGGCGGCGCCTTCCGCGCCCTGGCGCCAGAACTGCGACGCGGCGTCGGTCGCCTGCCCTGCGATCGCGCGGAAGGCCTCGGTCCACTGCTCGAAGGGCACGCCCATGTTCTTGAGCGCCGCCAGGGTCATCTTCTGCACCTCGAGCGCCTGCACGGTGGCGGCGACCGCGCGGTTGTTCTGCTCCAGCCAGAACTGCACCGTCTTCAGCTCGCCGATGCGCTTCTGCAGCTCTTCGGGCTGCAGCGTCGGCGCCACCCAGTCGGCCCACGACGGGACGGCCGGCATGCCCGGGATGGCGCCGGCCGGCTGCTGCGCCTGTCCGGCGGTCTGGGTGAGCTGGCGCAGGAAGTCGAAGCCGGGGATGAACTGGCCGAATCCGGGGACGGTGGGCGTGGGCATGCGGAAGCTCCTTGACGACGGTGGTGGGGGGCGAAGCGCGGCGGATCCCCGGGAGCTCGGCGGCGACCGGGCGGACCGTGCGCCAGCTTAACGCAAGCCGCAGTCCGCGCGGGGCCGCCGCCGGCGCGCCGCGGGGGCCCCGCATCCCGTCCCCGCGACGCGCGGCCGGCGGGCACCGGACGCCGGGCTCAGTGCTTGTGGTGGTGGGCCTCCATCGCCTGGCCACCCTTGTCACGCGGCTGCACCACCAGGTCGACGGTGACCCGGCCGGCCTTGGCGAACTCCAGCGTCAGCGGCAGCCGGTCCCCTTCCTTGAGCGGCGCCTTCAGGCCTACCAGCATGAAGTGCAGGCCGGCGTCGGCCATGCGCAGTTCCTGCCCGGCCGGGATGTCGACGGCGGTCTGCGCGCGCATGCGCATCACGCCGTCCTCGGTCTTCATGGTGTGGAACTCCACCCGCGCCGCCGCGGGCGTGGAGGCGCCGACCAGCCGGTCGCCCGCCTTGCCGGTGTCCACCATGTCGGCGTAGGCCACGCCGTTGGGCACGCCCTGCAGGCTGGGCACCGCGTAAGGATGCAGGATGCGGATGTCGCCGGCGCGGGCCTCGTGGGCCTGGGCGGCGGGGCCGGCGAGCGTCAGCGACAGGCCGAGGATGGCGAGGAAGCGGTGCATGGCGTGCATGGGGATCTCCCGGGCTCCGGGGAGCCCTGCTATCAAAAAAAGAGCGCCCACCGTAGGCGCGGCGCGCGGATCCGGGCAGAAATGCCTGCGAAAGGACGCGCGGGACCGGGACGGATCGCCAATCCGGGCCGCGCGGGCGCCGATCGCCGCCACCACCGCCGGGGCGCCGTGCGCCGGACCGCGGCGCAGCGCGCGTGCCGCATGGCTCCGGGGCGGGCCGGGCGCGATTATGGTCGGACGGGACCGCGGGGCGGGGCCTTCATTTTGTTGCCTTTCATACAAGTGCACGCATGTGTTGCCGCGCCCTGTCTCCGGGTGTAACGGAAGTGTGGCAGCCGGCACGGCGGCGCGGCCGCGCTGCTACGCTGCCGACCACGGACGGACGGCGACGCCGGCGCCGCGCCATCCGCCTCCCCGAGACATCCGCTCCCGACCGGTCCGCTGCCCATGACGCTGCTCCGTCTTCCCGCCTTCCTGGCCGCATCCCCGCGCCGCGCCGCGCCGGACCGCCCTGCGCCGGCCGGCCGCGCGGCGCCCTGGGCGGTGCTGGCCGCCGGGATGCTGGGCTGGGGCGCGGCGCATGCCGCGGTGCTCGACTGCGAACTCGGCGGCGAACCGGTCCGCCCCGCGGACGCGGGGAGCTACGCAGGCAAGAGCGGGACCATGCGCTGCCGCGATCGCGACAGCGGCCAGCTGGCGCAGGAGCAGGAGGTGCAGGACGGCCGCATCGCCGGCCTGGTGCGCATCTACGCCAACGGCCGCCTCGCGCGCGAGCAGACGCTCAACGCCCAGGGCAACCTGCAGGGCCGCCTGCGGGAATTCGACGCCGCCGGCCAGATGGTGCGCGAGGCCAGCTACAGCAACGGCAACCGGGTCGGCCTCGCCCGCAGCTTCTACCCGGGCGGCCAGCAACTGCAGCGGGTGTCCTTCCACGCCGCGCCGGGCGGCGAACTGGCAGCGGCCGAGTTCACACCCGCCGGCCAGCTGCGCGCCCTGCGCTGCGGCAGCCGGCCGCTGCTCGCGCCGGCCTTCGACGACAGCAAGCCCTGCGGCTTCGCGGGCACCGGCGGACCGGGGCCGGCCGTGCCACTCTACGCCGACAACGGCAACCTGCGCGCCCGCGTGGTCCATGCCGCCGGCCGCCTGGTGCGGCAGGACACCTTCTACGACAACGGCCAGCTCGCGCAGCAGCAGGAGCCCACGCCGACCGGCTACGTCGAGCGCAGCTTCGCCAGCGACGGCACCCTGCGCCGCGAGGTCAGCTGGCTGGTCCGCCCCAACGCCGCCTCGGTCCGCGAGCACGAGAAGGAATTCGCCGCCAACGGCGCGCCGGTGCGCGAGCGCCGCTGGCGCCAGGGCGAACTCGTCGGCGAGGACACCTTCTACCTCAACGGCCAGCCGCGCAGCCGCGCCCAGTACAGCACCGTGCCGGGCGGCGAGCGCTGGCTGCAGATCCGCAACTTCTACGAGAACGGCGTGCTCGCCGGCGAGAGCAGCTACGCCGACAACGGCCGCTACGCGCCGGTGCCGGTGGGCACCCACCGCCAGTACGACACCCAGGGCAAGATCAAGTCCGAGACGGTCTACGACACCCGGGGCCGCATCGCCCACGAGCGCGCCTGGACCGCCGCCGGGCTGACGACCGACGACGAGGTGTTCGAGGACGGATCGCGCAAGTCGGGCCTGCGGCCCTGACCGGCCCGCGGGACGCCGGGGCCCGCCGAGGACCCCGCTGCCGCGCCGCCCCGGCGGCGGAGCCGGAGCCTGCGCGCCCGCGGCGATGGGCCCGACCGGGCCGGGGGCCGGCACCGACCGCACCGTCCCTGCCCCGGGCCTGGGGCCCGGCGCGCGTCAGGCCGCGACCAGGTCCTCGGACGGCGCCTCGGCATCCTCCGGCAGCCCGGCCGGATCCTCGGGCCAGGACAGCTCCACCGCGCCGAAGACGTCCTGGCCGCCGGCGTCGCGGGCCTCCAGCCGGAATTCGTCGCCGGGCTGCAGGGTCGGGTCGGCCCCGGCCCGCGCGCGGCCGGCGCCGGCCGCGATCTCGGCCCACAGCAGGCTGCCGGCGTCCAGGCCCCGCGCCGCGCAGGCGTGCGCCAGCCAGCCGCCGAAGCCCTCGGGCGCCGGGCCGTCCGCCGCGTCGCGCGCAGGCCAGGCGATCTCGTTGCGGCGCGCGCGCAGCTGCAGCCGCGCGCGGCCGTCCTGCCAGCCGCCCACGCCCAGCTCGTCCGGGGTGACGGCGACCGGCGCGAAGACCGTCGCGAGGCGGCCCTGCAGCGGCCCGCCGCCACCGGCCCGGTCGCGCTGCAGCAGCGGCGGCGCGCAGACCTCGACCGCGAGCGCCAGCAGGCGCACCGCGCCCGCCGCCGCCGCCGCCTCGCTGCGCGCCGGCAGGTCGCCGGCGAGCACCGCCAGCCCGGGGGCCAGCCGCAGTTCGTCGAGCAGCACCGCCGGCCGCAGGCGGGTGCGGGGCGCGGCGAAGCCGCGGCTGCCGCATTCGGACAGCGCCAGCGCGCCCGACGGTCCCTGCGCCGCCGCCGCGAAGGCCTGGAAGGCCCGGGGCAGGGGCGCCATGCAGCGCGCCGGATCGAAGGCGAAGGCATGCGGCGCCCGGCCCTGCGCGAGCTTCTGCGACAGGGCCTGCAGCTGCGGCGACAGGAAATTCCAGTCGTCGAGCACCTGCTGCAGGCGCCCGGCGATGCCGGTCGCGTAGTGGGCCTGCGTCAGGTCGCGCGAGACGACGACCAGCTGGCCGTCGCGCGAGCCGTCGCGGTAGGTGGCGAGTTTCATGGATGGATGGCGGGAAGCGGAAAGCGGAAGCGGAACGGCGGAGAGGAGGTCGGGAACGGCGGCGGATCGCGGGGATGGAACGGGACGGCCGCCGCGCCCGGGGCGCCTCCGCGTCCCGGGAGGGCGCCGGCGCGCCGACGGGACGCCGCCGGCCCGTGGGGGGCGGCGCGCGCGGAGCCGGCCGGCGCACCGCGGGCGGCGGATGCGCCGGGTGCCGCGCCGCCGGTGCCTGCCGGGCGGCCCCGGCCTACACTGGCGCCGTCCGACCGGCAAAAATTCTAGTCCACATGCCGTCCCTCCGCCGCCTGCTGCCCGTGCTGCTCCTGGTCGTCTGCGCCCACCTGGCGGTGTACGACGCGCTCCGCGGGCTGGGCCGGACGGCGCGGCCCGCCACGCCGCCGGACGGCGCGCCGCCGGTGCTGCTGGCCGAGATCCTGCCCCCTGCCCCGGCGGCCGCAGCGCCGGCGCCCGACCCGCCCGCCGCACCGCCGCGCACCGCCGCCGCCGCGCCCCGGGTGCCGCCGGCGCGGCACGCCGCGCCGCGCCGGGTCGCGCCGGCGAGGCCGGCGGCGGCCACGGCGGCGGTCCCGGCGCCCGCGGCGGCGCCCGCTCCCGCGCCGGCCGCCGAGGATGCGCCGCCCGCGGCCCCGGTGCCGGTCGCGGCCGAGGCCGAGGGAGCGCCGACGGAGGCGCCGGCGGCGGCCGGCGGCGACCAGGCGGCGCCCGGGGCGGGCGAGTCCTCCGCCGCGACCGCCGCCTCGCCGGGAGCGGACGGGACGGCCCCGCAGGCGGCGGCCGCGCCGGCCCGGCTGCCCGGCCCGATGGAACTGCGCTACGCGGTGACCGGCCACGTCAAGGGCTTCGACTACCAGGCCCACGCGACGCTGCGGTGGCGCCATGACGGCGAACGCTACGACGCCCGCTTCGAGCTGGGCGCCTTCCTGCTGGGCACGCGGGTGCAGACCAGCACCGGCGCGGTCGGGCCGGGCGGCCTCGCGCCGCTGCGTTTCGCCGACCGGACGCGCAGCGAACGGGCGGCGCATTTCGACTACGCCGCGCGCCGGATCAGCTTCAGCGCCAACACGCCGGACGCGCCGCTCCAGCCCGGCGCGCAGGACCGGCTGAGCGTGATCCTGCAGGTCGCGGCGCTGCTCGGCGCCGATCCGGGGCGCTATCCCGAAGGCGCCACGCTCTCGATGCAGACCGCCAGCGCCCGCAGCGCCGAGACCTGGACCTTCCGCCGCGCCGAGACCGCCGACCTCGCCCTGCCGGACGGCCCGGTGCCGGCGGTGCGTCTGGTGCGCGCGCCGCGGCGCGATTTCGACGACACGGTGGAGGTCTGGCTGGCGCCCGGGCTCGGGTGGCTGCCGGTGCGCCTGCGCTTCACCCAGGCCGGCGGCGACGTGGTGGACCAGATCTTGCAGGACCGCATGCCGCTGCCTTGACGGAAACCGGCGCCAAAAAGCCACAGTCCGACCCGGCGGCGCTTGAAACTGGCACCATGTGCCTCATGTGCAAGTCACGGCGGCCCGTCCGCCGCTCCATCCGAAGGGAAAATTGCCATGCAAATGCTTTATGACTCCGACGCTTTCGTGGTGGTCCACATGCAGCCCGACGCTGCGGAGGACGACGCGCCCGAAGCGTCCGCGGTGCCGCAGCTGGCCCGGCATGGCTTCGAGATCGTGGACAAGCGTTCAGGCAAGGAGGTCTACCTCGACGGCTCCTGGGCGGAGATGTTCCAGCAGAAGATCATGGACTGGCAGCGCAACACCCCCACGCAGGAAGAGGTCGAGGACACGCTCGACCTCTACACCGGCCTCGCCCAGAACCCGGTGCTGGTGCACTGACCCCCCGGACGCCGGCGGCCCCCGGGCCCGCCGGCGCCACGCTCCACGGCGCCTGCGGGCGCCGTTTTCGTTGGCGGCCCCGGCCGGCGCCCAGCGCGCCGGATCCCCCGCGGATCAATCCGTGCCGTCGTCCCCGTCCGGGCGTTGCGCTGGCGCCGCGTCCAGCGCGGCGTTGCCGTAGAGCCAGCGGTAGAGCGGCTCCATCGCCACCAGCACCGCCGACAGCCGGCATACCTGGAAGGCGGTGACCACGGGCACCCCCAGCTGCAGCATCTTGGCGGTGATCGACATCTCGCTCAGGCCGCCCGGGGAAGTGGCGAGCACCAGCGTGCCCCAATGCAGCGCGGTCAGCCACGACAGCGCCATGCCGAAGGCGGCGCAGGCCGCGGTCACCAGCAGGGTGCTGGCGGTGACCGCCAGCATCCAGCGCGGCGCCATGCGCAGGAACGCGGGCTGGAAGCGCACTCCGAGTCCGGCGCCGATGAGCAGCTGCGCCGCGTTCGACGCGGCCTGCGGCACCGCCGAGAGGGCCACGCCCGACAGGGTCAGCGCCGTCGCCGTCGCCAGCGCTCCCAGGAACCACGGGTTGGGCTGGCGCCAGCGTCGCATCAGCAGCGCGCCGGCGGCGGTCAGGGCCAGCAGCGCCGCGAGGCCGAGACCGTCCACCTCGCGCGTGGCCGGCGGCGTGGCGTCGAGCCCGTGCACGCCCGCCGCCTGCAGGCAGAAGGGCACCAGCACCGCCACCACCAGCACCCGCAGGCTGTGGCTGGCGGCCACCAGGTCGGTGCGGGCACGGGCCCGTTCGGCGAGCACCGTCATCTCGGAGGCCCCGCCGGCCGAGGCCGCGAAGAAGGTCGTCGCCCGCAGCGCCCGCAGGTCGCCGCCGGCCGCGGCCACGCCCGGCGCGTGCAGCCGGTAGAGCCAGGCGCCCGCCAGCAGCCCGGCGCCGATCACCCACAGGATGGTCAGGCCGACCGCCCACCACAGCGTGGCCACCAGGGCCACCACCGCCGGCGTGAAGTACAGCCCCAGGCTGGTGCCGATGGTCCACTGCGCCGCGTTGCGCAGCGGCAGCGCCGACGCCACCGGCGCCCCCGCGACGGATGCGAGCGAGACCGCCACCAGCGGGCCGATCATCCAGGGCAGCGGCGTGCGCAGCCACAGGCACAGCCGCGCGGCCGCGAAGGCCAGGGCCAGCGTGGCGGCCAGGCGCAGCGCGAGGGACGGGGACAGGGAACGCAGGCTCGGCGGCAGGCTGGACACGGGACGATACGGGGCGGCGCGGCGGGGTGCGTAGTATGGGCGCATGCTCCCCCCGGCCGCCACCGTTCCCCGTCCCGGACGCGCCTTCGCGGCCCCGGCGTCGCCGGAGCGCGACACCCGGCGCGGCGCGGTCCGCCGCGCGGCCGTCGGGGCGGCTCCGCTGGCCGCGGCCCTGCTGGCCGCCGGTTGCGCGGCCCCGGGCGCCGGGCCGGCGTCCGCGGACGGTCCGGGCGCCCTGCCCGCGGCCGACGTCCTGCTGGTCGGCGAGATCCACGACGCGCCCGGCCAGGCGGAGCGCGCCGCCGACGCGGTGCGGTCCCTGGCGGCATCGCGCCGGCTGGCCGCGCTGGCGCTGGAGATGGCCGAGCAGGGCCGCAGCACCGCCGCCCTGCCCTCCGACGCCGACGCGGCGGCGGTGCGCGCGGCCCTCGCCTGGGACGCGCGCGCCTGGCCCTGGGAACGCTACGGCCCGGTGGCGATGGCCGCGGTGCGGGCGGGCGTGCCGGTGCTGGGCGCCAACCTGCCCCGCGCGGCGATGCGGGCGGCCCGGGAGGACGTCTCGCTCGACGCCCAGCTGCCGCCCGACGCGCGGCTCCGCCAGGAGGCCGCGGTGCGCGACGGCCACTGCGGCCTCCTGCCCGCCGCCCAGGTCGGCCCGATGGCGCGCATCCAGATCGCCCGCGACCGGGCCATGGCGCGCACCGTCGCCGAGGCCGTCCGGCCCGGGCGGACGGTGCTGCTGCTGGCCGGCGCCGCGCACGTGGACCGCGCCCTCGGCGTGCCGCAGCACCTGGGCACCCAGTGGTCGGTGCGCAGCATCGTCATGCGGCCCGCCGGCGCGGACGGCCTGCCGCCGGCCGACGCGGTCTGGGACACGCCGGCCGCGCCGGTGCGCGACCACTGCGCCGAACTGGCCGCCCGGCCTGCGCCCGCGGCATCCGGCCCGCGCCCCTCCGCCGCCGGCACCGCGCGCTGAACCCGCGGCGGCGGCGCCGCCCGGAGCCGCCTGCGACAATCGCCCCGCTATGAACCACGCCTACATCCTGACCCTGTCCTGCCCCGACCGCCCCGGCGTCGTCCATGCGGTCTCGGGCTTCCTGCTCGAGCGCGGGGGCAACATCGAGGAAGCCGCCCAGTACAACGACCAGGCCACCGGACTGTTCTTCATGCGGGTGCAGTTCCGCTGCGGCCAGGGCGACGCGGCCGCGCTGCGCGCCGAGATCGGCGCCTTCGCCGAAGCCCACCAGATGCAGTGGAGCCTGCACGCGCAGTCCGCGCCGATGAAGACGGTCATCATGGTGAGCCGCGAGGGCCACTGCCTCAACGATCTGCTCTTCCGCTGGAAGTCCGGTCTGCTGGCGCTCGACATCCGCGCCATCGTCAGCAACCACCGCGACTTCTACCAGCTCGCTGCGAGCTACAACGTGCCCTTCCACCACATCCCGGTGAGCGCCGCGACCAAGCCGCAGGCCGAGGCGAAGCAGCTGGAGATCATCGAATCCGAAGGCGCGGAGCTGGTGGTGCTGGCGCGCTACATGCAGGTGCTGTCGGACGACCTGTGCCGCCAGCTGCAGGGCCGGGCGATCAACATCCACCACAGCTTCCTGCCGAGCTTCAAGGGCGCCAAGCCCTACTACCAGGCCCACGACCGGGGGGTGAAGCTGATCGGCGCCACCGCCCACTACGTCACCGCCGACCTCGACGAAGGCCCGATCATCGAGCAGGACGTGGCCCGGGTGGACCACGGCAAGACCGTCGAGGACCTGACCGCCATGGGCCGCGACACCGAGAGCCAGGTGCTGGCCCGCGCGGTCAAGTGGCACAGCGAGCACCGGGTGCTGCTCAACGGCCCGAAGACGGTCGTCTTCCGCTAGGGCCCGGACCCGGGCGCGGCGCGCGATGCTCGGACTGCGCGGATTCGCCTGGCTGCTGGCGCTGCAGTGCCTCGGCGAGGGCGCGACCCGCCTGCTGCACCTGCCCTTCCCCGGCCCGGTGGTGGGCATGGTGCTGCTGCTCGGGGCGCTGCGCTGGCCGGCGGTGCGCCTGCCGGTGGCGGCCTGCGCCGACTTCCTGCTGTCCCACCTCTCGCTGCTCTTCGTGCCGGTCGGCGTGGGCGTGATGACGCACCTCGGCCTGTTCCGGCAGTACGGGCTGCGCATGGCGCTGGTGGTGGTGCTGTCGACCTGGGCCGGCCTGGCGGTCGCCGCGCTGGCGCTGCGCGCCTTCTCGCGGCGCGGCGGCACCGACGCCGCGGCGCCGGCGGGAACGGAGCCGGCGCCCGGACCCGACGCCCCGTCGGCCGGCCGGCGGTGAAGGAGGGAGCGGACCGATGGCCGATTTCGTGCAGCTCTGGACCTACCTCTCCGCCACGCCGCTGTTCGGCCTGACGGCCACGCTCGCCGTCTACCTGCTGGCGCTGGCCTTCTACGACCGCACCGGCCATGCGCCCTGGGCCAATCCGGTGCTGTGGTCGGTGCTGGCGCTCGCCGGCGGACTGACCGCCGCGCGGGTGCCCTACCCGACCTACTTCTCGGGCGCGCAGTTCATCCATTTCCTGCTGGGACCGGCGGTGGTGTCGCTCGCCTGGCCGCTGTGGCAGCGGCGCGCGGCGCTGCGCCGGCACTGGGGCCGCTACCTCGTCGCCGCGCTGGCCGGGGGCGGCGCCGCGGCCGGCGTGGCCGGGGGGCTGGCCTGGGCGCTCGGCATGCCTCCGGACGTGGTGCTGTCGCTGGTGCCGAAGTCGGTGACCGCGCCGGTGGCCATGGGCGTGGCGGAGAAGATCGGCGGCATCCCGGCGCTCGCCGCCGTGTTCGCGGTGGTGACCGGGCTGGTGGGCGCGCTCAGCGGCAAGTACCTGTTCGACCTGCTGCGCATCCCGCGCGACGCCGCGGGCTGGGCGGCGCGCGGCTTCGCGCTGGGCACCGCGGCGCACGGCATCGGCGCGGCGCGGGCGCTCCAGGTGGACGCGGACGCCGGCGCCTTCGCGGCACTGGCGCTGGGCCTGCAGGTGATCCTGGCGTCGCTGCTGATCCCGCTGGCCTTCGGGCTGCTCGCCGGCTGAGCCGCGGCCGCGCTCCGCGCCGCTGCGGTCGGCCGGGCGCGGTGCCCGGCTCCCCGTTTCAGCGCCGGTACGGATCCCCGGGCCGGCGGTCGTAGCGGTCGGGCACGCCGTCGCGGTCCCGGTCCCGGCCGCCGTAACGCGCCCCGCGGGGGACCGGACGCGCCCAGTGCCCGTCGATCCAGGCGCGGTGCCCGCGCCGCCATTCCCAGTGGCCCGGCACCCAGGCGTGGCCCGGCCGCGGGCCGGCCGCGAAACGCGGCGGCGGGGGCGGCGCCGCCTGCCCGACCACGCCCGGAGGATAGTGCTGCGCGCTGGCGGCACCCGCGGCGCCCAGCGCGGCGACGGCCAGGGCGGCCGTGAGGATTTTCTTGAGGGGCATGGCGGGTCTCCTGCGGAATGCCGTGGCGGCGATGGGGCCATGGTCCGGCCGCCCGGTAAACGCCCGGTGAGCGCGCCGCATCGGGATGTGGCGAGGTGTTTCGCCCGTGGCGCGTCCGCCCCTCGCGCCGGTGGGGGCATCGCGCATCCGTCCGGCAGGCGGCTGCGTAGCGGGAACAAGCCTTCCCGATGCTTCCGCCCGACGATGATCCTGACCCACGCCCGCGAATCCGCGCTGCGCGAGGCCGCCGGCCTCGCGCAGCTGGTCCATGTCTTCCACCAGGAGTTCGGCGCCCGGCGCCGGGCCGCCCTCGACCGCTGCGCCGGATGCGGCGACGCCGCGCTGCTGGCGGACATCGCCCGGCCGCCCGGCCGCGGCGCGGCGGACGACGAGATCCGCTACCTGCGGCAGTCCATCCTGCCCGCGGACGGGGTGGCCGAAGGCTGCCGGCAGCTGCGCGCGCGCCTGCCCGCGCTGCCCGCCGACGCGGGATTCGACGCGCTGCTGGCCCTGTGCGCCGCGGTGGCGCGGTCGGTCGAGCGGCTCGGGCCGCTCTGGGCGCACGAGACCGCGCTGCTGCTCGCCGCCGGGCGCGGCCGCCTTCCGCAGCGGGTGCACCTGACGCCCGGCGCGCGCGCCGGCGCGCGGGCGCTCGGCCTGCCGGTGCGCCACGCCACCCTGCCGATGCATGCGCTGCACCCGGCCATCCGGATGCTGGGCGCGCCGCTGGTCGAGGGCTTCTTCGACATCGCCAAGGGGGCCCTGCCGCGTTGGCGCGAGGAGCACGAGCTGTGGGCCGGGTTCCGGCTGCCGGGGCGCCGGCCCGCGGCCCCGCCGCAGGCCGGCGCCCGGTAGCCGCCCCCGCCGGCGCGCGGCGCGGGCCGGCGCCCCGTCAGGGGTAGATGCCGCGCTCCTTGCGGGCCGTCAGGATGCGTTCGCAGGCCACGGCGAAGGTGGCGGTGCGCAGGCTGATCTTGTGCTGGTCGGCGGTGGCCCAGATGTGGTCCAGCGCGTCGCCCATGATCTTGTCCAGGCGCGCGTTGATCTCGTCCTCGGTCCAGTAGAAGCTGCTGAAGTCCTGCACCCACTCGAAGTAGCTGACGGTCACGCCGCCGGCGTTGCAGATCACGTCGGGCACCACCAGGATGTCCCGCTCCCGGAAGATGTCGTCCGCCTCGGGCAGCGTCGGGCCGTTGGCGCCCTCGAGCACCAGCTTGGCCCGGCTGCGCCGGGCGCGGTCGGCGGTGAGCTGGCCTTCGAGCGCCGCGGGGATCAGGATGTCGGCTTCCACGTCCCAGAAGGCCTCGTTGTCGATGCGGACGGCGCCGTCGTGGCCCGCGTAGCCGGCGATGCCGCCCTCGCGCTTGACCACCGCCAGCGCCTCGGCGATGTCGATGCCGTCCGGATGCGCCACGGTGCCGCTGTGGTCCTGCACCGCCACGATCTTCGCGCCGGCGCCGGCGAACAGCTCGGCCGCGGTGCCGCCCACGTTGCCCAGGCCCTGGACGGCCACCCGCGCGCCGGCCAGCGGCAGGCCGATGCGCTTGGCCGCCTCGCGGCCGGTGACGAACACCCCCCGGCCGGTGGCCTTGACCCGCCCGAGGGAGCCACCCAGGTGGATCGGCTTGCCCGTCACCACGCCGGTGGCGGTGTGGCCGGTGTTCATCGAATAGGTGTCCATCATCCAGGCCATGATCTGGCCGTTGGTGTTGACGTCGGGCGCGGGGATGTCGCGCTGCGGGCCGATGATGATGCCGATCTCGCTGGTGTAGCGGCGGGTCAGGCGCTCCAGCTCCTTCTCGGACAGCTGCGCGGGGTCGACCCGGATGCCGCCCTTGGCGCCGCCGAAGGGCAGGCCGACCGCCGCCGTCTTGATGGTCATCCAGGCCGACAGCGCCATCACCTCGTCGAGGTTGACGTCCGGATGGAAGCGGATGCCGCCCTTGCCCGGGCCGCGCGAGAGGTTGTGCTGCACCCGGTAGCCCTCGAAATGGCGCACCGTGCCGTCGTCCATCTCGATCGGCACGTCGACGATCAGGGTGCGCTTCGGGCGCTTGAGGGTCTCGATCCACTTGCCGAGGTGGCCCAGGTAGGGCGCGACCCGGTCGATCTGCGCCAGGTAGGTCGCCCAGGGGCTGTGCGGATCCTGGCCGGCGAAGGACAGGGGGGTGGAGGCTTCGGCGTTTTCGGAGGGCATGGCGCTGCTTTCTGCGAGGGGAATGCGGAGCCGCGTGCGGATGCCGCGGTGCCCGAAAGTATGGCGCCGGACCTGCCCGCAGGTTATGCGTAATGCGCATGAACCGATGTCTCCCCGCTTTCCGGACCGCCTTCGGCGCCGCTCGGGGCGACGCTGCTGCGAGGCCCCGGAGCATCCGGCCGCGCGCCTCAGCCGCGCGCGGGGCGCGCGCCGAAGATGGCCGAGCCCACCCGCACCATGGTGCTGCCGGCGGCCACGGCGGCGTCGAGGTCGTCGCTCATGCCCATGGACAGCGTGTCGAGCGGCAGGCCGGCCGCGACCAGCTCGTCGAACAGCGCGCGGGCGCGGCGGTGCGCTTCGTGCGGCGGCCCGCCGTCCGGCGCCGGGTCGGGGATGGTCATCAGCCCGCGCAGCCGCAGGCGCGGCAGGCTGTGCACCGCCTCGGCCAGGGCCCGCGCCTCCTGCGGCGGCACGCCGGACTTCGACGGGCTGCCGTCGATGTTGACCTGCAGGCAGACGTTGAGCGGGGCGCGGTCGTCCGGGCGCTGCGCAGACAGCCGCTCGGCGAGCTTGAGCCGGTCCACCGACTGCACCCAGTCGAAATGCTCGGCCACCGGCCGGGTCTTGTTGCTCTGCAGCGGGCCGATGCAGTGCCATTCCAGGGCGGCCCGCAGGTCGGCCAGGGCGGCGATCTTCTCCACGCCCTCCTGGACGTAGTTCTCGCCGAACGCCCGCTGGCCGGCCGCGTGGGCCGCCCGCACCGCGCCGGCGCACTGGGTCTTGGAGACGGCCAGCAGCCGCGGCGCCGGACGGCCGGCGGCGCCGGCCGCCGCGGCCAGGCGACCCTGCACCGCGCCCAGGCGTTCCGCCAGTTCCGCCCCGGGATGTTCATTCGTCGTCATAATCCGTACATTGCGTAACAATTTGGCGGGCGTTCCCGCCGCCTCCGAGGAATCCGCCCCGTGGACATCACCCAGCTCCTGGCCTTCAGCGTCAAGAACAAGGCCTCCGACCTGCACCTGTCGGCCGGCCTGCCGCCGATGATCCGCGTCCATGGCGACGTGCGCCGGCTCAACGTCGAACCGCTCGACCACAAAATGGTCCACGGCATGGTCTACGACATCATGAACGACGGCCAGCGCAAGCATTACGAGGAATTCCTCGAGGTCGACTTCTCGTTCGAGATCGAGAACCTGGCGCGCTTCCGGGTCAACGCCTTCAACCAGAACCGCGGCTGCGGCGCCGTCTTCCGGACCATCCCGTCCAAGATCTTGTCGCTGGAGCAGCTCGGCGCGCCCAGGATCTTCGCCGAACTCGCGCTCAAGCCGCGCGGCCTCGTGCTGGTGACCGGCCCGACCGGCTCGGGCAAGTCGACCACGCTCGCGGCGATGGTCAACTACCTCAACGAGAACGAGTACGGCCACATCCTGACCGTGGAGGACCCGATCGAGTTCGTCCACGAATCCAAGAAATGCTTGATCAACCAGCGCGAGGTCGGCCCGCATACCCAGAGCTTCGCCAACGCCCTGCGTTCGGCCCTGCGCGAAGACCCGGACGCGATCCTGGTCGGCGAGATGCGCGACCTGGAGACCATCCGCCTCGCGATGACCGCCGCCGAGACCGGCCACCTGGTCTTCGGCACGCTGCACACCTCCTCGGCCGCCAAGACCATCGACCGGATCATCGACGTGTTCCCGGCCGCCGAGAAGGACATGGTGCGCGCGATGCTGTCCGAGTCGCTCCAGGCGGTGATCTCGCAGACGCTGTGCAAGACCAAGGACGGCCAGGGCCGGGTCGCGGCGCACGAGATCATGCTGGGCACTCCGGCCATCCGCAACCTGATCCGCGAGGCCAAGGTGGCGCAGATGTACTCCACCATCCAGACCAGCGCGGGCAGCGGCATGCAGACGCTCGACCAGAACCTGACCGAGCTGGTGCGCCGCAACGTCATCAGCGCGGCCGAGGCGCGCGGCAAGGCCAAGACGCCGGAGAATTTCCCGGGCTGACCGCCCGCCCGCCCCGGCCTCCACCACCCGGACCCCTCCCCTGCGAAGCCGCCGACCATGAGCCTGCGCGACCTGCTCCACCGCCTGCGCGCCCCGCTCCCGGAAGCGTCGGACACCTTCCCGCCGCCCGAGGACCGCGCGCCGGAGGCGGACGCCGAACTGGGCTTCTTCGCCCACGCGGCGATGCACCAGGGCGACGGACGGGCGTCCGTCGATTGGACCGCGCGCGCGCCCGAGGTGCAGGCCCGCCCGCTCGACCCGATGCGCGGCACCGACCTGCTGTGCCGCGCCTGGACCGACGGCGGCTACGGCGCGGCGCCCGCGTTCGACGGCGCCGCCATCGTCCGCATGGCCCGGTTCTTCGCCTTCGCGCAGGTGCCCGCCGGGCAGGCGGTGGTGCGGCAGGACGAGCACGCGAACTTCATGGTGGTGCCGCTGACGGGCAGCGTCGCCGTCGAACGGCTGCAGCCCTGGGGCGAGCGCCTGCGCCTGGCGCAGGCGCGGCCCGGCGACCTGCTCGGCGAGATGTCGCTGCTCGACGGCGGCATGCGCTTCTCGAGCTGCACCACCCTGACCGACTGCGACCTCGCGGTGCTCGGCGCCGACGGGCTCGACGCGATGATGGTCGCCCAGCCGGAGACCGCCGCCCGGCTGGTCGGGCTGATCGCGCGCAAGCTCTCGCTGCGGCTGCGCACCGTCAGCGCCCGGCTGTCGACCGGCCAGACCTGACGGCGTCCGCCCTCCGGCACGCCCCATCCCTTCCCCTTCCCACCGGAGCGCCACCATGGAACGCGACCAGGCCAGCAAATTCATCAACGACCTGCTCAAGCTGCTCGTGAGCCGCGGCGGCAGCGACCTGTTCGTCACCGCCGACTTCCCGCCGGCCATGAAGATCGACGGCAAGGTCACCAAGGTCTCGCCCCAGCCGTTGGGCGCGGGCCACACCATGGCGCTGGCGCGGGCCATCATGAATGACCGCCAGACCGCGGAGTTCGAGGCCACCAAGGAGTGCAACTTCGCGATCTCCCCCGCCTCGGTCGGACGCTTCCGGGTCAACGCCTTCATGCAGCAGGGCAAGGTCGGCATGGTGCTGCGGGTGATCCCGACCACGCTGCCCACGCTCGACGGCCTGGGCATGCCGCCGGTGCTCAAGGACGTGATCATGACCAAGCGCGGCCTGTGCATCCTGGTAGGCGCGACCGGCTCGGGCAAGTCCACCACCCTCGCGGCGATGGTCGACTGGCGCAACGAGAACTCCTACGGCCACATCATCACCGTCGAGGACCCGGTGGAGTTCGTGCATCCGCACAAGAACTGCGTGGTGACCCAGCGCGAGGTGGGCATCGACACCGACAGCTGGGAGGCCGCGCTCAAGAACACCCTGCGCCAGGCGCCCGACGTCATCCTGATGGGCGAGATCCGCGACCGCGAGACCATGGAGCACGCCATCGCCTTCGCCGAGACCGGCCACCTGTGCCTGGCCACGCTGCACGCCAACAGCGCCAACCAGGCGCTCGACCGGGTGGTCAACTTCTTCCCCGAGGAACGCCGCCCGCAGCTGCTGATGGACCTCTCGCTCAACCTCAAGGCGATGATCTCGCAGCGGCTGGTGCCCAAGCAGGACGGCCGCGGGCGCGCCGCGGCGGTGGAGATCATGCTCAACACGCCGCTGATCTCAGACCTGATTTTCAAGGGCGACGTGCACGAGCTCAAGGAGATCATGAAGAAGAGCCGCAACCTCGGCATGCAGACCTTCGACCAGGCGCTGTTCGACCTCTACGAGTCGCATACCATCACGCTCGAAGACGCGTTGCGCAACGCCGACTCCCTCAACGACCTGCGGCTCCAGGTCAAGCTCGCCAGCGAACGCGGCAAGGCGCCGGACCTCTCGGCCGGCACCGAGCACCTGGCGATCATCTAGACCCGTCGCGGCCCGGTGCCGGGCGGGGCCGCGGGACGTCCCGTCCACCCTTCCCCAGCCCAGGCCCATGACCACCCTCGCCACCAAGACCTACGAACCCGCCCCGTCCACCCGCGTCGCCTTCCTCGGCCTCGGCGTGATGGGCGGCCCGATGGCCGGCCACCTGGCCCGCGCCGGCCACCACGTCACCGTCTACAACCGCACCGCCGCGAAAGCGGCCGCCTGGGCCGCCGAATTCGCCGACGCGCCGGGCGGGGTCGCCCACGCCGCCACGCCGCAGCAGGCCGCGCGCGAGGCGCGGATCGTCTTCTGCTGCGTCGGCAACGACGACGACCTGCGCGCGGTGGTGCTCGGCGAACCGCGCGGCGACGCCGGCCGCGGCACCGACGGCGCCCTCGCCGGCATGCAGCCCGGCGCGATCTTCGTGGACCACACCACCGCTTCGGCCGAGGTCGCGCGCGAACTCGCCGGCTTCGCCGCCGCGCGCGGCCTGCAGTTCATCGACGCGCCGGTCTCCGGCGGCCAAGCCGGCGCCGAGAACGGCGCGCTGACGGTGATGTGCGGCGGCGACCCGGCCGCTTTCGACGCGGTCCGCCCGGTGGCGATGGCCTATTCCCGCGCCTTCACCCGCATGGGCGACATCGGCGCCGGCCAGCTCACCAAGATGGTCAACCAGATCTGCATCGCCGGCATCGTGCAGGGCCTGTCGGAGGCGCTGGCCTTCGGGGAGCGCGCGGGCCTCGACCTGCCGCAGGTGATCGACGTCATCGGCAAGGGCGCGGCCCAGAGCTGGCAGCTCGACAACCGCGGCAAGACCATGGCGGAGGACCGGTTCGACTTCGGCTTCGCCGTCGACTGGATGCGCAAGGACCTGGGCCTGGTGCTGGCCGAGGCCCGCCGCAACGGCGCCCGCCTGCCGCTGACTGCCCTGGTGGACCAGTTCTACGCCGACGTGCAGCGGATGGGCGGCAACCGCTGGGACACGTCGAGCCTGATCAAGCGGCTGAAGTGACGGGCGCCGGCCGCGCGCCGGCGGCCGTGCCGACCGTCCCCGCGCCCCCGGGGCGTCGCCGGGAAGGCCTCAGGGCGCGGATCGGCGCGCGCGGTGCGGCCCCTGCGGCCGCAGGGCGCGCCGGTCCGCGTGCGTCACCGGGAACGTCCTGGCGAAGTGGTTGCCCAGGAAGGGCAGGCTGAGCGTCTGGCGCAGCTGGTCCATGCAGGCCTGCTGGTGCAGGTAGCGGTCGCCTTCGGCCGCGGGGTCCAGGGCCGCCAGCGCGTCGATCGCCGCGCCGATGTCGTCGAAGGCGCAGGCCACGTCGAGGCCTTCCGACATCCAGGCCGAGATCTGGGCGCAGCCGCGCGCGATCATCGGGACGCCGAAATTGATCGCGTCGTAGACCACGCCGCTGGCCGCGTTCGCGTAGTAGGAGTCCTGGTGCCAGACGAACAGGTAGTCCATGGCGCGCAGGCCGGCCACGTATTCGCTGCGCGGCAGGCCTTCGGCCGCACGATGCGCTAGGCAGGACTGGTCGAGCGCGCGGGATTCGTCGGGCAGCTTGCCGAAAGCATGGAACCGGAAAGCGCCGGGCCGGCGGGCCTCCATCGCCTGCGCCAGGGCCACGAACTGCGGGAAGCCCTTGGCGGTGGAAGCCAGTCCGGCGAAACCGATGTCGATCGGGGACTTCAGCGGCCGGGCGGCTCCCGCGGGCGCCGATTCCTCCGGCAGCATCGGATGCGGCAGGCAGACCATGTGCGGCGCCAGCCAGGGCTGCTGCTGGCCCAGCGTGTGGCGGATGCGCTCCTCCAGCACGACGGCCTTGCCGCCGCGCTCGCAGAAGCGCTGGAAGGCCTGGCGCATGTCCAGCTGCCGGCGCATCGGGTTGCGCGAGCGCCACCCCTGCAGGTCGTTGGCATTGCCGTGCAGCACCGCGGAGCTGCGCGGCGCGAGGCCCATCCAGGTCAGCGCATTGAGGCAGGACGCGGTGCAGGAGCTGAGCACGATCAGGCTCGCCTCCTGCAGCACCGGCGCGGGCAGGCTGCGCAGCTTGCGCCAGGCGGAGTAGACGTCGCCCGGCATGGTGTCCCGGTCGGGCGCCGGCTGGCCCGCGAAGAACCGGACCGCGGACTGCTCCGATTCCGGGAGCATGCCGCGCATCAGGTCGATCTGCTCGGCGCCGCCCACGAAATTGACCTGCGCCTCGGGATAGGCATGCCTGATGATGCGCAGCAGGCCCAGGTTGGCGGGCAGGTGGATGTTCCGGTCCCAGGTGGGCTCGATGACCGTGATGACCGGCCGCTTCTGCAGGTACGACATGGACTCCTCCTCCCCGTACGGCATGCGCCGTGTCGTGTGCGCATGCCGCCTCCTTGATACGTGCGATCGGGCGCCGCTCCAGGTTGAAGCGGAGAATCGCGGTGAATTCTGTAGGACAACTCCTATGTATTCAGGAAAGTACGCGATTTGTTCCGGTTTGTCACGCTGAATCTCCCTATGCCCGGGCATTTGGCTGTGCCATCGCGGCCCTTCCGCGTCGCGCCGCGCGGGAGCGGACCATGAAAAAACCGGCCGCCGCGCGAGGCGGGGGCCGGTTCCGAAAAGGGGGCGGGCCGCCGCCGCGGGGCGGGGCGTCCCGGGCCCGCGGCGGGCGCAAGCGCGCGGTCAGCGCGGCGCGATGGGCGTGACCACCACGCCGGGGTTCTGCGCCGCGGCGGGCGCCGGCGCAGGCGAGGGGGCGGCCGCGCGCGGCGCGGCGGCGCCTGTGGCGGGCGGCACCTCGACCACCGGCGCGCGGCTGGCCGTCGCCGCCGGCGCGGTGCCGGTGGCCGCGAGTTCCTGCTCGCTGATGACCTCGAACAGGCGCACCACCTTCATCACGCCGTCCACGCCGGCAGCGAGGTCGGTGGCGCGGTCGGCCTCGCGCGCGGTGACGCGGCCCATCAGGTAGACCACGCCGCGCTCGGTGACGATCTCGAAGGCGTTGATCGAGATGTCCTTGGCATCGACGATGCTGGCCTTGACCTTGGTGGTGATCACGGTGTCGCTGGTGCGCTCGCGCAGCGTCGGGGAACTGGTGACCGCCAGGTCGTTGATGACGGCCCGCACCTCCGGCACCTTGGCGGCGGCCTGCTCGGCGATGCCGCGCTCGCGCTCGGAGGCGGCCTCGCCCACCAGCAGCACCCGGCCGTTGTAGGCGACCACCTTGGCGCGGATGCGCTCGGTGCCGAGGTTGGCGGCGATGGCGCGCTCGACGCGGCTCTCCATGGTCTCGTCGCGCAGCTGCTGGCCCGGCGGGCGACGGTCGGAGGCGATCACGCCGCCGACGACCGCGCCGCCCACCAGCACCGGGAAGCAGCCGGTCAGCGCGGTGGACGCCAGCGCCGCGGCGAGGCCGAGCCCGGCCAGGCGCAGGCCGGCGCGGGAGGACGGCGCGCCCGCGGGGCGGAGCGGCGTCGGGCGGGAAGGGGAGGCGGGATTCATGCGTTGGTTTCCTGTTCGCCCAGCAGCTGGGCATCCACGCCGTCGCAGAGGCAGTGCAGCGCCAGCAGGTGGACTTCCTGGATGCGCGCCGCCCGGTCGTGCGACACGGCGATGTGTACGTCGGTCTCGCGCAGCAGTCCGGCGATCTGGCCGCCGGTGCGGCCGGTGAAGGCCAGCACGGTCATCTCGCGCTCGTGGGCCGAGGCGACCGCCTCGACCAGGTTGGCGTCGTTGCCGCTGGCCGAGAGCACCAGCAGCACGTCGCCGGCCTGGCCCAGCGCGCGCACCTGGCGCGCGAAGACCTGGCGGGTGTCGGGCTCATGGCCGGCCATGGTCAGCAGGGCGCTGTCGGTGGTCAAGGCAATGGCCGCCAGCTCGGGCCGGTCGCGCTCGAAGCGCCCCACGAAGGCGGCCGCGAAATGCTGGGCGCCGGCGGCCGCGCCGCCGTTGCCGCAGGCCAGCACCTTGCCGCCGCTGGTCACGCTCACCAGCACCGCCTGCACCGCCGCGGCAATCGGCTTGCCGAGGATCTGGGCCGACTGGTACTGCAGGTCGGCGCTTTCGATGAAGTGCTGTTGGATGCGTTGTTCGAGCATGGAGGGGGATGATACCGCCGGCCTCTCGGGCAGCGGCCGTCCGCGCGGCGGGGGAATGTAGCAGTAGGTTGCCATGGGTGGGAGGCGGTTTTCAGCCGGCGTCGAAGGCCGCGCGCAGCCAGCCGACGCGGCGCGCGCCGGGCTCGCCCTCGACGGTGACGACGTCGAAGCGGCAGGGCGGCGCCGCGCCCGGCAGGCGCATCAGGTAGTGGCGGGCGGCGAAGACGATGCGGCGCTGCTTGACCGCGCCCACGCTGGCGGCGGCGCCGCCGTGGCCGGTCCCGCGGCGCTGGCGCACCTCGACGAAGACCAGGGTGTCCTCGCCGCCGGCGCGCTCGCGCATCACCAGGTCGATCTCGCCGCCGCCGCGGCCCGGGGTTCGATAATTGCGGCACACCAGCCGCAGGCCGGCGGCCTGCAGGTGGCGCAGCGCCAGCGCCTCGGCCTCGTCGCCCGCCTGCTTGGCGGTGCGCCGGGCCCCGGGCGCCGCGGCCGGGGCGCCGTCCGCGCCGGCGGCCGGCGCCGCCGCCATCGACGACCGCACGGCGGCGATCTTTTTCCTGAGGAATTCCATTGAGCGCTTCTTTCGCTTCAGCCCTGGGCGCCGCGCGCGATGCGGCGGCGGCGCAGCATTATCCGCAGGGCGCGCTGTACGTCGTGGCCACGCCCATCGGCAACCTGGCCGACATCACGCTGCGCGCGCTGCACCTGCTGCAGCTCGCCGACGCCGTCGCCTGCGAGGACACCCGCCACACCCAGTCCCTGCTGCGGGCCTACGGCATCGACAAGTCCGGCGCGCAACTGCTGGCGGCCCACCAGCACAACGAGGCCGAGGCGGCCGAGGCGGTGCTGGCCCGGCTGCGCGACGGACAGCGGGTGGCCTGCGTGAGCGACGCCGGCACCCCGGCGGTCAGCGACCCCGGCGCGCGCCTGGTGGCCGCCGCCCGCGCCGCCGGCATGCCGGTGGTGCCGCTGCCCGGCGCCTCCAGCGTGACTGCGGCGCTGAGCGCGGCCGGCATCCCGATGGCGCCGGCCGGCGGCGCGACCGGCTTCGTCTTCGCCGGCTTCCTGCCGAGCAAGTCCGCCGAGCGCGACGCGGCCGTCCAGGCTCTGGGCGCCCAGCCCCGCGCCGCGGTGCTGCTGGAGGCGCCGCACCGCATCGAGCCCCTGTCCCGCGCGCTGGGCGCGCTGGGCGCGCGGCCGGTGACCCTGGCGCGCGAGATCACCAAGCAGTTCGAGCAGATCGCCACCCTGCCCGCGCAGGAGCTCGCCGCATGGCTGGCCGCCGATCCCAACCGCGCGCGCGGCGAGTTCGTGTTGGTGGTGCACCCGCCGGCGCCCGCGGACGGCGACGGCGCGGGCGACGCCGAGGCGCTGCGGGTGCTGCGCCTGCTGCTGGCCGAGCTGCCGGTCAAGTCCGCGGTCAAGCTCGCGGCCGAGATCACCGGCGCGCCGCGCAACGCGCTCTACGCCCGCGCCCTGGAGCTGCGCGGCGGCGACTGAGCGGCCCCGTCCTGGCGGCCCCCGGCGCGCCGCGGCCGGCACGGCCTGCCGGCCCGTCCCCCGGTCCGGCGGGCGAAGCCTCCCGGCACGGCGCGCGGCCGGCCGGCGAGGGCGCGGGCCCCGCGCCGGCCCCTGGCGCTTTACCTGCGCTTTGCAGGCGCGTCACCGGAGCGCAGCCGGTTGCGGCCACACTCGCTCCAGATTCATGCAATCGGCATCCGGCGCCCCGTCGCCCTGCCCGTCCCTCCGCCCCCGTTCCGCGACGCCGCCTTCCCGCCGCCCTTCCCTCGCCGACCCCATGCCCCTGAAGCACCGCATCCCCGCCTGGCTGCGCTACGCGCTCGTCCTCGCCGCCGTGGCGGCCGCCGGTCTCGCCGTCAAGCGCTACGCCTTCCCGACCGCGCCGGCGCCGCGCTTCGTCACCGCCACCGCGGCCACCGGCGACCTGGAGGACGCGGTGCTCGCCACCGGCACGGTGCAGGCCTTCAAGCAGGTGAGCGTCGGCGCGCAGGTCTCGGGCCAGATCAAGGTGCTGCACGTCAAGCTCGGGGACACGGTCAAGAAGGGGCAGCCGGTGGCCGAGATCGACTCCACCACCCAGCAGAACACGGTGCGCAACGCCCAGGCGGCGCTGGAGAACGTGCGCGCCCAGCTCGCGGCGCAGCAAGCGGCGCTGATCCAGGCCGAGCTGGCCTACCGGCGCCAGAAGCAGCTGCTCGACGCCGACGCCGGCTCGCGCCAGGACTTCGAGGCCGCCGAGGCCACCCGCAACACCACCCGGGCCAACATCGCCGCGCTGCAGGCGCAGATCAAGCAGGCGGGCATCACCGCCGAGACCGCGCAGGTCAACCTGGGCTACACCAAGATCGTCGCGCCGATGGACGGCGTGGTGGTCGCCGTCGTCGCCCAGCAGGGCCAGACGGTGAACGCCAACCAGACCACGCCGACCATCATCAAGGTGGCGCAGCTCGACACCGTCACCGTCAAGTCGCAGATCTCCGAGGCCGACGTGGTCCGCGTCCAGGCCGGCCAGCCGGTCTACTTCACGATCCTGGGCGAGCCGGACAAGCGCTACGACGCCACGCTGCGCACGGTGGAGCCCGCGCCGGACTCGATCCTGACCGACGCCACCGCCTCGTCGTCGAGCAGTTCCGGCAGCACCTCGACCACCGCCATCTACTACAACGGCCTGTTCGACGTGCCCAATCCCGACGGCAAGCTGCGCATCTCGATGACCGCCCAGGTCTCGATCGTGCGGGCGCAGGCCCGGGACGCGGTGACCATCCCGTCCTCGGCGCTGGGCCGCCGCGGCCGCGACGGCAGCTACACGGTGCGGGTGCTCGACGCCGAGGGCAACGCGCAGCCGCGCACCGTGCGGATCGGCATCAACAACAACGTCAACGCGCAGGTGACCGAAGGCCTGGCCGCGGGCGAGAAGGTGGTGCTGGGCGAGGCCCCGGCCGCCGGCGCGCCGGGCGCGGGCGGCCCGGCCGGCAACCGACGCCCGCCGATGCGCCTCTGACCCGGGACGGGACCGCGCCATGAAGCACGACCACCCTTCCGCCGGCGCCGCGGCGCCCGCCGGGACCGCGCGGGACGCGGCGGCGGCCGGCCCGGCCGCGCCGCTGCTCGACCTGCGCCGGCTGCGCCGCGAGTTCCCGGCCGGCGAGGCGACCGTCGCGGTCCTGCAGGACATCGACCTCGCGATCCACGCCGGCGAGATGGTCGCCATCGTCGGCCAGTCGGGCTCCGGCAAGTCGACGCTGATGAACATCCTGGGCTGCCTGGACAAGCCCAGCGGCGGCAGCTACCGGGTCGACGGCCGCGAGACCGGCAGCCTCGGCCCCGACGCGCTGGCCGCGCTGCGGCGCGAGCACTTCGGCTTCATCTTCCAGCGCTACCACCTGCTGTCGGACCTGACGGCGCGCGGCAACGTCGAGGTGCCCGCCGTCTACGCCGGCGCGCCGTCCGGCGCGCGCCACGACCGCGCCGCCGCGCTGCTGGGCCGGCTCGGGCTGTCCGAGCGCGTCGGCTACCGGCCGGGCCAGCTCTCGGGCGGGCAGCAGCAGCGGGTCTCGATCGCCCGGGCGCTGATGAACGGCGGCAGCGTGATCCTGGCCGACGAACCCACCGGCGCGCTCGACACCGGCAGCGGCGAGGAGGTGATGAAGATCCTGCAGGAGCTGCACGCCGAAGGCCACACCGTCATCCTCGTGACCCACGACATGGCGGTGGCCGAGCACGCGGAGCGGATCATCGAGATCCGCGACGGCCGCATCATCGGCGACCGGCCGACCGACCGCATGGCCGGTTCGCCCGCGCGCGGCGCGGCGCCGCGCCTGCCGCCGCGCCCGCCCGCGCAGCGCGGCCTCGCCGCGCTGCGCGACCGCTTCGCCGAGGCCTTCCGCATGGCGCTGCTGGCGATGAACGCGCACCGGCTGCGCACCTTCCTGACCATGCTCGGCATCATCATCGGCATCGCCTCGGTGGTCGCGGTGGTGGCCATCGGCGAGGGCTCGCGCCAGCAGGTCCTCAAGAACATCAGCTCCATCGGCACCAACACCATCGAGGTGTTCTCGGGCACGGGCTTCGGCGACCCGCGCTCGGCCCGGGTGCGCAGCCTGGTGCCGGCCGACGCCGACGCCCTGGCCCGCCAGGGCTACGTGGACAGCGTCACCCCCACCCTGACCAGTTCGCTCACCGGCCGCTACCGCAACGTCGAGGCGTCGGTCACCGTGACCGGCGCGGGCGAGCAGTACTTCCGGGTCAAGGGCGTGAGGATCGCGCAGGGCAACCCCTTCGGCGCCGACAGCGTGGGGCGGCGCGAGCAGGTCGCGGTGATCGACGACAACACCCGCAGGACGATGTTCCCGAACACGCCGGACCCGGTCGGCGAGGTGATCCTGCTCGGCAGCGTGCCGGTGCGGGTGATCGGCGTGGCGGCCAAGAGCGAGTCGGCCTTCGGCAACACCGAGGCGCTGAACGTCTTCGTGCCCTACACCACCGCGATGAGCCGCATCGTCAACCAGAACTACCTGCGCAGCATCACCGTGCGGGTGCGCGACGACGCGCCCACCACCGCGGCCGAAGCGGGCATCAACCAGCTGCTGGAGCAGCGCCACGGTCGCAAGGACTTCTACGTCCTCAACACCGACAGCATCCGCCAGACCATCGAGGCCACCACCCGGACGCTCACCCTGCTGATCTCCTCGATCGCGCTGATCTCGCTGGTCGTGGGCGGCATCGGGGTGATGAACATCATGCTGGTGTCGGTGACCGAGCGCACCCGCGAGATCGGGGTGCGCATGGCCGTCGGCGCCCGCCAGGGCGACATCCAGCAGCAGTTCCTGATCGAGGCGGTGTTGGTCTGCCTGATCGGCGGGGTGCTGGGCATCGCGCTGGCGCTGGGCATCGGCCAGGTGTTCGACCGGGCGGGCGGCGACTTCCGGCTGGTGTATTCCACCGGCTCGATGGCGGCCGCCTTCGTCTGCTCGACCCTGATCGGCGTGGTCTTCGGCTTCCTGCCGGCGCGCAACGCCGCGCGGCTCGACCCGGTCGAGGCGCTGGCCCGCGACTGATCCGCGACTGCCGATGCCCCTGCGCCCGCATATCCCGGCCAGCCCGGCCAGCCCGGCCGTCCCGACCGTCGCCGGCGGCCCGGCCTCCGCTCCCGGCAACCCGGCGGCGCCCGCGCTGCGCGCACGCGCCGGCCGCCCACCGTCTCTCCTGCGCGCCCCGCGCCTCCTGCCATGACGACGAAGACGAGCCCCTCCTTCCTCCCGCGCCGCCGGCCCGCCGCGGCCGCCGCCCTGGCCGCCGCCTGCGCCGCGCTGCTCGCCGGCTGCGCCGCTCCGCCCGCGGGCGACCTCGCCGCGCCCCGGCTGCGGGTGGCCGCCGCCTGGCGCGACGCGGGCGCGGACGTGCTGCGCACCGCCGGCGTCGGCCCCGCGCCGCTCGCCACGCCCGCCGACCAGGCGCCCGACGTGCGCGCCCTGCCCGCGGCGGCGGTGGCGGTGGACTGGTGGCGCGCCTTCGGCGATCCGGCGCTCGACGCCCTGGTCGCCCGCGCCCAGCAGTACGACAACGACCTCGCGGCCACCGCCATCCGGGTGCGGCGCGCCCAGCTCAACGCCGGCCTGGCCGCGGTGCCGCTGGCGCCGCAGTTCAGCGGCAGCGCCGGCGCCAGCGCGTCGCGCCGGCTCGACGGCGGCCCGAGCAGCCGCGCCGGCACCGCCAGCCTGGGCGCGAGTTACGAAGTGGACCTCTGGAACCGGCTGGGCAGCGCCCGCGATGCGGCGCGCTGGGAGGCGCTGGCCACGGTGCAGGACCGCGAGGCCGCCGCCCAGGCGCTCGCCGGCACCACCGCCACCCTCTACTGGCAGGTCGGCTACGTCAACCAGCGCCTGGCGCTGTCGGCGCAGAGCATCGCCTACGCCGAACGCACCCTGGCGCTGGTCCGGACGCAGTACGACGCCGGCGCCGTCTCGGGGCTGGAACTGGCCGAGGCCCGGCAGGCCCTCGCCGCCCAGCGCGCCGCCCGCACCGCGCTGGAGCAGCAGCGGGTGCAGGCGCTCAACGCGCTGGCCCTGCTGTTCGACGGCCGGCTCAGCGTCGGCGGCCAGCCGGTCGGCGCCGGTGCGCCGGGCATCCCGCGAACCTCCGCCGCGGCCGACGGGGCAGACGGCGCCGGGACCGCCGCCCCGCCCCCGTCGGCGGGCGGTCCCGCGGCCGGCGGCGCACGGTCCGCCGCGGCGCCGGCGGTCCCGGCCGCGACACCCACCGCGGCAGCGGACGCGTCCGCCGACGGCGGCGCCTTCCTCGACTGGCGCGAGCCGGCGGTGCTGCCCGCCGGCGCGCTGCCGCCGGTCGAGGCCGGCCTGCCCGCCGACCTGATCGCCCGCCGGCCCGACGTGCGCGCCGCCGAGCTGCGGCTGCGCGGCTACCTGCGCGACGTGGACGCCACCCGCGCCGCCTTCTACCCGGCGCTGGTGCTGACCGGCAGCCTCGGGAACACCAGCGCCGCGCTGGCCAACCTGCTGCAGAACCCGCTCGGCACGCTGGGCGCGAGCCTCACCCTGCCCTTCCTGCAGGCCGGGCAGCGCACGCTGCAGCTGCGGGTGTCGGAATCGGTCTACCAGGAGGCGGTGGCGGCCTTCCGCCAGACCGTCTACCAGGCCTTCGCCGACGTGGACGACGCGCTGTCGGCGCGCCGCCAGTTCGAGGACCAGGCCGCGCTGCTGGAGGCCTCGCTGGCCGAGGCGCGCCGCGCCGAGCAGCTCTACGAGACCCGCTACCGCGCCGGCGCGGTGCCGCTCAAGTCCTGGCTCGACGCGCAGGAGAAGCGCCGCAGCGCCGAGACCGCGCTGGCGGACAACCGCTACAACCGGCTGGTCAACCACGCCACGCTGTTCCGATCGCTGGGCGGCGCGACGGCGTCCTGAGCCCTCCGCCCCGGCGGCGCAGGGCTCCTGCTGCTATTTTTTCAATAGCAATGACCGCAGCATGGACGCGCGCTGCAGCGCTGCGGAGCCCTCAGAAAACGGCACGCGGGGCATAATCGCCCACTTTGCGCGCCCGCGCGCGCCCGCCGTCCGCGGGACGGCGGCGCGCAGGCCAGGATCCCCATGCGCAAGACATTCCCGCTCGACATCGAGGGCCGCCACCGCGACCGCGTGGTCGAGGCCGCCAAGCACGACATCCGCAAGTACGTCCAGCGCGAGCGCCGCAAGGCCCTGCCCGCCGGCGCCGACTTCTGGGCCTTCGACTGCCGCTTCGGCACCGACCGGGAAGCGGCCCATCCGATCGAGTTCGCCGCCATCACCGCGCACGTCGACGAGGCCGCGCGCGCCGGCGCGCCGGCCTTCTACCTCGAGATCCTGGCCCGCCCCGCCCAGCGCGGCCCGCGGCCGGAACGCGCGCCGGACGGCGCCGGCGGGGATGCCTCCGCCGCAGGCACGGACGGCGATGCCGAGGACGCCGCCGGCGGCCCGCGCCGTGGTTGAGCCCGCCGTGGCCGGGTCCGCCGACGCGGCGCTGCTGACCGACATCGCCGTGGCGCACGAGTACCGCGGCCGCCGCACGCCGGCGCCGCAGTCCTTCGTGCTGCACCCCTTCCTGATCCGCCAGGGCACGCACGCCGGCACCTTCGAGATCCTGCACGGCCGGCGCGGCGTCGAGGACCCGAAGGACGCGGGCCACGTCACCCGCGCCCAGCTGGCGGAGCTGTACGCGCGCGGCCTGATGGAGCGGCCCGGCATCCGCCTGCGCCTGCGGCCGGCCGAGGCCGTCTACCCGGACAGCCTGCCGGCCAAGAAGGTGCCCCGCGCCTGCATCGCGGCCGGCTCGGACTTCGACCGCGAGGTGGCGGCGGTGGACACCGCCGCGCCGCTGCCGGACGCGCTGCGCGCGGTGCTCGAGGGCATGGGCCTGACGGCCTGAGGATGGCCGCCCGCGGCCTCGCGGGGCGTTGCAGCCCCGCCGGCCTCAGCCGGCGTGGATGGATCCGGCGTGGCCGGGCGGGCTGCGAAAACGCGGCCGATCCAGGCGCACAGCGCAGCCATGGCTCGGGCCATGGCGCGCATTGGCGACGCGGAGCGGGCGTGTTCCGGCAGGACGCGCGGACAGGGCGGGTTCGTTCACGCCTTCTCAGATCCCGACCGGGCCGCCGTCGTCCTTGGTGATGACGATGGTGGCGGAGCGCGGGCGGGCGCTGCCGCCGTCGGGCCAGTGGCTGCCGAAGGACGCCGGGTCGGCGAAGTTCGGCGCGGTGTCCTCGCCCGGGTGCTGGATGTTGATGAACAGCGCCCGGCCGTCGCCCGACTCGGCGATGCCGGTGATCTCGCACTCCTTCGGCCCGACCAGGAAACGGCGCAGGCTGGTGCCCGGCGCGGCGCCGACCACGGTGGCCTGGCTGCGGGTGGTGCTGCCGGAGACGTTGGTCAGGGTGCGCGCGCCGCCGTCGCCCACCTGGCCGGGCACCGCGGCCAGCAGCATGCAGTTGGTCACGTCGGTGTAGGCGCCGTCGTCGGTCTCCAGCCACAGCAGGCCGGGCGTGGCCTGGCTGAACCACATGCCGTCCGGGCTGGAGAAGTCGTTGTCGGCGGTGAGGTTCGAGACGTTGACGTCCGCGCTGGCGGTGGACCGGGCGCCGAACAGGTAGATGTCCCAGCGGAAGGTGGTCGCGGCCGGGTCGCGGCCGGTGTCGGCCAGGCGCACGATGTGGCCGTTGGGGTTGCCGGTCTGGGCCGTCTGCGCGCTGCCCTTGGGGTCGTTGTAGAAGCGCGGGTTGGCGGCGTCGGTCCGGTCGATCGGGCGCGAGGACGCGTTGGTGTTGGTCAGCGTCAGGTACATGTCGCCGTTGCGCGGGTTCACGGCGGTCCACTCCGGGCGGTCCATCTTGGTCGCGCCGGCGGCGTCGGCGGCCAGCCGCGCGTTGATCAGCACGTCGGCCGCGTCGGCGAAGGGATAGACGGCGCTGGACGAGGCGATGCCGTTGGCGCCGAGCTTGAGCTCGAGCCAGGCGCCGGTGCCGTCGGCGTTGAACTTCGCGACGTAGAGCCGGCCGTCGTCCATGTACTTGTCGCCCGCGGCCAGGCCGCCGGTGGCGTCGATCGGGTCCCAGTTGCGGGTCGAGACGAACTTGTAGACGTACTCGTTGCGCGCGTCGTCGCCCATGTACCAGACCAGCGGCCGGCCGACGACCACCGGTCCCAGGCAGGCGCCCTCGTGGCCCATGCGGCCGAGCGCGGTGCGCTTGCGCGGGGTGGAGTTCGGGTCGAAGGGGTCGATCTCGACCACCCAGCCGTAGGTGTTGGGGCCGTTGCGGTAGTCGGCGGCGGCGGAGGCGCCGGTGGCTTCGGCGTTCCAGCGGCCGTAGAGGTCGTCGGCGGTGTCCGGGGTCACGGTGGCCCACAGCTCGCGGCCGGTGCCGGCGACGCCGTAGCGGGCGAAGGAAGTCAGCTCCTTGGCGCTGCGGCGGGGGTTGTCGTTGGCGGCGATGCGGCGGAAGTAGCCGGCCCAGTTCTCCTCGCAGGTGAGGTAGGTGCCCCAGGGGGTGGTGCCGTTGGCGCAGTTGTTCACCGTGCCGCGGGTGCGGCGGCCGTCGGCCGAATACTTGGTCACCATCGCGGCGGCGCCGGCGGCCGGGCCCGAGAGGACCATGGGCGTGAGGGTGTGCACCCGGCGGTTGAAGGCGGAGGTCCGGGCGTAGCTCCAGCGCGATCCGCTGCGCGCGACCTCCACGACGCTGACGCCGTGCAGGTAGAACTCGCGCAGCACCTCGTCGGCCACGGTGCGGCGGGCGGCGTTGCCGCTGCCGGAGACGGTCTGGCCGGCGGGGTGCAGGAAGGCCGGGGTGATGGCCTCGTGGTTCATCGCCAGCAGGCCGCGCGCGGTGGCGGCGGCGTCCCAGCGGCCGGCCTCGGACAGGCCGAAGAAGCTCATGCCGTCGTGGTGGTCGCCGGCGCGGCGGTCGTAGGTGGCGGCGGCGTCGGTGCCGTCGTTGCGGTAGTCGGCCACGCCGGCGGCGATCGGGTCGCCCAGGCGGTAGAGCACGGTGGCGGTGTAGCCCGCGGGCAGCGCCAGCGCGTCGGCGCGGCTCTTGGCGACGGCATTGAAGCCGAGTTGCACCGGCGCGGCCGCGCCGCCGCCGACGCCCGCGGAACCGCCGTCGCCACCGCCGCCGCAGGCGGACAGGCCCACGCTGCCGAGCAGCGCGGCGCCGGCGGTGCCGAGGCCGCCGCGCAACCAGTTGCGGCGGCTCAGGCGCGCGGCGACCAGGGTTTCGAGGGAGGGATTGCCGGTGGTGTTGTAGCCGATGTCGTCGGGGTCGATGGCATGGGACGGCGCGGTGCCGGCGATGGCGTTGGAGCGGGAAGGCATGACGGGACGTTTTCCGTGGGTGGAGTTGGACGGCGCCCGTTTTCTATGCAGTGCTTGTTGTGTATCGGGGACGGGGCCGACCATAGCCAGCGCATGTGACATTCATATTTAAGTCACACGGCCCGTCGGGGATGGCGGCGCGCCCCGGCGTCCCGTGCGCCTGCCCGGTCCCGGAAACGCCGGGGCCGCGCGGGAACGGATCCCCGCGCGGCCCCGGAGCCGGCGATGCCGGCGTCGATCGCCGATGGCGAGCCGGCCGCTCAGGCGGCCAGGCGCGGCTGCGCCTGGGTGGCGGTCACGTAGCCCACCGCCGCGCCGAAGCGGTCCTTGAAGTTGGCGCGCACCAGCGGATCGAGCGCGGCCTTGACCTTGTCGTGCAGCGGGCTCTCCCAGTCGCCGGGATGCTGGAAGTTGCTCATCAGGTAGGTCCAGCCGTTGACCTCGTCGACCGCCTGCAGGCCGGTGGATTCGGCGCCCGACGGGGTGGACAGCACGCGGGTCAGCGCCTTGGTGTCGACGTTGTACGCCCACAGGAAGTTGTTGACGTGCATGCCGCTGTCCTCGCCGATGAAGAGGGTGCGCATCTTCTCGGAGAACTTGATGTTGTCCGGGTTGGCGATCTTGTCCGGGTTGGCCAGGTTGCCCAGCGCGTCGGCGGTGGCGAGGTCCTCGCCGACCAGCGCCGCGGGCGGCTCCATGCGCACCGACACCCAGTCGCTGGCGATGGCGTTGCCGTCGCGGTCCTTCTGGCCGCCGGCCAGGGTGTGGGCGTAGACGGCGCCGGCCTTCGGGCCCTGCACCTTGATGCCGCCCGAGCCGTCGAGCATCGAGGTCTGGACATAGGACATGGCCGAGTAGGCGATCTTGTCCTTGGCGTTGACGGTGGTGCCCTCCATCTTGGTGAAGCCCATGCTGCCGCCGACGTAGGCGGCGTAGCGGTGGGTTTCCAGGAAGGCCGCGGCCTTCTCCATGCCGGGCTTGACCTTGATCCAGTTGAACTTGCCGGAGAACGGGATCTTGGTGTAGCTGGCGTCGCCCGGGTCGGCGGTCTTCACGTCCAGGATGTCGGAGGCCTTGAGCGTGTTGGCCATCGCCTCGATCTCGGCGCTGGTGGCGCTGCCGAGCTTGATCCACGAGATGTCGCCCGCTCCGGGGCCGACGCCCGAGGTCTGGGTCCACTTGCCGACGTAGAGCGTGCCGGAGGACAGGTCGGCCTCGCGGTCGGCCACGAACATGAACAGCCCGCCGTTGGTGGCGTCGTCGCCCATCAGCGCGGTGCGGCGGTCGGGCATGACCTGCACCAGCTCGTGCGAGATGCGGCCGAGGCAGTAGTGCTTCTTGACGGACGCGGTGCCGTCGGGGTTGACGGTGATCTCGGGCAGGTGGCCGTAGTGGTAGGGGTTGGCCTTGTTCTCGTCGCCGTACAGGTTCTTGCTGTAGGCCTTGAACTGCTTGTTGCTCGCGATGGCGGTGGCGTCGGGCTCGTACTCCTCGCTCGACAGGTGGGTGTTCCAGGGCGAAAGGCTGGCGCCGCAGGTGATCCACAGGCCGTGCACGCCCGAGGTGTCGACGTTGTGGTACTTGACCAGGCTCAGCTTGCCGGTGGCCTGGTCCTGGTCGAGGGTCAGCACCGCGATCGGCGAGGGCAGCAGGCCATAGGCGGAGGCGCCCGCCTGGTCGCGGCTGGTGTACTCGAACTGCACCACCGCGAACACCGCCTTGCCCTTGATGCCGGGCACCGAGGCGTTGGACAGGGTCAGCAGCGAGGTGCCGTCCGGGCTGTCCGAGAAGAACTGGCGCTCCTTGCCGGCCACCGAGCGGTCGAGGATCGGCTGGTTGGCGATGTCGAAGTAGCCGCCGGCGAGCACGGTGCCGCCCTTGCCGTCGGGCACCTGGTCGCCGGTCACGAAGAAGGGCTGGTAAGCCAGCGCGTACGACTGGCGGCTGCCGTCGTCGAACGAGACCTGCATGGTCGAGCCGACGGTGGTGGTCGCCATCGCCGCCGGGTTGGCCAGCGTGGGCGCCGGCATGGCGGAGAAGGCGGTGGCGACGTAGCTGGCGGTGGTGCTGCCGCCGCCGCAGGCGGGCAGCAGGCCGCAGGAGGCCAGGCCGCCGAGCGGCAGCATCGGCACGCCGGCGAGCAGCTTGAGCGCGCCGCGGCGCGAGGTCGTGGGGACGGAGGAGGTCATGGCGGGTTCCGGAGATGGTTTTGGGCGCCCGGCCGCGGCCGCAGGATGCGGCGCGGCGCCAGGATGGCGACCGTTTGTTGTGCGGCGGATGCTAGGCAGCGCGGATGACGGTTTTTTGACAGTTCCGTGGCGTCGCCGCAGGCGATCCCCGCGGCCTGCGCCGGAGCCTTCGCCGGCGACCGCGGGCGCGCGCTCCATGGCGACCGGGCATCGGATCGCCCGCCAGCGCCCGTCCCATGGACGCTTCCAGCTACTAAATCAATAGCATTTCCCGCGTTCCGCCCCGCCCGGCCACGGCGGGCGATGTCACCAACCGACACAGCGCGCGGCGCCCTCCGTGGAATGGTGCGGGGGCCGGCCGCCCGGCGCGCTCGCGCGCCGCGGCCGCCCTCCCTCCATCCGACCTCCAGGAGTTCCGCCATGTCCAACACCCGCCCCCTCGTCACCGGCCTCTTCCGCGACCGCGAAAGCGCCGAGCAGGCCTACGACGCGGTCGCCGAACGCGGCTACGGCCGCGACGACGTCAACCTGGTGGTCTCCGACGCGGGCCGCCAGCGCCACTTCGCCGACACCGACCACGGCCGGGTCGAGACCGAGCTCGGCAACAAGGCCGCCGAAGGCGCGGGCATCGGCGGCGCCATCGGCGGCGGCGTGGGCGCGGTGGTGGCGGCGATCGCCGCGGCCGGCACCAGCCTGGTCCTGCCGGGCCTGGGCCTGGTGGTCGCCGGGCCGCTGGCGGCCGCGGTCGCCGGGGCCGGCGCGGGCGCGGCCGGCGGCGGACTGGTCGGCGCGCTGATCGGCTGGAGCATCCCCGAGGAGCGGGTCAAGCACTACGAGGCGGGCCTGAAGGAGGGCGGCATCCTGCTCGGCGTGCATCCGAGGAACGACGAGGACGCCGCCTACCTGGAAGACCGCTGGAAGCAGGGCCGCGGCGAGCACGTCCACCGCTGACGCGGCGCCGGGCGCGGCCGGCCGCGGGCCGTGCCGGCGCGGCGACCTCCCGGGGCCGCCGAGTCCCGGCGCCTCAGGTCCGGGGCCAGAGCACCCAGAGCCGCAGGCCCTGCTTGAGCCGGCCCGCCACCTCCCCGGCGTCCGCGCCCCAGCCGGCGAAGTAGTCCGCCCGCACCGCGCCCACGATGGCGCTGCCGGTGTCCTGCGCCATCACCAGCTTCTGCAGGGTGACCGACGGACCGGCCGAGTACAGCCAGACCGGGGTGCCGTACGGGATGCTCTGCCGGTCCACCGCGATCGAGCGGCCCGGGGTCAGCTCCACCCCCTGCGCGCCGCGCGGCCCGAACTCGGCCTCCAGCCCGTCGAGCGTCTCCTCGCGGAAGAAGACGTAGCGCGGGTTGTTCCACATCAGCTCGTTGAGCCGCCCGGGGTTCTGCGCGATCCAGGCGCGGATGCCGGGCCAGGTGGCGTCGCGGGTCTGGCCGGTCGCCAGCAGCCAGGTGCCGATGCTCTTGTAGGGCTGCTCGTTGGTGCCGGCGAAGGCCAGGCGCACCGTGCGCTGCGAGCCGTCGGGCTCGGTGATGCGCAGCCGGCCCGAGCCCTGGATGTGCAGCACCATCGCCTCGACCGGGTCGGCGATCCAGGCGATCGGCCGGCCGAGCTGGGCCTGCGCCTCGGGCAGCGTCTCGATCTGCTGCCGGGTGTACCAGGGCTTGCGCAGGGTCGCCGGCAGGCCGTAGAGCGGCACGCCGAAGCCGTTGCCGGGCAGCCGCGCGGCGGGGATCACCGGCTCGTAGTAGGCGGTCAGCAGGCCGTCGGCCGCGCCGGTGTCGGCCGCCTCGACCCGGTAGGGCTGCAGCCGCGCCACCATCCAGGCGCGCTGCTCGGCGGGCGAGGCGATGCTCATCTGGCGCACCTCGGCGCACAGCCGGGCGAAGGTCGGGCCGGGGCGCTGGCAGCTCTTGAGCCAGGCGTTCCAGGCCTCGAAGAGCGCGTCCTCGCGGAAGCCCGGCAGCTCGGCCCAGCGCACCGGCACCCAGCGGCTCTTGCCCTGCACCAGTGGTGGCGGCAGCGCGGCGTCGTCCCCGGGGATCGGCTGGCCCGGGGGCGGCAGCGGCGGGAAGGACAGCAGGGTGGCGCCCGGCGCGGCCGCCGGGGGGCCCGCGGGACGCGGGGGCGCGCTGCCGCAGGCGGCGAGCGTTCCTACAATGGCCGCCATCGCCGCGCGCCACAGGAGTCGTTGTGTCATGGGTCTGATTTTGCTCGAAGCCCTGCTGGCCCTGGCCCTGCTGGCGGGCATCGTGTGGTGGACGATGTTCTCGGGGCGCAGGCGCGGCGAACCGCCGCCGCCGCCGCGCGGAGCGGAAGCCGCTCCCGCCCCGCCCGCAAGCCCCTCCGCCGCGCCGCCCGCCTCCCCGCCCGCGCCGCCGCCCCCGCCCGGCTGAAGCGGCCGCCAGGCGCGCCCGGGGCCGGTGTCACAGGTCCGATACAACCCGAAACGGCCGGCGCGGCGTGCCGGGAATAATCGTTTTTCCCGATAGGCGCCGTCCCCGGGCGACCCCGCAACCGCCGGCCGCCCGGCGGCGCCACCCGCACCAAGGAAGGACAACGACATGAAGAAGATCATTCTGGCGAGCGCCGCGGCGGCCGTCTTCATCACCGGCTGCGCAGACATGAACGGCGGCATGGCCGGCATGAGCCCGACCACCCGCAACACCGCCATCGGCGCGGGCGCGGGCGCGCTCGGCGGCGCGGCCATCGGCGCGGTGGCGGGCGGCCACGCGGGCCGCGGCGCGATCATCGGCGCCGGCGTGGGCGCGCTGGGCAGCTACATCTGGTCCCAGAACATGGAGCGCCAGCGCCAGCAGATGGTGCAGGCCACCCAGGGCACCGGCATCGCGGTGAGCCAGACCTCCGACAACCAGCTCAAGCTCGACATCCCGAGCGACGTGTCCTTCGACACCGGCCGCGCCAACATCAAGCCCAACTTCGCGCCGGTGCTCGACCAGTTCGCCAACGGGCTGCGCAACAACCCGAACACGACGGTGCGCATCATCGGCCACACCGACAGCACCGGCAACGACGCGATCAACAACCCGCTGTCGATGGAGCGCGCCAACAGCACCCGCGACTACCTGGTCTCGCGCGGCGTCGCAGCCCAGCGCATCGGCACCGAGGGCATGGGCTCGCGCATGCCGATCGCCTCCAACGACACCAACGACGGCCGGGCGCGCAACCGCCGGGTCGAGATCTACGTGGGCGAGCGCGGAGGCTGACCGCCGGCACCCGCAGGGCACGGGATCCGCATCCCGCCGCCCTCCCCGACGCCGCGCCCGACGCGGCGTTTTCTTTTTCCGGATGCGTCGGCGCGCGGCGCGGTCGGCTCACCGCCGGCGGTCGTCGGCCGCCATCCGCGCGGCCCAGTCGGCCAGGGGCAGCGGCTCGGCGGTCCCGGGCACGCGCCGCCACAGCTGGCGGAGCTCCGGCGCGCCGCCCCGCTCCGACGGCCAGCGCGTCGGCGCGACCGCCCGCCAGCGCCCGTCGGCGTCGCGCTCGGCCATGCGGAAGCGGAAGGTGTAGTGGCCGACGCCCAGGCCCATGCGCAGGTCGGTCACCACCAGCTGGCCGCCCGCGTCGTCGTAGCGCAGCCAGCCGCCCGAGAACCAGCGCAGCCGGGCGTGCTCGGGCGAATCCGCCAGCCCGGCCGCCGCCAGGGCGCCGCCGAGCGGCTGGGCCAGCCGCTCGGGCGGCCCGCGGTCGAACACGCCGGCCACCGCCTCGTGGTAGCGGTCGTCGCCGGTGAGGGCCACCACCCGCCAGAGCAGGACGTTGAAGGGCAGGGGCGTGGAGAACACCGCCCGGGGCCGCAGCCCGTCGGCCTCCAGCGCCGCCCGCACCCGGTGCTCGGCCACCGCCTTGGCCCCCAGCGACAGCGCCAGGTAGAGGCCGCACCAGCCCAGCGCCCAGCCGCAGGCGCGCCACGGCCACCCCGGCCGGGGCCGGCCCCGGACCGCGGCCGCCAGCACCGCCGCCAGCAGCGGCAGGGTGAAGAAGGGATCGATGATGAAGACGCTCGACCAGGCCGCCGGCACCGGCCGCCAGGGCCACCACAGCTGGGTGCCGTAGCTGGTGAAGGCGTCGAGCAGCGGATGCGTGGCCAGCACCAGCCAGAGCGCGAGGAAGAGCCGGCCCGCGCCGTAGCCGGGCGACGGCCGCCAGCGGCGCACCGCCGCCGTCAGCAGGGCAGCCGCGGCGGTGAGCACCGGCAGCGAGTGCGAGAAGCCGCGGTGGTGCGTCATCGCCGAGACCGGGTCGGCGTAGCGGATCGCCACGTCCAGGTCCGGCAGCGTCGCGAGCAGCGCGCCGCAGAGCAGGGCCTTGCGCCCCTGGACGCGCCCCAGGAGCGCGCCCTGGATGCCGGCGCCGAGCACGGCCTGGGTCAGGGAGTCCATGGGCGCAGGCCTCGCAGGAGCGGCGCAAGGCGCCGGGGAAGGGACCGGGACGCCGCGGCGGGAGCCGTCCCGGCGCGGCGCGGTCGATGGCGACGGCGGGGTTCAAGCGCGCACATGCAGCAGGTTGGCCAGTTCGACGGCGGAGCGCACGTCCATCTTCTCGAAGACGCGCGAGCGGTGGACCTCCACCGTGCGCACGCTGATGCCGAGCTGGTCGGCGATGAGCTTGTTGGGCAGGCCTTCGACCACCAGCCGCATCACGTCGCGCTCGCGGTCGGTCAGCTCGGCGATGCGGGTCTGCAGGCCGGCGCTGCGCGTGCGCGCGGCCAGCGCCTCGGACGACAGTCCCAGCGCCCGCTCGACCCGGTCGACCAGGGCGTTGTCGGAGAAGGGCTTCTCGAAGAAGTCGAAGGCGCCGCGTTTGACGGTGTCCACCGCGGTCGCGACGTCGGCGTGGCCGGTCAGGAAGATGACCGGCATGGTGCGGTGCAGGCCGCGCGCGGCCAGCAGGTCGAAGAGTTCGAGCCCGCTCATGCCGGGCATGCGCATGTCCAGCAGCAGGCAGCAGGGGTGGTCGAAGGCGCGCGCGGGCTGCAGCGCCGCCGGCGGGGGGGAGGCGCCGTCGGAGGGCGCGGGCGCGCCGTCCTCGCGCCGGTCCAGGCCGCGGCGGCGCAGCATGGCCTCGAAGGCGTCGGCGCTGTCGTAGGTCTCCGACAGCAGCCGCCGGGAGCGCAGCAGCCAGGCCAGGGCGTCGCGCACGTCGCGGTCGTCGTCCACGATGAAGACGGTGGCGTCAAGCAGGGGTTCCATGGGATCGGGGAGGGGTGTGCGGGGAGCCGGGGGGGAGCGCGGGCTTCTCGACGGGGATGGTGAAGGAGAACAGCGTGCCGCCGCGGGGGCGCGGCAGGTGCTGCAGCCGTCCGCCGTGCTGCTCGACGACGCTGCGGCAGAGCGACAGGCCCAGGCCCATGCCCTCCGGCTTGGTGGTGAAGAAGGGGGTGAAGAGCTGGCGGGCCACCTCCTCCGGGATGCCGGGGCCGGTGTCGGCCACCGAGAACTCCAGCCATTGTCCCCGGTCGTCGGCCGCGGTCTCGCGCACCGCGATGGTCAGGATGCGGCCGGCGGGGCCGGCGGGAGATTCGGGGCGGTCCATCGCCTGCATCGCGTTGCGCGCCAGGTTGAGCAGCACCTGCTCGACCATGGTCCGGTCGCACCAGGCCGGCGGCAGGCCGGCGGGCAGGTCGATCAGCACCTGCACCTGGAGCTTGCGCGCCTGGAGGCTGACCAGCGGCATGACCGCGTCGAGCAGCTCGCGCGCCGGAACCGTCTCGCGGGTGGCGTCGCGCCGGCGCACGAAGTCGCGCACGCTGCGGATCACCTTGCCGGCGCGCTCGGCCTGCTCGGCGATGCGGCGCATCGCCAGCGCGAGGTCGCCGTCGCGCTGCAGGCGCGCCGCCGCGCCCGGCCCCGGCCCTGCCCCGCGGCCCCGCGCGTCGCCCGCGGCCGGGCCCTCCGGACCGTCGTGCGCCAGCAGGTTGAGGGAGCCGTTGGCGTAGCTCGCGATGGCTGCCAGCGGCTGGGTCAGCTCGTGGCTCAGCAGCGAGGCCATCTCGCCGACCGTGGCCAGCCGGGCGGTGGCCTGCAGCCGCTCCTGGGTGGCGCGCGACAGCTCCTCGATGCGGCGCTGCTCGCTGATGTCGATGAAGGCGCCCATCCAGCCGCTGTGGCGTCCGGTGGTGCTGATCAGCGGCGCCTCGATCACCAGCACCGGGAAGCGCCGGCCGTCCTTGTGCATGAAGATCGACTCGTGCCCGTTGCGCGGCGGCAGGCCGCCGCCGCTGAAGCGGCGGGCCTGGCGCTCCAGGTATTGCGGCGCCAGGTCGGGCGGCCAGTACGGCGGCTGCAGCTGGCCGACGAGTTCCTCGGCGGCGTAGCCCACCATCTGGCAGAACGCCGGGTTGACGTAGGTGATGCGGCCCTGCAGGTCGCGCGCCCGCAGGCCGGTGACCAGCGAATCCTCCATCGCCTTGCGGAAGGCCAGCGCGTCGCCCAGGTCGCGCTCGGCGCGCAGCCGCAGGCGGCTGTCCTTGACCAGCATCGCCAGCACCACCACCAACGCGATCGACATCGCGGTGACCAGCGCGGTCAGCACGTTGGGCAGGATGCTCGGCGCGCGGTGCCAACTGTCGATGCGCAGCACCATGGTGTTGCCGGCGAGGTCGATCAGGTACTGGGTGCTGAAGCTGCGCAGGCCGCGCTGGTTGTTGTCGTTCTTGATCGCGGTCAGGCGGGTGCCGTCGACCTCGGTGAGCGCGACCTCGTGGTGGCGCGCGAGCTGGCGGCTGGCGTAGACCGACAGGATCTCGTGCAGCCCGTAGGTGGCCACCAGGTAGCTGGCGATGCGGCCGGAGGTCAGGTAGGGCACGCACAGGTCGATCACCTCCAGGCCCATGCCGCCGGGCTGCGGCACGAAATAGCTCGCCGAGTAGGCGGGCATGCCCTGGCGGCGCGCCACCGCGCAGGCCAGGGCGAGGTTCGGATGGTTCTCCTGGTTCGGCGGCGCGCCCTCGAAGAGCGGGCGCCGGAACGGGCTGTCGATGGCGCGCTGCAGGCCCAGGTCGGCGCCGCGCTGCTCGATGCGCAGCAGCTCGCGCCGCTCGTCGAGCAGCTGCAGCGCCGCGTCCTGCCAGCGCTCGGCCGGCTCGTGGCGCGCCTGCAGCGACTGCAGGATGCGCAGCGACTGCAGGTTGCGCCCCAGGCCGGCCCGCAGGTCGGCAACGGTGTCGGCCGCGTCGCGCTCCAGCTTCGACTGCACCTCGCTGGCCTCGTAGCGGCCGGCCAGCCAGACCAGCGTGCCCAGCATCACCACTACCAGCACCAGCAGCGCCAGCCACAGCACCCCGCGACGCCAGGCCGTCGGCAGCCAGGCGGGCCCGGCGGCGGGGGGCGCGTCGGCCGGCGTGGGGGCGCCGGACAGGGCGTCGTCCATCACCGGCATGGCGGCCGGCGGCCGCGCGGCCCGGCGGCGCGGCCGCCGGCCGCGGCGCATCCGGGGGGCCGGGCGGCGCCCGCGCTCATAGCACCCGGTGCCCCAGGGCAGGCAGCTGCCCGCGCAGCAGCGCCAGCCGGCCGGCGTCGAGGTCGGCGCAGACCAGGCCCGGCCCGTCCTCGGCGCGGCAGCCGAGCACGCCGCCCCAGGCGTCGGCGACCAGGCTGTGGCCCCAGGTGCGCCGGCCGTTGGGATGCAGGCCGCCCTGGGCCGCCGCGGCCACGTAGGCCAGGTTCTCGACCGCGCGGGCGCGCAGCAGCAGTTCCCAATGCGCCTCGCCGGTGCTGTGGGTGAAGGCGCTGGGCACCAGCAGGAGGTCCGCGCCCTCGTCCGCGTAGCGGCGGTACAGCTCTGGGAAGCGCAGGTCGTAGCAGACGGACAGCCCGACGCGCCAGGCGTGGCCGTCGCGCGAGGGCAGCACGAAGGACGCGGGCGCGTTGCCGGCGGCGATGGTGCGCGACTCGTCGAAGCGCTGGCGGCCGTCGTCGATGCGGAAGAGGTGGATCTTGTCGTAGCGCGCGGCCTGCGCGCCGTCGGGGCCGAAGACCAGCAGCGCGTTGCGCACGTGGTGCGGATCGCCCGGCACCGCGAGCGGCAGGGTGCCGCCGGCGATCCACAGGCCGTGGGCGCGCGCCGCCTCGGCCAGGAAGCGCTGCACCGGACCGTCGCCCGCGGGCTCGGCGGCGGCCAGCTTGTCGGTGTCGGCCTGGCCGAGCAGGCAGAAGTACTCGGGCAGCACGGCCAGCTCGGCGCCGGCGGCGGCGGCCCGCGCGATCAGGCCGCGGGCCTGGGCGAGGTTATCCTGCACCGCGGGCCCCGACACCATCTGCAGAACGGCGATTCTCATGGGTGGACTCCGGGGAGCGATGGTACCGGCGCGGCGGAGGCGACGCCGACCGGCGCGCCCGCGGCCCCGTCGGCGCCGGGTCCGGGCGCCCGGGGGGACCGGGCGAGGACGGCGGGCGCGGCGGCGCGGGCTGCGGAAGCGGAGGCGCCGGCCGCCCGGCCGCGCGCCAGGGTCTCGACCTCCGGGGCCGACCAGCGGCCGGTGACCCGCATGCGCCGGTCCAGCATGCGCGACACCGGCTCGCGCAGCAGCAGCTGCGCGCCCAGCGTGCCCAGGCCCCAGGCCGGATCGACCGCGGCGACGAGCAGCGACACCAGCCCGGCGTCCACCTCAGGGCGGATCAGCACGTCCAGGTCCTGCGTCTCGCGGACCAGGTCGGCGCTGCCGGCGGCCTCCACGCGGGCGATGACGCCCTGCATCAGCAGGTTGTCGGTGCGCGCGACGCCGTCGGCCACCGCGACGTCGCCGCGCAGCGCATCAAAGAAGAAGCCCCGGCTGGTCAGGTCACGGAAATCGCCACGCAGCCGGCGCGGCAGCGAGCGCAGGTTGACCAGGCCAAGCCACTTGGCGGTGCCGACCGGCACCGCGCGCAGGTCGCCGTCGCGCGCGTCGACCCGCAGCCGGCCCCGCAGCGAGGCCCGGTCGGGCGACAGCAAGCCGGCGTCCCAGGCCAAGCGACCCTGCAGCCGACCAGTGCCCTCGCCCAGCAGGCGGTCGCCCAGCCCCAGGCGCTCCAGGGTGCGGCCGCCGTCCTGCAGGTCGAGCCGGACCTGGACGCTCGCCTGCTGGCGGCGCGGCGCGGCTTCGCCGTCCGCCCCACCGTCGCGCTGCAGCCAGTCGCCCGAGGCCAGCAGCAGGGCCTCGGGCATGCGCACCCGCAGCCGCTGGAGCCGCCACAGCACGTCGCCCGGGGCGGGCGGCGGCAGCACCGTGTCGTCGCCCGGACCGCCGCCGGCCATCTGGGGATAGTTCTCCTCGTCCAGCAGGCGGTCGTCCGGATCGGCGCTCCAGAGCGAGGCCACGTCGGTGGACGAGGCGCTGGCCGCGTTGGCGGCGGTGGCAGTGGCGTGGCCGTCGTCCCGGGCGCCGGGCGGGCCGCCGGCCAGCGCGATCTGGCCCACCGGCCGGCCGTTGAAGGCGAAGTCGTCGATGGCGATGTCGAGCGCCGGCATCGCACGCGCGGCCACCGGCTGCTTGTCGAGCAGCGAGCCCACCTCGCGGGCGGTGGCCTGCGGCAGGTCGAGGCGCTCCAGGCGCGCGAAGACCCGGCCCGCGTCGCCGTCGCCCGCCGGCTGGCGGTATTCGAGGTAGCCATTGAGTTCGCGCGCCAGCAGGTTGGCGCGCCAGGTGGCGCCTTCGCGCGAGCCGCCGACCACGACTTCGCGCACCGTGCGGCCGTAAAGGGTGAGCGAGTCGGCCTGCACCGCGATGATGTCGGGCAGGTAGGTCTGGCTGGCGCTCAGGCCCGGCGCCGCGTCCGCGCCGGACGCCCCCGTCCCCGCGGCGGCGGGCTGCGGCGCGCGGCGCGGCGCGGTCACCCGCACCGGCGCGGCGGTGGCCTCGCCGATGACCTGCTCCCAGGCGTCGAGGTCCACGTCGGCGAGGCGCACCTGCGCCATCACCCCGTCCTCGGGCAGCGGCAGCACTTCGCCCGGGTCCAGGCCGACGCCGATGGTGCCGCGCAGCGCCGCAGCCTGCGGCCCGGACAGGTCACGCTCGTAGTCGATGGCGGCGATGTCGCCGAGCTGCACCTGCAGCCGGTCGCGCAGCCCCGGGTAGCGGCCGCCCTCGGCATGCGTCCCCCGGGCCTGGGCGGCATGGGCCGCCACCATCGCGGCCGACGGCAGCGACGCGTCGACCAGCCGGTTGCGGTAGTAGAGCGCCAGCCGGTCGTCCGCCGCCTTGCGCATCGGCGCCGGCAGGTCGAGCGCGAGGCCGCGCAGGCTGCTGGCGATGCGCAGCTCCGGCTGGCCGTAGCGCACCGCCAGCCCCGCCTCATAGTCGGTGCCTCCCTGGGCCCGGGCCGCCAGGCGCGAGAGGAAGCCCAGCTCGCGCTCGGCCCGCAGCCCCTCCGCGGTGACCCGCCCGCGCGCGGTGAATTCGACCACCGGCGCCGGCGTGCCGCCGCCGCGCATGGACCCGTCCACCCGGGACTCGCCGCCGAGCATGCGGGTGCGCACGCCTTCGGCGGTGAAGCCGTGGGCGGTGAAGTCCACCGCGCCACGGGTGTCGGCCAGCAGCGGGGTGTCGGGCGTGACCCGGAGGTCGACCCGGTCGAGCGCGACCCGGCCCCGCACCGCGGCCGCGTGCAGCCGGCCGATCGGCAGGTCCAGCGCCAGGTCGAGCGCGGCCGGCCCCTGCGCGGTCGCCCGGTCGAGCGAGCCGCCGACCATGGCGCCCAGCGGCGACGCGCGCACGATGCCGAGCATGCGGCCGGCGTCGCCGTGCGCGGCCGCGCGGACCTCCACCACCGGATGCTGGAGGTCGGGGATGCGGGCGCTGGCGCGGTCCACCGGCAGGGGCTCGGCCGCGTCATCGCCTTCCGCCTCGTCCAGGCCCACGCGGCGGGCGGCGAGGGCGCCGTGCGCGTCGCGCACCTCCATCGCGCCGCCGTCGAAGCGCAGCGTGCCCGACAGGCCGACCAGCACCGGCCAGGGATGCGGGCCGTCCTCGCCGGCCGGCGGAGCGCCGGCGCCGCCGCTGCGCCGCCGGCGCTCCGGATGCTCAGCCGCGGCGCGCCGCAGCACCGACTGCGGCGCGAAATCGAAGGTCACGTCGCGCAGCTGCGCCACGATGTGGAAATCGCCCTCGCCCGGGTGCGCGAAGGGCATGTGGTGCAGGTCGCCCTTGACCTGGAAGTCGACGCCGGTGGCGCGCCCGGCGAGCACCGCGTCGCGCACGTAGTGGCGGGCGCTGTCGGGGATCGCGGTCGGCAGGTAGCGCCAGACCCGGTCGCCGGCCGTCTCGCCCAGGCTGCCGCGCAGGTCCAGCACGCCCGGGAAGCGGCCGGGGTGGGCCTCGCCCTCGACGTCGGGCCGTCCCTCCTGGGCGTCGGCGGTCTGCCAGCGGAAGCTGGCGCGGCCCTGGGTGTCGGCGTTGGCGAAGCGCAGGTCGGGCACCTCCACCTCGATGTGGCTGCCCTGCACGCGCCAACGCGCCGCGGCCGAGAGCCGACGCATCGGCAGGCGCGGCTCCTCGAACACGCCGGGGAAGTCGAGCGCGCCCTGCTCGATCGCCAGGCGCGCGCTGCCCTGGGACTGGTCGAAGTCGAAATCCAGCGCCGCGCCCTCGATGCCCGGCGTGCCGGCGCGCGGGCGCTTGCGGCCGGTGGAGGTGAGGAAGTAGGCGTCCTCCCCGGTCCGCGGCACGCCGGCCACCGCCAGCCCGGTGACGCGGCCGGCGACCTGGTAGGTGGACGGACGGGCGACCGGCCCGCGCCAGTGCGCGGCCAGGCTCTCGACCCGGCCGCGCGGCGCGTGGGCCAGCAGTTGCCGCCGCACCGCCGGGTCGAAGGGCAGGCTGCGGCCCAGGCTGGCGAGCATGCCGAGGTCGAGGCGGTCCGCCTGGAGGCGGCCGCCCTCCTCGGCGCCGGGCGCGGGCGCGGTCTGGCGCAGCGCGACGTTGCCGCCGGGCCACTGCGCCGGCGCGCGGCCGCCCAGCGCGAAGTCCAGGCCCTGCGTGGCGAAGGAGAAGCTGCCGTCGGCCGCGTGCGAGCCGGTCAGCCTGCCGCGCAGGCGGGGCAGCGCGAGGCGCTCCAGCCCGTCGGCCAGGCGGGCGTCGAGGTCGTCCACCGCGATGTCGGCCGTGCCCTGCTCGAGCGCGCCGTGGCGCAGCTCGGCCTGCAGCTGCAGCGCGCCGCGGCCGCGCGCGATGTCGAGGCCGCCGACTTCCGCGGGCGCGAGGTGGCGCCGCAGCGGCGCCAGGTCGATGCGCGGCGCGGCCACCTCGGCCCGGCCGTCCCAGGCGTGCCAGTCGCCGGGTCCGCGGGCGTCCGCGCCCTCGACGAAGCGGCCCGTGGCGCGCAGCCGCTCGCCCCAGTCGGCGGGCGGCGTGGCGGCCAGGTCCAGGTCGTGGCGGGGGCCGTGGTTGCGCAGCCGGAGGTCCACCGCGCGCAGGGTGAGGGGCGCGCCGTCGGCGGGGCGCAGCGCGTCGATCCAGTGCACCGTGCCGTCGCGCAGCACGATCTCGGGCTGCGAGAAGACCCAGTCGCGGCCGGCGGGGTCGTCCTTCTCGCGGGGCTGGCGCAGGTCGTGGCCGAGCGCCAGGATGCGGCCGTCGGCGGTGCGGCGCAGCGTGAGTTCGGGCTGGTCCAGCTCCAGGCGGACGATGCCGCGCTGCAGCAGCAGCCGGCGCAGCGACAGGGTCAGGTCGATGCGGCCGACGCGCAGCGCCTCGCCCGGCGCGGGCGCGATGGCGGGCAGCCCGGCGTCCTGGCGCAGCCCGGGCTGGCGCGCGGCGCCGGGCTCGCGCACCACCACGTCCCGCAGCACCAGCGCCGGCAGCAGTCCGCCGCGCCGCTGCGCCTGCAGCGCGCCCACGGACACCGGCAGCCCCAGCGCCGTGCCGGCCTTCTGCTCCAGCCACGGGCGCCACTGGTCGATACGGGGCACAATCCAGCCGTTCAGGAATCCCCAGCCCGCTCCCAGGAGCAGGGCTGCAGCGAGCAGCACCCCGAAGATCCATCGCGCGCATACCTTGGCGGTCGACAGGCGCGACGAGGGCTTCTGGGTCGGTTCTTTCATTGGTGAGGCTAGACGTGGTAGGAATTATCACCCGCGACCCTTCGCCCGGCGGTAGTGCCGGGGCGGCCCCGACGGTCGGAGAAGACGCTGTGCCGGTGTCGGAAGCGCGGGGGCGCTGCCCCACCGAAAACATCGTCTTCGACCCGCGGGACCTGGCGTCCCATTCCCGCTTCGTGCAGCGCCTGCGCCGGCGCTACGCGGCCGACCTGCGCCACCTGCCGCCCGGTCCGCCGGTGCGGGACACGATGGAGGCGGCCCTCGCCTCGCTGCTCGGCGCCTATCCGGAGACCGGCGCGCGGCTGCGGGTGCTGCGCCAGCTGGTGATGGAGCGGCTCGCCACCCTCGACTGCGACGCCCAGGCGCCGCTCGGGACGGTGACCCGGGCCTGCACCGAGCTCGCCGAGATCGCGCTCGACGCCGCCTGCCGCGCCGCCTGGGAGGAGCTCGACGCCCGCCACGGCGCGCCGCTCGGCCCCGAGGGCCAGCGCGCCCAGCTCTGGGTGGTGGGCATGGGCAAGCTCGGCGCGCGCGAGCTCAACGTCTCCAGCGACATCGACCTGGTCTACCTCTACGACCACGACGGCGAGACGGCGGGCGACGCCGCCGGCCGCGGCCGCCTCTCCAACCACGAGTACTTCGCCCGCGCGGTGCGCACGGTGCAGGCGCTGGTCGGCGACACCACCGAGCACGGCTTCGTCTTCCGGATGGACCTGGCGCTGCGGCCCAACGGCAAGTCCGGCCCGCCGGTGTGCTCGGCGGCGGCGCTGGAGGAGTACTTCCAGGCCCAGGGCCGCGAATGGGAGCGCTTCGCCTGGCTCAAGAGCCGGGTGGTGGCGCCCCGGGCGGCGCTCGACGGCGCCGAGGTGCAGGCGCTGCGCGGGGTGGTGCTGCCCTTCGTGTTCCGGCGCTACCTGGACTACAACGTGTTCGACGCGCTGCGCGGCCTGCACCGCCAGATCCGCGAGCAGGCCGCGCGCCGCAGCGCGGGCCACCCGGGCCGGGCCAACGACGTGAAGCTCTCGCGCGGCGGCATCCGGGAGATCGAATTCACCGTGCAGCTGCTGCAGGTGGTGCGCGGGGGCCAGTTCCCCGAGCTGCGCCGGCGCGCCACGCTCGAATCGCTGGTGCGCATCGCCGACGCCGGCCTGATGCCGCGCGAGACCGCCGAGGCGCTGGCCCGCGCCTACGTCTTCCTGCGCCGGGTCGAGCACCGCATCCAGTACCTGGACGACCAGCAGACCCACGTGCTGCCCACCCGGGACGACGACCTGGCCTGGATCGCCCGCACCATGGGCTACCCGGCCTGCTGCCCCTTCCTGCACGACCTGGACGCGCACCGCGAGCTGGTGGCGCAGGAATTCGACATCCTGCTCGGCGGCGACCAGCCGCCGCGCTGCAACGGCAAGGGCTGCGCCGCCGCGCCGCCGCCGCCCGACCTCGACGCGCTGCTCGGCGGCCTGCCCGCGCGGCTGCGCGGCCGGGTCGAGCACTGGCGGGCCCATCCGCGCATCCAGGGCCTGCGCGACGACGACCGCGCCCGGCTGGTGCGCCTGGTGCAGCGCACCGGCGAATGGCTGGCCGACGGCAGCGTTTCGGAGGACGGCGCGGTGCGCATGGCCGAATGGATCGAGCCCCTGCTGCGCCGCCAGGGCTACCTGGCGCTGCTGCTGGAGCGGCCGGCGGTGCACAAGCGGCTGCTGCACCTGCTGGGCGCGGCCAAGTGGCCGGCGCGCTACCTGCTGCAGCATCCCGGGGTGATCGACGAGCTGGCGAGCGACGCCCTCTTCTTCGAGCGCTTCAACCCCGAGGACTACGAGCGCGACCTGGAGCAGCGCCGCGCCTCGGTACGCAAGACCGGCGAGGACGACGACGAGACCCTGCTCAACCTGCTGCGCCGCGCCTGCCACGCCGAGACCTTCCGCACGCTGGCGCGCGACGTGGAGGGCCGGCTCACCGTCGAGCAGGTGGCCGACGACCTGAGCGCCCTGGCCGACGCCACCCTGCGGGTGACGGTGCGCTGGTGCTGGCAGCGGCTCAAGACCCGCCACCGCGACACGCCCGACCCGTCGGAGCATTTCGCGGTGATCGGCTACGGCAAGCTCGGCGGCAAGGAGCTGGGCTACGGCAGCGACCTCGACATCGTCTTCGTCTTCGACGACGAGGACGAGCGCGCCCCCGAGGCCTACACCGCCCTGGTGCGCAAGCTGATCAACTGGCTGATGGTCAAGACCCGCGAGGGCGACCTCTACGAGATCGACACCGCGCTGCGGCCCAACGGCAATTCGGGCCTGCTGGTCTCCAGCCTCGACTCCTACGCCCGCTACCAGCAGCGCCGCGGCAGCAACACCGCCTGGACCTGGGAGCACCAGGCCATGACCCGCGCCCGCTGCGTGCTCGGCGGCCCGGCGCTGCGGGCCCGCTTCGACCAGGTGCGCGAGGCGGTCATCGCCGCGCCGCGCGACCCCCAGGCGCTGCACCAGGAGATCGTCGCGATGCGCACCCGGGTGCGGGCGGCGCATCCGGTCGGCGCCGGCCGCTTCGACGTCAAGCACAGCGCCGGCGGCATGGTGGACGCCGAGTTCGCGGTGCAGTGCCTGGTGCTCACCCATTCGGCCGACCACGCCGGCCTGCGCGAGAACGTCGGCAACATCGCCCTGATGCACCGCGCCGAGGCCGCCGGCCTGCTGGCGCCCGGCGTCGGCCAGCGCGCGGCCGCCGCCTACCGCACCCTGCGCCGCGTCCAGCACCAGGCGCGGCTCGACGAATCGCCGACGCAGCTCATGCCCGACACCTACGCCGCCGAGCGCGACGCGGTGCTGGCGCTCTGGCACGCGGTGTTCCTGCCCGACCGCTGAGCGGGGACGCGCCCGCCGGGCGGCCGCCGCTGTAACCGCTGGATTCAGTCCCGCCGGCCGCGGTGCCTACAGTGCACCGCCATGACCGATGCGCCCGCCGCCCCGCGCTGGCGGCTCCGGCGGGCCGGCGCGCCGGTGCCCGACGCCTACCAGTTCCCGCCGCACGAACGGGCCGCGATGCCCGGCTCGCCGGCCACGCCCGCGCATCCGGTGGGGCGCCGGGCCGCCTATTTCGCCACCGGTGTCCTGCTCGGGCTGACCGGCGGCTTCGGCAACGCGCTGATCGCGGCCAACCTGCCCAACATCCAGGGCACGCTCGGCCTCTACAGCGACGAGGCGGCCTGGCTCGGCACCGCCTACCTGATGACCAACGTCTGCATGAACCTGCTGCTGATCAAGTTCCGGCAGCAGTTCGGCCTGAACCTGTTCATCCGCCTCTTCCTCGGTGCCTACGTGCTGCTGACGCTGGCCCACCTGTTCGTGCACGGCTTCGGCACCGCGGTGGCGGTGCGCGCGGCCAGCGGCGTCGTGGCCGGCGTGCTCAGTTCGCTGACGCTCTTCTACTTCATCCAGGCCATGCCGGCGCGCTGGCGGCTCAAGGGCATCGTGCTCGGCGTGGGCGTGCCGCAGCTGGCGACGCCGCTGGCGCGGCTCTTCTCCTCGGACCTGCTGGAATTCGGCGGCTGGCGCACGCTCTACCTGTTCGAGCTGGGCCTGGCGCTGCTGTCGCTCGCGGCGGTGGCGCTGCTGCGGCTGCCGCCGAGCGAGCGCATCAAGGTCTTCGAGAAGCTCGACCTGCTGACCTTCGCCCTCTTCGCGCCGGGCATCGCGCTGCTGTGCGCGGTGCTGGGCCAGGGACGCATCGTCTGGTGGACCGAGGCCGCCTGGCTCGGCTGGGCGCTGTGCGGCGCGATCGCGCTGCTGGCCGCGGCGATCGCCGTCGAGCACAACCGGGCCAATCCGCTGCTCAACACCCGCTGGCTCAGCAGCGGCGACATGCTGCGCTTCGCGGTGGTGGCGGTGCTGGTGCGGCTGCTGCTGTCCGAGCAGAGCTTCGGCTCGGTCGGGCTGCTGACCGCGCTCGGCGTGGGCAACGACCAGCTGATCGGCCTGTTCGCGGTGGTGTCGGCGGCCACGGTGGCCGGCCTGGCGGTCAGCGCGCTGACCATCGCGCCGCAGCACCTGGGGCCGCCGATCGTGGCGGCGCTCGCGCTGATCGCGGCCGGCAGCTTCCTCGACGCGCGCGCGACCAACCTGACCCGGCCGGAGAACTTCTACCTCAGCCAGGCGCTGCTGGGCTTCGCGGCGGCGATCTTCATGGGGCCGGCGCTGCTGTTCGGCATGACCCGGGCGCTGCGCAAGGGGCCGTCGCACATCGTCAGCTTCTCGGCGCTGTTCGGCATCACCCAGAGCCTGGGCGGCCTCGGCGGCAGCGCGCTGCTGGGCACCTTCCAGGTCGCGCGCGAGAAGTTCCATTCGAACGCGCTGGTGCAGTCGGTGACGCTCGACGACCCGCTGGACGCGGCCCGGCTGCAGGCCGGCGCGGGCGCCTACGCCCGCGTGCTGGGCGATCCGGCGCTGCGCCAGGCCGAGGGCGGCGCGCTGCTGTCGCAGCAGTTCACCCGCGAAGCCAACGTGCTGGCCTTCAACGACGTCTTCCTGGTGACCGGCGCCCTGGCCTGCGCGGCGGTGCTGTGGGTGGGCTGGCTGGTGCTGCGCGCCCGGCGCCAGGCCGCCGCGGCAGCCACCGCGGGCGGAACGCCCGCGGCTGCGGCGAGGACCGCGACGACGGCGGCCGGCCCGTCCGCGGCCGGGCGCGCCGCCGCCGCGCCTCCCGCCGGGGAAGCGCCCGCCGCGCCGGACGGGCGTCCGGCTCCCGGCCTTTCGCCGTCCGCGCCCCCGACCTCGACACCGCCCCCTCCCCCGCGCCGGGCCGCGCCGCCGGCGCCGCCCTCCCAGGATCCCCGATGAACGCTCCGTCCCCGCCGCCCTCCGTCCCGCCCGCCGCGCCGGCGCATCCGCCCGCGCCGGCGCAGCGGCGGCTCGAAGACCCGGTCGAGACCCTGGCCGACCAGGCCGAGGCCGCCCGCGCGGACCGCGACGACCCGCTGCCGGACGATCCGGGACCGGCGCCCGCCGGGGCGGCGCCGGGCGCCGGTGCGGCCGCGTCCGCCGCCGCGGTGCCGCCGGGCGCGGCGGCGGGCCCGCGCGCGGCCGTGGCGGCGCCGGCCGGATCCGCGCCGTCCGCCGGCCCGGGCGCCGCGGCCGGCGCGGCCGCGCCTCCGCCCGCCGGGGCACCGCCGCCCGCCGGCGCCGCGGCCGCCAGCCCGCCCGCGCCGACCGGCTGGGCGCCGCCGCGCAGCGGCCTGCGCGGCACCGTCGCCATCCTGGCGTCCGCGCTCGCCGGCATCCTGGTGGTGCTCTACGCCTGGCGGCTGCCGCCCTTCACCAGCGCGATCGAAAGCACCGACAACGCCTACGTGCGCGGCCAGACCACCGTCGTCAGCCCGCAGGCGAGCGGCTACGTCGCCGAGGTGCCGGTGCAGGACTTCCAGCAGGTGCGGGCCGGCCAGGTGCTGGTGCGCATCGACGACCGCATCTACCGCCAGCGGGTGGAGCAGGCCCGGGCGACGCTCGCCAGCCAGGCGGCCGGCCTGCGCAACTCGGCGCAGGCCCTGCGCTCGCGCGAGGCCGCGGTCGGCTCGCAGGAGGCGGCGGTCGCCAGCGCCCGGGCCCAGCTCGAACGCGCCCGCGCCGACATGCGCCGGGTGGACGCGCTGGTGGCCGACGGCTCGGTGTCGCTGCGCGAGCGCGACCAGACGCTGGCCGCGCTGCGCCAGGCCGAGACCGCGGTCGCCCAGGCCCGCGCCGCCGGCGAGATCGCGCGCCAGGATGTGCGCTCGGTCACCGTCGGCCGCGCGGGGCTCGAAGCCGCGGTGGCCGGCGCCGAGGCCGCGCTCCGCTTGGCCGAGATCGACCTGGCCAACGCCACGGTGCGCGCGCCGCGCGACGGCCGGCTCAGCGAGGTGGGGGTGCGGGCCGGGCAGTACGTCACCGCCGGCACCCAGCTGATGTTCCTGGTGCCCGACCGGCTCTGGATCATCGCCAACTACAAGGAGGCCCAGACCGCGCGCATGGCCCCGGGCCAGCCGGTGAGCTTCCGGGTAGACGCGCTGGGCGACGCGCGGCTCACCGGCCGGGTCGAGCGGCTCGCGCCCGCCGCCGGCTCGGAGTTCGCGGTGCTGCGGCCGGACAACGCCACCGGCAACTTCGTGAAGGTGGCCCAGCGCATCCCGGTGCGCATCGCCATCGATCCGGGCCAGCCGCTGGCGCAGCGGCTGCGCCCGGGGCTGTCGGTGGAGGCGCGGGTGGACACCTCGGTGCAGCCGCGGGACGAGGCGGACGGCGCCCGCCCGGCGGACCGCCCGCCCGCCGGCGCGCCCGAGGCCGGGCAGGCCGGCGGCGCGGCGGGGAGCGGCGCCGGCACGGACGGCCGGGGCGGCGCGGCGGCCGGCCCGCCGCCTCCGGCGGACGCGGGGGCGCGGAAGTGAGGGCGCGGCGCGCCCGGTGCCTCGCGGCCGCCGCGCTGGCCGCGTCGGCGCTGGCCGCGGGCTGCGCCGGCCCGGCGCCGTCCGCGCCGGCGGACGCGGCGGTCGAGGCGCCGGCGGCCTGGCGCGGCGCGCCCGTCGCCGCGGCCGGGGCCGCATCGCCCGCGGACGCCGACCGGCCCGCACCGCCCGATCCCCGCTGGTGGGAACGCTTCGGCGACCCGGCGCTCGCGCGGCTGGTGGACGCGGCGCTGGCGCGTAACACCGACATCGCCACCGCCGCCGCCCGGATCGCCGAGGCCCGCGCCCAGGCCGCCCTGGCGCAGGCCCAGCGCCTGCCGCAGCTCGACCTCGGCGCCACCGCGGCCCGCGCCCGCAGCCGCAGCGCGGTCACCGGCCGGCCGGTGGAGGCCACCAGCCTGCAGCCGCAATTCCAGGCCGCCTACGAGCTGGACCTGTTCGGCCGGCTGGACGACCTGTCGGCCGCGGCGCGCGCGTCCTTCCTGGCGAGCGCCGCCGCGCGCGACGCCGCCGCCCTCGGCGTGGCGGCGGCGGCGGCCGGCGGCTACTTCGCGCTGCGCGGCCTGGACGCGCGCCTCGACGTGGCCCGCCAGACGCTGCAGGCCCGGGCCGAGGCGCTGCGCCTCGCCCGCTCGCGCGCCGAGGCGGGCTACACCTCGCAGCTGGAACTGCGCCAGGCCC
>JAQIJO010000004.1:0-354611 GCA_036946225.1 Xylophilus ampelinus
CGCAGCGGCGGCACAGGCGAGGAGGAGCGAAGCGCAGAGCAGACGGGGCATGGGTTGCGAGACTATCCGTGTAGGAATTATCCGTCAATACAATGTTACATATTCTCCTGTCACCGGATATTCAAAGGCGTAAAGAGCCGTAGATCGCGCTCCGTCCGTCTCGCGAATCATCCGCGCCGGCGGCCGGCGGTGGGCAGTGAGCGGCCACGGTCTCAATTCCTTCCATGCCCCACACCACCCGAGGATCTCCATGGCTGCTGACACCAATACCGCATGCACGGAACGCACCGGCGGAAGGCGCGCGCGGCGCGCAGGCCGGCGGCCCTGGGCGGCAGGCGCGCTCGCGGCGCTCCAGGCCCTCGCGGCCGGCATGGCGGCCGCGGTGCCGTCGGCGGCTTCCGCGCAGGCGGTTCCCCCAGGACCGCCGTTCCGGGTCGCGACGGTCGCGTCGGGCCTCGCTTCGCCCCTGGGCGGTCGCCTTCCTGCCGGACGGCCGTTTCCTGGTGACCGAGAAGCGCGGCGCCCTGCGTCTGCTCGCGCCGTCCGGCGCGTCCGCCGGCAGCGTCCAGGGCGTGCCCCGGGTGGACGCCCGGGGGCAGGGCGGGCTGCTGGACCTGGTGCTCGACACGGGCTTCGCGCAGAACCGCGCCCCTCTATTTCTGCTTCACCGAGCCGGCGCCGGACGGCGGCGGCGCCAACGGCACCGCGCTGGCGCGCGCCACCCTCTCGGGCGACGCGTCCCGCCTGGAGGACCTGCGGGTCATCTTCCGCCAGCGGCCCAAGCTGCCCCAGCACGCTGCACCACGGCTGCCGCATCGCCGAATCGGCCGACCGCCGCCACCTCTTCCTGACGTTGGGCGAGCGGTCGAGCTACCGCGAGCAGGCCCAGCGCCTCGACAGCCACCTGGGCAAGGTCGTGCGCGTCGGCAAGGACGGCGCGGTGCCTTCCGACAATCCCTTCGTCGGGCAGGCGGGCGCGCTGCCCGAGATCTGGAGCTACGGGCACCGCAACGCCCAGGGCGCCGCGCTGGGCCCCGACGGGCGCCTCTGGATGCACGAGCACGGCCCGCAGGGCGGCGACGAGATCAACGTCCCCCGTGCCGGCGGCAACTACGGCTGGCCGGTGGTCACCTACGGCGAGGAGTACGGCGGCGGCCGGATCGGCGAGGGCACGGCCCGGGCCGGCATGGAGCCGCCGCTGCACTATTGGGTGCCGTCGATCGCGCCTTCGGGCATGGCCTTCCTGACCAGCGACCGCTACGGTCCGCAATGGAAGGGCGACCTGTTCGTCGGCTCGCTCAAGTTCCGCCACCTCGACCGCATCCGGCTGGCGCGGACGGCCGGGTGGCGGTCGAGGAGCGGTTGCTGGCGGACCGGCAGGAGCGCATCCGCGACGTGCGCCAGGGGCCCGACGGCCTGCTCTACCTGCTGACCGACGGCGAAGGGGCCGAGCTGCTGCGCCTCGATCCCCTGCCCGGGGGCGCGGCCCGCTGACCCCGCGGCCGGGGCGGTGTGTAATCGGGCATTCCTATCCCATCCCTCCGGATCCCGCTTCCCATGCTGCTCGACACCGATTCCTCCCAGCTCGTCCTCATCGACTACCAGGCGCGCCTGATGCCCGCCATCGCCGACGGGGAGGGGGTGCTGCAGAACGCGCGCCGGCTGGCCGAGGCGGCGCGGCTGCTCCAGGTGCCCGCCTGGGGGACGGCGCAGAACCCCTCGAAGCTCGGCCCGCTCGATCCGCAGCTCGACGGACTGGTCCGCCGGACCCTGGCCAAGATGCAGTTCAGCGCCTGCGAGGAAGGCCTGTCCGAATGGCTCCAGCCGGCGGCGCCCGCGGCCCCGCAGGGCAACGCCCGCAGCCTGCCGCGCCACCTGCAGAAGCCCCAGCAGGCCGCGCCGCAGCGCCGGAGCATCGTCGTGGCCGGCTGCGAGGCCCATGTCTGCGTGCTGCAGACCGCGCTCGACCTGCTGGAGGACGAGTTCGAGGTCTGGGTAGTGACCGACGCCTGCGGCTCCCGCACCGAGCGCAACCGGGACGCCGCCTTCGACCGGCTGGCCGGCGCCGGCGTCGAGCTGGCGACCACCGAGATGGTCCTCTTCGAATGGCTGCGCTCCGCCGAGCACCCGGACTTCCAGGCGGTCCAGGCGCTGATCCGCTGATGCCGGCCGGCCGCGCCGCGCGGGGACGCCGACCGTGACGCGCCGGCTCCGCGAAACCACCGGGCCCCAGCGGCTGGCGTGCGCGGCCGCGGCCGGGCTGCTGGTCTTCGGGCTCGGCATGGCGCTCGCGACGCCGGTGCGCCTGCTGCTGGCCTGGGTCGCCGCGGGCGTCGCCGACCTGGGGCTGGCCTGGCTGCTGGCGCGCAGCTTCGACGCGGCGCGGATCCGCGTCCGCGCCCGCGCGCAGGACGATTCGGCCGCGCTGCTCTTCCTCGCCATGGTGACGGCGCTGTGCGCCAGCGTGGTCGCCATCGTCGTGCTGCTGCAGCAGACGCGCGGCCTGCCGCCTTCGCAGCGCGGGGCGCACGCGGCCCTCTCGGTGCTGGCGCTGGCGATCTCCTGGCTCTGGATCCATTCGCTCTTCGCTTTCCGCTACGCCCACCGCTACTACCAGGGCGAGGACGACGCCGCCGATGCGACCGAGGCGCGCAAGGCCGCCAGCGGCGGGCTGGACTTCCCCGGTCCCGGCGACCCGGACTACTTCGACTTCCTCTACCAGGCGATGGTCGTCGGCATGACCTCGCAGGTGTCCGACGTGCAGGTCACCTCCTCGGCGATGCGGCGCCTGGTCACGCTGCATGCCCTGGTGGCCTTCGTGTTCAACGTGGCGATCCTGGCCCTGGGCGTGAACGTGACGGCGTCGCTGCTGGGCTGAGCCCGGGCGCGCCGCCGGCCGGGCGCCGGCGGCCCAGCCGCAGCAGCCCGGTCGAGAGCAGGGTGCCCGCCAGGACGACGAGGCCGCAGCCCACGGTCCAGGGCGTGACCGGCTCGCCGAGCAGCAGCGCGCCGTAGCCCAGGGCGAACACCGGCGTCAGGAAGGTGACCGTCAGGGCGCGGCTCGGCCCGGCCCGCGCGATCAGTCGGAAATACAGCACGTAGGCCAGCGCGGTGCAGAAGACGCCCATCGCGGCGATCGCCAGCCAGGCCTGCAGTCCCGGCGTGCGCTCCGGCCAGAACCAGGCGGTGGGCGCCGCCAGCGCCAGCGCCGCGCCCGCGAGGCTGCCCGCCGCCGTCACGGCCGGCGGCGTGCCGCCCAGGTGGCGCCGGGCGTAGCTGGCGGCGATGCCGTAGCAGGCGCAGGCCGCCAGGCAGGCCGCGAGGGGCAGTGCGCGACCGCCCGCGGCGGCGGAGTCCCCGCGGCTGGCGAGCAGGGCCACCCCGGCGAACCCGATGGCCAGACCCAGCCAGCGCTGGCCCCCCAGGCGGTCGCCCAGCCAGAGCCAGGCCAGCACCGCGCCGAACAGCGGCGTGGCGGCGTTCACGATCGCGGCGGTGCCGGTGGCGAGATGCAGCAGGGCGTAGCAGTAGAGCGCGAACGGGATGGCGGCGTTGAAGAGGCCGACCACGAGGAGGGGACCGGCCCGGCGGCGCAGCGCGGATGCCCGGTCCCGCGTCAGCATCAGCGGCAGCAGGACCAGCGCCGCCGCCGCGACCCGGAGCCCGGCGGTCGGCACCGGCCCGAACTCCACCGCGCCCAGGCGCATGCACAGGAAGGAGCCGCCCCAGAGCGCGGCGAGCAGGACCAGGTCGCCGAGCCAGGCGCGGGCGGGAAGGGGGGCAGGGGGCATGTTCGGATCGTCCGGATGCGCCGGCGCACGGTCCGTGCGGGTCGGCAGCTATTCATTCTGTAGCAAAAAGCGCGGGCTCCCGCGGCGGCGGCGCGCCGCCGCTGCTTCCGGCGCCCGGCCGTCAACCATCGCCCCTGTCCCACAGGCCCGCGCGGCAAGAGTGCCTAGAATCGCCGGGCCTTTTTCCTCCTTCCCTCCAGAAAGACGCTTTCATGGCATTCGCACCGTCCATTTTCAAAGCCTACGACATCCGCGGCATCGTTCCGTCCACGCTCGACGAAGACGTGGCGCGCGCCCTGGGCAAGGCCTTCGGCACCGCGGCGCTGGCCCAGGGCGAGAGGAAGGTCGCCGTCGGACGCGACGGCCGCCTGTCGGGCCCGGCGCTGGCGGCCGCGCTGATCGACGGCCTGCAGGCCGTCGGCATCGAGGTCATCGACGTCGGCGCGGTCACCACCCCGATGCTGTACTTCGCGGCCAGCACGCTCGCCACCAGCGGCATCCAGGTCACCGGCAGCCACAACCCCCAGGACTACAACGGCTTCAAGATGGTGCTGGCCGGCAAGGCGATCTACGGCGACGAGATCCAGTCGCTGCGCCGCACCATGGACGCCGGGAGCTGGACGCTCCAGCCGGGCGGCAGCGTGCGCACGGTCGACATCCTGGGCGACTACGTCCAGCGCATCGTCGGCGACATCCGGCTCGCCCGCCCGATCAAGGTGGTGGTCGATTCGGGCAACGGCATCGCCGGCGCCTCGGCCCCGGGCATCTTCCGCGCCATCGGCTGCGAGGTGGTCGAGCTGTTCAGCGAGGTCGACGGCAACTTCCCCAACCACCATCCGGACCCGAGCAAGCCCGAGAACCTGCGCGACCTGATCGCCAAGCTCCAGGAGACCGGCGCCGAGCTGGGCCTGGCCTTCGACGGCGACGGCGACCGCCTGGGCATCGTCACCAAGGACGGCCAGAACATCTTCCCCGACCGCCAGATGATGCTCTTCGCGCAGGACGTGCTGACGCGGGTGCCGGGAGGCAAGATCGTCTTCGACGTGAAGTGCAGCCAGCGCCTGGCGCCGGCGATCGAGGCCGCCGGCGGCGTGCCGCTGATGTTCAAGACCGGCCATTCGCTGGTCAAGGCCAAGATGCGCGAGACCGATTCCCCGCTGGGCGGCGAGATGAGCGGCCACATCTTCTTCAAGGAGCGCTGGTACGGCTTCGACGACGGCACCTACGCCGGCTGCCGCCTGCTCGAGATCGTCAGCCGCCAGCCCGACGCGAGCGCGGTGCTGAACGCGCTGCCGACCAGCTTCTCCACGCCCGAGCTGAACGTGGCCTGCGCCGAAGGCGAGCCCCACGGCCTGGTGCAGAAGCTGGTGGAGCAGGCGCGCTTCGACGCGCCGGCCCAGGTCTCCACCATCGACGGCCTGCGGGTGGACTGGCCGGACGGCTTCGGCCTGATCCGGGCGTCCAACACCACGCCGGTGCTGGTCCTGCGCTTCGAGGGCCAGACCCAGGAGGCCCTGCACCGCATCGAGGAGCGGATGACCGCGCTGCTGCGCACCGTCAAGCCCGACGCGCAGGTCGGTGCCGCTGCCCACTGATTCCCGGCCGACCGGCGCGGGGGAGGCGCCGGCGCCACGCCCGGTGCCGGCGCTCGCCGCCGGCGCCGCGCGCGCGGCCTATTCCCTGCTGACCGTGGCGGCCCAGCCGCTGCTGCGGCGCAAGCTGCGCCGGCGGGGAGCGACCGAGCCCGGCTACCTGGAGGCCATCGACGAGCGCTTCGGCCGCTACGCCGCCGCGGCTGACGAGGCGATCGCGCCCGGGGTGCCCGCCGGGGCCGCCGCGTCGGACGGCCCGCGCGTCTGGCTGCACGCGGTGTCGCTCGGCGAGACCCGGGCGGCCGCCATCCTGGTCGCGGCGCTGCGCGAACGCCTGCCGGACCTCCGGCTGCTGCTGACCCACGGCACCGCCACCGGGCGGGCCGAGGGCGCGCGGCTGCTGCGGCCCGGCGACCTGCAGGCCTGGCAGCCCTGGGACACGCCGGAGGCGGTCGGCCGCTTCCTCGACGCCTTCCGCCCGGCCGCCGGGCTGCTGATGGAGACCGAGGTCTGGCCCAACCTGGTGGACGGCTGCGCCCGGCGCGGCATCCCGCTGGCGCTGGTCAACGCGCGGCTCAACGAGCGATCGCTGCGCGGCGCGCGCCGGCTGGGCTGGCTGTCGCGGCCGGCCTACGGCGCGCTGTCCCTGGCGTTGCCGCAGTCCGCCGCCGACGCCGCGCGCCTGCGCAGCCTGGGCGCGCCGGTCGCGGCCCCCACCGGCAACCTCAAGTTCGACGCCGCGCCCGATCCGGCCCGGCTGGCGGCGGGCGCGCGCTGGCGGTCCGCGCTGGACCGTCCGGTGGTGCTGCTCGCCAGCGCGCGCGAGGGCGAGGAGGCGATGCTGGCCGACCGGCTCGTCGCGCTGCGCCGGCCCGGCGGCGCGCCCGGGGCGGTGCGCTGGATGGTGGTGCCGCGCCACCCGCAGCGCTTCGACGAAGCGGAAGCGCTGCTGCGGGCGCGCGGCCTGTCCGTCGCGCGCCGCAGCGCCTGGGCGGACGACGGCCCGGCCGCCGATGCGCAGGCCCGGGCCGCCGACGTGTGGCTCGGGGATTCGCTGGGCGAGATGGCGCTGTACTACCGGCTCGCCGCAGTCGCGCTGCTCGGCGGCAGCTTCGCCGGCTTCGGCGGCCAGAACCTGATCGAGGCGGCGGCCTGCGGCTGCCCGGTGGTGATGGGCGCCTCGACCTTCAATTTCGCCGAAGCCTCCGCCCAGGCGGAACAGGCCGGCGCCGCGCTGCGGGTGGACGGTATGGCCGCCGGCGTCGCGGCCGCCGTCGCCCTGGCGACCGACGGCGCGCGCCATGCGGCGGCGGTCCGGGCGGCGCAGGCGTTCAGCGCGGCGCACCGCGGCGCCGCGGTCCGCACGGTGGAAGCCCTGCTCCCGCTGCTGGAACGGGCCGGGGCGGCGCGCCGGGCCTGAACCCGCCGCGACGGCGCCACGGCGCGCCGGTCCGCGGCGCCGTTTCGGTCGGGAAAACAGGTGCTGGCGCGCGCCCCGCCTGGGCTACGTGCTACTGTTTCGATAGCTGAATGGTCGACCGGAGCGCCAGCGCCGTCCTTGCCGCCCGCCGAGGCGCCCCGCGTCTCAGTAGCGCGGGACCGCGGGGTCGCGCTCCAGCGACCAGGCGTCGATGCCGCCGGCCAGGTTGGCCACCGTCGCATGGCCCTGCTGCTGCAGGAACATCGCCACCCGCTGGCTGCGCGCGCCATGGTGGCAGAGGCAGGCCACCGGCGCGTCCGGATCCAGCTCCGCCAGCCGCGCGGGGATCTCCTGCATCGGGATGGCCACCAGCCGGAAGCCGTCGGGCGCGACGCTGGCGGTCTGCAGCTCCCAGGGCTCGCGCACGTCGAGCACCACCGGCGCGGGACCGCCCTCGCGGGCGACGGACTGCAGCCAGTCGGGAAGGGCGGCGGGGCGGATCTGCGCGATCGGATGCATGGAGGGCTTTCGGGGAAGGGCAGGACGCGGCCGGGCACCGGGCCCGCCGCGCCGGGAGGCGTCAGAAGGAGAAGGCCGCGTGCTCGGGGAAGTTGCGCAGCCGGGGCACCACCACGTCCCAGGGCTGGCGGAACTGGAAACCCTGGCCGGCGGCCTGGCGGGTGACGAACTGCGCGCGCATCACCGGCTCGTCGCCGACCACCGCGAACAGCCGTCCGCCGGGGCGCAGCTGGTCCAGCAGCGACTGCGGCACCTCGGCCACCGAGCCGGACAGCATGATGACGTCGAAGCCCTCGTCCGAGTGCACGCCGACCGCGCCGTCGGCGGTGCGGACCTGCGCGTTGGCGACGCCGGCGCGCTCCAGGTTGCGCTGCGCGAGCCGGGCCAGCTCGGGGTCGATCTCCAGCGTCAGCACGTGCTGGGCGCGGCGGGCGAGCAGGGCGGCCATGTAGCCCGAGCCGGCGCCGATCTCCAGGACGCGCTCGTGCGGCCGGACCTGCAGGTCCTGCAGGGCGCGGGCCTCGACCCGGGGCGCGAACATCGACTGGCCGCCGGGCAGCGGGATCTCGATGTCGGCGAAGGCCAGCGAGACGTAGGCCTCGGGCACGAACTGCTCGCGCCGCATGACCGACAGCAGGTCCAGGATCTCGCCGTCGAGCACGTCCCAGGGGCGGATCTGCTGCTCGATCATGTTGTAGCGGGCGTGGTCGACCGCGGTCGGGTGTTCGAGCGTGGTGTTGAGGGGCATGTTCATGGGGCGGGCTCCGGACGGTGTGCGGGACAAAACCCTCCAATTTTAGGCGCGCCGGCCGGCGGCGATCGTGGCGGCGCCCGTCGGCCCTCCGCGGCGTAAATCTGTGTAAGCGCCGGACCCCGCGCGCGGGGCCGTGCGCAGACTCCGCGCACGGCCCGGGCCGCCGCGCCGCGCACCGGGGCCGCGACCCTGGCACCATCGGGATCCCGGCCCGCCGCGGGCGCGGCGCTATCCACCATCACCTCACACTCCAAGGATCCAACGACATGGCGACCGAAACCATCACCCTCGGCGGGGGCTGCTTCTGGTGCACCGAAGCGGTCTTCGACCGCGTCCGCGGCGTCACCGACGTGCAGAGCGGCTACGCCAACGGCCACGTGCCGCGCCCCACCTACGAGCAGGTCTGCACCGGCAGCACCGGGCACAACGAGGTGGTCCGGCTGGAATTCGACCCGGACGTCATCTCGCTGCGCGAGATCCTGGAGATCTTCTTCGTCGTCCACGACCCGACCACGCTCAACCGCCAGGGCAACGACGTCGGCACCCAGTACCGCAGCGGCATCTACACCTCCGCGCCGGGCCAGATGGAGGTGGCGCGCGAGGTCATCGCCGAGGTCGAGAAGAGCGGCGTCCACCGCGCGCCGGTGGTCACCGAGGTGGACGCGCTGGACTCCTACTGGCCGGCCGAGGACTACCACCAGGATTATTTCCTGCACCATCCCAACCAGGGCTACTGCGCCTTCGTGGTGGGCCCCAAGGTCGAGAAGTTCCGCAAGACCTTCGCCCGCTACGTGAAGGAGTAGGGCGGATGCGCACGAGGCGCTGTGGCGCGGGCGCGCCGGCGCGGCCGGCCGCGCGGTCCCGCGAGCCGGTCCGCCGCCGTCCGGCGCCGGGGCATTCCCGGTGACGGCCGCGCTGTCCGCGCTCTTCCCGGTCCTCCTCTTCATCGGCCTGGGCGGCTTCGCCGGCCGGATCGGCTGGGTCGGGCCCGAGGCCGCCAAGGGGCTGGCCAACCTGGTCTTCCTGGTGCTGACGCCGGCGCTGCTGTTCCGCACCATGGCGGGCGTGCGCTGGGGCGACCTGCATTTCGCGCCGGTCTCGGTCTACTTCGCCGCCGCGCTGGCGGTCTTCTTCGGCGTCCTGTGGCGCTGCGGCTTCGGGCGGCGCGGGGCGGTGCTCGCGCTGGCGTCCACCTTCAGCAACACGGTGATGATCGGCATCGCCCTGGTCGGCCTGGCCTTCGGCAAGGCCGGGCTGGTGACCTTGCTGACCCTGATCTCCATCCATTCGCTGATCCTGCTGACGCTGGCGACGGTGGTGCTGGAGCTGGCGGTGATGCGCGAGGCCTCCCGGGCCGGCGCGCCGCGGCGCTCCATGGCCCGGTCGGTGCTGCGGGTGCTGCGCGGCGCGATCCTGCACCCGATCCCGCTGCCCATCGTGCTGGGGCTGCTCTACGCGCAGACCGGCTGGGGCCTCCCCGGCATGGTCGGGCAGCCGCTGCAGCTGCTGGGCAACTGCGTCGGCCCGCTGGCCCTGATCCTGGTGGGCGCGACCCTCGCGCGGGCGCAGGTCGGGGCGCAGATGGCCGGCGCGCTCCGGCTGGCGCTGGTCAAGAACCTGGTGCATCCCGCGCTGGTCGCCGGGCTGGGGCTGGCGTTCGGGCTGCGCGGCCTGCCGTTGGCGGTGATGGTGACGACGGCGGCGCTGCCGATCGGCGCCAACGTCTTCATGTTCTCGCAGCGCTACCGCACCGCGGAAGAGCTGGTGACGGCGGGCGTGGCGGTCTCCACCCTGCTGGCGCTGGCCACCGTGCCGCTCGCCCTCGCGGTGGCCGCGCTGCTGGCCTGAGGCGTCCGCCGCCGGACCGCGCCCGCGGCGCCGCGGGACCGGGGGGCCGGCTCAGGGCGCCAGGCGCTCGCGGATCCAGCCGGCGTCCGGTTCCGCGCCGGCGGGGCGGTAGCGCAGCCGGTCGTGCAGCCGGCTCGGGCGCCCCTGCCAGAACTCCCAGCCGTCGGGCACCAGGCGGTAGCCGCCCCAGTGCGGCGGCCGCGGCGGCCGGTCGCCCCATTCGGCGCGGGCGCGTTCGGCGCGCTCCTCCAGCGCCGCGCGGCCGGCCACCACCTCGCTCTGCGGGCTGGCCCAGGCGCCCAGGCGCGAGCCCAGCGGCCGGCTCTGGAAGTAGGCGTCGCTCTCGGCGGCATCGGCCTTGCGCACCCGGCCTTCGATGCGCACCACCCGTTCCAGCTCGACCCAGTGGAACTGCAGGGCCGCGTACGGATTGCCCGCCAGCTCGCGTCCCTTGCGGCTCTCGTAGTTGGTGTACCAGACCAGGCCGCGGGCGTCGCAGCCCTTGAGCAGCACGATGCGGCTACTGGGGCGCAGGCGCTGGTCCACCGTGGCCAGCGTCATCGCGCTGGGTTCCGGGATGCCGGCGTCGATCGCTTCCTGCAGCCACTGCAGGAACTGGTCGAGCGGGTCGACCCGCGAGGCGGTCTCGTCGAGCGCGGCGCGTTCGTAGCTCTTGCGCAGATCGGCGAGGTGCAGCGACGCGGCGCTGGGCGCCTGCGGCGAGGGAGTGACGGCGGAGAATTGGTTCATGGTGCGATCATGCGTGCGGCCCGGCGCGCGGTGCGCGGGCGGGACCGGGACCGGGACCGGGACCGGGCGGGGCCGCGGCCCCGGATCCGCGGATGCGGGAAAGGAGAAAACATTGTCCATGGCTTCCGACGCGCCCGCCGCCGGCCCGGGCGTCCCGCCGCCGACGGTGCTGGTGCTGGCCTCGGGCCGGGGCGCGCGTTTCCTCGCCGCCGGCGGCGCGAGCCACAAGCTGCGCGCGCCGCTGGCGGGCACGCCGGTGCTCGAACGCACCCTCGCCGCGGTGCGCGCCAGCGGCCTGCCCTGGCACCTGGAGGACCGGGGCCATCCCGGCATGGGCCTGTCGATCGCCGCGGCGGTGGCCGCCACCCGCGGCGCGGCCGGCTGGCTGGTCCTGCCGGGCGACCTGCCGCTGGTGCTGCCCGCCACCCTGCGCGCGGTGGCGGCGGCGCTGGGCGGGCAGGGCTGCGGCGCGGCGGTGCCGCTCCACGGCGGGCGGCAGGGGCATCCGGTGGGCTTCGCGGCGGAGGCGGGCGCGGCCCTGGCGGCGCTCGCGGGCGACCGGGGCGCCGCGCCGGTCCTGCAGGCGTTGCGGGCCGCCGGGCGGGTGCGCTGGATCGCGGTGGACGATCCCGGCATCGCCCACGACATCGACACGCCCGACGACCTGCGGCGGGCCGAGGCCTTCCTCGCCGGCCGGGACGCCGGGCCCGGCTGAGGCGGCCCGTCGCCCCGGCGCGACGCGGCCGGGACGGCCTACCGCGGCCGGACAATGCCGCAGGCCAGCCAGCCGGCCGGCGCCGCGTCCGCGGGCGGGTCCCCGGGCCGGGGACGCACCACCACGGCCTTGCCCAGCACGTCCGCGGGGCCGCCGATCGACAGGGTCCGCACGTCGAGGCCGAAGGTCGCCGCGCCGGTGGCGTCCGCATGCAGGTCGGGCAAGGAGTCGCCGGCGGCCGGGGCCGGACGCTCCGGCCGGGGCCCGGCGGCCGCCACGGCCGTTGCGCCCGCAGGCACGCCCGCGAGCGCGTCCGGCGGCGCGCAAGCGCCGCCGTCCTCCACCCGCAGCAGGTAGCGGGCGTTGGCGCGCAGGCCGTGCACCGCGCCGACGATGCGCAGCACCGCGCCGACCTGGACCAGGTCCAGGGTGCCCTGGGCGCCCGGGCTGCGCGCCGGCAGCAGCCGCACGGTCGCCGCGGGCCCGTCGGCCGGCGCTCCGGAAGCGCAGGCGCAGAGCAACGAGGCGAGGGCGGAAGCGAGCAGGAGGCGGGGGGACGGGCACATGCGGTGGAAGGGGGCGGGGCGCGGTGCGCGGGAGCCGGCGCGGGGCGGCCGCCCGCGCCGTGGCGGAAGACGGCGGCCGGGACGCGGCCCGCGCGGCGCGGATGCCGGCCCGCCCCGAGCGGCGGCCCACTGTAGCGGCGCCGGGCGCGGGGCCTGCATCCGGTTGTGACACGTCCGCGCCGGCCCGCGCGACGGGTCTACCATCCCGGGGATCGACAACCACCACGAACCTGCCCCATGCCGCATGACAAGCTGATCGAAGTGACCGACCGCATCCGCGAGCGCAGCCGCGGCCGGCGAGGGGAGTACCTGAGGCTGATCGAGGACGTGGGCGGCCGCGCGCGCGGCGCCGAGCGGCTGGGCTGCGCCAACGTGGCCCACGCCTTCGCCGGCCTGCCCGGCGACGACCGGCTGCGCATCGTGGCCGAGCGCGCGCCCAACCTCGCCATCGTCAGCGCCTACAACGACATGCTCTCGGCCCACGCCCCCTACGCCGGCTACCCCGCCGTGATCAAGGACGAGGCACGCGCCCGCGGCGCCACCGCGCAGGTCGCCGGCGGCGTGCCCGCCATGTGCGACGGCGTCACCCAGGGCACCCCCGGCATGGAGCTCAGCCTCTTCAGCCGCGACACCATCGCCATGGGCACGGCCATCGCCCTCAGCCACGACGTCTTCGACGCCATGCTGCTGCTGGGCATCTGCGACAAGATCGTGCCCGGACTGCTCATCGGCGCGCTGCACTTCGGCCACCTGCCCGCGGTCTTCGTGCCCGCCGGGCCCATGACCAGCGGCCTGTCCAACGACGCCAAGTCCAAGGTCCGCGAGCAGGCCGCCCAGGGCCTCGTCGGCCGGCCCGAGCTGCTCGCGGCCGAGCAGCAGGCCTACCACGGCCAGGGCACCTGCACCTTCTACGGCACCGCCAACAGCAACCAGATGCTGCTCGAGGCCATGGGCCTGCACGTGCCCGGCGCGGCCTTCGTCACCCCCGGCACGCGGCTGCGCGAGGCGCTCACCCGCGAGGCCGTGGCCACCGCGCTCGCGCTCGCCCGCAGCGAGCGCCGCGCACCGATCGGCCACGTCGTCGACGAGCGCTGCATCGTCAACGCCATGGTCGCGCTGCTGGCCACCGGCGGCTCGACCAACCACCTCATCCACTGGGTCGCGGTCGCGCGCGCGGCGGGCATCACCATCGACTGGGACGACTTCGCCGCGCTCTCGGCCGTCGTGCCGCTGGTCGCGCGGGTCTACCCCAACGGCAGCGCCGACGTCAACGAGTTCCAGGCCGCCGGCGGCACCGGCTACGTCATCGGCCAGCTGCTCGACGCCGGGCTGATGCACGAGGACGTGCTCACCGTGCGCCCGGGCGGCATCCGCGAGTACGCGGCCGCGCCGGCGCTGGAGGAAGACAGCGCCTCCGAGGGCACGGCGCGCCTCGCCTGGCGGCCCGCGGGCGCCTCGGGCGACGAGGCCGTCGTGCGCCCGGCGAGCCCGCCCGCGGCGGCCTTCAGCCCCACCGGCGGGCTCGAGCTGCTCCAGGGCAACCTCGGGCGCAGCGTGATCAAGGTCTCGGCCGTGCCGCCCGAGCGCCACTGCATCGAGGCGCCCGCGCGGGTCTTCGACAGCCAGGACGCGCTGCAGGCGGCGTTCCGCGCCGGCGAGCTCGACCGCGACGTGGTCTGCGTCGTGCGCTGGCAGGGCCCCAAGGCCAACGGCATGCCCGAGCTGCACAAGCTCACCCCGCCGCTGGCGGTGCTGCAGAACAAGGGCTACCGCGTCGCGCTGGTCACCGACGGGCGCATGAGCGGGGCCTCGGGCAAGGTGCCCGCGGCGATCCACGTCTCGCCCGAGGCGCTCGACGGCGGCCCGCTCGCGCGGGTGCGCGACGGCGACCTGATCCGGCTCGATGCGCCGAGCGGCCGGCTCGACGTGCTGGTGGAGGAGGCCGCGTGGAGCGCGCGCGCGCCGGCGCAGCTGCCCGCGGTGCAGGCCGCGGCCAACGACCGCGGGCTCGGCCGCGAGCTCTTCGCCGGCATGCGCCGCAACGCGCTGAGCGCCGAGGAGGGCGCATGCACCTGGTTCTGAGGCGCACGGGCCGGACGGGCGGGCCGTGCTCGGCCTGCGCCGCCTGATCCGGTCGCCTCCTGTCCCCTACCTTCTGCCCTCTGCCTTTTGCCTTCTGCCTCCCGACCTTCCCGCTTCCGGCCCTGGGCGCTTGACGCACCGACCGCCTGGCCTGTCCCTCCACCGCATCCGAAGACCTGACGCCATGACCGATTCCGCCTCCTCCGCCTCCGCCTCCGTCGAACCCCGCTCCCCCGCCCCGCTGCCCGCGGGCGCGCTCGACGCGCGCGCCGTGATGCGCGACGCGCCGGTGATCCCGGTGATCGTGCTGCGCGAGGTGGCCCAGGCGGTGCCGCTGGCGCGCGCGCTGGTGGCCGGCGGCATCCGCATGCTGGAGGTGACGCTGCGCACGCCGCAGGCCCTCGCCTGCATCGAGGCGATCGCGCGCGAGGTGCCCGAGGCGGTGGCCGGCGCCGGCACGGTGCGCGGCCCCGCCGACGCCCGCGCGGCCGCGGCCGCCGGCGCGCGCTTCCTGGTGAGCCCGGGCTACACGGCCGCGCTCGGCCAGGCCGCGCGCGAGCTGGGCCTGCCGCTGCTGCCGGGCGTGGCCACCGGCGGCGAGATCATGGCGGCGCTCGACGACGGCTTCGCGGCGCTGAAGTTCTTCCCGGCGATGCAGGCCGGCGGCGCGGCGATGCTCAAGGCCTGGCACGGGCCCTTCGGCGAGGTGGCGTTCTGCCCGACGGGCGGCGTGCACGCGGGCAACGCCGCGGAGCTGCTCGCGCTGCCGAACGTGGCCTGCGTGGGCGGCTCCTGGCTCACCCCGCCCGAGGCCCTCGCCGCGGCCGACTGGGGCCGCATCACCGGCCTCGCCCGCCAAGCCTCCGCTCTGCCCCGGTGAGCACAGCGACGGGAGAGGGCGGCGCCCGCGGCGCGGCGCCGGCGGCCCGGGGCGGGGCGATGCCCGCCGCCGGGGCAGGGGCCGGGATAGGGGCGGACGGCGACCGATCGGCCGGGGCGCCGGCCGCCGGGCATGCGCCGGACGGGCTTCGCGCCGTGGTGGTGATGGGCGTCTCGGGCTGCGGAAAGTCCACCGTCGCCCGCGCCTGCGCCGAACGGCTGGGCTGGGCGATGGTCGAGGGCGACGACCACCATGCGCCGGAAAGCGTCGCCAAGATGCATGCCGGCACGCCGCTGACCGACGCCGACCGCGTCGACTGGCTGCGGCGGCTCGCCGGCATCCTCGAGCGGCACTGCGTCTTGACGCATGGGCGGGAAGGCGCCCGCGGCCCGGGATCGCCCGGCGGCCGGGGAGCCGGCGCCGGACCGGGCCTGTTCCTGACCTGCTCGGCGCTGCGCCGGAGCTACCGCGAGCTGCTGCGGGCGTCCTGCCCCGGCCTGGGCTTCGTGTTCCTGGAACTGGAGGAGGGCGAAGCGCTGCGCCGCACCGGCGACCGTCCGGGGCACTTCTTCCCCTCCATCCTGGTGCGCAGCCAGTTCGCCACGCTCGAATCGCCGCGGGGCGAGGCCGGCGTGCTGGCGGTGGACGCCACGCTGCCGGTCGGGGACATCGCCGGACGGGTGGTCGGCTGGCTGGGCGCCCCGGGCGCGGACGCCGCGGCCTGCTGATCCGGGCGGCCCCGCAGGAACCGGCACCGGGCGCTTTTGCTATTGAAAAAATAGCACGATGCGTAGGATCGGCGCGCGCTGGGGGCGGAAAACCCCGCAGGGTTTCCGTGCCCCCGTGCCCCCGTGCCCCCGCCGAGCCGCGACGGCGCGGGGCCGGGCGCGTCAGTCGGCGCGTTCGATCAGCTCGATCAGGTAGCCGTCCGGATCGCGCACGAAGGCGATGACGGTGGTGCCGCCCTTGACCGGACCCGCCTCGCGGGTGATGGCGCCGCCGGCGGCGCGGATCGCCTCGCAGGAGGCGGCCACGTCCGGCACGCCCAGGGCGATGTGGCCGTAGCCCTTGCCCAGGTCGTACGCGTCGACGCCGTAGTTGTAGGTCAGCTCGATCTCCGCATGGTCGGGGTTGGTGCCGTAGCCGACGAAGGCGAGCGTGTACTTCTGCTCGGGCCGGTCGGTGGTGCGCAGCAGGCGCATGCCGAGGACCTGGGTGTAGAAGTCGATGGAGCGCTGGAGGTCGCCGACGCGCAGCATGGTGTGGAGGAGTCGCATGGATGCCTGTGGTTCATCGTGGATGGGAGACCCGGCATTCTCTCCTGCGGCGGGAAAGGCGGTCATCGCATCCGCCGCGCGATGTTGCATATGCAATCATTGCATCTACAATGAAATCCATGGACGCCCACCAATCCACGGAAGCCCCCGCCCGGCCGCGGGCCTGCACCAGCTTCAAGATCCGCCAGCTCGCGCGCAGCGTGTCGCAGCACTACGACGCCGAGGTGGCCGCCGCGGGCATCAAGGCGAGCCAGTATTCGCTGCTCGCGCACGTCCACCGCCTGGGCCCGGTGCGGCCCGTCGACCTGGCGAACGCGATGCGCATGGACGCGTCCACCCTGACCCGCACCCTCCGGCCGCTGGTGGACGCCGGCTGGGTGGCCGTGGCGTCCGGCGCCGACGCGCGCAGCCGGCTGGCGCGTCTCACCCCGTCCGGCACGGCCAAGCTGGAGGAGGCCCATGCCTGCTGGAAGCGGGCCCAGCGCGGGCTGCAGGACCGGCTGGGCGTCGCGCGGGTCGCGGCGCTGCACGCGCTGATCGACGAGTCGCTCGGCCTCCTGGGGGCCTCCGATGCGCCGCCTAGCGGCTCGCCCGGCTCTTCCGAAGGACCGGCGCAGCCGGATGCCGGCGCGGAGGCGCGCTGAGATGCCGGCCGCGGCATCGGGGCCGATGGACGCGCGCACGCGCCGCCTGCTCGAAGGCCCGATCGCGCCGACGCTGCTGCGCCTGGCCTGGCCCAACGTGCTGGTCATGGGCGCGCAGGCCGGCGCCGGCCTGGTGGAGACCTGGTTCATCGGCCGGCTCGGCACCGACGCGCTGGCGGGCATGGCGCTGGCGTTCCCGGTGGTGATGCTGATGCAGATGGTGTCCAACGGCGCGATGGGCGGCGGCATCGCCTCGGCCGTCGCCCGCGCCCTCGGCGCGCGCCGGCAGGCTGCGGCGGACGCGGTGGTGCGGCACGCGCTCGCCATCGCCCTGGCCTTCGGGCTGGCGTTCGCCGCGGCGGTGCTCGGCGGCGGCCGCTGGCTCTACGGCCGCATGGGCGGGGAGGGCGGATCGCTGGCGGCGGCGCTCGCCTACTCGGACGTGGTCTTCGCCGGGGCGGTGCTGGTCTGGGTGTTCAACGCGCTGGCGGCGGTGCTGCGCGGCGCCGGCAACATGGCGGTGCCGGCCGCGGTGAGCTGCGTCGGCACGCTGTGCCTGCTGCCCTTGTCGCCGCTGCTGATCTTCGGGTGGGGGCCGCTGCCGGGGCTGGGCATCGCCGGCGGCGGCTGGGCGCTCCTGGCCTACTACGCCGGCGGCAGCGCGGTGCTGGCCGCCTACCTGCTGGCCGGGCGGGCCCCGGTGCGCCCGCGGCGCGGACCGCTGCAGGCCCCGTTGCTGCGGGACATCCTGCGCGTGGGGCTGCTGGGCGCGGTGTCCACCTTCGCCACCAACCTCACCATCGGCTTCGCGACCGCGCAGGTCGGCGCCTTCGGACCGGCGGCCATCGCCGGCTACGGCACCGCCGTCCGGCTCGAATACCTGCTGGTGCCGCTGGTGTTCGGACTGGGCGCGCCGCTGGTGGCGATGGTCGGCGCCTGCATGGGCGCCGGGCTGCACGTACGGGCGCTGCAGGCCACCTGGACCGGTGCGGCGCTGGCGATGGCGCTGAGCGGCGCGGTGGGCCTGGGCGCGGCCCTGTTCCCGCAGGCCTGGCTCGGCCTCTTCGCGAGCGATCCGGAGATGATCGCCGCCGGCAGCCGCTACCTGCGCGCGGTCGGGCCGTTCTACGCCTTCTTCGGGCTCGGCTTGGTGCTGTACTTCGCGTCCCAGGGCGCGGGCCGGCTGGCCTGGCCGGTGGCGGGCAATCTGGCGCGGCTGGCCGTGGCCGCGGGCGGCGGCTGGACGGCCCTGCGCCTGGGCGGCGGGCTGGGCGCGGTCTTCGCGGCGCAGGCCGCGGCGCTGGCGGTCTACGGATTGCTCAACGCGGGCGCGGTCGCGGGCGGCGCCTGGTTCGGCCGGCCGGGCTGGCCGTGCGGCACCGCCGCGCTGATGCGCCGGCTGGCCCGCACCTGAGCCTCCCGTCCGCCCCATGGAAAAAGCGCGCCGGAGCGCGCTTTCGGGATGCCGGTCGCCGGCCCGTGCGGCCGGCGGGCCGCCTCAACGGCCGTAGGAGCGGTTGCCGCGGTTGAAGCCGCCGCCGCCAGGGCGGCCGCCACCGCCGCGGCGGTTGCGGTCGGTCATGCTGTCGACGCTGGTGCGCAGCGGGTCGGGCTGTCCGCCGGCCGAGCCGCGCGGCCCGGCGCCGTAGCCCGGCGAGGAGTCGCCGCGGATGTGGGCGCCATGGTCGTTGCCGGGGGTGCGGCCGGCCTGGTGCGCGCCGGGGAAGCGCGGCTGGCTGTCGTCGAAGCGTTCGCCACCGCCGCCAGCGCCACCGCCGAATCCGCGGCCGTGCGGCGCACCGCCGCGGGCGGGCGCCGCCTTGCGCGGCGCCGGGGCGTTGCGCGGGCCGTTGGCGCGGGGGCCGTTGCCGGCGTGGCCGCCCGGATGGCCAGCGGCGCGCGCCGGGCCTTCCTTGGCGCTGCCTTCCTTGCCGCCGCCCGCCTGGCCGCCGTTGCCGCGCGCCGCGCCGCCCTGCTTCTCCTTGTTGTCGCGGATGCGCTGCATCATCTCGTTGCGCGCGGCCTTGGCCGCTGCGGCCATGACCTCGCGGCTCGGCGCCTTGCCGGCGCCGCCCCAGATGGTCTGGCGGCCCATGGCGATGGGCTCGGCGCGCTCGCCGGGTTCGGGGCCGAATCCGTCGATGACCTTGACCTCGATCTTCTGCTTGGTGAAGCGCTCGATGTCGTACATGAAGCCTTCCTCGTCCAGGCAGACCAGGCTCACCGCCTCGCCGCTGGCGCCCGCGCGGCCGGTGCGGCCGATGCGGTGGACGTAGTCCTCGCTGACGTTCGGGATCTCGTAGTTGACGACGTGCGGCAGCTCGTCGATGTCGATGCCGCGGGCCGCGATGTCGGTGGCGACCAGGGCGCGGATCTCGCCGGTCTTGAAGCCGGACAGCGCCTGGGTGCGGGCCGACTGGCTCTTGTTGCCGTGCAGCGCCATCGCCTGGATGCCGTTCTTGGTGAGGAACTCGGCCACGTTGTTGGCGCCGAACTTGGTGCGGGTGAAGACCAGCACCTGGCTCCAGTTGTGCTCGTTGATGATGTGGGCGAGCAGCGCCTTCTTCTTGCCGCGCCCGACCGGGTGGATCACCTGGGTGATGCGCTGGACGGTGGTGTTGGCCGGCGTGACCTGGATGCTCTGCGGGTCGCGCAGCAGGGTGTTGGCGAGTTCGCGGATCTCGTCGCTGAAGGTGGCCGAGAACAGCAGGCTCTGCTTCTCGCGCGGCACCAGCGCCAGCACCTTCTTCACGTCGTGGATGAAGCCCATGTCCAGCATGCGGTCGGCTTCGTCGAGGACCAGGAACTGCACGGTGGACAGGTCGAGGTGGCCCTGGCCCTGCAGGTCGAGCAGGCGGCCGGGGGTGGCGACCAGGACGTCGACGCCGCGCTTGATGCGGTCGATCTGCGGGTTCATGCCGACGCCGCCGAAGATCACGGTCGAGTTCAGGTCCAGGTACTTGCCGTATTCGCGGACCGATTCCTCGACCTGGGCGGCGAGTTCGCGGGTGGGGGTCAGCACCAGGGCGCGCACGCCCTTGCCGCCGAAGCGGCTCTTCGGCGCGGGGTTTTGGGAGAGCAGGTGGAGCAGCGGCAGCGTGAAGGCGGCGGTCTTGCCGGTGCCGGTCTGGGCGCCGGCGAGCAGGTCGTGGCCGGCGAGGACGGCGGGGATCGCCTGGGCCTGGATCGGCGTGGGGGTGTCGTAGCCCTGCTCGTGCACGGCTTTCAGAATGGCCGGAGCCAGATTGAGTTCGTCAAAGTTCATGGTGCGGTGCCCGACCAGGGCACTGGGGGATCGGCCTGCCGCGGCGCCTGCGGGCGCCGGGCCAGTCATGGCCGGATCGGTTCGGGATTGCGGGAGCGAGTGTCCCCAGCAGATTGCTGACGCTGCGGGCGACTGCCACCGCAGGAGCGGCCATTGTCGCACGGCTCGGCCGCCACGGAGGATAATCCCCGCTGCTCCGCCATGGCGGATTCGCCGCGCGCGTCGCCCGGCGCGGCCGTCCGCCGCCGGCGCCGCCGACCGGCCCCGGATCGCTTCCCGGCCCCCGCGGCCCCAACCCCCATCAATCGCACGAACGACCAACGCATGGCCCAATACGTCTACAGCATGAACCATGTCACCAAGACCGTGCCGCCCAAGCGGCAGATCTTGAAGGACATCTCGCTTTCCTTCTTCCCGGGCGCCAAGATCGGCGTGCTCGGCCTCAACGGTTCGGGCAAGTCCACGCTGCTGAAGATCATGGCCGGCATCGACAAGGAGATCGACGGCGAGGCCATCCCGATGCCCGGCCTCTCGATCGGCTACCTGCCGCAGGAGCCGAAGCTCGACCCCGACCACACGGTGCGCGAATCGGTCGAGGAGGCGATGGGCGAGGTCAACGCCGCCAAGAAGCGCCTGGACGAGATCTACGCCGCCTACGCCGAGCCCGACGCGGACTTCGACGCCCTGGCCGCCGAGCAGGGCCAGCTGGAGGCGGTGATCGCCGCCGCCGGCACCGACAGCGAGCACCAGCTGGAGATCGCCGCCGACGCCCTGCGCCTGCCGCCCTGGGACGCCAAGATCGGCCTGCTCTCCGGCGGCGAGAAGCGCCGCGTGGCGCTGTGCAAGCTGCTGCTGTCCAAGCCCGACATGCTGCTGCTCGACGAACCCACCAACCACCTGGACGCCGAATCGGTGGACTGGCTGGAAGTCTTCCTGCAGCGCTTCTCAGGCACCGTGGTCGCCATCACCCACGACCGCTACTTCCTGGACAACGCCGCCGAGTGGATCCTGGAGCTCGACCGCGGCCGCGGCATCCCGTACAAGGGCAACTACACCACCTGGCTGGAGCAGAAGAACGCCCGCCTGGAGGGCGAGCAGAAGTCCGAGGAAGCCCACGCCAAGGCGATGAAGAAGGAGCTGGAGTGGGTGCGCCAGAACGCCAAGGGCCGCCAGGCCAAGAGCAAGGCCCGCATCCAGCGCTTCGAGGAGTTGAGCGACTTCGAATACCAGAAGCGCAACGAGACGCAGGAGATCTTCATCCCCGTTGCCGACCGCCTCGGCAGCCAGGTGATCGAGTTCAAGAACGTCAGCAAGTCCTTCGGCGACCGGCTGCTGATCGACGACCTGAGCTTCAACATCCCCGCCGGCGCCATCGTCGGCATCATCGGCCCGAACGGCGCCGGCAAGTCGACGCTGTTCAAGCTGATCGCCGGCCGCGAGCAGCCCGATTCCGGCGAGGTGGTGGTCGGCCAGACGGTGAAGATGGCCTTCGTCGACCAGCACCGCGACGAGCTGTCCAACGAAAAGACCGTCTGGGAGGACATCTCCGGCGGCCTGGACATCCTCAACATCGGCAAGTTCCAGATGGCCAGCCGCGCCTACGCCGGCCGCTTCAACTTCAACGGCCAGGACCAGCAGAAGAAGGTCGGCAACCTCTCCGGCGGCGAGCGCGGCCGGCTGCACCTGGCCAAGACGCTGATCCAGGGCGGCAACGTGCTGCTGCTGGACGAGCCGTCGAACGACCTCGACGTGGAGACCCTGCGCGCCCTCGAGGACGCGCTGCTGGAGTACGCGGGCACCGTGCTGGTCATCAGCCACGACCGCTGGTTCCTCGACCGCATCGCCACCCACATCCTGGCCGCCGAGGGCGATAGCCAGTGGACGTTCTTCGACGGCAACTACCAGGAGTACGAGGCCGACAAGAAGAGGCGACTGGGCGAGGAGGGCGCCAAGCCGAAGCGCGTGCGCTTCAAGGCCCTGGGTTGAGGGAGCGGCGCGTGCGCACCGTGCGCGCTGTCACCGGAGGCGTCCGCGGAGGCGGCGCGTGAGCGCGCCCGCCGCCGGACGGCCGCTGTCCTCGGGCTGGCCCGAGGAATACCGCGCCTGCCAGCGCGAGGCGGTGGCGGGCGCGCCCGCGCTGATGCGCGAGCTGCTGGACCATGCGCGCGCCGCGCTGCCGTCGCGCGGCGTGCTCCGGCGTTCCGCGCCGTTGCGTGAGCTGGACCGGTTCGCGACGCTGCTCGCCGACGGTTTCCAGGCCCAGCTGGCGCGCGCCCTGCAGGTGCCGCCGCCGGTGCCGCCGTCGTTCGCCTGGCCCGCGCTGGCCGATGCGGACAAGGCGGAACTGCGCCGCTACCGCGCGGAGGTGGACGCCGCGAACCTGCAGTTCGCCGAATTCGACCTGCTGTGGGTGGCCGCGGTGCCGCTGGACGCGCTCGGCCGCCAGCCCCTGCATCCGGCGACCTACCTGGCCGCACTGCAGTCCGCGGTGGAGATGGCCGACGTGCTGCCGGAGCTGCGGCAGCTGTGGCTGCGCCACCTGCGGTCGGCGCTGCCCGGCCGGCTCGCGGGCGTCTACCTGCGGCTGGCGTCGGGCCTGGAGGCCGCCGGCGTCCCGCCCTCGTCGATCGAGGAGCGCAACGCCGCGCAGATGGCGGCGCTCGACAGCCTGATCGTCCATCCGGTGGATTTGGCGACCTTCTCCGAGCGGTTCGCGCAGCGGTTCGAGGACACCCTGCCGGTCGAGCCGGCCCCGCAGGCCCGGCCGGCCGCCGCGCCGGCGCGGTCCGACCGGGGCCCGTCCGCGCGGCCCGTCCCCGCGCAACGCCCCGCGGCGCCCGCGCCGGGGCCTGCGGCGATGCCGGGCGCGGGCGCGCCGGCCACCGCGGCGGCGACGGCGCCGGTGGAGCCGCGCGGCCCGGTCGCCGGCGCAGGTCCGGCGCCGGAATCCGGCGCGGCCAGGGGACCGCTGCCCCCCTTGCCCCCCGAGGGCGCCCGGCTGGACATCGCGGAGGCCGGACCCGACGGCGGCCTTCCCTCAGCGGCCACGGAGTGGACGGCCTGGCAGGTCGCCTGGCACGGCGCGGGCGGCCGCCTGCTGCTGCTGCGCGGCGCGGACGGCCGCGAACGTTCGATGACCCGGGCGGCCTTCCTGCGGCTGCAGCGCGAAGGCGGCCTGCGGATCCGTTAGGCGGGCTGGACCGGGCGGGATGCGGCCGCCCCGCCCGCCGCGGTCAGGGCGCCGGTGACAGCGACCGCACGGTCAGGCCGCCGCCGGGACCGCGGTCGGCGGTGAAGGCGACCCGGTCGCCGGTCCGCAGCCCGGCCAGCAGCGCCGGGTCCGCCACTTCGAAGACCATCGTCATCGCCTGCATGCCCAGGTTGGGGATGGGCGCGTGCCGCAGGGTCAGCCGGCCCGCGGACGCATCGACCTTGCGCACCTCGGCCTGCACCGTCGGCAGCGCGCCGGGCGCAGCGGAAGCGTCCATGCGCGCGGCGCCGGCATCGTGGCCCGCATGGCCCGCATGGCCCGCATGGCCCGCATGGCCCGCATGGCCCGCATGGCCCGCATGGGCCGCAGGGACGCCCGGGGCCGCTGGAACCGGCTGGACGTCCGGCGCGGGTGGCATGATGGCGCCGGCACGGGCGACGGCCGCGGCCAGCGCGAGGCAGGCGATGCATGCGGCGCCGAAGCGCCGGGCGGTGCGGGCGACGTCGGCGCGCAAGGCCGGGCCCGCAGGCCGGGTCGGGGAGGCGGAGGAAACGGTGGTGAGCGTCATGGCGCGGGGACTCTGAACAGAGAGGTCGAAGGAAGCGGTGGAAGCTGGGAGCGGAAAGCGATGAGCGGCTGGGCGGGGAGGGGCCGGGCGTGGCCGCGACGGGGCGGCGCGGCCCGCGCGACGGTCGTCCTGGCGGGCGTCCGGCTCAATGCCCGCCGTGCCCGCCGGACGGCTTGCGCACCGTCGGCGCGCCGGGCGCGGCCGCGGCCGCCGGCCGCGCGCCGCCGGGAGCGCGGGGCGGCTCCGGCATGTCGCCGTCGAAGCGCCGCGCGACGGTGCCCGGCGGATGCGCGAACGGGCCCGGGTCGCGGTGGTCGCCCGGGGGCTGGTCGCGCCGGACCCGGACCACGCTGAACATGCCGCCCATCTCCAGCGGGCCGAACGGGCCCTGGCCGCCCATCATCGGCAAGGTGTTGTCGGGCAGCGGCATCGGCATCGACGCCATCTCGGCCATGCCGGTCGATCCCATCGCCATGTAGTCGGGAACGATGCGGCGGATCTTCGCGGCCAGGTCGGCCTGCGGCACGCCGATCATGGTCGGCAGTTCGTGGCCCATCGCGTTCATCGCATGGTGGCTCTTGTGGCAATGCAGGGCCCAGTCGCCCTCGGCGTCGGCGACGAACTCGATCTGGCGCATCTGGCCGACCGCGATGTCTGCGGTCACTTCGGGCCAGCGGGCGCCGGGCGGGACCGGGCCGCCGTCGGTCCCGGTGACGGAGAACTCGTGCCCGTGCAGGTGGATCGGGTGGTTGGTCATGCTGAGGTTGCCGATGCGCAGGCGCACCCGATCGCCCTGGCGCACCGGCAGGGCGTCGATGCCGGGAAAGACCCGGCTGTTCCAGGCCCAGAGGTTGAAGTCGAGCATGGTGGCGACCCGCGGCGTGCGGCTGCCCGGCTCCACGTCGAAGCTCTGCAGCAGGAAGCAGAAGTCGCGCTGCACCCGCGCGATGTGGGGATGGTCGCCGCGCGGATGGGTGACCCAGGAGCCCATCATGCCCATCGCCATCTGCACCATCTCGTCGGCGTGCGGGTGGTACATGAAGGTGCCGGGCCGGCGCGCGGTGAATTCGTAGACGAAGGTCCGCCCCGGGGGGATGTGCGGCTGCGTCAGTCCGCCGACGCCGTCCATGCCGTTGGGCAGGCGCTGCCCGTGCCAGTGCACGGTGGTGTGCTCGGGCAGCCGGTTGGTCACGAAGACGCGCACCCGGTCGCCTTCGACCACTTCGATCGTCGGGCCCGGGCTCTGGCCGTTGTAGCCCCACATGTTGACCTCCATGCCCGGCGCGAGCTCGCGCACCACCGGCTCGGCCACCAGGTGGAACTCCTTGACCCCGGCGTTCATCCGCCAGGGCAGGGTCCAGCCATTGAGGGTGACGACCGGCGTGTAGCGGTCGCCGTGGGAGGGCGCCAGCGGCGCCGCGGTGCCGGCCGACCCGGCCTGCACCGGTTCGGGCAGGGCGGCCAGGGCCGAGCGGGTGACGGCGGTGGCGGCCACGGCGGTGGCCGTGCCCGCGAAGAAGTTGCGGCGGTTCATCTCAATGGCCTGCGGACGGGAGGGTGGACGGGAGGGGCGCGGCCGGGGCGGACGCGTCCGCCGGGCCGGAAGGATCCGGCGAGCCGCCGGTCAGCGCGAGGCGCAGGTCGGTGTCGGCGAGCCAGAAATCGCGCTCGGCGGCGGTCGCGGCATCGACCGCCGCCAGGCTGGCGCGGGCCTCCGCCAGCACCTCCCAGACGCTGACGAGCATGCCGTTGTAGCGCAGCACGGTCTCGTCGGCGATGTGGCTGCGCAGCGGCACCACCTCGTCGCGCTGGCTGCGGGCGAGGTCGTAGGCGGTGCGCCACGCGAGCCAGGCGGCGCGCGCCTCGCTGCGGGCGCGCACCGCCACCGCGCCGACCTGCGCGGCGCTCTGCAGGTAGAGCGCCCGCGCGCGGGCGCGGCGCGCCCCGCCCCAGTCGAACACCGGCACTGGCACCGCGAGGCGCCAGCCCTGCTGCACCGAGCGGCCGCCGTCGGCCCGGTCGGTGGTGACGTCGCGGCGGTAGCCGATGTCCAGCCCGTCGAGGTAGCCGACCGCGCGGACGTAGCCCAGCGAGGCCGCGTAGCGCCGGTTGCGCACCAGCGCGCCGCGCACGTCCAGGCGTTCGCGCAAGGCGGCGGATTCGACCGTCGCGCCATCCGTCAGCGCTTCGGGGCCGGGCAGTCCCGGCAGGCGGTCGGGCAAGCGGTAGTCCGTCCGACCGCCCCAGAGGCCGAGCAGGCGGGTCAGCGCCTCGCGCTCGCGGACGGCCGCCTGGCGGGCCCGGGCGAGCCCGGCGGCGCTCTCGGCCAGCGCCAATTGCTGGCGCGCCTGCTGCAGGGTGCTCCAGTTGCCCGTCCGGGCCATGCGCCGCGCCAGCTCGGCGCCGGCCTCGGAAGCTTCCTGCAAGCGCTCGGCGGCGGCCGCCGACTGGGCCGCGGCCACCGCCCGGATCCAGGCGCGGCGCACCTCGGCCGCCAGCCGCACCACGTCCAGCGCCGTCTGCAGGCGTGCCGCTTCGAGCTGTCGGCCGGCGAGTTCGGCGCGCCAGGGCAGGGTCAGCACCCCGAGCAGGCTGATGGCGAGGGAGCGCTCGATCTCGCGCTCGCTGCCTTCCGCGAGCCGAGCGATGGAGAAGACCGGATTCGGCAGGCGCGACGCCTGCACCCGGTCGGCTTCGGCGATGCCGAGCGCGGCGAGCGATGCCTGCAGCGCAGGGCCCTGGAGCAGGGCGATCCGGACCGCGGCCTCCTCGGTCAGCGGGGCCCGCAGCAGGGCATCGACCGCCGCGTCGGCGTCGGCTCCCGGCGGCGCCAGCGGCGCTTCGACGCCGATGCGCGGGCCGACCAGGCCGCCCACGCTGCCGCGCATGCCGTCGGGCGACACGCTGGCGCATCCCGCGAGCAGCAGGGACGCGCAGCACAGGGCGGCGGCCGTACGGACGCGGCGGCTCATCGCGCGGCTCCCGGCGCCGGATGCGCGGGCGGATGGCGGTGCGCGTGCGGTGCGGCGTCCTGCGCCGGCCCGTGGCTTCCGGACGGCCCGGCGCCGTGGGGGGACGCATGGCCGGACGGGCGATCCGCCGCTGTGGGTGCGCCGCCGCCGTGGGCCGCGTGGCCGGCCGGTTCCGCCGCGACAGCGGCGTTGGCGGCCCGCCATGCGGTGCGGCCCGTTTCCACACCCTGGCCCGAAGCTGCGAAGGCGGATCGGTAGCGCGGCGGGCTCACCGCGGCGGCGGGGTCGGCCACCGGCGGCGGCGCGGAGACGGAGTCGGCGGCGGACGCCGTCTGCGATGCGGCGTTGCCGCACAGGAGGAGGAACAGCGCGAGGCGCCACCGGGCGGCGCGGCCGCGGCGGCAGGATTCGGCCCGGCGCGCGCGCGGGCGGGGAAGGAGGGACATGGGAAACGGTCTCCGGCAGGGACTCGGGAACCGTCCGCGGGCCGCATGCGGCGTCGGACCGTGCGGGCGCCGCCCTCCGACAGGGGGGCGCCGGCCGGATCGCGGACGGACTACGGGCGGGAAGGCCGGAGGATGGGCGGCCGCAGGTCGGGCGCGCGGTCCGCGCTGGCGAAGTCCGCCACGCCGCGTGCGGACACGGCGCCGGGTCCCGCCGCGGGGGGGCGCACCGACGCGTTCCAGGCGGGCACCGCGGAATGGCAGACCTGGCAGTCGCCGCAATCGCCGTGTCCCGCGTGCGCTGCGGAAGCGCTCCCGCAGTCGCCGTGCGCCGCGGCCTGCGCGTCCGGAACGCCGCCATGGAGGCCGTGCGATGCCGGCGGAGGCAGCGGCCCGTGCGCCGCGTGGGGCGCCGACGGCGGCGGGGCGCCGGGGCCCGCGTGCGTCGCATCGCCCCCGCCCCGGAGCGGCGCCGCTCCGGCGGGGACGGAAGCGTGCTCCGCGCAGTGCGGTGCCGCCGTCACGGGCGCCGGCATCGCCACCGCGCCGCCGAACCAGCCGCGCAGGACGACCAGCAGGAGCACGAGGACGAGGACCGGACGACGCATCCGCGGAATGATATCGAGGCACCGAGACCGCCGCCGGCGTCCGGGCGCGCGGCGTGCTCCGCCAGTCCCCGGCGTACGGGTCGTGCCTTGCGCGATGCACGGCGATCCCCGTCGTTCCAGTGACATTCGTTCATGCACGGCTGCGACGAGCGGTTAGCATGGAAGCGGAACACACGGAAATTTACGGATAATTGCAATAATGCTCAAAAAGATACAGGCTTCCGATCTTCGATGCGGCATGTATCTGCAGAAGCTTGGGGGTTCCTGGCTCAGCCATCCGTTCTGGCGCAGCGCGTTCGTGCTGCAGGATCCCAAGGATCTGCAGGCCATCCTCGACAGCGGCATCCAAGACGTATGGATCGACACCGCGCGCGGGCTCGATGTCGCCGTGCCGGCGCCAGCGCCAGCACCGGTGGCGCCTCCCGCGCCCGAGCCGGATCCGGTGGCTTCGCCCCCCGCGCCGCAGCCTCCCCCCGTGCCGGTGGCGACCGCCCCGCCGCCTCCCGCGCCGGCCCTCCGCACGTCCTTCGTCGAGGAGGTGGAGCGGGCGCGCAAGGTCTGCGAGGACACCAGCGGCGCGGTCGCCGCGATGTTCCAGGACATCCGGATGGGCCGCATCGTCGACACCCACCAGGCGATGCCCATGGTGCAGGACATCGCCGCGTCGGTCAGCCGCAACCCGGGCGCCCTGATCAGCATCGCGCGGCTCAAGACCAAGGACGACTACACCTACATGCATTCGGTGGCGGTCTGCGGGCTGATGGTGGCCCTGGCCCAGCAGCTGGGCATGGACGACCGCATGGTCCGCGAAGCGGGCATGGCCGGCCTGGTGCACGACCTGGGCAAGGCGGTGTCGCCGCCCGAGGTGCTCAACAAGCCCGGCGCCCTCACCGAGGAAGAGTTCACCATCATGAAGCGCCATCCGGTGCAGGGCTGGGAACTGCTCCGCGAAGGTACCCAGACCTTCGAATCGGTGCTCGACGTGGCGCTGCACCACCACGAGAAGTACGACGGCAGCGGCTACCCGCACCGGTTGGAGGGCGAGGGCATCGGGCACTTCGCCCGCATGGGCGCGATCTGCGACGTCTACGACGCCGTCACCTCGGCGCGCTGCTACAAGGCCGGATGGGAGCCGGCGCACGCGGTGCGCCAGATGAGCTCCTGGACCGGCCATTTCGACCGCCGGCTGCTGGAGGCCTTCATCCGCAGCGTCGGCATCTATCCGGTCGGATCGCTGGTCCGGCTCGAATCGGGACGGCTCGGCGTGGTGTCCGAGCAGCTCAGCCGCTCGCTCCTGCGCCCGGTGGTCACCGTGTTCCATTCGGCCAAGACGAACCAGCCGCTGCCGCCGCAGCGCATCGACCTCGCGCTGCCGCAGTCGAACGACCGCATCGTCGGCATCGAGAATCCCGCCAAGTGGGGCTTCGGCTCGCTCGACCGGTACTGGATGGGCTGAGGCCCGCCTCCGGCCCCTCCCGAAGGCGCACGCGCCGCCGGAACGGGCGCGGCATACTTGCGCCTTCGTTTTTTCGTCACCGGCCGCTCGCGGCGTCCGCCCACGCGGCGGACCGTACCGCAGCCGCGGCCGTCCCTCCACATCCATGCAATCCCATTCCGCTGAGGCTCCGCGCGACGCCGCCGCCGCGCCGGTCATCCGGCTCGACGGCGTCGGCAAGACCTTCCGCATGCCGGACGGCAGCGCCTTCGAGGCCGTGCGCGCGGTGTCCCTCGACGTCGCCCAGGGCGACATCGTCGGCCTGATCGGCAAGAGCGGCGCCGGCAAGTCCACGCTGCTGCGCCTGATCAACCTGCTCGAACGGCCCGACGCCGGTGCCGTCCACGTGGCCGGCCGCGAACTTACCCGACTCTCGAAACGCGCGTTGATGAGCGCGCGCCAGTCCATCGGCATGATCTTCCAGCAGTTCAACCTGCTGCAGAACGCCACCGTGGCCGACAACGTCGCCTTCCCGCTCAAGATCCACGGCCGGCACCGGCGTGCCGAGATCGACGCCCGGGTGCGCGAATGCCTGGAGGTGGTCGGCCTGGCGGACAAGGCCGGCAGCTACCCGGCGCAGCTCTCCGGCGGGCAGAAGCAGCGGGTCGCCATCGCCCGCGCGCTGGCGCCCAACCCGCAGGTGCTGCTGTGCGACGAGCCGACCTCGGCGCTCGACACCGAGACCACCCGGTCGGTGCTCGCGACCCTGGCCGACATCAACCGGCGCTTCGGCGTGAGCATCGTCATCGTCACCCACGAGCTTTCGGTGGTGCACGCCATCTGCCGCCGGGTCGCGATCGTCGAGGGCGGGCGGATCGCCGAGGAGTTCGCGGTGCAGGCCGCGCCCGATGCGGAGCGCCTGACGGCGCTGGGCCGCGAGCTCGACCGCCTGGTGCGCCGCAAGGCCCGCGAGGCGCGCCTGGACGCGGAGGAAGCCGCCGCCGCAACCCCTCTCCCGACCGGATCCCGCCATGCTTGACCCCTTCCTCGCGATGCTGCCCGAGAACATCGCGGCCATCGTCCCCGAACTCGGCGTCGCCGCCGGCCAGACCGCGCTGATGCTGGGCATCGGCCTGTCGGCCGCCATCCTGATCGGCGGGCCGCTCGGCGTGCTGCTGTTCCTGCTCGGCCCCGGCCAGTCGCTCGCCAACCGTCCGGCCTTCATGGTCCTGAACTGGATCGTGAACACCGTGCGGTCCTTCCCCTTCATCATCCTGCTGGTCGCGCTGGTGCCCTTCACCCGGGTGATCGCCGGCACGTCCATCGGTCCGCTGGCCGCGGCGGTTCCGCTATCCTTCGCGGCGATCCCGTACTTCGCGCGGCTGGTGGACCAGTGCCTGCGCGAAGTGCCGCGCGGCGTGATCGAGGCGGCCCACGCCATGGGCGCGTCCGAGCTGCAGATCGTCTGGCGGGTGCTGCTGGTCGAGGCGCGCTCCGGGCTGGTGCTGGCGCTGACGGTGCTCGCGGTCAGCTTCCTGTCGTACTCGGCGGTGGCCGGCGTGGTGGGCGGCGGCGGTATCGGCGACCTGGCGATCCGCTACGGCTACTACCGCTTCCAGACCGACGTGATGGTGCTGACGGTCGCGCTGCTGGTGGTGATGGTGCAGATCCTGCAGTTCGTCGGCAACGCCCTGGCGCGCCGCCTGGACAAGCGCGGCTGAGCGCCGCCGGGCGCGCGCGGGGCGTCCCGCGGCGCCCATTGCCGCGCCCCTCGCCGCGCTCCGGCGCCCGGCGCGCGGAACGCCGACAATCGGCGGTTCCGCTTCCGTTCCCTTTCGTGTTTCTCCGTTCCAAGGACCGTTCTCGATGCAAGTTCTCCGCCGCACCCTGGCCCTGGGCCTCGTCGCCGCCTCGCTGTCCGTCGCCGGCATGGCCGTCCAGGCCCAGCCGGCCGCCAAGAAGGCCCTGACCATCGGCGCGACCGCCGGCTCCAATTTCGACCAGCTCAAGTGGGGCATCGTCCCGCAGCTCGAGAAGAAGGGCTACCAGGTCAAGCTGGTCGAGTTCAACGACTACGTCCAGCCCAACAACGCGCTGGCCCAGGGGTCGCTCGACGCCAACTTCTTCCAGCACCTGGTCTACCTGAAGAAGTTCGCCGCCGACCAGAAGCTGGACCTGGTCGACATCGTCTCCGGCCCGATCGCGCCGCTCGGCATCTACTCCACCAAGCGCAAGGCCCTGGAAGAGGTGCGCGACGGCGACCGGGTGACGTTGCCGAACGACCCGGCGAACCTGGCGCGCGCCCTGACCATGCTGCAGGCCAACGGCCTGATCAAGATCAAGGACGGCATCGATCCGTTGCGCGCCTCCGAGAAGGACGTGGCGGAGAACCCGCACAAGCTCAAGTTCATCCCGCTCGAGGCGGCCCAGCTGCCGCGCTCGCTCGGCGACGCGGAGTACGCGGTCGTCACCGGCAACTTTGCGATCTCCTCGGGCCTGAAGCTCAAGGAGGCGGTGAAGCTGGAGAAGACCCCCGACTACTACCTGAACGTGGTCGCGGTCAAGCGCGCGGACAAGGACGCGCCCTGGGCGAAGGACATCGCCGAGGCCTTCCGCTCGAAGGAGTTCAACGCGGTGGTGGACCAGCGCTTCCCCGGCTACGCCAAGCCGGACTTCCTGAAGTGACGTTCCGGGCGGGAGCGGGGCCGCGGCGGCCCGCCGCTCCCGCCGCCGCGCCGGCGGGATTCAGTTGAGGCGGCCGCCGGCGCCCCCCAGGCTGTAGCGCCCGGCGCCCAGCAGGGCCACCGCCAGGGCGCCGAACAGGTACATGCCCTGCAGCTCGAGCTTCCAGCCGCCGTTGCCGGCGAGCGCCGTCAGGTCCTTCATGTGCACCAGGCCGAAGGCGAAGAGCATGTTGACCACCACGATCCACGCCGCGGGCCGGGTCAGCGCGCCGACGATCAGCAGCGCCGGCGCGACGACCTCGCCCACGTAGACCAGGTAGGCCAGGCCGCCCGGCAGGCCGTGGGCGGCGAGCATGCCGGCGATGCCGCCGACGCCGGTGCCGATCTTGTGGATGCCGTGCAGCAGCACCAGGATGCCCAGCGCGACCCGGAGCACCAGCTTGCCTGCGTCGTTCGATGCGTTCATGGAATTCCTCCCAGCGGCGGCGGCCTCGCGGCGCGCGGGATTGCGCGCCGCCGGCCCGCCGGCGGCCCGTCCGCGGCGGCGGGCAGAGGCGCCGGCGGCGCGCCGCGGCCGATGTTCTCAGAGTCGGCGCAGCCGATCCAGCGCCGCGTGCAGGGTGGCGTCTTCCTTGGCGAAGCAGAAGCGCACCACCCGCTGGTCGAAGCCGTCGCCGTAGAAGGCCGAGAGCGGGATCGCGGCCACCCCCCGCTCGCGGGTCAGCCATTGGCAGAAGGCGGCCTCGTCGCGGTCGGTCACGTCCGAGATGTCCACGCACTGGAAGTAGGTGCCTTCGGAGGGCAGCAGCCGCAGCCGGGTGCCGGCGAGGCCCTCCCGGAACAGGTCGCGCTTGGCGCGGTAGAAGCCGGGCAGCCCCAGGTAGGGCGCCGGGTCGCGCAGGTAGGCGGCGAGCCCGTGCTGCATCGGCGTGTTGACGGTGAACACGTTGAACTGGTGCACCTTCCGGAACTCGGCCGTGAGCGGGGCCGGGGCGGCCACGTAGCCGACCTTCCAGCCGGTGACGTGGAAGGTCTTGCCGAAGCTCGACACCACGAAGGCGCGCGCCGCGAGGCCCGGGAAGCGCGAGGCGCTCTCGTGCTCCCGGTCGAAGGCCATGTGCTCGTAGACCTCGTCGGCGATCAGCAGCACCTCGGTCGAGGCCAGCAGCGCTTCCAGGCGCAGCATCTCCTCGCGCGTCCAGGTGGTGGCGCTCGGGTTGTGCGGCGTGTTGACGACGATCGCGCGGGTGCGCGGGGAAAGCGCGGCGGCGATGCGGTCGAAGTCCGGGCGGAAGGTGCCGGGCGTCAGCGGCACCCGCACCACCGTGCCCCCGGCCAGCTCGATGTTGGGCACGTAGCTGTCGTAGCAGGGCTCCAGCACGACGACCTCGTCGCCCGGCCGCACCACCGCGAGGATGGCGGTCAGGATGGCCTGGGTGGCGCCGGCGGTGACGGTGATCTCGCTGCCCGGGTCGTAGCGCCGGGCGTGCATCGCCTCGATCTTGCCGGCCACCGCCTCGCGCAGGGCCGGCACGCCGGCCATCGGCGGGTACTGGTTCGCGCCGGACCGCATGGCGGCCGCGACCGCCTCGACCAGGGCCGGGTCGCAGTCGAAATCCGGGAAGCCCTGCCCGAGGTTGATCGCGCCGGTCTCGGCGGCGAGGGCCGACATGACGGTGAAGATGGTCGTCCCCACCGCCGGCAGCTTGGTCCGCAGGGCGGGGGTGGCGGGAGCGGCGGCGGGGGGCGCGGAGGTGGCGGGAAGGGTCTGCAGGTCGGTCATAGCTCGTAGTCGTCGATCCGGCCGCTGAGCGCGCGGGCGATCAGGTCGCGGCTGAGCCGGTCGCTCAGCAGCTCGGCGAAGCGGAACACGAAGTTGCGCAGGTAGGCGCTGCGCTTGAAGGCCACCCGGGCCACGTTCTGGCCGAAGAGCTGGCCCAGCGGACGCACCGCGAGGTCGGCATTGGAGTCGTCGCGCACCGCCATCTCGGCGACGATGCCGATGCCCAGCCCGAGCCGCACGTAGGTCTTGATCACGTCGGAGTCGATGGCCTCCAGCGCGATGCGGGGCTGCAGCTTGCGCGCGGCGAAGGCCTGGTCGATGCGGGTGCGGCCGGTGAAGGACGGGTGGTAGGTGATGATCGGCTCGCGCGCGAGGTCCTCCAGCGCGATGCGCTCGGACTGCGCCAGCGGGTGGCCGGCCGGCACCACCAGCACGTGCTGCCATTCGTAGCAGGGCAGGGTCACCAGCTCGGCGTAGCCGGAGAGCGATTCGGTGGCGATGCCGATCTCGGCGACCTCCTCGATCACCATGCGCGCCACCTGGTCGGGCGAGCCCTGGTGCAGGCTGACGTTGACCTTGGGATAGGCCTCGCGCAGCCGCGCCACCGGCACCGGCAGCACGTAGCGGGCCTGGGTGTGGGTGGTAGCGATGGAGAGGGTGCCGCTGTCCTGCGCGCTGAACTGCTCGCCGATGCGCTTGAGGTTGCCGATCTCGCGCATGATCAGCTCGATGCTGCGGAGCACGTGCTCGCCGGGCTCGGTCACCCGCTTGAGCCGCTTGCCGTGGCGCGCGAAGATCTCCACGCCGAGTTCCTCTTCCAGCTCGATGATCGCCTTCGACACGCCCGGCTGCGAGGTGTGCAGCGCCTTGGCCGCCTCGGTCAGGTTGAGGTTGCGGCGCACGGCTTCCTGGACGAAGCGGAACTGGTGGAGGTTCATGGACGGTGGGTCGGGAAGGGAGGGGCGATTATCCGCGGCGGTGCCCCGGGGCCGCTCCCGTCAGCCGGGCGCCGGACCGCCGGCCAGGGTCGCCAGCAGGTCGAGCAGCGCGGGCTCCTCGCCGACCGCCCGGCGCAGCTCGACCCGCAGGCCGGGGTGCCGCGCCCGCACCGCGTCCACCAGGGCCGGCAGGTCCTCGCGGGCGTGGCGGCCGACGCCGAGGAACATCGGCAGGATGCGCAGCGCGCGCACCCCTTCGGCCGCGAGTTCGTCGCAGGCGGTGGCCAGGTCCGGTTCGGTCAGCTCCAGGTAGGCGCAGCGCACCGGCACCCCGGGCTCCCGCGCGCGGATGCGCTCGGCGACCGATTCGATCGGCAGGCGCCAGAGCGGATCGCGCGAGCCGTGGCCGAAGAGCACGATGCCTGCGGCCGGGCCGTTGGGCGCGGCGCTGGGGGGAGTCCCGGTCTCGGGGGAAGAATTCATGGTGGCGTTCCAGGCAAGGATGGTGGGTCGGATGGGCCGCTGGCGCAGGCGGGACGTGCGCTGGCAGCTATTTTTTTCGTAGCACGGTCCGCACGCGCCCATGGCGCCGCCGGTTCGGCGCGCTAGGCGCGCGGGTCCCCGGCGTCGTCCGGCGGCGCGGCGGCGGACAGGTCGGCCTCCAGCGCCCGCCGCTCGTCGAAGACGAAGCAGCTGCCCCGGTAGTGGGCGCCGTCGGTCTCCTCGAAGTACTTCAGGATGCCGCCCTCGAGCTGGTAGACGTTCTCCACCCCTTCCTCGGCCATCAGGATCGCGGCCTTCTCGCAGCGGATGCCACCGGTGCAGAAGCTCACCACCGTCTTGCCCGCCAGCTCCGCGCGGTGCGCCCGCAGCGCCGCGGGGAACTCGGTGAATTTGCCGATGCGCCAGTCGATGGCGCCCTCGAAGGTGCCGTGGTCCGCCTCGAAGGCGTTGCGGGTGTCGAGCGTCACCACCGGGCGCCCGTCGTCGTCGTGGCCCTGGCCGAGCCAGCGGCGCACGGTGCGCGCGTCCACCGCCGGGGCCCGGCCGGCGGCGGGGCGGATCGCCGGATGGTCCATGCGGATGATCTCGCGCTTGACCTTGACCAGCATCTTGCGGAACGGCTGGCGCGCGGACCAGCTCTCCTTGGGCGCCAGCGCGGCGAAGCGGGGATCGGCGCGGAGCCGGTCGACGAAGCCGCGCACCGCCCCGGCCGGGCCCGCCAGGAAGCAGTTGATGCCCTCTTCGGCGATCAGGATGGTGCCCTTGAGTCCGGCGCGCAGGGCCCGGTCGAGCAGCACCGGCTGCAGCGCGTGCGCATCGTCGATCGGGGTGAACAGGTAGGCGGAGATGTTGAGGACGTCGCACGGTTCAGGCATCCCCGGATTGTAGGAACGTCGCCCCGGCCGCGGGCGCGGCGCCGGGCCGGTGGCCGGGACGTCGGGACGGGCATCGCGGACCGGCGCGGGAGCGCCCGCGGCAGCGCCCACAATGGGGACTCCGGGCCGCCGGTCCCCTGCACGGCCCGTGGCATCCGCGGCCCCGCGCCGCGCCCGCCGAGGATCCGCCCATGCCCGCTCCGGCACCCGACAGCGCGTCCGTCGCGCCGAATTCCCTGCGCACCGAGCTCGTCCATGCCGCCGGCACCGTCTGGTCGGGCGCGGCCCGGCTGGTGGTGCTGCCCGGGGCCGAGGGCGAACTGGGCATCCTGCCGCGGCACCTGCCGCTGCTGACCCGTCTGCGCGAGGGCACGGTCCGCATCGAGCCGGTGGAGGGCGAGCCGGTCCGGGTGCAGGTGGACGGCGGCTACGCCGAGATCCAGCCCGACCGGGTCACCGTGCTGGCCGACGCGGCGGTCCGCAGCGCGGAACTGGACGCGGCGCGGGCCGAGGCGGCGCGCGGCCGGGCCGGGGATCCGTTCGCCCGGGAGTTCGGCGGACCGGACTACGCCGCGGCCCACGCCGAGCTGGTCCGCAGCCTCGCCGAGCTGGCGCGCCACCGGCGCAAGCTCCGCTGAGGCGCCGGCCGGGCGTCCGGGCGGAACCGCCGGACCGGGGTGGTTTCCTACAATCGGGGCATGTTCGTCCACCTGCGCCTCCACACCGAGTTCTCCGTCATCGACGGCACCAACCGCATCGACGAAGTCGTCAAGGCCGCCGCCAAGGACGGCCAGCCGGCGCTCGCGATCACCGACCTGAGCAACCTCTTCGGCGGCGTCAAGTTCTACAAGGAAGCCCGCGGCAAGGGCGTCAAGCCGGTGCTGGGCACCGAGATCCACCTCGAGGGCCTGGGCTCCAATCCGGGCGCCACCACCCGCATCGTCCTGCTGGTGCAGAACCGGACCGGCTACCTGAACCTGTCCGAGCTGCTGGCCCGCGCCTGGACGCAGAACGTCGTCAAGAACCAGGCGGTGGTCAGCCTCGCCAGCCTGCGCGAGCTGCAGGACGGGCTGATCGCGCTTTCCGGCGCCCAGGCCGGCCCGGTCGGGCAGGCCCTGGTCCAGGGCGACGCCGCCCGGGCCGAGGCCGCCGCCCGGCAGCTGGCCGGGATCTTCCCGGGCCGCTTCTACCTCGAGCTGCAGCGCGCCGGCCGTCCCGACGACGAGCCCCAGGTGGTCGCGGCCGTGCGGCTGGCCGCGCGGATGCGGCTGCCGGTGGTCGCCACCCATCCGGTGCAGTTCCAGACCTACGACGACTACGAGGCCCACGAGGCCCGCGTCTGCATCTCCGAGGGCGAGATCCTGAGCAACCCGCGCCGGGTCCGGAAGTTCACCCGCGAGCAGTATTTCAAGAGCGCCGCCCAGATGGAGGCGCTGTTCGCCGACGTGCCCTCGGCCATCGCCAACACGGTGGAGATCGCCAAGCGCTGCAGCCTGGTGCTGGACCTGGGCAAGCCGCAGCTGCCGGACTTCCCGACGCCGGGCGGCATGCCGATCAACGAGTATTTCCGGGTCGCGTCGTTCGAAGGCCTGGAGGAGCGCCTGGCCCACCTGTTCCCCGACCCGAAGGAGCGCGAGGCGCAGCGCCCGGCCTACGTCGAGCGCCTGGAGTTCGAGATCGGCGTGATCCTGAAGATGGGCTTCCCGGGCTACTTCCTGATCGTGGGCGACTTCATCGGCTGGGCCAAGCAGAACGGATGCCCGGTCGGCCCCGGCCGGGGCTCGGGCGCCGGCTCGCTGGTGGCCTACGCGCTCAAGATCACCGACCTGGACCCGCTGCAGTACAAGCTGCTGTTCGAACGCTTCCTGAATCCGGAGCGGGTGTCCATGCCCGACTTCGACATCGACTTCTGCCAGAGCAACCGCGACCGGGTCATCGACTACGTCAAGGACAAGTACGGCCGCAACGCGGTCAGCCAGATCGCCACTTTCGGCACCATGGCCGCCCGCGCGGCCATCCGCGACGTGGGCCGGGTGCTGGACATGAGCTACATGTTCTGCGACGGCATCTCGAAGCTCATCCCCAACAAGCCGGGCCAGCCGGTCACCATCCAGTACCCGCCCAACCCCCGGCCGCCCGGCGACAAGAACAACTACGCGATCGAGATGGAGCCGGTGCTCGCCGAGCGCATCGAGCGCGAGGAGGAGGTGCGCACCGTCGTCGAGCTGGCCCAGAAGCTCGAGGGCATGACCCGCAACATCGGCATGCACGCGGGCGGAGTGCTGATCGCGCCGGGCAAGCTGACCGACTTCTGCCCCCTCTACCAGCAGCCCGGCAGCGACTCGGCGGTCAGCCAGTACGACAAGGACGACGTGGAGGCGGTCGGCCTGGTGAAGTTCGACTTCCTGGGGCTGGCGACCCTCACCATCCTGGAGATCGCGCGCGAATTCATCGTCAAGCGCCACAAGGGACAGCAGGACTTCGCCTGGGAGAACATCCCGCTCGACGACCGCAAGACCTACCAGCTCTTCGCGGAAGGCAAGACCGAGTCGGTGTTCCAGTTCGAATCCCGCGGCATGCAGGGCATGCTGCGCGACGCCAAGCCGACCCGGCTGGAGGACCTGATCGCCCTCAACGCCCTCTACCGCCCGGGCCCGATGGACCTGATCCCGAGCTTCGTGGCCCGCAAGCACGGGCGCGAGGAGGTCGAGTACCCGCATCCGCTGGTCGAGGAGATGCTCTCCGAGACCTACGGCATCATGGTCTACCAGGAGCAGGTGATGCAGACCGCCCAGATCCTGGGCGGCTACTCGCTCGGCGGCGCCGACCTGCTGCGCCGCGCGATGGGCAAGAAGAAGGCCGAGGAGATGGCCGAGCACCGCGAGATCTTCCGCAAGGGAGCCGCGGAGAAGGGCATCGGCCAGGACAAGGCCGACGAGGTCTTCGACCTGATGGAGAAGTTCGCGGGCTACGGCTTCAACAAGTCGCACGCCGCCGCCTACTCGCTGCTGGCCTACCACACCGGCTGGCTCAAGGTCCACTACACGGCCGAGTTCTACTGCGCCAACATGACGGTGGAGATGGACGACACCGACAAGCTGCGGGTGCTCCACGAGGACGGCCTGAAGATGGGCATGACCTTCCAGCCGCCCGACGTCAACACCGGCGTGGTCCGTTTCGAGCCGGTGGACGACCGGACCGTCCGCTACGGCTTGGGCGCGATCAAGGGCGCGGGCGCCTCGGCCATCGAGGCCATCGTCGCCGCGCGCGAGGGCCGGGGCGTGGGCCCGCGCGGCGGCGACACCGGGCCCTTCGCCAGCCTCTACGACTTCTGCTGCCGGGTGGACCGCACCCGGCTCAACAAGCGGGCGGTCGAAGCGCTGGTCAAGGCGGGCGCCTTCGACGCGATCGAGCCCAACCGCGCGAGCCTGGCCGCCTCGATCGACCGCGCCTTCGCCTTCGCCGCCACCTGCGCCGCCAACGTCCACCAGGGCGGGCTCTTCGACATGGGCGACGACGCCCACGGCTCCGGCACCCAGGACCCGGAACTGGTGCCCGCCGCGCCTTGGGGCATCAAGGAGCGCCTCACCTACGAGAAGACGGCCATCGGCTTCTACCTGTCGGGCCACCTGTTCGACGAAGTGGCCGCCGAGGTGCGCCAGTTCGTCCGGCGCGAGATCGACGAGCTGATCGACAGCCGCGAGCCCCAGACGCTCGCCGGCATCGTGACCGACTTCCGGGTCATCAACGGGCAGCGCGGCAAGCTCGCCCTGTTCAAGCTCGACGACAAGTCCGCGGTGATCGAGGCCACCGCCGACGCCAATGTGATCGAGGCCGCCCGCGGCCTGCTCAAGGACGACGAGCTGGTCGTCGTGAGCGGCAAGCTCCAGCAGGACCGCTTCTCGGGCGGACTGCGCCTGCAGGTGCAGCAGGTGTGGGATCTGGCCGCCGCGCGCTGCCGCTTCGGCAAGTTCCTACGGGTGGCGGTCAACGGCCACGCCCCCGACATCCGCCGCATGGTGCGCGACTTCCCGCCCCAGCGCGAGGCGACCGAGCACGGCGAGCTGGTGCGCGGCCTGGACGTGCGGCTGCAGCTGCGCCGCGTCGACGGCCCGCGCGCCGCCACCGCCGAGCTGCAGCTCGGGGAGGATGCGCGCTTCTACCCGACCGACGCCGCGCTCAAGGACTGGATGGCCCAGGCCGACGGCGGCCGCGCCGTCGTCGTCTACGAGTGAAAAGAACGCCGGCACGGCGGGCGCCGTGCCGCGAATTCCCTGGCGCCGCAAGGCGTCGATGCCGCCGATAGAATGAAATCCACCATGGCCACCAAGCTTCCTCCCAAGCAACCCGCCGCGCCCACGCAGCCCGCGCAGCCACCGGCGACCGGCGGGTCCGACTCCGTCGTCCTTGAGCGCATCGCCCAGCGCGTCGAGCCGCCGTCCATGTACCAGGTCGTGATGCTGAACGACGACTTCACCCCCATGGAGTTCGTCATCGTGGTCATCCAGGAATTCTTCGGCAAGGACACCGAGACCGCGACGCAGATCATGCTCAAGATCCACCTCGACGGTAAGGGCGTCTGCGGCGTCTACTCGCGGGACATCGCCGCCACGAAGGTCGACCAGGTCATGGACGCCGCACAAAAGGCTGGCCATCCGCTACAGTGTGTCAGCGAGCCGGTCCAGGGCTGAATTTTCTGGCAGGCACAGGTTGAATCGCGAACCTCCGGACTCAACTGCCCTCCAACACGTTTTTACAGCCAGGCAAAAGGAAGCTTCATGATTGCCCAGGAATTGGAAGTCAGTCTGCACATGGCCTTTGTCGAGGCCCGGCAGCAGCGCCACGAGTTCATCACCGTGGAACACCTGCTGCTGGCCCTCCTGGACAATCCCAGTGCCGCCGAGGTGCTGCGCGCATGCTCGGCTAACATCGACGATCTGCGCAAGTCGCTGTCGAACTTCATCAAGGACAACACGCCGCAGGTGGCGGGGACCGACGAGGTGGACACCCAGCCCACCCTCGGCTTCCAGCGCGTCATCCAGCGCGCCATCATGCACGTGCAGTCCACCGGCAACGGCAAGAAGGAAGTCACCGGCGCCAACGTGCTGGTCGCGATCTTCGGCGAAAAGGACTCGCACGCCGTCTACTACCTCCACCAGCAGGGCGTGACCCGCCTCGACGTGGTCAACTTCATCGCCCACGGCATCAAGAAGGGCGAGCCTTCCGAACCGCCGAAGTCCAACGACGGCGCGTCCGAGGGCGAGGAGGGCGGCGGCGCCGGCGGCTCCGAGAAGAGCGAGAAGGCCTCGCCCCTCGAGCAGTTCACCATCAACCTCAACCAGCTAGCCAAGGACGGCAAGATCGACCCGCTGATCGGCCGCGAGTACGAGGTCGAGCGCGTCATCCAGATCCTCTGCCGCCGCCGCAAGAACAACCCGCTGCTGGTCGGCGAGGCCGGCGTGGGCAAGACCGCCATCGCGGAAGGCCTGGCCTGGCGCATCACCCAGAACGACGTGCCCGAGATCCTCGCGAACTCGAACGTCTACTCGCTCGACATGGGCGCCCTGCTGGCCGGCACCAAGTACCGTGGCGATTTCGAGCAGCGCCTCAAGGGCGTGCTCAAAGCGCTCAAGGACAAGCCCGAGGCGGTGCTGTTCATTGACGAGATCCACACCCTGATCGGCGCCGGCGCGGCGTCGGGCGGCACCCTGGACGCGTCCAACCTGCTCAAGCCGGCGCTCTCCAGCGGCCAGCTCAAGTGCATCGGCGCGACCACCTTCCAGGAATACCGTGGCATCTTCGAGAAGGACGCGGCCTTGTCGCGTCGTTTTCAGAAGGTCGACGTGGTCGAACCGTCCGTCGAGCAGACCGTGGACATCCTCAAGGGCCTGAAGTCGCGCTTCGAGGAGCACCACAACGTCAAGTATGCGGTGGCGGCCCTGCAGGCGGCGGCCGAGCTGTCGGCCAAGTACATCAACGACCGTCACCTGCCCGACAAGGCGATCGACGTGATCGACGAGGCCGGCGCTGCCCAGCGCATCCTGTCGCCGTCCAAGCGCAAGAAGACGATCACCAAGAACGAGATCGAGGAGATCGTCGCCAAGATCGCCCGCATTCCGCCCGCGTCCGTCTCCAACGACGACCGGGACAAGCTGCGCAACGTCGAACGCGACCTCAAGAGCGTGGTGTTCGGCCAGGACAAGGCGCTCGAAGTGCTGGCGTCCGCGGTCAAGATGGCCCGCTCCGGCCTCGGCAAGGGCGACAAGCCGATCGGATCGTTCCTGTTCAGCGGCCCCACCGGCGTCGGCAAGACCGAAGCCGCCAAGCAGCTGGCCTACATCATGGGCATCGAGCTGATCCGGTTCGATATGTCCGAGTATATGGAGCGCCATGCGGTGTCGCGCCTGATTGGCGCGCCTCCCGGCTACGTCGGCTTCGACCAGGGCGGCCTGCTGACCGAGGCGATCACCAAGAAGCCGCACGCGGTGCTGCTGCTCGACGAGATCGAGAAGGCCCATCCGGACATCTTCAACGTGCTGCTGCAGGTGATGGACCACGGCACGCTGACGGACAACAACGGGCGCAAGGCCGATTTCCGCAACGTGATCATCGTGATGACCACCAACGCGGGCGCCGAGACGATGAACAAGGCGACCATCGGCTTCACCAACCCGCGCCAGGCGGGCGACGAGATGGCCGACATCAAGCGCCTGTTCACGCCCGAGTTCCGCAACCGCCTGGATGCGATCGTCAACTTCAAGGCGCTCGACGAGCAGGTCATCCTGCGGGTCGTGGACAAGTTCCTGCTGCAGCTCGAGACCCAGCTGGCCGAGAAGAAGGTCGAGGTCACTTTCACCGACGGCCTGCGCAAGTACCTGGGCAAGAAGGGCTTCGACCCGCTGATGGGCGCGCGTCCGATGCAGCGCCTGATCCAGGACCTGATCCGGCGCGCGCTGGCAGACGAGCTGCTCTTCGGCCGCTTGGTCGACGGCGGCCGCCTGACGGTGGACCTGGCCGAGAAGGAAGGCGCGGCCGAGCCGGAAGTCACGCTCGACATCCTGCCTTCGCTCAAGAAGGACAAGTCGACCCGCTCCGAACCGGCCGAGCCGGAAGAAGCGACCGCCGACTGACACCGACGGCGCGGGCCCCTGCGGCCCACCGCCTCCCGCGACACGGGGACTGCGGCCGGCCTGGATTCTTTCCAGGCCGGCCGCGTCCGTTCCAGCAGCCGTCGAATGCCGCCGAGCGGTCGGGCGATCGGTCCGCGCGCTTCCTTACGGAGGAAACGTCGGGAGCACCGGACGCACGCGGCCGGCGACGCGGTCCGGCGCGTGGGGCCGCGACGGACGGCCGCCTTACGGCCGCCTTACGGCCGCGTTCCGCAGCCGATCAGCACCCCGGCGGCGCCACGACGCACCGATGTCACGGCGCCTGGAGCTGCTGCAGCAGTTCGACCGTCGGGAATCCGTCCACCGGCAGGCCGGCGCTGCGCTGGTAGCGGCGCACCCCGTCGCGGGTCGCGGGCCCCATCACCCCGTCGGGCGTGCCGGTGCCGAATCCCCGGTCGTTGAGCGCCGCCTGCAGCGCGCGCACCTGGGTGCGCGACAGGCTCTTCAGGTCCCGCGGCCAGGCGCCGACGACGCCTGGGCCGCCCTCGATGCGCTGCGCCAGCAACGATACCCCCAACGCGTAGCTGTTCGAGTTGTTGTAGCGCAGGATGGCCCGGAAGTTCGGACCGACCAGGAAGGCGGGGCCGCGCGCGCCTGCAGGCGCGATGATTGAACCGTCCGGGAAGTCCGGCAGCGCCTGCCCGTCGAGCGGCATCACCCCCGCGGCCGCCCACTGGCGCGTCGGCTGGCGCAGGGCGGTGTCCGCCCGCTCGTAGTCGAAACCGGCCGGCAGCCGCACCTCGGCGCCCCACGGCTGGCCCGGCTGCCAGCCGGATCGCGCCAGGTAGTTGGCGGTGGAGGCCATCACATCGGGGATGCTGCCCCAGATGTCGCGGCGGCCGTCGCCATCGGCGTCGACCGCGTAGCCCAGGTAGCTCGACGGCAGGAACTGGGTATGGCCCATCGCGCCTGCCCAGGAGCCGATCATGCGGGAGCGGTCGATGTCGCCGCTGCCGATGATCTTCAGGGCCGCCAGCAGTTCGCTCGCGGCCCATTCGCGGCGGCGTCCCTCGAAGCCCAGGGTGGCGAGCGCGTCGATGGTCGAGAAATTGCCGAAATTGCCGCCGTAGTTGCTCTCCATGCCCCAGATCGCGACCAGCACCGCGGCCGGCACGCCGTAGCGGGATTCCGCCTGCGCGGTTTCCGCACGGTATTGCTGCAGCTTGGCCCGGCCCTGGGCCACCCGCTGGGCGGAGACCGCACCGTCGAGGTAGTCCCAGACCTGGCGGGTGAATTCGGGCTGCGACCGGTCCAACTCGATGACGCGCGGCTGGAAGCGGACCCGATCGAAAGCGTCGCGCAGCGTGGCGGGGCGGATGCCCTGCGCGGCGGCGCGGCGCTGGAACGCCTCGACCCAGCGCCCGAAATCCGCCTCCTCGCTCGCCAGGCGGGCCGCCGATTCCGCGGCCGACGCGGCGGCGCTGGCGTCGGGCGGCGGGGCCGGCGAAGGCACCGTCGCTGGCGCGGCGGCGAACGCGGCAGCTCCCGCGCCGCCTGCGGCGAGGGCCGCCGGCGGGGCGGCATCCTCGGATGCGGGCGCCCGGGATGCCGCGGGCGGGCCGCTGGACGCCGTGGCGCATCCCGCGACCGCCGCGGCCGCGGCCAGCGCGAGCAGGCCCAGCGGTCGGCGGAGGGCGGGCGCGGACGACGAGGAAGCGCGGCGGGGGCGATCGGGCCGGGCGGGCGGGGAGGAGGGGGCGGGCAGGGGCATGGGCATCGGATGCGGGACTCGTTGGCGGGAAAGGGCGGGCGCGCGGACGCCGGCGCCGGCGACCCGTCCAGCATTGTGGAGCCGTCCGGACGACCCGCGGCGACGCGATGCAACCGGAACCGAGGCGCGGGCGGACGGCGCGGCGGCGGGCCGGGGGCGGCCGTGCCGGCGGCGCGCTCCCCGCACCCCTAGAATCCCGCCAGCCCATGCCTTCCCTGCCGCACTTCCTGGACAACGAACTGCTGCGCACCGCGCTCTCCGTCGCATGGAGCGCCTACATCGCGGTGCTGGCGGTCTGGATCGTGCTGCAGCGGCGCTCGCCGCTGTCCACGCTCAGCTGGATCCTCTCGATGGCCTGGCTGCCCGCGCTCGGCTTCGCGGTGTACTACTTCTTCGGGCCGCAGCGCATGCGGCGGCAGCACCTCAAGCGCCTGCGCAGCCAGGCCAGCCTCCACGACGAGGACGAGGCGGCCAGCCTGCGCGACCTGGAAGCCCAGGCGCCGAGCCACCTGCGCCAGATGGGCAGCCTGGGGTTCGCGTCTTGCGGCATCCCGGTGTCCACCGCTTCCGACGTGCGCCTGCTCGTGGGCGGAGGCCAGACCTTCAACGCGCTGTTCGAGGCGATCCGCCGTGCGCGCCGGCACGTGCACCTCGAGTACTACATCTTCGAGCCGGACCGCATCGGCACCGCGTTGCGCGATCTGCTGGCGGAAAAGGCACGCCAGGGCGTCACGGTGCGCCTGCTGGTGGACGCCCTGGGTTCCAAGCGCCTTGGCCGCGCGTTCTTCGCGCCGCTGCGCGAGGCTGGCGCCGAGGTCGGGCTGTTCCACGACAGCCGCATCGGCCGCCGCCTGCGCCCGGTGATCAATTTCCGGACGCACCGCAAGATCGTCGTCTGCGACGGCACCGTCGGCTTCACCGGCGGCCTCAACGTCACCGACGAGGAGGACGAGCGCACCCGCGCCGACGCTTACCACGACGTGCACCTGCGGATCGAGGGCAGCGCGGTGCGCTGGCTGCAAACCGTCTTCCTGGAGGACTGGGCTTACGCCACCGGCGAACGCAAGCGCCGCACCGCCGCCGACTTCGCGGACTGGATGCCGCCGCCCACCGAAGGCATGCACCCGGTGCAGATCGTGGCCTCCGGCCCCGACAGCGAGCTGGAGGCGATCCACCGCATGTACCTGGCGGCCATCCACGCGGCCACCCGCCGGGTCTGGATCACCACACCGTACTTCGTCCCCGGCCACCCGGCGCTGATGGCGCTGACCAGCGCGGCCTTGCGCGGGGTGGACGTCCGGCTGCTGGTGCCGCGGCGCAGCGATTCGCTGGTGGTCAGCGCCGCGGCGCGCTCGTATTTCGACGAACTGATCGCCGTCGGCGTCAAGGTCTGGGAATACGAGGCGCGGATGCTGCATTCCAAGACCATGCTGGTGGACGACGACTGCGGCTTCGTCGGCACCGCGAACTTCGACAACCGCAGCTTCCGTCTCAACTTCGAGGTCTGCGCGGTCGTCTACGGCGATGCGCTGGCGGTGGCGCTGGGCGCGCAGTTCGAGCGCGACCTGCGCAAGTCCTCGCGGGTCGAGGCCGGGCGGCGCGCCCCGGGCTGGCAGAGGCTCTTCGACGCGACGGCGCGGCTCTTCTCGCCGCTGCTCTGAGCGGCGCCGCGAGCCCGGGCGCGGCCCGGGGCCCGCTACAGTGCGGCTTTCCCCCCGCGAACCCGGCGCGCCGCGCCGCCCATCGTCCATGCACACCTTCCTCTGGCACGACTACGAGACCTTCGGCACCGATCCCCGCCGCGACCGGCCGGCCCAGTTCGCCGCCATCCGCACCGATGCAGAACTCAACGAGATCGGCGAGCCGCTGATGCTCTACTGCCGGCCGGCCAACGATTACCTGCCCGACCCGCGCTCCTGCCTGCTGACCGGCATCCTGCCGCAGCAGTGCCTGGCGCAGGGCCTGCCCGAGCACGCCTTCGCTGCGCGCATCGAGCGCGAGTTCGCCGCTGCGGACACCGTGGGCGTGGGCTACAACACCATCCGCTTCGACGACGAGTTCACCCGGTTCCTCCTGTGGCGCAACCTCCACGAGCCCTACGCCCGGGAGTGGCGCAACGGATGCGGCCGCTGGGACCTGCTCGACGTGGTGCGGCTGACCTACGCGCTGCGGCCCGAGGGCATCGCGTGGCCGCAGAAGGAGGGCGGCGGACCGAGCTTCCGGCTGGAGGACCTGGCGCGCGCCAACGGACTGGCGCACGACGCGGCGCACGATGCGCTGTCCGACGTGCGCGCCACCATCGCCCTGGCGCGGCTGATCCGGCAGAAGCAGCCCCGGCTGTTCGACTTCGCCTTCGGCCTGCACAAGAAGGACCGGGTGCTGGCCGAGCTGGGCCTGCCGGCGACGGCGGAGACCGCCAAGCCCTTCCTGCACGTCTCGGGACGCTTCCCCGCCGAGCGGGGATGCCTCGCGGTGATGTGGCCGCTCGCGAGCCATCCCAAGAACCGCAACGAGCTCATCGCCTGGGACCTGGCGCACGACCCGTCCGAGCTGGCGGCGCTGTCGGCCGAGGACATCCGGCGGCGGCTCTTCACCCGGGCGGCCGACCTGCCCGAGGGCGTCGAGCGCCTGCCGATCAAGAACCTCCACCTCAACAAGTCGCCCATGGTGGTCGCGAACCTGCGCACCCTGACGCCCGCGATGGCCGAACGCTGGGGCGTGGACATGGACCGCGCGCTGCGCCATGCGGCGGTCGCGCGCGACCTGACCGACCTGAGCGCCGTGTGGGCCCAGGTCTTCCCCCGCCCGGCCGAGGGCGAGGAAGGGCCGGCCGACGTGGACGCCGACCTCTACGGCAGCTTCCTCGGCGACGAGGACCGGCGCCGGCTGGAGCGGTTGCGGACCATGCCCGCGGCCGAACTCGCCACCGACCGCACCGGCTTCGACGATCCGCGGCTGGCCGAACTGGTGTGGCGCTACCGCGCGCGCAACTTCCCCGAGACGCTCTCGCCCGAGGACGCCGCCCGCTGGGAGGCGCACCGGGCCGCCCGGCTGTTCGAGGGCGCGGGCGGGGCGCGTACCATCGACGCCTTCTTCGCCGACATCGACACCCTGGGCGAGACGGCCGACGCGCGCGGCGAGGAACTGCTGGGCGCCCTCTACGAATACGCTGAGGCCGTCGCGCCCGAGCAGGAGTGAGGCGTCCGCCGCCGCCGCGGGCCGAGCGGCCGCACCCTGCCCGGGCATGCGCCGCCCGCCCGTCCCCGCCCTTTTCCCTCTCGATCCGCGCGACCGGTCCGGCGCACGGGTCCCGAACCGAAAGCCCCTTCGCCATGACCGCAGAGAACCCGTCCCCGTATCCCCCCGGCTTCACCGCCGACATCGTCCATGCCGACCGGCGCTTCGGCGCGGAACACGGCGCCCTGCAGAAACCGGTGCACACCGCGGTGCAGTACGGCTTCGAGAAGGTCGAGGAACTCGTGGGCGTCTTCCAGGGCACGGTCAAGGGCGCCTACGCCTATTCGCGGCAGGGCACGCCGACGACCGCGGTGCTGGAGGCGCGCCTGACGAAGATGGAGCAGGGCGTCGGCGCGATCTGCTTCGCCACCGGGATGGCCGCGATCGCCGCGGTCTTCCTGACCCTGCTGCGCGCGGGCGACCACCTGGTGTGCGGCCAGCAGGTCTTCGGCAACACAAACAGCCTGCTCGATACGCTGGGCGACCTCGGCATCGCCGTGGACAAGGTCGACGCGACCGACGCGGCGCATGTCGCGGCGGCGATCCGGCCCGCGACCCGGATGGTGTTCGTGGAGACGGTGGCCAACCCGGCGACCCAGGTCGCCGACCTCGAAGGCATCGGCGCCCTGTGCCGGGAGCGCGGCATCCTGCTGGTGGTGGATAACACCATCCTCTCGCCCTGGCTCTTCCGGCCCGGCGACATCGGCGCGGGCCTGGTGGTGCATTCGCTCACCAAGTCGATCGGCGGCCACGGCAATGCGCTGGGCGGCGCGGTGGTGGACACCGGCCGCTTCGACTGGTCGGCGTATCCGAACATCGCGGCGCCCTACCGCAAGGGCGACGCCAGGCAGTGGGGCCTGACCCAGCTGCGCAAGAAGAGCCTGCGCGACATGGGCGCCTCGCTGTCCTCGCAGCATGCGCACGCCCTCGCCATCGGCGCGGAAACCCTGTCGCTGCGCATGAACCATGCGAGCGCATCGACCCTGCAGCTCGCGCGCCTCCTCGAGTCGCATCCGGCGGTCGCGCGGGTGCACTATCCCTTCCTGCCCTCCCATCCGCAGCACGAGCGCGCCACCCGGCTGTTCGCCGCCGGCTCCTGGCTGCTGTCCTTCGAACTGCGGGATGCCGGCGACACGCTGGCTTTCCTCGACCGCCTGAAGCTCGCGGTCAAGTCCACCGGCCTCGGCGACACCCGGACCCTGGTGATTCCGGTCGCGCCCACGATCTTCTGGGAAGCCGGACCCGAGGTGCGGGCGCGGATGGGCATCGCCGACGGGCTGGTGCGGGTGTCGGTGGGCCTGGAGGAAACGCCGGAACTGCTGGCCGACTTCCGGCAGGCGCTCGACGCGAGCGGCGCCCAGGGCTGAAGGCATCCCGACGCGTCGCCGGGCCCGAAGGCGGTGCGGGGGATCGCCGATCGCGCCCGGTTTCGCGGGGCGCGGGATCCGGTCGCCGGCGGCGCGCGATTAACTCGGCGAGCGGCCTGATATTCAGAATATTTTCATATTCAGAATATCGAAAGATTCAAACCGATTATCCGGTGGAATCTTCCCGATAATCGTGCATGCCCGTCCGGGCCTGCCTGAGGCTGCCGGACGATGCCGAACGATCCCCGCAGCCCATTGTGAGAATTCCCCCGAAAACCAGCGTCGAGACGAACGGCCGCGCCACGAAAAGAATCGCCGGCTGGATAATCGCTTCGGTTTCCGTCGTACCCGTGGCGGCCGGCGCGCAGGAATCGACCGAAAGCCCTTTTTCCTTCAGCGGCTTCGGCACGGTCGGCCTGGTGCGGCAGATCGGCGCCGATGGCCTGGGCTTCGGCCGCAACACCACCCAGGTCGGCGCAGGCTCCCGTTTGAGCGCCCAACCCGATTCGCGTCTCGGCGGACAGGTGAACTGGAACGGCGGCGGCCGTTGGGAAGGGGCGGTGCAGGGCGTCCTGCTGCCGAATCCGCACGGCGCGCCCGCGCAGGAAATCCTGCAGCAGGGCTACCTCGGATACCGTCCGCTGCCCGACACCCGCTTCCGGCTCGGGCGGATCAGCCCGGACGTCTTCCTGTACTCGGACAGCCGCAACGTGGGATACGCCCTGCCGTTCGCGCGTCCGCCGGTGGACTTCTACGGATTCGCGCCGCTGGCCTCGGTCGACGGGGTGGACCTCGACCAGCGCTGGAAGGTGGGCGGCTCGACCTGGCGCGCCCGGGCGACCGCCGGCTGGTTCCGGACCAGCGTCGTCTCCGCCAGCAGCGCCACCCGGGTCGAACTCCGCGGCCGCCAGGCCCTGAGCGCCAGCCTGTCGCACGAGCGCGACGGATTGCTGCTGAAGCTGAGCTACCTGCGCGGCCACGTGGACGCGCAGACCGGGAACGCCGTGGCCGACCTGCGCCAGGCCCTGGACGGATTGCGGGCCCTGCCGGTCCCCGGCATCGGCCAGCGCATCGACGCGCTGGGCCGGAACTTCGGCTTCAGCGGCGATGCCAGCTATCTCGGCCTGGCCGCCCAGTACGAGCGCGGTCCCTGGACCCTGGTGGCCGAAGGCAGCCGGATGATGGTCCCCGACAGCCCGCTGAGCGCGCGCCGGGGGTACGCGAGCCTGGGATGGCGCAACGGCAGCGTGAATTACTTCGGCTTCGCCAGCCGGGTCAAGCCCGACCAGGCGCGCACGGTCACGCCCGACCTGGCCAAGTCGCTCGCGCCGGTGATCGGGCCGAACGCGGCGCAGCAGGCCCAGATGCTCGCCGGCATCGCCACGTCGGTGAGCAACAGCCTGCGCTACGACCAGAGCACCGTGGGCGCGGGCATCCGCTGGGATTTCGCGCCCAACGCGGCCCTGACGTTCCAGGTGGACCGGTTCGACATCCGGCAGGACGGGGGCGCCGCGTGGCGCGGCTACCAGGGGCAGGCCGTCAAGGGAACGCTGGTGACGCTCCTGGTCGATTTCGTCTGGGGGCAGTGATGGGGAACGTCCTGTCCCACCGGCTGCGCCTGCGGGCCGCGGCAGCCCTCGCGATCCTCTGCGCCCTGGGTCCTGCGGCCGCGTCCGACGGCCTCTACGTGGTCGTGTCCGCGGAGAACCCGCTGCGCACCCTGGAGCGGAGCGATCTGGTGGCCATCTACACCGGCCGCACGCGCGCCTTCCCGAACGGCGAGACGGCCCGGCCGCTCGACCAGAAGCGGAACGGCGCGGCGCGTGCGGAGTTCTACCGGGCGCTGACCGGCATGGACCTGGCGCGGATCAACAGCTACTGGGCCCGGCTGCATTTCACGGGGCAGGTGCAGCCGCCCCAGACCGTCGAGGACGACGCCGCGGTGATGCGGCGGGTGCGCGACGACCCGTCCGCCATCGGCTACCTGACCCGGGCTCCGCAGGACAGCGCGCTGCGCGTGGTCCTGCGGCTGCCGTGAGCCGGGCGGGCGCGATGCCTTCGAGAAGCCTGCACCGCCGCTTCCAGCGCGCGATCGTCGGCGTCGCCGGCCTGATGTCGGTCGCGGTGGCGATCGCCGTCTTCCTGAGCGCCCAATCGCACTACGTGGAGGCCGAGAAGGCTTCGGCACGCGCGATGGCGGCGGCGGTGCAGCAGACCCTGGCGGTTGGCGTCTACGCGCGCGATGCGGTGCTGCTCAAGGAACTGGTCGAAGGGCTGTCGCGCCATCCCGCGGTGGGGCGGGTGGAGGTGCGCGATCTGGCGGGCGCCGTGCTGGCCGGCAACCCGGCGCCTCCCCGGGAGCGTGCCGCCGGGGCGCAGCCTGCATCCCTGGTGTCGACGCTCGCGTCCCCGTTCGACGAGAAGGAAACCCTCGGGCACCTGGACATCTGGATGGACCTCGATCGCCTGCGGGCCCAGGCGGCCCGGCAGGCGGCGCTGCCGGTCGCGGCGATCGTGGTGCTGCTGGCGGCGGTGCTGGTCGTGTTCAACCTGCTGGCCGAGCGCATGCTCTCGCGGCCGATGCACCGGCTCGCCCGGGAACTCGACCGGATCCGGCCGGGCACCGGCCTGCGGATGGCGGTCAACCCGTCGCACGAGATCGACGAGGTGGGCAAGGTGACCGCGTCCGTCAACCGCCTGCTGGAACTGCAGCAGCAGGCGCTCGCGCGCGAGCGGACGATGCGCACCGAGATCGCCGCGCTGGAGACGCGGTACCGGGACATCGTCGATTCGACCAGCGCCGGGATCTTCATCCTCGCCGCGGACGGGCGGCTGCTGCATGCCAACCCGGCGCTCGGCCGGCTGCTCGGCGACGCGCCGGACCGGCTCGCGCGCGCCGGCGCGGAGGGATTCGCGCAGGCCTTCCTGTGCCAGCCGGCGGAACTGGCGCGCCTGGTCGACCAGGCGCGGGCATCGTCGCAGCCCGAGTCCGCCGATCTCGAACTGGTGCGCGGCGACGACGACCGGATCTGGGTGCACTGCATGGTCGGCTGCAAGCAGGACCCGGAGACCGGCGACGAGCGGGTGGACGGGGTGCTCTACGACATCACCCGCCGCAAGGCCCTGGAGAACGCGGCGCAGCACCGGGCGGAGCACGACGCGCTCACCGGCCTCAAGAGCCGCGCCCATTTCGAGGCCCTGCTGGCGCAGCACGCCGAGGTGAGCGGCGAGGCGATCACGCTGATGTTCATCGACCTGGACGGCTTCAAGGAGGTCAACGACCGCTGGGGGCACGGCGCGGGCGATGCGGTGCTGGTCGAGGCCGCCCGGCGGCTGCATTCCCTGTTCAAGCGCGGCAGCGACATGCTGGGGCGGCTGGGCGGGGACGAACTCGGCGTCGCGATCGCGGGCGCCGAAGCCGGCGACGCCGGCGTAGCGGTCATGGCCCGCCGGGTGGTGGAACGCTTCCGGGATCCCTTCGTGCTGCCCGGCGGGGACCTGGCCCGGATCGGCGCGAGCGTGGGCGTGGCGAGCCATCCGCTGCACGCGGCCGACGTGGCGGCGCTGTTCCGCGCCGCCGACGCGGCGATGTACGCGGTCAAGCAGTCGGGCAAGGGCGGCTTCGCGATCGCCGACGCCGCGAGCGCCCTGGGGCAGGGAGACGGCGCCGAATGGCAGGAGGCGATCGGCTCGCTGATCGCCACGTCCCGGCTGCAGTGCGATCCCCTGACCGGGCTGATAGACCGCCGGCAGCTCATCGAGCAGCTGGCGGTCGAACAGGCCCGGGTGACGAACGGCGGCGGTCCGGTGGCCGTCGTCTGCGTGGACATCGACCGGTTCAAGCTGGTCAACGTCGCCCACGGCGCGCCGGCCGGCGACGAGGTCCTGCGCGAAGTGTCCCGGCGCCTGAAGGCCCTGGTGCGGCGCGGGGACTGCCTCGCCCGCACCGGCAGCGACGAATTCGTCGCCGTGCTGTCCACCGAGGCCGGTTGCAGCCAGGAGGACGCGCGGCGGATGGCGGAGACGGTCGCCGGCAAGCTGCTGGACAGCCTGTCGGCGCCGGTGCATCTCAGCCAGGGCGCGCTCGCCGTCCGCGCCAGCGCGGGCGCCAGCCTCATCGGTCCGGACACCGCCGACGGGCTCGATGCGCTGCACGAGGCGCAGCTCGCCCTGCGCCGCGCCAAGATGGCCGGCGACGGGCGGCCGGTGCTCTTCGCCGAAGACATGCTGTCGGGTTTCCAGGAGCGGCTCGCGCTGGAGGAGGACCTGCGCACCGCCATCGGCACGCCGCAGATGTTCCTCTGCGTCCAGCCGCAGCGCGACGCGCAGGGGCGGCTGCGCGGCGGCGAGGCGTTGCTGCGGTGGCGGCACCCGACCCGCGGCATGGTGCCGCCGGACCGGTTCATCGGGCTGGCCGAGACCACCGGGCTGATCGTCGAGCTGGGCCGGTGGATCCTCGACGCCGGCTGCCGCATCCTCGCCCGGATGCATGCCGACGGCGGCGGCATGCCCCTGGCCATCAACGTCAGCCCGGCGCAGTTCGCCCATCCGGACTTCGTCGAAGAGGTGAGGCGCGCGCTGCGGGAGGCCGATGCGCCCGCCGGCAGCCTGGTGCTGGAAATCACCGAGGGCCTGTTGGTCGCCGACATGGACCGCGCCGCGGAGCGCCTGCGGGACATCGGCCGGCTCGGCGTGCGTTTCTCCATCGACGATTTCGGCACCGGCTTTTCGAACCTGTCCTACCTGCGCAGGCTTCCGCTGCACGAGATCAAGATCGACCGCAGCTTCATCGCCGGCCTGCCGGACGACGGCGCCAGCGTGGGCATCGTCCGCTCCCTGCTGTCGATGGGATCCCACCTCGGGCTGCACGTGGTGGCGGAAGGGGTGGAGACGCGGGAGCAGTCGGCCTTCCTCGACGCGGAGGGGAATGCGACGCAGCAAGGCTGGCTGCACGGCCGGCCGATGGAGGTGGACGATTTCATCGACCTCGTCCGGCAGGAAGGGTCCGGCGTCCGCGGCGCGCCGGACTGACGCCGCCCGGCCGCCCGCGCGGCCCCGCGGCGCGCGCGCGGATGCCGGCCGTCAGCGGCTCGGCGCGGCGAAGCCGGCGGCCGGCGGCCGGCCCGGCAGGTGGAGCGCGGCGGCGGCGGGCGGGGTCGAAGCCACCAGGCGGCCGCGGCGCCAGACCTGAAGCCGGGTGGCCCGCAGCCGCAGCGCCTCGACCGGGTCGCGGGCCTGCAGCAGCACGAAGTCGGCATGGCAGCCGACCTCCAGCCCGTAGCCTTCCAGCCCAAGGATGCGCGCCGGGGCGGCGGTCACCGCGTCGAAGCACTGGCGCATGGCGGCCGGGCTGGTCATCTGCGCCACGTGCAGGCCCATGTGCGCCACGTCGAGCATGTCGCCCGAGCCCAGGCTGTACCACGGGTCCATGCAGCAGTCCTGGCCGAAGGCGACCTCGATGCCGTGCGCCAGCATCTCGGGCACCCGCGCCATGCCGCGCCGCTTCGGGTAGCTGTCGTGCCGGCCCTGCAGGGTGATGTTGATCAGCGGGTTGGCGATCGCGTGGACCCGCGCCTCGGCCATCAGCGGCAGCAGCTTCGAGACGTAGTAGTTGTCCATCGAATGCATCGAGGTCAGGTGGGAGCCGGTGACCCGTCCCTGCAGGCCCAGGCGCTGCGTCTGGAAGGCGAGCGTCTCGATGTGGCGCGACATCGGGTCGTCGGTCTCGTCGCAGTGCATGTCCACCGGCAGGCCGCGCGCGGCGGCCAGCTCGCAGAGGATGCGCACGCTCTCGGCGCCCTCGGCCATGGTGCGCTCGAAGTGCGGGATGCCGCCGACCACCTGCACGCCCAGGTCGAGGGCCCGGACGAGGTTGTCGAGCCCGCCCGGGCTGCGCAGCACGCCGTCCTGCGGGAAGGCGACCAGCTGCAGGTCGAGGTAGGGCGCCACCCGGCGCTGCACCTCGCGCATCGCCTCGACGGTGACCAGCCGCGGGTCGCTGGTGTCCACGTGGCTGCGGATCGCCAGCAGGCCGCGCGCCACCGCCCAGTCGCAGTAGGCGAGCGCGCGCTCGACCAGCGCCTCGTGGGTGAGCAGCGGCTTGAGTTCGCCCCACAGCGCGATGCCTTCCAGCAGCGTGCCGCTCGCGTTGATGCGCGGGATGCCGTAGCTCAGCGTCGCGTCCAGGTGGAAGTGCGCGTCGACGAAGGGGGGGCTCACCAGCTGCCCGCCGCAATCGACCTCCTGCGGCGCGGTCGCCGGGAGGGCGGGCGCGACGGCGGCGATGCGGCCGCCGGTCACCGCGATGTCCCAGCCCGTGCGGCCGTCGGGCAGGTTGGCGTTGCGCAGGATCAGGTCGGGCTGGGGCATGGCGGGCTCCTGGGGCGGGACGGTCGGAAGCGCGGGATGAAGTGCTACGGAAAAGATAGCTGCTGCCGCAGGCGGCGCCTGCGCAAGGGGGCTATTTGGTGCCGAAGATCCGATCGCCGGCGTCGCCCAGGCCCGGCAGGATGTAGCCGTGGGCGTCGAGCTGGCGGTCGATGGCCGCGGTGTAGATCGGCACGTCCGGATGCGCGGCCTGCATGGCGGCCACGCCCTCGGGGCAGGTCAGCAGGCAGACGAACTTGATCGACTTGGGGTTGAGCTGCTTGAGCCGCTCGATCGCCAGGATGGCGGAGTTGCCGGTGGCCAGCATCGGGTCGACCACGATCAGGTCGCGCGCCTCGGTCTCGGCGGGCATCTTGAAGTAGTACTCGACCGGCTTGAGCGTCTCGGGGTCGCGGTACATGCCGATGTGGCCGACGCGGGCGCCGGGCACCACCGCCATCATGCCGTCGAGGATGCCGGTGCCGGCGCGCAGGATGGAGACCAGCACCAGCTTCTTGCCGTCGATCATCGGCGCCATCATGGACTCCATCGGCGTCTCGATCGCGACCTCCTGCAGGGCCATGTCGCGGGTGACTTCGTAGGCCATCAGGGTGCTGACCTCGCCGACCAGCCGGCGGAAGCCGTTGGTGCTGGTCTCCTTGCGGCGCATCAGGGTGAGCTTGTGCTGCACCAGGGGATGGTCGATGACGTGGACGTTGGGGGAGCGGTCGGGCATGGGATGCGGTCCTCGTGGATACGGTCGCGGGTCGGGCCGCGGGCGGGAAGTGGGGAGCGGGGCGGGGACGCAGCGGGCGGACGGGGCCGCATGGCGCCGTCGGCGGGCGCCGCGGCGGCGGATCGCCGGTGACGGAGCAAGCCCCGTGCCCAAGCCCCGTGCCCGTTTGGACCGGATGGTCCAGGAACGGGCCGCGAAAAAAAGCGGCGCAGGATAGCACGGAGGCCGGGCGCGCGCCGGACGGGCGCGGGGAGGCGGGCCGTCCGCGGCGGCCCTGTGCCTCAGCGGCCGCGGCGGCCGCCGAAGAGGCTGCCGAGCACGCCGCGCACGATCTCGCGGCCGACGCTGGTGCCCATGGTGCGGACCACCGACTTGGCCATGGCCTGGGCGAGTCCGTCGCGCTTGCCGCCGCGGGGGCCGGTGCTGCCGAAGAGCACGTCGTTGAGCCCGCCCAGCAGCCCGCCGTCGTGCGGCGCGCCCGCCGGTCCCGCGGCGCCCGGCGCGGTCGCGGCCGATCCGGCGGCCCGGTCGCGCAGCACTTCGTAGGCCGACGCGCGATCCACCGCCTGGTCGTAGGTGCCGGCGACCAGGGAGGCCTGCATCAGCGCCGCGCGCCGTTCGGGCGCGATCGGACCGAGCTGGCTGGCCGGCGGCAGCACGAAGGCGCGGTCGGTGACGCCGGGGCGTCCCTGCGCGTCGAGCAGGCTGACCAGGGCTTCGCCCACCGCCAGCTCGGTGATCGCCGCCTCGATGTCGAGTCCGGGCCGCTGGCGCATGGTCTGGGCGGTGGCCCGCACCGCCTTCTGGTCGCGCGGGGTGAAGGCGCGCAGCGCGTGCTGCACCCGGTTGCCGAGTTGCGCCAGCACGCTGTCGGGGATGTCCAGCGGGTTCTGGGTCACGAAGTAGACGCCCACGCCCTTGGAGCGCACCAGCCGCACCACCAGCTCGATGCGCTCGACCAGCACCTTGGGCGCGCCCTCGAAGAGCAGGTGGGCCTCGTCGAAGAAGAAGACGAGCTTCGGCTTGTCCGGATCGCCGATCTCGGGCAACCGCTCGAACAGCTCGGACAGCAGCCACAGCAGGAAGGTGGCGTAGAGGCGCGGCGACTGCATCAGCCGCTCGGCCGCCAGCAGGTTGACCACGCCGCGGCCGTCCACCGTCTGCAGCAGGTCGGAGATGTCGAGCATCGGCTCGCCGAAGAACCGGTCGCCGCCCTGGCTCTCGATCTGCAGCAGGCCGCGTTGGATGGCGCCCACGCTGGCGGCGCTGACGTTGCCGTAGGCGGTCTTGTAATCCGCCGCGCGGTCGGCCACGTGCTGCAGCATCGCCCGCAGGTCCTTGAGGTCGAGCAGCAGCAGGCCCTGGTCGTCGGCGATGCGGAACACCAGGTTGAGCACCCCGGCCTGGGTGTCGTTGAGGTCGAGCATCCGGCCCAGCAGCAGCGGCCCCAGGTCGGAGACGGTCGCGCGCACCGGATGGCCGCGCTCGCCGAACACGTCCCAGAAGGTGACCGGGCAGGCCGCGGGCGCCGGCGGCTCGATGCCGCGCGCGGCCAGCACGCCGCGCAGCTTGTCGCCGATCCGGCCGGGCTCGGCGATGCCGGAGAGGTCGCCCTTGACGTCGGCCATGAACACCGGCACGCCGATGCCCGAGAAGCGTTCGGCCAGCGCCTGCAGCGTCACCGTCTTCCCGGTCCCGGTGGCCCCGGTCACCAGGCCGTGCCGGTTGGCCAGCGCCGGCAGCAGTTCGAAGACGGCGTCCGCGTTGCGGGCGATCGGCAGGGCAGCGGTCGGATCGGCGGGCATCGGCGTTCTCTCTGGGAGTCGGGATGCGCCAGTGTAGCCAGCGGATCCGGCGCGGCGCACGGCCATGGGGAGGCGGCCGGACCGTCTTCGCGCCGGAGGCGCAGGGATGCGCGCGTTCTCCCGGACGCGGCGGAAATGCGGCGGGCCGGCGCCCGGTGCCTCCACCGCGCGCCGGCCCGCACCGGACCCGGAGGCCGTCAGGCGGGCATCGCCGCCATGGCCGACACCATCTTGTCCACGGTGAGCGGGTACTCGCGGATCCGCACGCCGCAGGCGTTGTAGACGGCATTGGTGACGGCCGCGCCCACGCCGCAGATGCCCAGCTCGCCGATGCCCTTGGACTTGAGGGGATTGGCCCATTCGTCGCGCTCGGGCAGGAAGACGACTTCCAGGTCCGGGATGTCGGCGTGCGCCGGCACATGGTATTCGGCCAGGTCGTGGTTGACGAAGAGCCCGTGCCGGGTGTCGACCTGCAGTTCCTCGTGCAGCGCGGTGCCGATGCCGAACACCATGCCGCCGATACACTGCGAGCGCGCGGTCTTCTCGTTGAGGATGCGGCCCGCGGCGTACACGCCCAGCATGCGGCGGACCCGGATCTCGCCGGTCACCGCGTGCACGCCGACCTCGGCGAAGTGCGCGCCGTACGAGAACTGCGAATGGGTCTTCTTGTTCTCCCCCGGTTTGATCTCGCCCACCGCCTCGAACGTGCTGCGGCCGAGGACGTCGTCCAGCGCCGCGCTGGAGGCGCCGTCCGAGATGCGGCCGCCGGAAGCGACCGCCTTCGTCGGATCCAGCCCGGCCTTGCGGGCCAGCTGGTCGCGCACCTGCACGCAAGCCTCGAAGACCGAGCTGCCGGCGCTCGCGGCGCCCCAGGAGCCCCCCGATCCGGCGCTGGCCGGGAAACGGGTGTCGCCCAGGTCCACCCGCACCTGGTGCAGCGGCACGCCCAGCATGTCGGCTGCGATCTGCGCCAGGATGGTGTAGGTGCCGGTGCCGATGTCGGTCATGCCGGTCTGCACCACCACCCGTCCGCCCGGATGCAGCTGCACCCGCGCCTTGGACGGCATCAGCAGGTTGCCGCGCGCCGCGCTCGCCATGCCGATGCCGACCCACCAGTCGCCGTCGCGCACCTGCGCCGGTTTGGGGTTGCGCTTCTCCCAGCCGAAACGCTTCGCGCCTTCCTGCATGCACTCGACGAACTGCCGGCTGGAGAAGGGGATGTGCTTCTCGGGATCGTCCTTCGGCTCGTTGCGCAGGCGCAGTTCGATGGGGTCGATGCCGAGCTGGTGCGCCAGCTCGTCCATCGCGTTCTCCAGCGACAGCATGCCCACCGCCTCGCCGGGCGCGCGCATCGACGCGGCCTCGGGCTTGTCCAGGGTGGCGAGCCGGTGGGTGGTGACGCGGTCCGGCGCGGCGTAGAGCACCCGGGTCGACAGCGCCGACGGCTCGAAGAAGTCGAAGCCTTCGCCGTTGTCCGACCAGTTGTCGTGGCCGATCGCGATCAGGGTGCCGTCCGGCTTCGCCCCGAGGCGGATGCGCTGGATGGTCTCGGTGCGCCGGCTGGTCGCGTGGAAGATCTGCTGGCGCGTCTGCACCACCCGCACCGGGCGGTCCAGCTTCTTGGACGCGATGGCCGCGAGCACCGCTTCGGCGCGGATCTGCAGCTTGCCGCCGAAGCCGCCGCCGATGAAGGGGCTTAGCAGGCGGACCTTGTCGGGCGGCATCTTCAGCGTGCCGGCGAGCGACTTGACGCCGCGCTCCAGCATCTGGTGCGCGATGTGCACCGTGAGCTGGTCGCCCTTCCACTGCGCCAGGGCGGCGTGCGGCTCCATGGCCGCATGGTTCTGGTCGGGCGTGGTGTAGGTGACGTCGAGCCGGACCGGCGCCTCGGCGTATCCCTTGGCGAACTGGCCGACGGCGGTGTCGGCGGGCTGCTGCGCGTCCGGCGGCTTGCGCGCGGTCGCGCGCACCCGGTCGCTGTCGTAGCGGCCTTCGCTTGCCTGGTAGCGCACCTGCAGCGCCTGCGCGCCGGCGCGGGCCTGCTCGAAGGTTTCGGCCACCACCAGCGCCACGGGCTGGCCCCAGTGGGTGATCTCGGGCCCGGTGAGCTGCGGCGCGAGGTCGTCGCCCTTGCCCTGCGGCGGCGCGTTGCGGTGGGTGAGCACCAGCGCGACGCCGGGCATGCGTTCGACGGCCGCGGTGTCGATCGAAACGATGCGGCCCTTGCCGATGGCCGCGCAGGCCATCACGCCCCAGGCCATGCCGGTCTCGCGGAACTCGGCCGCGTAGGTCGCGCCGCCGGTGACCTTGAGGCGGCCGTCGATGCGGTCGATGGCCTTGCCGACATGGACGCTGCTGCGTTCGTCGAGGGCGTTGCGCCCGATGGGTTGGCTGACTTCCATGGATGCTCCTCAGGCGCTGGCGGCGGCTTCCGCCAGCACCGACGGGACGGTGCGGCGCAGCAGCGGGATCTTGAAATCGTTGCGGCCCTGGCCGCGCGCGTCGGCCAGCAGCGTGTCGGCGGTCCCCGCCCAGTCGCCCGAGGCGATCGCCCGGTCCACCTCGGGGGTGCGCCATGGCTTGTGGGCCACGCCGCCGAGCGCCATGCGCCCGCCGTTGCCCGCCCGGTCCACGATGGCCGCGACCGACACGATGGCGAACGCGTAGGACGCCCGGTCGCGCACCTTGCGGTAGAGCTGGCGGCCGGGAGGCGGCGGCGGCAGGGCGACGGCGGTGATGAACTCGCCCGGTTCCAGCACCGTGTCGCGGTCGGGCCGGTCGCCCGGCAGGCGATGGAAGTCGGCGATCGGGATGGTGCGCCGGCCGCCGGGCCCGCCCTCGGTCTCGACCCGCGCATCCAGCACGCGCATCGCCACCGCCATGTCCGACGGATGCGTCGCGATGCAGGCCTCGCTCGCGCCCAGCACCGCGTGCAGCTTGTTGATGCCGCCGCGCGCCGCGCAGCCGCTGCCCGGCTGGCGCTTGTTGCAGGGCAGGGCGGTGTCGTAGAAGTAGGGGGCAACGGGTGCGCTGCAGCAGGTTGCCCGCGGTGGTGGCGCGGTTGCGCAACTGGCCCGAGGCACCCGAGAGCAGCGCCTGGCTCAGCACCGGGTACTGCCTGCGCACCCGCATGTCGGCGGCCAGCGCCGCATTGCGCACCATCGCGCCGATGCGCAGGCCGCCGTCGGCGGTCGGCTCGATCGCGGCGAGCGGCAGCCGGCTCACGTCGACCAGATGGGTGGGGGTTTCGATCTGGAGCTTCATCAGGTCCAGCAGGTTGGTGCCGCCGGCGATGAATTTCGCGTCGGGGCGCGCCGCCAGGGCCTGCACCGCGCCGGCCACCGAATCGGCGCGTTCGTAGGTGAACTGCTTCATGCCGCGCCTCCCGATCCGCCGCGCGCCACCACCCGGATGGCGGCCACTATGTTGGGGTAGGCCGAGCAGCGGCAGAGGTTGCCGCTCATGCGCTCGCGGATCTCCGCGTCGGAGAGCGCCGGCGCCGGGCCGTCGAGCCGGGCGGTGACGTGGCTCGGCATCCCGCGCCGCGCCTCGTCGAGCATGCCGACCGCCGAGCAGATCTGGCCCGAGGTGCAGTAGCCGCACTGGAAGCCGTCGTGCTCGACGAAGGCGGCCTGCATCGGGTGCAGCTGGTCGCCGCGGGCCAGGCCCTCGATCGTGGTGACCTGGTCGCCTTCGTGCATCACCGCCAGCGACAGGCAGGAGTTGATCCGCTCGCCGTTGACCAGGACGGTGCAGGCGCCGCACTGGCCGTGGTCGCATCCTTTCTTGGTGCCGGTGAGGTGGAGGTGTTCGCGCAGGCCGTCCAGCAAGGTGGTGCGCGGGTCGACCGTCAGTTCGGCCGGCCGGCCGTTGACCTGCATCCGGACTCGCATGCCGCCCTCGCGGACGTCGGCCGCGCCGGACGCGGCCACCGGCGCAGCCTCGGCAACGGACGCGCCTTCGGCGAAGGTGCCGGCGGCGGTGATGGCCGTGGCGCAGGCGCCGGATTTGAGGAGGTGGCGGCGGGAGAGCGGCGGACTCGAGAGCGCCGAGCCGTCGCAGCGTGGGAGTTCCATGGGGCGGTCCTGTTCTTGGAGTGGGGCGGCTGCGGCGCCGCGCGGGTGCCGCAGTTCACGATCCAGTATCCAAACCGGCGGACCGGCAGGTGTAGGACGCCGTGCAGAGTTGGCGTGGAAAAGCGTCCGCGCCTTGCCTGGGGCGACGGCGCGGTGGCGCGCAGGAGGCCACGCCGATGCGGCCCGCAGCGGCCCGCGCCGGCATCAGGCGTCCGACGGGGAGCGCGCGTCCGGCGGCGCCTCGCCTGCGCCGGGGAAGGGTTGCCAGCGGCCGTCGAGCAGGAGTTCGCACGGCTGGAACCGGGTCTTGTAGCGCATCTTGCGGCTCTCCGCGATCCAGTAGCCGAGGTAGACGTAGGGCAGCTGCAGCTGACGCGCCTGCTCGACCTGCCACAGCACCGCCCAGGTGCCGTAATCGGCCTGCGCATCGGGCTCGTAGAAGGTGTAGACGGCCGACAGCCCGTCGTCCACCAGGTCCAGGATCGACACCATGCGCAACGCGCCCAGCCCGTCGCCGTCGCCCGGCTCGCGGAATTCCACCAGCCGCGAATTGACCCGGCTCTGCAGCAGGAACTGGGTGTACTGGTCGATGTTGTCGTGGTCCATGCCGCCTCCGGCGTGGCGGCCCGCCTGGTAGCGGAGGTAGAGCCGGTAGTGCTCGTCGTCGAATCCCAGCGACAGGATGCGCGCGGTCAGGGCGGCGTGGCGCTTCCAGGCGCGGCGCTGGCTGCGGTCCGCCCGGAAGCGCGCCGCGTCGATGCGCAGCGGCACGCAGGCCTTGCAGCCGTCGCAGTAGGGCCGGTAGGTGAAGATCCCGCTGCGGCGGAAGCCGGTCGAGACCAGGCCGCTGTAGACGTCGCCATGGACCAGGTGGCCGGGCGTGGCCACCTGCGAGCGCGCCTGCCGGTCCGGCAGGTAGCTGCACGGGTAGGGCGCCGTCGCGTAGAACTGGACGGCGCGCAGCGGGAGGTCCTTGAGCTGTGTCACCGGGCGGATTCTTCCATGCCCGGCAGCGCCTGCCAGAACGCGGGGTCGAAGCGCCAGCGCGGTGCCGGCTCGGCGCGCTCCTCGGCCACCACCCGCAGGAATTCGGCCCGCGGGATTTCCCGGGCGCCGAGCGACGCGAGGTGCGCCGTGTTCTGCTGGCAGTCGATCATCCGCACCCCGTGGCGCAGGCAGAAAGCCACCAGCGCCGCCAACGCGATCTTGGAGGCGTCTGTGCGGTGGGCGAACATCGACTCGCCGAAGACGCTGCGGCCGATGTTCACGCAGTAGAGGCCGCCGGCGAGCGCGCCGTCGATCCAGGTCTCGACGCTGTGGGCGTGGCCCGCGCGGTGCAGTTCGGTGTAGGCCTTCTGCATGCGCGGCACGATCCAGGTGCCGTTCTGGCGCGGCCGCGCGATGCTCGAGCAGGCGGCCATCACCGCCGCGAAGTCGTGGTCGATGCGGATCTCGCAGCGCTCCGCGTCCGCGAAGCGCCGGATCGTCTTGCGCAGCGATCGGTGCAGCCGGAAGGCCTCGGGCCGCAGCACCATGCGGGGGTCGGGGCTCCACCATAGCGTCGGCTCCGCCGGGCCGAACCAGGGGAAGATGCCGTGCGAGTAGGCCTCGACCAGCCTGCGCACGTCGAGTTCGCCGCCGATGGCGAGCAGGCCGGGCAGGGGGTCCGAGGCGCCCCAGGCCGATTCGGGCGGCGGCAGGGCCTGGTGGGACAACAGGTGGGGAATGCGCATGGATCGGGACGGGGTCGGACGGGGCATCGGCGGGCGCCGCGGCAGGAGCGCGCCGCGCGCGGCGCGGAGGCTCCCCCAAAAAAAAAGCTTCCCGCGAGAGAAGCTTTCTTCCTGGGTGGGTCCGGCGGAACGCAGGGTTCGACCGGGCCCGGCGCGGCCTTCAGCTCACGTGCTTGCCGATCAGCGCGGCCAGTTCGAACATGGATACCTGGTCCTTGTCGAAGATGGCCTTGAGCTTGGCGTCCGCGTTGATCATGCGCTTGTTGGCCGCGTCCTGCAGCTTGTGCTCCTTGATGTAGACCCACAGCTTGCTGACGACCTCGGTGCGCGGCAGCGGCGTGGAGCCGACGACGGCTGCGAGCGCCGGGCTCGGCTTCAGGGCTTTCATGAAAGCGGGGTTCGGTGCCCGCTTCTTCGCAGGGGCGCTCGCAGAAGCCGCAGCGGTCTTGGCAGGAGCTTTGGTTGCTGGCGCTTTCTTCGCAGTGGCCATGGTCTGAGTTTTCCCTTCTTGGTGTTTGGTGAATTGCCGACGGGTCGGCGGCCCTCGCGCCGCGCACGTGGCTCCTTCCATGCTACTGGAGAAAAAACCCGTTTCCAAGGTTTTTCCTCGTGAATCGCCCCGGGCTGTTGCGCCGCAGCCGATGGGGCGTGCCCCGGGTCCGGCCGGGCGGAGGACCGCCGCGGGCCGCCCTGTTACCATTCCACCGTTTCACTCCATCTGCAAGAGCGAGAAAGGCATGCCGGTTATGACACCGCGAACTACGACAGGTACCCCCACCGCCCGCTGACGCGGGACCGTTCGCGCCTGCCGGAAACGTATCTAGACCGAAGCGCGGGCTCCCCGCGCTTTTTCGTTTCCGGCCCCGGGCCGCCCGTCCCCGGGCGGGCCGCGCCGGCGTCCAGACCTTCCTTCCTCCCTCCCCCGAGTTCTCCCATGATCCAGATCACGCTCCCCGACGGCTCGCAGCGCCAGTACCCCCGCCCGGTCACCGTCGCCGAGGTCGCTTCCTCCATCGGCCCCGGCCTGGCCAAGGTCACCGTCGCGGGCAAGGTCGACGGCCGCCTCGTCGACGCGAGCGACCGGATCGACCATGACGCCCGCCTGCAGATCATCACTCCCAAGGACGACGAAGGCGTCGAGATCATCCGCCACTCCACCGCCCACCTGGTCGGCCATGCGGTCAAGCAGCTCTACCCGAGCGCCAAGATGGTCATCGGCCCGGTCATCGACGAGGGCTTCTACTACGACATCGCCTATGAGCGCCCCTTCACCCCCGAGGACATCGCCGCGATCGAGCAGCGCATGAAGGAACTCATCGCGCAGGACTACGACGTGGTCAAGAAGATGACCCCGCGCGCCGAGGTGATCGAGGTGTTCCGCAGCCGCGGCGAGGAATACAAGCTGCGCCTGGTCGACGACATGCCCGACGAGCAGGCCATGGGGCTCTACTACCACCAGGAATACGTGGACATGTGCCGGGGGCCGCACGTCCCCAACACGCGCTTCCTCAAGGCTTTCAAGCTGACCCGCGTGTCCGGCGCCTACTGGCGCGGCGACGCCAAGAACGAGCAGCTCCAGCGCATCTACGGCACCGCCTGGGCCGACAAGAAGCAGCTCGACCAGTACATCCAGCGCATGGAGGAGGCCGAGAAGCGCGACCACCGCCGGCTCGGGCGCGAGCTCGACCTGTTCCACCTCGACGAGCATGCGCCGGGGCTGGTGTTCTGGCATCCGAAGGGCTGGTCCATCTGGCAGGGGGTGGAGCAGTACATGCGCGCCGTCTACCGGGACAACGGGTACCAGGAGGTCAAGGGCCCGCAGATACTCGACAAGACGCTGTGGGAGAAGACCGGGCACTGGGACAAGTACCGGGAGAACATGTTCACCACCGAATCGGAGAAGCGCGACTACGCGCTCAAGCCGATGAACTGCCCGGGCCACATCCTGATTTTCAACCAGGGCATCAAGAGCTACCGTGACCTGCCGCTGCGCTACGGCGAGTTCGGCCAGTGCCACCGCAACGAGCCGACCGGCGGCCTGCACGGCATCATGCGGGTGCGCGGCTTCACCCAGGACGACGGCCACATCTTCTGCACCGAGGACCAGATCCTCCAGGAGTGCACCGAATTCACCAGCCTGCTGGTGAAGGTCTACCGCGAGTTCGGTTTCGACGACATCATCTACAAGGTCGCCACCCGCCCGGAGAAGCGCATCGGCTCCGACGCGGTCTGGGACAAGGCCGAGCACGCCCTGATCGAAAGCCTCAAGGCGTCGGGATGCGAATTCCAGATCGCGCCCGGCGACGGCGCCTTCTACGGGCCGAAGATCGAATACACCCTGCGCGACGCCATCGGGCGCCAGTGGCAATGCGGCACGATCCAGGTCGACTTCTCGATGCCGGAGCGGCTCGATGCCGAGTACGTTGGCGAGGACGGCGAGCGCCACCGGCCGGTCATGCTGCACCGCGCCATCGTCGGCAGCATGGAGCGATTCATCGGTATCCTGATCGAGCAACACGCCGGCGCGCTGCCCGCATGGCTGGCGCCGACGCAGGTCGTGGTGCTCAACATCACCGACGCGCAGGCCGATTACTGTCGCGAAATTGCCAAAACGCTGCGGCAACAAGGGTTTAGGGTGCAGGCCGATCTGCGTAACGAGAAGATTACCTATAAAATACGGGAGCATTCGTTGCAGAAGCCTCCTTACATCCTCGTCGCGGGCGACAAGGAGAAGGCGGCAGGTTCCGTGGCAGTCCGTGCCCGAGGCAATGTGGACCTCGGCGTCATGAGCCTCGAAGGCTTTCGGGAGAAGCTTTCCGGGGACATCGACCTCAAGCGTTGATTCCGACGACTCATGCTTGCATGCCCGCTGCCCGGCATCGCCACGTTTTGTGGCGTCTTGAAAAGGATTTGAGCCATCGCTACTGAATTTCGTGACCGCCGTCACCGCGAAGAGCGGAAGCACCGCCTGAACCGTGAAATCATGGCCCCGGAGGTCCGCCTCTCCGGGCCGGAGAACGAACCCCTCGGCATCGTGAGCCTGGCGGAAGCCTTGCGCATGGCCGGCGAACTTGATGTGGACCTCGTGGAGATCGCCGCGGCCGCCAATCCGCCGGTGTGCCGGCTGATGGACTACGGCAAGTTCAAGTACCAGGAACAGAAGAAGGCGGCCGAAGCGAAGTCGAAGCAGAAGGTCATCGAGGTCAAGGAAATCAAGTTCCGGCCCGGCACCGACGATGGCGACTACAACATCAAGATGCGCAACATCCGCCGCTTCCTCGAGGAAGGCGACAAGTGCAAGATCACGCTGCGTTTCCGCGGACGGGAAATCACCCACCAGGAAATCGGCATGGCCTTGCTGCAGCGCATCCGGACCGATCTCGGCGACCTGATCCAGGTGGAGCAGTTCCCGAAGCTCGAAGGCCGTCAGATGATCATGATGATCGCCCCCGGCCGCAAGAAGGCGGGACAGGCGCGCGCCGCCGACGCTGCAGCGCCGGCCGCTGCGGCCTGACGCGTTCGGCGCGTATGGCTGGCATCCCCTGCGGGGCGCCAGCCTAGGAAGATTTTCGCGGGCCTGCCGTTTCGGCGGCGGGCATGCGGGAGGCAGGGGTGGTAGCGCTCCTGTCGTGCGGGCCTGGCCCGCACAAGGCGGTCGCCTTTGGGCGGCCGCCGGACAAGTGGCTCGGGGCCGTCAAGTCTGCGCGGGTTGCGCAGCGCCTCACGAGCACGCACAAGAAGGAGCATGAACATGCCCAAAATGAAGACCAAGAGCAGCGCGAAAAAGCGCTTTCGCGTTCGTCCGGGTGGAACCGTCAAGCGCGGCCAAGCCTTCAAGCGTCACATCCTGACCAAGAAGACCACCAAGAACAAGCGCCACCTGCGCGGTTCGGTGTCGGTGCACGAGACCAACATGGGTCACATCGCACAGATGCTGCCGATGGCTGGCCTTTGATCAACACGACGAACTGAAGGAGCACACACATGCCTCGCGTCAAACGTGGTGTAACGGCCCGCGCCCGCCACAAGAAAGTCCTCGCCCTCGCCAAGGGCTTCCGCGGCCGCCGCGGCAATGTCTTCCGGATCGCCAAGCAGGCGGTGATGAAGGCCGGCCAGTACGCCTACCGCGACCGCCGCAACAAGAAGCGCGTCTTCCGCCAGCTCTGGATCGCCCGTATCAACGCGGCGTCCCGTGAGCTCGGACTGACCTACAGCCAGTTCGCCAACGGGCTGAAGAAGGCTTCGATCGAGATCGACCGCAAGGTCCTCGCCGATCTGGCCGTGCACGACAAGGCCGGCTTCGCCCGCATCGTCGACCAGGTCAAGACCACGCTGGCAGCTGCCTGAGAGCGCTCCGGCATCGCCGTCCCGCCTACCCGCGGGGGTCGGGACGGCGGTCCGCAGCGTCAGAAACAAGGGCCAGGGCTTGTCGAGTCCTGGCCCTTTTTCTTTCCACGTACGAAAGCATCGCTATGAACGAGTTGGACGCGCTGGTGGCCGGCGCCGAGACGGATTTCGCGCAGGCGGCCCTGCCCGCCGACCTGGAGAACGCCAAGGCGCGTTTCCTCGGCAAATCCGGGCGCATCACCGCGTTGATGAAGGACCTGGCCAGCCTGCCGGTCGAGGAGAAGAAGACCCGCGGCGCGGCGATCAACCTGGCCAAGCAGGCTATCGAGGCCGCGCTGAACGCGCGCCGCCAGGCGCTGGCCGATGCGGAACTGCAGGCGCAGCTCCAGGCCGAGGCGCTCGACGTCACCTTGCCCGGGCGCCAGCGCGGCCAGGGCGGGCTGCATCCGGTGTCCACCACGCTCGAACGGATCGAAGGCATCTTCGCCTCGATGGGATTCGAGGTGGCCGACGGGCCCGAGATCGAGACCGACTGGTTCAACTTCACTGCGCTCAACACGCCGGAAGACCATCCGGCGCGCTCGATGCACGACACCTTCTACGTCGAAGGCGGCGTCCCCGGCGCGGCGCCGCACCTGCTGCGCACCCACACCAGCCCGATGCAGATCCGCCACGCGGTGCAGCACGTGAAGCGCCACCGCGCCGCGCTCGATGCCGGCGCAGGCATGCCGGAGATCCGCGTCATCGCGCCCGGCCGGACCTACCGGGTCGACAGCGACGCCACCCACTCACCGATGTTCCACCAGTGCGAAGGCCTGTGGATCGGCGAGAACGTGAGCTTCAAGGACCTGAAGGTGGTCTTCACCGACTTCTGCCGCACCTTCTTCGAGAGCAGCGACCTGGTGCTGCGCTTCCGTCCGAGCTTCTTCCCCTTCACCGAGCCGAGCGCCGAGGTGGACATCCAGTTCCAGAGCGGTCCGCTCGCCGGGCGCTGGCTGGAGGTGGCGGGCTCCGGGCAGGTGCATCCGAACGTGGTGCGCAACATGGGGCTGGATCCGGAACGCTTCATCGGCTTCGCCTTCGGCATGGGCCCGGACCGCCTGACCATGCTGCGCTACGGCATCAACGACCTGCGCCTGTTCTTCGAGGGCGACCTGCGCTTCCTTCGCCAGTTCCGTTAGGCCGCGGTCCCGGGCGCATCCGTCGCGCCCGGGCTGCGGCAGCGCCGCACCGAACGAACCATCGAGATACGAATCACCCGAAAGATCCCATGCAATTTCCGGAATCCTGGCTGCGCGCCTTCTGCAATCCCGACCTGGATACGCAGGCGCTCGCCGACACCCTGACGATGGCCGGACTGGAAGTCGAGGAACTGCGCCCGGTGGCGCCCGCCTTCCGGAAGATCGTGGTCGGCCGCATCCTGCAGGCCGAGCAGCATCCGAACGCCGACCGCCTGCGCGTCTGCCAGGTCGATGCGGGCCAGGAGGCGCCGCTCACCATCGTCTGCGGCGCGCCCAACGCGCGCGCCGGCATCCTGGTGCCCTGCGCCCTGGTCGGCGCGGAACTCCCGCCGGGCGAGGACGGCAAGCCGTTCGCCATCAAGGTCGGCAAGCTGCGCGGCGTGGAGAGCCAGGGCATGCTGTGCTCGGCCCGCGAGCTGCGGATCGGCGAGGACAGCGGCGGCCTGCTGGAGCTGGCGTCCGACGCGCCGGTCGGCGCCGACATCCGCGCGTGGCTGAACCTGGACGACACGCTCTTCACCCTGAAGCTCACCCCCAACCTGGCGCACTGCCTGAGCGTCTACGGCGTCGCGCGCGAGCTGTCGGCCCTCACAGGCGCGCCGCTCCGGCAGCCGGAGTTCCCGCCGGTGCCGGCGGCCCACGGGCAGCGCCTGCCGGTGACCGTCTCCGCGCCCGACCTGTGCGGGCGCTTCGCCGGCCGCGTCGTGCGCAACGTGAATCCCCGCGCCACCACCCCGCAGTGGATGGTGGAGCGGCTCGCCCGCTGCGGCCAGCGCGCGGTCGCGCCGCTGGTGGACATCTCGAACTACGTGATGTTCGAACTGGGCCGGCCCTCGCACATGTTCGACCTCGACCGGATCCACGGTCCGCTGGAGGTGCGCTGGGCACGCGAGGGCGAGCAGCTCACCTTGCTCAACGGCAACACGGTCGCCCTGGACGGTCAGGTCGGGGTGATCGCGGATGCGGAGCGGGTCGAGTCGCTGGCCGGCATCATGGGCGGTGAGGCCTCGGCCATCACCGACGTCACCACCAGCATCTACATCGAGGCGGCGTTCTGGCATCCGTCGGCCATCGCCGGCCGCTCGCGACGCTTCAACTTCTCGACCGACGCCGGCCACCGCTTCGAGCGCGGCGTCGATCCGGGCATGCTGGTCGAGCACATCGAGCGCATCACCGCGCTGGTGCTCGAGATCTGCGGCGGCGAAGCCGGCCCGGTCGACGACCTGCAGGTGCGCATGCCGGAAGCGAAGCCGGTGCGCCTGCGGGTGGCGCGCGCCGCCAAGGTGATCGGCATGCCGCTCGCCCAGGCGCAGTGCCGCGACGCGCTGGCGGGGCTCGGCCTGGACGTCGCCGAAGAAGGGGAGGGTGTGCTGGTGGTGACGCCGCCGTCCTACCGCTTCGACATCGCCCTGGAGGAGGACCTGATCGAGGAGGTGGCGCGGGTCGTCGGCTACGAGAACCTGCCGACCGCCCCGCCGCTCGCGCCGATCACCGCGAAGCTGCGGCCCGAGTCGCGGCGCGGGCTGCACGCGCTGCGCCGCCAGGTCGCCGCGCTGGGCTACCAGGAAACCATCAACTTCAGCTTCGTCGAGGAACGCTGGGAGCACGAGCTGGCCGGCAATCCGGCGCCGATCCGCCTCCTCAATCCCATCGCCAGCCAGATGAACGTCATGCGATCGTCGCTGATGGGTTCGCTGCTGCAGGTGCTCAAGTACAACCTCGACCGCAAGGCCGAGCGGGTGCGGGTGTTCGAGATCGGCCGGGTCTTCCGGCGCGACGCGTCGGTGCCGGACAGCGACACCACCGTCCAGGGCTACGACCAGCCGATGCGCCTCGCCGGCCTCGCGGCCGGCCGCGCCGACATGCTGCAGTGGGACGGCCGCCGGCAGGCGGTCGATTTCTACGACGTCAAGGGCGACATCGAGGCCCTGTTCGCGCCGCTGCAGCCGCGCTTCGAGGCGGCCGCGCATCCGGCGCTGCATCCCGGCCGCAGCGCGCGGGTGCTGCTCGACGGCCGGCCCGTCGGTTTCGTGGGCGAACTGCATCCGCGCTGGCGCCAGAGCTACGGCTTTGCTGCGGGGCAGGTGCCGGTGCTGTTCGAGCTGGAGCTCGATGCGATGCAGCAGCGCGCGGTGCCGGCCTTCCGGGCGGTGGACCGCCACCAGGACGTCGAGCGCGACATCGCGGTCATCGTGCCCGAGCGGGTGGGGCATGCCCAGGTGCAGGACGCCGTCCTCGCGGGCCAGGCGGACGGCGGCATGGTCCGCAGCGTGACCCTGTTCGACGTGTACCGGCCGGCGGCGGGCGCCGCCAAGGACGGCGCATCCTGGCTGGGCGAGGGCGAGAAGAGCCTGGCGCTGCGCCTGCGGATCAACGGCGGGGCGGAGGCCCTCACCGAGGCGCAGATCGACGGCGTGGTGCAGCAGGCGGTCGGTGCGCTCAAGGACCGCGTCGGCGCGCGCGTGCGGGCCTGAGGAAGATGGCGATGAACGACAAGCTCAAGGATTTCCGCGGCGGCGCCGCTTCGACGGACGACGACGCCGGCGACGGCCCGGCGCTGACCAAGGCGGTGCTGTCCGAACTGGTGGGCACGCAGGCCGGCCTCAACCGCCGCGACGCCAAGGAGATGGTGGACGCCTTCTTCGAGATGGTGTCCGGCCGGCTGATCGAAGGCCGCGACGTGAAGCTGTCCGGCTTCGGCAACTTCCAGATCCGCACCAAGGCGCCGCGCCCCGGGCGCAATCCGCGCACCGGGGAACTGATTCCCATCGAGGCGCGCCGGGTGGTGATCTTCCACGCGAGCCACAAGCTCAAGGACCAGGTGCAGTCCACGCTCGACGGGACGGACGCGTCCGGGGCGTGACTCGGACGCTTGCGGCGGCCGCGTCGGCCGGGGCCGCGCGGACCGATCCTTCCCGGTCCGCGACGCGCCGGACGCGCGGTCAGGCGCGCGCCGTTCGCCGCGCGCGGCGGACCGTCGCCGCGGCGCCCAGCAGGGCGGCGATCGCCAGCGCGGCCGAACCCGGCTCGGGTACGGCGTTCGCCGCCGCACGCACTTCGAAGTTGGAGGTGGCCGACTCTCCCCCGATGGTCCAGGCGATGTTGTCCACCGCACCGGAGAAGGGGCCCCAGCCGCTGCCGATGCCTGCGCTGAAACCGATGATGGCGGCGTCCGGCGCGTAGCGCTGCCATTCCGCCAGCGTGGCATCGTAGGGATAGGGCGTGCCGTTGATGTTGGCGGCGGTGCCGATGCCCAATCCGAAATTCCAGAGCTTGGTCGTGCCGGTGACAGCGGTGGAAACCCACTGGTCCGTCGCGACGGCCGTTCCGACCGCGCCGCCGTTGTAGACGAACTCGTACACCAGACCGCCCCGGTCGCCGGTGGTGGCGAGGTTGCCGTCGAGGTCCAGCAGCACGCGAAGCGCGGGATGCAGGTGCGACGCGGCGGTGCTGGCGCTGCTGCGGTACCAGTCGTAGGACAGCGCGCTCAGGCTGGAGAAGGTGCCCATCGACGTGGTGCCGGCGAAATTGCCGCCGACATTGACGGCGTTCGGCAGGTATTCGATGTCGGCCTTCGCGTTGGCCGGGCCGGCTAGGGTGGCTGCGCCATTGCCGTTGCGCGGGTACTGGGTGCCGATGCCGGCCTGACCGCCGCTGCGGACATTGTTGTAGTACCAGTTCGAGGCACCGATCGCCTGCCCCTGGTTGGACGTGCCGGCGTTGGTGAAGGCGTCGCCGCCGGGGGCACTGGCGTAGACCGGCGCGGCGCTGGCCGCCCCGGTGGCGGACAGAACGAGCGCGAGCGCGCAGGCGCGGGCGGCATGGATCGAGTGAATGGACATCGTGTCTCCGGATCGGTTCTTGTGATGCGCAACGACGGGAGCGTCGCCGCGCGGAACCTGGAAGCACGTTTCGGGCCCCGATCGCAAGTCGCTGATCTATACGGCATATGAATGACTTGCCGGTAAGCGGATGTCAACCGCGCCGACAGTCGCCGGCGCGGCCGCGCGCGTCACGGCACGTCCGGTTCGGCGACCGCGCCGACCGCTTTGCGCGCCGCCCCCGCGTCGGCCGCATCGTCCGATTCCTCGCCCAGGAAGCCGCCGCTCTGGTGGGCCCACAGTCGCGCGTAGACGCCGCCCCGCGCCAGGAGGCTGCGGTGGTCGCCTTCCTCGACGATGCGCCCGTGCTCTAGCACCACCAGGCGGTCCATCGCGGCGATGGTGGACAGGCGGTGCGCGATCGCGATCACCGTCTTGCCTTCCATCAGGCGGTAGAGGCTCTGCTGGATGGCGGTCTCGACTTCAGAATCGAGGGCGCTGGTCGCCTCGTCGAGCAGCAGGATGGGCGCGTCCTTGAGCATCACCCGGGCGATCGCGATGCGCTGGCGCTGGCCGCCGGAGAGCTTGACGCCGCGCTCGCCGACGTGGGCGTCGTAGCCGGTGCGGCCCTTGGCGTCGCTCAGCGCGGCGATGAAGCCGGTCGCCTCGGCCTTGCGCGCCGCGGCGTCGATGGCCGCCTGGTCTGCCTCGGGCCGGCCGTAGGCGATGTTGTCCCGCACCGAGCGGTGCAGCAGCGAGGTGTCCTGGGTGACCATGCCGATGTGGGCGCGCAGGCTGTCCTGGCTGACCTGGGAGATGTCCTGGCCGTCGATCAGGATGCGGCCGCTGCCCACGTCGTAGAAACGCAGCAGCAGGTTGACCAGGGTCGACTTGCCGGCGCCCGAACGGCCGATCAGGCCGATCTTCTCGCCCGCCCGGATGCGCAGGCTCAGGTCGTCGATCACCTTGCGGCCGGCGCCGTAGTCGAAGCCGACACGCTCGAAACGGATCTCGCCGTGCGGCACCTGCAGCGGGCGGGCGGCGGGCGAATCGGGCAGGGCCCGGGGCTGGCTCAGGGTGGCCATGCCGTCCTGCGCCGTGCCGATGTGCTCGAAGAGCTGGGCCATCTGCCACATCAGCCACTGCGAGATGCCATTGAGGCGCAGCGCCATCGCGGTGGCCGCCGCGACCGCGCCGACGCCGATGGCCCCGCGCGTCCACAGCCACAGCGACAGGCCGGCGACCGCGGCGATCAGGGCCATGCTGAGCGCGTGGTTGACGATCTCGAAAGCGCTCACCAGCCGCATCTGGCCGTGGGCGCTGACCAGGAACTCCCGCATCGCCGCGCGGGCGAAATCGGCTTCGCGCCGGTTGTGCGAGAAGAGCTTGACGGTGGCGATGTTGGTGTACGCGTCGGTGATGCGCCCGGTCATGAGCGAGCGGGCGTCGGCCTGCTCCTTGCCGACCTTGCCCAGACGCGGCACGAACCAGAGGCAGGCGGCCAGGTAGAGCCCGAGCCAGGCCAGGAAGGGCCAGACCAGTTGCGCGTCGAAGCTTGCCGCGAGGATCACCATGGTGGCGAAGTAGACCGCCATCGACACCATCACGTCGGTGACGGTGAACACCATGTCCCGCACCGCGAGCGCGGTCTGCATGACCTTGGACGTGATGCGGCCGGCAAATTCGTCCTGGTAGAAGGTCATGCTCTGGCCGAGCATCAGGCGGTGGAAGTTCCAGCGCAGGCGCATCGGCAGGTTGGCCGCCAGGGTCTGGTGCTTCAGGATGGTCTGCAGCGCCACCACCGCGATGCTCGCCGCCAGCACCCCGCCCAGGGCCAGCAGGGTCGCGCGGTTCTCCGGCCAGAGCCGTTCGGGCGTGGTGGTGCCCAGCCAGTCGACGATGCGGCCGAGCATGGCGAAGAACAGCGCCTCGAAGGCCCCGATCGCCGCGGTCAGCAGCGTGATGGCCGCGATGTAGCCGCGGGTGCCGCGGGTGCAGGCCCAGACGAAGGCGGCGAAACTGCGGGGCGGGCGTTCGGGCGGTGCGTCGGGATAAGGGGAGACGAGGTTTTCGAAAGCGCGGAACAAGGAGAGTCTCCGGGAATGCGGGGCGTTCGGGCGGCGGCGGCGCGGGTGTGCGGCGGCGGAGCGGGCGGCGAGGCCGGCGCGGGGCCTGAAGCGGCGCGCGGAGGCCGGCGGCGCCGCGCCGCGGCAGGGCATGCGGCCGATTGGAACCCGGCCGGGGCCGGGCCCAGTAGGCAATCGTAAGGAGGGCCGCCGAGGGGCGCCGGCTCCGCCGCGTCTTGGCAAGGCAGGTGGGGGCATCCTCAGGAATCGCCAGGGGCTCCGGGCGCGGAACCGCGGGGCGGCCGCCGGAACCCCGGTGCGCGCGGCAGGCGGCGGGGTCGCCGGCCGTGGACGGCGAGGGGCGGGGCGGGGCGCGGCGGGGCGCGGGCGGCCGCGGTCCCGCAGGATGCCGGGCGGGCCGTGCTCTCCCTCGCCGTCGGGGCGCCGCTCAGCGGCCGCCGCGGCCGCGCGCGGGGACGGCGGGCCGTCCGGAGCGGGAGGAATCCGGGGATGGCGCGGCCGAATCCGCGGACGGCGCGGACGGCGCGGGCCGGGGCGCGACGCCGGCCGCGGGTGCGTCCGGGACTGCTGCCGCGGTCGCGGCGGCGCGCAGCTTGTCCTTCTTGCTCGGCCGGCTTCCCTTGACGCCGCCGTTTCCGGGCGCCGCCGGGTCGCGCCGTGCCGGCGCGTCGCCTGCAGAGGCGCCGGCGCCGGGCGCAGCGGTGCCGGGCCGGATCTCCGCTGCCGTCCTGGACGCCGCCTCCGCCGGTTCGAATCCGGGGATGCGCTCGCGCGGGACCCGCAGGCCCTGACGCTTCTCGATCAGCCGGAAGTGCGCCTCGTCGGCCGGAGCGACGAAGCTCACCGCCGTGCCCCGCTCGCCCGCCCGGCCGGTGCGGCCGATGCGGTGCACGTGGTCGGCCGGCGAGCGCGGCAGGTCGTAGTTGACCACCGCCGGCAGGCCGGCGACGTCGATGCCGCGTGCCGCCACGTCGGTGGCGACCACCGCCTCCCAGCGCTTGTCCTTGAACTCCTGCAGCACCTCGGTGCGCTGCCCCTGCGCGAGTCCGCCGTGGAAGGGCGTGGCGTACACGCCGGCCCGGTAGAGCTTCTCGGCCACGTGCTCGGCGGTGTGCTGGCTGGCGACGAAGACCAGCACCCGCTCCCAGCCGTGCTCCCGGATCAGGTGGCGCAGTAAGGCGGTGCGGCGGCCCGGGTCGACCGCGATGGCGCGCTGCAGGATGGCGGGCGCATCGGCGGCGGCGCCGCCGGAATCGGTCGCCGTTCCGTCCGGTCCGGCCCCGGCTCCCGGCGCCGCGGTGGACTGCCCGCCCGCCACCGCGATGCGTTCCGGCGCCCGCAGCAGGCGGTCGGCCAGGGCCTGCACCGGGGCCGGGAAGGTCGCGGAGAAGAAGAGGTTCTGCCGCTCCGCAGGCAGCAGCGCGACGATGCGCGCCAGTTCGTCGGCGAAGCCCAGGTCGAGCAGCCGGTCGGCCTCGTCGAGCACCAGCACCTCGACCGCCGACAGGCGCAGCGCGTTGTGCGCCGCCAGGTCCAGCAGTCTGCCGGGCGTCGCCACCACCAGTTCCGCGCCGCCGCGCAGCGCCAGCATCTGCGGATTGATCGACACCCCGCCGTGGACCGCCGCCACCCGGGGCGGCGCGGTCAGGCGCTGCGCTAGGAGACGGGCGGCCTCGCCCGTCTGCGCCACCAGCTCGCGCGTCGGCGCGAGGACCAGCGCCCGGGTCGGGCGGCGGCCGGCGCGGTCGGCGGCCGCGCCGCCGGCGAGCCGCTGCAGCAGCGGCAGCACGAAGGCCGCGGTCTTGCCGGAGCCGGTCGGCGCCGTGCCCTGCACGTCGACGCCGCGCAGGATGGCGGGAATGGCCGCCGCCTGGATGGCGGTGGGCGCGAGGAAACCCCGGTCGGCGGCGGCGGAGGCCAGGGCGGGCGCGAGGCCCAGGGAAGCGAATGGCATGGAGGGGGCAGGAACGGCGCGGTGCGCTGTGGACGGGAATTCCCGGCGGCGGGGTCGGCGGCGAAGCGCTGGCGGCCGCGGGGACTGGGCCTGGGACTGGGCCCGATTGTCCCCTGCGCCGGTCCGGGCCGCTCCGCGGCGGCGGAACGCGGCTGCGCGCCGGCGGCGGACCGCTGCCTACAATCCCGCCCCGTGCCCAAGCTCTTCCGCCAGATCCGCAAGCTGCCGACCCGCGACGGCGTCAGCCCCAGCTGCGTCGCGCTGCCGTCCGGGCCGTGGCCGACGGTGCTGGATTTCCTGGTGCAGCGCCTGCCGGCGGTCGGCCGCGAGGACTGGCTGCGGCGCATGGCCGGCGGCGAGGTGGTGGACGGCGACGGCCGGCCGGTCGGCGCCTCCGACCCCTACCGGCCGCAGGGCCGCGTCTTCTATTACCGGGCGCTCGCGGACGAGCCGGAATTGCCGTTCGAGGCCGAGGTGCTGTTCCAGGACGCGCACCTCGTCGTCGCGGACAAGCCGCACTTCATGCCGGTGGTCCCGACCGGGCCCTACCTGCAGCGCAGCCTGCTGGTGCGGCTCAAGCGGCGGCTCGGCATCGACACGCTCGCGCCGCTGCACCGCATCGACCGCGACACCGCCGGGCTGGTGCTGTTCTCGGTGGACCCCCTGCAGCGCGGCGCCTACCAGACGCTGTTCGGCGAGCGCGCGGTCGAGAAGGAATACGAAGCCGTCGCGCCCTGGCGTGCCGCGCTGGAGCGGCCGGCGGTCCACCGGATGCGCATGGAGCCGGCGGAGGAGTTCTTCCGCGAGCGCGCGGTGCCCGGCGTGCCCAACACCGAGACCCGCATCGAGATGCTGGAGCGCAGCGGCGACCTGGCGCGCTACCGGCTGCGGCCGGTGACCGGCCGCAAGCACCAGCTCCGGGTGCACCTGGCCGCGCTCGGCGCGCCGATCCTGCACGATGCCTTCTACCCGGTGGTGGACGATCCGCCGCCGGGCGATTTCTCCCGCCCGCTGCAGTTGCTGGCGCGCGCCGTCGCCTTCGCCGACCCGATCACCGGCGAGGCGCGCTGCTTCGAGAGCCGCCGCCGGCTCGCCGCCTGGCCGCCCGCGTCCCGCGCGGCGGCGGATGCGGTCCGATTCGCCGCGGCGCCCGTCGCCGCCGTCCCCAATCCGCCGCGTTTCCCGCCGCCCTTCCCGGACGCCCGCCCTTCCGATGCCGCCTGAACCCATCGCTTCCCCGACCCCGCCCGCTGCCGCCCTGCCGCGCGTCCGCCTGCTCGCCACCGGCGGGACCATCGCCGGCGCCGCCGCCTCGGCCGCCGACACCGGCCGCTACCGTGCGGCGGCGCTCGGCGTCGAGGCGCTGCTGGAGGCGGTGCCGCAGCTCGCGGACATCGCGCGGGTCGACGGCCGGCAGATCGCCGCCATCGACAGCAAGGACGCCGACCCGGGCTTCTGGCAGGCGCTGGGCCGGGCGGTGCAGGAGGCGCTCGACGACCCGGACACCGACGCGGTGGTCGTGACCCACGGCACCGACACGCTGGAGGAGAGCGCCTGGTACCTGCAACTGGTGCTGCATTCGCCCAAGCCGGTGGTCCTGACCGGCGCGATGCGGCCGGCCACCGCGCTGTCGGCCGACGGGCCGCTCAACCTGCTGCAGGCGGTGCGCACGGCCGCTTGCCCCGGCGCGCGCGGGCGGGGCGTGCTGGTCGTCTTCAACGGGCGCATCCACGGCGCCGACCGCCTGCGCAAGCGCCACACCAGCCAGGTGGACGCCTTCGCCAGCGGGGAGGGCGGCGCGCTCGGCGAGTTGCAGGACGCGGCCGTCGTGTGGTGGGGCCCGCCGCAGGCGCGCCCGGCCAGCGGATTCACGGCCGCGACGCCGCTGGCACCGGTGGACATCCTGCTGGCCTATCCGGGCGTGCCGGGCGCGTTGCTGGCCGGGGCGATGGCGGACGCCGGCGCGCGCGGCATCGTCTGCGCGGGCAACGGCCACGGCAGCCTGCCCGCGCCGCTGGTCGAGGCGCTGGCCGCGGTGCGCCGCCGGGGCGTCGCGGTGGCGCGCGCGAGCCGGGTGGCGGACGGGCCGGTGATGCCCGGCACCGGCTGCGACGACGCGGCCCACGGCTTCGTGGCGGCGGGCACGCTCGATCCGCACAAGGCCCGCATCGCGCTGATGCTGCTGCTGGGCAGCGGACAGGCGGTCGATGCGTTGCCGCCGCGCCTGGACCGCGCGGAAGCCGGGGCCGCGGCGGCGCACGCGGCCGGCTGAAGCCACGGTGCCGGGGGGCGCCTCCGCCGGGCGCGCCGCATCCCGCCGGCGGCCGCGAGGGCCGCGCGAGAGGACAGTCAACCGCCGGAGGCCGGCGGCGCGGAGCGCGATGCCTCAGCGGCGCCGCGTCGCCCACCAGTAGAGCAGCCCGGCGACGCCCGCGGCCGCCGCGGCGGCCGCGGCGCCGGTCGCGGCCTTGCGCGCCGGCGAGGCGCGGAATCCGCCGTCGACCGCATGGCCGCGCGAGGCGTCGAACAGGTTGCCGTCAACGATCGGCGCCGGGTCGGCGCGGTCGAATGCGCCGCGCATCGCGCGCGCCATCGTGCCCGCGACCAGGTTGGGCGCGATCGCATGGGCCAGCCGGCCGGGCAGCGCCGGCGCGCCGACGGTCGTGGTCGGCCGCGGGCTGCGCACCACCGACACCACCGCCGCCGCCACCCGGCGCGGGTCGAGCAGCGGCGGCGGCGGACGCAGGTTGCGGCCGGTGTAGTTGGCGCCGTGCGATACGCCCGGCGTGTCGACGAAGGTCGGGTAGATGTCGCAGACGTGCACGTGCGGCAGGTCGTTGAGTTCGGCCCGCAGCGACTCGGAGAAGCCGCGTATCCCGAACTTGCTCGCTGCGTAGGAGGCGGCGTAGGGCGTGGCGATCCAGCCGCCGACCGAGATCATGTTGACCAGCGTGCCGCAGGCGCGGTTGCGGAAGTGCGGCACCACCGCGTGCGCGCCGTGGATGTGGCCGATCAGGTTCGACTCGATGACCCGGCGGTGCGCGTCCACCGGCGTCTGGTCGAAGCGCCCGACGGCGCCGACGCCGACGTTGTTGATCCAGACGTCGATGCCGCCGAAGCGCCGGATGGCGGCGCGGGCCAGGTCGCGCACCGCGTCCGCGTCGGTCACGTCGGTCGGCACCGCCAGCACCCGGGCGCCGTGCTCGCGGCATTCGGCGGCCACCGCCTCCAGGGCGTCGCGGCCCCGGGCGGCCAGCACCAGGTCGGCGCCCTCCCGGGCGAAGGCATGGGCGGTGGCGCGTCCGATGCCGCTGGAGGCACCGGTGAGGACGACGACGCTGGGTTCGGGGGAAGAGGCGGGCATGCTGGTGCGGGAACGGAAGACGGAGCCCCGTTATAGGGCGTCCGTGCACCGTTCCGGTAAGCAGGTTTATCTTTCCCGCCGGCGGGGCATCCGTGGCCGCCGCGGCCGCGGCCGCGGGCTCCCCTGCCGCCGGACGCCGCGGCGCCTACAGCGCAGCGCGCAGCCCGACGAAGACCTGGCGCCCCGCCGCGGGTTCGTAGTAGCGGCCGTTGCTGTCGTTGACGATCAGCGAGCCGACGTAGCGCCGGTCGCCGAGGTTGTCGATGCGGCCGAAGAAGAAGAGCTTGCGTCCCTGCCACGCGAAGCCGTAGCCGGCTCGCAGGTTCAGCACCGCGTAGCCCGCGCCGGCGGCGGTGTTGAGGTCGTTGGCGTAGCTGCGGCTCTCTGCGCGGGCTTCCAGCGCCACCGACCAGGGGGTGCCGGGCTGGTAGGCGGCCTCGGCGTAGAGCGCGTGCAGCGGTACCCCTGGAAGCCGGTTGCCCGCCGCCACGGCGGTGCCGGCGTTGGAGAAGGCTTCGCCGAAGGTGGCGCGGGTCAGGGTGTAGGCGACGCGGGTCGCCACCGGCGCCCAGCCGGCGTTCCACGACAGCTCCGCGCCGCGCCGCCGCACACCGTCCACGTTCTGGTAGACGGTGCGGCCCGCCACGTTGGCCACCGGCACGATCTCGCCCCGGGTGCGGGTGTTGAACAGGGCCGCCTCGACCGCGTGCACCCCGCTGCGCAGCTTGGCGCCGACCTCGGCCTGGCGGCTGCGCGCTGCGCCCAGGCCGAGGTTCGGGCCCGAGCCGCTGCGGGCGTAGGCGGCCTCGGCCAGGGTTGGCGTCTCGAAGCCGCCACCGGCGTTGGCGTAGAGGTTGAGCGCGTCGCTGGCGTGCCAGACCAGGCCGGCCATCGGGCTGGTGCTGGCGTAGCGCACGCTGCCGCTGCCGTCGTTGCCGTCGATGAGGTGGCGGTCGTCGATCGACAGCCGCACCCGGCTGCTGCGCACGCCGGCGAGCAGCCGCCACTGGGGCGCGAACATCCAGTCCGCATGGGCGTAGGCGTCGGCGCTGCGGGCGCGATCGTCCTCGTCGCGGCGCAGCGCGCCGCTGCTGCCGTTGGCGTTGACGTAGCCGGTGCGGCGTTCCTGCAGCCGGTCGGCGCTGGCGCCCACGGTCCAGCGCAGCGGCAGGCCGTCGGCGCCGCGGACGGCCCGGGTCCAGCTGACGCCGACGCCGCCGTAGCCACGGTCCAGGTCCACCACGCCGCCGGAGGAGTTGAGCGCCGCGCCGGAGAAGGCCAGGTACTGGCGCAGGTCGCGCTGCCCGGCGTAGACCCGCGCGCCGAGCGTGTTCTCGTCGTCGAGGCGGTGCTCGACCACCAGGCCGGCCTGCTGCTGCGACACCTTCTTGCGGGTGCCGAATTGCCGGGCCGCATCGATCGCCTGGCGCGGGTCGGCCGCGGCCTGCGCGGCGGTGAGGCCCAGGGGATCGCCGGTCCAGGGCTGGTCGAACAGGTTCAGCACGCCGGTGACGCGGGTCTGCGCCGAGGGACGGGCCACCAGCTTGGCGTTGAGCACCGTGCGCCGGGCCGCGCCGTTGTCGCGCCATCCGTCGGTCTCGAAGCCCGAGACGTCGAGCAGTCCCGACAGCTCCCGGCTGCCGCCGCCGAGGGATGCGCCGAGCTGCCGCAGGCCGTACGAGCCCGCGCCGACCGAGACGCTGCCGGTCGGGCCGCCGATGGGCGGTTCGCGGGTGAAGACCTGCACGACGCCGCCGGCGGCGTTGCCGTACTGGAGCGCCGCCGGGCCGCGCAGCACCTCCACCCGCTCGGCCGACGCGAGGCTGGCGTTCGAGACTTGGCCCTGGCCGTCGGGCATGGTGGCGGGGATGCCGTCGATCAGGATGCGCACCCCGCGGATGCCGAAGGTCGACCGGGTGCCGAAGCCGCGCACCGACAGCTGCAGGTCCTGCGCGTAGTTCTGGCGGTCGCGGACCCGGATGCCGGGCACCGTGTCCAGGACCTCGGACAGCTGGAGCAGCGGGCGGGCGTCGGCGAAAGGATCGATGCGGACCGCGTCGACAGCGGCCGGCGCGTCGAAGCGCTCCTGCTCGGCCCGGCTGGCGCTGACGACCACGTCGCCCAGCCGGGGCGCGGCCGCCCGGACGCCGTCGCCGGCGCCCTTCCCGGCCGGCTCCTCCCGCCCGGCGGCCGGCCCCTGCGCGGCCGCGTCCGGCACCGCCGCGAGGCCGGTCGCGGCCATCGCGGCGAGGGCGGCCAGGGTCCGCCGGGGACGGGGGCGGGGGAGGGGCGGGATGCGCTGGTGCATGGAGGATCGTTCGAGGAAGGACGGGAAACCGCGCCTCCGACGGGGGCGGAGGCGCGGGCATGGGGGGCGGGCGCGTCGGGTCGGGCGCGCCGGCGCATGGAGCCGCCGGCGCCGCGCGGGAGGCGTCGCCCCGCGCAGTCTGCGGCATCCGCGCGACACGACTGTCACCAGTTTCATCCGCGCGGAAAAATCGCTCCCTATACTGCCGCGCTTCCCGTCCAACGCCCACCGCTCCCATGCCGCATCCCGGTCCCGCGTTCCCGCTCCTCGCCCTGCTGCTCGCGCTCCCCGCCGCGGCGCAGAACCCCGGCCCTGCGGAGGACGCTCCCGAGCCGGAGACCTGGAGCATCCACGGCCAGGCCACCTACGTGCGCCAGACCAAACCGGCCTTCCAGGCGGCGTACTCCGGGCCGGCCAGCCTCTCGCCCCTGCGCGAGCGCAGCTACTCCTTCACCAGCACGGCCTTCCTCGGCCTGCGGATCGCGCCGGGCACCGAGGTCTACCTGAATCCGGAACTGGTGCAGGGCCTGCCGATGTCCAACCTCACCGGGCTGGGCGGGCTGACCAACGGCGAACTGCAGAAGACCGCCGGCCCGACGCCCACCCTGTACCGGGCGCGCTTCTTCGTGCGCCAGACCTGGGGCCTGGGCGGCGGCGCCGAGCGGGTCGAGTCGGACATCAACCAGCTCGCCGGCCTGCGCGACCGCCGCCGGGTCACGCTGACCGCCGGCAACCTCGCGGTGTCCGACCTGTTCGACGGCAACGCCCACGCCCACGACGCGCGCACCCAGTTCCTCAATTGGTCGCTGCTGGACCAGGGCGCCTACGACTTCGCGGCCGACGCGCGCGGTTACTCCTGGGGCGCCGCGCTGGAGTACGTGGACGGCGACTGGGCGGTGCGCGCCGGACGCTTCCTGCAGCCCCGGGAGTCCAACGGTCGCAAGCTGGACTACCGGCCCTTCACCCACTACGGCGACCAGGCCGAGCTCGAGAAGTCCTGGGACGGCGCCTTCGGCCGCGACGACCGGCCCGGCAAGGCGCGGTTGCTGGTCTTCCGGAACACCGCGGTCATGGGCGGTTTCCGCGACGCCCTGGACTTCGCCGCGGCCAACGGCACCACGCCCGCGGTCGCCGACGTGCGCGAGCGGCGCACCAAGCTCGGCTGGGGCCTCAGCCTGGAGCAGCAGCTCACCGAATACATCGGCGGCTTCGCCCGCTTCGGCCGCAACGACGGCCGCTCGGAGACCTACGCCTTCGCCGAGATCGACCGTTCGGCGTCCGCCGGCTTCACCTGGTCCGGCGGACAGTGGGGCCGGGCGCAGGACGCCTGGGGCGTCGCCCTGGCGCGCAACGGCCTGTCGCGCGAGCACCAGGACTACCTCGCGGCCGGCGGCTGCGGTTTCTTCATCTGCGACGGCCGCCTGAGCTACCGGCCCGAGACCATCGCCGAGACCTACTACCGCATCGGCTTCGACCTGCCCCACCTCCGGCGCACCGCCCTGAGCCTGGGCGCGCAGTACATCCGCAATCCGGCCTACAACGCCGACCGCGGCCCGGTGAAGGTCGGCACCGTCCGGCTCCACACCGAGTTCTGAGCCGGGCGGCCGGTGTAGACTACCGCCGCACCGCGCGGGTGTAGTTCAATGGCAGAACGGCAGCTTCCCAAGCTTCATACGAGGGTTCGATTCCCTTCACCCGCTCCAGATTCCAGCGGCCCCGGCCGCCGCGGCCAGAAGGGCCCCGGGCCCTTCCGGCTCCTCGGGCGGCGGCCCGCCACCGCCGCGCCCTTCCTCCCCTTTCCTGCTCCCTGCTCCGCATCCTGATCGGGCCGCGCCCCGCGCGGTCCGGCGGCGACCTTCGCGCGCGCACAGCCGCCGCAGCATGCGTGCTATCGAAAAGGGAGCTGCCAGCGACCGTGCCGCCTGCGCCGGCCGGCGATCGGATGCGGAAACCGCGGCGCGCGGCCCGCGCGGATCATTCCAGCGCGCGGGCCGCGAAGGCCGGTTCCGGCGCGACGACCTGGTCCCGGCAGGCCACCAGCGGCAGGTCGCGCCGGCCCGGGGCGGTGCGGGCCACCAGCGCGTGCAGCGCGGAGACCGCGTGCGCCACCGCGTCCGGCGTGGCGGCGCCGCGCAGCAGCCGGCCGAGCAGCACCGCGGAGAACACGTCGCCCATGCCGTTGGGCAGGGGCTCCAGCGCGACGAAGGGCGTCTGCACGATCCAGGCGCCGGCCGCCTCGACCGCCAGCGTGGCCAGGCGGTCGCCGGGCAGGTCCGGGGTGCGCAGGCTGGTGATCACGATGGTTTCCGGGCCCGGCTGCCCCGGCCGTCCCAGCAGGGCGCGCGCGGCGGCGACGGCCTCGGTCGCCGAGGCGAGCGGCGCGCCGTGCAGCAGCTCGAACTCGAACTGGTTCGGCGTGATCAGGCTGGCCTGCCCGAGCGCGCGCCGGCGCAGGAATTCCGGCACGCCCGGCCGCACGAAGATCCCGCGGCCGACGTCGCCCATCACCGGATCGCACAGGTAGCGGGCGCCGGGCCGGGCCTGGCGGATCTCCTGCACCGCGGCCAGCACCGCCTCGCCCACGCCGGGGTCGCCGAGGTAGCCCGACAGCACCGCCTCGCAGCGCTGCAGCACGCCGCGGGCGCGCAGGCCGTCGAGCACGTCCTGGACGTGGGCCGGCGGGAAGACCTGGCCCTTGAATTCGCCGTAGCCGGTGTGGTTGGAGAACTGCACCGTGTGGACCGCCACCGGCTGCGCGCCGAGCAGCTGCAGCGGCAGCATCGCCGCGTCGTTGCCGACATGGCCGTAGGCGACGTGGGACTGGATGGAGAGGACGAGCGGAGGATCGGGCGGGAGGGCGATGGCGGACATGATCGGCGGAGGATGGCAGGGAAGGGAGGACGGGGCGGCGGGCGCCCGGGCGGGGAGGGCGGGAGCGCCGCGTGCGGCGGAAACGGTCCGGCGCGGCCGGCAGCGCGGGCGGCGTGCAGCGCCCCCGACGGCCGCGTCCGCTCCCCGTTGGCACGGTCCTACGCGCGATCGCCGCGGGCGCCGACACCCGCGGACCCGGGTTCGCGCGGATGCTCGCTCCATCCACAACTCACCAAGAAGGTACACCATGAATTCCATCATCTACATCGTCGGCCTGGTCGTGGTCGTGGTCGCCGTGCTGTCGTTCTTCGGCCTGCGCTGAATCCGCTTCCCCGGTCCCGACGGGCCCGCCCGGCGCATGCGCCGGGCGGGCCTTGTGCTTTGGGGGACACCCGGGCCGCCGGGCCGGGGGGCGGGGGCTAAAATCCGCGCCTTCCCTCGGAGCGTCGCACGGCTGCCGCCGGCCGGCCCGCTACGATGCGGCGCGCCCGACCGGCGGCGCGCCCGTCTCCTTCCGACGTTCCCCGATGACGACGAAATCCATGAGCACACCGACCTTCTCCGTTGCCGACATCCGCAAGACTTTCCTCGACTTCTTCGCATCGAAGGGCCACACGGTGGTGCCGTCGAGCTCGCTGGTGCCCGCCAACGACCCGACGCTGATGTTCACCAACTCGGGCATGGTGCAGTTCAAGGACGTCTTCCTCGGCGCCGACAAGCGGCCCTACGTGCGCGCCGCCTCGGTGCAGACCTGCCTGCGCGCCGGCGGCAAGCACAACGACCTGGAGAACGTCGGCTACACCGCGCGCCACCACACCTTCTTCGAGATGCTGGGCAATTGGAGCTTCGGCGACTACTTCAAGCGCGAGGCCATCGCCTGGTCCTGGGAACTGCTGACCCAGGTCTACGGCCTCCCGGCCGAGCGCCTGCTGGCCACCGTCTACCAGGAGGACGACGAGGCCTACGACATCTGGACCCAGGAGATCGGCCTGCCGCCCGAGCGCGTCATCCGCATCGGGGACAACAAGGGCGGCCGCTACAAGTCGGACAACTTCTGGATGATGGCCGACACCGGCCCCTGCGGCCCCTGCACCGAGATCTTCTACGACCACGGCGAGCACATCCCCGGCGGCCCGCCCGGCAGCCCGGACGAGGACGGCGACCGCTTCATCGAGATCTGGAACAACGTGTTCATGCAGTTCGACATGGCGGCCGATGGTTCCGTGACCCCTCTGCCCGCACCCTGCGTGGATACCGGCATGGGCCTGGAGCGGCTCGCCGCGATCCTGCAGCACGTGCACAGCAACTACGAGATCGACCTGTTCGATGCGCTGGTCAAGGCCGCCGCCCGCGAGACCGGCACCCACGACCTGTCGAACAAGAGCCTGCGGGTGATCGCCGACCACATCCGCGCGACCGCCTTCCTGGTGGCCGACGGCGTGATCCCGGGCAACGAGGGCCGCGGCTACGTGCAGCGCCGCATCGTGCGCCGCGCCATCCGCCACGGCTACAAGCTCGGCCAGAAGAAGCCCTTCTTCCACAAGCTGGTGCCCGACCTGGTCGCGCAGATGGGCGACGCCTATCCCAATCTGCGCGCGCAGGAAGCGCGGATCACCGCGGTGCTCAAGGCCGAGGAGGAGCGCTTCTTCGAGACCCTGGCCAACGGCATGGACATCCTCGACGCGGCGCTGGCCGGCGGCGCGACGGTGCTGCCGGGCGACGTGGCCTTCAAGCTGCACGACACCTACGGCTTCCCGCTGGACCTGACGCAGGACGTGGCCCGCGAGCGCGAGGTGACGGTGGACACCGCCGGCTTCGACGCCGCGATGGACCGCCAGAAGACCCAGGCCCGCGCCGCCGGCAAGTTCAAGATGGACCGCGCGCTGGAGTACGCGGGCGACGGCCACGCCTTCACCGGCTACGAGCTGCTGGAGGAGCCGGCCCGGGTGGTCGCGCTCTACGCCGACGGCGCCGCGGTGCAGTCGCTCGAAGCCGGCCAGGCCGGCGTGGTGGTGCTCGACACCACCCCGTTCTACGCCGAGAGCGGCGGCCAGGTCGGCGACCAGGGCGCGCTGGAGACCGGAGCCGGCGGCCGATTCGCGGTGGACGACACCCTCAAGATCCGCGCCGACGTCTACGGACACCACGGCGTGCAGCAGGCCGGCGCCCTGCGCGTCGGCGACGCGGTCACCGCCCGGGTGGACACCGCCCGGCGCGCCGCCACCGCGCGCAACCACAGCGTCACCCACCTGATGCACAAGGCGCTGCGCGAGGTGCTGGGCGACCACGTCCAGCAGAAGGGCTCGCTGGTCAACGCCGACCGCACCCGCTTTGACTTCGTGCAGAACGCGCCGGTCACCGACGAGCAGATCCGCCGCATCGAGGCGCAGGTCAACGCCGAGATCCTGGAGAACACGCCCACCGTGATCCGGACGATGGACATCGAGTCGGCGCAGAAGACCGGCGCGACCATGCTCTTCGGCGAGAAGTACGGCGAGACGGTGCGGGTCATCGACATCGGCACCAGCCGCGAGCTCTGCGGCGGCACCCACGTGCGCCACACCGGCGATATCGGCCTGTTCAAGATCGTGGCCGAGGGCGGCGTGGCCGCCGGCGTGCGCCGGGTCGAGGCGGTGACCGGCGCCAACGCGCTGGCCTACCTGCAGCAGCTCGAAGGCACGGTGCAGGCCGCCGCCGGCACGCTCAAGGCTCCGCCCGCCGAGCTGCAGAACCGCCTGGGCCAGGTGCTGGAGCAGGTCCGCGCCCTGGAGAAGGAGGTCGCCGCGCTCAAGGGCAAGCTGGCTTCCAGCCAGGGCGACGAGCTGGCCGGCCAGGCGGTCGAGGTCGGCGGCATCCGGGTGCTGGCGGCGCAGCTGCCCGGCGCGGACGCCAAGACCCTGCGCGACACCCTGGACAAGCTCAAGGACAAGCTCAAGACCGCCGCCATCGTGCTGGCCTCGGCCGAGGGCGGCAAGGTCCAGCTGGCCGCAGGCGTGACCGCCGACAGCGTCGGCCGGGTCAAGGCGGGCGAACTGGTCAACTTCGTGGCCCAGCAGGTCGGCGGCAAGGGCGGCGGCAAGCCCGACCTGGCGATGGCCGGCGGCACCGACGCGGCGGCGCTGCCCGCGGCGCTGCAGTCGGTGCGCGGCTGGGTGGCGGAGCGGACCTGACGCCGCGCGACCGGAGATCGAACGCTATGCTTTCGATAGCTGGAAACGCCCGCCGCACCTGCGCGCAGCGATGATTCCCCGCAGCGAACGGTCACGCAGGCGCCGCGGCGCGGCACGGCGGGCGCTCCTGGCGGCGGGCCTGGCCGCCGCCGGCGCGCTCGCCGCCGCCCCCGCCGCGGCCCGGGCGCAGGCCCAGGCCCAGGCCCAGGCGCGGGCGGCGCCCGGCGACTCCTCCGGCGCCAGCGATGCCGAAGCCCTCCAGGCGGACGCGGGTGCCGCTGCCGGCGTCGCTCCCCCGGCCCCAGCCCGTGTCCTTCGCCACGCGCGACGGTACGCGGCTCCGGGCCTGGCTCTTCGTGCCCGCCCAGGCGCCGGGTCGGCCCGCGGGCGGACCGTCGTCCCGCCTGGCGACGGTGGTCGCGCTGCACGGCTGCAGCGGCGTCGCGGGACCGCACGCGCCGCCGGGCACCACGTTCAGCCCGCGCCACCTGGCGATGGCCGAGATGCTGCTCGGCGAAGGCTACGCGGTGCTGTTCCCCGACAGCCTGGGTCCGCGCGGCACCGGCTCCATCTGCAGCCAGAAGATCGGCGTGCGCGCCGTCAACCAGGCCCAGCGCCGGCTCGACGCGCTCGCGGCGCTGAGCTGGGTCGCCGCGCAGCCCTGGGCCGATCCCCACCGCATCGCGGTGCTCGGCTGGTCGCACGGCGCCAACACCGTGCTGGCGGTCACCAACACCAAGCGGCCCGAGGTCAATGCCGTCCCCGACCGCTTCGCCGCCGCCATCGCCTTCTATCCGTGGTGCCGCGCCGCGGTGCAGACCGGCTACCGGCCCAACACCCACCTCGCGATCATGATCGGCGCGCTGGACGACTGGACCCCGGCCCAGCCCTGCGTCTCGCTGGGCCGCATCACCCAGTCGGAGGTGCACGTGTTCGGCGGCACGTACCACGACTTCGACAACCTCGCGGGGCGCCTGCGGCACATCCCGAACATCCCCAACGGCGTCGACCCGGCGCAGGGCGTGCACGCCGGCCCCAACCCCGACGCCCGCGACGAAGCCTATTCCCGGGTGCGCCGCCTGCTGGCGACCGCGCTGCGCTGACTGTCGCGCGCGGGACGCGCGACGGGACGATCCCGGAACCGCGCGCCTGGCCGGCCCCGCCGTGCGCGCCGGCCTGCGCCGCCGGCGCCGACCCGGCGCCCGGCCCTACAAGGCCTTACCGGCGCGCGCCGGCAGGCCGGGACAATCCGGGGCTTTGGGCTTTCCTCCTTCCCGCATCGATGGCATCGCAGCATTCGTGGCAGTTCTTCCGCGCCGGTGGCGTGGACCAGGTGGTCATCCGCACCGGCGCGGACATCGCGCACCTCGACCAGCTCGACCAGAAGCTGTGGGTGGCCCTGGCCTGCCCGACGCGGGGGCTCGAATTCGACGCCCGCACGCTCGACCTGATCGACACCGACCGCGACGGCCGCATCCGGCCGCCCGAGCTGCTCGACGCCTGCCGCTGGGTCTGCGCGCAGCTGCGCGACCCGGAGGAACTGGTGCGCGGCGGCGACAGCCTGGACGTGGGCGCCATCGACGACCGCAGCGACGCCGGCGCCGAGCTGGCCGGCGAGGCGCGGCGCATCCTCGAACTGTTGGGCAAGGATCCCGCGGGCGCGATCCGCCTGGAGGACGTGACCGACCGCAGCCGCCTGCTGGCCGCGATGCTCTTCAACGGCGACGGCGTGGTCACCCCGGCCGCGACCGACGATCCCGAGCTGCGGGCCCTGGTCCAGGACATCGCCGCCACCTTCGGCGGCGTGGCCGACCGCAACGGCGAGACCGGGATCGACCGGACCCGCGCCCGTGCCTTCTTCGACGATGCCAATGCGCTCGACGCCTGGCACGCGCGCGCCGCCGCCGACGGCGCGATGCAGCCCTTCGGCGCCGGCACGCTCGCCGCCGCGGAGGCGGTGGCCGCGGTGCGCGCCAAGGTGGACGACTTCTTCGCCCGCTGCCGGCTCGCCGACTACGACATCCGCGCGGTGACCGAGCTCAACCCGACCGCCGAGGAATACCGCCAGATCGGCGCGGGCGCGCTTAGCCTGCATGCCGACGCCATCGCCGCGCTGCCGCTCGCGCCGATCCAGCCGGGCCGCGCCCTGCCGCTGTCCGCCGGCGTGAACCCCGCCTGGGCGCGGGCGCTGGCGGAGCTGCGTCGCACGGCGGTCGAACCCGTCCTGGGGGCCGATGCGGACGCGATTTCCGAAGCCGAGTGGCAGGGCCTGCAGCAGCGGCTCGCCGCCTGCCGCGCCTGGCTCGACGCCCGGCCCGCGACGGCCATCGGCGCGCTGGACGTCGACGCGCTGCGCCGGCGGCTCGCGGCCGGCGCCGAGGCGGCCATCATGGCGTTGATCGACCAGGACGAGGCGGTCGAGCCGCACAACGCCCGCATCGGCGACCTGGAGAAGCTGCTGCGCCTCAAGCGCGACCTGCTCCGGTTGCTGCACAACTTCGTGTCCTTCCGGGACTTCTACCGCCGCGAGGGGGCGATCTTCCAGGCGGGCACGCTGTTCCTGGACGCCCGCAGCTGCGACCTGACGGTGCAGGTGGCCGACGCGGCCAAGCACGCGGTGCTGGCGGGCCTGGCCAAGACCTGCCTCGCCTACTGCGAGTGCAGCCGCCGGGGCGAGAAGATGACCATCGCCGCCGCCTTCACCGCCGGCGACGTGGACTTCCTGTTCGTCGGGCGCAACGGCATCTTCTACGACCGGCAGGGCCGCGACTGGGACGCCACCATCACCAAGCTGATCGAGAACCCGATCAGCGTGACCCAGGCCTTCTTCTCGCCCTACAAGAAGTTCCTGCGGGTGCTGGAGGAGCAGATCGCGAAGCGCGCGGCCGCCAGCGAGACCGCGGCGCAGGGCACGCTGGACGCGGTCGCCACCAACCTGGCGGGCGCCGCCCGGCCCGCCGCCGGCGCGACCGCCGCCGCCGCCGCGCCGGCGGCCCCGGCCAGCGGCCTGGCCGCCATTCGCTTGCCGGGCCGGGTGGACGTCGGCACGGTGGCGGCCCTGGGCGTGGCCCTCGGCAGCATCAGCACCGTGCTGGTGGGGCTGTTCGGCAAGTTCGTCGATCTCGGGCAGTGGATACCGATCGCGGTGCTGGGCATCGTGCTCGCGATCTCCGGGCCGAGCATGCTCATCGCCTGGCTCAAGCTGCGCCAGCGCAGCCTGGGGCCGATCCTGGACGCGAGCGGCTGGGCGATCAACGGCCGGATGAAGGTGAACGTGCGGCTCGGCGCCTCGTTGTCGAAGACCGCCAGCGTGCCCCCCACCGCCTCGGGGCTGCTGCACGATCCCTTCGCGGACCGGCGCGCGCCCTGGGCCGCCGCCCTGGCGACGGCGGCGCTGGTCGCCGCGGCCGTCCTGGCGTGGCGCTTCGGATGGGCCGACCGCTGGCTCCCGGCGCCGCTGCGCTACCCGTCGGCGCCTGCGGCGGCCGCGGGCGCGCCGGGCGCCGCTCAGAAGAACTCGATGTCCTGGTGCGCCACGCCCGACTGCAGCCGGCCGGCGCGGACCAGTTCCTCGTAGTAGCAGATCCGGTTGCGGCCGTGTTCCTTGGCGTAGTAGAGCGCCTGGTCGGCACGGCCGAGGATCTCGACCGGCGTGCCCGCGTCGGTCTTCGCGAAGCCCAGGCTGATGGTCACCTGGCCGACCTGCGGGAAGGCGTACTGCTCCACGTTGCGGCGGAAGCGCTCGAAGATGATCCGCGCGGTCCGCAGCGGCACCTGGCGCAGCAGCACCACGAACTCCTCGCCGCCGAAGCGGAAGATCCGGTCGTTGCCGCGGAAGGAGGCCTTCAGGATGTTGGACACCAGGATCAGCACCTCGTCGCCGTAGACATGGCCGAAACGGTCGTTGACCTTCTTGAAGTGGTCGATGTCGACCACCGCCAGCCATTGGGACTGCACTTCCTGCTCGGGATCGTCGCGGTCGGGCGGAGGATCCTCGCCGAACTCCGCGATCGGCCGGCAGGTGTCCTCGTCGAGCGTGAACAGCCCCAGCTTGCCTTCGTGCGCGGCCAGGTCCCGGCCGGGCTCGGGTTCGGGCGCTGCCGCTTCCGTCTGGTAGCGGGGGAACTGGTCGTCGAAGGTCTTGCGGTTGAAGAGCCCGGTCAGCGCGTCCCGCTCGCTGTAGTCGAGCAGGCTCTGGTAATTGCAGTAGACCTCGAAGATCCCCAGGACGACGGCCTGCGTGCTTTCGCCGTAGCGCTTCGGGGTGGTGACCTCCAGGCAACTGCTCATCCGGCCGTCGATGCGCACCGGCATCCACAGCAGGTACCGGCCGTCGCCGCACTCGCGCTCGGCGCTGGACGCCTGCGATTCGAGGCAGGCGAGCAGCTCCGGGTAGTCGTCGAAGGACTCCGGCTCGGGACGCTGCGCCGGGGAGCTGTCGGCGGCGACGGCGCGCCCGTGGCCGTCCAGCAGCTCGGTCGCGCGCAGCAGGGTGCGATCGCCATCGGCGACCGTCTCCAGCTTGCGCACCCGGGTGGCCCCGACCAGGTTGGCCAGGGCCGACACCACGGACACCTCCAGACGGGTCTGGTCGCGGTTCGCGGTGATCTCGATGAGGTGCTTGAGGATGGGGCGCATGCGGAGCGTGCCGGGCGGATGCGGACGGCGGGTGGGGATGGAAGGAGGGCGCGGCCGGGCTCAGATGCGTCGGAACACCAGGTCCCAGACGCCGTGCCCCAGCCGGATGCCGCGGTTCTCGAACTTGGTCAGCGGCCGGTACGACGGCCGCGGCGCGTAGTCGCGCGCGGTGTTGCGCAGCAGCGGCTCGGCGCCGAGCACTTCCAGCATCTGCTCGGCGTAGGGCTGCCAGTCGGTGGCGCAGTGCAGGTAGCCGCCCGGGCGCAGCCGGGCCGCGAGGCGCGCCACCAGCGGGCCCTGGAGCAGGCGGCGCTTGTGGTGGCGCTTCTTGTGCCACGGATCGGGGAAGAAGACGTGGATGCCGTCCAGGCTGTCGGGGCGGATCATCCTGTCGACCACCTCGACCGCGTCGTGCCGGACGATGCGGATGTTCTGCAGGTCCTGCTCGCCGATGCGCTTGAGCAGGGCGCCGACGCCGGGCTGGTGCACCTCGCAGCACAGGAAGTCGGTGTCCGGCAGCAGCGCCGCGATGTGCGCGGTGGCTTCGCCCATGCCGAAGCCGATCTCCAGCACCGTGGGCGCGCTGCGGCCGAACAGGGCGTCGAGGTCCGCCGGGCCGTCGGCGAACGGCACCAGGAAGCGGTCGCCGAAGTCGACGAAGGCCTTGGCCTGTCCGGTGGTGGTGCGGCCGGCGCGCAGCACGTAGCTCTTGATGGCCTTGGGATGGGCCACGCCGGGCAGGGAGACGGCAACGGCGGCGCCGTCCAACGGCGGCGCGGCGGACGCGTCCGGCAGGTTTGTATCTGTATGTATCGTATTGCTCACGTTCGCATTGTAGAGAGGCGCGGGCTCGCGGACGGGTCGAGGCCTTCCCGTCCCGTCGTGCCCCAGCGTCGCCGCCAGTGCAGGATCCAGGCGGAAAGCGCCTCCTCCGGGCTTGCCGCGCCGTCGTCATCCGGCAGGCCGAGCGCGATCGCCGCCCGGCGCAGCACCGCCAGCGGCCGGCCGGCGTCGACGGCCCGGGCGCCGTTCTGCTTGGAGAGCTTCTGGCCGTCCTCGCCCAGGACGAGCGGCGTATGCAGGTGGCGCGGCGTCGGAAGGCCGAGGGCCCGCTGCAGCAGGATCTGGCGCGGGGTGTTGTCCAGCAGGTCCTGGCCCCGCACCACGTCGGTCACGCCCTGGGCGGCGTCGTCGACCACCACCGCCAGCTGGTAGGCCCAGAGCCCGTCGGCGCGCCGCAGCACGAAGTCGCCCACCTCCCGGGCCACGTCCTGCGCCTGCGGCCCGCAGGCCCGGTCGGTCCAGCGGACCGGGCCGCACGGGCGCCCGGCCGCATCCCGGTCGGTGCGCAGGCGCCAGGCGCGGGGCGCTTTGCCGTGCAGCCCGTCCCGGCAGGTCCCGGGATACGGCAGGGCCGCATGCCGGCTGCGCGCCACGCCCCGGGCCGCCTGCGCCTCCTCGATGTCGCGCCGCGAGCAGCCGCAGGGATAGGCCGCGCCGGCGGCGCGCAGGCGATCGAGCGCCTCTTGGTAGAGCGCCGTCCGCTGCGATTGCCATTGGGGCGCGCCGTCCGGCCGCAGCCCGCAGGCTTCGAGTTGGGCCAGGATGGTGCGGTCCGCACCCGGCACGCAGCGCGGCGTGTCCACGTCCTCGATGCGCACCAGCCACCGGCCGCCGTGCGCGCGCGCGTCGAGCCAGCTGGCCAGGGCCGCGACCAGCGAGCCGGCGTGCAGGGGCCCGGTGGGCGAGGGCGCGAACCGCCCGACGTATCCGCCCGCGGGCGGCGATGGGTCCACCGGACCGGGGCCCGCCTCAGCCACGCAGCGGTTCCGCCACGGCCGCCAGCGCCTCCGCGCGCGGCAGGCACATGCCGAGCAGGGCGTCCCGGGTCACCGGGCGCGCCAGGTGCTCCAGCCACCAGCGCAGCGCGCGGCCCTGGCCGGACGCCGGCGGGCGCGGATCGGCCAGCGGGTCGGCGACGGACGGCGCCGTGCCGCCCTCGCGCCAGGCGTAGCCCATGCGGATGACGCGCGGCGGCCGGGCCAGCGCCAGGGCGACCAGCCGGCCGGACTGCAGGTGGGGCCGCGCCATCGGCTCGGGCAGGAAGCCGCTGCCCAGCCCGCGCAGTTGCGCGTCGATCTTGGCCTGCATCGAACTGACGGTGAGCACGTCCTGGCCGGCGAGCAGGCCGACCGTCATGCCGGAGCCGGCGACGGCCGAATCGGCCACCGCCACGGCGCGGTGCTGCAGGATGACCCGGTCCTCCACGGGCTGCGGCGCCCGCGCCAGCGGATGCGAAGGCGCCACCGCGTACACGAAAGGCAGCTCGCCGAGCGGACGGACCTGGATGTGGCTGTGCGAGACCAGCTGCTCCAGCACGCCCAGCGCCAGGTCGGCCCGGCCGGTGTCGACCGCCTCGATGGTGCCGGTGAGGATCTCGTCGCGCAGCCGCATTCGGGTGGGGGGCGCGGGCTGCAGGAAGCGCTCCACCAGTTCCATGAACGGTTCGCGGGCGATCACGCCGTCGGTGGCGATGGTGAACTCGGGCTCCCAGCCGGTGGCCACCCGGCGCACGCGGTGCGCCACCGCATCGAGTTCGGCCAGCAGGCGGCCGCCCTCCCGCAGCAGCTCGGCGCCCGCCTCGGTCGGCCGGGCCTGGCGGTTGCTGCGGTCGAACAGCAGCACGTCGAGGATCTCCTCGACCTGGCGCACCCGGTAGGTGAGGGCGCTCGGCACCAGGCCCATCTCGCGCGCCGCCGCTGCGAAGCTGCCCGTCACGGCGATGCGCTGCAGCATGTGCAGGCTCTCCGGGGTCAGCACATTGCGCGATTTCTGCATGGGGAGCGGGAAGTCATTCGAATTCGGTGAACGGTGACGTCAAACGGCTGCATCGGTCCCGCCATGCTACCTGCCTACGATCGCTCGCAGGCGCCCGTTCCGCCCCGGTTCCCATCGGACAATCGGCGCCGCGAGCTTCCCTGCTCCAACCCATCCACCTCCAGAGGAAATCCCGAACCATGCCCCAGATCGTCGTTGTCTTCCATTCCGGCTACGGCCACACCCAGCGCCTTGCGCAATCCGTCGCCGAAGGCGCCGGCGCCGAACTGCTGGAGATCGACGCCGACGGCGACCTGCCCGAGGGCGGCTGGGAAACGCTCGCGGCCGCCGACGCGATCGTCTTCGGCACGCCGACATACATGGGCGGCCCGAGCTGGCAGTTCAAGAAATTCGCCGATGCGTCCTCCAAGCCCTGGTTCAGTCGCGCATGGCAGGACAAGGTGTTCGGCGGCTTCACCAACAGCGCGAGCCTCAACGGCGACAAGCAGAGCACGCTGCAGTACCTGCTCACCCTCGCGTCGCAGCACGGAGGCGTCTGGGTCAGCCTGGGCCAGCTGCCGAGCAACGCCAAGGCAGCCGACCGCAACGACCCGAACAACCTCGGCGGATCGATCGGCGTGCTGGCGCAGTCCCCCTCGGACGCGAGCGTTGCGGAGATGCTGCCGGGCGACCTCGAGACCGGCCGCCGCTACGGCGAGCGGATCGCGAAGATCGCGGCGCGCTTCGCGGCTTGAGCGAACGGGCTAGGCAGATCGGTTCCGGATCGCCGGTCCCCGCACGCGGGACGCGAAACGCGGGATTTCTGACCTATAATGTTGTGCTTTCCAGAACGCTTCGGGCAACACCCGCAGCGCCACCGGGACGTTAGCTCAGTTGGTAGAGCAGCGGACTTTTAATCCGTTTGTCGTGGGTTCGACCCCCGCACGTCCCACCAATTTTTTAGTTAAATTAAGCACTTAGTGAGAAATCACTAAGTGCTTTTTTCTTTTAAATCCTGGTGGTGTGAGTTAGAAGTTTGTACATAGAACTCAGCGACCGATTGCAGGATTTCATTGGCCGTCTTGGTCCAGATGAAAAGTTTGGGGTGTTGGTTGTGGATCGCGACGTAGCGACGGATGACCTTCTCCAGCGCCCGGGTGGAGCGGTAGCGCCCGCGCTTCAACTGGCGTGCCGTGAGGATGGAGAACCAGCACTCCACCAGGTTGATCCAGGACGACGAGGTGGACGTGAAGTGCAGGTGCACCCGCGGGTGGCGAAGCAGCCAGCGCTGGATAATCGGACTCATGTGGGTGCTGGCGTTGTCCAGCACCAAGTGCAGGTCGAGCTCTGTGGGCGTGGCCCGCTCGATGGTCTGCAGGAAGTGGCAGAACTCCACGCTGCGGTGGCGGTGGTGGACCTCGGCGATGACCGTACCGGCCTGGACGTCGAGCGCAGCAAAGAGATCGGTCGTGCCATGGCGGATGTAGTCGTGGGTGTGGCGCTTGAGTTGGCCCGGGCGCATGGGGATCGCTGGTGCCGTGTCGCTATTTGCCTGGATGGAGGGCTTCTCGTCCACGCACAGCACCAGCACCCGCTCGGGCGGATGCAGGTAGAGCTCGACGATGTCGCGCACCTTCTCCACGAAGTACGGGTCGGTGGAGAGCTTGAAGCCTTCGGTTGCGATGAACCGCGTCTCGCCGTATGCGTGACGGCTATCGGGGACGACCTGAGCAAACTCCCAATCAAAACCGTCAGCTGCTGCGAAGAACATGCCGTGCTTGACGACGTTGGCAGCTTGCTTGGCGAGGAAAAGGTAGCGTATGGGTTAAATTGCAGAAGCAATTTAACCCACGAGTAAGGAATTTTTGGGGGTTGGCGAATAATATTTTCGCTGCATGGTTGCACAGCTTTGCTACCTTCTTCTCACCCTAATCGGTAGCATGCCTGCGCAACTAGGCCACTGGAGCTATGCGGACGTAACCCAAAATAGCTACGATGCTCCCGACAACGCTGAAAAAATCATGGGCTTGAACAAATGGGTTCGCAGGGCACTGACCGTGGCTATGTTTGCGGGCTTGGTTGCAGTGGCCGAAACGGCGCTTTGGGTAGCAAAGATGTAGTCATTCCCGTCGCGCTGCGTGTACGGGGAGTCCCCAGTTCAGGGCAGACGGCGGTGCAAGCTCCAGCCTTCGCCCTGGAGCACCAGTTGGTACCGAGGCGGAATTGGACGCGCTCCAAAGATAACTGCCCACTCAGTGTTGGGTGGCATCAATTTCCCAGGTGGCAAAAGGTACCCTGGCATCGGCTTTCCAACGACGAGTTCGTCAGGAACGCCTTCTCCGTCTGGCAATCTATAAGTGAATGAGCCAGGGTCTCCTACATAGAAAATTCCTTGATAGATTGCGACAACGTCACCAAAGAAGCCGATATTTTTCGCTCTATCGCCGAGGTGTATTTTTGTGATTTTTCCGGCAATGTCGCCTATCAGATCTATATGGCGATGTGTCAAGTCCTTATTGACCCAATAGAGTCCGTTTATAGCTATAAACGGTGCAACAAAAATTAGTGAGGCGCGAGCGGCGATTCGTGGAGACCAGATAAATGTCCAGATTGCAGCTGTTACGAGCAGGCTTCCGATGATCATTGATGTTTGGTTTGCCGTAATTCCTCTGAGTTCGGGACTGTCTACAGCCAATGGTGCAAATTTCCGCAGACTATTCCATGCCGCGCTTTGGGAAATAAGGCCTAGGGCGAATGAAAACGTCCGTCCTAGTTTCGTTAGCTTAGTTGTTTGATCTATCAGTGGCAGTAGAGAAATCAATAGCAGCGGAAAGAATAAATTGTAGTAACGCATGTGCAGTCGCATTGTGTCCACGAAAGGCGCTCCGTCTGCAATACGCACAGAGAAAAGAATTGACAGAGGAAACATCACCGCAAAGAATGCGATGATGAGACTATTCAATTCAATGACTTTTCGATGCTGAGACCAGTTCAGTTGAGCTGTAGTAATGAGAGCGATCAGGCCTGGCCCTGCCAGTAGAACCAACGCTATCGAATGCCCTTTAATAAGCGTTAGACATAGAATGGCTGCATGTTTAAACTTGGACAAATCCCAATTGGCATTGGTATAGTCGGAATAGGCTCCAATCAGGTTTAGGCTTGGGGTGCCTGCAAATAAAAAGCCTATGCCAAATCGAATGGCGATAAATGCAGAAACGCAAGATGTTAAGCCTAAGATTCTTTCCTTCGCCGAGCGAGATTCATGATTTAAAAATAGCAGCCACGTTTGCTGAGCAATGAACGCTATAAGAATGAAAATTGCGTGAGGCTTAACTAGAGCCAGTCCGCCTGTAATAACTCCTAAAACAAATAATTTCAGTTTTAGCTTGTCGTCGAACTGCGTGAGATAAAACCAAGCAAAGCCCGCTACGCCGCAAAAATACATGATATCCGGCATGAAGTAAGCCGAATACGTTGATATGGGACTAAGTGCGGAAGCGGAAGCAACTAAGCATGCCCAATTTTTGCTTGCAAAACGTCTAGCTACGCCATAAATGAATGCGATAGTGATGGTCAGTAAGCCGGCGTTAACGCTTCTTGCGGCCTCCAAAAATCCTGTCTTTGCCGCATGTGTCAAATGGAAAAGCTGTAGATAAATGTAATTGGGATAGGTGGAGTTGGCATAATCTAAATGCCTAGATTCAATGCTGTAAGTTATCTCATCGCCCCATACATGAAGGTTTTGCCCGGCATATCTATTGGAATAATATGCATAAGTCAAAATCAGTATAATAAAAATAGGGCTGATTTTTGCATTCTCAAATATCAATCGAATATTTTTCAAAATTGTTCCTGTGCTGGTGAATTGGCCTTACTATTTTGCAATAAGATTTGCTATCATTATCACTTTTAGTGGTGGTGGATCATGCGTTTACGGCGAAGTTTGATAGCGATTGGCGTGGTAGTGGCATTTGCAGTGCTAGTGCTGCGGCATCGGCGTTACGTGATCCAAGAACTATGAAAATCTGTGCTCGCACAGCTAACAGATCCTGAATCAGCCCAATTTCAGAACGAGCAGCTTTTCAGTAACGGGACTCCGGAAGGCGGCACGCTGTGCGGCCAAGTCAACGTTAGAAACAAGCTAGGGGGATACACGAGCTTCCGGCCCTTCCAAGCATTTGCTGGCCAAGCAAGCATTGAAGACGCTTCGTTACAGCGCATCAAGGCAGAACAAGGCATGGATTCTTGCGCCTTCAACAAAGTTGCCTCTTGGTGATACCTGAGATGGTGAATGTCTAATCTTAAGCCCTCAATGCGAGGGCTTTTTCTTTAGCCCGCAGCTAATCCCTGCAGGCTTTTTTGTTGAGGCGCTCGTATTTTTAAATCAGGCCGGCGCGGTAGAGTCTAGCTGCTATTGAAGCGGCCAGACCAGCCTGTGCAGTTTGGTAGGCGCTGGGGTGATCGAGCCCGTTTCTGAATACAGAACGCACGGCCGCCGTGCTGGTCTTCATACAGCCCGAAAGGTTGCGCAAGCCCATCGTGAGCGCGCATGCATAAGCATGGAATCTAGAGATCATGTCTGTTTCGTCAGTGACGGGGGGTATCGACGTGGCTGAGGTGCATGTGGATGTCTTTGTGCTGGGCGCTCAAAGCGGTGTCCAGCGGTTGAGCAACGATGCTGAAAGTCATTCGGCGCTGGCTGCGAGCCTACGACCCCTGGGCGTGGGCTTGGTAGTGATGGAGGCCACCGGCGGCTACGAGGTGGTGCTGGCCTGCGCGCTCTAGGCAGCAGGCTTGCCCGTGGCCGTGGTCAATCCGCGCCAGGCGCGCGACTTTGCCAAGTCCACGGAACGGCTGGCCAAGACCGACGCGGTTGATGCGCGCATGCTGTCCGAGTTGGGCTCGGTGCTGGTGCACCGCGGGGATCTTGCGCGCTTCGTGCGCCCGCGGGCCGAGGAGCGCCAGCGGTGGTTGGCCGCCCTGGTCACGCGCAGGCGTCAGCTGCTTACCATGCTGCACTCGGAGCGCCAGCGGCTGCAGATCACGCCCAAGAAGTTGCATGCCAGCATCGAGGCGGTGATCAAGGCGCCACTCGACGAGATCGAGGCGCAGATGGTCACCCACATGCGCGCACTTCGTCGGCTTGGACAAGCTGCTGCAGACCAGCATGTTGGCCTGCCAGAGGCGCTTAATCTACGGCATCAGTAGCTCGTCGCGTTTGGCACGGGCACAGCGCCTGTGGGATTCACGCAGCAGCGCGGCATGGCTCTGATACGCCGAAGGAGCGATCTGCAACACCTTGCAGAGCGGCTCGACCAAAGGCGTCGCAGTGCTGGTCGATGAAGGCCTTCACGACTTCAATCTGCGGCTGAACTCAGCCCGGGCGAAAAACGCGCTGGCCAGCTTCAGTATCTCGTTGGCCCTGCGCAAATCCTTGACCCCGCACTCGAGCTCCTTCAGGCAAGCCTAAGTCGTACGGACCTTGCGAAAGAAACCCGCCTCGGCGGGTTTTTTGTGCTCGATTGTTAGAAGGATGATATATCGAGGAATACAGATTAGATCCAAACGCGATCCTTATGCGGGCGGAGTTAGCCCCAGGGCTTCCCAAGACCCAGGGATAGCGCCGCATTAACTGAATTGCAGGACTGTGTCCGGCAACTATGTCGGGTTGACGGATCGATGCGAGTGCCTGGATGGGTATTCTGGAAGAAGTGTCCGACGATTTTCGCCATCCCTGCAGCGAAATGCACGAAGTGAGCGGTGACAACAGCAGGGCGGAGCCAGATGTTGCGCGAACTGCAGCGGCTTCCCGGCGTGCGCCATGACGCCCGCTAGTGGGTCATCGCCTACGTAGGCATCTGATCCAGACACCCGTCAGTCCAAGAACTGGCGGATGTGCACCGGCTCGATGCGTGAGCAATATGACCTTCATCGCCTCGTTGTCCTACTGCGTTCACGGCGCCTTCGTCGGGATGACATCCTTCCAATAGCGGCCCAGCACATAAGCAAACGTACCTTCGCTGTTAACTTGCTTCTTCTGGCTGGTCAGTTCAGCATACTTTTGGATTGCCAGCACGCAGTCGGATCCGAGCGGGATCTTATTGCGTATCCTCCAACCGCAGTGGACTAGGTCGCGTTAACGCAATCGTAGAGCCTCGGCGATCAGCGCCATGGTGATGAATGCGGCGAACATGCCATCGGTCTTGTCGTAGCGAGTGAAGACCCGCCGCCAGGCCTTGAGCCGTCGAAAAAACCGCTCGATCTCATTACGCCCGCGATAGCGTGCCCGGTCGAGCAACCTCGGTCGACGGCGTCGCGGGCTTGGGGGCACTACCAGCACGAAGCCCTGCGACGCAGCCAGAGCACGCTTAGCACCGTCCTGGTAGGCGCTGTCCATGAGCAAGACCACCTGCGCCTGCTTGGGACTGGGGCCGAGCGCTGCGATAAGCCACCTTCCTTCGGCGCATCGCCGGCTTGTCCCGGCGTCAGGCTCCAGGTGAGGACATCTCGCGCGGTCGCGGCAACCAGATGAAGCTTGGTGCTCCAGCCGCCTCGGCTGCGGCCGATGGCTTGCGGCCCGCTTTTTTAAGCGCACCCGTGCCGTCGGGATGCACTTTGACGATGGTGGAGTCCAGGCTGAAAGCTTCGATTCACACCCGCATCAGGCGCTTGCGCTGCAGGTACTCGAAGAGCCGGTCGAGCACGCTGGACTTGGCCAAGCGGCTCATGCGCTTGTAGATGGTGTGCTAGGGCCGTAGTGCGCGGGGAGCGCACGCCACTTGCAGCTGTTGGCCTTGACGAAAAGGATGGCGTTGACCACGTCGAAGTTGTCCAGGAGCACACTGCCACGTTGGCGGGGCAGCAGCGCAGCGATCTGCTCGAATTGCTCGCGGGTGAGTTGTATCGAGCGATCTTGGCGTATCTTCTGTTTGTCGAGAAGAGAGTGTTAACGCGACCTAGTGCGGCAGGATCACCTGCCGTGGAAAGCCCTGCCCGCCCTCCAGAGGATAAACGCCTGACAGATGGACTTCCAGGTACGGGTTGTTTTCAACCAACGCTGTGACCGTTTCAGAGCGTCCATTGAAAAATTGCACGACCGTCCCTACGCGGAGCTTCGCTCTCATAACTTCGTCGTTTCTTAGCAGGAATGCCGGCACCACCCGGTGTATGCCATTGATCCAGTTGCCGTCCGTCAAATCGAGTGGGGTGTATGGACCGTTTGGCTCGAGCGGTGGGAAATAGCGCGGCGCATCAGTAACCAATTTGCGCGCGAAGCAGGCCTCCAGGATATAATCTTGGCGATTCTTGAATGATTTTGTGTCCAGAGCCTCGCCTGTACGGAGCACCGCGGCGGGAAATTTTATGTGGCCATCGTACTTAGGTGGAATTGACAAATATCCTCCAGCATCGGCCGCATAATTCAGATTATTGCGTATAAACAATAGCTTGCGGTGATTTAGTTTGGAGCGATATTTCAGTTCTATGTCGTAATAACCAATATGTCCATCATTGACTACTAAACTGCGGCCATCCGAAACGCTGCACGAAACCGCAGGCCATTCGCGCTCGCCTGTTCTGGACCACAGCAGTGTGGTGGGTGTGCTAATGGCGCTTTCATAATTTCTAAAAAGTCGGCCATAGAACCACCAGTTTGCACTTATCATCCAGCCCCGGAAAAATCCAAGATATTGTGGATCGGCCGTGATGACGTGGGTCGGGTTAATTTTTTCAAGTGCTTCGGAATATCTTTCGCGCACGAAGCCAAATGCATGAATGACAGAGTCGACCGGGTATTTTCCCGTTGTATGATTGGCGGCACTCCATAATCCCCAGTAATCCTCTAAAATGGCCTCTCCATTTGCGGCGGAAATGCCGACATGATTTTTGAAGGGGATGGGAACAAATCCGCCCAAAGATGCTGAATATGCGAGTTGAGGATTATTGATGCGCTCTTGCTTTGCGCGCGCGTAGAACTGCCACGCGCTATGAAGTCCAAAGACTGCTGCGAGCGTGATGCCTGCTGATAGCGCTTGAGACGGAATCCAACGAATGGCTACCACGATCAGAACCAAGACGACGATCGACTGGCACCACAACAGAAACGCAGATGCATAATCGAATTCAATGTGGCCACCAATGGCTGCTATTGACCCGCCGGCCAGCAGGCACAGGCCCAGCAAGGCGAGAAGTGTTAATGTCAACGAGCGAACTACAATAGCATAAGAAACAATTAGAGGAACAACCAGCCACCACCAGCCGACTGCAGGGCGAAAAAAATTTCGGTAATAATCCGAAAAATTTAGTATGCGGCACGATCTGTCCCAGCACGCGTAATACCAGTACTGCTCAGAACTAACTGCTAGGTTGTATTGGATGAGCTTGATAGGGTGGCCGGCCGTGACTGTAAATAACAGAATAAATGCAAGGGCGAGCGATAACGCTGGGGTCAAAAAAATCCATTTGCGGCCGAGTTTTCTGACAGACCAAAACAAGGCAAACAGTCCGAATAAAAGTGCCGTCGGCACACCGTAATCATTGGACCACACGGTTGCCAGTGCGCTGATGCCGCAGAGGAGCATGGCCTTGCGATTGTCATCAACATTGCTTTTCAGTGTTAATAATGCAAAGCCGGCGCAAATGTATGGAATGAATGAGCGCAATGGCCGCAGACTGTTTCCGGGAATGATTCGACTGGAGGCCCAAGGCGGTAGGTCGCTGAAAAATGCAGTAACGATTAATAACGAGATAAGCGTTACATACATTGTTGCACGGAGCGGTTTTTTAGAGTCAAGCAGCGCGGCCGAAATTCCAAGGCCGAGGCAGGTTGTAATCGAAGTGATCAAGTAGCCTGCGAAGACGGTTGACGCCATATCTCCGCCGGCGATTCTATAAGGCAGGTAAAGAACATAAAGAAGGCCAGTTCCCAAATAAGGAAAAAAATCTGCGCCTGGGATTTCACTCGCCGCAAGACGAAAAAGACCGCTCGCCGTTTGGTATGCCCCGTCCGCCTGACTCATTGGAATGTCCAGTGCCTGACTGGCTGCAAATATAGATATTGCGGCTAAAGTCAGTAAGGCTGCGAAGAAGGAGGTGGATGAATATCTTCTGAATGTTTCGATCATGCTTTGTAGAAAAGTGCGCTTCGCTCAGCCGTTCTGCTCTGGTTATGCGTTGGCCAAGCATGGGCGCTCTTACTTTAAGAAGTAATACCCGCGTGTCACGTGAACCGGGATTATGTGCCAAGTGGTGTTTTTTTGCTACACGCTGCTTGCATAGACAAGCCGTCCTACGATGTAAGCATCAAAGCCCAGAAATTGCCCGATGCGCTTGAGGCCGTTGTCAGGCCCTTGAGATGGGTAGCGCTTGCTTGGTCCCGGTATTGCCCGCTTCCCTGATATCGGCATGGTTCCTAGTATGGGTGCCACCTGTCCATCCAGTAACCTGCCACCGTGCCCGCCCGCCAATTCATCGATAACTGCCTTGTCACCGCGGCCGGCGGCCAGACCCTGAACGTGCTGGCCCCTAGCGACGGCCAGCCCTTCTACACCCTGGCGCGGGGCGATGCCCGCAACGTGGATCAGGCGGTCCCCGACGTCCACCAGGCGCCGGGCGAGGCGCAGAACGGCCCCTGGGGCGCCCTCACCGCGCTGTAGCGCGGCCGGCTGTGGGCGTGGCTGTCCCAGGTGGTTCTGGAGCACCACGAGAAGCTGGCCGCACTGAACGCGCGTCACACCTGCAAGGCGATGGCCCGACCGTACGCAGTCACGATCGATTTGCAGGACGCCGACCGGGCGGTACTGCTCGAGTGGGTACGCCTACGAAGAGCGCCCAGGCTCTAGCGCTACGAGCGCAGATCGTGCTGGTCTGCGCTAAGCTGGGCGCAACGAATACGGCCGTCGCCGCAGCACTGTGGCTGAGTATGATGACCGTCTCGAAGTGGCGCAGGCGCTTCGCCCCACATGGCCTGAGCGGCCTTGGTGATACCCCGCGCTCGGGCGCTCCGCGCACGATCCTCGATGAGCAGGTCGAGGCGGTGATCACCACGACGCTGGAATCCGTGCCGGACGGCGCCACGCATTGGTCGACGCACCTGCTGGTGAATTATCTGGGCTTGAGCCAGGCAGCCGTCTCTCGCATCTGGCGCGGCTTCGCGTTAGCGCCGCATCGCACCGAAGGCTTCAAGCTCTCCACCGAGCCACACTTGGTCGACAAGATCCGCGACATCGTCGGGCCCTACCTGCATTTGCCCGAGCGGGCGCTGGTTTTCTGCGTCGACGAGAAGCCCTCGATTCAGGCTCAGAGCGATACGGCGCCAGCGATTCCCATGCGCCCGGGACAGCTCAAGCTTCACGCCCACAACTTGCATCCGCCACGGCATGAACGATCTCTTTGCTTCGCTTGATGTCCAAAGCTGGCGCCGTCATCGCCTAGGTACACGAGGGCCAGTTGCCAGGGCGCGAAGCCCTACTGACTACGGCGCGGATAGAGCGCGGCGAAGTCCTCGTCGCGGTAGAGATTGGCGAACTCGTCGCGCAGCCGTGTGACCATCATGCTTTGCGGGAAGGCAGCAAGCTCGATGCGCCGGGTCTCGGCGGGGACCCGGCCGATCGGGTGGAGTGCAGGCTCATTGGATAGCTCCTGGAATGCGGCGCATAGCTGTAGACGGAACTTGACCCTCAGGCCAGATCAATGCAATTCGCCGACGGTATCCATGTCATGTCGGACCCCTACGGCTGGTGCGCTCGTTCGGCTCGGAAGCGTCGCCTCACGAGATCAGCCGCTGGGCGCTCACGTGGGTCATGCCGGGTCGTCACAGTGGATGCCCGTGGCTTGCTGGTCCCCTGCAGGCCAGCTCGGCGCATGAGGCAGGCAATCCGCTTTCCTCCAACGCGTATGCCATGTGCAGCCAACTCGGCCCTCACGCGTGGTCGGCCATATGTCTCGCGGGAGTTAGCGTGCACCTGCCTGATCGGCTCGGTGAGCACCATGTCGTCCATTGCGCCTTGGCTAGTCGCTCGGTCCTGCCAGTCGGAGGGCCCCCCGAACTCGCGCGCCAATTCCGCCGGTGTCCTCCCAGGTCGCACCAACCCCACCATCTGCTCCCGGAACTCCGCCGGATACGGCGGCCTTGTCTTGCCCATCTCGAACTCCTTGCTCTACAGCGCAAGGTGTCCGTCAAAACAGGGCGACTTCAGTTAGTGGAGGCGGTAGGGGAGGGGGCGCTGAAATGGCGAACAAGAAAACCGCTCCTACGCGCGCCTTCGCTGGACGACCTCATTTCCAAGGGCAGCTTTGGACAGTAGCCCCTGAGCCGCGCATAGCGCAATCCAGGCCGATGCGCCAGGACTTGGCCAACCGGCGGCATCGCCATGGCAGGTCTGTTTCAGGAGAGGGACCGGCGGGCCGCCGTCGACCGGGCCTCGAGGCGGCCGACGACGTATCGACGACGCCTAACGCGCGACCAGCCAGGCGCGCGCGTCTTCTGCCGGGAGAGGACGCGCGTAGAGATAGCCCTGCGCCTTGTCGCAGTCCAGCGCAGCGAGGACTTCGGCCTGCGCGCGGGTCTCGACGCCCTCGGCCACGATCTTCAGGCCCAGGCTGCGCGCGACCTTGGCGACCGCCTCGATCAGCACCCGATGGTGCGCGCTGGTGACCGACTGGCTCACGAAGGAGCGGTCGATCTTCACCACGTCCACCGGCAGCAGGTGCAGGCTCGCCAGCGAGGAATAGCCGGTGCCGAAATCGTCGAGCGCCAGGGTCAGGCCGAGCGCCTTGAGTTCGTCGAGCCGTTGCTGGACGACGCCGTCCTGGGCGGCGAGGCTTTCGGTGACCTCCAACTGCAGCGCGCCGGCGGCCAGCCCGCTCGTCGCCAGCGCGCGCGCCACCGTGCCGACGATCGAGGGTTCCAGGATCTGCGCGCGGGAGAGGTTGACCGACATCGAGCGCGGCGCCCGGGCCCCCAGGCTGCGCTGCCATTCCACCAGGCATCCGCACGCCTGGCGCAGCACCCATTCGCCCAGCACCTGGATCAGCCCGGTTTCTTCGGCGATGCCGATGAACTGGTCCGGGGGCACGATGCCGCGCTGCGGATGGCGCCAGCGCACGAGCGCCTCCATGCCCGTGACCGAGCCGTCGGTCAGCGAGATGATCGGCTGGTAGACCACGAACAGCTGCTCCTCGTCGAGCGCGCGCCGCAGGTCCGCTTCGAGGCTGCCGCGCTGCCATGCCTGGATGCGCAGCGCATCGGTGAACACGTTGTGGCGCGCGCCGCCCTGGCGCTTGGCCTCGCGCATCGCCAGTCCCGCGTCCTGCATGACAGCCACCGCGTTGCGGTGCGAATCGCCGATGCAGGCCAGGCCGACGCTGGCGCTCGAATGCACCGTGGCGTCGCCGATCCGGTAGGTGGCCCCGAGCGCCTCGACCAGCCGGTGTGCGAGGGCGTCGCCGACGGCGAGGGGATCGGGCCGGCCCGCGCTGCCCTGGAAGATGGCGTCCTGGTCCACGCGCAGCATCACCGCGAACTCGTCGCTGCCGAAGCGCGCCGCCGTGATGCCGGCCGCGCGGCACGCCGGCGCGCGCGCGGCCACGAAGGCCTGGATGCGGCGCGCCATGGCCTGCAGCACCGCGTCGCCGGCCGCCGCCCCGAGCGTGACGTTGATCTGCTCGAAGCGGTCCGCGTTGACCAGGAGCACGGCCCAGCGCGCCTCGGGTTCCTGGGCGCGGCGGTCCATCGCCGCGTCGATGGCTTCCAGCAGGGCCAGCCGGTTGGGCAGGGCGGTCAGGCTGTCGGTGCGGGTGGCGGCGTGCAGCCGGGCCGCGAGCCGCCGCTGCTCGTGCTGCAGCGATGCGGTGGCGTCGGTCAGCGTGCCCATGAGGGTGTCGTCGTCGAGCCGCAGGAGCTGCAGCATCAGCGTGCGAGGGGTGCGGTCGCTCACGGCGTCGGCGGGCAGCGTCAGGCGCAGCGCATCGCAGATCGTCTCGCCGTCCTCGACCGGCCGGCACGCCAGCGCGCGCAGCTGCGGCGCCACCGGCTCCAGCACGTCGAACAGGTTCGAGAGGTCGCCGCCGTCGACCAGCGGCATCAGCAACTGGGCCGCCATGGGGTTGATCATGGCGATGTCGCCGGCGGGCGAAGCCTGGATCAGGCCGATCGGCGCGCGGTAGAGGAACTGGATCAGCGCTTCGTACGCGCTGGCGGGGCCGTCGGCCATGGCGTTGCGGGCTTCGGGGCTCATTCCGGTTCGTGCCGTGCCTCCGGGACATCTCCCGGGCCGGCCTTCCAGCGCGCGACGCGGTTGCGCCCGCATGCCTTCGCGGTGTACATCGCGGTGTCCGCGCGCCGCAGCAGCGTCTCGAAACCTGCGGCCGTCTCGTCCAGGCCGGCCACCCCCGCGCTCACCGTGTAGCGGATGGCCAGGTCACCCAGCCGCACCGCCTGCGCCTCGACGGCGCGGCACAGCATTTCGGCGGCGGCTGCGGCGGCGTCCTCGGAGGTGCCGGGCAGCAGCGCGACGAATTCCTCGCCGCCCAGCCGCGCGATGGTGTCCTGCGCGCCGAAGGTTGCCGACAGCACCGTCGCCAGGTGGCGCAGCACCGCGTCGCCCGCGGCGTGGCCGTGGAGGTCGTTGACCTGCTTGAAGTGGTCGGCGTCCACCATCACCACCGACAGGGGACGCCCCGCGACGCGGCAGCGGGCCATTTCGTGCTCGGCCGTCTCGAACAGCACCCGCCGGTTCGCCAGGCCGGTGAGGTGGTCCGACCAGACCGAGCGGCGGAGCGCGTCTGTGGCTTCGCGGCGGTCGGAGATGTCGCGCAGGATGAGGTGGTAGCTGCGCTCGCGCGCGGGCGGCTCGCCCGGCGCGTGCAGCGGCGCGATCAGGCAGCTGCCCCAGTAGCGCGAGCCGTCGGCGCGCTGGCGCCAGCCTTCGTCGAGGCTCCAGCCACTCTGGTCGACCTCGTGCAGGCGGTCGATGGCCCGCCCTGTGTCCTGTGGGTCGGACGACACGAAGATCGCATAGCTCATGCCCAGGATCGTATCCCGGGTGAAGCCGGTGATCCGCTCGACGCTCGGGTTCCAGTCGAGGCAGCGGCCGTCCTGGTCCAGGCGCACCAGGGCGTAGTCGCTCAGGCCGGTGACGATGGTGTGGATCCAGGCCTGGCTCTGGCGCAGCTCGCGCTCGCGCCGCACCGCCTGGGTGACGTCGCCGAGCACGGCCATGCACCGCTCCGCATCCAGCTTGAGCAGGCTCAGGGACAGCACCTGCATTTCCCGGGCGCGGCGGCCCTGCCGGCTGGCGTCCACGTGCAGGTGCATCGCGTCGCAGATGGCGCCGCTCTTCCCCGAGAAGGCGGCAGCGCGGTGGCGCAAGTCCGGCGCCACCGGTTCGAGCACGTCGAACAGGTTGGACAGGCCGCCGTCGCGCGACAGGGGCAGCAGGAGCTGCGCGCACAGCGGGTTGATCATCACGATCTCGCCGTCGGCGCGGACCTGGGCCAGTCCGATGGGCGCGATGTACAGGAATTGAAGCAGCGCTTCGTAATCGTCCTGGTCGGTCAGGGACATCGCGGCACCGGTCACAGGGCGCGCTGCACCAGCACGTAGCGCAAGGGAGCGCCGGGCGCTGCAAGCAGGCGGAGCTTCACCTTGACCGGGCGCATGCGCAGGGTGAGCACGTAGTCGATGGTGTCGTCGAGCGCGCCGCCGTCGGCGGCCGCGTCCTCGAAGCGCTGCGCGACGAGGAAATTGTTCATGCACGGAGCGACGACGGTGAAGAGGTGGTGGCCGACGACGCGCGACGTGGACAAGCCGGCTGCCTTCGATTCGAAAGCGTTGTAGCGCCGCACGATGTTGTCCGCATCGAACCCGATCACCCCGAAGGCGAGGGCGTCGAGCTGGGTGTCGGGAAGTTCTGCGGCGACCTCGAGGAAACCGGGGTCGGTGAAAGCCAGGGAGTGGAAGGTGATCACGTCGGGACTCTGTGCGGCGTCGAGCCGCAGGAGGGAGGGAGGAGGACGATAGGCAGATTTGACAGTAAGCTGTATGTTTTGTATCAATATTTTACCTAACTGAGGTTTGATATTCAGCTATTGTTCATAATAAAAGCGGAGTCCTGCCAACGGAACTGCCTTCTGGATTGATCGCCTTCCTCGAACGAACGTCGTCGGATGGCCTGCGCTGTCGCTTATCCCGCGGACGGTGGCGTCCGGTCCCCGGGCTGCGCCGAGGACTCGCGCTCCATGGGAGCGCGTCGGCAGCATGGGGAAACGGCGTATGGCGCTGGCCTACTCGTCCAGTACCTGCCGGATCTTGCGTGCCAGGTCAGCCAGGCGGTAAGGCTTGTTGATGAGGGGAAATTCGCTGCCCGGACTGTCCGAGCCGCCGGCGTCCGGATCGCCGGCGTAGCCGGTGGTCAGCAGCACCCGCAGGTCGGGCTGGCGGTGCAGCATCTCCTTGGCGAGGTTCACCCCGTTCATGCCGCCAGGCATGATGAGGTCGGTGAACAGCAGGCGCGGGCGCAGGGCCTGGCCGTCCCGGTCCCGGAGCTCCAGCGCCTCGGTGGCGCTGTAGGCGGTGGAGACCGCGTAGCCCAGGCCTTCGAGCATGTCGCGCGCCAGGTGCGCGACCTCGGCCCGGTCGTCCACCACCAGGATGTGCTCGCTGCCGCCGCGCTGGACCACCTGCTGCTGGGCGTCGGCCTTCACCAGCGCGTTGGCCGTCACCGGGAAATAGAGGCGCACCGTGGTGCCCACCTCGACCTCCGAATAGATCTCGACCGCACCGCCGGACTGCTTGGCGAAGCCGTAGACCATCGACAGGCCGAGCCCGGTGCCCTTGCCCTCCTCCTTGGTGGTGAAGAACGGATCGAGCACCCGGCCCAGCACGTCCGACGGTATCCCGTGCCCGGAATCGGTGATCGAGAGCGAGACGTACTGGCCGGCCGGGAGGTCGCCGAAGCTGCGCCGGTCCTCCGCGCCGATGCTGGAGACGCCGGTCTTGATCGTGAGGGTGCCCGGACCGTCCATCGCGTCGTTGGCGTTGCGGATCAGGTTGAGCAGCGCCATCTCCAGCTGGGTCGGGTCGACCTGGCAGTTGGGCAGGTCGGGCGCGAGCGCGAGGTTGACCGCGACGCCGTCCTTGAACACCGTGTCGATCAGGCCCTGGAGCCCCTGGGCGGTGTTGTTCAGGTTGATCGGGCGGCCCACCAGCCGCTGCTTGCGGGCGAAGGCGAGCATCTGCTGGGTGAGGTGCGCTCCCCGGGTGACCGCATCGCGCGACTTGCCCAGGGTGCGCTGGGCGCCGGCCACGTCGATGGAGGGGTGCGACAGGCGCACCCCCAGCATCTCCAGGTGGCCGGAGATCACCTGCAGCAGGTTATTGAAATCGTGCGCGATCCCGCCGGTCAGTTGGCCCAGGGCTTCCATCTTGCGCGCTTGGGCCAGCGCTTCCTCCGCGTCCTTGCGTCGGCTGACGTCGAGCTGCGAGGCGAAGAAGTACACCAGTTCCTGGCGCTCGTTGAACACCGGCGAGATGAAGAGCGCGTTCCAGAACGACGAGCCGTCCTTGCGGTAGTTGAGCAGTTCCAGCGCGATGTCCCGGCGCGCCTCGATGGCCTCGCGGATCGCTGCGACGGACACCCGGTCGGTCATCGGGCCCTGCAGGAAACGGCAGTTCCGGCCCACTAGCTCTTCCGGCTCGTAGCCGGTCATCGTCAGGAAGGCATGGTTGGCGAAGACGATCGGGTTGTCCGGCTGGTGCGGATCGGTCACCAGCATCGGCATGCGCGTGGTCTGGATCGCGGCGAAGAAGATGTCGTTCCGGTGCTCCGCGATCGCGTTCGCGCCGGAATCGGCAGCGGACACGTTCACCTTGGGCTGCAGGTTCTCTTTCTTTTCCATGGCGGGTGCGCGATCGGGGGAGGGCCGACCGGTGTCGAGGTGGTGGAGGTCCGGGCGGAAGCGGGATGCGACCGCCCGCCGCTACCTGAACGGTTGGCGGCGAGCATACTGGCTTTTTTCACAGAGACCCGTCCGGCGCACCCGGGCGCCGGCGCCGTGCCCCGGCACCGCGCGGACGGGCCGCCGCCCGCGCGCCTCACTCCAGCTTCGCGCCGGCCTCTTCGACCAAGGCCTTCCACACCGGCATGTCGTGGCGGTAGTTCTCGCGGAACGCCTCCGGGGTGTTCATCATCAGGGTGAAGCCGGCGGCGGCGACGCGTTCGACGAGCTTCGGGTCCCGGGCGATCTCGCGCAGGTGGCTGGCGAGGGTGTCCGCGACCTCGCGCGGCAGGCCCGCGGGCGCTCCCATCGCCACCCAGCCGAAGAGGGCGTAGGCCTCGTCGCGCACGCCCTGCTCGTGGATCGACGGCACCCTGGGCAGGATCTCCATCCGCTGCCGGCCGGTGACGCCGATCGCCTTCAACCGGCCGGCGTCGATGAAGGGCTTGGTGTTGAGGGCGCTCGAGAAGCAGAGCTGCAGCTGGCCGCCGATCAGTTCCTGGATCATCGGCGCCTCGCCCTTGTAGGCGACGTGCGTCATGTCCGCGTCCGTGGATTTGCTCATGTAGGCGCCCGCCAGGTGGGCGTAGGAACCCACGCCCCACGAGCCGTACGAGAGCCTGCCCCGGTTCGCCCTCGCGTAGGCCAGGAGTTCCTTCATGTCGTTGGCCGGCACCGAAGGATGCACCACCAGCGTCACCGGCGCCGCGGCGACCTGGGTGAGCAGCGTGAGGTCCTTCTGCGGGTCGTAGGGCAGCTTGGCGTAGAGGAACTGGTTGATCAGCATCGAGGTGCTGAGCGAGACCAGCAGGGTGTAACCATCGGCCGCCGCCTTCGCCACCGCGTCGGTCCCCAGGATGCCCGCCGCGCCTCCACGGTTGTCCACCACCACCGGCTGGCCGGTCCGGCGCGCCAGGGCTTCCCCGATGGTGCGGGCCACGATGTCGGTCGCGCCGCCGGCGTTGAAAGGCACGATCAGGCGGATCGGCTTGGCCGGCCATCCTGCGGCGCCCTGGGCCCGGGCACCGCCGAGCAGGGCGCAGCCGCCCAGCGCGGTGAGGCCCTGCAATGCGTCGCGGCGGTTGATGCGTCTCTGCATGCGTTTCGTCTCCTGTTCGAGTGGATAGGCGGTCTTCTCTCGCGCGGAGCGTGCGTCCGACGCGGCCCCGTTCACCATGCACCTGGGGAAACGCGTTGGCAAGGCCGGTGACGGGCCGCGGCCTCGGGGATTGCCCGGGGACCGGCCCGGCAGGGCATGCGGCCCGCGCGGGCGCCGTGGCGGCGGTGAATCCCCGGCGCCGGCGCCGGCGGCGGAGGCGCCGGATAATCCAGGCCTGCACCGCGTCGGGCGAGGTCCGGCATGCCGGACCGCCTGCCCGTATCCCCACCGCCGACGCCGCATGACCCTCTCGCGCCCGTCCGCGGATCGCTTTGCCATGGAACCGGATCCCTCCCCGACCCCGACGCCCTTCACCGTGGCGGTGCGCCTGCTGTGCGACTTCACCGCGCGCGCCGGCGACCTGGACCAGCGCTTCAATCCGTCGCCGTCCGCGCAGGAGGGGATCGCGGGGCATGCGGCCGTCACCGCGCGGCGGCCGGCCGGCTACCGGCGCGAGGTGATGCTGTCCGGCCGCTGGGGGCCGCTGCTGGTCCGCGGCCGGGCGGACGGCTACGACCCGGCCGCGAACCGCCTGGAGGAGATCAAGACCCATCGCGGCGACCTCGGCCGGCAGCCGGCCCACCACCGCCTGCTGCACTGGGCCCAGGCGGAGGTCTATGGCTGGCTCCTGTGCGCCGATCAGGGCCTGGAGTCCGTCGAACTGGCCCTGGTCTACTACGACATCGCCAGCGGTGCGGAAACCGTCCTGGTGCAGCGGCACGAAGCCGCCGGCCTGCGCGAACGCTTCGAGGCCCGCTGCGCCGCCTACCTCGACTGGGCCCGCCAGGAGATCGCCCACCGTGCCGCGCGCGATGCGGCGCTGGCCGCGCTGGCCTTTCCCTTCGAGGGCTTCCGGCCCGGCCAGCGCCTGCTGGCCGAATCGGTCTACCGGAGCCAGCGGGGCGGACGGCTGCTGCTGGCCCAGGCGCCGACCGGCATCGGCAAGACCCTGGCCACGCTCTTCCCGGCGCTGAAGGCCTGCGTGCCGCAGGGCGCGGCGCGGCCCGGCCTGGACCGCGTGTATTTCCTGACCGCACGCACGTCCGGACGCCAGGTGGCGCTGGACGCGCTCGGCCGCCTGGGCGCGGGAGCGGTGCCGCTGCGCGTCCTGGAGCTGGTGGCGCGCGAGAAGGCCTGCGAGCACCCGGACCGGGCGTGCAACGGCGAATCCTGCACCCTGGCGCGGGGCTTCTACGACCGCCTGCCGGCGGCCCGCGCCGCGGCGGTGGCGATCGCCGGACGGCTGGACCGCGAAACCCTGCGCGGCCTTGCCCTGGCGCATGCGGTCTGCCCCTACTACCTGGGCCAGGAGATGGCGCGCTGGGCGGACGTCGCGGTGGGCGACGTCAACCACTGGTTCGACGACAGCGCGATGCTGTTCGCCCTGTCGATGGAGGCCGGCTGGCGCAGCGGCCTGCTGGTGGACGAAGCCCACAACCTGGTCGAGCGCGGCCGCGGGATGTATTCGGCCACCCTCGATCCGGTGCTGTTCGCCGAAGCCCGGCGCCTGGCCCCGCCTGCGCTGAAGCGTCCGCTCGAACGGCTGCGGCGCGCCTGGCGGGCGCTGGCGCCCGAGCCGGACGCGCCCGACGCGCGCCGCGAGTTCTCCGGCGGCATCCCCGCCGCGTTCCTGCGCGCGCTGCAGGACGGAGCCGCGGCCGTCGGCGAAGCGCTGGCCGAGCAGCCCCCGGCCGGCGCGGGCTCCGCGCTGCAGCGCTTCTGGTTCGAGCTGCTGCATTTCGGTAAGCGGGCGGAGGACTTCGACGCCGGGCATTCGCTCTTCGACGCGGTGCGGCTGGCCGACGGCCGCAGCGTGCGGCTGCACATCCGCAACCTGGTGCCCGCGTCCTTCCTCGCGCCGCGCTTCTCGGCGGCCGCCGCGGCCACGCTCTTCTCGGCGACGCTGCGGCCGCTCGCCTACCACCGCGACATGCTCGGCCTGCCCGACGACATGGCCTCGGCGGACGTTCCGTCCCCTTACGCGGCCGAACAGCTGCAGGTCCGGATCGCCCGGCACATCTCGACCCGCTGGCAGCATCGCGAAGCCTCGCTGTCCGCGGTCGTGGACCTGATGGCGGCGCAGTACGCCGAGGCGCCCGGCAACTACCTCGCCTTCTTCAGCAGCTTCGACTACCTGCGGCGCGCCGCTGGCCTGCTGGCCAGCCGGCACCCCGGCATCCCCGCCTGGGAACAGTCGCGCGGCATGGGCGAGCGCGAACGCGACGCCTTCCTGGCGCGCTTCGCCGCAGGGGGGCGGGGGCTGGGCTTCGCGGTGCTCGGCGGTGCGTTCGGGGAAGGAATCGACCTCGCCGGCGACCGGCTCGTCGGCGCCTTCATCGCCACGCTCGGGCTGCCGCAGGTCAATCCGGTCAACGAACGGCTGCGCGCGCTGCTGGAGGACCGCCTCGGCGCCGGACGCGGGTACGACTATGCCTACCTCTACCCCGGCATCCAGAAGGTCACGCAGGCCGCAGGCCGGGTGATTCGCTCGGCCGAAGACCGCGGCACCGTATGGCTGATGGACGACCGCTTCGCGCGGCCGGAGGTGCGGGCCCTGCTGCCGTCGTGGTGGCATGTCGAGCCTCCTCTCGGCGCGGCGCGCGTTCCCGGGCCTGCCGGCCGGCCCCCGTTGCCGGTCGGATCCTGATCCGGCGGGGTCCGCCGGCCCGGCGCATCCGTGGCGGAGGCGTCAGGGCAGGGTGATGGTGACGTAGGCTGGCTGCGGCGCGAGCTTGACGATGTCGGCGTGCCCTGCGAGCGCATCGGCGGTGCTGCGGTCGAGGTGCCACCGCAGGCCGGCGAACGCCGCCATCGCCACCAGCGCGAAGACGCAGGCCATCGCCCACGGCGGGACCTCGCTGCGCAGCCGGTGGACGATGTTGTCCGGCGGCGCCCAGTGCGGCGCGAAGGCCGGCCGCTTGCCCGTCAGGTGCACGATTTCATCGCCCAGACGCGCGGTGAGCCAGGAGAGCTTCTCCGCCCCGTCGAGCGCATGGCGGCCCTGGAATCCCTGCAGCAGGCACATGTGGAACACCTCGAGCACCTGCACCCGTCGCGCGCCGTCGCCGCGGAGCTTCTCCAGCGCGTCGAAGAACTTCTCGCCGGCCATGTGCTCGCCGAACAACTCGAGCTGCAGCGGGGCGCGTTCCCATTCCTGGCGGATCGGCAGGCTCGACGCCAGCACGATCTCGTCGATCAGCGCGCAGAAGGCGAACTTCGCCTGGAAGGCGTCGTCCGGCTCCAGTTGAAGTTTCCTGGCCCCGCGATCGACCTGCGCGAGCAGTTCGCGCAAGCGCTCGCGGAAGCTGCGGAAGTCGCGGGGCGCGTAGCCGTTGCGCAGCAGGAAGACCATGTGGAAGCCCTGGTAGAAGAGGTCCATCAGCTTGCGCGGCTCGCTCCCGGAAGGCGGCGGGCCCGAGGTGGCGTGGGAAGCCGCGCCAGGCGCCTGCCCGAGCAGCGAGGGGATGGGCGCAGGGCTCATGGTGACGAGGCTCCGGTGCATGGCTTTGGAGGCCGGGCCGCGCGCGATCGCGACGCGCGCACGGTCGGGTGGAAGGCGAAGGCCTCATGGCTCGCCGCTGAGCGCGAAGAGTTCGAGGTGCAGCTCGGGCAGGCCGCTCGGCGCATAGATCGCGAGCAGCCGCGACTGCAGCATGCGTTCGTAGAGCGCGCCCCGCGGCTCGATCGCGAAGTAGTAGTGCCCCGGCCGCACCGGGATGGAGACCGGGACCTGCGGCGCATGCGTCAGGCGCACGCCCGCGACCGCCGAGAGCACCATCTTCTCCACATCGTCGGCCGCGCCCACCTTGAGCCGCAGCGGGATCGCCTCGACCAGCTCCGAGGGCGGAAGGCCCGCGCTGGCGCCGAGATAGAAGCGCGTGCGGTCGTCGATCTTCTCCGACTCCAACCGGGCCTGGTAATAGGACGGCCGGACCTCGCCGACGGGGATGGAGAAGGAGCGGGTGGAGATCACCGTCTCCAGCAGGTCCCGGACGATGCGGTCGAGCGCTTCGAAGGCCGGGCCGGGCTGGTCGTGCCGGTAGACCGGCAGGTCCGCCAGGCCGTGCGAACGCGAGAAGGTCATCAGCGCGCCCGCGAGTTCGAGCAGGCGCTGGAAGAGCCGCTCGGGATGCAGCAGCGGATGGTGGTGGAAATGCGACAGGCTCGCGAAGGCGCTGCTGCAGGTGTGCAGGAGCCAGAAGGACGCGACGTCGCCGGAACGGAACTCGATGACGTGCCGCGAGGGTTCGCGGTGAGAGCCGTACAGCGCCTCGACCTTGGCCTGCAGCACGTCCAGCAGCCGCCGCAACAGGGCCGGCAGGCAGGGCGTGGCGGCCAGCGACAGGGCGGGCGGCAAGAAGCGCGCGTCGAGCGCGAAACCGCCCACCGCTTGCCGGTGCAGGCGCAGCAGCGGCAGGGTGACCAGATGCTCGCACGGCTCCAGGTCGCTCACCAGCCGCAGCCGGCGCCGCAGGACCGGGATGTCCGCCTGCACCGCCGAGGTGAACCAGTCGGCGGCGGCCTCGTTCCGCATGCGGTAGCGCACGCCGGAGCGCGCTTCCTCGTCGGAGGCGGCGGAGTTTCCTCCGGCGGGACGCAGGGGCGCGAGCGCGAGATGGAACACCACCTCCGACACGCCCGCAGGAATGTCGGCGAGCGAGAGTGCGTCGGGCAATTCATCGGCTTCGGGCGCGAGGCAGGCTTCGCCGTCGGGCAGGATCGCCTGCAGGTCGAGGATGCGCAGGCCGCCGGTCGACAGCGCGTCCAGGTCGACGGTGAGGCGCCGCAACCCCCAGCTGTAGGGATGCATCGCGCGGGCCAGGTCGGCCTGCCGCCACTCGTGGTACGCATCCTGGCGCTGGAAATGCTGCGGTCGGAGCATGAGGCCTTCGCCCCAGAGGATCTTGGAGGAGCGGATCAATGGGTCTCCTGCGAATGCGGTGCCGATGGACGGGCGCGCGCCGCAAGCGCTGCGCAAGCGCCGCTGCACGGCGGAAGATGGCCGGTCCGCCTCATGGGCACACGGCGCCTGCGAGGCGCAGCGTCTCCGGCGCCGTGTCGATGGGATTCCCGGCGGAGACGCTGAGCGCGCAGCCGTGCGCCCCCAGGGTGATGCCGGTCCTGGAGGCTTCGCGGGTCTCGAAAACGAAGCGCCAGCGCTGCGCCGCCGGCGCGCGGAAGAGGGCGGCCACCGCGACGAAAGGCGCATCCGCGGCGACCGCCTCCAGCGCCTCGTAGGCCTTGCCCGGCGTCAAAACCACCTCACGCATGCGGACCACGTCCCGGGAAAAGCCGGAGGCGCCGACCGCCTTCTGGAAATCCTCGTAGGGCGCGCGCAGGAACGCTTCCTTGTCGCGCAATTCGAAGATGCGCACCACCACGGAGAGCGACTGCCCGCGCGTATCGGCATTGAGCAACGGGCCCGCATGCAGACGCAGGGCGATCCTGCTGCCGGGAACTGCGAGCGCTCCCGCAGCCGATCCCGAGGATCCTGCGAATGCGGCCCTCTGGACCTGCGCGCGCTGCAGGCCGACGGCATCCAGCGTCCGGTCCACCAGGCCTCCCGCACGGTCCTCGGTGCTGCCGCAGGCGCTCACTCCCAGGCAACAGACCAGTGCGATCGGCATTTGCCGATTATTGTGCGCTGCTTGCCGTTCGTTTAGGGGTGGTTTCATGGGTGTGGGGAAGCCGGATCAGGGCGCGGTACTTCGGTAATGAGCTGCATGCCATATGTCATGCTGAATCAATAATTCATCTTCAAATCATATTTTGCTGAAATCCTTCAGATGAATTGATTCTTAGCATTTCCGGTGGGGCGCCTCCATCCAATTATCCTGCTTCCTTGTCCGTGAACTGGGGCATGACCGGGATCCTTGAAAAAATATTGGAAAAACAAGCGATCCTGGCTCTGTTGTGGTAAGTTACAGGTGGAGACAAGATGCGACCATGAATAATCTATGAAAATGGCGCGTCCGTTTATCTAAAAACCATCCGCCGGGTACTGTTTCGTTGATTGTGAATATGCAATGAAAAATCTAGCCGAAGGTTTGTCGAGACTATCCCTGATCGCCGTGTTGGCGCTGTTGGCGGCCTGCGCGGCGCAACCACGACCGGTCGAACAGGCCGCACCGCCACCTGTGCCGATGGAAGACCTGCTGGAACGCGGAAACGTCGCGATGCAGGAAGGGAACATGAACAAGGCGCGCGAAGCATGGCGCTCCGCAGCACAGGTCTACCCGGGGGCGAAGCAACCGTGGCTCAGGCTGGCGGAGAACTATTTCAACGCGGCCGACTACGGGAACGCCACCCTGGCGGGGCAGGAGGCATTGCAGCGCGATCCACGCGACCGCCTGGCCAACAGCGTGGTGGCGGTGAGCGGATTGCGTCTCGCGTCCGGTGCCTTGGCGAACCTTCGGGACGAAAGCAGCTATGCCGTCGGCTCTCGCGAAGAGGCCATCATGCTCACCCGCACCATGCGCGAAGCCCTGGGTGAACCGGTGCTGGTTCCGCAGAACGACGCGAAGAAAATCGTCCGGCGGCCTTTGCGTGCGCCACAAGCCAACCAGGATGCGATGGTGAAGCCGATCGCGCGTCCTGCCGTTCCCGCGACACCGATCGCGCCCTCCGCCGGTAATCCCCTGGACAAGCTGAAATGAGGCGGAATCCCATGTTCGAGCGGGTTCCGGAAACCGTTTTGGATGAATATCGATCCTGAGGCCCCAGTATGTCGAAAAAAAGCGGAATCCAGGCGCGCCTGGGAAAAGTGCGGCCGCCCCGGGTGCATTTGACTTACGACGTGGAGGTGGGTGACGCCATCGAGCAGAAGGAATTGCCTTTCGTCGTCGGCGTCCTCGGAAATTTCTCCGGGCAAGCGGTGGCCGGCAAAGCGCTTCCGAAAATCAAGGACCGGAAATTCGTGAGCGTCGATCTCGACAACTTCGACGACGTCCTGGCCGGCATGGATCCCCATGCGTCCTACCGCGTCAGGAACAGGCTCACGCCCGAAGGCGGCGAACTGCCCGTCGAGCTGAATTTCCGTTCGATGGCCGATTTCCGGCCGGAAGCGGTGGTGCAGAAGATCGAGCCGCTGCGGAAGCTGCTGGAGGTGCGCGCCCGGCTCTCCGACCTGCGGAACAAGCTCGCGGGCAACGAGAAGCTCGACGACCTGCTCTCCGAGGTCCTGTCCAGCACCGAGAAGCTGTCCCGGCTCCGGGCCGAATCGAAGGAGTGAGCATGAGTCCTGCACCCGCAGCGTCGGTGCCCCCGGCCTCCCACGGGGAAACCAGCCTGCTCGACCAGATCGTCGAGCAGAGCAAGGTAGCGCGCTCGGAGGTCGAGCGCGACCGTGCGAAAGACATCATCTCCGAGCTCGTGCGCGAGGTGACGCGGGGGACGGTGACCGTGTCCGAGAACCTCGGCGTGACGCTGGACGCGCGGATCGCGGAGCTCGATCGGCTGATCTCCGACCAGCTCAACGAGATCATGCACCACGATGACTTCCAGGGACTGGAGGCGCGCTGGACCGGGCTCCACTATCTGTGCCGCCAGACGTCGACCGGTTCCGCCATGAAGATCAAGGTCTTCAACGCGCAGGGCAGGGAATTGGTGAAGGACTTCCGTTCGGCGATCGATTTCGACCAGAGCGCGCTTTTCCGCAAGGTGTACGAGGAAGAGTTCGGGACTTTCGGCGGCGCTCCGTTCGGGGCCCTGGTCGGCGATTACGAAATATCTCGCCAGCCCGAGGACATGTACTTCCTCGAACAGATGAGCCACGTGGCCGCGGCTGCGCATGCACCCTTCATCACCGCGGCCTCGCCGGAGTTGCTGGGCCTGGAGTCGTACCAGGATCTCGGTAGGCCGCGCGACCTCTCCAAGGTGTTCGACACGGTCGACTACGCCAAATGGAGGTCCTTCCGGGAATCCGAGGACGCTCGCTATGTTGGCCTGACGCTGCCGCGCTTCCTGGGCCGCTTGCCGTACGACCCGAGGAACGGCACCGCTGTCGAGAACTTCAACTTCGTCGAGGACGTGGACGGCAGCGACCATTCCCGTTACCTCTGGGTCAATTCCGCGTACGCGATGGCGGCGCGGCTGACCGCGGCCTTCGAGAACTATGGATGGTGCGCGGCCATACGCGGCGTGGAGGGCGGAGGCCTGGTCGAGGACCTGCCGACGCACACCTTCAAGACGGACGACGGCGAAGTGGCGTTGAAATGCCCTACCGAGGTGGCCGTTACCGACCGGCGCGAGAAGGAGTTGAGCGACCTCGGCTTCATGCCCCTGGTGCACTGCAAGAACACCGATTACGCGGCGTTCTTCGGCGCCCAGTCCACGCAGAAGGCGAAGAAATACGATTCCGACGCGGCCAACGCCAACGCCATCCTCTCGGCGCAACTGCAGTACATCTTCAGCGTGTGCCGCATCGCGCACTACCTGAAGGCGATCATGCGGGCCAAGATCGGCAGCTTCGCCTCCGCGCAGAACGTCGAGGAGCACCTCAACCGCTGGATCCGCCAGTACGTCGTCGAAGACGACAACGCCACGCAGGAGACGAAGGCGGTCTATCCGCTGCGCGAGGCGAGCGTCCAGGTCGCCGAACTGCCGGGAAAGCCCGGGACGTACCGGGCGATCTCCTTCATCCGCCCGCATTTCCAGCTCGACCAGCTCTCGGTGTCCCTGCGTCTCGTGGCCGAGTTGCCCGGATCGTCCGCGGTCTGACATCCAGCGTTGCGCGCATGCGGGACGCACGCCTTTCTCGATGGCATTTCACAACCGCAGGGGAATTCAATGAAGGACATCTATCTCAAGTTCGAAGGGGCTTCGGAGCTGCAGGGCGACAGCACCGACGCCAAGCATGCGACCGAGATCGAGATCTCGTCGTTCAAGCACATGCTGAGCCAGCCCAAGTCCTCCAGCGCCTCTTCGGCGGGCGGGCATACGGCGGAGCGGACCGAGCATGGAGAAATCGTGCTGGAGAAGGAGATCGACAAGGCCACGTCGAAGATCAACCGCGCCTGCTCGGCCGGCACCGTCTACCCCAGGGCGGTGCTCACCTTCTACCGCGCGTACGGCGGCGCGTCGTCGACCTCGACCTCGCAGACCCGGGTGGACTACTACAAGGTCGTGCTCGAGGATGTCGTCATCGCGTCGTCCAGCATCGCCGTGACGCAGGGCGAGCTCCCGACCCAGACCTTCGGACTGAAGTACGGGAAGATCACCTGGGAATACAAGCAGCACAAGATGGACGGATCGTCCACCTCCACCGGCGTGGCGGGCTGGGACCTGCGCAAGAACATCGCCGTCTGAGAAGCAGGCCGTCGCCGCTCCCTCCGCGCAGCGATCCCGTCCGGAACGCGCCCCGCATGAACCTGTTCGCGCCCTCCCTGCTGGACAAGCTGCTCGTCGGCGAGGGCGATGCACCTGGTCGGGGAGCGCGCATGCGGATGGGCATCGAGCAGGTCAAGGAGTCGGTCGCTCGCGACATCGAAGCCTTGCTGAATGCCCGGCCCGGAGTCGAGCCCGGGCGGATCGGCGACTTCCCGAACGCTGCGCGATCCTTGCTGACCTTCGGCCTGACCGACATCTCCTCCCTGAGCGTCGCCAGCGACCGCGATCGCGCCCGCATCGTCGAAGCGATCCGGCGCGCGCTCGCCGAGCACGAGCCACGGCTCGCGCAGGTCGACGTGACGGTGGGCGATCGGAGGGACGCCGGAGGCGGACTGCGTTTCACCATCCGCGCCGACCTCCGCCTCTCGCCCGAGTCCGAGCCGGTGGCTTTCGACGCGGTGCTGCAGCCGGGATCCGCCCGCTACGCGGTTTCGCGGCAGCGGCTGCAGAAAGCGTCGGGCGGCCCCTAGCCCGAGGTCGAGCCGTGCAGGACCTGCTTCCCCATTACGAACGCGAACTCGCGTTCCTGCGCGCCCATGCCGAGGAATTCGGCCGCCGCTATCCGCGGGTCGCCGGCCGCCTCGCCGTCGCCGGGGAGGTGCTGCAGGATCCCCATGTGGAGCGCATGATCCAGGCGTTCGCGCTGCTGGCGTCCCGCATCCACAAACGGCTCGACGACGACTTCCCGCGCTTCGCCGAATCATTCCTCGACCTGCTCTACCCGCACTACCTGCGGCCCGTCCCGTCGAGTTCGATCGTCTGCTTCGATCCGGGCGAAGGGGGCGCGCAATTGGCACGGACGGTGGCCGTGCCGCGCGGCACGGAGCTGCATGCCCGGCCGCTGCGGGGCGTCGCCTGCCGATTCCGGACTACGGCCCCGGCGCAGGTGCTCCCGCTGCGCGTGGCGTCGGTGAGGTTCCGGGCCCGGACCGCCGCCCCCGCGGGCACCGCGTTGCCGCGCGAAGCGGTAGCGATCCTGTCGATCGGGCTCGAACTCTCGTCGCCGCAGGCGTCCTGGGCCGACCTGGGCACGGACCATCTCCGCTTCTACATCGACGGCGCGCCCTCGCTGGCCACCGCCCTGCGGGAAACCCTGGCCAGCCGGGTGCTCGCCACCCTGGTGCAGGCGGCCCCGGCCGGCCCCTGGACCGTGGACGGCGAATGCCTGCCGCACAGCGTGGGTTTCGGCGCGGACGAGGCCCTGGTCGATGCCGATGCGCGTTCGCATGCGGCTTACCGGCTCCTGACCGAATACTTCGCGTTCCCCGAGAAGTTCCATTTCGTCGACCTGCCGGTGCCCGCCGCGGTGCGGCGCGCGGAATCCCGGGCGGTCGCTCTGCACCTAGCGATCGGCGGTGCCGACACGAGCCGCGGCGATGCGCGGCTGCTGGAGGTCGCCGGGCCGGAGAATCTGCTGCCGAACTGCGCGCCGGTCGTGAACCTGTTCGCCACCCGCGCCGATCCCATCCGGCTCACCCATGCCGCCACCATGCATCCGGTGCTGCCCGACGGGCGCCGCGCTTTCGGCCACGAGGTCTACGCGATCGACCGGGTCCACCGGGTGCGGCAGACCGCAGCGGGCGAGACGATTCAGGCCTTCAAGCCTTTCTATTCGCTCCAGCACGACGACCTGCTGCGCGAACACGACGGTGTCGGGCGTTACTGGTTTTCCCAGCGCAACGCTTCCGCGGACCTCAGCCCCGGCTTCGAGACCGAAATCGGCATCGTCGACCTCGACTTCTCTCCGTGCCTCCCGCAGGCCGAGACCCTGTCGATCGACGTGCGCGCCACCAACCGCGACCTGCCCAGCCAGATGGGGATCGGCAACCCGGGCGGCGACCTGTTCGCCGAAGGCGGAGGCCCGTGGCGCGCGATCCGGATGCTGCGCAAGCCGACGCGGCCGTGCCGCATCGAGGGAGGCCAGGGCGTGGTGTGGCGGCTCATCTCCCAGCTGTCGCTCAACCATCTGTCGCTGACCGGGGTCGGGATCGACGGGCTCAAGGAAATGCTCCGCCTCTACGACCTTCCGCGTAGCGCGACGAACCAGCGCCTGATCGACGGGCTGGAGGCGGTCGACTACCGGCCGGCGCATGCCTACCTCGACGGCGAACCCTTCGCATCCCTGGTGCGGGGCACCGAGATACGCCTGGCGGTCGACGAGGCGTATTTCGTCGGCGCCGGCCTGCACCTCTTCGCGGAGGTGATGGACCGATTCTTCGGGCTCTATGCCCATGTCAACAGCTTCACCCAACTGCGCATCGTGTCCTCGCGGACCGGCGAGGCGCTGTTCAGCGGCCCGCGGCGCAGCGGAGCGCAGGCGCTGGTGTGAGCGACGACGCGAAGGCATCGGACGGGGCCGTGGCTAGGGTGGAAGACGTCCCGGGTGATGCCGCGGCGACAGCGGCCGCCGGCACGCCCGGAACGAGCCCGGTGGAACGGCTGCTGGCGGAGCCGCACCGCTTCGAATTCCACCAAGCCGTCCGTCTGCTGTCGGCATTCCTGCGCGAACTGCCGGAAGCGGACCGGCCGGCCCTGCGGTTCTGCAACACCCTGTCGCTGTCCTTCCCCGCCAGCGAACTGGCGTCCCTCGATGTAGTGCCGCGCCGTGCGCAGGACGATGCCGCAGCCGAGGCGGATGCCTCCGGCAGCACGGGCCAGACCGGGGTGGGAGCGCCAGGTCTCCCGTTCGAAGGATCGGGCATCGAACGCCTGGAGCTCACGCCAGCGTTCATCGGGCTGCTCGGCGCTGCGGGCGCGCTGCCGCTGGATTACAGCGAACGCTTTTCCCGCCACGAGGCGTCGAGCCGGGACCGCGCGGCCCGCGCCTTCCTGGACATCTTCCAGCACCGGGCGGTGACCCTGTTCCATGCGGCCTGGCGCAAGCACCGGCTGCCGTTGCAGTTCGAGGCCCAGGGGCGGGCGAGTTACCTTCCCCTGGCGCTGGGCCTAGCCGGCCTGGGCGAGCCAGCCCTGCGCGGCCGCGTGCGGGCCGACCGGGGCGGCGTGGCGGACGACACGCTCGCGTTCTATGCCGGCCTGTTCCAGCGCCGCGCGGTGAGCGCGCAACACCTTGAGTCGATGCTGGGCGACTACTTCGGCGTGCCGGTGCGGCTGACGCAGTTCGTGGGCCGATGGTTCGCACTGGACCCCGGGAGCCAGGCCACGCTGGGCGACTCGCCGGCGCGTCTGGGGCGCACCGCCGTGCTGGGGCCGCGGGTCTGGCAGCGCGACTTGCGCGCCCGGGTGAGCGTCGGGCCGATGGACCGGACGTGCCATCGGCGTTTCCTGCCCGGCGGTCCGGCGGCGCTCGCGCTGGGGGAGTTGCTCACCCTCGCCTGCGGCGCCAGCCTCGAATTCGAGGTGGGCCTCCGGCTGCGGGCCGAAGACATCGACGGCATCCGACTGCACGGCGGCCCGGAGGACGCGCCCGGGCCGCACGGCGCGCGCCTCGGCTGGGACAGCTACCTGTCGTCGGCGGCGTCCCCCGCGGACCGCGAGGAGATCGCCTACCAATTCCATGCGGCGGACGCCTGAAGCGTCCGGCCCTTCCATGCGAACCCGAGGGATCGAGACCGTTCCATGAGCACCAGCCTGAAAACGCTCGTCGCCAAGCTCGACGACCTGTGCCGCGTCGCGGCGGAACGCGCCGCCGCGATCACCATGGCGCAGGGGCACCACGAGGTCGACATCGAGCATCTCCTGCTGGCCCTGCTGGAGGCGGAGGGATCCGACCTGCGCGTGCTGTGCCGCCGGTTCGACGTGCCGGTCGCGGCGCTGCAGCGGGACATCGAGCGGGAAATGCGGGAATTCCGCGGCGGCAACGCCCGCACGCCGGTCTTCAGCGCGCGGCTTCCCGTGCTGCTGGAGCACGCCTGGCTGATCGCCTCGCTCGAAACGCAGGGAGCGCGCATCCGCAGCGCGCACCTGCTGCTGGCCCTGCTCGCCGAGCCCGGCCTCGCGCAGATCGCGCAGCGCGCGAGCCCGCTGTTCGCGCGCTTCGATGCCGGCCGGCTCCGGCATGCGCTGGACGAGGCCACGGCCGGCTCGCGCGAGGCGCCCGTGCCGGGGACCAGGGCGGGCGGGGAGCCGGAGGAGGGCGACGCTCCGCATGCCGGCCGGGGGGAAGGCGCCGGGCCGGATGCCCATGCCGCGGCGCTGGACCGCTTCACCACCGACCTGACGGCGCAGGCGCGGGCCGGGCGCATCGATCCGGTGATCGGCCGCGCCTCCGAGATCCGCCAGGCGGTGGACATCCTGATGCGGCGCCGGCAGAACAATCCCATCCTCACCGGCGAGGCGGGCGTGGGCAAGACGGCCGTCGTCGAGGGCCTGGCGCTGCGCATCGTGGCGGGCGACGTGCCCGCGCCGCTGCAGGACGTGGTCCTGCGCACCCTCGACCTCGGACTGCTCCAGGCCGGCGCGAGCGTCAAGGGCGAGTTCGAGAGCCGCCTCCAGGCGGTCATCGACGCCGTGAAGCAGAGCCCGCGTCCGGTGGTGCTCTTCGTCGACGAGGCGCACACGATGATCGGCGCAGGAGGTCAGGCCGGGCAGAACGATGCCGCCAACCTGCTCAAGCCGGCGCTGGCGCGCGGGGAACTGCGCACCATCGCCGCCACGACCTGGAGCGAATACAAGCGGTACTTCGAGAAGGATGCGGCGCTCGCGCGGCGCTTCCAGGTGGTCCGGGTGGACGAGCCGAGCGAATCCCTGGCCGCGGCGATGCTGCGCGGCATGGTGGCGCCGATGGAGCGACACTTCGGCGTGCGCATCCGCGACGAGGCGGTGACCGAGGCCGTCCGGTTGTCCGCCCGGTACATCGCCGGGCGCCAGCTTCCCGACAAGGCGGTCGGCGTGCTGGACACCGCGTGCGCCCGGGTCGCGCTGGGCCAGGCCGCCCCGCCGGCCGCGGTCGAGGACCTGCGCCAGCGGCTCGCAGGCCTGGACGCCGAGGCGCGCAGCCTGGAACGCGAAACCGGAGCCGGCCACGAAGCGCGCCTGCAGGCCCTCGCGGACGAACGGGCGGCCCTGCAGGCGCGTCTGGAAGGGCTCGCCGCGCGGCACGACGCCGAACGGGCGCTGGTCGACGAGCTGCGCGCCGCGCGGGACGGCGGCGGGGCGGGCCGCGCGGACGATGCGGCCCTCTCCGCGAAGCGCGCCGAACTCGCCCGGCTGCAGGGCGACGACGCGCTGGTGCCTCTGGAGGTCGATGCCGGCGCGGTCGCCGCCATCGTCGCATCCTGGACCGGCATCCCGCTGGGCAAGATGGTGAAGGACGACCTGGCGGCGGTCCTGGACCTGGAATCCCGGCTCGCGGCGCGTGTCGTCGGACAGCCCCAGGCCGCCGCCGCCATCGCGCAGCGCGTGCGCACCTCGCGCGCCGCCCTGGATGATCCCGGCAAGCCCCAGGGCGTCTTCCTGTTCGTCGGCCCCAGCGGGGTCGGCAAGACCGAGTCCGCCCTCGCGCTGGCCGACCTGCTCTACGGCGGCGAACGCAAGCTCGTCACCATCAACATGAGCGAGTTCCAGGAGGCGCACAGCGTCAGCGGCCTCAAGGGCTCGCCACCCGGCTACGTGGGCTACGGCGAGGGCGGCGTGCTGACCGAGGCGGTCCGGCGCGCGCCGTACAGCGTGGTGCTGCTCGACGAGGCGGAGAAGGCCCATCCGGACGTGCTGGAGATGTTCTACCAGGTGTTCGACAAGGGCGTGCTGGACGATGCCGAAGGGCGCACGGTCGATTTCCGGCACTGCGTGATCATCCTGACCAGCAACGTCGGTTCGGCGCTGACCATGCAGGCCTGCATCGACCGGGGGCCGGCCGGGTACCCGGGGGCCGACGCGCTCGCCGAGGCCTTGCGCCCCGCGCTCTACGAGGCTTTCAAGCCGGCGCTGCTGGGCCGCATGACGGTCGTGCCGTTCTATCCGATCGCCGACGCGGTGCTGGAGCGCATCATCCGCATGAAGCTCGACCGCATCGGCGCGCGGATCGCGGCGAACCACGGCGCCGCGTTCGACTACGACGCCCGGCTGGTCGACGCCGTCCTCGCCCGCTGCACCGAGGTGGACACCGGCGCGCGCAACGTGGACCACATCCTCGACGGGACGCTGCTGCCCGGCATCGCCGGGCAGGTGCTCGAACGCATGGCCGACGGCCGCCCGGTTCGGCGCATCGAGGTCGGCGTGTCGCCCGACGGAAGCTTCCGCTACGCCGTCGCCTGACCGGCCGCCGGCCGGCGTGCGCGCGCTGCGGGCCCGGCGGGTAAGATTACCCCTGCTCCGGGGTGCACGTCCGTGCTGAGATCCACACCCGAGAACTTGAACCGGGTCATGCCGGCGGAAGAAGAGCTTTCCACCCCGCGACGGGGCGGCGCCATGCGGCGCGCCGGGTCGCGCGGGCGGCCTGCGGAGCACCCTGCACGACCACACGGAGCTCCCATGGACCACGCCACGCCGCCGGATGCGGACATCCTCGATTTCATCGCGCGCGATGGCTGCACCGACGCGGAATTCGACCGGCTCGCGCTCCGCCTCTTCGCACGGCAGTACGCCAACGACGCCGCCTACCGCGGCTTCTGCCAGGCGCGCGGGGCGACGGTGCGCAGCGTGCGCTCCTGGCGCGACATCCCCGCGGTGCCGATCGACGCCTTCAAGGCGATGGAACTGCGCAGCGAGCCGCCGTCGGCCGGCGAACGGGTGTTCATGACCAGCGGCACCACCCGCGGCACCCGCGGCCGGCATTTCCATCCCCGGCTCGCGGTGTACGACCGGTCGATGGCCCGCAACTTCGCCCGGCGCTTCATGCGCGGCGCCGGGCGCCTGCGCATGGGCATCCTGTTCCCGGACGAGACCGCGATGCCGAATTCTTCGCTGGCGCATTACCTCGCCCTGGCGAAGTCGGACTTCGGGGCCGAAGGCAGCCGCCACCTCATGACGCCGGACGGCATCGACCTCGACGGACTGCGGTCGGAGCTCGAAGCCGCCGAGCGCCGTGGCGAGCCCTACGCGCTGCTGGGCGCGAGCTACGGCTTCGTGCATGCCCTGGACGCCTTCGCCCGAGCCGGAGCGACCTTCCGGCTGCCGCCGGGCAGCCGCATCCTCGACACCGGGGGCTACAAGGGGCAGTCGCGCGAACTGCCGCCGGAAGCTTTCTACGCGGAGCTGTCGCGGGCGCTGGGCGTGCCGCGCAGCCACTGCATCAACATGTACGGCATGACCGAGCTGAGCACGCAGTTCTACGACGACGGAAACGCGGAGCTGCCGTCCGTCAAGTCGGGGCCGCACTGGATCCGCTCGCGGCTGGTCGATCCGGCGACCGGCCGGGAGGTGGCCGCCGGCGAGCGCGGGATCCTGGTGCACTGCGATCTCGCCAACTTCAACGCCGTCACCACCATCCTGACCGAGGACGTGGGCCGCGCGGTCGAGGGCGGCTTCCTGCTGCTGGGCCGGGCCGAGGGCGTGGAAGCCAAGGGCTGCTCGCTCGCGGTCGAGGAATTCGTGCGCGCTGCCGCCGCATGACGGCCGCGGTCCACCGTGTCCGGGCCGGCCACCTTCCCGGATTGGCCGCGGACGAGGTCGCATGGCGCACCCTCGCCTTCGCGCAGGGCGACGCCCGCCTGGAGGTCGCGGTGCCGGTGCTCTCGGCCGCGCAGATGGACGCGCTGGCCGGACGGGTGCGGCAGGCGGCGGCCCGTCACCTCAGGACGATGGCCGTCTCGGAGATCGTCGCGGCGATCGACCGGGCGGTGGCCCGGCTGCTCGACCGGAACGATCCCTGGCGCCGGCAGGCCGAGCTGCTGCTGCCGATCGCGAGCGGCTACGACGCGGAGATGGTCCGGCTGGGGCTGACCGGCTACCTCAAGACCTTCCGGGCGGCGCAGCTGCACCGTTTCGTGGCGGAGGATTTCGCCAACCCCAAGGTGCTCGACGGATTCCAGCCCGCAGCCAAGGGCGGCGCGGTGCGGGCGCTCGGCCCGGACCTGCTGGTGCACAGCTGGGCGGGGAACGTGCCGGCGCTGTCGCTCTGGAGCACGGTGTGCGGCCTGCTGGTCAAGGCCGGCAGCATCGGCAAGCTGCCGAGCGCCGAGCCGCTCTTCGCGGGATGGTTCGCGCAGCTCCTCGCGGAAGTCCATCCGCCCCTCGCAGACTGCCTGGCGGTGGTGTGGTGGCGCGGCGCGGGCGGGGAGGACGCATCGGCGCTCTACGCCCAGGCCGATGCCGTCGTGGCCTACGGCGGCAACGCCTCGCTGGACGCGATCCGGCGGCGGCTGCCGGTCACCACCCGTTTCCTGCCGCACGGGCACAAGCTCGGCATCGGCTTCGTCGGCGCCGAGGCGCTCGATACCCGGAAAGCGCCCGAACTGGCGCGCCGCGCCGCCTGGGACGTGATGCGCTACGACCAGCAGGGCTGCTACTCGCCGCACGTCTTCTACGTCGAGCGGGGCGGCGCGGTGGCGCCGCGCGCCTTCGCCGATTACCTCGGCGGCGAACTGGCCAACCTGGAGCGGCGCTTCCCGCGCCGCGCGCTCGACCTCGACGAATCCGCCGCGGTGGCGAAATGGCGCCAGGCGGTGGAGTGGGACATCCTGTCGGCCGGGCCCGGCGGGTCGTCCGACCGGCTGGTCCGGCCGGACGCGGGCGCGTGGAGCGTGGCCTACCGCGACAGCCTGCGGGCGCTGGCGCCGTCCGCGCTGCAGCGCAGCGTGCAGGTGGTCGCGGTGGACGCGCTGGAGGATGCGGTGCCGGTCGTCGCCGCGCACGGCCGCTTCCTGCAGACGGCGGGCGTCGCAGCGGCCCCCGAGGCGCTCTACCGGCTGGCAGGGATGCTGGGCGCGGCGGGCGTCACCCGCATCTCCGCCATCGGCGCGATGAGCGTGCCCGAGGCGGGATGGCACCACGACGGCCGGTTCAACCTGCTCGACCTGGTGCGGATGGTGGAGATCGAGCAATCCGCCGAGGCGGCCGCCGAGCCGCTGGCTCCCTACGCGGACTGACGGGCGGCGGCGCGCGAACGGGGCGACCATGGATTTCCTCTGCATCGACCGGGCGACCTTCGCCCATCCCGGCCGGCCGCCCGCGGTGGACGGCGTCGACTGGCGCATCCGCGCGGGCGAGATCCATTGCCTGGTCGGCCGCAGCGGCTGCGGCAAGACTACGCTGCTGCAGCTCGCGGCGGGGCTGCTGCGGCCGCAGGCCGGCCGGATCCTGCTGCAGGGCGCGGAGCCCGTCCCGGGGCCGCGGATCGGCTTCATGTTCCAGGCGCCGACCCTGCTCGACTGGCGCAGCGCGCTCGACAACGTGCTGCTGCCGGTGGTGCTGCAGCGCCGCCCGGACGCGCAGGACCGCGCGCGCGCCCTCGCGCTCCTCGGCCAGCTCGGCCTGGCGGACCGCGCCGGCCACCGGCCCCAGCAGCTCTCGGGCGGGCAGCAGAGCCGGGTCGCGCTCGCGCGGGCGCTGATCCTGGCGCCGGCGCTGCTGCTGCTCGACGAGCCCTTCGCCGCGCTGGACGCGATCACGCGGGCCGAATTGCAGGACGACCTGCTGCAGGCCTGCCGGGCGCAAGGCACCACCGTCCTCTTCGTGACCCACGACATCGGCGAGGCGGTCTACCTCGGCGACCGGATCGCGGTGATGCACCGGGGACGCGTCGTGGGCGATGTCCCCGCCGCGCTGCCCGGGCCCCGCGCCCAGGCGATGCGCCACGGTGCGACGTTCAACCGCCTCTGCGCCGAAGTGCGCGCCTGCATGGACGGGGAGGCGGCATGACGCGTCCGTCCATGCCGCCCGCGCGGCTGCTGTCCGCGGCCCTGCTCCTGGGCCTGCTCGCGACCTGGGAACTGGTGGCGCGGCGCGCGGGCCTCTCGGCGCTGGTGATGCCCGCGCCATCGGCGGTGGCGGGCGCGCTGTGGGCCGGCCTGCGTTCGGGTTACTTCTGGCCGCACATAGGCGCGACGCTGTCGGCCCTGCTGCTGGGCCTGACGGGCGGCGGGTTGGCCGGATGGCTGATGGGGATCGCGCTGGCCGAGTCGTCCCTGCTCGAACGCGTGCTCCGGCCGTACGTGGTGGTCAGCCAGGTGGTGCCCAAGCTGGCGCTCGCGCCGCTCTTCGTGCTGTGGTTCGGCTTCGGGCTCGCCTCCACCGCGGTGATCACCGGGCTGATCTGCTTTTTCCCGCTCATGGAGAACACCCTGACCGGCCTGCGCCAGGCGGACCCGCAGCGGCTGCAGCTGTTCCGCATGCTGGGCGCCAGCCGCCGGCAGACCCTGCTGCGGCTGAAACTGCCGATGGCGCTGCCGGCGATCCTGGCCGGCCTGCGCATGGCGGTGGTGCTGGCGCTGGTCGGCGCGGTCGTCGGCGAATTCATCGGGGCGAGCAAGGGGCTCGGCGCGGTCGTCATCGCCGCCCAGGGAATGATGGACACCGCGCTGATGTTCGCCGCCCTGGTCCTCATCGCCGCGATCGGCCTGCTGCTCTACCAGGCGGCGCTGGCCCTCGAACGCCGCCTGCTGCGGGCCCAGGCGCCCCGGGGCTGAGCGCCTGCCGGTCCGATTCCGCCCTCCGTCCCGGCAGACGCCCGCCCGGCCCGACCCCTCCCGCACCGCCGGCATCCCCCGTACCCGATTCCTTCCCGTCCTCCGATCCTTCCCCCTGGACCCCCGCCATGCCTTCCTCCCGTCCGTTCCTTTCCCCCGTTTCCCGCCGCGCGGTGCTCGCCGTCTCGGCGTCGCTCGCCGCGTCGACCTTCGCCGGCCCCTCCCGCGCCCAGGCTCCGGCCGCCGCGCGCGGAAAAATCACCGTCGCAGGCTGGAGCAAGCCGATCAGCGAGATCACCAACCTACTCGCGGAACCCGAGACAGGGCTCTTCCGGGCCCAGGGCGTCGAAATCGCCTACCTGCCCGGCGCGGGCGGCGGTGACGCCATCCGCAACATGCTGAGCGGCCAGGCCGACGTGGCCTTCACCGATCCCGGATCCTTCTTCATGGCCCTCGACAAGGGCGAGAAGCTGGTCGCGATCTACGACATCTACCCGCAGAACGTGTTCAACGTGGTGTCGCTCCAGTCCGCCGGCATCCGCCGGCCCGCCGACCTCAAGGGCAAGCGGATCGGCGTCTACAGCCTGGCGAGCGGCACCCGGCAGAACCTGCTGGTGATGCTGCACCAGGCGGGCCTCAAGGAGTCGGACGTGAGCATCGTGGTCACCGGCCTGCTCAACTTCGCGCCGCTGCTGCAGGGGCAGGTCGATGCGACCGCGGCCACCGACACCGGCCTTGCGGTCGGCCGGCGGCGCGGCATCGGCGCGGTGGACGTGATGCAGGTGCGCGACCACCTCAACGTCTCGAGCGACCTCTTCGTGGTGCGCGAGGAGACCCTCCGCCAGAAGAAGGAATTGCTGCGGGCCTTCCTGCGCGGCTACCGCGACAGCGCCGCGCGCATGATCGCCCGCCCCGAGGAGGCCGCCGACCAGGCGGTCCGCCACGCGATCGACGGCACCAACCGCGAGATCAACCTGGAGGTGATCCGGCTGCGCAACGCCGCGGCCCAGCCGACGGCGGGCGGGCGGCGCGGCCCCGGAGCGCTCGGCGCCTTCGACCCGGATTCCCTGCAGAAGGCCGCGGACGCCTACAAGGCCCTCGGCCTGGTGCAGCACCCGATCCGGATCGCCGACGTGGTCGACGCCAGCCTGCTGCCGGCGAACTGAGGGCGCGGCGATGAAGTTCCAGGGCAAGGTCGTGCTGGTGACCGGGGCGGGACGGGGCATCGGCGCGGCGGTCGCGACCGCTTTCGCGCGCGAGGGCGCGACGGTGGCCGTCAACTACCTGTCGGACACGGCGGCGGCCGAGCGCACCGTGGCGGCGTGCCGGGCCGCGGGCGGCGACGCCTGGGCCGTGCAGGCCGACGTGGGCGACGCGGCGGCGGTGCGGGACATGGTCGAGGGCGTCTGCGCCGAGGCCGGGCGCATCGACGCCGTGGTGAACAACGCCTTCCGTCCCTACGCCTTCGACCCCGAGCGGCGCGCCCTGTTCGACGACCTGGAATGGCCGGCGTACCAGGCGCAGTTCGACGGCGCGGTCGGCGCGGCGTTCCACGTCTGCCGCGCGGCGCTGCCGGTCTTCCGGCGGCAGGCGGCGGGCTGCATCGTCAACGTCGCCAGCAACCTGGTCGAGCACCCGGTGGTGCCGTACCACGACTACACCACCGCGAAGGCCGCGCTGGTGGCCTTCAGCCGCAACCTCGCGGCCGAGCTGGGTCCGTTCGGCATCCGGGTCAACTGCGTGGCGCCGGGGCTGGTCCATCCGACGCAGGGGAGCAGCGGCACGCGCGAGTCGTTCCGAGAGTCGCTCATGGCGGCCACGCCGCTGCGGCGCCTCGCCCGGCCGGAGGACATCGCCGGGCCGGTCCTCTTCCTGGCCTCCGACTGGAGCGGCTTCATGACCGGGCAGGTGCTCTTCGTCGACGGAGGCCTCGTCATGCGCTGAGCCCTCGGGCGGGCGCGCCGCCGCGGTTCCGGGCGGGGGGCGCTGCTTGGAACGGCGATCCGGGGGCGGATGTCTACAATCGCCTGCGCACACAGCAGGTACCGGAGCCATGAAGATATTGATTTGCAACGACGACGGCTTCCAGGCGCCGGGGATCGTCGCATTGCATGCCGCGCTGCAGGACCTCGGCGAGACCGAGGTCGTCGCGCCCGAGCACAACAACAGCGCGAAATCCAACGCGCTCACGCTGCATTCGCCCCTCTACGTGCACCAGGGCGCGAACGGTTTCCGCTACGTGAACGGCACGCCGGCGGACTGCATGCACATCGCGCTCACCGGACTGCTCGACTACCGCCCCGACCTGGTGGTCTCGGGCATCAACAACGGCGCCAACATGGGCGACGACACCATCTACTCCGGCACCGTCGGCGCGGCGATGGAGGCCTTCCTCTTCGGCATCCCCGCCATCGCTTTCTCGCAGGTGGAACGCGGCTGGGGCGAGATCGAGGCCGCCGCCGCCAAAGCGCGGGAGATCGTGCAGTCGGTCGTCGCCCAGCGCCTGTTGGGCGGCGATCCCTGGCTGCTCAACGTCAACATCCCCAACCTGCCGCTGGAGCGGATCGGGCCGGTGCGGCTGTGCCGGCTCGGCCGGCGGCATGCCGCCGAACGGGTCATCACCCAGTCGAGCCCCCGGGGCGAGACGATGTACTGGATCGGCGGCGCGGGCCTCGCGAAGGACGATGCCGAGGGGACCGACTTCCACGCCACGGCGCAAGGCCACGTCGCGATGACGCCGTTGAAGGTGGACCTGACCGACCACGACAATCTCGTCGGCTGGGCGCAGGCCGCGGCGCGGATCGCGGACGGCGCGGCGGCATCCACGGCGGCCGCCGGGCAGGAATAAGGCGCGTGCCCGCACCGCGTCCTCGGTTTCCGGCGCAGCTCGGCCAGCCCGGCGGCCAGCAGGGCGGCGGCCGACGCGCGACCGGTGTTGCCGGGGCGGCCCCCGGCCGGCCGGCGGCCTCACCGGGCGCCTCGGGCGGCGACCCGGCCGTCCGTCCGCTCCGGCCCGCGGTCGTGGCGGGCAGCATGCCGATGGTCTCGACGCAGGATTCCGCGCTGGCCGAGCATGCGGGCGACCGGCTCGGCGCCCGGATGCGCATGGTCGAGCGGCTGCAGGCGCAGGGCATCGCCTCGATCGCGGTGCTGCAGGCGATGGCGACGGTGGAGCGGCACCGGTTCGTGGATCCGGGCTTCGGCAGCCAGGCCTACGACGACCTGAGCCTGCCGATCGGCTGGGAACAGACGATCTCCCGGCCGGCCACGGTGGCCCGCATGGCGGAACTGCTGATGGAGGCGCCGGCGCTGCGCCCCGGCGCCGCGGCGCCCGACGGCCCGGCCAACGGCCGCGTCCTGGAGATCGGGACCGGCTGCGGCTACCAGGCGGCGGTCCTCAGCCGGTTGGTGCGGGAGGTCTATTCGGTCGAGCGCCTGCGCGCCATGCACGAGAAGGCGCGGGCCAACCTGCGGCCGTTCCGGCTGGCCAACCTCCACCTGCTGCTGGGCGACGGACTGCTCGGCTATCCGGTCGGCGCGCCGTACGCGGGCATCGTGGTCGCCGCCGGCGGCGAGGCGGTGCCCGACGCCTGGTGCGAGCAGCTCGCGGTGGGCGGCCGGCTGCTCGCGCCGGTCGCCGTGCCCGGCCAGCGGGGCCGCCAGCAGCTGGTGATGGTCGAGCGCACCGCCACCGGCCTCAAACGCAGCCTGCTCGAGCAGGTGCACTTCGTCCCTTTAAAATCGGGGATTGCTTGAAGGGAACGTATATGCAGGAGATGCGTGGTCGCAGCCGTCTGGCCGCGGGTGCCGGTGTCGTGGTGATGTCCGGGGTGTTGGCGTTATTGGCTGGATGCGGCACCGCCGAACGGACCGCGCGCGCACCGGTGGAAGACCGCGGCGTCCAGCTGCCGCCGGGCAGCCCGGCGCCGGTCGCCGTCAAGCCGCCGCCGGGCGCCGAGAACGCCGGCAAGCCGGGCTACTACAGCGTGCGGCCGGGCGACACGCTGATCAAGATCGGCCAGGAAAACGCCGTGAACGTCCGCGACATCGTGCGCTGGAACAACCTCGAGAACCCCAACCTGATCGAAGTCGGCCAGGTGCTGCGGGTCGTGCCGCCCGCCGGCGCTGCCGTCGCGTCCTCCCGCACCCCGGCCACGATGCCGCCGCTGGTGCCGCCTCCTTCCGGAACCCCCGAAACGACGGCCGTCGCGCCGCCGCCGGTGACGCCGCCGCCCCAGGTCGCGCAGCCCTCCGGCAGCGAGGAGAGCCCCGGCTTCATCTGGCCGTCCGCCGGGCCCCTGCTCGCGGGCTTCGACGAGGCGCGCAACAAGGGCTACGACATCGGCGGCAAGCAGGGCGACCCGGTGCTTGCGGCGGCCGACGGCCGTGTGGTCTACGCCGGCGCGGGCCTGCGGGGCTACGGCAACCTGATCATCCTCAAGCACAACAACACCTACCTCACCGCCTACGCCCACAACCAGGCGCTGCTGGTCAAGGAGGACCAGAACGTGCGCAAGGGGCAGAAGATCGCCGAGATGGGCAGCACCGACGCCGACCGGGTGAAGCTGCACTTCGAGATCCGCCGCCAGGGCAAGCCGGTGGACCCGGTGCGCTACCTCGGGTCGCGCTGACCCCCGTTCGGCGCCGGCGCACGGCGAGGGATCGTTCGCCGGCTGGTGGACGCCGGACGGTTCCCATACTCGCGCGCACCATTCCCCGAACCGCCGCATCCGCTCCTGCCGCCGCCACGGCCGCCACTGCCACCGCCGCCGTTCCCGACGCCATCCCCGCGCCGCCGGCCGGTCCCGGCCCTGCGCCAGCGGCGCGGCATTCCAAGGAGCTGGTGTCCTTCCGGCGGAACATGCGGGCTAGCGCGTGGAGCCGGCTGACGGAGCACGCGACGCTCGCCCGGGCGCGCGCCCAGGCGGAGCGCGAGGCGCGGCTCCGTGCGGGCCGCGATCCGCACGGCGGCCGGTCCGGTCAGGCCTGCCGCGCGCGCGCGTGATCGACCGCGGTGCGCAGCCCCAGCAGGTAGCTGTCCACCCCGAATCCCGCGATCTGGCCCTGCACGATCTCGGCGAACACCGAATGGTGGCGGAAGGGTTCGCGCGCATGGATGTTCGACATGTGCAGCTCGACGATGGGGCAGGTCAGGATGGCCAGCGCATCGCGGAGGCGGGCACGGCTGATCTCGCCCTGGGCTTCATCCCGGACCTGGAGGCCAGCTTCTACCGGCAGACCTTCTACGAGCAGGACTGGGTCTGCCTCGCGCACCCGAACCACCCGAGGATCCGGGCCGGCGACTTCGGCCTGCGCGACTACATCCGGGAGGACCATGCGGGCATCGTCTCCGGCACGGGAGCGCAGTTGCTGGATGGCACGATCAAGCGCCTAGGGTTCGAGCGGCGCGTGGTGCTCGGGCTCCCGGGTTTCCTCGGCCTGCCGGCCATCCTCTCCACGACCGACCTGGTGGCGATCCTGCCGCGGCACATCGGCGAGACCCTGGCCGGCATCGGAGGGCTGCGCGTGCTGCCGTGCCCGGTTCCCGTTCCCGGCTTCTCGGTGCGCCAGCATTGGCACGCGCGCTTCCACCAGGAAGCCGGCAACCGCTGGCTGCGCGGGATCTGCGCGGAACTGTTCCTGCGCGCCGGCCGGTCCGGCGAGGGGGCCGGGGCGGCCGGACCGGCGTGCGCCTAGGCGCGGGCAGCCGGAAAAAACCCCCAAGCGCATCAAGCACTTGGGGTCCGTATTTGGCGGAGCAGGCGGGATTCGAACCCGCGGTGGGCTATTAACCCACACACGCTTTCCAGGCGTGCGACTTAAACCACTCATCCACCGCTCCGAAGCCCGCTATTGTAGCAGCGCCGGAGCGGCTTCCAGCCGCGGGCGCGAAACAAAACGGATGCGCCGGCCCGGTCAGTCCGGCGCGCGCCCGAAGGCGGCGTCGCCCGCGGCCGGGAAGCGGGACGGCGTCGCCGGGGCGGCCACGGCCGCCCCGGACGCGGGCGCGCGGCCCGCCGCGGGCGACGCGGGCCGCGCGCCGGCCTGGACCATCTTCATCGCCGAGCCGATTAGGGTCGAGACCTCGGCCATGCTGCTGGGGACGATCAGCGTGGTGTTGGCGTCCGCCGCCACCTGGCTGTAGGCATCGACCGCGCGTTCGGCCACCTTGAGCTGCACCGCCGCCGCGCCGCCGGGCTGCTCGATGGCGGAAGCGACGCGGGCGATGGCCTGCGCGGTGGCCTCGGCCACCGTGGTGATCGAGGCCGCCTCGCCCTGGGCGCGGTTGATCGCGGCCTGCTTCTCGCCCTCGGAGCGGGCGATCGCGGCCTCGCGCTCGCCGGTGGCGATGTTGATCTGCTCCTGCCGACGGCCCTCGGAGGCGGCGATCAGCGCGCGCTTCTCGCGTTCGGCAGTGATCTGGCGCTGCATCGCCTGCAGGATCTCGTGGGGCGGGGTGAGGTCCTTGATCTCGTAGCGCAGCACCTTGACGCCCCAGTTGAGCGCGGCCTCGTCGATCGCGGCCACGACCTGGGCGTTGATCAGCTCGCGCTCCTCGAAGGTCTTGTCGAGCTCGAGCTTGCCGATGACGCTGCGCAGCGAGGTCTGGGCGAGCTGGGTGACCGCCATGAGGTAGTTCGACGAGCCGTAGCTGGCGCGCATCGGGTCGGTCACCTGGAAATACAGGATGCCGTCGACCTGCAGCTGGGTGTTGTCCCGGGTGATGCAGACCTGGCTGGGCACGTCGAGCGGGATCTCCTTGAGGCTGTGCCGGTAGGCCACCTTGTCGATGAAGGGGATCAGGAAATTCGGCCCCGGCAGCATGGTGCTGTGGTACTTGCCGAGGCGCTCCCGGACCCAGGCGCTCTGCTGCGGCACGAACTTGACCGACTGGGTGATGAAGAGGATGGCCGCGGCCAGGACGACGATGGCGATTTCCATGGGGAGACTCCTTGCGCGAGTGGGGTAGGGAACGCGGCGGCGCGGGCCGCGCGGGACGGTGCGGGAGCCTCCGCCCGCCGTCGGGGCGGAGCCCGCTCCGACGGCGGGCTAGAGGGGATCGACCAGCAGCCGGCTGCCGACGATCTCGGCCACCCGGTGCGGGCCCGGCGCGGCCGCGGCGCCCGGGCGGGCGAGGGCGGTCCAGGCGGCGCCGCGGTAGCGCACGGTGGCGGTCCCGTCGGCGTTCCAGGCCGGCACCTGCACCACCTCGCCCACGTCGAGGTCCAGCGCGGGCCGCTCCGGCGACCGGCCCGCGGCGCGGCGCCTGCGGCGGACGGCGTACCAGGCGAGCACGCTGCCGGCGCCGACCGCGGCCGCCACCAGGATCTGCGCGGTGATGCCCGCGCCCAGGTGGGCGGCGACCGCGGCCCCCGCGAAGCCGACGGACATCAGCAGCAGGTAGACGGTGCCCGAGGCGAGTTCCAGCGCGATGGCCGCCGCCGCCAGCAGCCACCAGAAGGTCGAAGGTGCCAACGTGTCGTTTCCTTGTAGCGGGAAGGTGCTAGAAAGCGCGGGGAAGTGCTCCTCCCGCGCCGGATGCTTGCATTCTGCGGCAGTTTTTCCACCCGGTGGCAACGCGCGCAGGACGATGTCCTTACACTTCGCCGCTTTCGCTGCGCGGGCCGCGCGCCGGCCGCGGCCGTCCCCCTCCCTCCGTCCTTCCGCTTTCCTCCGGAGCCCTGCATGAAATTCCGTTTTCCCATCGTCATCATCGATGAGGACTTCCGTTCCGAGAACACGTCCGGGCTCGGCATCCGCGCGCTGGCGCAGGCCATCGAGAGCGAGGGCTTCGAGGTGCTGGGCGCCACCAGCTACGGCGACCTGTCGCAGTTCGCGCAGCAGCAGAGCCGCGCGAGCGCCTTCATCCTGTCGATCGACGACGAGGAATTCACGCCCGGTCCCGACCTCGACCCGGCGGTGGTGAACCTGCGCACCTTCATCACCGAGGTCCGCCGCAAGAACCTGGAGGTGCCGATCTACATCTACGGCGAGACCAAGACCTCGCGGCACATCCCGAACGACATCCTGCGCGAGCTGCACGGCTTCATCCACATGTTCGAGGACACGCCGGAATTCGTGGCCCGCCACATCATCCGCGAGGCCAAGAGCTATCTCGAAGGCGTGCAGCCGCCCTTCTTCAAGGCGCTGCTCGACTACGCCGAGGACGGCTCCTACTCGTGGCACTGCCCCGGCCACTCCGGCGGCGTGGCCTTCCTGAAGAGCCCGGTCGGCCAGATGTTCCACCAGTTCTTCGGCGAGAACATGCTGCGCGCCGACGTCTGCAACGCGGTGGAGGAACTGGGCCAGCTGCTCGACCACACCGGCCCGGTGGCCGAGAGCGAGCGCAACGCCGCCCGGATCTTCAACGCCGACCACTGCTTCTTCGTGACCAACGGCACCAGCACCAGCAACAAGATGGTCTGGCACCACACGGTGGCCCCGGGCGACGTGGTGGTGGTCGACCGCAACTGCCACAAATCCAACCTGCACGCGATCATCATGACCGGGGCCATCCCGGTCTTCCTGAAGCCGACGCGCAACCACTTCGGGATCATCGGCCCCATCCCGCGCTCGGAATTCGACGTGGAGGCGATCAAGGCCAAGATCCGCGCCAACCCGCTGCTCCAGGGCGTGGACGCCGACGCGGTCAAGCCGCGCATCCTGACGCTGACCCAGTCGACCTACGACGGCGTGGTCTACAACACCGAGACCATCAAGGGCGCGCTCGACGGCTACGTGGACACGCTGCACTTCGACGAGGCCTGGCTGCCGCACGCGGCCTTCCACCCCTTCTACGGCCCGTACCACGCCATGGGCAAGAAGCGCGCGCGGCCCAACGAGACGCTGGTGTTCTCCACCCAATCCACGCACAAGCTGCTGGCCGGCATCAGCCAGGCGAGCCATGTGCTGGTGCAGGACTCCAACCGCCGCAAGCTCGACCGCCACCTCTTCAACGAGGCCTACCTGATGCACACCAGCACCAGCCCGCAGTACGCGATCATCGCGAGCTGCGACGTGGCCGCGGCGATGATGGAGCCGCCCGGCGGCACCGCGCTGGTCGAGGAGAGCATCCTCGAGGCGCTGGACTTCCGCCGCGCGATGCGCCAGGTCGAGGAGGAGTTCGGCGAGAACGACTGGTGGTTCAAGGTCTGGGGCCCGGAGAAGCTGGCCGAGGAAGGCATCGGCCGCGCCGACGACTGGATCATCAAGGGCGAGGAACGCGACGCCAAGTGGCACGGCTTCGGCACCCTGGCCGACGGCTTCAACATGCTCGACCCGATCAAGGCGACCATCGTCACCCCGGGCCTGAACATGGAGGGCGAGTTCGCCGAGACCGGCATCCCGGCGAGCATCGTGACCAAGTTCCTGGCCGAGCACGGCGTGATCGTCGAGAAGACCGGTCTATACAGCTTCTTCATCATGTTCACCATCGGCATCACCAAGGGCCGCTGGAACAGCCTGCTGACCGCGCTGCAGCAGTTCAAGGACGACTACGAGAAGAACCAGCCGATGTGGCGCATCCTTCCGGAGTTCTGCCAGCAGCACAAGCGCTACGAGCGCATGGGGCTGCGCGACCTCTGCCAGCACGTGCACCAGCTCTACAAGCAGTACGACATCGCCCGGCTGACCACCGAGATGTACCTGAGCGACCTGACGCCCGCGATGAAGCCGAGCGACGCCTACGCCCACATCGCGCACCGCATGACGGAACGGGTGGAGATCGACCACCTCGAAGGCCGCATCACCACCAGCCTGGTGACGCCGTACCCGCCGGGCATCCCGCTGCTGATCCCGGGCGAGGTGTTCAACAAGAAGATCGTGGACTACCTCAAGTTCTCGCGCGAGTTCAACGCCAAGTGCCCGGGCTTCGAGACCGACATCCACGGCCTCGTCGAACTCGAGGGCGACGACGGCAAGGTCCGCTACTACGCCGATTGCGTGGCCGAGGGCAAGCCGCCGCGCCAGCCCGAGCTGCTGGCGCAGGAAGACAACCTGGTCGAAGTGGGCGCGGACGGCCCCTACAGCCGCAAGATCTGAGGCCGGCGGGCGCCGGTCGCCCGCAGAACTGTCGGCATGCTACGGTTTCGATAGCTGCCAGCCTAGGCGGGACGCGGGGTAATGCCCAAAAACGTCCTGTATTCTGACCGGGGCGCGTCTCCCAGGGCGGCGGGGCGCGCCTCCGGCCCGCACGGCGGCGGGCCGGGACCCCGCCTCAGCGCAGGTCGGGCCGCTCGCGCAGGAAGGTGGCGAAGCGCGGCAGGCCGTCCTCGTGGGTGCCGCGGAAGCGGTAGCTCACCCAGCTGCCGACGGCCGGCGGGCGGCGGCGCTCCGCGTCGCTGAAGCCCGATCCCAGCCGGAAGCGCAGGCCCTCGGGCGTCTCCACCAGCAGCGCGCCCAGCTGGTGCTCGTACTTGCCCTGGCCGGGGATCTGCGCGACCACCCGGGCGTCGGCGTCCTCGTGGGGCTTGACCTTGAGCAGGTCGTCGCTGCGCAGCCCGCGGTAGGGGCTGTCCCCGCGGTGCAGCATCAGGCCCTCGCCGCCGTTGCGCACCACCGCATGCATCCGCTGCATCAGCTCCGCATGGGTGGTCGCCCGCTCCTGGGCCACCGGCCGGATCCAGGGCGAATCCACCGTCGACAGCAGGCCGTGCAGCACCCCGAGGCGCTCGGTGAACACGCCCTCGTGCGCGGGCAGGTCGAACACCATGAAGCGGATCGCGCGCCAGGCCGCCTCGTCCGGCGCCTGCTGGCGCACGGTGGAGGCGGTCTTCTGGAACCGGCCGCGCCCGGCCCAGAGCTCGCCGTCCATCGGCGCCGACGGCCATCCGGCGGTGAACCAGGCCGGCGCCGCCACCCGCTGGCCGCCGCGGGTCCAGAGCTGGCGCCCGTCCCAGTAGCCACGCACGCCGTCGAGCTTCTCGCTGACCCAGTAGTCCTGCAGCGGGATGCCCGGGCGGTAGACGTTCGCCAGCATCAGCGCCGGCGCGGCGGATGCCGCGGGCGCGGGGGCCGGCGCCGGGCGCTGCGGCACGCCGGCCAGCGCGCGGACCGCGGCCGGCGCGCCCGCGGCCGCGATCCCCGCCCGCAGCAGGGAGCGCCGGGAGATCATCGGCGTGCGGGGCATGCCGGACGGGCCCGGGCGGCGCGGCCCGTCAGGCCGCCGAAGGTTCGGCGATGCCGCCGACCACATGGCTGAAGCCGCCGTCCACGTAGGTGATCTCGGCGGTGACGCCGGCGGCCAGGTCCGACAGCAGGAAGGCCGCCACGTTGCCCACGTCGTCGATGGTGATGTTGCGGCGGATCGGCGAGGACTCCGCCACCACCGACAGGATCTTGCCGAAGCCCTTGATGCCGCTGGCCGCCAGCGTCTTGATCGGACCGGCGCTGATGCCGTTGACCCGCATGCCCCTGGGGCCGAGCGATTCGGCCAGGTAGCGCACCGAGGCCTCCAGGCTGGCCTTGGCCAGGCCCATGGTGTTGTAGTTGGGCACGGTGCGGACCGCGCCCAGGTAGGTGAGCGTCAGCAGCGCGGCCTTGTCGTTGAGGAAGGGCAGGGCGGCCTTGGCCATCGCGGGGAAGCTGTAGGCGCTGATGTCGTGCGCCACCTTGAAGCCCTCGCGCGAGAGGCCGTCCAGGAAATCGCCGGCGATCGCCTCGCGCGGCGCGTAGCCGATGCTGTGCACGAAGCCGTCGAAGGTCGGCCAGGCCTGGGACAGGTCGGCGAAGAGCTTCTCGATCTGCGCGTCGTCGCCCACGTCGCAGTCGAAGATCAGCTTCGAATCGAAATCGGCCGCGAATTCGGTGATCCGGTCCTTGAAGCGCTCGCCGACGTAGCTGAAGGCCAGCTCGGCGCCCTGGGCATGGCAGGCCTTGGCGATGCCGTAGGCGATGGAGCGGTTGGACAGTACGCCGGTGATGAGCAGCTTTTTGCCGGAGAGGAAACCCATGGTGAATCGTTCGTTGCGTTGGGGGAGGGGAGGGGCGGCGGAGGCCGCCGCCGTCCGCGGGAGCCGGGCATGCCGGCCGACGCCCGGGGTTGCGATGGCCCGGGACGCTTGGTGCAGAATTGTCGCATGCGAGGTTTGCTGATCGGGCTGTGCGGCCTGCTGTCGGGAGTGGCCGGAACGGTGTCGTCGGCCTGGGCCGCCCACGGGTACGCGCTCTGGGGCGACCTGCGCCAGCCTCCGGGCTTCCACGCCTTCCCCTACGTGGATCCGCAGGCGCCCAAGGGCGGCGAGATCCGGCTGGTGAGCAACCTGCGCACCTCGACCTTCGACAAGTACAACCCGTTCACCATCAAGGGCAGCGCGCCCGCCTACCTGTCTGACCTGATGTTCGACAGCCTGCTGACCGGCGCGCTCGACGAGACGGCCGCCGGCTACGGCCTCCTGGCCGAGGACGTGGAGGTGCCCGCGGACGGGCTGTCCGCCACCTTCCGGCTGCGGCCGCAGGCGCGCTTCCACAACGGCGATCCGGTGCTCGCGGCCGACGTCAAGCACACCTTCGACACCCTGATGGGGCCGGCCACCTCGCCGGCCTACAAGACCCTGCTGGAGGACGTCGAGGCCTGCGAGGTGCTGGACGCGCGCACCGTGCGCTTCCGCTTCCGCAAGCCCAACCGCGAACTGCCGCTGACCGTCGGCGGGCTGCCGGTCTTCAGCCGGGCCTGGGGTGCGGGGAAGCCCTTCGACCGCGTCGTGACCGACGTGCCGATCGGCAGCGGGCCGTACCGCATCGGCCCGGTGCGCTTCGGCAAGGACATCACCTACCTGCGCAACCCGGAGTATTGGGCGCGCGACCTCAACGTCAAGCGCGGCACCGACAACTTCGACCGGGTCACGGTCAAGATCTACGCGGACAACACCGCCCGCCTGGAAGCGCTCAAGGCGGGCGAGTTCGACGTGATGCGCTTCTTCTCGGCGGGCGACTGGGCGCGGCGGGTCAACGGCCGCAAGTTCGACTCCGGCGAACTGGTCAAGGGGGAGTTCCGCCACCGGCTGCCCTCGGGCTTCCAGAGCTACGTCCTCAACACCCGCCGCCCGCTGCTGGCCGACCCCCGGGTGCGCGAAGCGCTGGGCCTGGCGATGGACTACGAATGGCTCAACCGCCAGATGTTCTACGGCAGCTACCAGCGGGTCAACGGCATGTTCGGCAACACCGACTGCGCCGCCACCGGTCGCCCGTCGCCCGAGGAGCTGGCCCTGCTGGAGCCCTTCCGGGCCACGCTGCCGCCGGCGGTCTTCGGCCCGATGACCGCCCCGCCCCGCACCGACGGCCCCGACCAGGAGGCGGGCGGCCCCTCCACCCTGCGCGGCAACCTGCGCCGGGCCCGCGAGCTGCTGCGCGAGGCGGGCTGGGAGGTGCGCGACGGCGCGCTGCGCAACGCCCGGGGCCAGCCGATGGTGCTGGAATCCCTGATGGCCGGCGAGGGCGCCGCCCGCGTCGAGAACGCCTGGGCGCGCAACCTGGCCAAGCTCGGCATCGAGCTGCGGATGCGGCCGACCGACTTCGCGCTCTACCAGCAGCGCCTGCAGAAATTCGACTTCGACATCGTCACCATCGCCTACGCCGGCACCCACAACCCCGGCCAGGAGTACGCCGACATCCTCGGCAGCAAGGCCGCGCGCACCGAGGACTCGGGCAATATCGCCGGCGTCTCCAGCCCGGCGGTCGATGCGCTGATCGCGCAGATGGTGCGCGCCAAGACTCGCGCCGAGCAGCTGCCCGCCTGCCGCGCACTCGACCGGGTGATCGCCCACGGCCACTACTTCATCCCCCAGTGGACCGCGCCCACCCACCGCCTGGTCTACAACGCCTGGAGGCTGCAGATGCCGGCCGGCGGCATGCCGCCCTACACCGCGCAACCCGAGCTGTGGGTCATCGAGACCTGGTGGGCCCGCCCTGCCCCGACCGCCGCCCGGGAGTCCGGCGGCTGAGGCGGCGATGCCCCGTCGCCCCGTCCCCGTCCTCCACCGGCACCGCCTGACGTACCCCCGATGCTCGCCTATGTCCTGAAACGCCTGCTGCTGATGGTGCCCACGCTGTTCGGCGTGCTGCTGCTGACCTTCTGCGTGATCCAGTTCGTGCCCGGCGGCCCGGTGGAGCAGTACCTCGCCGAGGCCCGCGCCGGGGCCCGCGGCGCCGGCGGAGGCGAGGGCGGCGGCGCCGGGGGCGGCTACCGGGGCGGGCAGGGCGTCGATCCGCAGCGCCTGGAGCAGATCAAGGCGCTCTACGGCTTCGACAAGCCGCCGGCCGAGCGTTTCTGGCGGATGCTCGGGCAGTTCGCCCGCTTCGACCTCGGCCGCAGCTTCTTCCAGAACAAGGACGTCTGGCAGCTGATCAAGGAGAAACTCCCGGTCTCGGCCAGCCTCGGGCTCTGGACCTTCCTCATCAGCTACCTGGTGGCGGTGCCGCTGGGCGTGGCCAAGGCGGTGCGGGCAGGCAGCCGCTTCGACTTCGCGACCACGCTGCTGGTCCTGGTCGGCTACGCGATCCCCGGCTTCGTGCTCGGGGTGGCGCTGCTGGTGGTCTTCGGCGGCCAACTGCAGTGGTTCCCGCTGCGCGGGCTGACCTCGTCCAACTGGGACGAGCTCGGCTGGGGGGCGCGCATCGCCGACTACCTGTGGCACATCACGCTGCCGGTGACCGCGATGGTGGCCGGCAGCTTCGCCGTCACCGCGATGCTGACCAAGAACGCCTTCCTCGAGGAGATCCGCCGGCAGTACGTGCTGACCGCCCGCGCCAAGGGCCTGGGCGAGCGGCAGGTGCTCTGGAAGCATGTCTTCCGCAACGCGCTGATCCCGATCGTCACCGGCTTCCCGGCGGCCTTCATCGGCGCCTTCTTCACCGGCTCGCTGCTGATCGAGACCCTGTTCTCGCTCGACGGCCTGGGCCTGCTGAGCTACGAGAGCGTGATCCGGCGCGACTATCCGGTGGTGCTGGGCACGCTGTACTTCTTCACCTTGATCGGCCTGGTGACCAAGCTGGTGTCCGATCTCTCGTACGTCTGGGTGGATCCGCGTGTCAAGTTCGATTGATCCCGCCGCCGTCCGGCCCGGGCAGCCGGCGGGCGCCGCCGTCCCGGATCCGGTCCCGCCGCCGGACGTCGCCCGCGCCGCGCCGCCCGCGGCCGGCCTCTCGCCGGGCCGGCGCGCGTGGCGGCGCTTCCGCCGCAACCGGCTGGGCTTCGCGAGCCTGGTGCTGTTCCTGGCCATGCTGGCCCTGAGCCTGTGCGCGGAAGTGCTGTCCAGCGACCGGCCGCTGGTGGTGCGCTACGAGGGCGCCACCTATTTCCCGGTGCTGCGCGACTACCCCGAGACCACCTTCGGCGGCGACTTCGACACGCCGGCCGACTACCTCGACCCCTTCATCCGCAAGCGCCTGACCGAGGGCGGCAACTGGGCGGTCTACCCGCCCAATCCCTACGGCCCGAAGACGCTCAACTACTTCGCGCGGCAGCCCAACCCCTCGCCGCCGTCGCGCGAGAACTGGCTGGGCACCGACGACCGCGGGCGCGACCTGCTGGCGCAGCTGGTCTACGGCTTCCGCATCAGCGTGCTGTTCGCGCTGGCGCTGACCGCCATCGGCACCGTGCTCGGCGTGGCCACCGGGGCGCTGCAGGGCTACTTCGGCGGCCGCACCGACCTGGCCTTCCAGCGCTTCATCGAGATCTGGGGCTCGATGCCCGAGCTCTACCTGCTGATCATCTTCAGCGCCATCTTCGCGCCCAGCATCGCGCTGCTGCTGGTGCTGCTGAGCCTCTTCGGCTGGATGGGCCTGTCGGACTACGTGCGCGCCGAATTCCTCCGCAACCGCCAGCTCGACTACGTCAAGGCCGCCCGCGCGCTGGGCGTCGGCGACTGGCAGATCATCCGCCGCCACATCCTGCCCAACAGCATGACGCCGGTGGTGACCTTCCTGCCCTTCCGCATGAGCGCGGCGGTGCTGGCCCTGGCGTCGCTCGACTTCCTCGGCCTGGGCGTCCCGCCGGGCACCCCCTCGCTCGGCGAGCTGCTCAGCCAGGGCAAGGCCAACGTGGACGCGTGGTGGATCTCGATCTTCACCTTCCTGGCGCTGGTGCTCACCCTGCTGCTGCTGACCTTCATGGGCGACGCGCTGCGCGACGCCCTCGACCCGCGGAAGGCCGAACGATGAGCGCCCCGGGCTTGCCTCCCGTACCCGACCGCGCCGGCGGCGCGGGCGCGCTGGACGCGCAGCTGCTCGCGGTGCGCGGCCTGCGGGTCGGATTCGGCGGCCAGGAGGTGGTGCACGGCGTGGACTTCACCCTGCGGCCCGGCGAGAAGCTGGCCCTGGTCGGGGAATCCGGCTCCGGCAAGACGGTCACCGCGCTGAGCCTGCTGCGCCTGGTGCCCGACGCCGACTACGCGGGCAGCGCCCTGCTGGCCGGCGGCGCGGAGCACGCCGGCGTGCGCGACCTGCTGGCCCTGCCCGAGCGCGAGCTGCGGGGCGTCCGCGGCCGGGAGATCGCCATGATCTTCCAGGAGCCGATGACCGCCTTCAATCCGCTCTATACCGTGGGCGAGCAGATCGCGGAGGTCGTGCAACTGAAACTCGGGCTGGCGCGCGCGGATGCTGCGCTCCTAGCTATCCAATTGCTAGCGGAAACCGGCATCCCCGAGCCGGAGCGCCGGGCGCGTTCCCATCCGCACCAGCTCTCCGGCGGCCAGCGGCAGCGGGCCATGATCGCGATGGCGCTGGCCTGCAAGCCGCGCCTGCTGCTGGCCGACGAGCCCACCACCGCGCTGGACGTCACGCTGCGCGGCCAGATCCTCGAACTGCTCGACCGGCTCCAGCGCAGCCACGGCATGGCCGTGCTGCTGATCACCCACGACCTGCAGCTCGTCCGGCGCTTCGCAGACCGGGTCGCGGTGATGGAACGCGGGCGCATCGTGGAACAGGGCGACGTGGCCGAGGTCTTCGCGTCGCCGCGGCATCCCTACACCCGCAGGCTGATGGACAGCCGGCCCGTGCGCGACGTGGCCGAGCCGGCCGCGGCGGACGACGGGACGGAGCCGGTGCTCCGCGCCGAGGGCCTGCAGGTGCGCTACCCGGTGCCGCTGCCCGGCATCCGGGGCTGGTGGCGGCGCGGATCGTTCACCGCCGTCCGCGACGCCTCCTTCCGCCTGTTGCCGGGGCGGACGCTGGGCGTGGTCGGCGAATCGGGTTCGGGCAAGTCCACCCTCGCGCTCGCGGCGCTCGGCCTGCAGCCGCACGAGGGCCGGCTCGAGATCATGGGCCGGGCCTGGGGCGGGGGCGGGGCGCGCGGCGACCGCGCGCTGCGGCGGCGGATGCAGGTGGTGTTCCAGGATCCGTTCTCCTCGCTGTCGCCGCGCCTGTCGGTCGGCCAGATCGTCGAGGAGGGACTCCTGGTGCACGCGCCCGAGCTGTGTCCAGACGCGCGGCGCGCGCGGGTGCGGGCGGCGCTGGCCGACGTGGGCCTGGACGAGGCGCAGTTCCCCGGGCTGCTCGACCGCTATCCCCACGCCTTCTCCGGCGGCCAGCGCCAGCGGCTGGCGATCGCCCGCGCGCTCATCGTCGAGCCGGCGGTGCTGGTGCTCGACGAGCCGACCAGCGCGCTCGACGTCACCATCCAGAAGCAGGTCCTGGCGCTGCTGCAGCGCCTGCAGCGCGAGCGCGGCCTGGCCTACCTGCTCATCACCCACGACATCGACGTCGTCCGCGCGATGGCCCACGAGGTCCTGGTGATGCGCGCCGGCGAGGTGGTCGAATCCGGCCCGGTCGACCGCATCCTGCAGGCACCCCGGGAGCCCTACACCCGCGAACTGGTCCGGGCCGCGGCCCCCGCCGGCGAAGGGCCGCCGCCCGGCCCGCAGCCCCCCGCATGAGGCGCCGCGCTCGGCCGGGCGGCAGCGGGGGAGGGCTGCCGGCGATGGCGGACGATGCCCCGCGTCCGCGCCGGCGCGCCCGGGGCCGTTAGGATGCGGCCGATGCAAGAGCACGAGCCCGTTTCCCTCTCCCCTGCGTCCACCGCGCCGTCGCAGCGGCCCGCGGCCGGACCCGCGGACCGCTGGCGCGTCGTCTGCCTGTGCGCGGACTGGTGCGGCGTCTGCCGCCAGTACCGCGCCGATTTCGACGCGGTGGCCGCCCGCACCCCCGACGCCGCGTTCGACTGGATAGACGTCGAGGACGAGGCGGACCTCGCCGGCGACATCGACGTCGAGACCTTTCCCACGCTGGTGGTCGGCGATCCCGCGGGGCGCGTCCGCTTCGCCGGGCCGATGATCCCGCAGCCCGAAGTGCTGTCGCGCCTCGTCGCGAGCCTACGTTCCGCGCCCGCCGGGGCCGCGCGCGACGTCGGGGACGCATCGGGGCAGTTCGCGGCGATGCTGCAGCGTCTGCCGCGTCGCGACTGAGCCCGCCGCGGCGCATCGGGAGCGGCTGTGGCCTTGCCGCAAGTCCATATCCGGGCTATAATTTATTCTTCACGGCCAAACGGGCGGGTTACCACCGCCCGTTTTTTTTGGCCGTTTGGTTTTTGATGGCTCGCATCCGGCGCGCGGCGCCCCTGGAAAACGGGGCGCATCGGCACCAGATGGCGGGAACCGCCGCGGGATGCGCGGCATCGCGGCACCTTCATTTCTGGAAAAAACGGCTCAAGCAACGTGGCACTGCAGCAAATCGTCGAACAAACCGTCGCCGGACTCGGCTACGACCTGGTGGAGATCGAGCGCTCCGCCGGAGGCCTGCTGCGCATCACCATCGACTTGCCCTGGTCGCCCGCGCCCGCCGGCCGGGATCCGGCGCTTCCCGAGCCCTTCGTCACCGTCGAGGATTGCGAGAAGGTCACCCGCCAGCTGCAGTTCGCGCTGGAGGTGGACGGCGTCGACTACAAGCGGCTGGAAGTCTCCTCGCCCGGCATCGACCGGCCGCTGCGCCACCAGCAGGACTTCGAGCGCTTCGCCGGCGAGGTGGTCGACATCGTGCTGCGCGCCCCGCTGGGCGCCGCCGCGGCGGCCGGCGGCACCGTCAATGCCAACCGCAAGAAATTCCGCGGCACCCTGGAGCGGGTGCCCGAAGCGCCGGGCACGGAGGCCGCGGCCGATGCGCCCGCCGCCGCGCGCTGGCAGGTCGTCTGGAGCGACGAGCCGCCGCCCAAGCCGGGCCAGCGGGTCAGCCGCAAGCGGGTGCCGGCGCCGATGCAGGCGCTGGGCTTCACCCTCGACGAGCTGCGCGAGGCACGGCTCGCGCCGATCGTGGATTTCAAGGGGCGCAGGCCGCGCGACGTTCCCGGAGCGCAGTGATCCGGCGCCGGGCCGCGGTCCGCAGGGGACGGACGCTCACTTCGCATGCGGGGCGGCATGCGGCGGCGAGCCTCGAAGCACTTGTTCAGGATAGGAGAGTAATCGCATGAATCGCGAATTGTTGATGCTGGTGGAAGCCATTTCCCGCGAGAAGAACGTCGAGCGCGACGTGGTGTTCGGCGCGGTGGAGTCCGCGCTCGCGCAGGCCACCAAGAAGCTCTACCAGGGCGATGTGGATATCCGCGTGGCGATCGACCGCGACAGCGGCAACTACGAGACCTTCCGCCGCTGGCACGTCGTTCCCGACGAGGCCGGCCTGCAGCTGCCCGACCAGGAGATCCTGCTGTTCGAAGCCAAGGAGCAGATCCCCGACATCGAGGTGGACGAATACATCGAGGAAGGCGTGGATTCGGTGCCCATTGGCCGGATCGGCGCGATGGCGGCCAAGCAGGTCATCCTGCAGAAGATCCGCGACGCCGAGCGCGAGATGCTGCTCAACGACTTCATGTCGCGCGGCGACAAGATCTTCGTCGGCGCCGTCAAGCGCATGGACAAGGGCGACATCATCGTCGAGTCGGGCCGCGTGGAAGGCCGCCTGCGCCGCAGCGAGATGATCCCCAAGGAGAACCTGCGCAACGGCGACCGCGTCCGCGCCATGATCATGGAAGTGGACCTGACGCTGCGCGGCGCGCCGATCATCCTGTCGCGCTCCGCGCCGGAGTTCATGGTCGAGCTGTTCCGCCAGGAAGTCCCGGAGATCGAGCAGGGCCTGCTGGAGATCAAGTCCTGCGCCCGCGACCCGGGCTCGCGCGCCAAGATCGCGGTGCTGTCGCACGACAAGCGCGTCGACCCGATCGGCACCTGCGTCGGCGTGCGCGGCACCCGCGTCAACGCGGTCACCAACGAGCTGGCCGGCGAGCGCGTGGACATCGTGCTTTGGAGCGAGGATCCCGCCCAGTTCGTCATCGGCGCGCTGGCCCCGGCCAACGTCAGCTCGATCGTGGTGGACGAGGAGCGCCATGCGATGGACGTGGTGGTGGACGAGGAGAACCTCGCCATCGCCATCGGCCGCGGCGGCCAGAACGTGCGCCTCGCCTCCGACCTGACCGGCTGGAAGATCAACATCATGGACGCGGCCGAATCGGCGCAGAAGCTGGCCGACGAGACCAGCGGCAGCCGCCGGCTGTTCATGGAAAAGCTCGATGTGGACGAGGAGATCGCCAACATCCTGATTTCCGAGGGCTTCACCAGCCTCGAGGAGATCGCCTACGTCCCGCTGCAGGAGATGCTGGAGATCGAGAGCTTCGACGAAGACACCGTCAACGAACTCCGCGCCCGCGCCAAGGACGTCCTGCTGACGCAGGAAATCGCCCGCGAGGAAAATGCGGGCGGGGTATCGCAGGACCTCCGCGATCTGGAAGGCCTCACGGCCGAGCACATCGCCCAGCTCGCTGCGGCAGGCGTGAATACGCGCGACGACCTGGCCGATCTGGCCATCGACGAGCTGACCGACATCACCGGCCATTCCGCCGATGACGCCAAGGCGCTCATCCTGAAGGCCCGCGAACACTGGTTCGCCGACCAAGCGTGACGATCATGGAGATCCGAAGAGAATATGTCGAGCATTACCGTAGCCGAGTTCGCGAGCGAGCTCAAGAAGTCCACTGACACCCTGATCGAGCAGCTGAAGTCGGCCGGCGTGGCCAAGTCCACCGCATCCGATGTCCTGACCGACAGCGACAAGCAGAAGCTCCTGGGGTACCTCCAGGCCAGCCACGGCACCGCCGTGGCCAACCGCAAGATCACCCTGGTCAAGAAATCGACCAGCGAGATCAAGCAGGCCGACGCCAGCGGCCGCGCCCGGACCATCCAGGTCGAGGTGCGGAAGAAGCGCACCTTCATCAAGCGTGACGAGCCGATGGAGGCGGAAGAGCCGCAAGCGTCCGCTGCCCCGGCGTCCGACGAGGCGCCCGTCGCCGCGGCGCCGCAGGCATCGGCTCCCGCGGTTGACCACAGCGAGCTGGCCCGCCGCGAGCAGGACGCGCGCCGGCAGGCCGAGTCCATCCGCACCGAAGAGGCCGAACTCGCCGCCAAGCGCCGCGAGCGCGAGGACCGCGAGCGTCGCGAACGCGAGGCCGAGGAACGCGCCGCCGCCTACGCCGCGCAGGAGGCCCAGCGCCGCGCCCAGGTGAACGCCGAGAAGGCCGAGCAGACCCGCGAGCAGGCGGAATTCGCCGCGGCCCGGGCCCGCGCCCAGGCCGAGGCCCGCGAGAAGGCCGAGGCCGAGTCGCGCGCCCGTGCCGCCGAGGAAGCCACGCGCGCCAACGACCTCGAAGCCCGCCGCCGCAAGGCGGAAGCCGAGGCCGCGGCCATCCGTTCCATGATGGCCACGCCCAAGAAGGTGCTGGTCGCGAAGAAGCCTGAAGAGCCCAAGCCGGTGGCCAAGTCCGCCGATGCCAAGCCCGGCGTCAAGGGCACGCTGCACAAGCCCGCGATCGCGCCCGGCGGCGCCCGTCCGGCCGTCGGCGCCCCGAGCGCCGGCAAGGAAGTCAAGTCGGCCAAGCTGTCGTCCAGCTGGGCTGGCGATCCGGCGCGCAAGAAGGAAATCAAGACCCGCGGCGACAGCAGCGGCGGCGTCGGCCGCAGCGGCTGGCGCGGTGCGCCGCGCGGCGGCAGCCGCCGCGGCGGGGACCGCCACGGCCGCGAGGAGTTCGCGCAGGCCGCGCCGGCCGAGCAGCGCGTGATCGAGGTCCACGTGCCCGAGACGATCACCGTCGCCGAACTGGCCCACAAGATGTCCATCAAGGCGTCCGAGGTCATCAAGGCGCTGATGAAGATGGGCCAGATGGTCACCATCAACCAGCCGCTCGACCAGGACACCGCGATGATCGTGGTGGAAGAGATGGGCCACACCGCCGTGGTCGCCGCGCTCGACGATCCGGAAGCCTTCGACGACGAGGCCATCGCCAGCCAGGCGGAAGCCCTGCCGCGCGCGCCGGTGGTCACCGTCATGGGCCACGTGGACCACGGCAAGACCTCGCTGCTGGACTACATCCGGCGCGCCAAGGTGGCCGCAGGTGAAGCCGGCGGCATCACCCAGCACATCGGCGCCTACCACGTCGAGACCGAGCGCGGCATGGTGTCCTTCCTGGACACCCCGGGCCACGAGGCGTTCACCGCCATGCGTGCCCGCGGCGCCCAGGCGACGGACATCGTGATCCTGGTGGTGGCGGCCGACGACGGCGTCATGCCCCAGACCAAGGAAGCGATCAAGCACGCGAAGGCGGCCGGCGTGCCGATCGTCGTCGCGGTCAACAAGATCGACAAGCCGGACTCGAACCCCGAACGCGTCAAGCAGGAACTGGTGGTCGAGGAGGTGGTCCCCGAGGAGTACGGCGGCGACGCGCCGTTCGTCAGCGTCTCGGCCAAGACCGGCCAGGGCATCGACGAACTCCTGGAGCAGGTCCTGCTGCAGGCCGAGGTGCTGGAGCTGACCGCGCCGGTGGATGCGCCCGCCAAGGGCCTCGTCATCGAAGCGCAGCTCGACAAGGGCCGCGGCCCGGTGGCGACGGTGCTGGTGCAGGCCGGCACGCTCAAGACCGGCGACATCGTACTGGCGGGCTCGACCTACGGCCGCGTCCGCGCCATGACCGACGAGGACGGCAAGCCGACCAAGTCGGCCGGCCCGTCGATCCCGGTGGAGATCCAGGGCCTGACCGAGGTCCCGCAGGCGGGCGACGAGTTCCAGGTGCTGGGCGACGAGCGCCGCGCACGGGAAATCGCGACCTACCGCGCCGGCAAGTTCCACAACACCAAGCTGGCCAAGCAGCAGGCGGCGAAGCTGGAGAACATGTTCTCCGACATCGGCGCGGGCGAGGTCAAGAAGCTGCCGGTCATCATCAAGGCCGACGTGCAGGGCTCGCAGGAAGCGCTGGCCGCCTCGCTGCTCAAGCTCTCGACCGACGAGGTCAAGGTGCAGATGGTGTACGCCGCGGTCGGCGGCATCAGCGAGTCGGACATCAACCTCGCGATCGCCTCCAAGGCGGTGGTGATCGGCTTCAACGTGCGCGCCGACGCCGGCGCGCGCAAGCTGGCCGAGAGCAACGGCGTGGACATCCACTACTACAACATCATCTACGACGCCGTGGACGAGTTGAAAGCGGCGATGTCGGGCATGCTGGCGCCGGAGCAGCGCGAGGAGGTCATCGGCACTGCCGAGATCCGCACGGTGTTCGTGGCGTCCAAGATCGGCACGGTCGCGGGCTCGTACATCACCTCGGGCCAGGTCAACCGCAACTCGCGCTTCCGCCTGCTGCGCGAGAACATCGTCGTCTACACCGGCGAGATCGAGTCGCTCAAGCGCCTCAAGGACGATGTCCGCGAGGTCAAGGAGGGCTTCGAGTGCGGTATCAAGCTGCGCAACTACAACGACATCAAGGAAGGCGACCAGCTCGAGTTCTTCGAGATCAAGGAGATCGCGCGCACCCTGTGAGCGTCCCGCACGGCGCTTCCGGACCCGCCAGGGCCCGGGGGCGCCGGGCCGCTTCCGGGCCCGCGGCGCCTGCGCCATGCCCAAGAAATCCTCGACACCCAACCGCGGCTTCAAGGTCGCCGACCAGATCCAGCGCGACCTGACCGAACTGATCGCGCGCGAACTCAAGGACCCCCGCGTCGGGATGGTGACCATCCAGGCGGTGGAAGTCACGCCCGACTACGCGCATGCCAAGGTCTTCTTCAGCGTGCTCGTCGGCGATCCGCAGGAGTGCGAGAAGGCGCTGAACCAGGCGGCCGGCTTCCTGCGCAACGGCTTGTTCAAGCGCCTGCACATCCACACCGTGCCGACGCTGCACTTCCAGTTCGACCGCACCACCGAGCGCGCAGCCGACATGAACGCGCTGATCTCGCGCGCGGTCGCTTCCCGAGCCCAGGACGACTGATCCCATGAATGCGCCGCGTGCACGGGTTGCAAGGCGCCCCGTGCACGGGGTGCTGCTGCTCGACAAGCCCCTGGGCTGGTCGAGCAACGACGCATTGCAGAAAGCCAAGTGGCTGCTGCACGCGGAGAAGGCCGGCCACACCGGCACCCTCGACCCGCTGGCCACCGGCGTGCTGCCGCTGTGCTTCGGCGCGGCGACCAAGTTCAGCCAGATGCAGCTCGAAGCCCGGAAATCCTACGAGGCCGTGGTCCGCCTGGGCGTGAAGACCGCGACCGGCGACGCGGAAGGCGCCGTGGTCGCCGAGCGGCCGGTGGATCCGGCGATCTTCTCGGGCAGCGCGATCGCGGACGCGCTGCGGCGCTTCACCGGCCCGATCCGGCAGGTGCCGCCGATGCACAGCGCCCTCAAGAAGGACGGCAAGGCGCTCTACGAGTACGCCCGCGCGGGCGTCGAGGTGGAACGGCCCGCGCGCGAGGTCGAAATCCATGCCCTGGAACTGCTCGGAACGCAGACGGATCCTGGGCAGTGCGCTATCAAGATCGCAGTGACTTGCAGCAAGGGCACCTACATCCGGACGCTGGGCGAGGACATCGCCGAGGCGCTGGGCTGCGGCGGCCATCTGGCCTCGCTGCGCCGCACCGCCACCGGCGGCATCGGCCTGGCGGGCTGCGTGACGCTGGCCGCGCTGGAGGCGATGGACGAGGCCGGACGGCAGGCCTGCCTGCATCCGGTCGCGTCCCTGCTGCACGACCATGCGGTCGTCACGCTGGACGCGGAGAATGCGGGCCCCTTCCTGTCGGGGATGCGGCGGCGCGGCCCCTGGCCCGACGCCGACCGCGTCGCCGTCCACGGCGCGTCGCCGCCGGCCTTGCTGGGCACGGCGCAGGTGCGCGCCGGCGAACTGATTCCCGGGCGGCTGTTGAGCCCGATCGAAATTCAACAGATTTTGGAAACCCCGTCCCGCGCGGCCATCCCGGTCCGCGGCCCCGAGAAAGAAAGCCCATGAGCAAGCAAATCCGCAACATCGCGATCATCGCCCACGTCGACCACGGCAAGACCACCATGGTCGACCAGCTGCTGCGCCAGTCCGGCACCTTCGCCGACCACGAGAAGGTCGTCGACACGGTGATGGACAACAACGCCATCGAGAAGGAACGCGGCATCACCATCCTGGCGAAGAACTGCGCGGTCACCTGGCAGGGCACCCACATCAACATCGTCGACACCCCGGGCCACGCGGACTTCGGCGGCGAGGTGGAGCGCGCGCTCTCGATGGTGGACGGCGTGGTGCTGCTGATCGACGCCCAGGAAGGCCCGATGCCGCAGACCCGCTTCGTGACCAAGAAGGCGCTGGCCCTGGGCCTCAAGCCGATCCTGGTGGTGAACAAGGTGGACAAGCCGGGCGCCAACCCCGACAAGGTGGTCAACGCCGCCTTCGACCTGTTCGACAAGCTGGGCGCGACCGACGAGCAGCTCGACTTTCCGGTGGTGTACGCCTCGGGCATCAACGGCTGGTCCTCGCTGGAGGAAGGCGCGCCGGGCGAGCAGTGGGGCCCCGACATGTCGGCCCTGTTCGACACCATCCTGAAGCACGTGCCGTCGCAGAAAGGCGACCCCGACGCGCCGCTGCAGCTGCAGATCTCCGCGCTCGACTTCTCGACCTTCGTCGGCCGCATCGGCGTGGGCCGGGTTAGCCAGGGCACCATCAAGCCGATGATGGACGTGGTGGTCATGGAAGGCCCGGACGGCAAGGCGGTCAAGGGCCGGATCAACCAGGTGCTGACCTTCCAGGGCCTGGACCGCGTGCAGGCCACCGAGGCCGGCCCGGGCGAGATCGTGCTGATCAACGGCATCGCCGACATCGGCATCGGCGTGACCGTCACCGACCCCGCCAACCCGGCGCCGCTGCCGATGCTCAAGGTCGACGAGCCGACCCTGACCATGAACTTCTGCGTCAACACCAGCCCGCTGGCCGGCCGCGAAGGCAAGTTCGTGACCAGCCGCCAGATCTGGGACCGCCTGCAGAAGGAACTGCAGCACAACGTCGCGCTGCGCGTCAACGAGACCGACGAGGAAGGCGTGTTCGAAGTCATGGGCCGGGGCGAACTGCACCTGACCATCCTGCTGGAGAACATGCGCCGCGAAGGCTACGAGATGGCCGTCTCCAAGCCGCGCGTGGTGTTCCGCGACATCGACGGCGTGCGCCACGAGCCGATCGAGCTGGTCACCGCCGACATCGAGGAAGGCCACCAGGGCGGCGTGATGCAGGCGCTGGGCGAGCGCAAGGGCGAGCTGGTCAACATGGAATCCGACGGCCGCGGCCGCGTGCGCCTCGAGTACCGCATCCCGGCCCGCGGCCTGATCGGCTTCACCAACGAGTTCCTGAACCTGACCCGCGGTTCCGGCCTGATCTCCAACATCTTCGACAGCTACGAGCCGCACAAGGGCGACATCGGCGGCCGCAAGAACGGCGTGCTGATCTCGATGGACGACGGCGAGATCTTCACCTACGCGCTGGGCAAGCTCGACGACCGCGGCCGCATGTTCGTCAAGGCCAACGACCCGGTGTACGAGGGCATGATCGTCGGCATCCACAGCCGCGACAACGACCTGGTGGTCAACGCCACCCGCACCAAGCAGCTGACCAACTTCCGCGTGTCCGGCAAGGAGGACGCGGTCAAGATCACGCCGCCGATCGAGCTCACCCTGGAATACGGCGTGGAGTTCATCGAGGACGACGAGCTGGTCGAAATCACGCCCAAGAGCGTGCGCCTGCGCAAGCGCTTCCTGAAGGAGCACGAGCGCAAGCGCGCGTCGCGCGAAGCCTGAGGCTGCGCCGCGCCTTGGGGAAAGCGTCCTGCGGGACGCTTTTTCTTTTTCCCGATCGCCGGTCGCCGGGCGGGCGTGCCGGTCAGCGGGCCGCCGCCTGCGCGGCCACGCGCCACACCGCATTGCCCACGTCGTCGGCGACCAGCAGCGCGCCGCGGCGGTCGATCGCCACGCCGACCGGGCGTCCGCGGGCGTCGCCGTCCCGGTCCACGAAGTCGCCCAGCACGTCGATCGGCGGTCCCCGGGGCCGGCCGTCGGCGAAGGGCACGAAGACGACCTTGTAGCCGCTGCGCGGCTTGCGGTTCCAGGAGCCGTGCAGTCCCACGAAGGCGCCGTTCGCCAGCGCGGGCGGCAGGGCGGCAGCGCCGTTTGAGAACGCCAGCCCGAGCGGCGCCACGTGCGAGCCCAGCCCGTAATCGGGCATGATCGCACGGGCGACCAGCTCCGGCTTCGGGGGCTGGACGCGGGCGTCCGCGTGCTGCCCCCAGTAGCTGTAGGGCCAGCCGTAGAAGCCGCCTTCCTTGACCGAGGTGAGGTAGTCGGGCACGAGGTCGCTGCCGATCTCATCCCGCTCGTTCACCACCGTCCACAGGACGCCGGTGCCGCGCTCCCAGTCCATGCCGTTGGGGTTGCGCAAGCCGGAGGCGAAGATGCGGTGCTCGCCGGTCGCGGCCTGGATTTCCCAGATCGCCGCCCGGCCCCGCTCTGCTTCCATCCCGTTCTCGCCGACGTTGCTGTTCGAGCCCACGGTCACGTAGAGCCGTGCGCCGTCGGGGCTGGCGACGATGTTCTTGGTCCAGTGGTGGTTGATGCCGGCGGGCAGGTCCACCAGCTTGGAGGGCGCCGCCGAAATGCGGGTCTGGCCCGCCGCATACGGCACCTTCACCACCGCGTCCGCGTTGGCGACGTAGAGCGTGTCGCCGACCAGCGCCATGCCGAAGGGCGAGGCGAGCTTGTCGAGGAACACCGCCCGGGTCTCGGCCACGCCGTCGCCGTCCGCATCGCGCAGCAGGGTGATGCGGTCGGCGCTCGGCGCCTTGGCGCCGGCGCGATTCATCACCAGGCCCTGCACCCAGCCGCGGATGCCGCCGGAGCCGGTGCCGGCCGGCTTGGGCGGCGCGTTGCTCTCGGCCACCAGCACGTCGCCGTTGGGCAGCACGTAGAGCCAGCGCGGATGCTCCAGTCCGTCCGCGAAGCGCTGCACCGCCGTGCCCGGCATCGGCGTGGGCGCCGCGCCGGCCGGCCAGCCCGTGGCGGGCGCGATGTGCAGCGTCGGGATCAGCGACCGGGTCGGCTCCGGGAGCGTCGGGCGCGGGCCGATCCCGGCGGATTCGGGCAGCTTGGCGGTGTCTCCGCAGGCCGCCAGCATGGCGGCGGCAGTGGCGGCGAGTGCGGTCCGAGCGAAGTGGGAAAGTGGAGAAGGGCGTGCCATGGCGTCGGATCGGGTGTATCGGCGTCGGGACGGGGACGCCGCGAGCCCCTATCTTCCACGGCAGGGGCGCGCGCCCTGTAGGCCGCCGCCCCGAACCGTGGATGGCGGCGGCGCGGCGCCCGCCGCCCGACGTCGCTCAGTCCCGGTCCGACGCGGGCAGCGCCGCTTCCGGCGGCAGCCGGCGGACGTCCACCTGCGCGATGCGGCGGCCGTCCATCACCAGCACCTCGAAACGCAGGTCGCGGTCCGAGATCACCTGGCCCGGCGCCGGCAGCTGGCCCAGCCGCGCGAGCAGGAATCCGGCGAGGGTGTTGTAGTCGTCGCCCTCGTCCACCAGGTCGGGCGTCTCCAGCACCTGCTCGAGCGTGTGCAGGTCGGTCAGGCCGTTGACGATCCAGTGGTCGGGCGCCTGGGCCTGGATGTCCGGGACCTCCCCTTCGGTGGGGAACTCGCCCGCGATCGCCTCCAGCAGGTCGATCGGCGTGACCAGTCCGAGGATGGTGCCGTACTCGTCGCTCACCAGCGCCATGCGTCCGCGCGATTGCCGCAGCAGTTCCATCAGCTTGATGACGCTGATCGACTCCGGCACCACCAGCGGGGCGCGCAGCATGGCGGCCTCGTCGATGCCGCCGCCGGTCAGCAGGCTGGTGACCAGGTCGGTGGTGCGGGCGATGCCCACGACCTTGTCCAGTTCGCCGCGGCAGACCGGCACCAGGCTGTGGCCGGTGGCGGTGAGCTGCTCGCGCAGGGCGTCGGCGTCTTCCTGGGTGTCCACCCATTCGATGTCGGCGCGCGGCGTCATCACCGAATGGACGGAGCGCTCGGCCAGGGTCAGCACGCCGGTGACCATGTTGCGTTCCTCGACGCCGAACGCCGGCGGCGCGGAGGGCGCGGCGCTCCCGGCGGCGGATTCGCCCGGGGCCTGGGACGTCCTGCGCGCCGTGCCGCCCAGCAGGCGGAAGATCGATGCGGCAGTGCGGTCGCGCATCGGGATGCGCGCCTCGTGCCGCAGCAGGTTGCGCCGCGCGAGCTGGTTGAGGAACTCGATCATGATCGAGAAGCCGATGGCCGCGTACAGGTAACCCTTGGGCAGGTGGAATCCGAAGGCCTCGGCGACCAGCGACAGGCCGATCATCAGCAGGAAGCTCAGGCACAGCACCACCACCGTCGGATGGGCGTTGACGAAGCGGGTGAGAGGCTTGGAAGCCGCCAGCATGACCGCGATGGCGATGACCACCGCCGCCATCATCACCGGCAGGTGGTCCACCATGCCGACGGCGGTGATGACCGAATCCAGCGAGAACACCGCGTCCAGCACCACGATCTGGGTGACCACGAGCCCGAAGCTGGAGAAGCCCTTATCCGCTTCCTCGGCCGTCTCGACGCCCTCGAGCCGCTCGTGCAACTCGGTGGTCGCCTTGAACAGCAGGAACAGGCCCCCGACCAGCAGGATCAGGTCGCGCGCCGACAGCGACAGCCGCCAGAACGACAGGAGGGGCGTGGTCAGCGTGATGAGCCACGACATCACCGACAGCAGTCCCAGCCGCATGACGAGGGCCAGGCTCAGGCCGGTGATGCGCGCCCGGTCGCGCTGGTGGGGCGGCAGCTTCTCGGCCAGGATGGCGATGAAGATCAGGTTGTCGATGCCGAGGACGATCTCGAGCACGATCAGCGTCAGCAGGCCGCCCCAGATCGCAGGGTCAGTGAGCCATTCCATGGAGCGGTTTCGGAGGGCGGGCGGGTAAGGGACGGCGGGAGGAACGCGACGGCGGGCGCCGACGAACGCGTCGGCCATCCCTCGCCGGCGGCTGGCGGGGAACGCGGGGCGGGACGCACGGGCCCGGTCACCGGCCAGCCATCTTAGCCCCCGCGCCTTGCGGCTTTGCTACACGCTGTAGCGTCGGGCCGGCGCGCCGGTTGCGTCTCAGCGGTTGCGGCTCTTCATCGCGCGTTCGACCTCGCGCTTGCCCTCGCGGTCGCGGATGGTGTCGCGCTTGTCGTGCTCGGCCTTGCCCTTGGCCAGCGCGATCTCGCATTTCACCCGGCCGGATTTCCAGTGCAGGTTGATCGGGACCAGGGTGTAGCCCTTCTGCTCGACCTTGCCGACGAGACGCTTGATCTGCTCCTTGTGGAGCAGCAGCTTCTTGGTGCGCACCGCGTCGGGATTCACGTGGGTCGAGGCGCTGTTGAGCGGGTTGATCTGGCAGCCGAGGACGAAGAGCTCGCCGTTGCGGATCACCACGTAGCCGTCCGTCAGCTGGACCTTGCCGGCGCGCAGCGCCTTGACTTCCCAGCCTTCGAGCACCATGCCGGCCTCGAAGCGCTCCTCGAAGAAATAGTTGTAGGCCGCCTTCTTGTTGTCGGCGATGCGCGTGTCGGTATCGGGTTTCTTGGCCATTGCGGGAAAGATGAGGCGTTGCCGGGTCGATTCAAAGGCCTCAATACAATTCATTGCGCCCGAAGAACCCTGGATTCTATGAAAACCGTCAACAAGTCCGTCCTGATCTGGTACAGCCCCGAGGAAATGTTCAAGCTGGTGACCGCCGTCGACCAGTATCCGCAGTTCCTCCCCTGGTGCGACCGTACGCAGGTCCTGGCGGCCGACGCCGGGGGAATGACCGCCGAGATCGGCATCGCCTTCGGCGGCATCCGGCAGACCTTCACCACCCGCAACACCCACGTGGAGGGGCGCGAGGTGCACATGCAGCTCATCAAGGGCCCGTTCTCCCAGCTGGAGGGATCCTGGCGCTTCCTTCCGGTCGGCGCCGGCGACGAGCGCGCATGCAAGGTCGAGCTGACCTTGAACTACGGCTTCGGCAACGCGGCGCTGGCCGCCGTGGTGGGTCCGGTCTTCGACCGGATCGCGGGTAGCCTGGTCGATGCCTTCGTCAAGCGCGCCGAGGACCTCTATGGCTGATGCCGCGGCGGAGGGGGCGGCATGCGTCCCGGTCACCGTCTGCCTGGCGCTCGGATCCGGGCACGCCGAGGAATTCGCGGCCGAGGCGCCCGCCGGCGCGCGCATCGCGGACGTGCTGGCGCTTCCCCGCGTCCGCGGCGCGCTGTCGGCCGCGGACGCGGACCCGCAGGCCCTCGACGTGGGCATCTGGGGCCGCCGCCTGCCGGCGACGCACCGCGTCCGGCCCGGCGACCGGGTGGAGGTGTACCGTCCGCTGCGCGTCGATCCGATGACCGCCCGCCGCGAACGTTTCCGCAAGCAGGGAGCGCGCGCGACCGGCCTGTTCGCCGCGCCGCTGCGCGCGGGCGGCAAGGCCGGCTATTGAGCGCACCCGCCGGGGCCGGGCGCCCGGCGGCGCGCCCCGCCTACGCAAGCCGGTCTCACCGGCATTCGCGCGCGATGGCCGCCTGGACGCGCTGGTTCTCGGCTGCGCGGGCGGCATCGTCCAGGATGACGCGCTCGCCCTGCGGATTGATCTGCGCGATCCGCATCCCGGAGTCGAGGGTGCGCTGCGCGTCCCGCGCCTGCTGGCAATTCTCCGCCCGCAGCCGGGCGTTCTGCAGTTCCTGCTGGCGCTGCCTGCCGGCTTCCGCGTCGGCGGCGGCTTTCCTGCGCGCCTCCAGTTCCTCGTCGCGCGAGGGCGCGGCCGGCTTCGCGGGAGCGGGCGCCGTGGCTGCTGGGGAGGACGGGTTCCGCGCGGCATCGCTCCCCGGCCTGCGCAGGATGTTGCGCTCAGGGACATCCGGCGGCGGCGGGCGGTCGCTGAATTCCTTGCGGCCGTCGCGCGTCCATTCCCACTGGGCCTGGGCCGCCGCCGGTCCCAGCGCCGTCAGGCATGCGAGAAGCAAAGCGGTCTTCTTCATGCCGGCAGTCTAGCGGCTGCCGCCTGCGGCGCCCAGCCGGCGGGCGGAGAGCGCCGGCGGGGCGCGGATACAATCGATTTTTTGGAGCCTTCTCATGCGCCTTCTTGGCAAAGCGCTCACCTTTGACGATGTGTTGCTGGTGCCCGCGTTCTCCCAGGTCCTGCCCAAGGACACTTCCCTCGCCACTCGCTTTTCCCGCAACATCGGGGTGAACCTGCCCCTGGTGTCCGCCGCCATGGACACCGTGACGGAAGCCCGCCTGGCCATCGCCATCGCCCAGGAAGGCGGCATCGGCATCGTGCACAAGAACCTGACCGCGCAGGAGCAGGCGGCGCAGGTGCAGAAGGTCAAGCGCTATGAATCCGGCGTGCTGCGCGACCCGGTGGTGATCACGCCGGCCCACACCGTCCTGCAGGTGATGCAGCTGTCCGACCAACTCGGCGTGTCGGGCTTCCCGGTGTGCGAGGGGGGCCGCGTCGTGGGCTTGGTCACCGGTCGCGACCTGCGCTTCGAGACCCGGCTCGACATCCCGGTCAGCCAGATCATGACCCCGCGCGAGCGCCTGGTCACCGTCCCCGAAGGCGCGAGCCTCGCCGACGCCAAGGCGCTGCTCAACCGGCATAAGCTGGAGCGCCTGCTGATCGTCAACGAGGACGACCAGCTCAAGGGCCTGATCACTGTCAAGGACATCACCAAGCAGACCAGCTTCCCGAACGCGGCGCGAGACGCGCAGGGCCGCCTGCGCGTCGGCGCGGCGGTCGGCGTGGGCGAAGGCACCGAGGAGCGGGTCGAGGCGCTGGTCAAGGCCGGCGTGGACGCCATCGTGGTCGACACCGCGCACGGCCACAGCCGCGGCGTGATCGAACGCGTCCGCTGGGTCAAGCAGAACTATCCGCAGATCGACGTGGTGGGCGGCAACATCGCCACCGGCGCTGCGGCGCTGGCGCTGGTGGAAGCCGGCGCCGATGCGGTCAAGGTCGGCATCGGCCCCGGCTCCATCTGCACCACCCGCATCGTGGCCGGCGTGGGTGTCCCCCAGATCATGGCGATCGACAACGTCGCGACCGCGCTCCAGGGCACGGGCGTGCCGTTGATCGCGGACGGCGGCATCCGGTATTCGGGCGACATCGCCAAGGCGCTTGCCGCCGGCGCCTCCACCGTGATGATGGGCGGCATGTTCGCCGGCACGGAAGAAGCGCCTGGCGAGGTCATCCTCTACCAGGGCCGGAGCTACAAGAGCTACCGCGGCATGGGCTCGATCGGCGCGATGCAGCAGGGCAGCGCGGACCGCTATTTCCAGGAATCGTCCACTGGCAACCCCAGCGCGGACAAGCTCGTTCCCGAAGGCATCGAAGGCCGCGTGCCCTACAAGGGCTCGATGGTGTCCATCGTCTACCAGATGGCTGGGGGCGTCCGCGCCAGCATGGGCTACTGCGGTTGCGCGACGATCCAGGAGATGAACGAGAAGGCCGAATTCGTCGAGATCACCGCCGCCGGCATCCGCGAGAGCCATGTGCACGACGTGCAGATCACCAAGGAAGCGCCGAACTACCGCGCCGACTGACATACCGGCGCATCCCTGAAAAGGACCAGAATCTTCTGGTCCTTTTTTGTTGCGGCGACGGTCATGGTCTAGAATTCGGGCCAGAATTTTACAAAATCTGGTCCCACGCATGCAATCGGTCCCCATCCATCAGGCCAAGAGCCGGCTTTCCGCATTGATCTCCGCGGTTGAGCAGGGCGAGGAAGTGGTCCTCACCCGCCACGGCAAGCGGGTGGTGCGGCTGGTGCGCGAGCCCGACGATCTTCCGCCCAGCATCGAAGCGCGTCGCGCCGCGATCGCCACAGAACTGGAAGCCTTGCGCGCCAAGGTGGGTCCCTGCGATGCGGGACCTCCGGGAGCTGAACGCGCGCTGCGGCAACTCCGGAGCGAGTCCGAGCGGAGGGCCGCGGGCTGGCTCGCTCCGGACGTCCGGCAAGGCGGTGACCGTGCTGGTGATTGACGCCTCGGCCTTCGCCACCTGGGTCTTCCCGACCGGCTCCAGCGACCGGGTGTCGCAGTCGCTGATCCGCGTGATGACCGAGGAGGAACGCGCCACCAGCACCGCGCTGTTCCCGGTGGAGGCCCTGCACGCGGCGGGCATCGCCCTCGACTCCGGCCGTTTCACGCCGGCGGCCCACCAGCATGTGCTGCGGCTGCTGGCGCGCCTGCCGGTCGCCCTGGCGCCGATGCGCCTGTCGCCGATCGAATTCTGGTCTTGGGCCCATCCCCTGGGCCTGGCGCCGCAGGCGGCCACCTACCTGCGGCTCGCGCTGGATCTGCAGGCGCCGTTGGTCACCATGGATGCGCCGCTGGCGCAGGCCTGCCGGCGGCTCGACCATCCTGTCATCACCGACCTTCCCTGACTTCCCGAATCACCCATCGACGCTCCACCATGCACCAGAAAGTACTCATCCTCGACTTCGGATCGCAAGTCACCCAGCTGATCGCGCGCCGCGTGCGCGAGGCGCACGTGTTCTGCGAGGTGCACCCTTGCGACGTGGACGACGCCTGGATCCGCGCGTACGCCGCCGACGGCCAGCTCAAGGGCGTGATCCTCTCCGGCAGCCACGCCAGCGTCTACGAGGACACCACCGACAAGGCGCCCCAGGCGGTCTTCGAACTCGGGGTGCCGGTGCTGGGCATCTGCTACGGCATGCAGACCATGGCCCACCAGCTCGGCGGGAAAGTCGAAGGCGGCCACCAGCGGGAGTTCGGCTTCGCGGAAGTCCGGGCGCACGGCCACACCCGCCTGCTGTCCGGCCTGCAGGACTACGCCACACCGGAAGGGCACGGCATGCTGCACGTCTGGATGAGCCACGGCGACAAGGTCACCGAACTGCCGCCGGGCTTCAAGTTGATGGCCAGCACCCCCAGCTGCCCGATCGCCGGCATGGCCGACGAGGAACGCGGCTTCTACGCGGTGCAGTTCCATCCCGAGGTGACCCACACCCGCCTCGGCGCCCAATTGCTGAAGCGCTTCGTGCTCGACATCTGCGGCGCCCGGGCCGACTGGGTCATGGGCGACTACATCGCCGAGGCGGTGGAGAAGATCCGCGCGCAGGTCGGCGACGAGGAAGTCATCCTGGGCCTGTCCGGCGGCGTCGATTCGTCGGTGGCGGCCGCGCTGATCCACCGCGCCATCGGCGATCAGCTGATCTGCGTCTTCGTGGACCATGGACTGCTGCGGCTCGACGAGGGCGCGATGGTGATGGAGATGTTCGCCGGCAAGCTGCACGCCAAGGTGGTGAAGGTGGACGCGAGCGAGATGTTCCTGCAGCAGCTCGCCGGCGTGTCCGATCCGGAGGCCAAGCGCAAGATCATCGGGCGCAGTTTCGTGGACGTGTTCAAGGCCGAGGCGGAGCGCCTGAAGGCCGGCGCCGACGGCGCGCTCAAGGGCGCGCAGTGGCTGGCCCAGGGAACCATCTATCCGGACGTCATCGAGTCCGGCGGGGCCAAGAGCAAGAAGGCGGTCACGATCAAGAGCCACCACAACGTCGGGGGCTTGCCGGAGCAACTGGGCCTGAAGCTGCTGGAGCCGCTGCGCGACCTGTTCAAGGACGAAGTGCGCGAACTCGGGGTGGCGCTCGGCCTGCCGCCCGAGATGGTCTACCGCCATCCTTTCCCCGGACCCGGCCTGGGCGTGCGCATCCTGGGCGAAGTCAAGAAGGAGTACGCCGATCTGCTGCGCCGCGCCGATGCGATCTTCATCGAGGAACTGCGCAACTTCCGCGACGCCGAGACCGGCAAGACCTGGTACGAGCTGACCAGCCAGGCCTTCACCGTCTTCCTGCCGGTCAAGAGCGTCGGCGTGATGGGCGACGGACGCACCTACGACTACGTGGTCGCGCTGCGCGCCGTGCAGACCAGCGACTTCATGACGGCCGATTGGGCGGAACTTCCCTACGCGCTGCTCAAGAAGGTGTCGAGCCGCATCATCAACGAAGTGCGCGGCATTAACCGCGTGACCTACGACGTGAGCAGCAAGCCGCCGGCGACGATCGAGTGGGAGTGAGCGGAACCGGCGGCTTCCCGTCCGCCGCGGCTGCGGATCCGCTCCGCCGACCGGCGGCGCAGGACGGCCGAGCGCCGCCATCCGGAACGCAGTCCCCCGACCGGACCCATCCCGGTTTTGGAGAATCCATGGAACCGACCCAACACGGCCAGCCCGGCCGGCCGTCCTTTTCGCCATGGCGCGCGAGCGTGGCGCCCATGATGGACTGGACGGACCGGCACTGCCGTCATTTCCACCGGCTGCTGAGCAGGCATGCCCTGCTCTACACCGAGATGGTGACCACCGGTGCGCTGGTGCACGGCGACGTGGCCCGGCATCTCCGGTTCGGGGACGCCGAGCATCCGGTGGCGCTGCAGCTCGGCGGCAACGATCCGGCGGACCTCGCGCACTGCGCCAAGCTCGGCCAGGACTGGGGCTACGACGAGATCAACCTCAACTGCGGGTGTCCGAGCGACCGGGTGCAGCGGGGGGCGTTCGGCGCCTGCCTGATGGCGCAGCCGGCCTTGGTGGCGGACGGGGTGAAGGCGATGCTGGACGCGGTGGACATCCCGGTCACGGTCAAGCACCGCATCGGGATCGATCGCAACGAGGACTACGGTTTCGTGCGCGACTTCGTGGGCACGCTCCACGACGCCGGATGCCGGGTGTTCATCGTCCACGCGCGCAACGCCTGGCTCGACGGCCTGAGCCCGAAAGAGAACCGCGAGATCCCGCCGCTGCGCTATGGGGAGGCGCACCGCCTGAAGCAGGACTTCGCCGATGCGACCATCGTCCTCAACGGGGGGCTGGCTGACATCGCCGCCATGCGCGAGCAACTGGCGCATGTCGACGGAATCATGGTGGGGCGCGAGGCCTACCACAACCCCTGGTCGATGGCCGGTTGGGACGCGGCCTTCTTCGGCGCGCCAGCGAGCGTCCTCGACCGCGACGAGGTGGAAGCGCGCATGGTGGCGTACATGGAGCAGGAAGCCGCGGACCACGGGACGCCGTGGCAGTCCATCGCGCGCCACATGCTGGGGTTGCGCAACGGTCTGCCGGGCGCGCGCCACTGGCGGCGCGTCTGGAGCGACCACCGCCTGAAGCATCGCTCCCCGCGCGAGGTCATGGCGATCGCGCATGCGGCACCCGCGCCGGTGGAGGCACCCAGCGCCTCCTGACGCGGGCCGCGGATCCGGCGAGGATCCCGTTTCCGACCCCGGAAAGTTTCAGGAGCGCCCGCGGCTGCGGGCGCGCGCCAGCGCGGCTTCGATCAACGCCCGCTTGCGATCCGTCGCGGCGTTCGCATCCCCTGCCGCTGGCGTCGCGGCTGCGCCGCCGAGGCGATTGGCACCGTGGTCGGTCGGGACCGGTCCGGCTCCCGGATGGAAGGGCGATCCGTCCGGCTCCGGCACCGCCCAGCGGGCGCGATGCGCCTTATAGCGCGCGCGCGCCGTCGCCGCGTCCGCGATCGACCAGGCCTCCCATCCGGTGCGTGTTCCGCTGGCGTTCCGCATGGCGATGCAGTCCACCGGGCACACGGGAAGGCACAGCTCGCACCCCGTGCAGTACTCCTCCAGGACGGTGTGCATCCGCTTGTTCGCCCCGAGGATGGCGTCGGTAGGGCAGGCCTCCAGGCATTTCGTGCAGCCGATGCACCAGTCCTCGTCGATGACGGCCAGCATCCGCGGGCCTTCCCGGCCGCATGCGGGGTCGAGCGCTACGGCGGGGCGCCGCAAGGCCCCGGCCAGCCGTGCGATGCCTTCCGCGCCACCCGGCGGGCAACGGTTCAGGTCCGCAGTGCCTTCGGCCATCGCGTGGGCGTAGGCCTCGCAGTCCGGATAGCCGCACCGGGCGCACTGCGTCTGGGGCAGCAGCGCATGCAGACGTTCGGCCAGCGATGTCGGATCGGATGGGATGGTGATGCCGGGCGCGCCGGTTCCGTTGGAAAGCGAACGGCCGCGGCGATGCGGCGGCCGTTGATCGTCCAGGGGACGGGACGTCAGGACGACTGCTCTACCGGCGCGGCGGGCTTGCGCGCTCCAGCACGGGTCCGGATCGATTTCGCGGCTGCCGCAGGCTGCGGCGTCGCCGTGGCAGCAGGGTCCTGCGGAGCGCTGTATTTGCGGATGAAATCGCGCAGCTGCGGATAGACCTTATCGCGCCAGCGGCGTCCGCTGAAGATGCCGTAGTGGCCGGCGCCCTGGACTTCGTAGTGGGCGTGGTCGGCGGAAGGTATGCCGCTGCAAAGGGAATGGGCCGCTTCCGTCTGGCCTGCGCCCGAGATGTCGTCCAGTTCGCCTTCGACCGTCATCAGGGCCGTCCGGGTGATGTCCTGCGGCCGGACGCGTTCGAGTTCGCCCTGCGGATTGCGCACGTCCCAGGTGCCGCGCACCAGACGGAATTCCTGGAAAACGATGCGGATGGTCTCGAGGTAGTAATCCGCGTCCATGTCGAGCACCGCGTTGTACTCGTCGTAGAACTTGCGGTGGGCCTCGGCGCTGGCGTCGTCCCCCTTGACCAGATCCTTGAAGTAGTCGTAGTGGCTCTTGGCGTGGCGGTCGGGATTCATGGCCACGAAGCCGCTGTGCTGCATGAATCCCGGGTAGACGCGGCGTCCCGCGCCGGGGAAGTTCGAGGGAACGGGATAGATCACGTTGTTCTCGAACCAGTCCATGCCTTTGTTGGTGGCGAGGTTGTTCACCGCGGTCGGAGAACGGCTGGCATCGATCGGGCCGCCCATCATCGTCATGCTCAGCGGGGTGGTCTCGCCGCGCGACGCCATGAGCGACACCGCTGCCAGGACCGGGACGGTCGGCTGGCAGACGCTGACCACGTGGCAGTTTCCGTACCGGCCCTGAATGTGCCGGATGAATTCCTGGACGTAGTTGACGTAATCGTCCAGGTGGAATTCGCCTTCGGCGAGCGGCACCAGGCGAGCGTTCTTCCAGTCGGTGACGTACACCTTGTGATCGCCGAGCATGCTGCGGACCGTGTCGCGCAGCAGCGTCGCGTAGTGGCCCGACAAGGGCGCGACGATCAGCACGGCAGGCTGCCCATGCATCCGCTCCAGCACCTTCTGGTCGTCGGAGAAACGCTTGAAGCGGCGCAGTTCGCAGAACGGCTTATCGACTTCCACCCGCTCGTGGACGACGACCTCGATGCCGTCGAGCTGGATCGTCTGCAGGTCGAACGCCGGCTTCTCGTAGTCCTTGCCCAGCCGGTAGAGCAGGTCGAAGCCCGCCGAAAGCCGTTGCACCGCCGGGATCTTGCCCATCATGTTCGACGGGCTGCTGTAGAACTTCGACATCACTTTCGCCAGGTCGGCGAATGGTTCCATCAAGGAACGCTGGGCTTCGTAGAGTTGGTACAGCATGGCGGGCGCTCACTTCGGTATGTTGCGGTGCAATATAGCAGCGGCTGGATTCCGGTGCGTGAACCGTTGGAATCCGGCCGGCGGCGCGCGCTCCGTCGCGACGGTCTCAGAGGACCTTCGCGATCGAGGCGCAGACGTGGTCGATGTTCTTGCTGTTGAGTGCGGCGACGCACATCCGGCCAGTGTCGGTGCCGTATACGCCGAATTCGTTGCGCAGGCGCACCATCTGGTCCTTGGTCAAGCCGGAATAGCTGAACATCCCGACCTGCGTCGTGATGAAGCCCATGTCGCGTTCCACGCCGGCCGCCTTGAGCCCTTCGACGAGGCGGGTCCGCATTTCCTTGATGCGCACCCGCATGCCGGCCAGCTCCTTTTCCCAGAGGGCCCGCAGTTCAGGGGTGTGGAGGACGCTGGCGACCACCGCGCCGCCGTGGGTGGGCGGATTGGAATAGTTGGTGCGGATCACGATCTTGAGCTGGCTGAGCACGCGCGCAGCCTCGTCCTTGTCCTGGCACAGCACGGAGAGCGCCCCGACCCGCTCGCCATAGAGGCTGAAGCTCTTCGAGAACGAAGTGGACACGAAGAACGAGAGGCCGGCCGCCACGAACTTCTGGATCACCGCGCCGTCCTCCGCGATGCCCTGGCCGAAGCCCTGGTACGCCATGTCCAGGAAGGCCACCAGCCCTCGGGTCTTCACCGCCTCCACCACGCGGTCCCATTGGTCGGCCGTCAGGTCGTAGCCGGTCGGGTTGTGGCAGCAGGCGTGCAGCACCACGATCGTGCCCGCGGGCGAAGCGACCAGGGCGGCGAGCATCCCGTCGAAGTCGACGCCCTTGGCGGCCGCGTCGTAGTAGGGGTAGGCGTCCACCGAGAAGCCGGCGTTGGTGAACAACGCGCGGTGGTTCTCCCAGCTCGGATCGCTGATGAGCACCTTTGCCTGGGGATTGATTTTCTTGAGGAGGTCCGCACCTACCTTCAGCCCGCCGGTTCCGCCGATGGCCTGCACCGTGGCGACCCGGCCGGAGGCGACCGGTTCGCTGCCGGCGCCGAAGACGAGGTTCTTCACCGCCGCGTCGTAGGCGGCGATGCCGTCGATCGGCAGGTAGCCGCGGGCCTTGGGCGCTTCCATCATCTGCTTTTCCGCGGCCTGTACGCATTGCAACAGGGGCAGCTTGCCGTCGTCGTCATAGTAGACGCCGACACCCAGGTTGACCTTCTGGGGGTTGGTATCGGCATTGAACTGTTCGTTGAGGCCCAGGATGGGATCGCGGGGGGCCATCTCGACAGCGGAAAACACGGACATGAAAAAATCCTTTGGCGATGGGAGGGAAAACCGGATGCGTGGATCGGAAGGAATACCGAAGGCCGGTTGTCTCGAACGATCTCGTTCCGGCCGGATCCTGACCGAATTTTAGCCCGCCGCTTCCCACGCCCTATCGATATTGACCGGTGCCAGCATGACCAACTCCATTGCCGAAATTCCAGCCGACCCCTCCGAATCGCCGACCGAACCGGCGCAGGGGACCTACGTGCGTTTCCCCGGTTCGCCGTTCGAGCTGTTCCAGCCTTTCCCGCCATCCGGGGACCAGCCGGGCGCGATCGACAAGCTGGTCGAAGGCGTGGAGGACGGCGAGGTGTTCCAGACCCTGCTCGGCGTGACCGGCTCGGGCAAGACCTTCACCATGGCGAACGTGATCGCCCGGCTGGGCCGGCCGGCCATCGTGTTCGCGCCCAACAAGACCCTGGCGGCGCAGCTCTACAGCGAGTTCCGCGACTTCTTCCCCAAGAATGCGGTCGAGTACTTCGTCAGCTACTACGACTACTACCAGCCCGAGGCCTACGTCCCGCAGCGCGACCTGTTCATCGAGAAGGACTCGGCCATCAACGAGCACATCGAGCAGATGCGGCTGTCGGCCACCAAGAGCGTGCTGGAGCGCCGGGACACCATCATCGTGGCATCGGTGAGCGCGATCTACGGCATCGGGGCGCCGGAGGATTACACCCAGATGCGCTTCATCATGCGCACCGGCGACGAGATGGGGCAGCGGGACGTGATCGCGCGCCTTATCCGCATGCAGTACAAGCGCAACGACCAGGATTTCTCCCGCGGCACGTTCCGGGTCCGCGGCGACACGATCGACGTGTTCCCGGCCGAGCATTTCGAACTGGCGATCCGCATCGAGCTGTTCGACAACGAGATCGAATCGCTGCAGCTCTTCGACCCGCTCACCGGACGCATCCGCCAGAAGATCCCCCGCTTCGTCGTCTATCCCTCGAGCCACTACGTCACCCCGCGCGAGAAGGTGCTGTCGGCGGTGGAATCGATCAAGGCCGAGCTCGGCGAGCGCCTGCGGCATTTCGTCTCCGAAGGCAAGCTCGTGGAGGCCCAGCGCCTGGAGCAGCGCACCCGCTTCGACCTGGAGATGCTCGCCGAGATCGGGCACTGCAAGGGCATCGAGAACTATTCGCGCCATCTGAGCGGTTCTCCCCCGGGCGCACCGCCGGCGACCCTGACCGACTACCTCCCCAAGGACGCGCTGATGTTCCTGGACGAGAGCCACGTCATGATCGGGCAGCTCGGCGGCATGTACAACGGCGACCGGGCGCGCAAGATGACGCTGGTGGACTACGGTTTCCGGCTGCCGTCCGCGCTCGACAACCGGCCGCTGCAGTTCGACGAGTTCGAAGCGCGCATGCGCCAGGTGATCTTCGTGTCCGCGACGCCGGCCGCGTACGAGCAGGAGCATGCCGGCCAAGTGGTCGAGCAGCTCGTCCGGCCGACCGGACTGGTCGATCCGGTGGTGGAGGTCCGTCCTGCGACCCACCAGGTCGACGACGTGCTGCAGGAAATCCGGCTGCGGGTCGAGAAGGACGAACGGGTGCTGATCACCACGCTCACCAAGCGGATGGCCGAACAGCTGACCGACTACCTGAGTGACAACGGCGTGAAGGTCCGCTACATGCACAGCGACGTCGACACCGTCGAGCGCGTGGAGATCCTGCGGGATCTCCGGCTCGGCACCTTCGACGTGCTGGTGGGCATCAACCTGCTGCGCGAGGGGCTGGACATCCCCGAGGTGAGCTTGGTCGCCATCCTGGACGCCGACAAGGAAGGTTTCCTGCGGGCGGAGCGATCGCTGATCCAGACCATCGGCCGCGCGGCCCGCAACCTCCACGGGCATGCCATCCTCTACGCCGACCGGATGACCGATTCGATGCGCCGCGCGATCGACGAGACCGACCGCCGGCGCGCGCGCCAGATCGCGTTCAACGAAGCCCATGGCATCGTCCCGCGCAGCGTGGTCAAGCAGGTGCGCGAGCTGATCGACGGCGTTTATGCCGACCAAGGCGAGTCTGCGGGAGCAGGGCGCAAGGGCAGCCAACGCGACCCCGCGGTCCAGCAGGACGCGGCGCTGATGTCCGAGAAGGACGCCGCCCGCGAGATCAAGCGGATCGAGCGCGAGATGCTCGAGCACGCGCGCAACCTCGAGTTCGAGAAGGCGGCGCGCCTGCGCGACCAACTGGCGCGTCTCAAGGAGCGGGCCTTCGGAGCGGCGGGGGGCGAGAACGTGATCCCGCTGCCCACGCCGGAGGAAGGGCGGCCCGGGCGCGGGTAGCGCGGACCGGAGCGCCCTGTGCCAGAAAATTAGGCATGTGTTATACTTGACTCAATTACTCAAGAACAATATCCAACGATGAAATCCCTTTGCAAGACGCTGGTGCTTGACAGGGCATGAGTGAGGAGGCCGCGGATCCCACGATGGGTCGGCGATGCGATATCACCAGTGCAACAACCCTTAGGAGCTTGCCATGCGTCTTACCACCAAAGGCCGTTTCGCAGTCACCGCCATGATCGATCTGGCACTCCGCCAGAACAACGGCCCCGTCACGCTGGCAGCGATCAGCCAACGGCAACAAATTTCCCTGTCGTACCTGGAGCAGTTGTTCGGAAAACTGCGTCGGCACGAACTGGTGGAGTCCACACGCGGACCCGGCGGCGGCTACACGCTGGGTCGCAAGGCGGCCGACATCACGGTGGCCGACATCATCGTTTCGGTCGATGAGCCGATCGATGCCACCCACTGCGGGGGCAAAGAAAATTGCCTCGGCGAAGCCGGCCGTTGCATGACGCACGAATTGTGGGCATCGCTCAACCAGCGCATGGTGGAATTCCTTGATTCCGTCACCCTGCAGAAGCTGGTCGACGACCAACTCGCGAAGGGCGTGCAGGTCGAGGATAAGCCGGTGATCCGGCGCGCAATCTCCAGCGCTCCGGTCGTCAAGCCGATCCGCGTCAACGCTCCGAATTCGGTCTTCGCGCTTGGCGGCGTCTTCGCAAAGACCTGATCGCCGCCGCGTCCCGAGCGCGCCGCATCTGCCTGCAGCCTTCCCCTGCGTACGTCAGCCAGCATTCCTTGAGAGTCAGCCATGGACATCACCCCGCATTTCCCGATCTATCTCGACTACGGTGCCACCACCCCGGTGGACCCCCGGGTCGTCGACGCCATGATTCCCTGGCTGCGCGAGCACTTCGGCAACCCTGCTTCCCGCAGCCACGCCTGGGGCTGGGAGGCCGAGGAGGCGGTCGAAAAGGCGCGCGCGCAGGTGGCTGACCTGATCGGCGCCGATCCGCGCGAAATCGTCTGGACCAGCGGAGCGACGGAATCGGACAACCTCGCGCTCAAGGGCGCGGCCCACTTCTACAAGGGCAAGGGCAAGCACCTGATCACGGTCAAGACCGAGCACAAGGCCATTCTCGACACCATGCGCGAGCTGGAACGCCAGGGCTTCGACGTCACCTATCTCGACGTGCTGGAGAATGGTCTGCTGGATTTCGATGCGCTCCAGGCCGCGATCCGGCCGGACACGATCCTGGTGAGCGTGATGTTCGTGAACAACGAGATCGGCGTCATCCAGGACATTCCGCGCATCGGCGCGCTCTGCCGGGAGAAGGGCATCATCTTCCATGTGGATGCCGCCCAGGCGACCGGCAAGGTGGAGATCGACCTCAAGACGCTGCCGGTCGACCTGATGAGCCTGGCTTCGCACAAGACCTACGGACCCAAGGGCATCGGTGCGCTCTACGTCCGGCGCAAGCCGCGCGTGCGCCTCGAAGCCCAGATGCACGGCGGCGGCCACGAGCGCGGCATGCGCTCGGGCACCCTGCCGACGCACCAGATCGTCGGCATGGGCGAAGCCTTCCGCATCGCCAAGGAAGAAATGGCGCAGGACCACGCCAAGGCGAAGGCGCTGCAGCAACGCATGCTCGACGGCTTCAGGGACATCGAGCAGGTGTTCATCAACGGCGACCTGGAGCACCGGGTGCCGCACAACCTGAACATCAGCTTCAATTTCGTCGAAGGCGAATCGCTGATCATGGGCATCAAGGGACTGGCGGTATCGTCCGGTTCCGCTTGCACCTCCGCGAGCCTGGAGCCCAGCTACGTGCTCCGCGCGCTGGGCCGCAGCGACGAGCTTGCGCACAGCAGCCTCCGGATGACCTTCGGCCGCTTCAGCACCGAAGAAGAGATCGACTACGCCATCTCCACGATCCGCCACAACGTCGCCAAGCTGCGCGAGCTCAGCCCGCTCTGGGAGATGCACCAAGAGGGCATCGACTTGAGCACGATCCAGTGGGCGGCGCACTGACACGCCGCACCGGTTGACGGCAATCAACACATAAACAGCACAAGAGGTACCGCGATGGCTTATTCCGAGAAAGTGGTCGACCACTACGAGAACCCCCGCAATGTCGGCTCCTTCGACAAGGGCGACGATTCGGTCGGCACCGGCATGGTCGGTGCGCCGGCCTGCGGCGACGTGATGAAGCTGCAGATCAAGGTCAATCCCGAGACCGGGGTGATCGAGGACGCGCGTTTCAAGACCTACGGCTGCGGTTCCGCGATCGCGTCGTCCTCCCTGGTCACCGAATGGGTGAAGGGCAAGACGCTGGATGAGGCCGCAGCCCTGAAGAACAGCGTGATCGCCGAGGAACTGGCGCTGCCGCCGGTCAAGATCCACTGCTCGATCCTGGCCGAGGATGCCATCAAGGCGGCCGTCGAGGACTACAAGAAGAAGAGGGCGCACTGACCATGTCGCTCAGCCTGACCGAGGCGGCTGCCCGCCATGTCAACCGCGCGCTGACCAAGCGCGGCAAGGGCGTGGGCATCCGGCTGGGCGTGCGGACGACCGGATGCTCGGGCCTGGCGTACCAGCTCGAGTACGTCGACGACATCACGGCCGAGGACGTGGTGTTCGAGGACCACGGCGTCAAGGTGCTGGTCGATCCCAAGAGCCTGGCCTACATCGACGGCACCCAGCTCGACTTCGTGCGGGAAGGCCTCAACGAGGGCTTCCGCTTCAACAATCCCAACGAGCGCGATCGCTGCGGCTGCGGAGAAAGCTTCCGCATCTAGCGGTACGGTCCTGCGGCATCCGCAGGCGCCGCGCCGAACGCCGCAGCGACGCCGCGCCTGCGGCTTCCCGTGCCGGAACATGAACCTGCAGTCCGACGATTTCGTTCTCTTCGACCTTCCCCGCCGGTTCGCCCAGGATCCCGTCCTGGTCGAGTCGCGCTGGAAGCAGCTGATGCGCGAGGTGCATCCCGATCGCTTCGCGGCGCAGGGCGTCGCCGCCCAGCGGCTTGCGATGCAGTGGACGGTCCGGATCAACGAGGCCTACCGCAGGCTCAGGAGCCCGCTCGCGCGGGCGGCCTACCTCTGCGAACTCGAGGGTTCGCCGGTGCGCGCGGAGGACAACACCGCGATGCCGCCGGCATTCCTGATGCAGCAGATGGAGTGGCGCGAGCAGCTCGAGGATGCCGGATCGCCGCAGGAGATCGACGCGCTGCAGTCCGAGGTGGCGCATGCCCGCGACGAGGCGCTGCAGGCTTGCGGCCGTCTGCTGGACGATGCGCGGGACGCCGAGGGCGCCGCGCGGCAGGTGCGTGCGCTGATGTTCATCGAACGGTTCGCGCAGGACGTCGACGAACGGCGCGCGACGTTCGCGGCCTGACGCCGGCCCGGCGGCCGCCCTGCGCGCTGTCCGCTTCCGGCGGCCGATCCGGCGCGTTCCGCATCCACCCTATTGAACAACTACGACCGATGGCGCTCCTCCAAATCTCAGAACCTGGGCAGTCGCCCCTGCCGCACCAGCGACGCGTCGCGATCGGGATCGACCTGGGGACCACCCACTCCCTGGTGGCTTCGATGCGCAACGGCATCAGCGAATGCCTGCCCGACGCGCAAGGCCGCGTGCTGCTGCCGTCGGTGGTGCGCTACCCGCCCGAAGGCGGCCGCAGGATCGGCCACGATGCGCAATCGGAGCAACTCGCCGATCCGGCGAACACCATCGCGTCGGTCAAGCGCCTGATGGGCCGCGGCCTTCGGGACGTCGCCCACGCCGATCGCCTGCCCTATGCCGTGGTGGACGGGCCGGACGGCGGAATGGTCGAGGTCGTGACGCCCGCCGGGCGCAAGTCCCCGGTCGAGATCAGCGCGGAGATCCTGGCCACCCTCCGTCAACGCGCGGAAGACACCTTCGACGAGGACGTGTATGGCGCGGTGATCACCGTGCCTGCGTATTTCGACGATGCCCAGCGCCAGGCCACCAAGGACGCGGCGCGCTTGGCCGGCCTGCACCTGCTGCGCCTGACCAACGAGCCGACCGCCGCCGCGATCGCCTACGGCCTCGACAATGGCAGCGAGGGCGTCTACGCGGTCTACGACCTGGGCGGCGGCACCTTCGACATCTCGATCCTGCGGCTGACCCGCGGCGTGTTCGAGGTCGTCGCGACCGGCGGGGATTCGGCCCTGGGCGGCGACGACTACGACGACGCACTGGCGGCCTGGGTGCTCGGCGCGCACGGCGCCACGGCCTCCGGCGCGAGCGACCGGGCGGTGCTGCGCGTCGCGGCGCGCGCCTGCAAGGAGCGGCTCACCGACGCCGAGTCCGCGCCGTTCGAGGCCCGTCTGTCCGGCGGGGACCTGCAGCGCACGGTCACCCGGGCGGAATTCGACGAAGCCACCCGCGCCCTGACGGCGCGCACCATGGAAGCCGTCCGCAAGGCGCTGCGGGACGCGCACCTGTCCGTGCCGGAGGTGCAGGGGGTCGTGCTGGTGGGCGGCTCGACGCGGATGCCGCAGGTCCGCGCCGCGGTCGCGTCGTTCTTCCGCCGCCCGCCCCTGGTCAACCTGGACCCGGACCAGGTTGTGGCCCTCGGCGCGGCCATCCAGGCCAACCAGCTGGCCGGCAATCCGGGCGCCGACGACCTGCTGCTGCTCGACGTCATCCCGCTGTCGCTCGGCATCGAGACCATGGGCGGGCTGGTCGAGCGCATCATCCCGCGCAACGAGACCATCCCGACCGCGAAGGCCCAGGATTTCACCACCTACCAGGACGGCCAGACGGCGCTGGCGCTGCATGTGGTGCAGGGCGAGCGCGACCTGGTCGCCGACTGCCGCAGCCTCGCGCGTTTCGAGTTGCGCGGCATTCCGCCCATGGCTGCGGGCGCGGCGCGCATCCGGGTGAGCTTCACCGTGGATGCCGACGGGCTCCTGAGCGTCAGCGCGCGGGAGCAGGGCAGCGGCGTGGAGGCGCGGATCGAGGTCAAGCCTTCGTACGGGCTCTCGGACGACGCGATCGCCAAGATGCTGCAGGAGAGCTTCTCCACCGCCCGGCAGGACGTGCGCGCGCGCGCGCTCGCCGAGGCGCGGCTGGAGGCCGACCGGATGCTGCTGGCGACCCGCAGCGCCCTGGCCGAGGACGGTCGGCTGCTCGACGCAGACGACCGGGCTGGCATCGACGCGCTGGTGCAGGCGCTGGAACGCGAGCGCGCGCTCGACGACGCCACCGCCATCGAAGCGGCGACCAAGGCCCTGGCCACCGGCACCGAAGCCTTCGCGGCGCAGCGCATGAACCACAGCATCCAGCGCGCGCTGTCTGGCCGCACCATCCAGAGCTTCTGATCCCGCGCCCACCCCCGCTCCCGACCCACGACTCCGAACCCTCCCAATGCCGGTCATCAAAATCCTTCCCCACGCCGAATACTGCCCGCAGGGCGCGGAGATCTCCGCCCCCGCCGGCACCTCGATCTGCGAAGCCCTGCTGGAGAACGACATCGACATCGAGCACGCCTGCGACATGAGCTGCGCCTGCACCACCTGCCATGTGGTGATCCGCGCCGGCTACCGGTCGCTGGGCGAGCCCGACGAGGCCGAGGAGGACTTGCTGGACCGGGCCTGGGGGCTGGAGCCGCAGTCGCGGCTTTCCTGCCAGGCGATCCTGGCGCAGGAGGATGTGACCGTGGAGATCCCCAAGTATTCGATCAACCACGCCAAGGAAAACCACTGAGGAACGCCGACCCATGCTGCGCCAGATCATCCTCGACACGGAAACGACGGGCCTTTCGGCGGAGACGGGCGACCGCATCATCGAGATCGGCTGCGTCGAGCTGGTGGGCCGCAAGTTCACCGGCAACAACCGCCACCTCTACATCAATCCCGAGCGCGACAGCCACGAGGAAGCGCTGAAGGTCCACGGCATCAGCAACGAATTCCTGCGCGACAAGCCCAAGTTTGCGCAGATCGCGGACGAGCTGGTCGACTACCTGCGCGGTGCCGAGATCATCATCCACAACGCCCCCTTCGATGTGGGCTTCCTGAACAAGGAATTCGAGCTTTGCGGCAAGGAGCCGCTGAGACGCATCGTCGGCAACGTGGTCGATTCGCTGGCGATGGCGAAGGAGATGTTCCCGGGCAAACGCAATTCCCTCGACGCGCTGTGCAACCGGCTCGACGTGGACAATTCCGGACGGGTGCTGCACGGCGCGCTGCTGGATGCGGAGTTGCTCGCGGACGTGTACATCAACATGACCCGCGGGCAGGAAGCGCTGCTGATGGACTCGTCGGACGACGAGCCGGACGTCCGGGTGGTGCAGGTCGAGCGCATCGACCTGCGGCAGTTCGAGCTGCCGGTGCTCCTGGCGAATGCGGAAGAGGAGGAGGCGCACCAGGGGGTGCTCAAGGGCCTCGACAAGTTCAGCGGCGGAAAGACGGTCTGGAGCCGTGAACTGCAGAATCCTGTGTCATAATATCGTTCTTCGCTCCTCACGGGGAAGAAGATTCGGGCGATTAGCTCAGCGGTAGAGCACTGCCTTCACACGGCAGGGGTCGCAGGTTCGAACCCTGCATCGCCCACCAGATCAGAAACCTCGCAGATCCCAGATCTGCGAGGTTTTTTTTCCGGCAACGTTTGCATCCGTCTCATCCTTCGCTTGCGAAGATGTCGCGCCCCAGCGCCCGATGCGTTCCTGACGGCGCCGACCTCATCGCATCGCTCAGGGCACGCGGCGAGCTTCGGACGGGGCATGCGGCGTTCCTGCGCCGAATCCAGCAGCGAACGGGAAGGTCGCCGCCAGCCGCCATGGCCCTCCGAGGTATTCCCAGGCCTGCAGGCCCACGGCGCTTATGTCGTGCGGCGTGAAGTCCAGTTCCAGTCGCTGCTGCAGGGCCCGGGCGGCCGCGGGCGGCACCTTGTTCTGCACGGTGACGTGCAGCCTCCCGTGCCAATGCAGGTCCTGGCGGCCCAGCAGCGGCCCCCAGCGCCCGGCGAGCGTCCGGCGCAGCGCGTCGGCCTCGGCGGAGACGATGGCGTAGGCCACGCCGGCGCCCAGGAAGCGCACGCGGTCCACCCGCATCGGGAAGGCCTCGACGCGTGCCGCAAGCTCGGCGACGTCGCGCAGCACGGCGTCCGCTGATGCGATCGGCAGCGCATGGAAGAGCGTGATGTGCGCCTGCAGCCAGTTGCGCTCCGGCGGGAAATGGGCCTGCCGCAAGGCGGTGAAGCGCTCGCTGGCTTCCTTGTCCATCTGCAAGGTGAGGATCAGGGCGCTGGGCGGGCCGGCGGATCCGGCGGAATGCTGCGGCATGGCGTGGAGGGGAGTGCGGGGTCGGCGGATCAGGGGGGCGGTGGCGCGGCAAGCGCGGTGGGAGGCGTGCCGCCATGCATGGTGCCTGCCGATGCCCCGGCCGCGTGTCGGACGGACGGCCGGATGCGCGTCGCAGGCCGGTGCCGCGCGCCGATGGCGCATGCCGGTCCCGGGAGCCCGCCGGCGGCCCCGCCGGGCCTCGGAAGCTTCCAGTCCGCGGAGCGCTATGCCTCCGGCTGCGGTTCGGCAGGGGGCGCGGGCAAGCGCGACGCGAGCACCTTGTCGATCGTGCGGCCGTCCATGTCCACGATCTCGAAACGCCAGCCCTCCCACTCGACGGCGTCGGCCACGCGCGGGAGGCGACCGGTCAGCAGCATCATCATGCCGCTCAGGGTGTGGTAGCGGCCCCGGTGCTCTTCCGGCACGGCGTCCAGGACCAGGCGGTCCTTGAGCTCGGGCACCGGGATGTGGCCGTCCAGCAGCCAGCTGCCGTCCTCGCGCTGCACCGCCCAGGATGTCTCGGGGTTGCGGAGCTGGAATTCCCCGGTGATGGCCTCGATGAGGTCCTGCAGGGTCACGATGCCTTGGACCGCGCCGTATTCGTCCACGACGAAGGCCATGCGGACGTCCGAGGACCGGAAGTTGTCGAGCAGTTCCATGCCGGTCAGGGTCTCGGGCACGTAGAGCGGCGGCTGCAGGTGCCCGGCGCTCAACTCGCGGGTGTCGCCGCGCAGCGCGCGCGACAGCCATTCGCGCGCGTTGACGATGCCCAGGACGCTGTCGAGGCTGCCGCGCACCACCGGGAAATGCTCGTGCTGGGACGCGTTGATGCGCGCGAAGTTCTCCTCGAAGGAGAAGTCCACATCCAGCACCGTCACGTCGCTGCGCGGCACCATCAGCGAGCCGATCTCCCGGTCGTCCAGCCGGAACACGTTGCGCACCATCGCGTGCTCGTGCGACTCGATCACTCCGGCGGTCGTGCCCTCGACCAGCATCGCATGGATCTCCTCCTCGGTCACCGGGCTGCCGCTGGTCTCCTTGACGCCCAGGAAGCGCAGCAGCGAACGGGTGGACACCGACAGCAGCACCACGAAAGGCTTGGTCGCGATCGCCAGCCAGTTGATCGGCCGGGCCGCCAGCCGGGCGAAGGTTTCCGGGTAGGACTGGCCGATGCGCTTGGGCACCAACTCGCCGACGACGATCGAGAAGTAGGTGATCAGCAGCACGACCAAGCCGGTGGCCACGTAGGAAGCGTAGCGCAGCGGGACGCCCAGGTCCGCCAGCCAGGTCGCCAGGGGCGCGGCCAGCGCGGCCTCCCCGACGATGCCGTTGAGGACGCCGATCGAGGTGATGCCGATCTGGATGGTCGAGAGGAAACGCGTGGGGTCCTGCCCCAGCTGCACCGCCGCCAGGGCGCTGCGGTTGCCTTCGTCCACCAGCTTCTGCAGGCGGGCCTTGCGCGCGGTGACCAGCGCGATCTCCGACATGGCGAACAGGCCGTTGAGCAGGATCAGCGCGAAAAGTATGGCGATTTCCATGATGGGATGGGAGGGAGGAGCGAGGAACTAGGGAGGGAGCCTGCTGCGCAGGGCTGCGCGCGCAGGCGCGTCGGAAGCGCCGGGCATCGGCGGACGGCTCGGGGTGCGGTCGGACGCAGATCGGTCCGGCGGCTCAGGCGCATGCGGGAGGGCGCAGCAGGCCCTCGGGACAATGCGGAGCCGCGTGCCGCAGTTCCGTCTGCGGGGGGCGGGATCCCGCGGCCGAGCCGGGATCGAAGCGCGCGACGCCGGCGGGCGCCTGGTCGGTGGTCAGGCGATCCGTCGCCAGTTCCGCCAGGGATTGCGCGAGGCAGTCGTCGGTTTGCGTCGGCTGGGCCGAAAGGGCCGGCCCGCCCTGGGGCGCGACCGTGGGCGCGGGGGCTGCTTGCACGATCGGCACGACCGTCCCGGAGTGCTGCGCCCTGGCGGCCACGCCCGACCACAGGGTGAGCAGGACGAGCGACAGGACGAGGAGGCATGCGGGCATGTCGGCTCCGAGTGTATCGGGACGGCGCCTCTTGCGGGCGGGAGCAGGCCGGCCGGCGCGGGCCGCGGCTCGGGCGCTTCCCTCCGGCATGCTTCCGCCGAGCGCCGCCGAGCGCCGCCGAGCGCCGCCGAGCGCCGCCGGCGCGCTCACCGGCGCAGGCGCGGCGGGACCCAGGTCGGGTCGTACGAGCCGTCGGGCCCGCAGTTCAGGCTCCAAAGGGTGGCGCCGATCCGGAGCAGCGATTCGAAGTCGCTGGCATAGGTGTCCGAATGGTTGTCGAGCCCGGCGATCAGCGCGGCGACACGGGACAGGGCCTCCTCGGCCGGCAGCGCGCCCCCGACCTTGGCCAATTCCACGATCCTGACCAGGAGGAAGGCTTGGTTCATGGGCGACCATGATGCGCGGCCGTCGCAGGCATTCGCACGCCAAGCGTCCCGAAGCCCTGCGCGCCTCAGGAATTCATTCGCGGGCGCACCGCCGCCGGCGGCGCCTCGCTTAGGATGCCCGATTTGACGTCCGCCGGCCATCCGGACGACGGCGACCCGCGCTGCGAGGCGCGTCCCGCCGATGCCCAGCCGCCCCGGGTACGGTGGGGCGGCATGCCAGGCCGTCGACGACGCGTGCGCATCGTTCCGGTGGGTGCGCGGGCGAGGCAGGGAGGAACGGGCGTCCTGCCCGGCGGCAGCGCGGACCGGACGCGCGTCACCGGCCCGCCGTCCGCCGGCCGGTGCCGGCAGGCGGTGCCACGCGCTCGGGCCGATGCATGGCCGTAGTGCGTGTGCCCGTCCGCTTCGCCCGGTCCGAAAGGGCCGGGATCCGTCCGGACCAGTCAGCCCCGCCTCACTTGTTCTTGTGGCTCTGCCGTCCCGCCTCGGCATGCTGCTCGCTCGATCCGCCCCGGGTGCCGCCGCTGCTGCTGCCGCCGGCGCCGCCGCTTCCTCCGCTGCCGCCGCCCGATCCGCCGTGGCTCTTGCTGCCCGCCTCGGCCGCCTCCTGGGAGTTGAATTCGTGCGCGTTGCCGCTGGCGTGCGCGGCCTTGCCGCCCTGGCTGGCGATCTCGCGCTGGCGTTCCGGATCCATGGAGCCGAAGCCGCCTCCACGGTTCCCGCCCTGGTTGCCGCCTTGATTTCCGCCTTGGTTCGTTGCCATGTGAAGCTCCTGGTAGTGGTTGGAACGTGGCCGCCGGGGCCACGAGGCAACGATCTGCTCGCCAGAAAGCCTGCGTGTAGGCGGTGGCCGACGCGGAGCGCAGTCCATCGTGCGCGGTAAGCGCGAGCCAGTGGCGGAAGGCGTCTTTCAGCCGGCGTGTTCGATCGCCTCCGCGAAGCGCAGCGCGGTCGCGTCCTCGTAGCGCGGCGCCACGACCTGCAGGCCGACCGGCAGGCCGCGGACCAGGCCTGCCGGCACCGAGCAGGCCGGCACGCCGCAGTAGTTGAACAACGGGGTGAAGGCGGCGTGGCCGCGCGGGCCGGCCGGCTCGCCGCCGATGCGCGGGGGACCGAGCTGGCCGAGCGGCCAGGCGGTGACGGGGGCGGTGGGGCAGAGCAGCAGGTCGTGCTGCGAGAAGAACCGGTCCAGGGCCTGGCCGATGTCGCGGCGCAGGCGCAGGGCTCGCGCGACGTCCTCGGGCGTGCACCGCGCGCCGGCCTCGATCTGCACCGCCAAGTCGGGGTCGATGCGTTCCGGCGATTCCGTCAGCTGCCGGCCGTACAGCGCGTGCAGGCCGCTTTGCTGCAGGGCGATCAGGGGGTATTCGCGCGCCGCGGGCGGCCAGTCCGGATCCGCGTCCGCGATGCGCCAGCCCGCGGCGCGCAGCGCGTCGACGCGGGCCTGCAGCGCGTCGAGCACGTCCTGGTCGATCGCGAAGTCGCAGCCCAGGCGCGGGCTCCAGGCGATGCGCAGCGTGGGGGGCAGCGCTTCCGGCGCGGGTCCGACCGCGATCCCACTCGGTATGGGCACCCCGGCCGGGTCGCCCGCGTCGTAGCAGGCCAGCAGGTCGAACGCGCCGGCGGCGTCGGCCGCGTCGCGGGCCAGGATGCCGATGACCGACAGACCGTAGTTGGGTTCCGCGAAGCCCCAGGGATGCGGTATCAGGCCCGGGCTGGGCTTGAAGCCGACCAGGCCGCAATGGGCCGCGGGACGGCGGGTGGAGCCGCCCGCGTCGGTCCCCAGCGCCAGCAGGCCGAGGCCGGAAGCGAGGGCCGCGACGGCGCCGCCGGACGAGCCTCCGGGCGTGAGCGACGGATCCAACGGATGGCGGGTGGCGCCGTAGATCAGGTTGTCGGTGACGCCCTTGCAGGCGAACTCCGAGCAGTTGGTGATGCCGAGCACCACCGCGCCCAGCGCGCGCAGGCGCGCCACCGCCCAGGCGTCGCGCGGCGCGACGAAATCCTCGAAGAGCCGCGACCCCTGGGTGATGCGGTAGCCCTCGACCCAGAGGTTGTCCTTGACGGTGAACGGCACGCCCGCCAGCGGCAGGGACGCGCCCCCAGCCAGGCGGCGGTCCACCGCCGCGGCCTGGGCCAGCACTCGCGCGGGATCGAACTGCACGATGGCGCGGAGTCCCGGGTTGCGCTCTTCGACCCGGGCGATGAAATGGCGGGCGACTTCCACGGCGCTCAGCCGGCGGTCCTCCACGGCGCGCGCGAGCGAGAAGGCGGAGTGTTCATGCGGTGCGGCGGTCATCGTGCGTGTTTCCATGGGAAGGGCTGGAGTCCGTGCGGCCGCCGGAACGGCGGAAGGGGATGCGGGCGGGAGGGCGGAATCCGGGCTTCATGCGCCGCCGGCGCCCCGGAACAGCTCGGCGAGCGGCGCGGACACGCCGTCGACGTCCCGGCCCGAGAGCGGCGCCAGGCTGCCGGCGCGCGCGGCCGGCAGCCGCAGGCGGTGGCGCGCCTCGGCCAGGGCGACCGCGCAGGCCACGCCGTCGAGCAGCGGCACCGGGGCGCCGGGCTGCAGCGCGCTAGCCATGGACGCCATGGCCGCGCCCGCCAGCAGCACCGCTTCCGCGCCGTCGCGCCGGACCAGCCGGTCGATGCCGGCGCGGACCGCGTCGCGGACCGCGTCCGGCGCGTCGAAGGTCTGCTGCGGCGTCACCTCCAGGGCCTCCACCCCGGCGAGCCGGCCGTCCAGGCCGTGCTGCGCGGCCAGTTCGCGGTAGAGCGGCGCCATCCGGCGGCCGTAGGTCACGATGCCGATGCGGGCGGCGAGGGTCGCGCCGACCAGCAGGCCGGCTTCGGTCATGCCGATCACCGGGAGGTCGACCAGCTCGCGGCAGGCCCAGAGCGCGGTGTCGAGCGAGACCGCGAGCACGATGGCGTCCGCTTCGCCCGCATGCCGCGCGGCCAGCTCCAGCACCTCGCGCTGCGCGATCGCGTTCTCGGCGCGGGAGGCGATGACCAGGGGGCCGCTGCGGCCGGTGACGGCCCGCAGCTGCGTGTCCGGCCGCGCTGCGGCGCGCGCCGCGGCCAGGACCGCGTCGGTGACCGCCTGGGTGCGGTTGGGATTGATCAGCAGCAGCCTCACGGTTGCGCTCCCGCGGCGGGCGGCGGCGCTTCGGCGAGCCAGTGGCGCGCGATCTGCTCGCGGGTCGCGCACCAGGCCCCGGCGCGGCCGGCGATGCGTTCCAGCAGCGCCCGCAGCCCGCCGATGCGGCCGGGCCGGCCGATGATGCGGGTGTGCAGCCCGATGGAGAGCATGCGCGGGGATGCGCGCGACTCCTCCAGCAGCCATTCGAAGGCGTCGCCGCAGTAGTCGGCGAAATCGGCGCCGCGCACGAAGGCGTGGCTGTCGAAGAAGCGCATGTCGTTGGTGTCGAAGCCGTAGGGCAGGACCAGGTGCGGCCGGCCCGCCACCTCGCGGTAGTAGGGCAGGTCGTCGTTGTAGGCGTCGCTGTCGTAGAGGAAGCCGCCGTGCTCGACCAGCAGGCGCCGGGTGTTGACCGAGGCCGAGGACTTGGTGTGCCAGCCCGCAGGCGCGCGTCCGGTCAGGCGCGCGACGGTGGCCGCGGTGCGGGCGATGCGCTCGCGTTCTTCGTTGATGCCCATGCCGGCATGGGATTCCCAGCGCCAGCCGTGGCAGCAGACTTCGAAGCCGCGGCGGACCGCGTCCTCGGCGATCCAGGGCGTGGCCTCCAGCGCGCGGGCGCAGCAGTTGAGGGTGAGCGGCACGCCGGCGCGGGCGAACTCCGCCACGATGCGCCGGTAGCCGACCCGCGCGCCGTATTCGAAGTGGCTCTCCATGCAGAGGTCGGGCGCGCCGCGCACCTCGTGGTTGACCTCGTGGCAGCCTTCGTTGCGCGGGTCGCCGGCCGAGAGCGCGAATTCGGCGCCTTCCTCGATGTTGAGCACGAAGGAGACGGCCAGGCCGGCGTTCCCGGGCCAGCGGACGGCGGGAACGGCGTCGCCGTAGCCGGCGAAGTCGCGGGCGGGGGCGGCGCTCATGCGGCGGCTCCCGCACGTCGCCAGAGGGAGGCGGAGGCGGCCTGCGCATCGCGGAGGATGCCGTCGAGATCGGCCAGCGCGGGCCGCCCCGACGCCACGACCTGGCGGCCGTCGACCCACACGTGCTCCACGTCGCGCCCTTGCGCCACGTGCACCAGGTTGCCCATCGGCCGGACGCAGGGCACGAGGTGGGGGCGGCGGAAGTCGAAGGCCACCAGGTCGGCCTGCTTGCCGACCTCGATCGAGCCGATGCGGTCGGCCAGGCCCATCGCCCGGGCGCCGTCGATGGTGGCCATGCGCAGCACGTCGGCGGGCTGCCAGAAGCCGTCCACCGCGTCCTCCTGCAAGCGGCCCATCGCCAGGGCCCAGCGCATCACCTCGACCATGTCGGCGTGCATGTTGTCGGTGCCCAGCGCGATGCGCGCGCCTGCGCGCCGCAGGGCCGACGTCGGCGCCCGCGTCCCGCCGGTGGCGTTGCCCTTGGGGATGTGCGCCACGTGGATGCCGGCCCGCCCGCAGCGCGCCAGGTCCGACGGGTCCAGGAACAGGCAGTGGGCGGCCAGCAGCCGGTCGTTGAGCAGGCCGGTGTCCTCGAGCAGCTGCGGCGGCGTGCGGCCCGAGCGGCGCCGGACCTGGGCGACTTCCGCGCGGCTCTGCGCCAGGTGGGTATTGACGCGCAGGCCCAGCCGTCCGGACGCGTCGGCGATGTCGCGCAGCAGGCCGTCGGAGCAGGTGTCCGGCGCATGGGCCGAGAGCTGCACGCCGGCGCGGCCGTCGAAGGCGCCGTGCCAGCGCCCGGCGAGGTCGAGCGCCTCGCCGAGCGTGCGCTCGCCGATGGCGTGGTGGTGTTCCCAGCGCCCGTCGCCGATGAGCGAGAAGTCGGCGTCGTGGATGCGTCCGCAGCTGAACACCCGTCCGCCGAGCCCGGCCATGGCGGGCAGGGTCAGGTCGGCATGCACGTAGGTGTCGTTGATCAGCGTGGAGCCGAACATCAGCGCCTCCACCGCCCCGAGCCGCGCCAGCGCCACGGCTTCGTCGGGCGAGACGTCGTGGCCGTGGGGGATGCCCGGCGTGTAGGCGGGGGCGAAGCCGAGGTCTTCCGCGACGCCGCGCACCATGGTCAGGATGGCGTGGGTGTGCACGTTGACGAAGCCCGGCGTGATCACCCGGCCGGGGAGCGGCATCCGGAGCGCGGCCGTCGCGTCCGGCGCGAGCGCGTCCATCGGGCCGATCCAGGCGATGCGGCCGCCGGCCACGCCGACCGCGCCCCGGTCGATCACGCGCATCTGCTCGTCCACGGTGACGATGGTCGCCTCCGTCAACAGCAGGTCGAATGCATTCGCGTCCATGCTTCTCCTCAGGTGTGCAAATGGGCCAGGAATCGGCGGGTGCGCTCCTGCTGCGGCGCATCGAAGATGCGGTCGGGCGGGCCCTGCTCGACGACCGTGCCGCCGTCCATGAAGACCACCCGGTGCGCGGTCGACCGGGCGAAGCGCATCTCGTGCGTGACGGCCACCATGGTCATGCCGCCGGCGCCCAGTTCTCGCATCACGTCGACGACCTCGGACACCAGCTCGGGGTCGAGCGCGGAGGTCGGCTCGTCGAAGAGGATCAGCTCCGGGCGCATCGCGAGCGCCCGGGCGATCGCCACGCGCTGCTGCTGCCCGCCGGACAGCTGCGAGGGCCGCTTGTCGGCGTGCTGCTGCAGGTGGACCCGGGCGAGTTCGGCACGGGCGCGTTCGCGGGCCTCGTCCGGCGCGAGGCCCAGCACGCGCCGCGGGCCCATGGCCACGTTGTCCAGCGCCGACAGGTGGGCGAAGAGGTTGAAGCGCTGGAAGACGAAGCCGATGCGCGCGCGCTGGCGGGAGAGCTCGGCCTCGGGACGGACGCGTCCTTGGTCGTCCCGGCCGATCGCCTCGCCGCGCAACGCGATGCGTCCGGCATCGGGCGTTTCGAGCCAGTTGAGGCAGCGCAGCAGCGTGGTCTTGCCGGAGCCCGAGGGCCCGATGATCACCAGCGTCTCGCCTTCGTCGACGCGCAGGGACGTCTCGTGCAGCACCTGGCGCGCGCCGAAGCGCTTGCAGATGCCGGTGGCTTCCAGGAGGGGCTTCACCATACGGGCAGCCTCCTTTCGATCCAGCGCGACGCCCAGGCCAGCGCGGAGACGGTCAGGTAGTAGTACAGCGCGATCAGGACGAAGATCTCGAACGGCGCGAAATGCACCGCGATCACCGCCTGGCCCGCGCGCGTGAGCTCGTAGACCGAGATCACCGAGAGCAGGGCGGACCCCTTGACCAGGGTGATCAGTTCGTTGGTGGCCGGAGGCACCACCGAGCGCAGGGACTGCGGCAACAGCACGAGCAGCAGGATCTGGTGGTGCCGCAGGCCGATGGAGCGTGCGGCTTCCGTCTGCCCCTTCTCGACCGCGCCCAGGCCGGCGCGGAAGATCTCCGCCAGGAATCCCGCCGCGTTCAGCGCCAGCGCGATCACGCCGGCCCAGAACTCGGGCAGGTTGATGCCGACCACCGGTAACGCGAAGTACACCAGGAAGATCTGGATCAGCAGCGGCGTGCCGCGGATGAAATCGACGTACGCCCGCGCGAACCACCGCAGCGGCGCGAGGCGGGACATCGACGCGAAGCCGAGCAGGCCGCCGAGCACCATGCCCAGCAGCATGGCGAGCGACGAGATCTTCAGCGTCATGAGCAGCCCGGTCCCGAGCAGAGGGACCGACTTCTCGATCAGGCTCCAGTCGAGGGCCATGGCTCAGGCGAAGGCGGGCACGCGGTCGGCGAGCTGCATCCGGAAGCCGAACCATTTCTCCTGGAGCGCCGGCAGCGAGCCGTCGGCCTTCAGGCGCGCGATGCCCTCGTCGAGGAAGCGCACGATCTCCACGTCTTCCTTGCGCGCCGCGATGCCGGCCCAGTTGTCCCCGCCCATCCCCCGGACGATGGCGTACCGGCCCGGCGCGTCCTTGACCACCATGGCCAGCGTCGGCAGCGTGTTGAGCACCGCGTCCACCCGGTTCTGGGCCAGCGCCACGTAGGCCGACGGGTGGTCGTCGAAGGTGCGCGCCTCCTTGATGCCGCTGCCGCCGGCGGCCTTGAGGTTCGCGTTGATCTTGTCGAGCAGGATCTGGCCCGGCGAGCCCAGCTTGACGGCGACCACGCGCCCGTTGAGGTCGGATGCGGCCTTGATCTTGTCCGCGTCGGCGGCGCGCACCAGCAGGGCCTGGGAAGCTTCCGCGTAGGGGATGGAGAAGGCGACGCGTTCGAGCCGTTCCTTGGTGTAGCTCATCGAGCTCATCACGACATCGAACTTGCGGGCGTAGAGCGACGGGATCACGCCGGCCCAGGCGGTGTCGATGAATTGGGGCTTCACGCCCAGCGGCTTGCACAGCAGGTCGGCCAGCTCGACGTCGTAGCCGACGATCCTGCCCTCCTGCCGGTAGGTGAACGGCACGTAGGCCGCCTCGCAGCCGATCCGCAGCTCGCCCGCGGCCTTGATCTGCGCCAGGGTGGTGGCCTCGGCCGGGAGGGCCGGCCGCGGGAGCGCCGCGGCGGCGCCGGCGGCCAGGATGAGTCGACGGGAAATGACGGTCATGGCGGACTCCAGGGGAAGGTTGGAACGGCGGGAAGGATGTGGCGGTGCGGCGCGGGCTCCCAGGGATCAGGGAAGCCGGGCGGCGTGGGTGTCGGGCGCCACGGGCTGCAGCAGGCCCTGGCGGTGGATGCGCTCCATGGCGTCGAGCACCGGCGCCATGTCGGCCTCGGCCTGCGCGTAGCGCGGCCGCAGGTCGGCGAACTCGCGCTCGATCTCGGCGAGCAGCGCCGCCTCGTCGATGCGCTCCAGCCGGCCGGCGCGCAACGCGACCTCGCCGCCGACCATGGAGAAGTCCAGGCCCGCGCCGCGTTCGGCGTAGACCAGCTGCCGGACCGGATCGTTGAACGGCGCGAAGGTCACCGTGTCGGTGCGGTAGGCCGTCAGGTCGGCCAGCGCGCCGACGCGGATGCTGCCCAGCGCGTCGCCGAAGCCCAGCGCGCGGCCGCCGGCCAGGGTGCCGGCGTGCAGCGCCTCCTGCGCGCTGAGCCACCGGCCGTGGTCGTCGCCGCGCAGCTTGGACAGCGCGGCCGCGCTGCCCAGCACGTTGAGCATGTTGACGGTGACGGTCGAGCAGGACCCATCGGAGCCCAGGCTGACGTTGACGCCCGCGTCCAGCAGCGCCCGCACCGGCTGCACGCCCGAGCCGAGCAGCAGGTTGCTCCAGGGGTTGTGCTGCGCGGTGGCGCCGGTGCGGGCCAGGATGTCGATCTCCCGCGGGTTGAGCCAGACCGCATGGATCAGGCTGGTGGCGGGCCGCAGGAAGCCGATGCGTTCCAGGTGCTCGACCATCGTGCATCCGTAGAGCGCCTGGCCGGTCACCACCTGCAGCCGCGTCTCCTGCACATGGGTGATGGCTGGCAGGTCCAGGTCGTCGGCAAGCGCCCGGACCTGCCGCAGGAAGGCGTCGGTGCAGCGCTGCGGCGCCGACGCGGACACCAGGACGCCGACGCGCCGGGAGGACGGATGGCAGTCGCGCGCCAGGTCGCGGACCAGGTCCAGGCAGTCCTGGGGCGCCGGTCGCGGCGACCGCCGCATCTCGGCCGCCAGCGCCGGCGGCACCAGCGCCTCGACGAAGGGGAAGTTGTCGATGATGGGCTTGTCCATCATCGCGAAGCCCACCAGCGCGCGGATGCCGGCGTCGTCGTAGGCCTGCAGGCAGGCTTCGATCCGCTCGCGGTCGATGGCGGCGCCGAGCGCCATGTCGTCGACCAGCGTGGTACAGCCGGTGCGCAGCGATTCGATCGCGCCGATCAGGGTGCGCAGGTAGGCTTGGCGCGGGGTGAGCGGCACCGGTACGCGCGTGCGAACCAGGTGCATCCACAGCTCCAGCGGCAGGTTCTCGGTGCGGCCGCGCTGGAAATGCTCGTGCGAGTGCTGGTGCCCGTTGACCAGGCCCGGCACCAGCAGGCGGTCGCGCAGCTCGACCACCTCGTCCGCGCCCTCCAGCGTGCCGGCGGGGGCGATGGCGGCGATGCGGTCGCCCTCGACCATCAGGTCCAGCGGCCGCGGGTCGTAGGCCTGGGCATCGCCCAGCAGGGCGCGCGCGTGGCGCAGCAGGGTGCGCTTCTTGCTCATGGGAGGGCTCCGCATTCTGGAAAGGAAACGACATGGCGCAGCACGACGCCGCCCGCGGGGCGGATCCCGCGGCCGACGAGGACGTCCGCTGGATGCGGCGCGCGCTGGCCGAAGCCGGGGAGGCCTACGGCGCGGGCGACTGGCCGACCGGCGCGGTGCTGGTGCGCGACGGCCGGGCGCTCGCCGCCGGCCGCAACCGGCAGGAGTCGCTGGGAGACCCCACGGCCCATGCGGAGACCGACGCGCTGCGGGCCGCCTTCCGGGCCGGCGGCCCCGGAGCGGCGCGGGGCGCCACGCTCTACTGCACGATGGAGCCGTGCCCGATGTGCGCCGGCGCGCTGCTGCTGGCGGGCGTGGACACGCTGGTGGTGGCCCTGCGCCACGCGACCCTGCGCCGGACGGACCTGGGCCGCTACCGGTTCGAGGACTTCCTCGCGCTCACCGGCGGCCGGATCGCGTTGCGCGAGGGCGTGCTGGAGCCCGAGTACCTGGCGCTGCGGCTGCGCTGGGGCCGCGACCGGGTCGCGCCCGGCGATTGAGCGGCGCGGGACGGGAGCGCTCATCGCATGTGCCGCGAGATGCCGGCCACCCGCTCCATCACGACCATCAGCACCACCGTGGCCGCGACCAGCACGCCCGACACCGCCGCGGCGCGCACGTCGAGGTTGGACTCGATGATGTGCCACATGCGGATCGGTAGCACCTCGCTGCGCGCGTCCGACAGGAAGAGCGACACCGCCACGTTGTCGAAGGAGTACATGAAGCCGATGAAGGCGCCGGCCGCGATGCCCGGGGCGATCAGCGGCAGCGTCACCGTCCGGAAGGTGTGGACGGACGAGGCGCCCAAGGAATGCGCGCTTTCGAGCAACGCGCCGTCGAGCTGCGCCAGGCTGGCCGAGGTGGTGCGCAGGATGTAGGGCGTGGTGATGGCGACGTGGCCCAGCACCAGCGTGCCGAAGGACAGGCCGGTGCCCGCCAGGTTGAACAGCATCAGGAGCGACAGGCCGATGGCCAGGGCCGGCAGCATCAGCGGCGAGAGGAACACCGCCTCCGCGGCCCGGGCCCAGGCCTCGCGTCGGCGCGCGAGCGCCAGCGCGGCCGCCACCGCGAGCACGGTGGAGACCGCGGTGGCCGCGGCGGCGAGCTCGAGCGACAGCACGAAGGCCTCGATCAGCTCCGGCGATTCCTTGAACAGCGCCTCGTACCAACGGGTGGAATAGCCCGCCGGCGGGAACTTCAGCGAATAGCCGCTGGTGAAGGAGGTGATGACCACAATCACCGTCGGCGCCAGCAGCAGGACCGCCGCCACCAGGCCCAGCAGGCCGATGACGGCGCCGAAGGACAGGCGGTCCAGCAGGCCGCCGACGCGGGCGCGCGCGACGGGCGCCGCGCCCGCGGCGCGGACCGGCAGCGGGGTGCCGGAGACGAACTGGTCAGGCATGGACGAACCCCTTGCTGCGCCGGCCCAGCGCGTTGATGGCGGCCACCACCGCGAGCACGCTCGCCAGCAGCAGCATCGCGATGGCGGCGGCGAACGGGTAGTTGTTGGCCTGGATGGCCTGCTGGTACATGTAGAAGGGCATGAACATCTGCTGGCCGCCGCCCACCAGGGTCTGGGTGACGAAGGCGCTCACGCTGGAGGCGAAGACCAGCAGGCTGCCGGCCAGCAGGCCCGGCATGGACAGCGGCAGCGTGATCCGCCAGAAGGTGCGCCAGTGGCCGGCGCCCAGCGCCAGGGATGCCTGGCGCAGGTTGGCGTCGAGGTTAGACAGCACGGTGATGAGCGGCAGCACCATCAGCGGCAGCTCGATCTGCGCGAGCGCGACCACCACCGCGCCCGGTGTGTAGAGCAGCTTGAGCGGATCGGCCACGAGGCCCAGGTCCAGCAGCACCGTGTTGACGATGCCCTGCCGCCCCAGGATCACCACCCAGGCGAAGGTGCGCACCACCGAGCTGGTCAGCAGCGGCAGCAGCACCAGCAGCAGCAGCGGGCCCTGCCAGCGCGCGGGCGCCCGGGTGTAGAGGTAGGCCAGCGGGAAGCCGAGCGCCAGGGCGAGCAGCGTGACGCGCAGGCCGAGCCAAAGCGTGTTGGCGAGGATGCCGAGGTTGAATCCATCGCCTAGGAACTTGACGTACTGCGCAAGGCCCACGGACGTCATGCCGGGATCCTGGTGCAGGCTGACGTAGGCCAGCAGCAGCATCGGCGCCAGCACGAAGGCCAGGAAGAAGAGGGCCAACGGGAGCCCGAGGGCCAGCGGCGGCGCGAAGCGGGGAGCGGTGGCGGCCATGGGCGCCTCAGGCCGCGAAGACGCTGGCGGGCGAACCCCGGCGCAACTGCAGGCCCACCGCGTCGCCTGCGGCGAAGCGCGGATGCTCGGCGGTGCGCGGCTGGGTCACCTTGACGGTGCCGCCGCCGGACAGGCGCAGCTCGTAGACCAGCGAAGGGCCGAGCGGCAGGACCATCTCCACCGTGGCCGGCAGCGCCCCGGCGTCGCGGGCGCCGAGCACCAGGTGCTCGGGCCGCGCCGCGAGCACCACCGCGCCGGCGCGGGAGCAGGGGGCCGCCTGGGCGATCGCGATGCGGCCGCCGTACTCGCAGTCGACCGCGAACTCCGCCTCGCCGTCGCGGCTGAGCCGGCCGCCGAGGAGGTTGGCGGTGCCGACGAAGGTGGCGACGAAGAGCGACGCCGGCCGGTCGTAGATGGCCTCGGGGGTGTCGAACTGCTCGACGCGGCCGGCGTGCATGACGGCGATGCGGTCGGCCATGGACATGGCTTCCTCCTGGTCGTGGGTCACCAGGACGGTGGTGATGCCCAGCTCGCGCTGGATGCGGCGGATCTCGATCTGCATGTCCAGCCGCAGGTTCTTGTCCAGCGCGGCGAAGGGCTCGTCGAGCAGCAGCACCTTGGGCCGCACGGCCAGGGTCCGCGCCAGCGCCACCCGCTGCTGCTGGCCGCCGGAGAGCTCGCGCGGATAGCGCTTGCCGAACGCCGACATGCGCACCATGGCCAGCATCTCGGCGGCGGTGGCGCGGGCGGCGGCCGCCGCCGCGCCGCGGGCGCGCAGGCCGTAGGCGACGTTGTCCTCGACGGTCATGTGCGGGAAGAGCGCGTAGCTCTGGAAGACGATGCCGGCGCCGCGCTCGTTGGTCGGCAGGGCGTCGACCACCTCGCCGCCGATCCGCACCCTGCCGCCGCTCTGCCGCATCAGGCCGGCCACGATGCGCAGCAGCGTCGTCTTGCCGCAGCCGCTGGGGCCGAGCAGGGCGACCAGTTCGCCGGGGCGGATCTGCAGCGACACCGATTCGACGGCCACCGAACCGGCGTAGCGGTGGTGGATCTCGTCGAGCTCGACGGCGACGCCTGCGGCGGGAGGGGAGGAGGGCATGGGGGTCCTTTGCGACGGGTCGGGGCGGCGCGGCGCCTCGGTCGGCTATCTCAAGATCCGTGCCATGCCGCCGCGCCAGGGAAGCGCGCCGCGCCGCGACGATTCGATTGATTGATTGGATACAAAATGGAAGGCAAGTGTGCCCATTGCGGTGCACGATTGCCCCAAACCGGACTGCTGCGCCACCGAAACAGTGCGGCGTCGGGCGCGCGTGGCGGCTTCCACGGGCAGGGCGCCACTGGCATGGAGCTTGCGCTGGGGTGGCGGTCCCCGGCGCATCCAACGCCTCCCCCAGTTCGCACGAAAGGAAGTCCCATGAGCCTCCCCCTGTCCCGCCGCCGCCTCCTGCAGGGCGCCGCCGGCGCCGCCTGCCTGGCGGGCGCTCCCGGCCTCGCGCTCGCCCAGGGCCGATCCATCTCGGCCACGACCTATCCAGGCGCCTGGGAGTCGGCCCACCGGGGCATCCTGCTGCCCGCCTTCGCCAAGGCCACCGGCGCCTCGGTGAGCCTGGTGCCTTCGCTCGCGGTGGACACGGTCTCCAAGATCGCCGCGTCCAAGGCCAATCCGCCCTACGACGTGATCATCCTGGACGAGGGGCCCTACCTCGCGGCGCTGTCCCAGGACATCTTCGAGAAGATCCCCGTCGACAAGGTGCCCAACCTCAAGGACGTGCCGGCCAAGCTGGTGGATCCGCGCGGCCTCGGCGTGTTCGTCTCGGGCCAGATCATCGGCATCGCCTACAACACCGAGAAGATCAAGACGCCGCCCCGGTCCTGGAACGACCTGCTCAAGCCCGAGTACAAGGGCCGGGTGGGGCTGGCGGGCATGGGCTCCACCCTGATGTCCGCCTGGATGGTCGAGATGGCCCGCCTCAACGGCGGCAGCGAGGAGAACATGGAGCCGGCCTTCCAGTTCGTGAAGAAGCTGCTGCCCAACGTGAGCGCAGTCGCCAGCAACCCCGGCGCGCTCGCCACGCTGTTCCAGCAGGGCCAGATCGACATCTCGGTGCACTACAACAACAACGTCGGCGACCTCCAGTCCAAGGGCGTGCCGGTGGCGCTGGCCAAGCCCGACACCGGCTGGATCCACATCAAGAGCGTGATGAACATCGTCAAGAACAGCAAGAACCCGGAGCTCGCCGCCGCCTACATCAACGCGGCGCTGAGCCCCGAAGTGCAGACCCGGATGGCCGCGGAGCCCTACTTCGTCGCGCCGGTCAGCGCCAAGGCCGCCTTCAGCCCGGGCCTGCAGGCCTATGCGAAGAGCATGGCCGAGGTCGAGGCGATGAACGGCGTGGACTGGTCCAAGCTCAACCCGCGCCGCGGCGAATACATCGACCGCTTCAACCGGGAGATCCGGGTTTGAGCGCGGCGCCCGCCGCCGGCGCGGAGGAGGGCGCAGGGCAGGGCGCCGCGCCGCCGCGCCGCGTCCTGCTGGGGATGCTGACCCCGTCCTCCAACACCGCGCTGGAGCCGCTGGTGGCCGCGATGCTGTCGGGCCTGCCCGAGGTCTCGGCGCACTTCGCGCGCTTCCGGGTCACCGAGATCTCGTTGCGCGCGCAGGCCCTGGGCCAGTTCGACGAGGCGCCGATCCTGGAGGCGGCCCGGTTGCTGGCCGATGCGCGGGTGGACGTGATCGCCTGGAACGGCACCTCCTCCGGCTGGCTCGGCTTCGACCGCGACGAGGCGCTGTGCGAACGCATCACCGCCGAGACCGGCATCCCGGCCTGCACCTCGGTGCTGGCGCTCAACGAGGCGATGACGCTCGCCGGCCGCACCCGCTTCGGGCTGCTGACGCCCTACCTGGAGGACGTGCAGCGGCGCATCGTGGACAACTACCGCCGCCACGGCTTCGATTGCGAGGTCGAACGCCACCTGGGCCTGCGGGTGAACTTCGAATTCTCGGAGGTGGCGCCGGCGCAGATCGCGTCCATGGCCCGCTCGGCGCGGGCCGCCGGCGATCCGCAGTGCCTGACCACCTTCTGCACCAACCTGCGCGCGGCCCGGCTGGTGCCCGCGCTGGAGGCCGAACTCGGCATTCCCGTCTACGATACGGTGGCCACCGCGGTGTGGAAATCGCTCCGCGTCGCGGGCGCCGACCCGCGCCGCGTGCAGGGTTGGGGCAGCCTGTTCGCGCTCTAGCCGCCGTCCCGCCCAGCCGCTCCCGTTCCCTCCTCCCCTCGCTCCCGCCTCCACCACATCCCATGGCGACCACGACTCCCCGCCGCGCCGCATCCTCCGCCCGTGCGGCCCTCCGGACCGAAACCCGGGCCGAGGCCGGCGCCGCCCCGCAGTCCGACGCCCGGGCGGCATCCAAGTCCGACATTTACCAGCGCATCTACGACGCGATCGTGGAGCACCGCCTGGTGCCCGGCACCAAGCTGTCGGAAGAGCGGGTTGCGGAGCTGTTCTCGGTGAGCCGCACCCAGGTGCGCGGCGTGCTGCAGCGCCTCGCGGTGGAGCAGCTGGTGACGCTGATCCCGAACCGCGGCGCCTTCGTGACCACGCCCAGCGTGGACGAGGCGCACGACGTGCTGGAGGTGCGCCGGACGCTGGAGCCCGCCATCGTGCAGCGCCTGATGGACCGCATCGCGCAGGGCAAGGCGCCCGGCGCGGTGCGGCAGCTCCGGGCGCTGATCCGGCGCGAGCAGCAGGCCCACGCCAAGGGCGACCGGCGCGCGGCGGTGCGGCTCTCGGGCGAATTCCACGTGCTGCTGGCCGAACTGTCCGGCAGCAGCATCCTGACCCGCATGATGCGCGAGCTGACCCCGCTGACCTGCCTCGCGATCCTGACCTACGACGCGCCGACCGGCGCGGCCTGCCCGAACGACGAGCACTCGGTGCTGGTCGACGCGATCGAGGCCGGTCGCCGGGCGGAGGCGGCCGCGCTGATGGTCGAGCACCTGCACCACATCGAGGGTTCGCTCAACCTCCAGGAAGAGGAAGAGGCCGAGGTCGACCTCGCGGACGTGCTGCTGGGTTGAGGACGGCACGGCGCGCGGGCCGCGTGCCGGAGGGAGACGGCGAGGGTCCGGACACCGCGCATCCGAAAAGTTGTATCCAAAAAATAAAGGTAATGGATACGACTGGCATGTGGGTTGCTTGCTGCACCGCTCCATCGTCCGGAGCACCGCCGCCATGTCCCCGTCCCCGTCCCCCGAAACCTTCGACCTCCTGATCCTAGACGCCACCGCGCTGACCGCGGAAGCCGACCGGCCCGAGATCCGCGGCGCCGCCATCGGCATCCGGGACGGCCGCATCGCCTGGCTCGACCGCGAACCGCCCGCGCGGTGCGAGGCGCGCCGCACGCTGCGGCTGCCGGACCATTTCGTCACGCCCGGCTTCGTCAACGTCCACACCCACGCCATCCTGAGCATGGTGCGCGGCGTGGCGGCCGACCTCGGATTCGCGCCCTCGTACACCCCGGGCATCCCCAAGGGCACCCAGGTCGATCCGGAGCAGGCCCGGGCGCTGGCCCGGCTCGGCGCGCTGGAGGCGCTGCTGTCGGGCTCCACCCTGGTCGGCGACAACTTCGTGCACGCCGACGTCACCACCGAGGCGATGGCCGAACTCGGCCTGCGGCTCGCGCCGAGCTGGCGCATCCACGACGTGGATTTCGCGCGGGTGGCCCACGGCGACTGGCACCACGCGCCGGCCATCGGCCGGGCCACGCTGGATGCGGCGCTGGCGCTCCACGCCCGCTGGGCCTCGCATCCGCGGGTGACGGTCAACCTCGCGGCGCACGCGGTCGACACCTGCTCCGACGGCTTCCTGCGCGAGGTGGCCGCCGCATCCGCCGCCCATGGCCTGCGCGTCAGCACCCACCTCGGCCAGAGCAAGGTCGAGGTCGAACGGGTGCGTGCCCGCACCGGCCGCAGCTCGACCGAAGCGCTGCAGGACGCCGGCCTGCTCGACGAGCGGCTCATGGGCGGCCACTGCATCTACGTGAGCGAAGAGGATGCCCGCCGCATGGCCGCCGCCGGCGCCCACGCGGTGCACATCCCGAAGTGCAACGCCGCCTCGGGCCGCCTCGCGCCAACGCCCATGCTGGCGCGCGCCGGGGTGAACATCGCGCTGGCGACCGATACCCAGCACGCCGACATGATCGAGCTGATGCGCTGGGCGCTCGCGACCGCGCGCATCCAGGAGGGCGGGGTGGCCGACGACTGGCAGCCGTCGCACGTGTTCCGCATGGCGACGATGGGCGGCGCCCGGGCGCTGGGCCTGGAGGACCGGATCGGCAGCCTCGCCGTCGGCAAGGCCGCGGACCTGGTGGTGGTCGACGCGCGGCGCCCGCACCTGCGGCCGCACGTGAATCCCCTCGGCGCGCTGGTGCACACCGGCCAGGGCCGCGACGTGCGCATGGTGCTGGTCGACGGCGAGATCCTGGTCGAGGACGGCCTGCCCACCCGGGTGGACATGGAGACCGTCTGCGCCGAAGCGGAAGCCGCGTCGCGTGCGCTCTGGGGGGCCGAAGGCAAGCGCTACTGGCAATGACAGGCGGTCCGCGCATGGAATGCGTGCATGGATGCATCTGCTTGTAAGGTTGTATCCAAAACCGGTGCAAAGACTCACTAGAACGCACCATGTTCGCCCGATACCTGCAGGGGAAATGTCGTCCCGCATTGGATACAGGGAGCGCGGAGGCATGGCACGCACATTGCGTGGATCGCAGGACCGGCGGCCTGCCCGCAGGCCGGTCCCCATGCCACCGTTCCCAGGGAAAGCCATGCGCAAGTTCATCGCCCCGTTCCTCGTCGCCGCCGCGGCGCTCCTTCCCCTCGCCAGCCAGGCGCAGGACGCCATCCGGCTCGGCTACGCCAAGTGCGCACACTGCACGCCGCTCTCGCTGACGCCGCAGAGCGCCGATCCGGCCAAGGTCAAGCTCGAAGCCAGCGCCTTCAACACCGGGAACGACGTGCTGACCGCGCTGCTGTCCAAGAGCATCGACGTCGCCCAGGTGACCTACCTGCACTACGCCACCGCGCTGGACAAGGGCTTCGACGTGGTCGCCGTCTCGGGCCAGATCAACGGCGGCTCGCAGATCCTGGTGGGCAACGAGGTGCCGGTCGCCGAGAACGACTGGGCGGGCCTCAAGAAGGTCATCGCCGACTACAAGGCCCAGGGCAAGCCCTTCCGCGTCGCCGCCTCCCGGGGCAACGCCCAGGACATCCACATGCGCGGCGCCTTCGCCAAGCAGGGCATCGACGTCGCCAAGGACGTGCAGTTCGTCAACATCCCCAACCCGTCGGACCACGTGCAGGCGTTGCGCCGGGGCGAGGTCGAGCTGATCTGCTCGGTCGATCCCTTCGCGACCCAGATCCGCGAGGTCAAGGCGGCCAAGTTCTTCGCCTTCCCCTACGACCAGGCGGCCGGCAAGCTCACCAACCTGATCGTCACCCGCTCCGACGTCGTCGCCGGCAAGCCGCGCGGGCTGGAGGAGACGGTGCGCTCCATCGTGAAGGTCAACGACCGGATGGAGCAGGACCGCACGCTCTTCGTCGACACCATCCAGAAGGTCACCGGCCTCGACAAGGCGGTGGCGACTGGCGCGGCGGAGAACCTCTACCCCGACTACCGCATGCACCGCGCGTCGGCGGTGGCCATCGCCAAGATGATGAAGGACCTGCGCTACATCAACTCCGACGTGTCGGACGCGGTGGAGAAGCACCTCGACTACCGCTTCCTGGAGGCCGCGACCGGCAAGCCCAAGAGCGCGCTCGGCTACTGACGGGCGGGCACGACGATGGCGCACGGCACCACCGACACGCTTCCCGCCGCGATGCCGGCCACGGGCCCCGCGGCCTCGGCTGAAGGCACGCTGCCCGCAGCGCCCGCATCCGGCGCGGCCCGGCAACGCGAGCCAGCCTGGAAGCGGATCTACCGCCGCATCGAACGCGCGATCGTGCCGGTGCTGCTCATCGCCGGCTGGGAGGCCTTCTCGCGCTCGGGCGTGCTCCCACCGGCGCTGCTGCCGGCGCCGTCGCGGGTGCTGGTGGCCTGGGCCGACTGGGTCTTCGCGACCGACGGCAACACCCAGGACTACAGCGGGCGCTGGATCTCGGACGTCGCCGCGAGCGCCGCCCGGGTGTTCGCCGGCTTCGCGCTCGCGGCGCTGGCGAGCATCGGGCTGGGCATGGCCATCGGCTGGTCGCGCACCGTCGAGAAGCTGATCGAGCCGGCGTTGCAGGTGCTGCGGCCGGTGCCGCCGGTGTCCTGGATCCCGCTGGCGATCATCTGGTTCGGCATCGCCGACAAGCCGGCCATCTTCCTGGTGTTCCTGGGCTCCTTCTTCCCGGTGCTGCTGTCCACCATCCACGGCGTCAAGACCTGCGACCGCAACCTGCTGCGCGCGGGAGCCATGGCCGGCGGCACCCCGGGCCGGCTGCTGCGGCACATCGTCTTCCCGGCGGCGCTGCCGAGCGTCTTCTCGGGCCTGCGCATCGCCATCGGCTCGGCCTGGATGCTGACCGTCACCGCCGAGATGGTGGCGGTCAAGAGCGGCGTGGGCTACGTGCTCTGGGATTCCTACTACTTCCTGCGCTACGACATCGTGATCGCGGCCATGGCCAGCATCGGCCTGCTCGGCTTCCTCAGCGACTACGGCATCAAGCGGCTGTCGATGCGCCTGCTGCGCTGGCAGCGCGGCTCCACCCTGCAATCGAAGGAGGGCTGAACCATGGGCGGCCTGATCACCATCCGGAACGTCTCGCGGCTGTTCGAGGACCCGCGGCGCGGCACGCCGGTGCGGGCGCTGGACGACGTCTCGATCGAGGTGCGGCGCAACGAATTCCTGTGCCTGCTCGGCCCGAGCGGCTGCGGCAAGTCCACCCTGCTCAACATGGTCGCCGGCTTCGACCACCCGAGCAGCGGCACGGTCGACGTCGGAGGCCGGCCGGTGCGCGCGCCCGGCGTGGACCGGGGCGTGGTCTTCCAGCAGCCCACGCTCATGCCCTGGCTGACCGTCTGGGAGAACGTCGCCTTCCACCTCACGATGACCGGCGCGCCCAAGGCGGACCGGCGCAAGAAGGCGCAGCACTACATCGACATGGTGGGGCTGCGCGGCTTCGAGACGCATTACCCGAGCGAACTGTCGGGCGGCATGAACCAGCGGGTCGGCATCGCCCGGGCGCTGCTGATGAACCCCGAGGTCATCCTGATGGACGAACCCTTCGGCGCGCTCGACGAGCAGACCAAGATGGACATGCACGCGGAACTGGTGCGCATCTGGCGCGAGAGCCGGAGCACCATCGTGTTCGTCACCCACGGCATCGAGGAATCGCTGGCGCTGGGCACGCACATCGCGGTGATGTCCGCGCGGCCGGGCCGCATCCGCGAGCTGATCGAGGTGGACCTGCCGCGCCCGCGGGACACCACCGGCGCCCGGTTCAACGACTACAAGCGCCGCATCCTGTCCCTGCTGCGCCCCGAAGACGCGCCGGCCGGCCATGCCTGAGGCGCAGGCACCGACCTTCGTCACCGGCGCCTGCGGCTTCGTCGGCTTGGCCCTGGCCGAGCACCTGCTCGGCCGCGGCGAGACCGTGGTCGGCTGGGACCGGACGCCGCCGCCCCCGGCCGCGCGCCGGCGGCTCGACGCGCTGCCCGGGCGCTTCGTGCCGCTGCAGGGCGACGCCTGCGACGCCGCCGCCCTCGGTGCCGCGCTCGCGGAGCACCGGCCCCGCCGGATGGCGCTGCTGGCGGCGGTCACCGCCGGCCCTGCGCGCGAGCGGGACGATCCCGAGGGCATCTTCGCGGTCAACCTGGTCGCGGTGACGACCGCGCTGCGCCTCGCCGCCGCGCACGGGGTGGGGCGGGTGCTGCTGGCCAGCTCCGGTTCGGTCTACGGCCGCAGCGGCCGCGGCACGGAGCCGCTGCACGAGACGCGCACCCCGCTGCTGCCCGAGGGCCTCTACGGCATCTCCAAGCTCGCCGCCGAATCGACCGCCCGCCGCCAGGCGGCGCTGCTGGGCCTGGACCTGCGGATCGGCCGGCTCGGGACCTGCTTCGGGCCCTGGGAACGCGACACCGGCGTGCGGGACACGCCGAGCGCGCCGCTGCAGGTCCTGCGGCGGCTGCGCGCGGGCCGGCCGGTCCGCCTGCCGCGCCCGCTGCGGCGCGACTGGCTCTACGTGCGGGACGCGGCGGCAGCCATCGCCGCGCTGCTCGACGCCGCCGTCGTCGGGCAGCCGGTCCACAACCTCGCCGCCGGCTTCGAATGGTCGGTGGCCGACTGGTGCGCCTGGCTGGCCGCGCAGCCCGGCTTCGGCGACGCCGACTGGGGGCTGGCGGCCGACGCGCGCGCAGCCGACATCGACGCCTACGCCGACTACGACCGCGCGCCGATGGACACCGGAGCGCTGCGACGCGACACCGGCTTCGCGCCGCGCTACGACCTGCCGCAGGCGGGCGCGGATTACCTCGCCTGGCTGCGGGCCTGCGACGCGCCGGAGGCCGCCGATGCATGACGCGAACGACCGGCGGATGGCCGGCAAGGCCTGCATCGTCACCGGCGCGGCCTCGGGCATCGGACGGGCCATCGCCCGCCGGCTGGCCGCGGCCGGGGCCCTGGTCACGCTCGCCGACGTCGCCGAGGCGCCGATCGAGGGCGGCATCCCCACCCGTGAATTGATCGCGTCCGAGGGCGGCCAGGCCTGGCACGAGCCGACCGACGTGGGCGATCCGGCGCAGGTCGAGGCGCTGGTGGAACGCACCGTGCGCCGCCACGGACGGCTCGACGTGCTGGTCAACAACGCTTGCGTCCGCCATGCCCGCCCGCTCCTGGAACTGGAGGAATCCGACTGGCAGCGCCTGCTGCACATCAACCTCGGCGGCACCTACCGGTGCAGCCGCGCCGCGGTGCGGCAGATGCTGCGCCAGGAGCCGGTGGACGAGGCGCGCGGACGCATCGTCAACCTCTCGTCGCAGCACGGGATCATCGCCGCGCCCGGCGACCTGGGTTACGGCGTGAGCAAGGCCGGCGTCGCCTACCTGACGCGGCAGGTGGCGGCCGACTACGCCGCGGACCTGATCGTCTGCAACGCGGTGGCCCCCGGGAAGATCCAGACCGGACAGGGCGGCCGCGCCCTGGACCCCGCCGTCATGGACCGCGCGGTCCGGCGCACGCCCTGGCCCCGCCTGGGACGGCCCGACGACGTCGCCGGCGCGGTGCTCTTCCTGGCCAGCGGCGAAGCCCGCTACATCACCGGCGCCGAGCTGATGGTCGACGGCGGCTGGACGGCCGCCTGAACCCCGCGCGGACCGATTCCCTCCCGATCCCATCCCCGATCCCCCAGTCCCACCGACACGCCACCCATGCCCGATTTCGACCTCGTCATCCGCAACGCCCGCGCGGTCACCGCGAGCGACCTGTTCGACTGCGACATCGCGGTGAAGGACGGCCGAATCGTGCAGCTCGGCCAGTCCCTGCCGCCCGGCGCGCGCGAGATCGACGCCGCCGGCCGCCACGTCACGCCGGGCGGCGTGGACGCGCACTGCCACCTGGACCAGCCCGAGCCGCCGCCGGTGCGCATGGCCGACGATTTCGACTCCGGCACCCGCTCGGCTGCCTGCGGCGGCACCACCACCGTGATCCCCTTCGCGCTGCAGCAGAAGGGCCAGTCCCTGCGCGACGCGGTGGCCGACTACCACCGGCGCGCCGACGGCAAGGCCCACGTGGACTACGCCTTCCACTTGATCGTGAGCGATCCCACGCCCGCGGTGCTCGGCGAGGAGCTGCCGGCCCTGATCCGCGAGGGTTACACCTCGTTCAAGATCTACATGACCTACGACAGCCTCAAGCTGGACGACGGGCAGATCCTGGACGTCCTGGCGGTCGCCCGCGAGCACGGCGCGATGGCGATGATCCATGCCGAGAACGCCGAGTGCATCGAATGGCTCAGCCGCCGGCTGGAAGCCGCGGGCCGCACCGCGCCGCGCTACCACGCGCACGCCCGGCCGATGCTGGTCGAGCGCGAGGCCACCCACCGGGCGATCGCGCTGTCGGAACTGGTGGACGTGCCGATCCTGATCGTGCACGTCTCCGGCCAGGAGGCGGTGGAGCAGATCCGCTGGGCGCGGGCGCACGGGCTGCACGTGTTCGCCGAGACCTGCCCGCAGTACCTGTTCCTGACCGCCGAGGACCTCGGCATCGACGACTCCTACGCCGGCGCGCGCTGCGTGTGCAGCCCGCCGCCGCGCGGCCGGGAGAACCAGCAGGTGATCTGGCGCGGCCTGGCCGACGGGCTGTTCACCATCTTCTCGTCGGACCATGCGCCCTATCGCTTCGAGGGTGAAGACGGCAAGCATCCCGGCGGCGAGGAACAGCCTTTCCGGCACATCCCCAACGGCATCCCCGGCCTGGAGACCCGCATGGCGCTGCTCTGGTCCGAGGGCGTGATGACCGGCCGCATCACCCCGCACAAGTTCGTCGAGCTGACGGCCACCAACCCGGCCAAGGCCTACGGACTGCATCCGCGCAAGGGCAGCCTCGCGGTCGGGTCCGACGCCGACCTGGTGGTCTGGGACGAGCGCGAATTCGTGCTGCGCAACAGCCAGCTGCACCACAACGTGGACTACACGCCCTACGAGGGCATGCACCTGAGCGCTTGGCCCGCGCTGACGCTGGCGCGCGGCGAGGTGGTCTGGGACGGCGAGGCCTTCCGCGGCACCCGCGGCGCCGGGCGCTTCCTGCGCTGCGACCGGCCCACGCTGCTGCCGCGGAGGCGCGGATGAGCGGCCCGCGCCTCCTGGTCCTGAATCCCAACACCTCGGAAAGCGTCACCGCGCTGATCGAGGCGCAGGCCCGGCGCAGCATGCGGCCCGGCACGGAGCTGACGGTGCGTACCGCCGTCGCCGGCGTGGCCTACATCGAGACGCGCTTCGAAGCCCTGCTCGGTGCCCACGCCGCGGCCGAGATGGCGGCCGCGTCCTGCGCCGGGCACGACGCGGTGATCGTCGCCGCCTTCGGCGACCCGGGCGTGGCCGCGCTGCGCGAGGCGCTGCCGGTGCCGGTGGTCGGGCTGACCGACGCGGCGCTGTCCACCGCCTGCCTGCTCGGCGGACGCTTCTCCATCATCGCGATCTCGCAGCGCATCCAGGCCTGGTACCGCGAAGTGGTGGAGGACTGCGGGCTCGGGGGCCGGCTGGCGAGCATCCGCGCGCTGGACCGGCCGCTGTCGGCGATCGACGGGGTGCAGGCCGAGCACGGGGACGCGCTGGTGGCGCTCGCGGAGGCCGCGGTGCGCGAGGACGGCGCCGACGTGCTGGTGCTGGCCGGCGCGCCGCTCGCCGGCCTCGCGCGCAGCGTCGCCCCCCGGCTGCCGGTGCCGGCGGTCGACGGGGTGGATTGCGCGGTGCGGCAGGCGGAGCTGCTCGCCGCGATGGGCGTGCGGCGCGCCCGGTCGGGCAGCTACGCCCCGCCGCCAGCCAAGCCGAACCGTGCGCTGTCCCCGGCGGTGGCGCGGCTGCTGGGCCAGTCCGGCGGCGCCCCCGCTCCGTAGAGGTTGCTCAGCGACGCCTTGAGGAAACCGCCGTCGACCACGATGTCCTGCCCGTTGACGTAGGCGGCGGCGTCGCTGGCGAGGAAGGCCACGGCGTCCCCGATGTCCGACGGGGTCCCGAGGCGCCGCGCCGGGATCCGCGCGACGCGCGCCTGGAGCGCGGCCTCGTCGCGGTAATGGACCTCGGACAGCGGGGTGCGCACCATGCCGGGACTGATCGAATTGGCGCGCACGCCGCGCGGCCCCCATTCCACCGCCATCTGGCGCGTCAATGCCCGCAGGCCCGCCTTGGCCGGGCCGTAGGCGCCGGAACGCGAGGGCGCTTCCGAGGCGATGGAGGCGATGTTGACCACGCTGCCCTTGCCCCGCGCCAGCATGTCCGGCACCAGCGCCTGCGCGCAGAGCAGGGCGCCGCGCAGGTTGACGCGGAGCACCCGGTCCCAGTCGTCGAGCGGCAGGCTTTCCAGCGGCACCGCCGGGGCGGTGACGGCGGCGTTGTTGACCAGCACGTCGCAGCGGCCGAATCGCCCCCGGACCGTCTCGCCCAGCGCAGCCACGGAGGCGGGGTCGGCGATGTCGGCGCGCACCGCCAGCAGGCGTTCCCGCTCCGGCGCCGCTTCCGGTTCGGCGAGATCGGCCTGCACCACCAGCGCGCCCATCGCATGCAGTCGCGCGACGATGGCTTGGCCGAGTCCGCCGGAGGCGCCGGTCACGACCGCGACCCGGCCCCGCAGCGCGTCGGGATGGAAGGTCGGCGCGTCGCTCATGCGCACGACCCGGCGGAGCCGGCCGCCGCGCGCGGGCCCGCCGGGCGTCCGGAGCGGACCGGGTCGCGGTCCGCAGGCCCCCGCCTCATGCGGCCACCGCGGCGGCGGCGCCGATCTCCTTGCGGATCGCCGGGATGATCCGTTCGCCCCACAGCTCGATCTGCCGCAGCATGGTCTTCTGGTCGAAGTCGCCGAGCTGGGTCTGCAGCGCGATGTGCTTGGGCCGCAGGATGGCGATTTCTTCCAGCATCTTGTCGATCACCTGGTTGACCGGCCCGACCGGCAGGTTGCGGCGCAGCTGCTCGAAGGTGGGGTCGGTCTCGGAGGGCGTTTCCTTGACCATGTAGCCGTCGTCCGATTGCGCGCGGCGGAACTTCAGGCTTTCGGAGATGCGCCGCTGGAAGCGGGCGTTGTCCAGGTACGCGTCCACCTCGGCGGGATCGTCGGACGCGAAGGCGCAGCGCAGGAAGCCGAACTTCACGTCCTCGTCCAGGTCGCGGCCGTTGTCCGCGGCCACCTTCTCCAGCCGGCCGCGCAGCTCGGCGATGCCGTCGTTGCCCTTGAGCAGCGCGGTCACGAAGAGGTTATGGCCCTCGCGCACGCCGCGGCCGAGCGTCGCCGGGTTGCCGGAGGTGATCCAGAGCGGCGGCATCGGGTCCTGGACCGGCCGCACCGCGATCGAGCTGGGCGGCAGGTCCAGGTGCTTGCCGTGGTACTCGACGGTCTTCTGGGTCAGGCCCTGCGGGAGGATGTCCAGGAACTCGTTGTAGATGGCGCCGGAGTCGGCGATGTCGATGCCGAAGCGCTGGAATTCGAACTCCTGGTAGCCGGAGCCGATGCCCAGCTCCAGCCGCCCGTCGGAGACGGTGTCCACGAAGCCGACCTCCGCCAGGAAACGCGCCGGATGGTAGAGCGGCAGGATGCAGACCGCCGTGCCCAGGCGGATGCGCCGGGTCTTCGAGGCCACGTGCGCGATCATCATCAGCGGCGAGGGCGACAGCGAGTAGTTGTTGAAATGGTGCTCCGCGTACCACGCCGCGTCGAAGCCGGCCTGCTCGGCGACGACCGTCTGCTCGATCGAGTTGCGGATGACCTGCTGCGGGGTCTGGTGGTAGCCGCGCTGCTGCGCGAGGATGAATACGCCGAATTCCATGGTCTCTGCGCCTCGTGGTCGGGGTGGTGCTTGGGATCGGGAAAATTCTCCGGTCCGGCGCGCTGCGCCGGAATACCGCCGGAGCGCGGTTCTGTCCTGCGCGGAACGCAGGAGCGGCGAGGGTCCGCGGCCCGGCGGGCGGCCGGGCTACTTGCCCTTGAGGTCGGCGGTCCTCGCCAGGCCCTGCCAGACCGCGGCGTCCGCCTGGATCGCCTCGGCGAAGCGCTGCGCGCTGCGGCCTGGCAGCACGATCATGTTCTGGCCCTCGATCTTCTGGCGCACCGCGTCGCTGGCCTGCAGCCGATTGATTTCTTCGTTGAGGCGGTCGACGATCGCGCGCGGCGTTCCGGCGGGCGCGAAGACCGCGTACCACCCGTCGGCGTCGAACCGGTAGCCCTGCTCGGTCAGGCTGGGCACGTCGCGGGTGGCGGGCCAGCGCTGCGAGCCGGAGGTGCCGAGCGCGACCAGCTTGCCGGCGCGGATGTGCGGTATCGGCGAGGCGATGTCGGTGAAGCCGACGCCGATGTTGTTGCCCATCAGGTCGGCGACCTCGCCGGTCAGCGTCTTGTAGGGCACGTGCGGCATGTCGAGGCCGTAGCGCGCCTTGATGCCTTCCATCACCAGGTGCCCGGAGGAGCCGGTGCCCCAGGAGCCGTAGGCCAGCCTGCCGGGGTTGGCCTTGGCGTGGGCCACCATGTCGGCGAGGTTGCGCAATCCGGTGGCGGGATGGGCGACCAGCAGGATGCCCGCCGCCCCGACCTGCGTCACCGGGACCAGGTCCTTCTTCGGGTCGTAGGGCATCTTGTCGAGGATGACCGGATTGATCAGGATGGCCGAGGAGGGCGCGAACAGCAGCGTGTAGCCGTCGCCCGCCGCCTTGGCCACGGTGTCGCAGGCGATCAGGCCGTTGGCGCCCGGCTTAGGCTCGACGATCACCGGCTGTCCGAGCGCGTCCTGCAGCGGCGCGGCGATCAGCCGGGCGAAGATGTCGCCGCCGGCGCCGGCCGTGCCGGCCACGACGATGCGGATCGGCCGCGCGGGCCAGGCGCCGGGCGCGCCCCGCGCCAGCGCCGCCGGGATGCCGCACAGCGCGAGGCCGCCCAACACGAGGCCGCGACGCGGGATGGGGTGGGGTGTCATGGTTGTCTCCGTGTCTTCCATGGGATCCGGCCCGCGCGCAGGTGGGGCGCCGATAATGGGCCGGCCGCACCCCAGGCCGCGCGCCGCGCGGCGCCGAGGCGTGCGGAAAATTCTAGGCAGGGGGTCCGGGCGCGCCATGGCGGAAACGGCCGGACAGTCCTGCGGAAAACGGAGGATCGATGGACCGGTTGCGTGCGATGGAGCTTTTCCTCTCCATCTCCAAGACGCAGAACTTCTCGGAGACGGCGCGGCGCTTCGGCATCTCGGCCACCGCGGTCTCGCGCATGATCACCGACATCGAGGACGCCCTGAAGGTCAAGCTGCTGCTGCGCTCGACCCGCCAGGTGGCGCTCACCGAGTCGGGCCAGGAGTACGCCCGGCAGCTCGAAGGCATCCTGTGGCGGATCAACGAGCTGGAGAGCAATGTCACCGCGATCAGCAGCGCGCCCCAGGGCGTGCTGCGGGTGCACGCGCGCACCATGTTCGGCCTGGGCGTGCTGCCGGCGCTGATCGCGGATTTCGGGCGGGCCTATCCCGAGATCGACATCAAGCTGACGCTGACCGAGGCGGCGGTCGACCTGCGCCGCAGCAACATCGACATCGATTTCCGCATCTCGCCGCCCGAGGAGGCCGGAGTGAAGCGGCGCATGCTGTTCCGCAGCGAGCGCTACCTGGCCGCCGCGCCCGGCTACCTGGCCGGGCGGCCGCCGCTGCGCGGGCCCGAGGACATCCTGGCGCACGACTGCCTGGCCTACCAGCTGCCGGGCGAGGAGTACGCCTGGCGCTTCCAGCGAGCGGGCGAGGAGCGGGAAATCGCCTTCCGGCCGCGCCACGCGAGCAACAACGGCGTCGCGCTGCTGGAGCTGGCCCGTCTCGGCATGGGCCTGGTGCTGCTCGACGACTACACGGTGCACAAGGACCTGGTGGCCGGCACGCTGGTGCGCCTGCTGCCGGACCACCGCATCACCAACAAGGGTTTCGAGGAGGGCATGTACGCGACCATCCTCGACACGCCCATCATTCCCGCCAAGATCCGCCTGTTCGTGGACTTCGTCGCCGAGCGGGTCTCGGGCGAGGAGCGGCGCTTCACCGCGCACGCCAGGGCGGCGGGCCTGCGCTGAGCGGGGCCGGCGCCGGCGCTACACCGCCAGGCGGCACAGCGGCCGGGGCGGCCCCCGGAAACCGGTCCCGGCGATCCGCAGCACCGCGCCGTCCAGCGGCCCGTCGGCCTTCAGCCGGCCGCTGTCGCTGATCGAGGTGACGAAGAGCGTCGCCCCGCCGTCGCCGCCGAAGCACAGCGCGGCCGGATGGGCGAGCGGCAATCCGATGCGGTGGGTGAGCCGGCCCTGCGGATCGAAGCGCGCGATGGCGCCCGCGCGCACCAGGGCGGTCCAGAGCCCGCCCGCGTCGTCGAAGCAGCAGCCGTCGGGACCGGAGCCCAGCGCGTCGGTGCGCACGAAGAGCCGCCGGTCCGAGAGCGCACCGTCGGCCGCCATCGCATAGGAATGGATCGTCCGTTCCACGGTGTCGGCCAGGTGGAAGCGGCCGGTCGCCGGATCGACGCAGGGGCCGTTGGCGGTGCCGATGCCGTCCGCGATCCGGCGCAGCCCCAGGTCGGGCGCGAGGCGGTAGAGGCCGCCCAGGGGCGCCTCCCCCGGTGCGCGGAAGGTGTGCATGGTGCCTGCCACGAAGCTGCCGTCGGGCAGCGCGGTCCCGTCGTTGAGCCGCAGGTGCGGATGGCTGGCGTCGATGCGCGCCAGCGTGCGCAGCCGCCCGGTGGCCGGATCGAGCAACGCGATCTCCTCGCGCAGGGCCACGACGATGCCGCCGCCGGCGTCGAATGCGAAGGAGCCGGTGGGCGCCGGCGCCTCGTGGCGCGCGAGCACCGCGCCGGTGCCCGGGTCGAGCCCGAGGATCAGCCCGCGCCGGCAGTCCATCAGCCAGAGCCGCTGCCCGTGCCAGACGGGGCACTCGCCCAGCGCCGTCGTCAGGCCGCCCAGTCGTTCGATCGTGATCATCCGTGCCTGCCTCGCGTGGGTGCCGGGGAGCGGCGCGCCCGGTCCGGGACCCGCCGCGCGTGCCGGCATGCTACGGCGCGCCCCGCCGGCGAATGCTGCAGTTCGCGCAGGACACCTCCGCGGATTCATCGGAAATCGCGGATTCCGCCGTTCCTACAATGAATTCGCCAGCCGATCGACGGACTGGCGCGCGGCGGATCGCGGCCCGTCCCGGGGCTCGGGAGGCCCGCATCCGCCGCCATTCCGGAGACAAGCCAATGCATGAGAAATCGGTTCTGCTGGAGGTCGCCGACGGGGTGGCCCTGGTGACCCTGGACCGCGCGCCGGTCAATGCCCTGAGCCGCGCGATGCGCCGGGAGCTGGTGGCGACCTTCGACGCCATCTCCGAGCGCGAGGACATCCGCTGCGCGGTGCTGACCGGCGCCAACGGCGTCTTCTGCGCCGGCGCCGACCTCAAGGACCGGCCCGACGCCGACATCGCCGGCGACTTCCTGGAGCACAACCGCATCACCCGCGAGACCGGCAATTCGATCCGCGAGTGCGCCAAGCCGGTGATCGCCGCGATCAACGGCGCGGCGCTGGGCGCGGGCTTCGGGCTGGCCGCGGCCTGCGACATCCTGTACGCCTCGGAGAACGCGACCGTGGGCATGCCCGAGATCAACGTCGGCCTGGCCGGCGGCGCCTCGATGCTCAAGACGGTGTTCGGCCGCTCCACGCTGCGACGCATGTTCTACACCGGCCAGCGCCTGGGCGCCCGCGACCTGCTGCGCCGCAACGTGGTGGAGGAGGTGCTGCCGCCGCAGGACCTGCTGCCCGCCGTCATGGACCTGGCCTGCGAGATCGCCTCGAAGGCGCCGCTCGCCCTGGCCTACGCCAAGCGTGCCGCCAACATGGTCGACCTGATGCCGCAGCGCGACGCCTACCGCTTCGAGCAGGAATTCACCATGGCCCTGGCGAAGACCGAGGATGCGCGCGAGGCCCGCGCCGCATTCCTCGAGAAACGCCCGCCGGTCTTCAAGGGGCGCTGAGCCATGCACCCCATCCCCGATCCTTCCATCGGCCCGTCCGCCTACCGGCAGTACGCCCGCGACTGGCTGCGCGCCCAGCTGCCGGAGCACATGCGGTCCGACAGCCTGCAGTACCGCACCCCCACGCTGGAGGAGTGCCGGCGGTGGGAGGCCGCGATGCACGAGGCCGGACTCGCCGGCATGACCTGGCCCGCGGCCTACGGCGGCCGCGGCCTCACCCTGCGCGAGCACCTCGCGGTCAACAAGGAGATCGGCGCGCTGGCCATGCCCGAGAGCGTCGGCTCGATCGGCAAGGAACTCGCCGGCCCGATCGTCCTGGCGGTGGGCACCGAGGCGCAGAAGCAGGCCTTCCTGCCGCGCATCCTCGCGATGGAGCACTTCTGGTGCCAGGGCTTCTCCGAGCCCGACGCGGGTTCTGACCTGGCGCGACTGCGGACCCGGGCGGTGCCGGACGGCGACGGCTGGCGCATCACCGGCCAGAAGATCTGGACCAGCGGCGCGGCCAAGGCGCACCACTGCCTGCTGCTGACCCGCACCGGCACCGTGGCCGACAAGCATCGCGGCCTGCTGATGTTCGCGGTGCCGATGGACACGCCGGGCATCCGGGTGGCGCCCATCCGGTCGATCGACGGCAAGGATTCCTTCGCCGAGGTGTTCTTCGACGACGTGCGCGTGCCGGACGGCGCCCGCCTCGGCGCGCCGGACGAGGGCTGGAACGCGGCGATCCGGGTGCTGTCGATCGAGCGCGCCACCAACCGCATGTACCGCGCCTGGCGCTTCGAGTGCGAGCTGCGGCAGCTGGTCGCCGCCTGCAAGTCCGATCCGGAACTGTCCCGGCTGCTGGACGACGGCCACTTCCGGCGCCGCATCGGCGAGGTGCTGGGCGAGATCGACGCGCTCAAGGGCCTGGTGGAGCGCACCGTGGACCAGCTGTGCGCGGGCGAGGAGATCGGCGCCCGCGGGTCCCTCACCAAGCTCCACTGGTCGGAATGCCACCAGGCCTTCGCCGGACTGGCGCTGTCGGTGGTGTCCCAGGTCACGCCGCGCTCCAGCCCGCTGGCGCAGCGGGCGCGCAAGGCCTTCACCGCCGCCTACCTCTTCGCCCGGGCCGAGACCATCTACGCCGGGACCACCGAGGTGCAGCTGGACATCATCGCCCAGCGCATCCTGCACCTGTCCAAGGACCTGCCATGAGCACGCCGGAACTCGAACTCCGCCCCGAGGAATTCGCGGGGGCCGCCGCCGAGGCGATCGCCGCGGTCGCCGGAAGCGGTCCGCGGGAGGCTGCGGCCGCCCTGGGCGGCGCCGGCCTGCTCGGCGTCTGCGGCGCCGAGGAGGACGGCGGCCTGGGGCTGGGCGTCGCCTTCGCCCTGCCGATCGCGATCGAGGCCGGCCGCCAGCAGCTGCCGTTCCCGCTGATCGAGCACATGCTGCTCGCCCGGGCGCTGGCCGGCGCGCCGGAAGCGGCGGCGCTGTGCGCTGGCGAGCGCCTGGTCACCTGGGCGTTCCAGGGCAGCCTCGCCGACGGACTGGCGGGACACGCGCGGGAGGCGGAAGCCTGCGACTGGGTGCTGGTGGCGGACGGCGAGGGCGGCGGCGCCCTGTGCGCGCGGGAATCGCTCGCCATCCGGCGCGACGAGGCGCTGGATCCGGAGCATCCGCAATGCTGGCTGGAGTGCGGCGACGCGCGCATAGCGGCGCGCATCTCACGGGCGGATTTCGACGCCCTGCGGCACGACGCGCGGATCCTGGTCGCCGGATTCGTCCACGGCATCGCCGACGCCGCGCTCGCCCGCACCGCGGACTACCTCTCGACCCGGGTGCAGTTCGGCAGGCCCCTGTCGGCCAAGCAGGCGGTGCGCCACCTGCTGGCGCGCATGTGCCTGGCCCGGGAAGCCACCGGCGCCTCGGTCCGGCGGCTGCTGGAGTACGACGAGTTCGGCGCCCGGCGCGACGCCCGCGCCCCCCTGGCCCATGCGATCGCGCAGGCCGCCTTCGTGGTGGAGAAGGCCATCCACCTGCACGGCGGCATGGGCTTCACCTGGGAACTGCCGCTGCACCGCGGACTGCGGGAGGTGCGGAAGTTCGACGCGGCCTTCGGCGCCGGCGCCCCTGCCCGCGAGGCCGCGGCCGACTTCATCGCATCCGCCTAGGCGCAACGGGAGGCACGACCATCCATGGAACAGGACCTGCAGGGCCGCGTCGCCCTCGTCACCGGCGCGGGCGCCGGCATCGGCCGTGAGACCGCCTTCCAGCTGGCCGCGCGCGGCGCCGCGGTCGGCGTGAACGACCTCAAGGAGGAGCTGGTGGCGCCGGTGGTCGAGGCCATCGGGGCCCGCGGCGGCCGGGCCTTCGGCGTCGTCCAGGACATCGCGACCCGCGAGGGCATCCGCGAAGCGATCCGGCGGACGCACGCCGCGGGCGGCGGGCGCTTCGACATCCTCGTCAACAACGCCGCCTGGGTGCGCTACCAGGCCATCCCGGACATCCTGCCCGAGACGCTGGACCGCATGCTCGACGTCGGCTTCAAGTCGGTCGTCTGGAGCCTGCAGGAAGCGGCCGCGCGGATGGATCCGGAGCGGGGCGGCGCGATCGTCAACGTCTCGTCGGCGGCGGCGCTGCGGTCGGCGGCCCATTCGGTGGCCTATTCCGGCATCAAGGCGGGCATCCTCGGCATCACCCGCGCGGCGGCCGCCGAGCTGGGCGCGCGCAACATCCGGGTCAACGCGGTCTGCCCGTCCGCGGTGCCCACCGAGGGGACCCAGCGCAACCGGGATGCGGCGCGCGACGCGAACCGCATCGCGCGCACCCCGCTCGGCCGGCTCGGCACGGTGGAGGACATCGCGCGCAGCATCTGCTTCCTGGCGAGCGACGAGGCGGGCTTCATCACCGCCCAGGCCCTGTCGGTGGACGGCGGCATCACGCTGACCAACATCTGAGCGGACGGCGCGCGGCATGCCGACCCTGCTGATCACCGGCGCGGCCTCGGGCATCGGCCGCGCCGCGGCGCTGAGCTTCGCCCGCGACGGGTGGCGCTGCGTGCTCGCGGACCGCGACCGCCCGGGCCTGGAGCGGCTCCTGGCCGAACTGCCTGCGCCGCCCGACGGGCGACATGCGGCCCGCGACCTCGACCTGACCGATCCGGCGCAGGCGGCGCGACTCGGCGAAGGGTTGCCGGCCCTGGACGCGCTGGTGAACAACGCCGGCATCTCCGACGATTCCGGCACCGGGCTGGCCGAGCAGCCGTCCGCGCAGCTGGACCGGCTGCTGGCCCTGAACCTGCACGCGCCGGCGTCGGTGGTCGACGCCTGCGCGCCGCGGCTGCGGCCGGGCGCCCGCATCGTCAACCTGGCGTCCGGCGCGGGCCTCCACGCCATCCCGTGGCGCGGCGCCTACAGCGCGAGCAAGGCTGGGCTGATCGCCCAGACCCGCGCCCTGGCCCGGGCCCGGCCCGACCTGTGCGTTACGGCGCTGTGCCCCGGATTCGTCCGGACCGAGCTGGTCGAGGGCCTGATCCAGGCCGGCCGGCTGCGGCCCGATGCGGCGGTGGGCCGGATCCCGCTGGGCCGCATGGCCGCGCCCGAGGAACTGGCGCGGGCGATCCGATTCCTGGCCGGTCCGGACGCCGCGCCGTTGCGCGGCGGCGTGCTGGCGGTCGACGGCGGTTCGTCGGTGCAAGGCAGCAGCCGTCCGTTCGAACCCGCTTCGCAGGAGCCCTTGCCGCTCGACCTGCCGCTGCGGCTGGACATCGACGGCGGCGACGCGGCGCCCTGGCGCGGCGCGGCGCCGTCCGCGGGCGACGGCCCCGGGTACGAGGCCACCCTGGACCTCTCGCCCTTGGACGGCCCGCCCGGCGGCCTGGTGCGGGCGGTCCACGCCGCCGCCGCCCGCTTCGCCGCGCGGCGGCCGGCCCGGGCCAGCCTGACGCTGCTGCTGCCCGCGCGGCCGGAGCCCGACTGGCGACGGGCCGGCGACGCCGCTGCCGCGCGCATGCTGGTCGCGACCCTGGCCTGCGAATGGGGCGGCCGGGCGCTGCGCGTCAACGCCCTGGAATTGGCTCCGGGCATCGCGCCCCGGACGCTGCATCCGCTGCTGCGCTACGTCGCCGGCGCGGCGGCGCAGTACCTCACCGGCCAGGTCCTGGAATGCGGAGACGGCCTCGCGCGCGTCCGGCCCGGCGTCCCCACCCTGAAGGATCACCCATGAGACTCGCCCTCGTCCTCCTGATGCAGGCCGCCCTGGCGGGCGCCGCCGGCGCCGCGCAGCCGGCATCCTTCCCCGAGCGGACGGTCTCGGTGACGGTGCCCTACGGCGCCGGCGGTTCGACCGACGGCATCGCGCGCAAGTTCGCGGCCCTGCTCTCGGCGGAGCTGAAGCAGCCGGTGGTCGTGCTCAACCAGCCCGGGGCCTCGGGCACGCTGCAGCTGGCCCAGCTCGCCCGCGCCCGTCCGGACGGCTACACCATCGGCTTCTATTCGTACAGCACCGCGACCTTCACCGCGCAGATGATGAAGGTGCCGTTCAAGCCGGAGGATTTCGACCTGCTGGGCGGCGTGGCCGAGTTCAGCTACGGCATGGTGGTGCCCCCCGATTCGCCGGTCCGCACCGTCCGGGACCTGGTGGAGCAGGCGAAGACGCCCCGGGGCGTGTTCTACGGCGTGACCGGCGCGCCGAACAGCTTCCCCTTCCTGCGGCTGCAGCAGGCGACCGGCGGACGGTTCGACCAGATCACCTACAAGTCCTCGGCGGAGTCCATCGCCGCGGTCCTGGGTAAGCAGGTGGACGTGGCGCTGCAGGGGCCCTCCGAGTACGCCGAACTGGTCAAGGCGGGCAAGCTGCGCTTCATCGCATCCGCGAGCGACTTCCGGTTGCCCTGGTTCCCGGAAGTGCCGACGATGAAGGAGCAGGGCTACGACGTCGGGATTTCCGGGGTGATCGGCATGGCCGCGCCCCGCGGCGTGCCGCCGGAGGCGCGCGCCGTGCTCGCCGCCGCGATCGGCCGGGTGGTGGACAGCGCCGCGTACCGCGATTTCCTGTCGGGCGAATTCGGCATCAAGGCCTATCCCGCGGACGGCCCCGCGTTCGCCCGGCTGATCGCGCGCGGTTTCGGCGCGATGCAGGAGATGGTGCGGCTGCAGGAGCAGAGCCTGCGCAGGTGAGGCGACGGGATGTCCTGGGCCCGGGCGGCCCGTGGATCACTGCGCGATCATCTCGCGGATGCGGGCGCCCAGCGCCTCCAGGGCGAAGGGCTTGGTGAGCACCGCCATGCCGGGCTGCAGGTGGCCTTCGCCGGCCAGGGCGTTCTCCGCGTAGCCGGTGACGAACAGCACCTTCAGGCCGGGCCGGAGGGCGCGCGCCGCGTCGGCGAACTGCCGGCCGTTCATGCCGCCGGGCAGCCCGATGTCGGTGATCAGGAGGTCGATGCGGGCGTCGGACCGCAGGATGCGCAGGCCCGACTGGCCGTCGTCGCCCTCGAGCGTGCGGTAGCCGAGTTCGTCGAGGACTTCGGTCATCAGCATGCGCACCGCGGGCTCGTCGTCCACCACCAGCACCGTCTCGCCCTGGCTGGCCGGCGCCGCGGCCGCCGCCCCCTCGACCGGGTGCGGGGCGCTCGCGCCGAAGTGCCGCGGCAGGTGGATGCTCATCGCGGTGCCCGCGCCCACCTCCGAACGGATGCGGACCTGCCCGCCCGATTGCTGGGCGAATCCGTAGATCATCGACAGGCCTAGGCCGGTGCCCTGGCCCATCGGCTTGGTGGTGAAGAAGGGGTCGAAGGCCTTGGCCATCACCTCCGGCGACATGCCGCTGCCGGTGTCTGCGACGTGGAGCGCGACGTACGCGCCCGGGCTCACCCCCAGGGCCTTGGCCGCGTGCGCGTCGAGCGCTTCGTTGGCGGTCTCGATGGTGATGCGCCCGCCGTCGGGCATGGCGTCGCGCGCGTTGATGCAGAGGTTGAGCAGCGCGTTCTCCAGCTGCGGGGCATCGACGAAGGTGGTCCACAGGTCCGGCGCGGCGACGGTCTCGATGTGGATCGCGGGTCCGACGGTGCGCCGGATCAGCTCTTCCATGCCGGAGACGAGCTGGTTGACGTCCACCGGCTTGGGGTCGAGGGTCTGGCGGCGCGAGAACGCGAGCAGCCGGTGGGTCAGGGCCGCGGCGCGCCGCGCCGCGCCCTGGGCGACGCCGATGTAGCGTTCGATCTGGCCGGTGCGGCCTTGCGCGACGTGCCGCTGCATCAGCTCCAGCGCGCCGGTGATCGCGGTGAGCAGGTTGTTGAAGTCGTGCGCGAGGCCGCCGGTCAGCTGGCCGACCGCTTCCATCTTCTGGGACTGGCGCAGTGCCTCCTCGGCGGCCATGAGCTCGCGCACCGCGGCCGCCACGCGCTGCTCCAGGTCCTGGTTGGCCTCTGCCAGCGAGCGCTGGGCCCGCACCCGTTCGGTGACGTCGTAGCCGCCGACGAAGATGCCCGTCACCCGGCCGGTCGGATCGCGCAGGGGTTCGTACAGCAGGTCGATGAAGCGGTCGGCCTCGCCCGGCGGGCGTTGCTCCAGGTGGATCGCCAGGGCCTGCGCGGAGTAGGCCTCCCCGGTGGCGTAGGCCCGGTCCAGCAGCTCGTAGAAGCCCTGGCCGGCCAGCTCGGGGAAGACCTCCCGCACGGTGCGGCCCAGGAACTCCCGCTTGCCCGCGACGGCGACGAAGGCTTCGTTCACGTATTCGAAGCGGTGCTCGGGGCCGTTGAGGATGCCCACGAAGCCGGGCATCTGCTGCAGGGTCTGGCGCTGCCGCTCGGTGCTCTCGCGCAGCGCGGCGTCCGCCAGCACCTTCTGGGTCGTCTCGTTGGTGAAGATGAAGAGGCCGGCCACTCCGCCGTCGGCATCCAGGATGCGCGAGTAGGAGAAGGTCCACCAGGTGTCCGCCTGTCCCCGGTCGGTGGCCAGCTTCCAGGGCAGGTCGTTGAAGCGCTGGCTGCGGCCCGCCATCGCCTCGGCGATGATGGGACGGGCCTGCGCCAGCGCATCGGCCCAGACTTCGTCGAAGGGCGTGCCCATGGCCCAGCCGACGCGCGGACCGAGGAGCGGGATGTAGGTCTCGTTGAAGAAGAAGTGCAGTTGCGGGCCCCAGCAGAGGATCATCGACTCGGAGGAGTTGACGACCAGGCTGAGCGCGACCTTGAGCCCTTCGGGCCACGCCGAGGGCGGCCCCAGCGGATGCCCGGTCCAGTCCCTCGCGAGGATGAGTTCGGTGGCGCGGCCGCCGCCGGCGAGGAAGGGGATGGGCGAATCGTGGGTCACACCGGATTCTAGGGGCCTCCCCGCCGCCGGGACGCGCGCCCGCCGAAGGGCGACGGCATCCCGGCCGTGCGCGGACGCCGGCGCATCGGCGCGGCGCCGGATTACCGGACGGCGCGCGGCCCGGTGCGCGAGGAGGAGGTTTCGATAATCGCGGCCCGCATTCCGAGCGGGCGGGAACACATGCCGATTCCGGGCCGAAGGCGTTCGCGCCCGTCCCCGGCGCGGGAAACGTCCATGCCGCCCGGACCGTCGCGGCGGCGGATCCGTTTCCTGGAATCCCATCCCCCGGTCTTCCCCGGTCTTCGAAATGAACCACGGGCTAATCAAATGAATCCCAGGCTAATTATTCGAGCCTGCGTTATATGTTCGCGATCCGGCGATATTCTAAATAATCGGGAAAATAATATCCGGCGTTATTTCGGCGATATACTCGCCACCACCTTTGGGGAGTAGCCTGCCGCCAGCGATGGTGGCGCCTGCGTCAACATGCTCGGCATCCCGCGATGCCGTGGCGCAGGCAGCTGGACACAGTCGGCAAGACCATCGGCATGCGAATCCGCTCGTGGACCGGGTGGCGGACGCATGCCCCGCTTGCGCCCGGCCACAGAACCTTTCCCCCATGAATTTCGCATCCACGATGCTGCTGGCATTCGCCATGTCGACCGATGCCTTCGCCGCCGCGGTGAGCAAGGGCACCGCGCTGCGCCGCCCCACCTGGATCGAGGCCCTGCGGACCGGCTCCATCTTCGGCGCCATCGAGGCCGTCACCCCGCTCGTCGGATGGGCGCTGGGCTTCGCCGCCGCCGAGTACGTCAAGGACTGGGACCACTGGATCGCGGTCACCTTGCTGTCGATCCTCGGGCTGAAGATGATCCTCTCCGCCTGCCGGGCGCCCGGCGAGGAAGACGCCGAGAAGCCGGCGCGCCACGGCTTCTGGCTGCTGGCGCTGACTGGATTCGCCACCAGCATCGATGCGATGGCGGTGGGCGCGGGCCTCGCCTTCATCGACGTCAACATCCTGCCGATCGCGCTGTCCATCGGCCTGGCGACCTTCCTGATGGTGACCTGCGGCGTCATGGTCGGCCGGGTGCTCGGCAAGGTGGCCGGCCGCTGGGCGGAAGGCGTCGGCGGCGTGCTGCTCATCGGGATCGGTTTCGCGATCCTCATCGAGCACCTGAGCGCTTGAGCGCCGCGCGCCCGGGGCCGGCGGCTCAGTCGGCGAAGGACGGCGTCCCGAACGGGAGCGCGGGAGGGTTCCAGCGGTAGCCCGGATCCAGGACGTCGCGCTCCGGAGCCTGGCCCGGCCAGCGCAGGCCCATCAGGTCCGCCAGCGTCCAGCCCGCCCAGTCCGACCGGAAGGGCCGCGCTTCGACCGGCCCGGCGGGAGCCGTAGCCGGTGCGCCGCGCCAGACGAGGGCGGGGATCCGGTAGCCCGAGGCGGTGCGCGGGCTGTGGCCGGCGTGGTCGCCGCCGTGGCCGACCTCCTGCGCATGGTCCGATAGGTACATCCATGCCCGGCGCCCGGCCGGCGCGCGGCCCGCGCTGCGTGCCAGCTCCAGCGTCTCGGACACCACGGAGTCGTGGTAGAGCAGCGCGGCGTCGTACTCCTGCCGCAAGCGCCGCACCCAGGCGGGCCGGCCCTGGTCCGCCAGTCCGGCCTCCACCCGGTCGGGCGCGTCGCCGAACGGATTGGCGCCGGGCGGGAAGCGCAGGCGGTAGTGCGGATGGGCGCCCATGAGGTGCACCACCACCAGCTTGCGGTCGGCCGGATCGTCCAGCGCGGCCCGGACCCCGTCCAGCAGCGCGCCGTCCAGCGATGCGCCCGACCGGCCCGGGGTGCGGTTGGCCATCTCCACCACGTCGGCGAAGCGCGCGTGCTGCTGCTCGATGCCGATGTCGTCGTGGTTGCTGATCCACCAGATCGTGTAGCCGGCCGCCCGGGCCAGCGCGAGCAGGTGCTGTTGCAGCGGCGCTTCGCCGGCGCCCAGGCCGAAGAGGTTGCGCAAGGCCGGCAGGGTGCTCGCGTCCGCCGACCAGGCGTTGCGCAGCACCAGCAGCTCGTCGCCCAGACGCGCCTTCTGGGCGGAAAGGCGCGGCGTGGTGTCGCGGCCGTAGCCGTAGAGCCCCAGGTTGTCGCGGTTGACGCTGTCGGCGATGACCAGGACCACGGTGGACGGGCCGGACCCGGCCAGGCTCGGGGCGGCGCCGCGGGCCGCGCGCAGCAGCGCCGCACGCTCGGCCGCGCGGTCGGACCATCCGGCCCGGAGTTCGGCGACCGAACCGGCCCACTGCGCCCAGAAGACCGCCGGATGGAGGCGGCGCCAGGACTTGCCGGCATAGGACAGCGCGCTCAGCGCGAGCGCGAGGGCGAGCACCGCGAGGACGCTGCGCTTCGGCAGGGAGTCGCCGGCGCGCGCGGCGTGGCGCGCGCAGCGCCCGAGGACCAGGCCCGCCGCCAGCACCGCCGAGGCCCAGGCCGTGGCCGGGCGCCAGTGCATCGCGAGGTACTCCGCGCTTTCCCGCGCGTTCGTGTTGGCGATCGCGGTCAGCACCAGCGTGCTGTCGGGCGCCGAGCCGTAGCGGTCCAGCAGGTAGGCGCGGGCGGCGCCGTCGACGACGAAGGCCATGGCCCACAGCCAGGCGACGGCCATGCGGATCCGGTGGGCGCGCGGGCGCCGGATCGGCCAGGCCATCAGCGCCACCAGCGGCATCGCGAGCCCGGCGAGCTGCAGCACGCGCTTGCCGTCGTGCCCGAGGACGATCAGCGCCAGCACAGCGGCCGCGACGAGCGCGTGCGCCCGGAGGAACGGTGGGGGGGTCGAGAGGATCACGGAGGTCGGGAAAGGACGCAGCGCGCGGCGCACGGAGTCGCCGTGCCGCGGAGGAAGCCAGGGAAGGCCGGCGCGCCGGTGCCATCCTAGGAACCGGACCGCGTCCGCGACAGGGGCGGTCGGCGGGACCCGGCCCGGTCCAAGGTCCGGCGCGGGTCGGGACTTTGGTCCATGCCCGCGCGCCGGGGGCGCTGCTACAGTCGCGCGCATGCAGTCCGCGGCGCCGCGCCTGTCGCTCGCGCGGCAATTCCTCCTGGTCAGCTTCCCGATCGTGCTGGCCACCACCATCCTCATCGCCTCGTGGGTGGGGCGCCAGGTCCACGAGAGCGTCGTGCAGCGCATCGGCGCGGACATGGCCTTCTACGTCGACGGCTTCATTGCGCCGCACCTGGGGCAGGTGGAAGCTGCCGGCGCGATCGACCCCGCCGGCCGGCGGGCGCTCGAAGCCCTGATGGCGGACGACGACTGGGCCGAGCGGATCGCGTCCCTGCGCATCTGGCGGCTCGACGGCACGGTGCTGTTCTCCAGCGACGGACGGGACGTCGGCCGTAGGCTCGCCATCGACGAGGGGCTGGCACGCGCCATCGCCGGCAGCGCCCACTCGGAACTCAGCGTGCGCGACGGCGAAGCGCAGGCCGACCACGGCCAGCCGCACGCACGGATGATCGAGACCTACACGCCGATCCACAGCGCAGGCGGCAGCCGCATCGCCGCAGTGGCGGAGTTCTACCAGTCCCCGGACGCGGTCGACCGCCTGGCCGGCGCGGCCCAGCGCCGCAGCTGGGGCGTGGTCGCGGGCGTCATGCTGGCGACCTACCTGCTGCTGTGGGTGGTGGTGCGGCGCGGCAGCCGGACCATCGACGCGCAGCAGGCGGCCCTGGGCGCGCAGGTGGCCCGGCTCACCGAGCTCGACGTGCAGAACCGCGAGCTCCACCAGCGCGTCCGGCGCGCGGCCGGAGAGGCGATCGTGCTGCACGAGGCGCTGCTGCAGCGCATCTCCGCCAGCGTGCACGACGGACCGTGCCAGGACCTCGGGTTCGCGCTGATGCAGATCGGCGACATGCGCGAGGCCGGCGCGGGAACGGCGGCGGCCGACAAGCTGGACCGCATCGGCCGTGCGGTCCGCGGCGCGATGGACGACCTCCGCGCCATCTCGGCCGATCTCGAACTGCCCGACATCGAGCCGCTCGGGCTGGACGAGGTCGCGGCGCGGGTGGTGCGGGACTTCCAGGCCAAGACCCGGTGCCCGGTGGCGCTGTCCTCCGCGGTGGCGCCGGATGCCCGGGCGCCTGTCCGCACCAAGGCGACCCTCTACCGGCTCCTGCAGGAGGCGCTGGCGAACAGCTTCCGCCACGCGGGCGGGGCCGGCTGCACGGTCGCGCTGCGGGCCGACGCGCGCGCACTGGAGGTGGAGGTGCGCGACAGCGGCCCGGGATTCGACCCGGAGCGCGCGCTGGCGCAGCGCCGGCTGGGCCTGCGCGGCATGCGCCAGCGCGTCGACGCGCTGGGCGGGCAGTTCGCGGTGGACAGCGCGCCCGGGCGCGGCACCGCCATCCGGGTCCGGCTGCCGCTGGCGGGGGCGGCCGGCGCCGCCGGGGCGGCGAGCGCGGATCGCGAGGATGCACGAGATGCGGACGCAGCAACGGAGGGCGCCGATGCCTGACACGATCGAGGTCCTGGTGGTGGACGACCATCCGCTGTTCCGCCAGGGCGTGGTGCATTCGCTGGAGCGGGAACCGGACTTCCGCGTCGTCGGCGAGACGGCGTCGGGCGAGGAGGCGCTGGCCCTGGCGCGGGGCCTGCTGCCGGACGTGGTGCTGCTCGACATCAGCATGCCGGGGTGGAACGGCATCGTGACCGCGGAACGGATCGCCATGGCCTGTCCGGCCACGGCGATCGTGATGCTCACCATGTCGGAGGACAAGGACCGGCTCCTCGCGGCGCTCAAGGCCGGCGCGCGGGGTTACCTGCTCAAGGGCGTCTCGGCGCGCGAACTGGCCGACGTGGTGCGCGGGGTGGTGTCCGGCGAGGTCTACGTCTCGCCCTCGATCGCCGCCGAGATGCTGGTGTCGCTGACCCGGCGCAAGGCGCCCGATCCGCTGCAGGAGCTGACGGACCGCGAGCGCCGCATCCTCGGCCTGATCGGCGGCGGCAGGACCAACCGCGAGATCGGCGAGGCGCTCTGCCTGTCCGAGAAGACCATCAAGCACTACGTGACCAACATCCTGCAGAAGCTGCAGGTGCGCAGCCGGGTCGAGGCGGCGCTGCTCGCCAGCCGGCACGCGCCTCCCGGCCCGCCATAGCGGCGGCGCGGGGAGGCCCGACCGCGGCTGTTACAGCTGCGAGCGGTCCCGGGCCGGCCAGCGATTACTTTCTCGTCGGAACCGGAACGGCCGGAGGAGGCGAGCGACCGCGGGGAGGCGGCGCCTCCGGCCGCGACCGATCCGATGCGCGCGCATCGTCCACAACCCCTATGAAGGACCGCCATGGATAGCCTGCAAGCCCTGTTCTCCGACCCCGCCGCCTGGGCGGCGCTCCTGGCCCTCGTGGTCATGGAGGTGGTGCTCGGCATCGACAACCTCATCTTCATCTCCATTCTGTCGAACAAGCTGCCGGAGAGCCAGCGCAAGCGCGCGCGACGGATCGGCATCGGGCTGGCGCTCGTCATGCGGCTGGTGCTGCTGTCGATGATCGCCTGGCTGGTCGGCCTGACCGCGCCGGTGTTCGACCTCGGATGGTCCGGCGCGCCGGGCGCGAACGGCGAGCCCAGCTTCGAGACGCAGTTCTCGTGGCGCGACCTGATCCTGATCGCGGGCGGCCTGTTCCTGATCTGGAAGGCGACCAAGGAGATCCACCACAGCATGGATCCGGCGCCGGCCGACGGCGTCTTCAACACCGAGGGCAAGGCGGCGATCGCCTTCTCGTCGGTGCTGATCCAGATCGTGCTGCTCGACATGGTGTTCTCGGTCGATTCGATCCTGACGGCCGTCGGCATGACCGACAACCTGGCGGTCATGGTCATCGCCGTCGTCGCGGCGGTCACCGTCATGCTGGTGGCCGCGGAGCCGCTGGCGAACTTCATCAACCGCAACCCGACGGTGGTGATGCTGGCGCTGGGCTTCCTGCTGATGATCGGCGCGGTGCTGATCGCGGACGGCTTCGGGGTGCACGTGCCCAAGGGCTACATCTACGCGGCGATGGCCTTCTCGACACTGATCGAGGCGCTCAACATCTTTTCTCGACGGTCCAAGGAGCGCAAGGCGAAGGCGCCCTGAGGGTGACGGCGGCGCGCCGGCAGGCCGCCGGCGCGCCGGTGCGGCACGCCGCGCTTTCCCGGCGCAGGGCCCGCGCTCAGGCGGACCCGGCGCCCTAGGCGCGGCGCCGGCGGGCCGCGCCCAGGGCGGCGAGCCCGGCCGCCACGAGGGCGAGGCCGGCGGGTTCCGGCACCTGCGCGGCCGCGCCGAAGCCCAGCTGCAGGCTCGCCACCCGCTGCAGCGCCAACGCGTCCGCCTGGGAGATGCCCAGGTCGCGCGCGGCGATCTCGCCGGCGCCGAGCGAGGCCGGATCCAGCTTGGTGAGCGTGCCGAAGAGGGTGAGGGCGCTGAGGTAGGAGCCGTACCGGCTCGCGTGGGTGCCGTCGTCCCACCAGAGGTCGGGCCGGCCGTCGGGCGCGTAGTGGTCGGGCGTGGCCACGCCCATCGCGATCGCGCGCATGAACGCGTCGCCCACCGGCGCGACGCCGGCGATGCCGCCGCTGCCGTCCTGGCCGGCGGCCGCCGCCGCGGTCGCGTAGGCGGCGCGCAGGTCGGCGTTCATCGCATCGAGCGAGCCGTAGTACGAGGCGGCCGGCGTGGTGGTGAAGCTCACCTGGCCGGTCACCGGGTCGGTCACGGTGGTGAAGGGCGCGTTGACCAGGTTGGGACGCGCCCAGGTCTGGTAGAGGTAGACCTCGGCGTTCGCGTTGGCGTTGGGGTTGGCCGCGATGCTGCGCAGCGTGTTGCAGGTGCCGGTCGATGCGCCGGTGACGGCCGCGCAGGCGGCGGCGCTGCCGCCGATCAGGTCGCGCTCGCGGTAGGAGAAGGCGTCGCCCTGGTGGATGAAGTTCTCGATCAGGTTGGCGTACGCGGTGAAGTACGCGGGGTTGGAGGCGAGGCCCGGCTGCTTGGGCAGCGATTCGTCGCTCTGCTCCTGCAGCACCACCTTGTCCCAGGACTGGCTGGCGATGTTGCCGCGCAGGTCCCATCCGGCGGGATTGCTGTTGAGGAAATGGCCGCGCAGCGAGGCCGCGTTGCGGGTGGACAGCGACACCCGGTAGTCGAGCCCGGCCTGGGCGGTGAACTGCTTGAAGATCCCGGCCACGCCGCCCCAGGGATGCGGCTCGAAGGCATTGCTGCCGGTGGCGTTGGCCGCCGCCATCGGCGCGGTGAGGTCGGTGACGTTGGCGGCGTTGTAGCGCATCACCGGGTCCACGCGGCCGAAGGTGTAGCTGTTGCCGACGAAGAGCACGTCGATGGGCGCCGCGTCGGCGGAGGCTGCGGCGCACGCCAGCAGCGCCGGCAGCGCGAGGGCGCGCAGGGTGGGGGTCGTCATGGGGTCGGTCTCCGTGCTTGTGGTCGTGCGGATGCTAGGCCCGCATCGCGCGCCGATCAAATACGCGGAACCGGCAGGCTCCATATGCGCAGCGTATGCGGCCGGGCCGCGCGCCGCGGGCGCCCCCGCGCGCGGCAGGGAGCGGGCTCCTAGCGGCGCGCCTCTTGCGCGACCTGGCGCGCGAAATCGTCGGTGGATCCTTCGTACGGCAGGTTGTTCATGCGTTGCAGCCGGGCCTGCAGGCCGCCGCTGCGCAGCGCGTCCCCGACCGCGCGGTGGATGGCGGCCGCGGTCGCGCCGGGCAGCCCGGGCGGGCCGAACAGGCCGAAGAGCGAGTCTAGATTGGCGTCGGGAAAGCCTAGTTCGGCCAGCGTGGGCGTCCCCGGCAGTACCTCCAGCCGGTGCGGTGCACCCACCGCGAGCGCCTGCAGCCGGCCGGCCCGCACGTCGGCGAGCTGCGCGGCCGCGACGTTGGTCGACAGCACCTCGAAGTGCCCGGCCAGGGCGTCGGCGATCTGCTGGCCGCCGCCCTTGTAGGGGACGTGCACGATGCCGGCGCCGCTGGCGCGGCGCACCCGTTCCAGCACCGCATGCCCGGTGGTGCCGTCGCCGGTGGTGGCCCAGCGGATGCTCCCCGGATCCCGCCGCGCCTGTTCGAGCATGGCGTCGAAGCCCTGTGCCTGCAGACCCGGCGTGCCCACGACCAGCACCGGCGTGCGCATCACGCCGGCCACCGGCACCGCCGGCCGGACGCTGGCGCCGCGCATACCGGCCGCGCGTTCGCGCAGCGCGACCGCCGTCGCGGCCACGAAGCAGAGGCTGTGGCCGTCGGGCCGGTGTCCCGCCACTTGGTCGAGCGCGAGCATGCCGCTGGCGCCGGCGCGGTTCTCCACGACCGCGGCCACGCCGAGCCGTCCGGACAGCGCCTCCGCCAGGGCGCGGGCCACCTGGTCGCTGACGCCGCCGGGCGGATAGCCGACCACGATCCGGAGCGTGCGGCAGGGCCAGGGCGGCGTCCCGCCGGCGTCGCGTTCCCCCGCGGCGCCGCAGCCGGGCGCGGCCGCGCGCGCCGGCCGCGCGGCCGCGATCGCCGGCATGCCCAGCAGCAGCGCGCGGCGACGCGGTCCGACGCGTCCGGCGGATGGCGCGGAAGCGGGGGCGGGCGGCTTCACCCGGGATGCTTCGCCGCGGCCTCGCGCACCAGCGCGATGAAGGTGCCCGTGGGTCCGCCGCAATCGGATTCGCGGTAGACCAGGGTCAGGGGCGAGCGCAGCTGCGCCGCGTCCCGCAGCGGACGGTAGGCGACCGCCTGCGCATGGATGCCGCGCATCGACGCGGGGACGATGGAGACGCCCGCGCCGGCCGCGACCAGGTTGAGGTTGGTCATCATGTGTTCGACCTCGAAGGCCGGCTCCACGCTCACCCGGGCGCGGGCGCAGGCCGCGAGCAGGTTGGCGTAGAGCCCCGGCGCGCCCGGGCGCCGGACCAGGATGATCCGCTCGCCCTCGAGCGACTTCAGGGCGACCGGTCGCGACGGGTCGCCCGCAGCCAGCCGGTGGTCGACCGGCACCGCCAGGACCGAGTCCTCCTGCAGCAGCTCCTCGAACGCCAGGCCGGGCGGCCGGGCCACCGGCACCCGCAGGAAGCCGCAGTTGAGCCGGGCGTCCAGCACGTCGCGCGTGATCTCGGCGGCGTTGTTCTCGCTCACCGCGATCTGCAGCCCCGGATGGCGGCCGCGGCAGAGCCTCAGCGTCGCGGGCGTGAAGGCGTGCGCCGAGGCCGAGGTGGTGAAGCCGACCGCGATGCGCCCCCGCCGCCCGTGCACGAAGTCGCGCATCCGCTCCTGCATCCCGGCGAACTCGGCCAGCAGGCGCCCGGCCTCCTGCTGCAGCAGGCGCCCCGCCTCGGTCAGTTCCACGCCCTTGGGGTGGCGGGTGAACAGCGCGGCGCCGACCTCGGACTCCAGCGACCGGATCTGCTGCGACAGCGGCGGCTGCTGCATGCCCAATGTCTCGGCCGCGCGGGTGATGTGCCCGGCGTCCGCGACGGCCATGAAGTAGCGCAGTTGCCGGATGTCGATATGCATTTCGTATGGAGGAGAGATTTTGCGCGTCTTTGCGCTATCGCATGCGCCTGCCCAGAATGCGCCGCACAACCAATCCAGGAGACACGAGATGAATGCACTGTACAGGCCGGTGGCGATCGGCGCGACCGCGTTTGCGCTACTCGCGGGCTGCGGCGGCGGCTCGGATGCGCCGCTGGCGCAGCCCGCGCCCCGACCGGTCGCCTGCCCGTCGGCGGTGCCCGCCACCGCGAGCTGCCTGGCGGGCACCGATTCCGCCGGCGCCCACTACCTGATCGCGCGGCCGGCCAACTGGAACGGACGGCTGGTGCTGCATGCCCACGGCGGCCCCAATCTTGACGCGCCCACCCCCGAGCGCGCGGAGGAGGATCTGACCCGCTGGGCGGTGATGGTCCAGGCGGGCTATGCCTGGGCCGGCTCGACCTTCCGCCAGGGCGGGGTCGAAGTGCGCGCGGCGGCCGAGGACACCGAACGGCTGCGCGGCATCTTCCGCCAGTACGTCGGCACGCCGGTGCGCACCATCCTGCACGGCCAGTCCTGGGGCGCGGGCGTGGCAGCCAAGGCGGCGGAGATGTTCACCGAGGCTACGGTGGGCGAGAAGCCCTACGACGGCGTGCTGCTGACCAGCGGCGTGCTGGCGGGCGGCAGCCGGTCCTACGACTTCCGGACCGACCTGCGTGCGGTCTACCAGTACCTGTGCAACAACCATCCGCGGCCGGGCGAGGCGCAGTACCCGCTGAACCTCGGCCTGCCGGCCGGCGTCAGCATGACCCAGGCCGATCTCACCGCGCGGGTCAACGAATGCCTGGCGCTCGACAAGGCCGCGGCGGCCCGCACGCCCGAGCAGCAGGCACGGGTGCAGACGATCGAGCGGGTGGTGAAGATCCCGGCAAGTTCCATCCAGTCGCACCTGAACTGGGGCACCTTCCACTTCCAGGACATCTCCAGCAAGCGCACCGGCGGCGCCAGCCCGTTCGGCAACACCGGCGTGACCTACACGGGCTCGGCGAACGACGCGGCGCTCAACGCCGGCGTGCTGCGCTACGCCGCCGACCCGACGGCCTACCGACGTTTCGCCGAGGACACCGACCCGAGCGGCCGGATCCCGGTGCCGGTACTGAGCGTCAAGTGGATTTCCGATCCGACCGCCTTCGTCGAACTGGACGCCCGCTTCCGCACGGTGATGCAGCAGGCCGGCAGCGGCGACCGCCTGGTGCAGACCTTCACCGACAGCGGCACCCACAGCTACATCAGCGGGCCGACCTACCCGACCCTGATGACGGCGCTGCTCGCCTGGGTGGAGCAGGGCGCCAAGCCGACGCCGGCCGGCATCGCCGCCGCCTGCCCGGCCAACGAGGCGGCCTTCGGCACCGGCTGCAGCTTCAATCCCGGCTACGCTCCCGCTGCGCTGGAAACCCGGGTGCCGCCTCGCAACCGGCCGGAGTGACCCGCGGCCGGACCCGTCCGGTGGCGTCCGGCGGGCGCGCGAGGCCGCGGGACGGGGCGACCGTCCGGACCTGCCCGACCGGCGGGCCGGGCCGTCCGACCGGGGCGCGCGGCGGTCCCCGGGTGTGACAGCCGCGGGATCAGGCGCTAATCTCCCGGCTGCGATGCTGCCTGTCGTCCCGCCCCTCCGAACCGAATGCCCGCCCGGCGCCTGCGTGTGCGGGCGCGATGCGCTGCTGGCCGATCCGGGTGCGGACCTGCGGGTGCTGCGGCTGACCCGCGAGGAAGAGCAGCGGCTGGTGCAGCGTCTCGAGAACCTGGGGAGCCTGGACGACCTGCGCCGGATCGAGGCCCGGATGGAGGAGCAGCTCGGGCTGCGCCTGCGCATCACCGTCGGCCCGCAGGAGGTGCGCAACCTGCGGGGCATCGCGATCCTGGTGCAGGAGCAGCCCGGGCTCTGCCGCAAGACGCGGCAGAACATCCCAGCCGCGATCCGGCGCAGCCTGGAGCAGCGTCCGCAGATCGCCTTCGATCTGCTCGACGGCGACGGGCTGTTCGGCGGCGCCTGAGGCGTCCCGCGCCGCCGGGCGCCTCAGTGCCGGTGGCCGGCGGCGCGCACCGCGGCGGACGCACCGGAGCCGGCATCGCGTGCGGCAGCAGGCTGGTGGTCATGGTCGTCGTCGTGCTCGTGGTCGTCGTGGGGCGCCACGCCTTCGCGGGATTTCCGGAGCCAGAGCCTTCCACGTTCCGCATCCCGCGCCACACCGTCGCCCTGCAGGTAGGCCCGTCCCAGCGTGGCCTGCGCCACCGGATTGCCCGCCCGTGCCGCGCGCTGCAGCCAGGCCAGGGCGGTGGCGCGGTCCCGGCGCACACCCTTGCCGTCCGCGTAGGCACGGTACAGCTCGAACTGGGACTTGGGCGCACACCGGTCGTCCGACTCGGCGGTCGAGCGGTACCAGCGCACCGCAGCCCGGTCGTCCCGCTGCGCGCCACCGATGCCGTCCCGGTAGAAGTCGCCCAGCAGGCACTGCGCGTTCACCGCGCCGCCCGCCGCCGCCCGGGAAAGCCACCGGAAGGCTTCCTGCGGATCTCGGGCCACCGCATCGTTGCCGTTGTGGCGCAGGAAACCGAGGTCGGCCTGCGCGGGCACGTGGCCGCGCCGCGCCGCTCGCTGGAGATAGTCGAACGAGGTACGCAGGTCGAGCGCCTCCCCGGTCGATCCGCCGTGGTACCGCGCCATCTCGTATTCGGCCGGCGCGAACCCGGCGTCCGCCGCACGCTGGTAGAGGCGACGGGCCGCGCTCCGGTCCATCGGCACTCCGTCGCCGGCAGCCGAGCGCCGGCCCTGGCGGAAAAGCTCCGCGGGATCGTTGTCAGCCGCGCCCCGCGCGGCTTCCGTCGCCGGGGCGGAAGCCGCGGCGGCGCACCAGCCGCCGCACAGCGATGCCGCAGCGGCGAGGACCATGGGGCGCACGAGGGTTCGGAGGGCAGGGTGCATGGTGTTCGCGGGCCGCGGCGTTCGCCCGCAGGCCGGTGTCGTGAGCGGACCGGGGCCGGCGGAGGCCGGCGCCCCGGAGCGAGAGGAAAGGGCGGCCGCCGGATCGCAGGCGGCCGTCGGGCGTCAGCGGAAGGTGGTGCGCACGTCCGCAGGCACGACGATCTCGCTCGCCGGCGTCAGCGAGATGCTGACGGAGCGGCCCTTGGCGATGGTGGCGAGCACCGCCTGCGCGTCGGCCAGCGAGGCCAAGCGCTGGGTGCGCAGCACCTCCGGCGGATGGAAGGTGCCCCTGGCCCCATGTACCGACTCGACCGGACCGCCGTTGTAGGTGATGGTCGAGTTGGTTCCGGGACTGAACTGGCGGTAGCCCTGCGGGATGAATCCCTTGTAGCCGGCGTCCTGCACGTCGATCGACACCTGCACGTAGTAGCCCGTCGGGTCGTTCACGTAGGTGTCGGTCGCCGTCACGATGCCGTTGGCCAGCAGCGGGATGGCGGGATTCTTGTTCTGCGGCCCGACGAAGCCCTGGATGATCTTGCCGCCGTCGAGCAGGGTGGCCCGCACGTTGGCGAGGCCGTTCTCGCGCCCGGGCTTGAAGGGGCCGGAGGTCTCGATGCTCTTGTAGGTGCTGTTGGCCGCATCGCTTGCGCGGTAGGACGCCACCGAGCGCCGCTTCTCCAGTTGATTGGCGAATTCGCTGGTGATGTTGGTTCCGCCGATCACAGGCGAGTCGAAGACCTTGGAGCGCATCGCGTCCAGCATGGTGAGCTGGCGGGAGGCGTTCGCCGGGTCACGGTTGTAGGCCTTGAGCGCCTGGTACACCTCCACGATCGGGAACTGGTTGGTGTGCTGAGGCGAGACGAAGTCGACGTCCACCGTGTTCTGCAGATAGCTGAATCCGTGCTGGAAGGACAGCCGCAGCCAGCCGTTCGCCGCGGTCGGGGTGTTGAGCCCGTTGAAGCCGTAGCCGCCGTGGTAGCCGAAGGTGTAGAACTTGCCGTCCGTCGGGTTTTTGACCTGGAACAGCATGTTGGTCGTGCCCGGGGTGTGGCCCGGCGACCAGATCACCATGATCCGGACGTTGCCGTAGTCGTACCACTTGTCGTATTCGTAGAAGTTGTTAGTCCGGGCGCGGATGACGGTTTCCGAGGCGGGCAGGGCGCCGGCGATGTCGAAGGCATTGCCCTGCAGGTCGGTCTTGACGCCGAGCACGTCTTCCTTCGACGCCCAGAGGTTGATGCGCTTGCCGGCGTTGTCCATCATCTTGAGCTGCTCGACCACGGTGCCGTAGTGGTCGCTGTGGCCGTGGGTCAGCCAGATGTCGGTCACCGAGCGCGGGTCGATGCCCAGCAGCTCCATGTTCTTCCAGTACTGGTAGCCGCTGTTGGGCCAGCCGGCATCGACCTTGATCACCTTGTCGTCGGACGGGTCCGCGGTGCCCATGTCCGCCTTGAGGATGTAGGAGGCGACTTCGTTGTCGCCGGCGTAGTACATCGTGTCCTTCACCATCTCGAAGGGCTCGGTGCTGCGCGAGTAGGGCGCGGCCGTCGGCGAGGTGGCGTTGATGGCGACATAGTCCTGGCCCGAGACGGGGTCGGCGCCCTTGCCGGCCAGCAGCGGGCTCTGGGTCGGTACCTCCCAGACCGGCTTGCCGTCGGTCGTGGACTGCGGGGTGAAATACCAGATGGCGACGACCTTGGCCAGTTCGCTGCGCTGGTAGTTCTCGTCGAACAGCAGGTAGGCGGCCTGGCGCTGGGTGGTGCTGTAGCGGTAGTCGGCGGTCACCGGGATCGCCGAGAAGCTGGAAGGCCGGCTCGCGCCGTAGTTGGCGGTGTTGACCTCGAACACCTTGACGTCGGGCGAAACCGTGTAGGTCTCCTCGTAGCGCTTGATCGGCGTCGGGTAGGCGCGCCCGGACATGTCGGCGGTGACGACGGTACCGTCGCCCACCGTGATGCTGCCGGCGGCCTTGTTGTACACCCAGCCAGCCGCGACCATCGGTCCGGGGACGCCGTTGTTGCGGGTGACCGCCGCACCGTATTTCTGCAGATTGAACTGCGCTGCGCTGGACGTGCCCTTGGACAGGATCACGTTGAAGGTCTGCGCGGCGTCGGCCGGCACGGCGACGGTGTTGCCGGTCGCGGGCAGCCAGTCGACCAGGTTGCCGGCGACGAGATTGGCACGGATCAGTGCCGCGTTGGCGGTGCTCACCGGCGGGGTCGTCATGGTGACCGGGCCCGACTGGGTCAGCACCGGGACGCTCACCACCTGGTTGCCGGACGCGTCGGCGGTCACCGTGGCGTTGGCCTGGACCACGCCGGCCGAGCGGTAGGACCGGGAGGCGGGTTCACCGCCTCCGCCGTCGCTGCCGCCGCCGCAGCCGAGCACCGCGGCCGACGCCACGAGGGCGGACCATGCGGTCCGCCGTTGTCTGAAGATGGTGTGCATCGCTTTTGTCTCCTGGTTGTAGAAAGGGTGGGGGCGGTCCCCGTGCGGGCAGGGCCGTGCGACCCGTCTCGGCGAGGCGGATCCGTGATGGGCTGGATCGAGCGGCGCGTCCCAGGGAGGGCGCGAAGGCGCGGAGCGTGTCCGCGCGGGAGCTGAGGTCAGCGCACCATGCAGGGGCGCTTGGGGTCGAACTTCCAGTTCGGCACCAGGTACTGCATCGCGATCGCGTCGTCGCGGGCGCCGAGGCCGTGCTGCAGGTAGAGCTGGTGGGCCTTCTCGACCTCGGCCATGTCCAGCGTGACGCCCAGGCCGGGCTGCTCGGGCACCTGGACGTAGCCGCCCTTGATGCGCAGCGGTTCCTTGGTCAGGCGCTGGCCGTCCTGCCAGATCCAGTGGGTGTCGATGGCGGTGACCCGGCCGGGGGCCGCGGCGCCGACGTGGGTGAACATCGCCAGCGAGATGTCGAAATGGTTGTTGGAATGCGAGCCCCAGGTCAGGCCGAAGGCCTGGCAGGTCTGCGCGACCCGGACCGAGCCGGCCATGGTCCAGAAGTGCGGATCGGCCAGCGGGATGTCGACCGACTGCAGCGACAGCGCATGCGCCATCTCGCGCCAGTCGGTGGCGATCATGTTGGTGGCGGTCGGCAGGCCGGTGGCGCGGCGGAATTCGGCCATCACCTCCCGGCCGGAATACACGCCTTCGCCGCCGCAAGGATCCTCGGCGTAGGCGACCACGCCACGCATGCGCTGGCCGAGCCGGATCGCGTCCTTCAGCAGCCAGCCGCCGTTGGGGTCGAGGGTGACGCGGGCCTCGGGGAAGCGTTCGTGCAGGGCGGTGACGGCGTCGACCTCCTCGTCGCCGCGCAGCACCCCGCCCTTGAGCTTGAAGTCCTGGAAGCCGTACTTCTCCTGCGCCGCCTCGGCCAGCCGGACCACCGCCTCGGGCGTCAGGGCCTCCTCGTGGCGCAGGCGCGACCAGGCGTCCGGCGCGTCGGGTTCGCTGCGGTAGGCCAGGTCGGTCCGGGTGCGGTCGCCGACATAGAACAGGTAGCCCAGCATCTGCACCGCGTCGCGCTGCTGGCCTTCGCCGAGCAGGGCCGCGACCGGCACGCCGAGGAACTGGCCCAGCAGGTCGAGCAGGGCCGATTCGACAGCGGTCACCGCGTGGATTGCCACCCGCAGGTCGAAGGTCTGGGCGCCGCGGCCGCCGCTGTCGCGGTCGGCGAAGGAGGTGCGCATGGCGTTGAGCACCGCATGGTGGTTGCCGATGGCCTGGCCCACCACCAGCGGGGCGGCGTCTTCCAGGGTCTGGCGGATCTTCTCGCCGCCCGGCACCTCGCCGACGCCGGTGCGGCCGCTGCTGTCGGTGAGGATGACGATGTTGCGGGTGAAGAAGGGCGCGTGCGCGCCGCTGAGGTTCAGCAGCATGCTGTCGTGGCCGGCGACGGGGACGACACGGAGGGCGGTGACGACGGGGGTGGAGTTCACGGTGCGGACGGGAGGAGTGGAAGGAGGGGGCGCCACCGCGCGTGCCCGGGGGCCTGCGCGGCGGTCGGAGCGGATTCTGGGCTCAGTCGGCCTTGATGCCGCGCGACTTGATGAGGTCGCGCCAGCGCACGAATTCCTTGGCCTGGAAGGCGGTGAAGTCGGCGGGCGTGCTGGCCACGATCTCCAGGCCCTGGTCCTGCATGCGCTTCTTGACCGACGGCTCGTTGATCGCGGCGATGGCCGCGGCCGACAGCTTCTGCTTCACCGCGGGAGGCAGGCCGCGGGGCGCCGCCAGGCCCTGCCAGGAATAGACCTCGGCGCCCTTGACCCCGGCCTCGGCGAGGGTGGGCACGTCGGGCAGCACCGGCGAGCGCTTGTCGCCGGTCACGGCCAGGGCATGCAGCTTGCCGGCGCGGATCTGCTGGAGCACCGCGTTCACGTTCTGGAAGGAGTAGGCCACCTGGCCGCCGAGCAGGTCGGCGATGGCGGGTGCGCCGCCTTTGTATGGAACGTGCAGTCCTTCGGTGCCGGTCTGCTGCCAGAACACTTCGGCCGACAGATGGTCCGACGAGCCGTTGCCCGAGCTGGCGAAAGTGACCGCACCCGGGTTGGCCTTGAGCTCGGCGATCACGTCCGCCACGTTGCGGGCCTTCTGGGCCGGGCTCGCCACCAGCACGTTGGGCGCCTGCACCGGAACGCTGATGTAGTCGAAGTCCTTGGTGGCGTCGTAGGGAACGCTGGGCAGCAGGTGCGGGGCGACCACGAAAGCGCCAAGCGAGGAGACCAGCAGGGTGTAGCCGTCGGCCGGTGCGCGCTTGACCAGGCCGGCGCCGATAGTGCCGGTGGCGCCGGGGCGGTTGTCGACGATGAAGGTCTGGCCAAGCTTGGCCTGCATCTCGGTCGCCAGCGCACGCGCGACGGTGTCGGTCGATCCGCCGGCGGGGAAGGGCACGACGATGGTCACCGTCTTGTCGGGCCAGGAAGTCTGTGCGCCGGCGGCGAAGCTGAGGGCGGCGGCGAAAGCCGCGACGATTCTTTTCATGGAAGACCTTTGGAAGGACCCGCGACAGGTGGGACGCAATGCGTCGAGCAGGCTGGTTAACGTTAACAATTGACGATGATCTGATTGTTAACGTGAACATCGGTGCCGGTAACCGTGGTTACCCGGATGCGGCCCGGCCGGGTGGGATGCGGAGCAGCCTAGACTCGGAGCCATGCCAGAAGAGCTTCCGGAAACCTTCCACGCCGAGCGTGGCCACTCCTCCGTCACCCTGCGGGAGGTAGCGATGCGCGCGGGTGTCTCGACCATGACCGTCTCCCGCGTGCTGCGCACGCCGGACCGGGTCAGTGCACCGCTGCGGGAGCGGGTGGAGGACGCGGTCCGGACGCTGGGTTACGTGCCCAACCTGATGGCCAACGGCCTGCGCTCCTCGCGCAGCCACCTCGTCGTGGCGCTGGTGCCGACCATCTCGGGATCCCTTTTCTCGGGGATGATCCGCTCCCTCACCGAATCGCTGGAGGCGGAGGGTTTCCAGCTCATGGTCGGCCAGATCGGCTACCGGGCCTCGCGGGAGGACGACCTGCTGCGCGCCATCGTCGGCCGGCGTCCCGACGGTATCGTGCTCACTGGCATCCTGCATTCGGAAGAGGGACGCGGCATGCTGATCTCCTCGGGCATTCCGGTGGTGGAGACCTGGGACGCCACCGACGATCCGATCGACATGCTGCTGAGCCTGTCGCACGAGGAGATCGGCCGCCGGGTCTGCGCGCACCTGCACGACCGCGGCAAGCGCCGACTGGCGGTGTTCACCGGCGAGGACGAGCGGGCGGAACGGCGGCTGCGCGGCTTCCTCGCCGCCGCGGCGGAGCGGGGGCTCGATGCGCCGCAGGTGCGCTGGGCGGAATCGCCGACGACGCATCCGCAGGGCCGCGCGGCCCTGGCCGCGATGGCAGACGGCGGGACGCCGGTGGACGGCGTCTTCTGCAGCTCCGACATGATGGCCGCGGGCGTGTTGACCGAGGCCCGCGCGCGGGGCATCGCGGTGCCGGAGCAGCTGGCCGTCGTCGGCTTCGGCGACCTGGAGTTCGCGGCGAGCCTGGCGCCCGCGCTCACCACGGTGGGCATCGACGGCGGCGCGATCGGCTGCATGGCCGCCCGGATGATCGCGGCCCGCGCCGGGGGCGGCATGCCGCAGCAGCGCATCGTGCAGGTTGATTTTTCGATCGTCGCGCGCGAGAGCGCCTGACCGCGCCGTCCGGCGGCGCGCCGCCGCGCCCGGCCCTCAGGTCACCGGCGCCGGGTTGAACAGCACCAGCTGGTTGTGCAGCTTCCAGTGCTCGGCCCAGGTCTTCTTGCGGCCGCTGGCCACGTCGAGCATCAGCCGGAAGAGTTCCCAGCCCACGTCCTCGATCGTGGCCGCGCCGTCGGCGATGCGCCCGGCGTTCACGTCCATCAGGTCGTGCCAGCGCCGGGCGAGGTCGCTGCGGGTCGCGACCTTGATCACCGGTACCTGCGCCAGGCCGTAGGGCGTGCCGCGGCCGGTGGTGAAGACGTGCAGGTTCATGCCGGCGGCCAGCTGCAGCGTGCCGCAGATGAAGTCGCTCGCCGGCGTGGCGGCGTACAGCAGGCCGCGCTGCCGGGCGCGTTCGCCCGGCGGGACCACGCCGGAGATCGGCGCGCTGCCCGACTTGACGATCGAGCCCATCGCCTTCTCGACGATGTTGGACAGGCCGCCCTTCTTGTTGCCGGGAGTGGTGTTGGCGCTGCGGTCGGCCTTGCCGCGGCCCAGGTAGGCGTCGTACCAGGCCATCTCGCGGATCATGGCCTCTGCCACCTCCGGCGTGGTCGCGCGGGCGGTGAGCTGGTCGATGCCGTCGCGGACCTCGGTCACTTCCGAGAACATGACCGTGGCGCCGGCCCGCACCAGCAGGTCGGTGCAGAAGCCGACCGCCGGGTTGGCGGTCACGCCGCTGAAGGCGTCGCTGCCGCCGCACTGCACGCCGACCACCAGCTCGGAGGCCGGCACCGTCTCGCGCCGGCGGGCGTCGAGCCGTTCCAGGTGCACCTCGGCCTGGCGCACGATGGACTCGACCATGGACATGAAGCCGACGTGCGCTTCGTCCTGCAGGCAGGTCACGTCGAGCGGCGGCTCGGCGCTGGCGCCGATGTCGGCCACCGCGCGCTCGTCCACCAGCGGGATGCTGCCCGGCGGCAGCAGTCGCTCTGGCTGCAGCTTCTCGCAGCCGAGGCTCACCACCATCACCTCGCAGCCGAAGTTGGGGTTGAGGCTGATGTTGCGCAGGGTCCGGATCGGGATGGCCGCGTCGGGCGCGTCGATCGCGACGCCGCAGCCGTAACCGTGCTCCAGCGCGACCACGTCGTCCACGTTCTTGAAGCGCGGCAGCAGTTCGGCCTTGATGCGCTGTACCGCGAAGTCGGTGACGCCGGCGACGCACTGCACCGTCTGGGTGATCGCGAGGATGTTGCGGGTGCCCACCGAGCCGTCGGCGTTGCGGTAGCCCTCGAAGGTGTAGCCCTCCAGCGGCGGCCGGGGCGCCGGGCGCGCGGTGGCGATCGGCAGGCCGTCCAGCGGCCGGGCGTCCGGCATCTCCAGCAGGCGTTCGTGGACCCAGCTGCCGGCGGGCAGGTCCTGCGCGGCGCGGCCGATGACCACGCCGTAGCGCAGCACCGAGCCGCCCCGCGGGATGTCCGCCAGCGCGACCTTGTGCGCCTGCGGCACCCGGTCCCGCAGCACCGGGCCGTCGGCCAGCGCCGTGCCGGCCGGCAGTCCGCCGTCGTTGGCGACGATGGCGACGTTGTCGTCCGGATGCATGCGGATGGTGAGGGGCGCGGCGGCCGGCGCGGCCGGCGGCGGGGTCTGCGTCTGTGCGGGGAGGGCGGAGGTCATGGTTCCGGGCCGCGGAGCGGCTGCTGTGGTCGTGGGGCGGGTCGTCGGTTCGCGCATCCGGGCAGGGGCGGGCGTGGCGTCCTGCAGCTTCAAGGCCGCGCGCCGATCTCGACGCTCTCGCGGGTCCAGGCGCGGGCCTGCTCGCTCAGCGACAGGCCGAGGCCGGGCCGGGTCGGGACGATCATGCGCCCGTCCCGGATCTCCAGGCGTTCGTTGAAGAGCGGCTCCAGCCAGTCGAAATGCTCGACCCAGGGCTCGGTCGGGTAAACGGCGCCGAGGTGCACGTGCAGTTCCATCGCGAAATGCGGGCCGAGCATCAGGCCGGCCTGCTCCGCCTGGGCGGCGATCTTGAGGAAGGGCGTGATGCCGCCGACGCGCGGCGCGTCGGGCATCAGGTAGTCGGCGGCGCGGTGGCGGATCAGGTCGCCGTGCTCGGCGGCGCTGGTCAGCATCTCGCCGGTGGCGATCGGGGTGTCGAAGGCGGCCGCCAGGGCGGCGTGGCCCTCGTGGTCGTAGGCGTCCAGCGGTTCCTCGATCCACACCAGGTTGAACTGCTCGAAGATGCGGCACATGCGCTGGGCGGTGGGACGGTCCCATTGCTGGTTGGCGTCCACCATCAGCGGCACGCCGTCGCCCAGGTGCTCGCGGACGGCCTCGACCCGCTGGATGTCGATCCGGCCGTCGGGCTGGCCGACCTTGAGCTTGATGCCGCCGATGCCGCGCGCGACCGATGCCGCGGCGTTGACGGTCAACTGCTCGATGGGCGTGTGCAGGAAACCGCCCGAGGTGTTGTAGCAGCGCACCGAATCCCGCTGCGAACCCAGCAGCTTCGAGAGCGACAGCCCGGCGCGCCGGGCCTTGAGGTCCCACAGCGCCACGTCGAAGGCGCCGATGGCCTGGGTGCCCATGCCGCTGCGGCCGACCGAGGCGCCCGCCCAGCAGAGCTTGGTCCAGAGGCGGGAGATGTCGCTCGGGTCCTCGCCGATCAGCGCCGGGGCGATTTCCCTGGCATGCGCGAACTGCCCGGGGCCGCCGGCGCGCTTCGCGTAGCTCAGGCCCAGGCCCTTGTGCCCGGAGGCGCTCTCGATTTCCGCGAACAGTATCGCGATCTCGGTCATCGGCTTCTGGCGGCCGGTCAGCACCTTGGCGTCGCTGATCGGGGTGGCCAGCGGCAGGTAGCAGGAGGACAGGCGGATCCAGGCGATGCGGTCGCCGGCGGAGAGTTCTGGGGAAATGGCGGTGGTCACGGCGGGCGTCTCGGAATGCGGTTGGACGGGGGCGGGTGTCGGTGCGGGCGGCGGGCACGCCGGCGCGGCGCCCGCCCGGGCTTCAGTCGAGGCTGATCTTCCCGGCCTCGATCACCTTCTTCCAGCGGGCGTCCTCGTTGCGCATGAAGGCCGCGAACTGCGCCGGGGTGTTGGCGACCATCTCGAAACCGATGGAGGTGAACTGGTTCTTGACGCGCGGATCGTTCAGCGCTTCGACGAAGGCGGCGGCCGCCTTCTCGCGCACCTCCGGCGGCAGTCCCCTGGGCGCGACCACCGCTTGCCAGGAGGTGACCTCCACGCCCTGGACGCCGGCCTCGGCCAGCGTGGGCACGTCGGGCAGCACCGGGGAGCGCTTGGCGCTGGTGACCGCCAGGGCGCGCATCCGGCCGCCCTTGATGTACTGCAGCACCGAATTGACGTTCTGGAAGGACGCGTCGACCTGGCTGCCCATGATGTCGGTGTGGGCCGGGCCGCCGCCCTTGTACGGCACGTGGATGCCCTTGGTGCCGGTCTGCTGCCAGAACAGCTCCGCGGTCAGGTGGTCGCTGGAGCCGTTGCCGGCGGAGGCGAAGGTCATCTTGCCGGGATTGGCCTTCTCGTAGGCGATGACGTCGGCGACGCTCTTGTGCGGCGAATTGGCCGGCACCACCAGGACGTTGGGCGAAGCCACGGCCACGGTGATCGGCTCGAAGTCCTTGAGCGGCTCGTACGGCATGCTCTTGACCAGGTGCGGCACGATCACCAGCGGGCCGAGCGAGGTCACCAGGAAGGTGCCGCCGTCGGGGGGCGCGCGCTTGACGAAGGTGGCGCCGATCGTGCCGGTCGCGCCGGGACGGTTCTCGATGATGAAGGACTGCTTGAGCTTCTCGGTCATCACCGGCGCGAGCGCGCGGGCGACTTGGTCCGTCGAGCCGCCGGGCGGGAAGGGCACCACGAAGGTGACCGTCTTGTCGGGCCAGGCCTGGGCCTGGGATGCGAGAGCAGTCAGGCCCATCGAGAACGCGAGCAGCATCTTCTTCATGTTTCGTCTCCTGGAATTGGGGTTGACAACGTTGTCATCGGGAATGGAAAGCGGTGGTGGTCCGGTCCGACCTGCACGAGGGGATGCAGGCGCCGATGGATGATAACGTTGTCATTTCTGCCGTCAATCCGTGCGGTATCGGGGTTTCACCCGAGTCCGACGCCTTGCCGCCGGGCGTGCGGCCGCCGCAGGCGGAGCATGCCTCCGTCCTGTTAACGTAGCGCTGGAGCGCACCGTCCCGCCGGCACGGTGACGCCGCCGCAACGATGCCCGAATTCCCCCGCCTTCCGCCATGACCCAACGCGCCACCATCCGTTCCGCCACCCTGCACGATGTCGCGCGGACCGCGGGTGTCTCGCCCATCACCGCCTCGCGCGCCCTCGGGCGGCCGGACCTGGTGTCGGAGAAGACACGCCTGCGAGTGGAGGCCGCGGTGCAGGAGACCGGCTACCTGCCCAACCTGCTGGCCGGCGGGCTCAAGTCGCGGCGCAGCCTGATGGTGGCGGGCGTGGTGCCGGCGCTCTCGGTGACGCAGTTCCTGCCCACGGTCCAGGCCTTCACCAGCGCGCTGGCGGCCGAGGGCTACCAGGTGATCCTCGGCCAGACGGCCTACGACCCGCTGCGGGAGGAGGCGGTGCTCAACACCATGATCAGCCGGCGCCCGGACGGCATCGTGATGACCGGGCTGGTGGCCTGCGACCGGGCGCGCGAGCGCTTGCGGCGCAGCGGCATCCCGGTGGTGGAGACCTGGGACCTGAGCGACGACCCGGTGGACATGCTGGTCGGCTTCTCGCACGACCGGGTGGGGCGGGCGCTCGGGGCATTCTTCCGGGAGCGCGGCTGGGAGCGGGTGGGCGTGGCCACCGGGGGCGACCCGCGCGCGCTGCGCCGGCGGGACGGCTTCGCCGCGGCCCTGGGTCGCGAGCCGCCGACCGCCTGCGTCCCGGCGCCGAGCAGCCTGGAGCTGGGCCGGCGCGCCCTGGCCGAGCTGCTGGCGCAGGATCCGGCGCTGGAGGCGGTCTGCTGCAGTTCCGACACCCTCGCCCACGGGGTGATCGTCGAAGCGCTCGCGCGCGGGATGCGCGTGCCGGAAGATCTGGCGGTCAGCGGCTTCGGCGATGCGGAGGCCAGCGCGCACCTGCTGCCGTCGATCACCAGCGTGCACGTGGACGGTCCCGGCATCGGGCGTCGCGCCGCCGGGCTGATCCTCGCCCGGTGCCGCGGCGAGGCGGTGGCGGAGCCGGTCGTCGACCTGGGCTTCGAGCTGATCGAGCGGGCGTCGACCGCGGGGCGCTGAGTCACCCCCGCGGACGGGGCCGCCGAACCGCCGGAACGCGCGGACTCCCGGTCCGAGCCCGCGCCGCGGCTCGGCCCCGCGCCCGGTCACGCCCGGCGGGCGGCGCCCGCCTCACGCCGCGCCGTCGCGGTGCGGATCGTTCTCGATCCAGACCTTGGTGGCGTTGCCCACTCGGGAGAGCCGCATGTGGTATTCGTAGCGTTCCGGATGGTAGAGCCCGGTGAGCGATTGCACCGGCCGGCCGGCCGCGTCCTTGGCGATCCGCGACACCCGCAGGAGCGGCGTGCCCGGGAGCACCCGCAGCGCGCCGGCCACCGGCAGGTCGGCCAGCGCGGCGCCCAGGGTCTGCTCGGCCGAGGCGATCTGCACCCCGTGCCGTTCCAGCGCGACCAGCATCGGCATCTCCAGCAGGGTTGGCCGCTCCAGCGCCGGCGCGAGGTCGGCGGGAAGGAATACCTCGGTGTAGGCGATGGGCTGGCCCTTGAACTTGCGCACCCGCACCACCTTGAGCACGCGTTCCCCGGGAGCCAGGCCCAGCGCCTCGGCGGCGCGGGGTGGCGCGGGGACCAGCGCGCGTTCCAGGACCGCGACCTTGGTCCGCAGGCCCATGCTCACGATGTTGTCCAGCAGGCCGCCGCGCAGCCGTAGGTGTCGCGGCACCTCGGCGAGCTGGGGGCCCGGCAGCGTGCCCTTGCCGCGCAACCGCACCACCAGGCCTTCCTCTTCCAGGCGCGCGAGGGCGGAGCGGACGGTCACCCGGGCCACGCCGAATTCCTCGGCCAGCTGGCGCTCGCCCGGCAGGGGCAGGTTCCGGCCGTAGGCGCCGTGCCGCAGCCGTTCGCGCAGGATCAGGCGGACCTGCTGGAAGCGGGGCAGCGTGGCGGGGTCGGGGGAGGTGGGCATCGTCACGGGCGGCGGCGGGGATTCCGCGTCGGGCGCCGCACCGGGCGCCGCGAACCGTCCAGCATAGCGAAGGCGCGTCCGGCGCGAGGGAGCGCGCGCTTGCCCGCGTCACTCATAGCGTTTCCCCCGGGCCAGCATCTCGGGCGTGCCGATGACCTGGTTGAGCGCGTCGAACTGCAGCATCCGCGGCCACCAGGGCTCGGTGGTGCCGTGCTCGCGCAGGCTGGCCAGGTAGCCCTGCAGCGCGAAGCTCAGCGCCCGGACGGTGCCGCCGGGGAAGATGGCGATGCGGTAGCCCAGCGACTCCAGTTCGCCGGCAGGCAGGATCGGCGTCTTGCCGCCTTCGACCATGTTGGCCAGCATCGGCGCCCGGCCGGCCAGCCGCGCGAGCGCGGCGGCCATGTCTTCCCGGGTGCGCAAGGCCTCCACGAAGAGCACGTCCGCGCCCGCCTCGGCGTAGCGCTCCGCGCGTTCGAGCGCCGGCTCCAGGCCCTCGACCGCGACTGCGTCGGTGCGGGCGACGACCAGCGTGCCCGCGTCGCGCCGCGCGTCGCAGGCGGCGCGGATCTTGCCGGCCATCTCGGCGGCGCCGATCAGGCCCTTGCCGTCCAGGTGGCCGCAGCGCTTCGGGCTGGACTGGTCCTCCAGCTGGATCGCGGACGCGCCGGCGCGCTCCAGCAGCCGGACGGTCCGCTGCACGTTGAGCGCGTTGCCGAAACCGGTGTCGGCGTCGACGATCAGGTGCATGCCGTCCACCCGTTCCCGGATGTTGGCGGTGACCGAGGCCACGTCGTCGAGCGACAGCAGCCCGATGTCGGGCCGGCCGAAGCGGGTGTAGGCGATGCTGGCGCCGGACAGGTAGCCGGCCTCGAAGCCGGCCTGGGAGACCAGCAGCGCCGAGAAGGCGTCGTAGACGCCCGGCGCGGTGAGGATGCCGGGGGCGCGGAGTCGGGTCGAGAGGTTCATGCGGAGGAGGCGGCCCGGGCGGCGCGCTGCGCCTCCAGGCGTTGCTGCAGGTGGGGCACGAGCCCGCCGGCGCGGATCATCGCGACCAGGTGGGCGGGGATGGGTTCGCAATCCAGCACCCGGCCGCCGCCATGGTCGTGGATGCGGGCGCCGTCGAGGTCGCAGGCGACCGGCGCGCCGAGCGCGACCGCGGCGGCGTCCGGGCACACCAGCAGCGGCAGGCCGAGGTTGAAGCCGTTGCGGTAGTAGATGCCCGAGAAGGAGGCCGCGACCACGCAGGCGATGCCCAGGTGGCGCAGCACCTCGGCCGCCTGTTCCCGCGAGGAGCCTGCGCCGAAGTTGCGTCCGGCGAAGAGGATGTCGCCCGGCCGGGCCTCGCGCGCGAAGCGCGGCTCCACCGATTCGAGGCAATGCTTCGCGATCTCGGCGATGCCGTACTTCATGTAGCCGCCCGGGGCCAGCAGGTCGGTGTTGAGGTCGTCGCCGAAGACCCAGGCGCGGCCGGTCGGGGGCAGGGTGGGGGTGTCGGGCATCGGCGTCTCCGTGGGGGCGTGCGCCGCGGGACGCGGCGGATCGGCGGGGCGCGCGGGCGCCGGCGGGCGGCGCATCGGCGGCAGCGGCGCGGTCATGCCAGCATCTCCCGGGGGTCGGCCACCCGGCCCGCGACCGCGGAAGCGGCCACCGTCCACGGCGAGGCGAGGTAGACGCGCGCGGCCGCCGATCCCATGCGTCCCTTGAAGTTGCGCGCGGTGGTGCTGATCGCGACCACATCGTCGCCGAAGGTGTGCGCGCCGTAGCCGGCGCAGGCGCCGCAGCTGGTGGGCAGCAGCTCGGCGCCCGCGTCGACCAGGGCGTCGAGCAGGCCCTCGCGCACGGCGCGGTCGCGGTCCTGCATGCTGGCCGGAGCCACCAGCAGGCGCACGCCCCGCGCGATCCGGCGCCCGCGCAGCACTTCGGCGGCCATGCGCAGGTCGTCGAACTTAGCACCGGTGCAGGCGCCCACGTAGGCCAGGTTGATGGCGACGCCGCGCAGGTCGGCCGCGTCGCGGCCGTGGGCCGGGCTGTGCGGCTCCGCCACCTGGGGCTGCAGCGCGCCGGCGTCGAAGCGGTGGTCGGCCAGCAGCGGCGCGCCCTCGTCGGTGCGCCAGGGCGCGGTCTCCACGCCGGTCGCTCCCGCGGCGGCCAGCCAGTCGCGGGTGACCTCGTCGGGCGCCACCAGGCCGGCCTGGGCGCCCAGCTCCGCCGTCATGTTGGAGAGCGTCATCCGCTCCTGCATCGAGAGGGCGCGGACCGCGCTGCCGGCGTACTCCACCGCCTGGTACTGCCCGCCGTCCATGCCGAAGCGGGTGCACAGGAAGAGCATCATGTCCTTGGCGGACACGCCCGGGGGCAGGCGGCCGTCCCAGGTCATGCGCAGGGTGTGCGGCACCTTGAGCCAGATCTCGCCGGTCACCAGCACGCCCAGCATCTCGGTCGCGCCCACGCCGAACATGTAGGCGCCGAAGGCTCCGCCGGTGGGCGAATGGCTGTCGCCGCCGACCGCGAACATGCCCGGGCGGAGGTAGCCCTTCTGCGGCACGACCACGTGGCAGATGCCTTCGCCGTCGTGGAAGCGGCGCACGCCGGCCTCGCGCACCCAGTCGCGCGCGATCTGCACGATCGCGCGGCTGTCGTCGTCGTAGGCCGGCACGTAGTGGTCGGTGACCACCACCACCTTGTCCGGGTCCCAGACCGAGGCGCCGAGCCGGTCGAGCAGCGGCTTGATCCGGCGCGGTCCGCCGGAGTCGTGCATCATGGCCAGGTCCACCCGGCAGGTGACGATCTCGCCGGGCACGACATGGGGCAGGCCGGCGGCGCGCGCCACCAGCTTCTGCGCCAGGGTCCGGGGCGGGGGGGCGGCGTCGGCGGTTCCCACGGTCCTCATTCCACCGAGGCGCCGGAGGCCTTGACGATGCGCGCCCAGTCGCGGATGTCCTGCTCCACGAATCGGCCGAAGTCCTGCGGCGGCATCTCGGGCGCGGTGGCGCCTTCGGAGCGCATGCGTTCCCGGTAGGCCGGGGTGTCCATCGCCTTGCGCGCCGCCTGGTAGAGCCGGTCGGTGACCTCCGGCGGCAGGTTGGCCGGCCCGAAGAGCCCGAACCACGCGGTCGACTCGAAGCCCTTCACCGTCGCGGCGATCGGCGGCACGCCCGGGAACTGCGGCAACGGCTCGCGGCTGCTCACCCCGAGCATCCTGAGCGCGTCGTTCTGCCGGTGCGGCAGCACGTTGACGGTGCTGGCGAACATCAGGTCCACCGTGCCGGCCAGCAGGTCGGTCAGCGCCGGGCCGGTGCCCTTGTACGGGATGTTGACGATCCGGGTGCCGGTCAGCATCTTGAATTGCTCGCTCGCCAGGTGCAGCGAGGAGCCCTGGGCGCCGATGGCGAAGTTGAGCTTGTCCGGGTTCTTCTTCGCGTAGGCGATCAGCCCGGCGGTGTCGCGGAACGGCAGGCCCTTGCGCGCCACCAGCACACTGGGCACCTTGGCCACCATGGTGATGGGGGTGAAGTCCTTGAGCGGATCGAAGGGCAGGCTCTTGTAGAGCGATGCGTTGATCGTGTGACCGGTGAAGCTCATCAGCAGCGTGCCGCCGTCCGCCGGCGCCTTGGCGACGTAGGCGGCGGCGATGTTGCCGCCGGCGCCGGCGCGGTTGTCCACCAGCACGGTGCGGCCGAGCGCATCGCCCATCGCCTTGCCGATCACGCGCGCCAGGGTGTCGGTGGTGCCGCCGGGCGGGCTGCCGACGACGATGGTGAGGGGCTTGCCCTCCTGGGCGGCGGCCGGCGCGGCCAGGAATGCGGGGGCGAGCGCGCCGAGCGCCACCAGGCCGAGGCGGGCGGCGGCGCTGCGCCGCGGGAATCGGGGGTCCATCGTGTCTCCTTGGTATCGGAGGCATCCTAGGCACTACCGCCCGCGGCTTCAATGGAACCGGCCGGTCCCATCCGGTCCGGTCCGTCGCCCGCGCGAGGCCGTCGCGGCCCGGCCGGGGCGGGCCCGTCAACCGTAGAGGAGGCGCGCCGGCCAGGTCACCAGCGCGGGGAACAGGACCATCAGGAACATCATCAGGAACTCGGCCGCCATGAAGGGCCAGACGCCGCGGATCACGTCGTCCATGCGGATGCGGGCCACCCCCGCCACCACGTTGAGCACCGTGCCGACCGGCGGCGTGACCAGGCCGATCGAGTTGTTGATGATGAACAGCACCCCGAAGTAGATCGGGTCGATGCCCGCGGCCTTGACCACCGGCATCAGCACCGGGGTCAGGATCAGGATGGTGGGCGTCATGTCCATCGCGGTGCCGACCACGATCACCAGCAGCATGATCATCACCATCAGCAGCATCGGGCTGCCGATGAATGGCTCCAGCAGCGCGACCACCTTGCCCGGCAGGTCGGCCACGGTGATCAGCCAGGCCGACACCAGGGCCGCGGCCACCAGGAACATCACCACGCCGGTGGTGCGCGCCGCGGTGACGAACACGCCGTAGATCTGCGAGGGCTTGAGCTCGCGGTAGACGACGACCGCCACGAAGAGCGAGTAGACCGCCGCCACCACCGCCGCCTCGGTCGGGGTGAAGACGCCGAAGCGCAGGCCGACCAGGATGATCAGCGGCAGCATCAGCGCCCAGCCGGCCTCGCGCAGCGCGCGGCGCACCTCGGCCCAGGACCGGCGCGGCGGGGGCACGATGCGCTCCTTGCGCACCAGCCACCACCAGGTCGTCCAGAGCGACGCGGCGATCAGGATCCCGGGGAAGATGCCCGCGAGGAACAGCTTGCTGATCGAGAGGTTGGCCGCCACGCCGAAGATCACGAAGCCGATCGACGGCGGGATGATCGGGCCGATCACGCCGGCCGCGGCGATCAGGCCGCCCGAGCGGGCCTTGTCGTGGCCGGCGGCCACCATCATCGGGATCAGCAGCGCCGACAGCGCCGCGGCGTCGGCCACCGCAGAACCCGACAGCGCCGACAGCACGCAGGCCGCGACGATGGCCACGTAGCCCAGGCCGCCGCGCACGTGGCCGACCAGGGTCAGCGCCAGGTCGACAATGCGCTTCGACAGGCCGCCGGTGTTCATGATCTCGCCGGCCAGCATGAAGAAAGGCACGGCCAGCAGGGGGAAGCTGTCGGCGCCGTTGATCAGGTTCTGCGCCAGGATCTGCGCGTCGAACATGTCCAGGTGCCACATCAGGGCCACGCCGCAGAGCAGCAGGGAGAACGCGATCGGGATGCCGATCGCCATGGCGCCCAGCAGGGACAGGAGGAAGACTGCGATGGTCATGGTGCGGTCCTCCTCAACGCCCGTGCGTCGGGGCGTCCGGCGCGCCGGCCGGGCGGGAGGCGGCGGCCGCGAGCCGGTCCTCCTCCGCGAGGCGCGCCTGCAGGGCGTCGAACTCGGCCGTCTCTTCGGATTCCTTGACCATCACCAGCGCGTCGCCGCGCAGCTGGCCGCTCAGCACCCGCCACAGGTCGTAGACCAGGAACACCGCCGCCGAGACGGCGAAGACCACGCCCACGAAATAGAAGATGCCCATCGACCAGCCGGTGGTGGGCGCCGAGACGTCCATGTTGAGCCGGGTCTGTTCCCAGCTGCCCGAGAACACCAGCCAGCAGACCCAGAGCATCAGCACCTGGCCGACGACCACGCAGGTCTTCTTGCCCCAGTCGGGCAGCCGGCTCACCAGCATGTCCACCCCCAGATGGCCGTGGTCCTTCATCGCCACCACCGCGCCCAGGAAGGTCAGCCACACGAAGAGCCAGCGCGACACCTCCTCCGAGACGGTGATGCCGGTGTTGAACGCGTACCGCAGCACGACGTTGCCGAACACCATCACCACCATCACCGCCAATGCGCCGGCCATGAGGAAATCCAGCATCCGGCAATAGCGATCCATCCATCGCTTCATGGTCTTGTCTCCTTCTCGACTTTCGTCGTCGTCTTGTCGTTGTTGTCGGGATCCACGGCGATGGCCCGGCCGGCGGCGGGCGCCCCGGTCAGAGGCTGCGGCCGTCCAGCAACCCGCGCGCGCCCAGGTTGTTGACGAGCGCCCGCAGGCCGAACCGCCAGGGCGGCGCGGTCTCGCTGTGGGTCACCCGGTTGCGCAACGCGCCGAGCCGGGCGCTGCGGATGGTAACTTCGTCGCCGAGCTTGTGGGTAAAGCCGCCGCCGGGCAGGTCGCGGTCCTCGATGGGCGCGAAGAGCGTGCCGAGGAAGAGCATGAAGCCGTCGGGATACTGGTGGGCCGCGAGGGTCTGGGCGACGATGTCGGCCGGGTCGCGGCTGATGCTGGCCATGGTGTTGATGCCGCGCAGCACGAAGCCGTCGGCGCCGCGCACCTCGAGGTGCACGGTCTCCTGCCGCACGTCGTCCATGCCGAAGCCCGCGTCGAAGAGCCGGATGAAGGGGCCGATGGCGCAGGAAGCGTTGTTGTCCTTGGCCTTGCCGAGCAGCAGGGCGCTGCGGCCCTCGATGTCGCGCAGGTTGACGTCGTTGCCGAGCGAGGCGCCGACGATCTCGCCGCGGCCGTTGACCGCGAGGACGACCTCGGGCTCGGGATTGTTCCAGGCGGAGTCGGCGCGGATGCCGATGTCGTCGCCGCAGCCCACCGAGGCGAGCACCGGGGCCTTGGTGAAGACCTCCGCGTCGGGGCCGATGCCGACTTCGAGGTACTGCGACCAGAGTCCCTGCTGCTGGAGGAGGGCCTTCAAGGCCATGGCCTGATCGGAGCCGGGGCGGATGTCGGCGAGGTTGTCGCCGATGAGCGCCTGGACCCTGGCGCGGAGCTCCTGGGCGCGCGAGGCGTCGCCGCGGGCCTGCTCCTCGATCACCCGCTCGACCATGCTGGCGGCGAAGGTGACGCCGGCGGCCTTGACCACCTGCAGGTCGCAGGGGGCCAGCAGGAAGGGCCGCGCCGGATCGCGGCGGCCGGGCAGGCTGTTGCCCAGCAACTCGTCCACCGCGCACAGCCGTTCGCCGGCGGCGGCGCGCGCCGCCTCGGCGGGCCGGTCGGCGTCGAGCAGGGTGCTCATGGTGGGGAAGGCGCGGCTGATGTCGAACACGCCCTCCGGGCGCAGCGCCGCCACCGCCGGGCCGGCCTGCGGGCCGCTCGTCCAGACTCGGGCCGCCAGCGTGCCGGCCAGCCCGTCCTCGGGCAACATGCCCGTGGCTTCCTCGTTCATTCCTTCGTCTCCTTGTGGTGGGCCCGTGGCCGGTACGGGGCGGCGGATCCGCCCCGGGATGCGTTCAGTGGTTGTGCCGTGGCGTGATCTCGGCGATGCGCTGGAAGTCGAGGGCGAAATCGAGCGTGGCGCCCTCGGAGAGCTGGCCGGCCTTCTCGCGGTAGAGCGCCTCCCAGGGCGAGCGGCTCGCGGGCACCGGCGGCAGCGGCAGCTCGCGGCGGCGCCGTGCGATCTCGTCCTCGGGCACCAGCGCGTCGCAGCGCCCGCGGTTGAGATCGATCAGGATCAGGTCGCCCGTGCGCAGCCAGGAGAGGCCTCCGCCCGCGGCGCTCTCGGGCGAGGCGTTGAGGATCGAGGGGCTGTCGGCGGTGCCCGACTGTCGTCCGTCGCCCAGCGTCGGCAGCGCCCGCACCCCGCGCTGGATCAGCGCGTCGGGCGGCTGCATGTTGACCACCTCGGCCGAGCCCGGCCAGCCCAGCGGGCCCGCCCCGCGCATCACGAGGATGCAGTCCTCGTCGATGCCGAGCGAGGCGTCGTTGATGCGGTGGTGGTAGTCCTCGGCCCCGTCGAAGACGATCGCGCGGGCGGTGAACACCCCCTCATTGCCCGGCTGGCAGAGGTAGCGGGCCCGGAAGGCCTCCGAGATCACCGAGGTCTTCATGATCCCGAAGTCGAAGAGGTTGCCCGAGAGCACCAGGAAGCCCGCCTTCTCCATCAGCGGCGCATCGAAGGGTCGGATCACCTCGCGGTCCTTCGCCTCGCGGCCGCGCAGGTTCTCGGCGATGCTGCGGCCGGTCACGCTCGCGCAGCCGCCGTGCAGCCGGCCGGCCTGCAGCAGTTCCCACATCACCGCCGGCACGCCGCCGGCGCGGAAGAAGCGCTCGCCGAGGTACTTGCCCGCGGGCTGCATGTCGACCAGCAGCGGCAGGTCGTAGGCATGGTCGGTCCAGTCGCGCGGATGCAGCTCGACGCCGGCGTGCTTCGCCATCGCCTGGATGTGGACCTGGGCGTTGCTCGATCCCCCGGCGCAGCTCACCACCGCGAGCGCGTTGAGGAAGCTCTCGCGGGTCAGCACCCGCGAAGGCCGCAGGTCCTCGTGGGCCATCTCGACGATGCGCCGTCCGGTGGCGTAGGCCATCTGGCCGCGCTCGCGGTAGGGCGCGGGGATCGCGGCGCAGCCCGGCAGCGACAGGCCCAGCGCCTCGGCCACGGCGTTCATGGTCGAGGCGGTGCCCATGGTGTTGCAATGGCCGGCCGACGGCGCGCTGTCGCAGGCGCGGGCGAGGAATTCCTCCTCGTCGATCTCTCCGGCGGCCAGCATGCGGCGGCTGCGCCAGATGACGGTGCCGGAGCCGACGAGCTCGCCCTCGTGCCAGCCGTCGAGCATCGGCCCGCCCGAGAGCACGATGGCGGGGATGTCGACGGTGGAGGCGGCCATGATGCCGGCGGGCGTGGTCTTGTCGCATCCGGTGGTCAGCACCACGGCGTCGATCGGGTAGCCGTAGAGGATCTCGACCAGGCCGAGGTAGGCGAGGTTGCGGTCGAGCGCGGCCGAGGGCCGTCGGCAGTTCTCGAAGATGGGGTGGACCGGGAACTCCATCGGGATGCCGCCGGCGTCGCGGATGCCCTCGCGGACGCGGCGGGCGAGCTCGAGATGGATGCGGTTGCAGGGCGAGAGGTCGCTGCCGGTCTGGGCGATGCCGATGATCGGCCGGCCCGAGCGCAGCTCTTCGGGCGTCAGGCCGTAGTTCATGAAGCGCTCGAGGTAGAGCGCGGTCATGTCGGAGCGCGACGGGTCGGCGAACCAGTCGCGCGAGCGGAATCGGCGGCCTTCGTGGGTGGTCATGGCGTTCTCGGGGCGGTGGGTCGGATGGGGAGGGGCGCATCGGCGGCCGCGGCGCGGCGCGCCGCCGGCGGCGGGAGCGATCGGGAGCGGGGGTTCCCGCCGGCCGGCGCCGGCGGTCGGGAGCTCACTTGCGGCGGGCCTTCTCCAGCTCGGCCATCATCTCGCGGGTGCTGTCCTCGCCGAACTCCTTGCTGTACTTGGCGACCACCGGCTGCAGCTTCTCGCGCAGCTTGGCCTGCTCGGCGGGCGGCAGTTCGGTGACCTGCATGCCGAGCTTCTTCAGCTCGCCGAGCGCCTTGTCGCTGAGCGCCCGGATGGCCTTGCGCTCGAAGGCGGTCGCCTCGTTCGCGGCTTCCTGCACGATCTTCTGCTCCTCGGGGGAGAGCGTGTCCCAGGTCTTCTTGGACATCAGGAACACCCAGGTGCTGTAGATGTGGCGCGACAGCACGAGGTTCTTCTGCACCTCGTAGAACTTGCTGGTGAGGATGGTCGCGTTCGGGTTCTCCTGGCCGTCCACCGCCTTCTGCTCCATCGCCGAGTACAGCTCGGTGAAGGGCATGGGCGTGGCGTTGGCGCCGAGCGCGTTGAAGCTGTCGATGAACAGCTGGTTCTGGATCACCCGGATCTTGAGGCCGGCAAAATCCTCGGCCTTGTTGATCGGGCGGCGTGAATTGGTGACCTGGCGGAAGCCGTTCTCCCAGTAGCCCAGGCCGACCAGGCCCTTCTCGGGCAGCTTGGCCAGCAGCTTCTGGCCGAAGGCGCTGTCGAGCACCGCGTCGGCTTCCTGCTCGTTGTTGAAGGTCAGCGGCAGGTTCAGCACGCCGAAGTCCTTGACCATCGACACAAGCGTGGAGCTGTCGGGCACCGTCATCTCCAGGGTGCCGCCGCGCAGCGCCGAGATCATGGTGACGTCGTTGCCCAGCGTGCCGTTGGCGAACAGCTTGGCGCGCATCTTGCCGCCGCTCTTGGCCGCGAGCACCTCGGCGAAATGCCGCGAGGCCTGGGCCTGCGGATGGTCGTCGGTGATGCCGGTGCCGATCTTGAAGTTGCGCTCCCGGACCTGCGCGATGGCCGGCGCCGCCAGTGCGGACGCGAGGGCGGCCGCGAGCGCGAGTGATTTGAACGTGGTGTGGAATCCCATGCCTTGTCTCCTGTGGAATGTTGTCGTCGCCGGGCGGTCCCGCGCGCCACGCGGGCGGGCGGCGGAACCCCGGGAGCCGCAGACTACGGCAGGCCCGCGCCGTGGTCCAATCAGCGTTTCGCGACGGGTCATTCCATTCAGTTATCGGTGCCTCCCAGGATGTCTGGCAAACCCTTATCCCTCTCCACCGCCTCCAGCCGGCTGCGCTTCAGGCACCTGCAGTTCCTCGACATCCTCGGCCGGACCCGCAACCTGCGGCTGACCGCCGAGCAGATGCACATGACCCAGCCCGCGGCCACCAAGATCCTGCTGGACCTGGAGGAGATCTTCGGCGCGCGCCTTTTCGAGCGGCTGCCGCGCGAGATGCGGCCCAACGAGCTGGGCCTGTTCGCGCTGCGCTACGCCGCGACGGCGCTGGCGGGACAGTCGCGGTTCGTGGAGGAATTCAACGCGCTGCAGCAGGGCGGCCACGGCCAGCTCGCGATCGGCGCCATCTCGGGCGCGGCGGCGCGGCTGCTCACCACCGCCATCGGCGAGATGCAGCGGCGCCGGCCGCTGCTGGTGCTCAAGGTGATGGAGCAGAGCAGCGACCAGCTCGTCGCCTGGCTCGGCGAGCGGAAGATCGACCTGATGATCGGCCGCTTCACCGACGAGTCCCAGCGGGCGCGCTTCCAGTACGAGCGCCTGTCGGGCGAGACGCTGCAGGTCGTCGGGGGCCCGCACCATCCGCTGCGCGGCATCGTCGGGCTGGACCCCCGACGCCTGGCGCACTGGCGCTGGCTCCTCTACCCGGAACCGACCGCGGTGCGCAAGGTGTCGGACGACATCTTCCGCGCGATCGGCATGACGCCGACCTCGGGCGTGATGGAGACGCAGTCCTTCCTGTTCGCCCTAGAATCGCTGCGCATCACCGACATGCTCTCGCTGCAGCCGACCGCGCTGGTCGAGAAGTACGTGGCCAAGGGCCTGCTAGCGCAGATCCACGTCGACGTGCCGCGCGCGATGCCCGACTACGGCATGCTGGTGCGCCTGGGCGAGCCGCCCACGCCGGCCGCCGAGGCGTTCATGGGGGTGCTGCGCGAGGTCGCGTCCGGCGCCATCGTGCCGCCGACGCCGCAGCCGGTCCTGCGGCGGGACTGAGCCGTCAGCCCGGCCCGGGCGGCCTGCCGGCCGCGGCGCGCAGGCAGCGCACCAGCATCTCGGCCGCCGGCGACAGGCGGGCGCCGCGGCGGGTGACGATGCCGAAGGGCTCGTGCCGCGACCCGATGGACAGCGGCAGCCGCCGGGCGATGCCGTGCTCCTCGCAGAAGTCCATGGTCGCGGAGGCCATCAGCGCCACCAGCCGCGGATCGTCCTTGAGCATCAGCATCGTGACCAGCGACGAGGAGGTCTCGATCGGGTAGGCCGGCAGGTCCAGGCCGGCCTGGCGGAACTCCCGCTCCAGGAGCTTGCGCAGCGGCATGTTGCCCGGGTAGAAGACCCAGCGGCACTTGGCGAGCTGCGCCAGGGTCACGCGCCGCGCGCGCGCCAGCGCGTGGCGGGGGCCGACCGCCACCGCGACGGACTCCTCCATCAGCTCCTCGTAGTCGAACTGGTCGGCCTGGCCGGTGACGGTGATGCGGCCCACGGCCACGTCGAGCCGCCCTCCGTTGATCGCGTCGAGGAGGTCCAGGCTGGTGCTTTCCCGGACCTCGACCGACAGCGCGGGCTGCATGCGGCGCAGCTCCGACAGCGCGCCCACCAGCACCGAATGCAGCGCGCCGGTGATCGCGCCCACCGCCACGCGGCCGCCGCTGCCGCGCAGCACGCCGTTCATCTCCTCGCGCAGGTGCTCCAGGTCGGCGTCCAGCAGGCGCGCGTGGCGGATCAGGCACTGGCCCAGCTCGTTGGGCCGCACGCCCTGCTTGGTGCGCACGAACAGCTCCGAGCCGAAGGTCGCCTCCACTTCGCGCAGCGCCTTGGTGAGACCGGGCTGGGTCATGCCCAGGCGCTCGGCCGCGCGGTGCAGGCTGCCGCATTCCTCCAGCGCCACCAGCAGCCCCAGCTGGCGGAAGCGCAGGCGCGACGTGATCGACGACAGGCTCGGGATCATCGGTGATTCCTGGAAGCTATTACCCTATGCATAGCTCTCACTATGCAGCAGAACGGGCGCCGCAGAGAATTCGCGCCTCAAGGAGACTTCTCGATGAAATTGCTACGTTTCGGCCCTCCGGGCCAAGAGCGCCCGGGCCTGCTCGACAGCGCCGGCACCCTGCGCGACCTGTCCGCCCACGTGCGCGACATCGACGGCGCGGCCCTCGGCGCGGAGGCGCTGGCGCGCCTGCGGGCCGTCGATCCGGCCACGCTGCCGGCGGTGGAGGGCTCGCCGCGCATCGGCGCCTGCGTCGCCGGCATCGGCAAGTTCGTCTGCATCGGCCTCAATTACGCCGACCACGCGGCCGAATCCAACATGCCGATCCCGAGCGAGCCCATCGTCTTCAACAAGTGGACCTCGGCCGTGGTCGGCCCGAACGACGACGTGAAGATCCCGCGAGGCTCCGGGAAGACCGACTGGGAGGTGGAACTGGGCGTGGTGATCGGCACCGCGGCCAGCTACGTGGACGAGGCCGACGCGATGCGGCACGTCGCCGGCTACTGCGTGGTCAACGACGTGTCCGAGCGCGAATACCAGCTCGAGCGCGGCGGGACCTGGGACAAGGGCAAGGGTTGCGACACCTTCGGCCCGACCGGCCCGTGGCTGGTGACCGCCGACGAGATCCCCGACCCCCACGCGCTCGACATGTGGCTGGAGGTCGACGGCCGGCGCTACCAGAACGGCAACACCCGGACCATGATCTTCAAGGTGCCGCAGCTGGTGTCCTACCTGAGCCGCTTCATGACGCTGCAGCCCGGCGACGTCATCTCGACCGGCACGCCGCCCGGCGTCGGCATGGGCGTCAAGCCGCAGGCGGTGTACCTGCGCCCCGGCCAGACCATGCGCCTGGGCATCCAGGGCCTGGGCGAGCAGCGCCAGAAGACCGTCGCCGCCTGAGAAGGGACGCCATGGTCCAGTACGACTACGAAGGCCGCACCGCGGTCGTCACCGGCGGCGCCCAGGGCATCGGCTTCGCCATCGCCAAGCGCCTGCTGGCCGGCAATGCGAAGGTCTGCCTTTGGGACCGGGACGCCGACGCCATCGCCGCGGCCCGGGAGGCGCTGTCCGGCGGCGCCGCGCCGGGCGCGGTGAGCAGCGCGACGGTGGACGTGACCGACTTCGCCCAGGTCGAAGCCGCCGCCGCACGCACCGAGGGCGTGTCGGGCCCGATCGCGATGCTGGTGCACAGCGCCGGCATCGCCGGCGCCAACATGCCCCTGGGCGACTACCCGCTCGACGAGTGGCGCAAGGTGCTATCGATCAACCTCGACGGCGCGTTCCACGTCAACAAGGCGGTGGTGCCCGGCATGGTGGCCCGCGGCTACGGGCGGGTGGTCAACATCGCCTCGATCGCCGGCAAGGAGGGCAATCCCAACGCCTCGGCCTACAGCGCCTCGAAGGCGGGCGTGATCGCGCTGACCAAGAGCCTGGGCAAGGAGACCGCGCACCGCAACGTCGCGATCAACGCGATCACCCCGGCGGCCGCGCGCACGAAGATCTTCGAGCAGATGTCGCAGCAGCACATCGACTACATGCTCTCGAAGATCCCGCGCGCGCGATTCGTCGAGGTGGACGAGGTCGCCGCGATGGTCGCCTGGCTGGTGTCGGACGAGAACTCGTTCACCACCGGCGCGGTGTTCGACCTGTCGGGCGGGCGCGCCACCTACTGAGAACGCAGCGACAACATCGACAAGGAGACAACAGCATGCAAGCCACCCGACGCCAGGTCATCGCCTCGGCCTGCGCCCTCGCCTTCGGCGGGGCGTCCGCCGCGGCCCGGGCCAGCGACTACCCGAGCAAGCCGATCGAGCTGATCGTGCCCGTGGCCGCCGGCGGCGGCACCGACATCGTCGGCCGCGCCTTCGCCGAAACGGCCAAGAAGTACCTGCCGCAGCAGCCGATGATCGTGGTCAACAAGCCCGGCGCGAGCGGCGCCGTCGGCACCGCCGAGCTGATCAACGCCAGGCCCGACGGCTACAAGATCGGCATCGTCATCTGCGAGCTCACGATCATCCCGAACCTGGGGATCACCAAGCACACCGCGGCCGACCTCCGGCCGATCGCCCGGCTCAACGCCGATCCCGCGGCGATCACGGTGCGCGCGGACGCGCCCTGGCAGTCGATCGACGAATTCGTCGCCGACGCGCGCAAGCGCAAGGATCCGGTCACCGTCGCCAACGCGGGCATGGGCTCGATCTGGCACATGGCGGCCGCGGCCTTCTCGGAGAAGCTGTCCCTGCCGGTGAACCACGTGCCCTTCCTGGGCGCGGCGCCAGCCGCCGTGGCGCTGCTGGGCGGCCACGTGGACGCCATCGCGGTCAGCCCGGGCGAGGTGGCGCAGCACGTCGCGGCAGGCAAGATGCGCACCCTGGCGGTGATGGCCGACCAGCGCGTCGGCGGCCTCTTCGAGAAGGTGCCGACGCTCAAGGAGCGCGGCATCGACCTGTCCATCGGCGTCTGGCGCGGCCTGGCCGTGCCCAAGGCCACGCCGCCGGACATCGTGCGCACCCTGGGCGATGTGGCGGCCCGGACGGCCGACGACGCCGCCTTCCGCGAGGTGCTGGCCAAGGCCAACCTCGGCTGGGCCTACGCCGACGCGCCCGCCTTCCAGAAGGTCATCGACCGGGACCGCGCCTTCTACGCGGAACTGGTCCCGCGCCTGGGGTTGCAGAAATGAGGCTCGACGGCAAGACGGCGGTGGTGACCGCCGCAGGGCAGGGCATCGGCCGGGCCACCGCGATCGCGATGGCGCGCGAGGGCGCGCGGGTGTGGGCCACCGACGTGCGGGCGGACCTGCTGGCGTCGCTCGACGGCGTCGACGGCATCCGCACCGCGGCGCTGGACGTGCGCGACACCGCGGCGATCGACGCCTTCTTCGCGGGCCTGGACCGGATCGACGTGCTGTTCAACTGCGCGGGCACGGTGCACGCCGGCACGGTGCTGCAGGCGAGCGATGCCGACTGGGACCTCGCGATGGACCTCAACGTGCGGTCGCAGTTCCGGACCATCCGGGCCGTGCTGCCGCGCATGGTCGGCGCCGGCGGCGGCAGCATCGTGAACATGGCCAGCGTCGCCAGCTCGGTCAAGGGCCTGCCCGGCCGCTGCGTCTACGGCGCCAGCAAGGCGGCGGTCATCGGGCTGACCAAGTCGGTGGCGGCGGACTTCGTGGCAGCGGGCGTGCGCTGCAACAGCGTCTCGCCGGGCACGGTGGACACGCCGTCGCTGGCCGACCGCATCGCCGCCACCGGCGACGCCGAGCATGCGCGGCGGCAGTTCGTGGCCCGGCAGCCGATGGGCCGGCTGGCGACGGCCGACGAGATCGCGCCGCTGGTCGTGTTCCTGGCGAGCGACGAGGCGTCGTTCATCACCGGCCAGAACTACGCCGTGGACGGCGGGATCACCATCTGAGCCCGCGGCCGGGCGCCGCGCCGGACGTCCGGCGCCCGGCTCAGTCCGTCCCGCGGTCCAGGAATTCGTCGCCTGGGGTCAGCGGCGCGAAGCGGTAGCTCGCCGGGGTGCGGCCGAGCTTCACCGGCGCTCCCAGGCCCCGGTAGCCGCCCTGCATCTCCACCACCATGCCGCGGTGCGCGGTGTGCGGGTGGGCGAGCGCGGCATCCACGCCCAGCACCGGCGCGGCGGGCACGCCCGCGGCGGCCAGCGCCTCCACCAGGGCTTCGGCCGGGATGGTCCGGGCGGCCTCCTCAAGCAAGGGCTTGAGCGCGTCCCGGTGGCGGGACCGCCCGCCCGCGGTGGCGAAGCGCGGATCCTCCGCCAGGCCGGGCCGGCCCAGGCAGCCGCAGCAGGCCGCGAACTGCCGGTCGTTGCCCACGGTGAGGAAGACCGGCTCGGTGGCAGTCGCCAGCGTGTCGTAGGGATAGATGTTCGGATGCGCATTGCCGGTGCGCTGCGGCGCCCGGCCGTCCATGAACCAGTTGGCCGCATGCGGATGCAGCAGCGACAGGCCGCTGTCGTAGAGCGCGGCCTCGACCAGCTGGCCGCGGCCGCTGCGCTGGCGCTCGTGCAGGGCCAGCAGCACGCCGATCACCGCGTTGAGGCCGGTGACCATGTCCACCACCGGCAGTCCGACGCGCAGCGGGTCGCCGCCGGCCTCGCCGTTGATCGCCATGATCCCGGCCCGGGCCTGCACCGCGGCGTCGTAGCCGGGCAGGCCGCCCAGCGGGCCGTCGCCGCCGAAACCGCTCACCCGGCACCACACCAGCCCGGGGAAGCGCCGCGACAGCGCCTCGTAGCCGATGCCCCATCGCTCCATGGTGCCGGCCTTGAAGTTCTCCAGCAGCACGTCGGCCTCCGCGGCCAGCTCCAGCAGCCGGGCGCGCCCTTCCTCGCTGGCGAGGTCCAGGTGCTGCACCCGCTTGTTGCGGTTAAGCCCCAGGTAATAGGAGGCGACGCCGTCGCGGAAGGGCGGTCCCCAGGCGCGGGTGTCGTCGCCCTGGGGCGGCTCGACCTTGAGCACGTCGGCGCCGTGGTCGCCGAGGATCTGGCCGCAGTAGGGACCGCCCAGGATGCGGGAGAGGTCGAGCACCCGCACGCCGGCGAGCGCGCCCGGGCCGGGCCGGCCCGCCGCGGCGGAGGCAGCGCCCGCTCCGGGGTGCGCGGCGGTGCCGGGGACGCCGTCCGGCGCGGCGGTCGGGGCGGCGTCAGTCAAGGCGCGCTCCCGATTGCCGGACCACCTGGCCCCACTTGGCGGTTTCCTCGGCGATGAAGCGGCCCAGCGCCTGCGGGCTGGTGTCGCTCGCCGGCTCCAGGCCCTGCGAGGCGAACAGGGCCCGGACCCGCTCGGTGGCCAGCGCGCCGGCGAAGGCCTGGTTGAGCATGGCGATCCGTTCTGCCGGCGTGCCGGCCGGGGCCACCACGCCGAAGAACACGCTCACGTCGTAGCCGGGATAGCCCTGCTCGGCGATGGTCGGCACCTCGGGCAGGGCCTGTGAACGCTTCGCGGTGGTCACGCCCAGCGCCCGCAGCCGGCCAGCCTTGACGTACTGCTGCGCGGTGAGCACATCGGTGAAGCTCATCGACACCTGGCCGCCGAGCAGGTCGTTGAGCGCCGGGCCGGTTCCCTTGTACGGGATGTGCAGGAAGTCGGTGCCGGCCACCGAATTGAACAGCACGCCGGCCAGGTGCGAGGATGCCCCGCTGCCCGAGGACGCGTAGGCCAGCTTGCCGGGATGCGCCTTGGCGTAGGCGACGAGCTCGCGCAGGCTCTGCGCCGGCACGCCCGGGTGCACCACCAGCACGTTGGGCAGGTAGCCCACCCGGATCACCGGCGCGAAGCTCTTCACCGGGTCGTAGCCGATCTTGCCGTAGAGGCTCGCGTTGATCGCGAGCGGCCCCGAGGTGCCGAACATCAGCGTGTAGCCGTCCGGCTCGGCGCGCGCCACGTATTCGGCGCCGATGTTGCCGTTGGCGCCGGCGCGGTTCTCCACGACCATGGGCTGGCCGATCCGGTCCTTGATCTCGGCCGCCAGGGTGCGCGCCATCGCGTCGGTCGGCCCGCCGGGCGGGTAGGGGATGACCAGGGTCACCGGCTTGGCCGGGAACGCGTCGGCCGCCAGGGCGGGGCCGGCCGCGGCGATGCCCAGCCAGGCGCACGCGCCGGCGGCGCGCAGGAATGCTCTCTTCTTCATGGCTCGTCTCCGTTGTCGTGGTGGGGAGGGCCCGTCAGGCCGGCGCCGCCTCCGGCGTGGAGGCCCGGGGCATCCACTCGGCCGGCGCTTCGGATTCGGGCTGCAGCGGGTCGCGGGGCAGCACCCGGTGCAGCAGCACCAGACGGGCCCAGCGCATGCGTTCGGCGGACCCGGTCCGCGAGGCCTCCCAGGCCATCGCGATGGCGCTGGTGCAGTGGTAGAGCGCGGAAGCCGCCTGGCGCGCGAGGGCGTCGCCGCCTTCGCGGGCCGCGGCCTCGGCCAGCGCGCAGGCCCGACCGGCCGCCCGGCCCAGCGCCTGCGCGAAGGCCGGCGGCAGCGCCGCCTCGTCGAGCAACGCCGCATGGCGGGCCGCCAGCGCCGGCAGGGAGCCTTCGCGCCGGACCGCCCGGACCACGTCGAGCGCGACGATGTTGCTGGTGCCTTCCCAGATCGAGCCCAGGTGCGCGTCGCGCAGCAGGCGGGCGTCGCTCCATTCCTCGATGTATCCGCAGCCGCCGCGCACCTCCATCGCGTCGCCGGTGACCTTGCGGGCGTCGCGGCAGGCGCGGAACTTGACGAGCGGCGTGAGGATGCGCAGCAGCGGGTAGGCGTCCGGTTCGCCCGCGTCCGAGCGCGCCAGGGCCTGCGCCGCCTGGAAGACCATGGTGCGCGCCTGCTCGGCCGGCAGGCGCAGCTTGTCGAGCTGGCGGCGCATCAGCGGCATGTCCTGCAGCGCGCGGCCGAAGGCCCGGCGCTCGCGCGCGATGAATTCCGCCTCGGAGACGGCGCGGCGCATCAGGCCGGCGGCCCGCACGCCGTTGGACAGGCGCGAGTTGTTGACCATGTCGGCCATCTGCACGAAGCCGCGGCCCGGTTCGCCCACGAGGTGGGCGACCGCGCCTTCGAACCGGATTTCCCCGCTCGCCATGGAGCGCGTGCCCAGCTTGTCCTTAAGCCGGACGATGCGGTAGCGGTTCGGGCTGCCATCGTCGAGCCTGCGCGGCAGCAGGAAGAGCGAGACGCCCCGGAGGCCGGGCGGCGCGTCCGCGGTGCGCGCCAGCACCATCGCGAAGTCCGCGTCGGGATTGGAGCAGAACCACTTGTCGCCGTGCAGGCGCCAGCTGCCGTCGTCCGCCGGCTCCGCCAGGGTGGCGGTGGCGGCGATGTCGGAGCCGGCGGCCTGCTCGGTCATGAACATCGCGCCCTGGGCCAGCGTGTCGAAGTCGAGCGAGGCGAGCCGCGGCAGGCAGCGCGCCACCAGCGCCGGACTGCCGAACTTGCGCAGGGTGCGGGTGAGCGAGTCGGTCATCGAGACGGGGCAGCACAGGCCGAACTCGGCCTGCACGAACAGGTAGGTCAGCGCGTACTTGACCAGCGGCGGCATCGGACCGGACCAGCCCAGGGTCTCCTGCCGGTGCGACATCGCGCCGAGGCCGAATTCGGAGAACGCCAGCCGCTCCATCTCGACGTAGGCCGGATGCTTGACGATGCGCTGCGCGTCGAGCCCGGTGCGGGTGCGGTGCTCCAGCACCGGCGGATTGCGGTCGGCGGCGCCGGCCAGCTCGTCGAGCCGGCCGCCCGCCAGGGCGCCCAGCCGGTCGAGGTGGGGGCGCATGTGGCGCGCGAGCGCCTCGGGCAGGTAGAGCGCCAGCAGGGATTGCAGCTCGGCGTCCTCGCGGAACAGGTTGCGGCCGTGGCCATCCGGGATGGGATGCGGCCCGGCCGGGGCGGTCGTTTGCGTCGGCATGCGCGGTCTCCTTGCGTTTGCGCCCATTCTTCGGGGCGCTGCGATTCATGTCTAATATCGAATCGATCTCGTGCCATTCGCATCGCCTATCGACACCGCGCCATGGAACTCCGGCACCTGCGTTACTTCGTCGTGCTGGCCGAAGAACTCCACTTCGGCCGGGCCGCGGCGCGGCTCCACATCTCGCAGCCGCCGCTGTCGGTCGCCATCCGGCAGCTGGAGGAGCGCATCGGCGCCCAGCTCTTCGAGCGCAGCAACCGCGGGGTGCGGCTGACGTCGGCCGGCCAGGCGCTGCGGGCCTCGGCGCGGCGGCTGCTGGCCCAGGCGGAAGAGGCGGCCAGCGAGGCGCGCGACGTGGCGGCCGGCCTGTCCGGCCGCCTCCGCATCGGTTTCGTCGGGGCGATGCTCTACCGCGGCCTGCCGCAGACGCTCGCCACGCTGCAGGCGCGGCACCCCGGGGCGCGCATCGCGTTGCAGGAGCTGAATTCGGGCGAGCAGATCGGCGAGCTGCTGCACGACCGGCTGGACCTGGGCTTCATACACACCAGCCGCATCCCGGACGGCCTGCGCCACCGTCTGCTGGTGGCCGAGCCCTTCGTCTGCTGCCTGCCGGCCGCGCACCGGCTGGCGCGCCGGCGGACGATCGATCCGCGGTCGCTGGCGGGCCAGCCCTTCGTGCTGTTCGCGCGCACGGTCTCGCCCGACTACTACGAGCGGGTCCTGTCGGTGTGCGCGGACGCCGGCTTCCGGCCCGAGATCGTCCACGAGGCCCGGCACTGGCTGGCGGTGGTTTCCCTGGTGTCGCAGGGCCTGGGGGTGGCGCTGGTGCCGCAGGCGATGCGGCGTTCGCGGCTGCCGGGCGCCGCGTTCCGGCCGCTCGACCGCGAGGCGGCCCAGTCCGAGGCCTACGCCATCTGGCGCGAGGGCCCCGAGAATCCCCTGGTCGCGAAGCTGCTGCGCATCGCCGCGGACGGAGCGCGGGCGGACTGATCCGGCGCGCGCCCGGACCCCGCCCGCCGGCGCGGCCGATCCGGCGGGCTCACTGCGACTGCCGGGGCAGGTCGAGGCCGCGCAGCACCGGCAACCAGCGGTCCGCTTCGGCGCGGACGAACCGGTCCATGTCCTCGGGCGTGCCGGCGCGGGGCTCCATGCCGATGGCGCGGGCGCGCGTTACGAAATCGGGGTCGGCGACGACCCGGTTCACCGCCTGGTTGAGGCGGTCGATCGCGGCGCGGGGCGTCCCGGCGGGCACCGAGAGCGCGTACCAGAGCGTGGCCACCATGTCGAAGCCCTGTTCCTTGAAGGTGGGCGCGTCGGGCACCTGGGGCAGGCGCTGGCTGTCCATCACGCCCAGCACCCGCAGGCGGCCCGACTTCAGGTGCGGCAGCGAGCCGGTGATCGAGGTGCCGTGGATGTCGATCTGGCCGCCGAGCAGGGCCTGCAGCGCCGGGGCGTCGCCGTTGAAGGGGACGTGCAGGGTGGCGATGCCTTGCGCCTTCTCGAAGGCGGTCGGCGCGAGGTTGGTCAGGATGGCCGCGCCCGGCGAGCCGCGGTTGACCTTGCCGGGATGCTGGCGCGCGTGGGCCACCATCTCCTGGATGTTCCTGTAGGGCAGGTCGGTGCGGCCGACGACGATGGCCGGCTGGTACGCGATCTGGGCGACCGACGCGAAGTCCCTGGCCGGGTCGTAGGGCAGCTTGTCGTAGAGCACGCCGTTGCTGGCCAGCGTGCCCAGCGAGGAGACCAGCACCGTCAGCCCGTCGGGCCTGGCGCGCGCGACGTGTTCGGCCGCGACGATGCCGCTGGCGCCGGGCTTGTTCTCGACGATGGCGACCAGGCCCTGCTTGCCGAGCTCCTGGGCCAGGATGCGGCAGTACTGGTCGGTCCCGCCGCCTGCGGCGAAGGGCACGACGAGGCGGGTCGCCTGCTGGGCGAGGGCGGGCGCGAGCGCGCACGCGCCCATCGCCCACCCGAGGAGGAGTTTGCGGAAGTCCATCGGTTCTTGTCTCCTGTGCGCGGTCCGGGACGGCCGCCCGGACCAGTCTAGGGGCGGCCCGCGGCCCGGGCGCTGCACGCGACGTAAACCAGCTTTGCGCGAACCGCGGGGCGCCGCGGCCGCCGGCGGCGGCCGCAGCGAAGTCGCGGCGTCAGGGGCCTCAGCGGGCGTCGTCGCGCAGCGCGTCGGCCGCGAAGTCGACGAAGGCCCGCACCTTGAGCGGCAGCGCCCGGCCCTGCCGGAACACGGCGAACACGCCGTTGGAGAAGGCGCGTACGGCGAAACGGCGTTCGGGCAGCACCCGCACCAGCGCGCCTTCGCGCAGGTCCTCGCGCACCGTCGCCTCGGACAGCAGCGCCACGCCCATGCCGCCGATGGCCGCCAGGCGCAGCATTTCGCCGTTGTTGGCGCTCAGCACGCCCTGGATCACCATCTCCTGCTGCTCGTCGGCGTCGTCGATGTATTTCCAGGTGACGACCTCGCGCTCGCGCCGGTAGGTCAGGCAGCGCACCTGCGGCAGGTCGGCGGGATGCCGGATCGTCGGCTGGGAGCGCAGGAAGCCCGGGCTCGCGACCAGCACCTCGTCGCTCGACAGCAGGCGCTTGATGACGAAGCCGGAGTCGTTCGATTCGCCGGTGCGGATGTCGATGTCGAAATCGTGCTCCACCAGGTTGACCGGATGCTCCGACAGTTCGAGCTCCACCCGGATGTCCGGGTAGCGCTGCGCGAAGCGCGGCAGCAGCGGCGCCAGGACCCGCAGGCCGATGTGGGTGCGGGAGTGCACCCGCAGCCTGCCCTCGGGCCGCTCCCGCGCCCGGTGGGCGGCTTCCTCGGCCTCGCTCATCAGTTCGAGCACCGCCTCGGCCCGCTCCAGGAAGGCCCGGCCGGCCTCGGTCACCTTGAGGTTGCGGCTGGTGCGGTCCACCAGCTGCACGCCGAGCTCCTCTTCCAGCGCGCTGATGCGCCGGGAGATGGTGGCGGGCGAGAGGCTGAAGCTGCGCGCGGCCGCGGACAGGCTGCCCTTGCGCTGGGTGGCGACGAAGATCCGCAGGGAGTCGAGCGCCTTCATTCCGCAAGACGCAAAGGAGCTGTGCGTCCGCCGGCGCGCAGGACGGCCGCGGCCTCCCTACGATGGGCATCGATCGGAACCCGGCGAACAGGAGACACGGCGATGGATTTCAGGATCTTCATTCTGGTGCGGCAGCGCAGCGAGCATACGGCGTCCCGCACGATCCGGCGCGGGGCGGTCGGGAGCGGCGCCGCATGGTACGCCGCGCACCGCCCCGACGGCCAGGGCCCGTGCCCCGCGCCGCGGCCCGGATCCGCCCGGGCCTGACGGCCGGCCCGCGAGGAGACACGCCATGGCCGAAGCCGCCGACATCGTCCGCCCCGCCATCGAACCGGCGCAGTTCCGCCGGCTGCTGGGCTGCTTCCCGACCGGGGTGGCGGTGATCACCACCACCGGGCCCGACGGCCGTCCCGTCGGGCTGACCTGCAACTCCTTCAGCTCGGTTTCGCTGGAGCCGCCGCTGGTGCTCTTCAGCCTGCGCACGGCGAGCAAACTGCTGCCGGCCTTCGAGGCCGCTTCCGGCTTCGCGATCAACATCCTGTCGGAACGGCAGGACGCGCTCTCGGGGCGCTTCGCCTCCAGCCGGATCGAGGACAAGTTCGACGGCGTGTCCTGGCGCCCGGGCGCGCTCGGCATGCCGCTGATCGACGACTGCCTGGCCCGCTTCGAATGCAGCGCGCACGCCGCCCACGCGGCGGGCGACCACGTCGTCTTCATCGGCGAGGTCCGGCACCTGGGCGACGGCGCTCCCGACCAGGCGCTGGTGTTCTACAAAGGCGCCTACATGATGCTGGCCGAGTCGTTGCGCGCGCTGGTGGCGGACGGCCGGCTCGGCGACGCCGACGTGGACGAGGCCTACCGCACGCTCTACGGCACGCTGCTGCGGCTGGCCGCGCGGCGCGGCACCGACGCCGAGCTGGAGGCGGTGTCCGGGGCGGCCGACGCGATCGAGGCCCATCCGGACGACGCGCCGCTGCGCGACCGCATCGCCTCCGCCAGCGCATTCTTCGGCGCGATCGCGGCCGCCGGCCACAACGAGGCGCTCACGCTGATGGCCCGGACCCTGACCGGCGTGCTGCGGGAACGGATGGCGCACGCGCTGTCGATGCGGCCGCGGCCGGACCTCTTCCCGCTGCGCCGGGCGGTGGCCGACGCGCTGCGCCGGCGCGATCCCGACGGCGCCGCCGCTGCGCTGGACACCCTGATCGACCGGCTCCGCCGGGGCTGAGCCGGCGCCGCGCCGGTCGCGGAGAGGAAACGACGCATGGAGCACACGATGGAAGCAACGATGGAAGCGCCGGCCGGCGAGGGCGCCGCGCGCACGGGCGGCCCGGCGGACGCGCCGGGGAGGCCGTCCGGCCGCGGTCCCGCGGAGGCCCCGGAAGTGGGCCGGGGCCTGGAGGCGCTGTTCGCGCCGCGGTCGATCGCGATCGTCGGCGCCTCCGACGACGTCACCAAGATCGGCGGACGGCCGCTGCAGTTCCTGCGCCGGTACGGCTACGCGGGCCGCATCTATCCTATCAACCGCAAGGGCGGGCTCGTGCAGTCGCTGCCGGCCCACGCCAGCCTGGATGCGCTGCCCGAGGCGCCCGAGCTGGCGGTGATCGCGGTGCCGCCGGCGGGCGTGCCCGAAGCGGTGGAGGACTGCGCGCGGCGCGGCGTGAAGGCGGCGGTGGTCCTGTCGGCCGGCTTCTCCGAACTGGGCGCGGAAGGGGCCCGCCTGCAGGCGCGCATCGGCGCGACGGCCCGCGCCAGCGGCATGCGGGTCGTCGGCCCCAACTGCCTGGGCGCGATCGGCGTGCCGGAACGCAGCATCGCCACCTTCTCGGTGGCGCTGGAATCCGGTTTCCCCGACGCGGGCCCGGCGGGCATCGCCTCGCAGAGCGGCAACCTCGGCAGCTACGCCCTGCGGCTGGCCGGCGAGCGCGGCCTGGGCGTGAGCCGGATGCTGACCACCGGCAACGAATGCGACGTGGACATCGCCGACGCCATCGCCTCGCTGGCGGCCGATCCGGGCACCGCGGTCATCCTGTGCTGCATGGAGACCTGCCGCGACGGCGAACGGCTGCGCCGCGCGATGGCGATGGCGCGCGCGGCAGGCAAGCCGCTGGTGGTGCTCAAGGTGGGCGTCTCCGAGGCCGGCAGCCAGGCCGCGGCCTCCCACACCGGCGCCCTGGCCGGCTCCGACGCGGTGTTCGACGCGGTGCTGCGCGCCGGGGGCGCCCTCCGGGTGCCCGGCATCGAGCAGTTGCTGGATGTCGGCCATGCGCTCGCGGTGCTCGGCCCCGGGCGGCTGCCGCGCGGCCGGCGGGTGGCGGTGCTGACCGCGTCCGGCGGCTTCGGGGTGCTGCTGGCCGACGCCGCCAGCGCGCAGGGCCTGGCGTTGCCCGCGCTGGAGGCCGCCACCCAGGCGCGCATCCTTTCGGCCGTGCCCTTCGCGGCACCGTCCAACCCGGTGGACATGACCGCGCAGGTGTCGAGCCGGCCCGAGCTGCTGGCGCAGGTGCTGGACGCGGTGGCGGCCGATGCGGGCTGCGACACGCTGATCCTGCAGTCGGCCAACGCCTTCCACATCCCCCGGCTGCGCGACGCCTATCTCGGCGCGCTGGAGCGGATGCGGCGCGACCATCCGGACCGGACCGTCGTGCTGTGCGCGCGCGCGCCGCAGGATGCGCGGGCGCGTCTCGCGGCGCTCGGCTATCCGGTGGTCGAGGACATCGACGCCGCCTGCGCCACGGTGGCGGCGCTGGCGCGCTTCGGCGCCGCCGAGGCCGCGCCGGCAGCGCCCATGCAGAGGGCGGAGCTGCCGGCGCTGGACGCGGAGGCCTTCGCGTCGGAAGCCGGCGCCAAGGCGGCGCTGGCGGCGGCGGGCCTGCCGGTGCCGCAGGAGGCGGTCGCCGCCAGCCGGGACGAGGCGCTGGCCGCCGCGCGGCGCATCGGCTTCCCGCTGGTGATGAAGATCGTCTCGCCGGACATCGCCCACAAGACCGAGGTCGGCGGAGTGGTCGTCGGGGTGCGCTCGGAGGAGCAGCTCGCCGCCGAATACGACGAGCTGCGGGAGCGGGTCGCGCGCAACGCGCCGCAGGCCCGGATCGTCGGCGTGCTGGTGGCCCGCATGGTGGAGGGCGGCGTCGAGCTGATCCTCGGCGCCAGGCAGGACCCGGTCTTCGGCCCGATGGTCGTGGTCGGGTCGGGCGGCGTCTTCGCCGAGATCCTGCAGGACGTGGCGCTGCGGCCCGCGCCGGTGGACGAGGCGCAGGCGCTGGAGATGCTGCGTTCGCTCAAGGGATTCCCGCTGCTCGACGGCGCGCGGGGCCGGCCGCCGGCCGACGTGGAGGCCGCGGCGCGCGCCGTGGCGGCGCTGTCGCGGTTCGCGGCCCGCCATGCCGACCGCGTGGCGGAGGTCGACGTCAATCCGTTGGTGGTGCTGGCGCGGGGGCAGGGCGCCTGCGCGCTGGACGCGCTCCTCGTCCCGCGGGCGCCCGCATCGGGGGATGCGCGATGAACGCCCCCGCGAAGCCGCCGCTGCGGCTGCAGAACGTCTACCTCGCGGCCCGGGAGCCGTCGCGGCTGCACGGTTTCTACGCGGAGGCGCTCGGGTGCGCGGTGGCGTTCCGCGACGGCGACCGCTGGATCCAGTACCGCCTGGGCGATGCGAAGCTGGCGCTGGCTTGCCCCGAGGAGTCGGCGCCCGCGGCGGCGGGCTGGGTGCCGGTGCTGGAGGTCGACGGGTTCGAGGGGGCCGCGGAGCGCATCGCCGCGGCCGGCGGCGAGGTGCTCGGGCTGCGCGACATGGGCGGCCACGGCGCGGTGCTCTCGCTGCGCGACCCCGAGGGCAACCTGCTGCAGCTGTTCCGGCGGGCGCCGCCGGCCGCGCCATGAGCACCGGCCCGGCCCGGGACCCCGTCGCGCCGCCGGCCGCGGACCTGCGGGCGCTGCTCGACCGAGAAGCGATCCGCGACTGCCTCTACCGCTATTGCCGAGGCATCGACCGCTGCGACGAGGATGCGCTGCGATCCGCCTACTGGGAGGACGCGACCGACTGCCACGGCGCCTGGAACGGCAGCGCCGCGGGCTTCATCGACCAGGTCCTGGCCCGGCTGCGGCAGGGCGGCCGGCGGGTGCACCAGGTCACCAACGTGCTGATCGCGCTCCATGGCGACGCCGCGACGGTGGAGAGCAGCTTCTTCGCCCTCCAGTCGCCCGCGACGGCGCCCGCGCAGGAAACCTTCCTGTGCGGCCGCTACCTCGACCGCTTCGAGCGCCGCGGCGGCGAATGGCGCGTGGCCGCCCGCACCGTGGCCTACGACTGGATCGAGGAGCGGTCCCGGCCGGAACTCGCCCGGGGCGACGCCGCGCTGTTCGGCGCGCGCCAGCCGGTGGGCGCACCGATGCCGCAGGACCCGCTCTACGCCTTGCTCGGCCGGCTCGAACGCGGCTGAGGCGAAGCGGCCGGCGCGCGGTCGGCGGCATTAAACGAAATATATACAATGCGCATATATTTCGTTTAAGGATGGGCCATGGGCATCGTGAAGATATCGGACCGGATGCATGAGAACCTGCGGGTCGCGGGCGCCGCGCTGAGCCGCTCCATCAACGCGCAGGCGGAGCACTGGATGCGGGTCGGCATGCTGGCCGAACTGCACCCGGAACTCGACCACCGGGAGATCTGCCGCCTGCTGGTCGCGTCCGAGCTGTCGGGCGGGCTGGACATCGCCGCGACCGCGGCGATGCGGCCCGGCGCGCCGGCGGCCGCCGCGCCCGGAGCGCATTGATGGGGCGCGGCACGCGCATCAAGTCGCCCGCGGGCATCGCGATGGCGCGGCGCGCCGGCGGGCTGGCGGCCGACGTGCTCGCCATGATCGGACCGCACGTGGCGCCCGGGGTCAGCACCGGCGCGCTCGACCGGATCTGCCACGACTACATCGTCGACGTCCTGGGCGCGGAGCCGGCCAACCTGGGCTACCAGGGCTATCCGAAGACCATCCTGACCTCGGTCAACCAGGTGGTCTGCCACGGCATCCCGTCGGACGACGCGGTCCTGGCGGAGGGCGACATCGTGAACATCGACGTGGCGGTGCGCAAGGACGGCTGGTTCGGCGACACCAGCCGCATGTACTGCGTCGGCGATCCCGGACCCCTGGGCCGGCGCCTGGTGGACGCGTCCTTCGAAGCCCTGATGGCCGCCATCGGGCGGGTGCGGCCCGGCGCCACCCTGGGCGACATCGGCCATGCCATCCAGTCGGTCGCCGAGCGGGAAGGCTTCAGCGTGGTGCGCGAATACTGCGGCCACGGCATCGGCGAGGTCTACCACGAGGACCTGCAGGTGCTGCACTACGGGCGGCCCGGGCAGGGGCTGCGGCTGGAGCCCGGCATGGTCTTCACCATCGAGCCGATGCTCAACGCCGGCCGGCGCGAGACCCGCGAACTGGCCGACGGCTGGACCGTGGTGACCCGCGACGGCGCGCTGTCGGCCCAGTGGGAGCACATGGTGGCGGTGACCCCCGCGGGCTGCGAGATCCTCACCGCATGGCCGGACGGCCCGTCGCGGTCCGCGGCCTGAGCGGGCGTCGCCGCTCGGCGCGGGGGAGGCGGAGGGCCGCGCGCGGGCGACCGCGGCGGCGTCGAGGTGCGTCGGGTTACGCGTTCCGGCGGCGTGTCGGCCGACAATCGGACGCGGGCGCGGCGGCGCCCCGGTCGCCGCCACCCCGCGCCGGCGACCGTCCGGAGGCCGCGCGCCCGCGGCCGCCCGCCACCGAGAGAGGCCTTCGCATGAACACCATCCATCCGGGCCCGGGCGCCGTCCGCCCGGCCGCACCGCCCCGCGGCGGCGACCGCCCGCCGGGAGGGGGCCGCCGCTTCGCGCAGGCCTTCTTCCGGGGCCTGTCGGCGGGCGCCGTCGTTTTCCTGCTCGCGGCGCGCCCGGCATCCGCCGCCGCCGCCGACGGCGCCGTCGGCGCATCGGCGGGCGCGCCCGCGTCCGCGGCAGGGCCGGAGGCCGACCGGTCCGCCGCGCCGTCCGCCGGCCCGCGGCGCGCCGAGCCCGCGGGCTCCGCGCGCCGCGCGGTCGCCGCGCTGAGCATCGTGAGCCGGTCCGACGAGGCCCAGAGCGAGGTGCCCTTCACCGTGGGCCACTTCTTCGCGCCCGGCGATTTCCCGAAGGGCAAGGCCCTGGAGGGGCTGCAGGTCGACGAGGTGGCCGCCCATCCCGCGGATTCCGGTTCGGTCGGTTTCGCGGTGATCTCCGGCCACCTGCCGCGGCTCGCCGCGCGGGAGAGGCGTTCCCTGCCCATCCGGGTGGTCGACCGCGCGGATGCGGCGCCGCCGCGCCCTGCGGCGGACCAGCCGCTCGACACCTACGCCGAGATCCGGTTCTTCCAGCCGCAGAAGACCGGCGTCTATTTCAGCAACCGCAACGGCAATGCGGTCCCGGGCGTCGAATTCGTGGAAGGCGAGGAACTGACCGTCACCCTGACCGACCGCCTGGGTTCGGAGGCCGTCACCTACCGGGTGCCGAAGGAGTTCTCCGGCCCGGGCAGCTTCCCGAAGGCCAACTCCATCGCCCGCCAGGTCGAGGAACTGATCCGCCGCGGCACCCGGCGCTTCACCGCCGAGCCGGGCTTCGAGGAGCGCAGCCAGATATCCACCCGCGACCCCGCCGGCGGTGCCTTCCGGGTGGCGGTGTCCCAGGCGCGGAAGGCGCCGATCGCGGTCTACCCGATCCAGGCGTTCGCCGAACCGAGGACCTACCGCGCCACGCCGGTGCTCGACCGGGCGCGCCTGCGGCTCGACGGACCGTACGCGCGCGAGTACGACCTGCCCACGCCCTTCGTCAACGCGGCGGACGGCCAGCCGCACGGCGTGCTGCAGGCCCGCTTCCTCGTGCGCTTCCTGCCCGGGGGCCGGGCGCGCTACGACCTCGTCTTCGAGAACAACGCGACCTTCGCGGAAGGCGCGGGCAACCAGTTCTATGCCGCGGAATGGTTCCTTGGCGGCGAACGGGTGCTGCGGCAGGATGCCTTCAAGCACTTCCACCACGGATCCTGGTCGCGCCGGCGCTGGACCGGCGGCAAGGAGCCGCGGGTTTACGTGCGGCAGGACATGCAGTACATGCAGGATTCGGGGCTGATGTACAACTTCGACCAGAACCTGCAGGTCGCGGAGAAGGACAAGGTCGCCGCCGCGGCGGCGGCCCGCGCAGCCGAGGGCGCCGCCGACCCGATGCACAACGCCGGCATGCAGTACGCCATGCCCGGCACCGGCGGCCGGGAGGACATCGGCGCCCAGCCGATGTGGGTGGCGCGGGCCCAGGTCGATCCCGACGAGCGGCTCGACGACCGGATGCTCGCCATCGCCGATACCGCGATGACGGTGCCGATGCAGTACCGCGACGAGAAGACCGACCAGCCGGTGGACCTGGTCCGCCACTGGGGCCTGGACCTGCAGCCCGGCTTCGCCCGCGACGGCATGAAGCTGCCGGCGATGGCGGACGGCACGACGCCGTGGCAGCCGGACGCCGACCACCAGCCTGCGGCCAGTTTCTACGCCTACGTGCGCACAGGCGACGCGCGCTACCTCCGGACGATGCAGTACTGGGCCAACTGGAACATCCTCTCCATCCATCCGGACATCCGCGGACGCCGGGCGGTGTCGGCGGGCGGGCAGGTCCGGGGCATGGCCTGGAACCTGCGGGGGCTGGGCGAGGTCAACTGGGTGACGCCCGACCGGCATCCGATGAAGCGATATTTCCGCGAGCGGCTGCAGGTCAACCTGCAGGAGTACGTGGACCGCTGGGTCCGGGGCGACATGCGCGCGCCGCTGCACAACATGGAAGGACCGAAGGCGGCCCTCGGCTACACCCGCCCGTGGATGAACGACTTCCTCGCCTTCCCGGTGTCGCAGATGGCGCGCCTCGGCATCCCGAACGCCCGGGAGTTCGCCGACTACCTGGTGGTATTCGTCGCGGACCGCTGGCTCAACCCGCGCAACCGCAACTTCGCCACGCGCCAGATGGGCACCGCCTACAACTTCGACACCTGGGATTACCGGGGGCGGGTGTTCCAGACCTGGGACGAGGTGATCGCGTACATGTTCCCGCAGCACGATCCGCTGCGGCCCGAGACCTGGGCGCAGTTCAAGGACGATCCGCGGCCGGGCCGCGGCGGCGAGAAGTTCGGGACGATCCCGGTCACCGAAACCTGGGTCGGCGGCTACACCGGCGTGGCCTCCGGAGCCAACGGCGCGATGGCCGACCTGTATCCGCAGTCGCGCAAGGTCTTCGAGATGATCGAGAAGGAGATCGCACCGGGCTTCCAGCGGGAGTTCAACGACAACCCGAGCTACGCGATCGTGCCGCGCGGTTACGTCCGCAAGCCTTACGCCGCGCCCGCCGCGCTGCGGGAAGCCGCTCCGGCGACCGCGGCCCGCCCGATCGCGCTGCGCGGCGCCGCCTCGGTCGCCGAGAACGGGTCGTTCACGCTGGCCGAAGCGGCGGCGGTGCGCTACGGCGCAGGCGGCCGGACCATCGAGCGGACGCTCGAACCCGGCACCTGGGCCTGCAGCAACGCCACCTTCACCGATCCGGCCGTGGGCCTCGTCAAGGCCTGCGCCCTGGCCGGGAGCGCCGTGCCGGCGGCGGGGCGCGCCCGGTGAGCCAGCCCGGCTCGGCAGCACGGGCGGCGCCGGCCGCGCCCCGGCGCGCGTTCCCGGCGGGGAAGCAGGGACGGCAGGGCGGCAAGCCGTGAAGGACCTGCTCGGGCCCGCTGCGATCCGGACGATCGCCGACGCCGGCGCGGCGGCGTCGCCCGCCTTCGACCGGGACGCATTCCTCGCCGCGGCTTCCGACGGCCTGGACGCGCTCTCGATCATGGAGCGCGTGCGCCACGTCGGCGACGCGCTCGCGGCGGCGCTGCCCGGCGATCCGCCGGCCGCCCTGGCGATCCTGCGCGGCATGGGGCCGCGGCTGGGCGGCGCATTCCAGGCGATGGCGGCGAGCGCGTGCGCCGCCCGGCACGCGCGGGAGGCGTTCGACGCCGCGCTCGACGCCATCGCCGCGCTCACCCGCCACGGCACCGGCGAATTCGCGGTCCGCCCCTTCCTGGCGGCCGATCCGGCGCGGACCCTGGCGCGGATGCGGCGCTGGGCCGCGGATCCCGACGCGCACGTCCGCCGTCTCGCGAGCGAAGGCAGCCGCCCGCGCCTGCCCTGGGCGGCGCGGGTGCCGGCGCTGCAAGCCGACCCGACGGCCGCCGCCGATATCCTGGAGGCACTGAAGTCCGATCCCAGCGCCTACGTCCGCAAGTCGGTGGCCAACCACCTCAACGACATCGCCAAGGACCGGCCGGACTGGGTGGTCGGGCGGCTCGCGGGCTGGTCGCAGGACGACGCGTCCACCCGCTGGATCGTGCGCCACGCCCTGCGCACCCTGGTGAAGGCGGGCGACCCGCGCGCGCTGGCCCTGGTGGGCGCGGACGCGGAGCCGCGGGTGCGGCTGGACCGGTTCAGCGTCGCGCCTGCCGTGCTGCGGCTGGGCGAGACCGTCGCGATCGCGGTGGAGATCAGCTCCCTCGCCGGGACGGCGCAGCGCCTGGTGGTCGACTACCGCATCCATTACGTCCGTGCCAACGGGCGCAGCGCCGCGAAGGTATTCAAGCTGCGGACCTTCACCCTGGAAGCGGGCGCCACCGCGGCGCTGGGCATGCGCCAGGTCATCCGCGACTTCAGCACCCGGCGCCACCATCCGGGCGAGCACCGGGTCGAACTGCTGGTGAATGGCGCCGTCGCGGGGACGGGAGCCTTCCGCCTGCTGGCGCCCTGAACCGCCGGGACGGGCGGATTTCGCCCGCGCGGGAACGTTTCCGCGGCCGGCGCCGCGTCGGGCGGCGGGGAGGGTCAGGACGCGAGCCGCAGCAACTGCTGATCCAGGCGGAACACCTGCACCACTTCGTTGAGGCGATGGGCCTGGTGCTTGAGGTTCTCCGACGCCGCGGCGCTTTCCTCGACCAGCGCGGCGTTCTGCTGGGTGGCCTGCTCCATCTGCACGATCGCCTGCGCCGCCTGCGACAGCCCCAGGCTCTGTTCGTTGCTGGCCGAGCTGATCTCGCCGACGATGGTGGCGACGCGCCCGACGTCCTGCACCACCTGGCGGATCACCGTGCCCGATTCCTCGACGATCCGGTTGCCCGATTCCACCCGCGAGGTCGATGCCTGGATCAGCGCCCGGATCTCCTTCGACGCATCGGCGCTGCGCTGCGCGAGGCTGCGCACTTCGCCGGCGACCACGGCGAAACCGCGCCCCTGCTCGCCGGCGCGGGCGGCCTCGACCGCGGCGTTGAGCGCCAGGATGTTGGTCTGGAAGGCGATGCCGTCGATGGTGCCGATGATTTCCGCGATCTGTTTGGCGCTGTCGTCGATCTCCTTCATGGTCTGGACCACGCGGTCCATCATGTCGCCGCCCTGGGTGGCGGTGGCGGATGCGCCGATGGCCAGCTCGCTGGCGTTGCGGGCGTTCTCGGCGTTGGTCCGGACCGTGGCCGTGAGTTCCTCCATGGTGGCGGAGGTCTGCTGCAGCGCGCTCGACTGCTGCTCGGTGCGGGCGCTCAGGTCCGCGTTGCCGGTGGCGATCTCGCTGGAACCGGTGGCGATCGAATCCGAGGACTGGCGGACCTGGTCCACGATCCGCGCCAGGCTCTGCTGCATCTGCCCGATCGACGCCACGACGCTCGCCGCCGGCGCCGAGCCCAGTCCGCCGATCGGGGTGAGGTCGCCCGCCGCGATCGTGCTGGCCATGGCGCTCAGGTCGTCGGGCTCGGCGCCAAGCGCCCGGGTCAGGCTGCGGGTGATGAGCCAGCCCGACAGCAGCGCGAAGGCGAACGCCACCAGGCAGGCGGCGATCAGCAGGTTCCGGTTGGTCGCGTAATCGGCCGTGGTCTGGCTGATCATGGCGTTGCCGCGGCTCAGGGTGTATTCGCGGTAGGCGTGCGAGGCGTTGCCCAGGGCAGCGAGCAGCGGCTGGCATTCGGCGTTGATCTTGCGGATCGCTTCGTCACGCTTGCCGTCGAGCGCGAGCGCCACGATGCCCAGCGCCACCGGGCTGTACTTGGCCTCCACCTCGGCGATGTCGCGGCCCAGCTTCTGCGCTTCCGCCGGGACGCCGGGCTTCTGCAGCATGGCCTGCAACTGCGCCAGGGTGCGGGTCACGTCCTCGTGCGCCTGCTTGGCCGCATCCGCTTCCGCGCGCAGGCGCTCGGTTCCGTCCATCAGCGCCATGTTGCGCACCGCCACCGCGCGCCGGTCCACGGCCGACTGCATCTCGGCGGCCACCAGCTGGCGCGCGTTGGCGCCCAGGATGAAGCGTTCGAACTCGTTCTGCTGGTGGCCGAGCGCCGATGCGGCGAGCAGCGAGATGGCGAGCACGATGACGGCCAGGAGACCGAAGGCGACGGCCAGGCGGGACCGGACGGTCCATCGGCCGGCGGAGGGAAGGCTGGAACTCATGGGGTGTCTCGCTGTGGGGTGGTCTTCGTGAATGGGAGCTGCGCGCGGTTGTTGGATTCCGTTCAGCAATTTACCATTGGAAACAATATTAATTAACAGAATATGAACATAGCCGGCAGCGACGGCATCGAGACGTCTTGTTTTCCCTATGCCTGCGATAGGAGAGGAAGCGGTGGCGAGGCGCCCGCAGCCGCGCTGGCGGCGCCGGATGCGCGCCAGGGGGGGCGGTGGGCAGGTCATCGCGGAATGGATCCCACGGAGGTCCGACAGCGCGTCGTCGAAAATCGCATGCATGCGTGCATACGAACTGGCCCTCGCAACCCTGAACGACCGACAGCTTTTCACCTTCCTCGACCTCGCGGGCACCTTCGCCTTCGCGATCAGCGGCGCCGTGGCGGCCCGGGACCGGGGGCTGGACTGGTTCGGCGTCCTCGCCATCGCTTTCGCGGTCGCCTGCGGCGGCGGCGTGATGCGCGACCTCTGCCTGGGCGCGGTGCCGCCGGCCGGCATCGCCGACTGGCGCTACCTCGCCGTGGCCGGCACCGCGGCCGCCCTGGCGTTGGCGGCCGATGCGTTGGTGGTCCGGCTGGCGCACCCGGTGGTGCTCTTCGACTCGATCGGGCTCGGACTTTTCGCGGTGACCGGCGCGCAGAAGGCGCTCGCCTTCGGGCAGAACGTCGAGGTGGCCATCCTGCTGGGGATGGTCACCGCCGTGGGCGGCGGGGTGATCCGCGACGTGCTGCTCAACCGGGTGCCGGTGATCCTCCGCCGCGAGATCTACGCATCGGCCGCGTTGCTAGCGGCCGGCGTCGAGGTGCTGGGAGAACGCTGGGGATGGGTGTCCGCGAGCCGCACCTGGGCGGCCCTCGCGCTCTGCTTCTCGCTGCGCTACCTGTCGGTGCGCTTCCACTGGCACCTGCCGCGGACCGCGGGCAGCGGACGCAAGGGGCCCTGAGCTCAGGCGGCCTCGCGGCCCGGGCGCACGCCGTCGTCGCAGGCCGCCAGGGAGTTCGGCGCATCGAACAGGGCCTGTACCTTTTCGTCGGCGCCCAGGTCGCGGCGCATCTCATCGAAGATCATCGACAGCACCACCAGGAAGGCGACGCCGAGGATGACCATCATGAAATAGATGTACGAGACCATGGACGGATTCGGGACCGGAGGCGGGTGCTGCGATTGTTCCGGGCCCGGTCCGACGGGCTTGTAAGAATCGATGCCTGCCCGGTGCCGGATTTTTCTTTCGCCCTCCGGAGCGCGGCCCCATCCGCCGCCGGGCCCCGCCTGGCGGCCGGCGGCCGCGCGCCGGCTCGTCATACACTGCGGGCATGCGGCGGACCGGCCCGCATCCCAACCTTCCGTCCTATGAAAACGATCGTCCTCGTCTGTGTGCTTGTCCTCGCCGGCGCGGCCCGTGCGCAGCCGGCGGAGCGTTGCGAGACCGCGGCCGCCGCGCCCGGCGCGCCGGCCTCCTGCCCGAAGGCTCCGGCATCCGCCTCCGGCACCGCCTCCCTGCCCGCCCGCGCGGAAGCCCAGGAAGGAGCCGACGCCAAGCAGTCGCCCCATTACAAGTCCGCGCTCAAGCAGCAGTGCGATGCGATGAACCAGGCGGTCAAGACCGGCAAGCTCGGCGCGGACCAGGAAGCGCAGGTGCGCGAGCAGCACCGCGCGTTCCGCTGCGGTTGAGCCGAGGCGGCCGTCGGTGACGCGGCCGGCACGGCCGGAGCGCATCGGGGAGGAGCCCGGCCGTGGCGCGCAGTGCGGGCGACGGCGCCCCGGCGGTCCGCCGGCCGGTCCCCGGGTCAGAGCGAAGCGCCCCCGCAGATGACGAGTTCCTGGCCGGTGATCGCCGCCGCCGCGGGGGAGAGCAGGTAGCGCACGCAGTCCGCCACCTCGCGGGGCTGGATGTAGCGCCCGATGGGCGGCAGCTTCGGCGGCGAGCTGGCGCGGCCGGGCTGCATCAGCATCGGCGTCTCGGTCGCGCCGGGGGCCACCACGTTGACGGTGATGCCGCGGGGCGCGAGTTCCGCGGCCCAGCTGCGCGCCATGCCGACCATCGCGGCCTTGGTGGCCACGTACTGGCTGCGGCCGGCGGCGCCGCGGGAGGTGCGGCTGCCGATGAGCACGATGCGGTCGCCTGCCCGCATGCGGGGCGCGAAGGCGTCGGCGAGCAGTTCGCCGGTCGCCACATGCAGGTGCCAGAGCCGCGCGCTGGCGGCCGGGTCGAGTTCGCCGAGCGGCGCGGCATGCATCGCCCCGGCGGCGTGCACCACGGCGTTGGGCATCGGCAGCGTGGCGAGGGTTTCAGCGAGCCGGGCATGGTCGCCGAGGTCCAGGCGGTGGCCGTGGAACCCGGGGCCCAGGCCCTCCACCGGCGAGCGGCTGATGCCGTCCACGGTCCAGCCGTCCGCCAGCAGGGCCTGCGCGATCGCCTGGCCGATGCCGGAGCTGGCGCCGGTCACCAGCGCGTGGCGCTGCGCGGCGGCCGGCGCGTCCGTGGCCCGCGTCGCCGCGCTCATCCCTTCACCCACGCCGCATCCACGCGGACGTACTTGATCGCCTGCCGGAAGTAGGTGTAGGAGAGGTGCAGGCGCCCGTCGGCGGACTGCTTGACGCTCGGGTACGAGAACTCGCGGTTGAGCTTGGCTTCCGAGTTGTTGCTCATGCAGTAGCCGTCGCCTTCGTCGAGGTTGCGCCGCCACGGCCAGGTCCTGCCGCCGTCGGCGGAGAGGGCGAGGGTCATGGGAGCGCGGGGCGCGCCCCAGAAGGCCGCCCGCTGCTCTGCCGGGACCTCGCTCAGCACGTTCGAGCGGTCGTTGTGCCGGTTCTCGTCCGCGATCTCGTCGTAGAGCGATTCGCGCCGCTCGGTGGCGTCGGCGGCGCTGCTCGCGTTGAAGATCAGGGCCAGGTCGCCGTTGGCCAGCGCCGTCGCCTGGATCGAGGAGTTGTTGTTCGGCAGCGCGGTCGGCGCCGGCGCGGACCAGGTTTCGCCGCCGTCGTGCGAGCGGCTTTCGTGGATGGCGTCCGCCCAGCGGCTGCGGAACAGGCCGAGCAGGCTGCCGTCGGCCAGCGGCACGATGCTCATGTGGACGCAGCCGGTGCTCATCGGGACCGGCACCTCGCGCCAGCTGCGGCCCTGGTCGTCGGAGATCTTGACGGCGCTCACGTCGTGGTTGCCGGTCCACTTCTCGCCGGGCAGGGTGCGGCAGTAGTAGATCGGCAGCAGCCACCGGCCGCCGGCGGCGATCACCGGCGGATGGCGCACGAAGGTGCCGGGGGTGGAGAACAGCGTGCCGATCGGACCCCAGCTGCGGCCCAGGTCGGCGGACTGCCGGTAGCGCACCACCGCGGTGTCCTGGTTGCCCGAAGCCTGCGCGGTCCAGATCAGCCACAGCGTGCCGTCGGCGAGGAACAGGATCGGGTTCTGCTCGGAGCGGTCCGGGTCGTCCGACAGCTGCACCGCGGGCGTCCACTGCGCGGCGCCGGCCGGCAGGCGCGACACGAAGATCGAGATGTCGGCCACGCCTTCCTGGGTGCCGGCGAACCAGGCGCACAGCAGGTCGCCGTCCGGCAGCGGCAGCAGGTTGGAGGCATGGTTCTGCGGCCGCTCGGTGGGCAGCATCGCCTGGGCGCGGGCCGGGTCCTGCGGATGCGGGGCGATGACGCCGTCGCGGCGGATGTCTTCGGTGGTGGTGTCGGTCATGGGCGGTCCTGCGGGCCGCGGGATGCGCGGCGCAAAGGCGGTGGAGGAAGGGCGGGCGCGCCGCGGACGCCCCGCGGGCGACGGGCGGGGACGGGGACGCTCAGGGCTCGATGCCGCAGTCGCGCAGCACCTGGCGGATCGCCTCGTCCTGCTCGGCGGAGATGCGCACCGGGTACTTGCTGTTGCCGACGTCGAAGCCGAGCAGCCGCACCGCGCGCTTGACCGCGGCCGGGGCGAAGGCCACCCGGTAGAGCGACTCGCGCAGGCGGGCCACGGTCTCCTGGGCGGCGCGCGAGCCTTCGGCGTCGCCATCCCGGAAACGGCTCCAGATGGCGTTGATCTCGCGCGGCGCGACGTTGGCCAGGCCCGAGACCGCGCCCGCGCAGCCGTCGACGAAGCCGCGGTGGATCAGGTGGTCCGGGCCGTTGAAGACCGCGAAATCCTCGGACTGCGCCGCGGCGTCGAGGAAACCCTTCAGGCTCTCGTAGGTGCCGGCGCTGTCCTTGATGCCGGCGATGCGCGGGTGGGCCGCGAGGCGCAGCGCGGTCTCGGGCGCGATGGTGTTCCCGGTGCGCGCCGGGATGTTGTAGAGGTAGACCGGCAGGTCCAGGCTGTCCGCGACGGCGGTGAAGTGCCAGACCAGGTCGTCCTGCGAGAGCGGCACGAAGTTCGGGGTGATGGCGGCGACCGCGTCCACGCCCATCGCGGCGATGCGGCGGCCCATGCGGATGCATTCGGCGGTCGAGTTCTCGCCCACGTGGCCGACCACCGGCGCGCGGCCGCGCACCTGGTCGACGGCGGCTTCGGCGACCGCGAGGCGCTCGGATTCGGTCAGCGCGAAGAATTCTCCGTTGGTGCCGCCGCAGAAGATGCCGTTGCCGGCGGCGACCTGGCGATCGACCTGCGCGCGGAAGGATGTTTCGTGGAAGCGGTCGTCGGCATCGACGGGGGTCACGATGGCGGTGAGCACGCCTGCGATCTTCTGGGCCATGGGTGTCTTTCCTCGGGAATCGGATGGGATGGGCCGGCGGGGACGGGCGGGACGGCGGCGCCCGCCGGTCAGGCGAAGAGCTTGCGGTAGACCGCCTCGATGTCGGGCGCGGCCACCGGGCCGGGCACGTTCTTGATGAGGCGCTGCACGTCGAGCGCGCCCTGCACCAGGGTGGGCAGGTGGTCGGGGGCGATGCCCAGTTCCTGCAGGCTGGACGGCAACCGCAGGCGCCGGACCAGCTCGCCGAAGTGCCGCACCAGCGCGCGGGACTTCGCTTCGGCGTCCATGCCGGCGTCGGCGCCGGGCACCAGGTCCCAGGCGCGGGCGAGCTTCTCGACCGCCATCGGCCGCACGAACTCGAAGCAGGGCGCGAGCAGGATGGCGTTGGCCACGCCGTGCGGGATGTGGTACTTGCCGCCCAGCGGATACGACATGGCATGGACCAGGTGGGTGCCCGCGTGCGCGATGCAGGCGCCGCCGTAGTAGGACGCCCACAGCATGTCGAGCTTGGCCTGCAGGTTGCCGGGCTCGGCGACGGAAGCCTCGATGCTGGCGAAGAGCTTCTTCAGGCCGATCATCGCGTAGTTGTCGCAGACCGGGTTCGCGATGTTCGAGGTGAAGCACTCGATCAGGTGGCACAGCGCGTCCACGCCGGTGGACGCGGCGATGCGCTGCGGCATCGAGGTGGTCAGCTCCGGCGCCAGCGCCACGAAGTCGGGCAGCATCAGCGGGGAGATGATGCCGACCTTGGTCTCGCGCTCCGGGATGGCGAGGATGGCGTTGGGCGTGGCTTCCGAGCCGGTGCCGGCGGTGGTGGGCACCAGCATCGAGGCGATGCGGCCGGCGACCTTGGCGCCGGAGAGCAGTTCGTCGAGCGAGGGCGAGCCGGGCGCGGCCAGCGCCGACAGCAGCTTGGCCACGTCGAGCACGCTGCCGCCGCCCACGCCGACCACCAGGTCCAGGCCGTCGAGGCCCTGCTCGTCCAGGATGGCGCGCACATCGGCGTCGCTGGGCTCGGGCGGCACCGAGTTGATGACCCGGACCTCGGCGGCCAGCGCGCGCAACTGCGCCAGCAGGCGCTGCACGCCGTCGATGCGGATGATGTTGGCGTCGCTCACGAAGAGGACGCGCCGCTTGCCGCGGAGCAGGTAGCCGATGTCGTCGAGGACGCCGACGCCGCTGAGGACGGTGCTGTTGATGTGCATGGCGGGATGTCTCCGGAGGAAGGGGGCGGGGGTCAGCGGCGGGTGGCGAGTTCGGCGCCCTGGCGCAGCGCCTCGATCAGGCTGCGCTCGTCGGCGATGCCCTTGCCGGCGATGTCGAAGGCGGTGCCGTGGTCGACCGAGGTGCGGATCACGTCCAGGCCGACGGTGATGTTCACGCCCGCTTCCAGGCCCATCACCTTGACCGGGCCGTGGCCCTGGTCGTGGTACATCGCGACGACCAGGTCGAAGTCGCCGCGGCCGGCGCGGAAGAACAGGGTGTCGGCCGGCAGCGGGCCTTCGATGTCCATGCCGCGCGCGCGCAGCGCCTCGATGGCGGGAACGATCTTCTCCTCCTCCTCGCCGTAGCCGAAGAGGCCGTTCTCGCCGGCGTGGGGATTGATGCCGCAGACCGCGATGCGCGGTTGCTCGATCTTGGCCTTGCGCAGGGTGTCGTAGCCGCGCTCGATGGTGCGCCGCACCAGGCCGGGCTCGATCTTGCGGATCGCGTCGATGATGCCGATGTGGGTGGTGACGTGGATCACCCGCAGGTTGGGCGCGACCAGCATCATCGAGACTTCCTCGACGCCGGTCAGGTGGGCCAGCATCTCGGTGTGGCCCGGGAACTTGTGGCCGCCGGCGTGCAGCGCTTCCTTGTTGAGGGGGGCGGTGCAGATGGCGTCGATCCGGCCGTCCTTGGCGAGCTCGACGGCCTTCTCGATGAAGCGGAAGGCGGCGTCGCCGGCCACAGGCGACAGCTTGCCGAAGGGCAGGTCCTCGGGGATGAGGCCCAGGTCGACGCAGTCGATCGCGCCCGGCTCGAAGCGGGCCTCGTCCAGGGTGGCGATCGGGCGGACGGCGATGCCGATGCCCAGCAGCCCGGCGGCCTGGCGCAGGCGGGCGGCGTCGCCGATGACCACGGCGCGCGCCAGGGTCGAGAGGTCGTGCTTGGCGAAGCTCTTGACGATGATCTCGGGGCCGATGCCGGCGGCATCGCCCATGGTGATGCCGATGACGGGAACGTAGGCGCTCATGGTGGTCTTTCCGGGGGAGGATGGGGTCAGGGGGCGGCGGGCGCGAGGCGCTGGCGCATGGCCTGGCGCGCGCGTTCGAGCGAGCCGGCGTCGCCGAAGGCGCCGGCCTTGGTGGCGATGTACTGGGGACGATCCGACATGCTGCGCGAGAGCACCACGCCGGGTTCGCTCTCGCCGAGGACGCGGAGCCGGCCGATGCCGAGCTGGCCGAGCATCGCGCGGGCGGTCTCGCCGCCGGTCAGGACCAGCCCGGCCGCGCCGCGCATCGCGGGTGCCAATTGCAGCGCGAGGTGGCGGGCGAGCCGGGGGCCCTCGGCCGGGTCGAGCGCGGCGTCGGCGCCGATGCAGGCCACCGGATCCCGGCCCTGCGCGAGGTCCGCGCGGATGGTGCGCGCCCAGGCGGCTTCGCCCGCGTCCGGGGCGGGGTCCGGGCGCAGCAGGCGGGGGGCGATGGCGTGGACGGTGGTGCCCGGCGTCGCGCGGAGGCGGTCGATCTGGCGTTCCGCGATCGGCGACAGGCTGCCGACGACGGTCAGCAGTCCGCGGCCGGCGATGGCGGGGCGGTCCGCATCCGCATCCGGCCCCGGGGATCCGGCCGGCACGGCGCAGGCGGCCAGTTCGCCCGCGAGGCCGGCCGAGGCCACCCAGAACGCGTCCGGCAGCGCATGGGTGGCGCGCGCGAGCGCGGCGAGCTGCTCCGCGCTTTCGGTGTCGAACACCAGCGCCTGGCAAGCGCGGGCGCGGGCCTCGGCGATGCGTCGCAGCAGGGCGCCGGGTGCGCCTTTCAGCAACGCGGCGTCGACCGGTTCGCAGCGCAGGCCGGCGGCCTGCAGCATCGGGAGCGGGCGCGATTCCCGGCCGGCGTGCTCCAGCCGCCAGGTGGCGGTGTCTTGCAGCGGCGTGCCGTCGACGCGCACCGTGCCGTCACGGACGGTGCGGCCCAGCGCCGGGAAGGCCGGTGCGACCAGCGCCAGGCCGAGCGCCGCCTGCAGCGCCGCGACTTCCGCCGCCCAGCCGCCCCGCAGCGTGGAATCGATCTTCTTGACCACCCGGCGGCCCGCGCCGTGGCGCGCGAGGGCCGCGCGCGCCTTGGCCGCTGCGGTGGCGGCGTCGTCGCGCCGGCTGTCGGTGTCGACCGTGACGACGTCCGCCCCGGGCGCCGGCGCATCGGCGCCGAGCAGGACCTCGCTCGCGAGGCCCGCGCGCGCGAAGCCCGCGGCGCAGTCGGCGGCGCCGGACAGGTCGTCCGCGATGATGAGGTAGGAGGGATGCACGGGGGCGGCTCTGGTCGGGGGGCGGCGTGGGCGGGGATTCCGCATGGCGCCTGCTGTTTGATTGTTTCGATCATACATTGTGATCGAATCAATCAAATTCAGGGTTTTCACGAGCGACGACCGGCATGGTCGCGGCGAGAGGGCGCGGCGGCGCCCCAGGTGGGCACCAAAAGAAAAGGGCCGGAATCCCGGCCCTGGTCGTTGCGCCGCGCGTCGCCGGCGGCATCGCTGCGCGCGATCAGAGGCGGATGTCCGCCTGCTTCACGATCTTCTGGTACTTGTCCGCCTCGGACTTCTGGAACTTCGTGAAATCGTCGACCGACTGCGGCTCGATCACGAGGCCCTGGGCGGAGAACTTGGTCAGCGCCTCGGACTTGAGGGCGATGTTCACCTCCTTGTTGAGGCGGTTCACGATGGCCGCGGGCGTGCCGGCGGGGGCCCACAGGCCGTACCAGCTGAAGAACTCGAAACCGGGCAGGGTCTCGGCCACGGTCGGCACGTCGGGCAGCACCGGAATGCGGGCCTTGGAGGTGGTGGCGATCACCTTCAGCATGCCGCCCTTGTGGTACTGGAGCGAGCCGAGCACCGGATCGATGAAGGCGTCGATCTGGCCGCCGACCAGGTCCTGGAACGCGGGCGCGGTGCCCTTGTAGGGCACGATCAGGGCGTTGATCCCGGTGGTGCCCTTGAGCTGCTCCGTGGAGAGGTGCCCCGCCGAGGCGATGGAGCCGACGGCGAAGGTCATCTTGCCCGGGTTGGCCTTGGCGTACTGCACCATGCCCTTGATGTCGTTGAACGGCAGGTCCTTGTTCACCGCGACCGACAGCGGCGCCTTGGCCACCAGCGCGATCGGCTGGAAGTCCTTCTCGATCTTGTAGGGCACCGCGGTGGAGATCATCGGACCGGTCAGGAAGGTCGAGGCGTTGAACAGCAGCGTGTAGCCGTCGGCCGGCGAACGGGCGACGGCGCCCGGGCCGATGGTCGCATTGCCGCCGGGTCGGTTCTCCACGATCACCGGCTTGCCGAACTGCTCGCTCAGCTTCTGCGCCAGCGTGCGGCCAACGGTGTCCAGGGTCCCGCCGGGCGGGAAGGGGATGATCATCTTGATCGCCTGGCCGGGATAGGCCTCGTCGGCGAGCGCCCAGGGCGCGGAGGAGAGGAGCGCGGCGCCCAGGCAGGCCCGGAGGCCCGCCGCCAGCAGGCGGCGCTTGGAATCGGCCAGCGGGCGGCGCTTGGAGGAGATCTGTGCGGTCATGGTCGGATGGATGGAGGAGGGGTCGGGGCAGGGTGCCGGTGCGGCCGGGACGGACCGTCCGGGGGCAACCGGCCGATCGCGCGCCCGGACGCGGCGAATTCACCGCTCGGGATGATTTCTTCAATCAAATAATTGATTGCACCGATCAAAACATTCCGATGCTGAATGAAAAATCGGTGTTTTCCCTGGATCCCATGATCGATTCGAAAAAACGGCCCCAGGGCGCGCGCGGGGGTGTGATTGAATCCGCGATGCCGCGCCGCCTGCGCGTCTCCTTGCCGATGCGCAAGAATCCGTGCGCCGCCCGGCCTTTTCCACCCGAACCTTCCGAGACATCCGCAGCATGAAAGTCGCCATCCGCCGACAGGCCATCCTCGAAGCCGTCCAGGACGGGGTGTCCGACCTCGCCGCCCTGTGCGAGAAGTTCGGCGTGTCGGAGGCCACGGCACGGCGCGACCTGCACGTGCTCCAGCAGGAAGGGCGGCTGCTGCGCACCTACGGCGGCGCGGTGGCCCATTCGATCCAGCACGAGCCGGAGGAGTCGCTGGAATCCCGCCAGTCCCACCGCCACGCGGCCAAGGCCGAGATCGCGCGCCAGGCCGCGGCCGCGGTGGCCCCTGGCGACACGGTGTTCATCGATGCGGGGACGACCACCCAGGCGCTGGCGCGCGAGCTTCCCGCCGATGCGGCGCTGCACATCGTCACCAACAACCTGCTCGCGGTGCAGACCTTCGCGGCGCGCGGCATGGCGGTGTCGCTGCTGGGCGGCGACCTGCGCGCCAGCAGCATGAGCGTCTTCGGCCCGCTGGCGGACCTGTCGCTGGAGCGCCTGACCTTCGACAAGGTGTTCACAAGCGCCGACGGCGTGGACGCCGAGCTCGGCCTGTGCGAGGGCTCGGCCGAGCAGGCCTGGTTCAAGGAAAAGGTGTTCCGGCGCGCCCGGGAGGTGCTGGTCCTGGCGACCGCCGAGAAGCTGAGCCGCCGTTCGCAGACGTACTGGACGCCGATGAACCGCGCCTGGACCCTGGTGACCGATGCGCAGGCGCAAGGCCACCAGCTCCAGCCCTTCGCCGGCCACGCGCTGATCAAGCTGGTGCAGTGCCGCGCCGCCGCTGCGGCCTCGACCGGCCGCTGAGCACGCGGCCGTCGCGGACGCTCTCCGGTCGCCGGCCCGTCGCGTTCGGACGCGCCGGTGGCTGACACGCAGGTCGCGGCGCAGGCCGACAGGGCCGACGCGCCCGGCGGGCGTTCAATGGACGCGAGGCGGCTCCGCCTCCAGGTCCCGCGCATCCACCATCCCACGAATGGAGCACCATGATGTCGAAGACGCAGCGCAACGAGCCCGAGTTCAGGATCCGTCCCCGGACGGTGAAGCGGTTGAGGCAGCGGGAGGCGATGAGCCAGTACCGCCCGCTGGATTACCCCCAGCCCGAGCCGCCGATCTGGAAGCCCCTCGGCTGAGTCGCGCCCGACCGCGCGGCCGCCCAACGGTCGCCGGTCGGACGGACGGAATCACGGAGAACGCCCTCCGAAATTTTTGTCTCGGAAAAGTTAGTTACGTCGGAAAAAATAGGCTGAAATCAAAGGCCGCGACTGGCAGGAGGCCTTCCCTGGAGGCCGCACCCTGCCGCGGGCGGTCCTGGATGCCGGGGAGCGGGGACGCACCGTCGGACGCGCATGCGCGCGGCGCGCGGCTCAGGCGTCGAGGCCGAGCCGGCGCGCGAGCCAGTCGCACAGCGGGTGCCCGGGCTGCTCGAAGCCGTGGATCGCGCTGAAGTGGTGCGCGTCCGGCTGGTCCAGCAGTTCCGCCCGGTTGCCCGCGGCCTCCCAGGCGGCGCGGTAGGCCAGCGACTGCCGCGCGAACTCGGGCTGCTCGCGGCCGCCCCAGGTCAGCAGGACCGGCGTCGCGCAGGGCCGGACGCCATGGATCGGCGAGCAGCGGCGCACCAGCTCCTCGGTGAGCTGGATCTTGGGCTGCAGGTAGCTGTGGCGCAGCGGCGCGAGGTCGTAGAGGCCGCTGGCCATCGCCGCCGCGGCGAACGGATCCTGCGGCAGGCCGTAGTCGCGTTCCCAGGCGGTCTGCAGGCACATGGCCGCGAGGTGGCCGCCGGCCGAGCTGCCGCCCACCGCCACCCGCCGCGGGTCGCCGCCGTAGTCCTGGATGCGGCGCAGCGTCCAGGCGCAGGCGGCGCGCATCTGGCGGACGATCTCCTCGACGGTCACCGCGGGGCAGAGCGCGTAGTCCGGCACCACCACGGTGATGCCGCGGCGCTGCAGGCCCAGCGCCACGCAGCTGAACTCCTTGGACGACAGGGCGCGCCAGTAGCCGCCGTGGATGAAGACGAAGACCGGGGCGCCGGGCGCGTCGGCCGGGAAGATGTCCAGCGTCTCGGCGCGGGTCGGGCCGTAGGGCACGCCAAGGTGGCAGCGCAGCTCCGCGCGGGCCTGCGCGCTGCGCTCGGCACAGTGGCGGGCCTCGGCGGCGCGGTCGGCCACCGGGATTGCGGGATCGTACTGGGCGTCGATCTGCTCCTGGGTCGCGAAGTCGCGGTAGAGGGGCGGCGCGGCGTTCATGGCGCGTCCGGCACCACCGCGGTGGCCTCGATCTCGACCAGGGCGCGGTCCTCGACCAGTCCCGACACCTCGACCGCGGTCATGGCCGCGTTGAAGCTCCCGATGGTTTCGCGGAAGGCGCGGCCGATCTCCGGGTACGCGGCCACGTAGGCCTTGCGGTCGGTCACGTACCAGGTCATGCGCACGATGTGCTCCGGCCGGGCGCCGCCTTCGGCGAGCACCGCCACGACGTTCTGCAGCGCCTGCCGGACCTGGCCGGCGAGGTCGTCGGTGTGGAAGACGCCGTCGGCGTCCCAGCCGATCATGCCGGCCACGAAGACCATGCGGCCGCGCGCGGCGACGCCGTTGGCGTAGCCGCGCGGCCGCGGCCAGCCGGGGGGGAGGAGGGTCTGCATCGGGTGTGTCTCCTGGAAGGGGCGGTTCACTGCGCCGGCGGCCGGTCGCCGCGGGGCAGGCGGGCCAGCGCCGCGCGCAGGTCGTCGGGCAGCGCGCGGGCGCGGTGGGTAGTGAGGTCGGTCGCGACCAGCAGCTGGCGGGCGCGCATGCGCAGGCCGTCGTCTCCGCGGCACTGCAGCGCCAGCACGAGCGAGCTGTGGCCCGCGCGCTCGACCGCCAGGCCGAGCGTCACCGCGTCGCCCATGCGGCTGACCGCGCGGAATTCGCATTCGAGCCGCACCAGCGGCATGCCGATGCGCCGCGGCCCCAGCAGTTGCCCGTAATCGATGCCGAGCCCGTCGTAGAACCATTCCTCCACCAGGTTGTGGAGCATCACCAGGTACTGCGGGTAGAAGACGATGCCTGCCGGGTCGCACTGCGAGAAGCGCACCCGCAGGCGGCGCTCGAAGACCGGGGGCGCGTCGGATGCGGCGAAGGCCGGGAAGACGGATGCCGCCGCGGGGGACGGCGGGGCGGTTCCTGCGGAGGAATCGGGGGACGGTGAGGTCATGCGGGGCTGCGTGCTTGTCTCGGAAGGGTGGGCGGCGTCGGCGGATGCCATGGGCACGGCCCGCGGGACGCCGGGAAGCTCGGATCGCGCCGGCCCATTTCAGACGCCGATGTACTGCTGCCAGAGCGCGGGGTCGGAGGCGAGGGCGGCCGAATCGCCCTGCCAGACCACCCGGCCGCGCTGGACGATGGTGTGGCGGTCGGCGAGCTGGATGAGGCGCTGGACGTACTTGTCGATCACCAGGATGCTCTGGCCGCGCGCGCGCAGCTGCGCCAGGCAGCGCCAGATCTCCTCGCGCACCAGGGGCGCGAGGCCTTCGGTGGCCTCGTCGAGCACCAGCAGGTGGGGGTTGGTCATCAGCGCCCGCCCGATGGCGAGCATCTGCTGCTCGCCGCCGGAGAGCTGGTTGCCCATGTTGCGCGACCGCTCGGCCAGGCGCGGGAACAGGTCGTACACCCGGTCCAGCGTCCAGGGCTCGGGCGAGCGGTTGCGGTTGGCGCCGAAGGCGCGCAGGTTCTCGGAGACCGACAGGTTGGGGAAGATCTGGCGGCCTTCGGGCACCACCGCCAGGCCCATGCGGGCGATGCGGTCGGGCTCCAGCCGCTCGATGCGCTCGCCGCGGAAGCGGACGGTGCCGCCCCGCGGCCGCACCAGGCCGAGCAGCGAACGCACCGTCGTGGTCTTGCCCATGCCGTTGCGGCCGAGCAGGGTGGAGACGTCGCCCGCGCCGATGCGCAGGCCGACGCCGAACAGCACCTGGCTGCTGCCGTAGGCGGTCTGCAGGTCGTCGACCTCCAGCAGCGCCTCGCGTTCGGGGCGCGGTGCTCGCGCTCCGGGGAGCGGGGATGCGGACGGCGGCGCGGCGGGGTCCGCCGGGATGCGGTCGCTCATGGCGCGGCCTCCTCCGGTAGCTCGTCCCCGAGGTAGGCGCGCCGCACCTCGGGATGGTTGCGGATCTCGGCCGGCGTGCCGCAGGCGATGACCTTGCCGAAGACCAGCACCGAGATGCGGTCGGCCAGGCGGAACACCGCGTCCATGTCGTGCTCGACCAGCAGCAGGGTGGTGGTGCGGCGCAGCGACAGCAGGAGCGCGACCATGCGCTCGGACTCGTCCGGGCCCATGCCGGCCATCGGCTCGTCCAGCAGCAGCAGCCGCGGCGCGGTGGCGAGCGCCAGCCCGACTTCCAGCTGCCGCTGCTCGCCGTGCGCCAGCGCGCCGGCCAGCGCGTGCATCTGCGGCGCGAGGCCGACGCGCTCGACCACCGCCTCGGCCTCGGCGTAGCGGGCGCGCTCGCCGCGGGCGGGCCGCCAGAAGCGCATGCTGCCGCCCTGGCGGGCCTGGACCGCGAGGGCCACGTTGTCCCGCACCGACAGGCGCTTGAAGATGCTGGTGATCTGGTACGAGCGGGCCAGACCGCGCAGCACCCGCTGCGGCATCGGCAGGCGGGCGATGTCCTCGCCGCCGAACACGATGCGGCCCGCGTCGGGCGCGAGCGCGCCGGAGATCTGGTGGATCAGGGTGGTCTTGCCCGCGCCGTTCGGGCCGATCAGCGCGTGCAGCTCGCCCGGCTGGACCCGCAGCTCGGCATGGTCGGTGGCGACCAGCCCGCCGAAGCGCTTGACCAGTCCGTCGATGTGCAGCAGGGGCGGCGTCCCTGCCGGCGATCCGGCGGCGGGAGGGCGGGGGTCCGGCCGGGTCATGCGCGCCGCTCCCGCTGCAGCAGCCCCGCCAGCCCGCGCGGCGCGGACAGCACCACCAGCAGCAGCACCGCCCCCAGGATGAACTGCCAGTGGATGGTGTAGGCGGCCAGCACCTCCTCCAGCAGCAGGAAGGCCGCCGCGCCGATGAATCCGCCCCAGAGGTGCCCGACGCCGCCCAGGATCACCATCACCAGCAGCAGGCCCGACTGGTTCCACTGGAGCAGCGCGGGACTCACGAAGCTCGACTGGTTGGCGAGCAACGCGCCGGCGAGCCCCGCCAGGCCGCCGGCCAGGGTGAAGGCCGCCAGCTGGTAGCGGTAGACGGGGAAACCGATCGCGCCCATGCGGGTCTCGTTCTCGCGGATCGCCTGCAGCGCGTGGCCGAAGCGGGCGTTCAGCAGGCGCTGGATGCCCAGGAAGGCCAGCGCGAAGGCGGCCAGCGCGACGTAGTAGAAGCGGGTGTCGCTGGCGAGGTCGAAGCCCCCGCCCAGCGACGAGCGGCCGGGCAGCGTCAGGCCGTCCTCGCCGCCCCAGGCCTTCACCGACACCATCAGGTAGAAGAGCATCTGGGCGAAGGCGAGCGTGATCATGATGAAGTAGACGCCCCGGGTGCGCAGGCTGATGGCGCCGACCGCCAGGGCGAAGAGCGCGCTGGCCAGGGCTGCGGCCGGCCAGGCGATCCAGGCCGACGCCACGCCGTGCTGCATCAGGATCCCGACCGCGTAGGCGCCGGTGCCGACGAAGGCCGCGTGGCCGAAGCTCACCATGCCCCCGAAGCCGAGCACCAGGTTGAGGCTGGTGGCCGCCAGCGCGAAGATCAGGATGCGGGTGGCCAGGCCGATGTAGAAATCCTCGCCGGCCGCCGTCGCCAGCGGGGGCAGTGCGGCGAGCAGCAGCAGGACCGGCAGGGCCCAGCGCAGCCGCAGCGGATGGTCCAGCAGGCCGGCCGGGGCGTCGGACGCGCGCGCCGGCGCGGGCGCCTGGGCCGGCGCGGACGCGGTGCCCTGCGGCCCGGGCGCGGCCGACGGATGGGGGACGGTGCTCGTCATGCGTTCGGTTCCTCCGTCAGCCGTGCGCCGGGAACAGCCCGCGGGGCTTCCAGAACAGCACGGCCGCCATCAGCAGGTAGATCAGCATCGAGGCCAGCGCCGGTCCGGCGCCGGCCGCGGCCTCGGGGCCCAGCCAGGCGCCGAAGGCCAGCGGGATCAGGGTGCGGCCGGCGGTGTCCACCACGCCCACCAGCAGCGCGCCGAAGAGCGCGCCGCGGATCGAGCCGATGCCGCCGATCACGATCACCACGAAGGCGAGGATCAGGATGCTCTCGCCCATGCCCACCTGTACCGCCAGCAGCGGCCCGAGCATGCCGCCGGCCACCGCGCACAGCGCCGCGCCCAGGCCGAAGACCGCGGTGAACAGCCGCCGCACGTCGGTGCCCATGGCGAGGGCCATCTCGCGGTTGGAGGCGCCGGCGCGGACCTGCATGCCGAGGCGGGTGCGGGTCACCAGCAGGTACAGCAGCGCCGCCGTGGCCATGCCCACGCCGATGATCAGCAGCCGGTAGGCGGGGTACGAGAAGCCGGGGAACAGCTCGACCGGGCCGGCGAGGCCGGCCGGCGGGTTGAGCGCGATCGGCTGCGACCCCCAGGCCATGCGGACCGCCTCGTTGGCCATGAGCAGGATGGCGAAGGTGCCCAGCACCTGCGAGAGGTGGTCGCGCTTGTAGAGCCGGCGCAGCACCGTCACCTCCAGCAGCATGCCGACGACGGCCGTGCCGGCGACGCCCGCGCCCAGGCCGATCCAGAAGGAGCCCGAGGCCGCCGCCGCGGTCGCGACCAGGTAGGCCCCCACCATGTAGAGCGAGCCGTGGGCCAGGTTGATCATGTCCATGATGCCGAACACCAGCGTGAGGCCGGCGGCCAGCAGGAACAGCATCAGGCCGAACTGCAGCCCGTTGAGCGACTGCTCCAGCACCAGCACGCCGGTCATCGGGCGGCTCCCGTCCGCGGGGCGGGCCGCATCGTCGTCGGCCGCCCGGTCATGCCGGCGGCATCTTGCAGGCGCCGGCGTAGGCGTCCGCGTGGTTCTTGAACACGGTGCCCAGCGTGCGGTTGGTCACCCGGCCCTGGCCGTCCTTGGTGACCACGCGCAGGTAGTAGTCCTGGATCGGGAAGTGGTTGGCGTTGAACTTGAACGGGCCGCGCACCGACTCGAAGCGCGCCGCCTCTAGCGCCTTGCGCACCGCGGCCTTGTCGTCGAGCCTGCCCTTGGCGTCGCGCACCGCGCCGTCGATCAGCCGGGCCGCGTCGTAGCCCTGCGCCGCGTAGAGCGTGGGCAGCCGGCCGTACTCCTTCTGGAAGTCGGCGACGAACCTCTTGTTGGCCGCGTTGTCCAGGTCGTGCCCCCAGAGCGAGCTGTTGAACATGCCGAGCATCGGGTCGCCGACCGCCTTGATCACGTCCTCGTCGGCCGAGAAGCCGGGGCCGAAGAGGGACATGTCCTTCGACAGCCCCGCGCCGACGAACTGCTTGATGAAGTTGATGCCCAGGCCGCCCGGCAGGAAGATGTAGACCGCGTCGGGCTTGGCCGCGCGCATCTTGGCGATCTCGGCGCCGTAGTCGAGCTGGTTGAGCGGGGTGTAGCTCTCGAGCACCACCTCGCCCTTGTAGAAGCGCTTGAAGCCGGCCAGCGCGTCCTTGCCGGCGGGGTAGTTGGGCGCCAGCAGCGCGACGCGCTTGAAGCCCTTGTCGGCGACCGTCTTGCCCACCGCCTCGTGCAGGTTGTCGTTCTGGTAGCTGGCGCTGAAGAAGTAGGGGTTGCACTGCTCCCCGGCGTACTGCGACGGGCCGGCGTTGGCGCTGATGTAGAAGGTCTTCGACTGGAAGGTGGGCGCGCCCACGGCCAGCATCACGTTCGAGAACACCACGCCGGTCATGAAGTCGACCTTGTCGCGCTTGATCAGCCGGTCGGCGGTCTGGCGCGCGACGTCGGGGCTCTGCTGGTCGTCGGCCACCACCACCTCCGCGGGCAGGCCGCCGAGCTTGCCGCCGCCGTGCTTGACCGCGAGCTGGAAGCCGTCGCGGATGTCGATCCCCAGGCCCGCGCCCGGACCCGAGAGGGTGCTCAGCAAGCCCACCTTGACCGCGTCGGCGGCCTGCGCGGAGGCCGCGGCGAGCAGTGCGAGCGCTGCGGCGGCGGCGCGGACGGCGGACGCGCGCGACGGCGCCTGCGACGGGACGTGGACGGATTTCATGGAGCGACCTTTCTGCCGAGGGCGGCGGAGGCGGGGGTGGATCGGCGGCGGGCGGGACCGGACGGCGGCGGCGCGGCGCGGACGGGCGCCTGCGCGGCCGCATCCGGGTGCGCCAGCCGGAAACGCTGGAGTTTGCCCGTTTCGGTGCGGGGCAAGGCGCCCACGAACGCGATGGCGCGAGGATACTTGTACGGCGCCACCGTCTTCTTCACGAAGTCCTGCAGCGCGAGGACGGTGGCGGGCCCGGGATCGTGGCCCGGGTGCAGCACCACGAAGGCCTTGACGATCTGGCCGCGCTCCTCGTCGGCCACCCCGATCACCCCGCACTCGGCCACCGCCGGATGCAGCAGCAGGGCGTCCTCCACCTCGGGCGAGGCGATGTTGTAGCCGGCCGAGACGATCATGTCGTCGGTGCGCGACTGGTAGTGGAAGTAGCCGTCCTCGTCCACCAGGTAGGCGTCGCCGGTGAGGTTCCAGCCGTCCTGCACGTACTGCGCCTGGCGCGGGTCGTCGAGGTAGCGGCAGCCGGTCGGGCCCTGCACCGCGAGCCGGCCCACGGTGTTGGGCGGCAGCGGCCGGCCCCGGGCGTCCACCACCCGGGCCCGGTAGCCGGGCACCGGCACGCCGGTGGCGCCGGGCCGGGCGCGGGACTCGTCGGCCGAGATGAAGATGTGCAGCATCTCGGTGGCGCCGATGCCGTCGATCAGCTCGATGCCGGTGGCCTGCTTCCAGAGCGCGCGGGTGGCCGCCGGCAGCGCCTCGCCGGCCGAGACGCAGCGCCGCAGCGTGCCGGCGCGGATGGCCGCGCCGTGCGCCGCGAGCACGCGGTAGGAGGTCGGCGCGGTGAAGAGCACCGTGGCGCCGTGCGCGAGGATGCCGTCGAGCAACTGGGAGGGCGAGGCCTTCTCCAGCAGCACGGTGGAAGCGCCGAACTTCATCGGGAAGAGCAGCAGGCCGCCCAGCCCGAAGGTGAAGGCCATCGGCGGGCTGCCGATGAAGACGTCGTCGGCCGTCGGCCGCAGCACGTGGCCCGGCCAGCAGGCGCAGATCGCCATCACGTCGCGGTGGAAGTGCATCGTGGCCTTGGGCACGCCGGTGGTGCCCGAGGTGAACGCCAGGATGCAGGTGTCGTCGGCGGCGGTGTCGACGTTGTCGAACCGGCCGGGGCGGCGGGCCATCGCGGCCTCGAGCCCGGCGTCCGAGGGGTCGTTGAAGTGGCGCACCTGGCGCAGCGTCGGGCATTCCGCGGCCGCGGCGCGCAGCTCGTCGGCCAGGCGCAGGTCGCAGAGCGCGTGGCTGACCTCGGCCTTGGCGACGATGGCCTGCAGCTCCTTGGCGCGCAGCAGCGGCATGGTCGCGACCGCGATGCCGCCGGCCTTCATCACCGCGAACCATGCGGCCGCGAGCATCGGCGTGTTGGGCGCGCGCAGCAGCACCCGGTTGCCGGGCACCAGGCCCATGTCCTCGACCAGCACGCGGGCGATGCGGTCGGCCCAGTCCTGCAGGTCGGCGTAGGTCCAGCGCAGGCCGGCGCCGACGATGCAGGTGCGATCGCCCCAGCCGGAGGCGACCGCGCGGTCGAGCAGCTCGGTGGCGCAGTTCAGGCGCTCCGGGAACTGCAGCTCCGGCAGGTCGAACCGGTACGCGGGCTGCGCTTCGGGAGGCGGGAGCCGGTCGCGGGCGAACGTGTCCTGGTGTGCACTGGCCATGCGGAAACCTCTTTTGGTGCGAAGGGTTCGGATGCTCGAATTACTTTATAACTAAAGCAATTGGCGGGCCAGCAGGGATCTCCCTGACGGGCGCCGCCGGCGCGCCCGGCCCCTACGCGGCCGGCGCGTCCCGGCCGCGCAGCAGCTCGCGGGCAATGATGAGCTGCTGCACCTCGGTGGCGCCTTCGTAGATGCGCAATGCCCGGATCTCGCGGTAGAGCCGCTCCACCGGCTGGTCGCTCGCCACGCCGAGCCCGCCCCACATCTGCACCGCGGCGTCGATGACCCGCTGCGCGCCTTCGGTCGCCGCCATCTTGGCCATCGCCGCCTCGCGGGTGACGGCGCGGCCCTGGTCGCGCAGCCAGGCGGCGCGGTAGGTGAGCAGGGCGGCGGCGTCGATCTCCGTCGCCATGTCCGCCAGCCGGGCCTGGGTGAGCTGCAGGTCGGCGAGCACCCCGCCGAACATGCGGCGGCCGGTGGCGCGGCGCAGCGCCTCGTCCATCGCCCGGCGCGCGAAGCCCAGCGCGGCGGCGGCCACCGAGGTGCGGAACACGTCGAGGGTGCGCATCGCCAGCTTGAAGCCCTCGCCCGGCGCGCCCAGCCGCTGCGCGCGCGGGATGCGGCAGCCCTCGAAGCGCAGCCGCGCCAGCGGGTGCGGCGCGATCACCTCCAGGCGTTCGGCGACCGAGAAGCCGGGGGTGCCGGCGTCCACGACGAAGGCGCCGATGCCGCGGGTGCTGCGCCGCGGAACGGCAGGGCCGCCGGCCGGATCCGCGGCCGCGGAGGGCGCGCCCTCGTCCTCGCGGGCGAAGACCACGTAGAAGTCGGCGATGCCGCCGTTGGAGATCCAGGTCTTCTCGCCGTCGAGTACCCAGCCGTCGCCGTCCGCCCGCGCGCGGCACGAGAGGGCGGCCACGTCGGAGCCCGCCTCGGGCTCCGACAGCGCGAAGGCGGCGATGGATTCGCCGCACGCCACCGGCTCCAGGTAGCGGGCGCGCTGCCCGGCGTCCCCGGCCAGCGAGATGGCGCCCGCGCCCAGGCCCTGCATCGCGAAGGCGAAATCGGCGAGGCCGGCGTGGCGCGCCAGGGTTTCGCGGATCAGGCAGATCGCCCGGGTGTCGATCGGCTGCGCGGCGTCGGCCGCCACCGCGTGCCGCAGCCAGCCGGCCGCGCCGAGCGCGCGCACCAGCGCGCGGCAGGCGGCGTCCACGTCGCGTCCGTGCACGTCGGCGACGTGTTCCGCGGCCCAGGCGTCGAGCGCGCGGGCGAGTTCGCGGTGCCGCGGCTCGAAGAAGGGCCAGTCGAGGTGGGCGGTGTCGGGCATGCGGGTCTCCGGAGCCCGTCGCGCGGGCGTGTTTTCAGGGGTCGAATCGGGCTGCAGCCCGCATTCCGCCTAGGCATCCAGCTATCGGAAAGAGAGCGGATCGGGCGCGGTGCGCAAGGCGCCGCGGCCACGGCCGCGGAGGCTCAGTCGCCCGCGAACGCCGGCGCGCGCTTGGCCACGAAGGCCTCGTAGGCGCGGCGGAAGTCGCCGGTCAGCATGCACAGCGCCTGGGCCTGGGCCTCGGCCTCCAGGGCCTGGTCGACGGTCATCGCCCATTCCTGGTGCAGCATGGTCTTGGTGATGCCGTGGGCGAAGGTCGGGCCCCGGGCGATGTCGCGCGCCAGGGCCCGGGCCTCGGCCAGCACCGCGTCGGGTTCGCACAGCCGGTTGAAGAAGCCCCAGCGTTCGGCCTCGTCGCCCGGCAGCGCGCGCCCGGTGAAGAGCAGCTCGGAGGCCCGGCCCTGGCCGACGATGCGCGGCAGGATGGCGCAGGCGCCCATGTCGCAGCCGGCCAGGCCGACCCGGTTGAACAGGAAGGCCGTCCTGCTGCGCGCGGTGCCCAGGCGCAGGTCGGAGGCCATCGCCAGGATCGCGCCCGCGCCGGCGCACACGCCGTCGACCGCGGCCACGACCGGCTGCGGGCAGTGGCGCATCGCCGCGACCAGCGCGCCGGTCATGCGGGTGAACATCAGCAGCTCGGGCGCCGGCAGCCGCACCAGCGGCCCGATGATCTCGTGCACGTCGCCGCCCGAGCAGAAGTTGCCGCCGGCGCCGTGCAGCACCACCGCGTGCACGTCGGTCGCGTGGCGCAGCCGCTGGAACAGGTCGCGCAGCTCGGCGTAGGAATCGAAGGTGAGCGGGTTCTTGCGCTCGGGGCGCGCCAGGGTCACGGTGGCGACGCCGTCCTCCACCTGCCATCCGAAGTGGGCGGCGGCGTAGCCGGCGAGGGTGAGGCGGTTGCCGGCGGCGAGGGCCGGATCGAGGCGGTCGGTCATGGGGCGGCCTTCCTGCGGAGCGGGGCGGGGGAGGACGGCGCGGCGCCGGCCGCGCGGGCGGCGCGCGGGGTCGCGGCGGCGCTTCGGGAGCGCTTCGGCGCGGCGTCGGCCGCGGGCTCCGGCGCGGAGGACGGGGCGGCCGCGGCCCGCGCGGCGGCGCCCGGCGCGGCGGAATCCCCCGCCCCGGCTTCCCGCGCCTCCTCGTGCCGGGCGAGCTGCACCCGCAGCCGGCCGAGCTGGCCGTAGAGCCGGTCCTTGTCGTCGGCGGCCAGGCCGCGGAACATCGCGGCCAGCCAGGACTCGTGCTCGGCCGCCATCGCGGCGAACTCGGCGCGGCCCCTGGGCGTCATCGCGACCCGCCAGGCGCGGCGGTCCTCGGGGTCGTCCACCCGCGCGACCAGGCCTTCCTTGGTCAGCTGGTCGGTCAGGCCGGTGATGTTGCCGCCGGTGACCATCAGGTAGCGCGACAGCGCGTTCATCCGCAGCCCGCCGGGATGGCGTTCCAGCTGCGCCAGGTAGTCGAAGCGCGCCAGCGTGGTGCCGAAGCGGGCGCGCAGCCGCTGGCGGATCTGCTGCTCGATCTGGGTGCTGCAGGCCAGCAGCCGCAGCCAGATCTTGAGGTCGATGTGGTCGTCGGCCACCGCGCGGGCCTCGTGGCCGATGCGCTCGTCGTCGAGCACCGGGACCAGCTGGAGTTTGGGGTTGCGGCTCATGTCGTCCTCCGTCGCCATCACATGGTCTCGCCGCCCGAGACCGAAATCGACTGGCCGGTGACCGCCGCGGCGCCGTCGCCGCACAGCCAGGCCACGGTGTCGGCCACTTCCTCGGGCGCGACCAGCCGGCCCTGCGGGTTGGCCCGCACGAACTCGGCGCGCGCCTCGGCCTCGCTGCGGCCGGTCTTGCCGGCGACGCGGGCCACGCCCTCCCGCACGATGTCGGTGTCGGTGTAGCCCGGGCAGACCGCGTTGACGGTCACGCCCCGGCCCGCCAGCTCCAGCGCGAGCGAGCGCGTCAGGCCGACCACGCCGTGCTTGGCCGCCGCGTAGGCCGCGACGTAGGCGTAGCCGCGCAGGCCGGCGGTGCTGGCGATGTTCACGATGCGGCCGCCCGGCGCGCCGGCGCGGGAACCTGCCGCGTTCCCGGCGGCCAGCAGGTCGGGCAGCGCCGCCTGGATGCAGTGGAAGGTGCCGGTGAGGTTCACGCCGAGCATGCGCTGCCAGTGGGCGGCGTCCATGCGCTGGAAGGGCGCGCTCTCGGCCTGGCCGGCGTTGTTGACCAGGATCGCCACCGGGCCGCGTGCGTCGCGCGCGGCGGCGAAGGCCGCGGCCACGCGCGCGGCGTCGGCGACGTCGCAGGCCAGCGTCAGCGCGCGCGCCGAAGCGGGCAGGGCGCCGGCCAGCGCGCGCAGCGGGTCGAGGCCGCGCCCCAGCAGCGTGAGCACCGCGCCCTCCGCCGCCAGCCGGCGGGCGATGGCCGCGCCGATGCCGCGCCCCGCGCCGGTGACGACCGCGTGGCGGCCCTGCAGCGGACCCGCCATCACCCGGCCTCCGCTTCGCGGGCGCGCCGGGCCGGCGGCGGGGCGACGGCGCGCTCGCGCTCCAGGTTGCGCTCCAGCTGGGCCTTGCCGGCCTGGTACTGCTTCGGCCAGGCGATGCCGGACCAGCCGATGCGCGCCGCCTCGTTGAGCGTCCAGGCCGGGTTGGCCAGGTGCGGCCGCGCCACGGCGCACAGGTCGGCCCGGCCGGCGGCGACGATGCCGTTGACCTGGTCGGCCTCGGTGATGGCGCCGACCGCGATGGTGGCGATGCCGGCCTCGTTGCGCACCCGGTCGGCGAAGGGCGTCTGGAACATCCGGCCGTAGACCGGCTTCTCCCGCTTGCTGACCTGGCCCGAGGAGCAGTCGATCATGTCGGCGCCGGCCGCCTTGAAGGCCCGGGCGATGCGCACCGCGTCGTCGGGGGTGATGCCGCCCTCGACCCAGTCGTGCGCCGAGATCCGCACCGACATCGGCAGGTCCCCGGGCCAGGCGGCGCGCATCGCGCGGAAGACTTCCAGCGGATAGCGCAGCCGGTTCTCCAGCGGGCCGCCGTAGTCGTCGGTGCGCCGGTTGGTCAGCGGCGAGATGAAGCTGCTGAAGAGGTAGCCGTGCGCGCAGTGGAATTCCAGCCAGTCGAAGCCGGCCTCGGCCGCCCAGCGGGTGGACCGGACGAACTCGTCGCGCACCCGGTCCATGTCATCGCGGTCCATCGCGCGCGACCATTCGCTCACGCCGTCGAGGTACTGCTGCGGCGAGGCCGACAGCAGCCGCCAGCCGCCTTCGCGCAGCGGCTGGTCGATGCCCTCCCACGCGACCCGGGTCGCGCCCTTGGCGCCGGCGTGGCCGAGCTGGATGCCCATCTTGGCCGGGGTGTGGGCATGGGCGAAGTCCACGATGCGCTTCCAGCCGTCGCGCTGGGCCTCGTTCCAGAGGCCGGGGCAGCCGGGGGTGATGCGGGCGTCGGGCGAGGGGCAGGTCATCTCGGCGAAGACCAGGCCGGCGCCGCCCATGGCCCGGGCGCCGAGGTGCATCAGGTGGTAGTCGGCCGGCAGGCCGTCGACGCAGGAGTACTGCGCCATCGGCGAGACGACCACCCGGTTGGGCAGCGTCACCCCGCGCAGGGCGAAGGGGGTGAACATCGGCGGCGCCGCGCGCTGCCCCGCCCCGCGCCGCAGGCCCGAGCGCTCGGCGATCCAGTCCTCGTGGCGCTCGACGTAGCCCTTGTCGCGCAGCCGCAGGTTCTCGTGGCTGATGCGCTGGCTGCGGGTCAGCAGCGAATAGGCGAACTGCTCGGGCGGCAGCCCGGCGTAGCGGTCCACGCGTTCGAACCACTCGGTGGAGTTGCGCGCGGCGTTCTGGATGCGCAGCACCTCGACGCTGCGCGCCGCCTCGTAGTCGTCGAGCGCCGCGTCGAGGCCGCCCGGCCGGCGGCCGATGCAGCGCGCCAGCTCGATCGCGTCCTCCAGCGCCAGCTTGGTGCCGGAGCCGATCGAGAAGTGCGCGGTGTGCGCGGCGTCGCCCATCAGCGCCACCGGCGCCCGGCCGCCGCGGTGCACCCAGCGTTCGCAGACCACCCGCGGGAAGCGGATCCACTGCGACGAGCCGCGCAGGTGGGCCGCGTTGGAGATCAGCGGATGGCCGTCGAGCTGCTTCGCGAAGAGGCGCTCGCAGAAGGCGATGGCTTCCTCCTTCTCCATCGTGTCGAGCCCGGCGGCGCGCCAGACGTCCTCCGGCGCCTCGACGATGAAGGTGGAGGTCTCGTCGTCGAAGCGGTAGGCGTGCGCCTGGAACCAGCCGTGCGGGGTCCGCTCGAAGGCGAAGGTGAAGGCGTCGAAGAGCCTGGTCGTGCCCAGCCAGACGAAGCGGCACAGGCGCAGGTCGATGTCGGGCCGGAAGGTGTCCGCGTACTTGGCGCGGATGCGGCTGTTGAGGCCGTCGGCGGCGACGACCAGGTCGGCGTCGGCGTAGGCTTCGTCGTCCAGCGCCTCGGTCTGGAAGACCAGCGCGACGCCCAGTTCCTCGCAGCGCCGCTGCAGGATGTTGAGCAGCCGCTTGCGGCCGATGCCGCAGAAGCCGTGGCCGCCGGAGCGGATCGCGCGGCCGCCGATGTGCACCTCGACGTCGTCCCAGTGGTTGAAGGCGCCGAGGATCTGCCCGGCGGTGACCGGGTCGGCCGCCTGCAGGTTGCCCAGCGTCTGGTCCGAGAACACCACGCCCCAGCCGAAGGTGTCGTACGGCCGGTTGCGCTCGATCACCCGGATGTCGTGCGCCGGGTCCTGCAGCTTCATCAGCAGCGCGAAATACAGCCCGGCGGGCCCACCGCCGATACAGACAATCTTCATGACCCACCGCTTTCGTAGTCGAGGCGGGATCGAGTGTGTTGCCAAGTAGTTTAGTTGTCAACTAAATCGGGCGCGGGGGCCGGCGCGCGCCGCGCCGTCGCGCCGCGGGCCGCGGACGGAGCGGATCAGCGCGCCATCGCGCGCCGCAGCAGGTAGCTCGCCGCGTCCACCAGCGCCACCAGCAGCAGCATCGCGATCAGCACCGTCGCGGTGCGGCCCATCTGGAACAGGCCCATGTGGAAGGCCAGCATCTGGCCCAGCCCGCCCGCGCCCACCACGCCGAGGATGGCCGCGGCGCGGATGTTGTTCTCCCAGCGGTAGAGGGCGTACGAGACCAGCTGGGGCAGGATGAGCGGCAGCGTCGCGTAGCAGAAGACCCGCAGCCCGCCGTTGCCCTGCGCCCGCAGCGCCTCCGCCGGGCCGGGCGGGGCGTTCTCGATCGCCTCGGCGAACAGCCGGCCGAGCACGCCGGCGGTGTGCAGCGCCAGCGCCAGGGTGCCCGCGAAGGGCCCGAGCCCGGCCGAGATCAGCAGCAGCGCCGCCCAGACCAGCTCGGGCACCGCCCGCAGGGCGTTGAGCAGCAGCGCGGTCGGCCGGCGCAGCCGGCCCCGCCCGGACGGCCCGCCGCGCGCGGGCAGCGCCAGCAGCAGGCCCGCCCCGACGGCCAGCACCGTGCCGAGCGCCGACATCGCGAGCGTCTCGACCGAGGCCGCGGCGACCTTGCGCAGGAAGGCGGCCGAGGCGTCGGGCGGATAGAACTCGCCGGCGAAGCGGGCCATGGCCCGCAGCGCGTCCGGCGACAGGAAGGCCGCCCACTGCAGGTCGAGTTCGAGGAAGCTCGCCGCCACCAGCACCGCGATGCCGGCGCCGAACCAGCAGCCCTTGCGCCGCGACGCCGAGCGCAGCGCCCGCGCGGCCGCCGTCATGCCAGCGCGCTCCGCAGCCAGGCGCTGGCCCGGTCGGCCAGGGCCACCAGCAGCACGAAGACGATCAGCATCGTCGCCACCTCGCCGCCGGCGAACATGCGGGTCGAGGTGTCCAGCATCTGCCCGAGCCCGCCGGCGCCCACGAAGCCCAGCACCACCGAGGAGCGGATGGCGCATTCCCAGCGGTAGACGGTGTAGGAGGCGAGTTCCGCCGCGCCCTGCGGCAGCAGGCCGTAGAAGAAGGCCTGCAGCCGCCCGCCGCCGTTGGCCAGCAGCGCGCGCGCGGGGGCGTTGTCGCCGCTCTCCAGGATGTCGCCGTAGACCTTGCCCAGCATGCCGCCGTAGGTGAGCGCGATGGCCAGCACGCCGGCCGTCGGGCCGAGGCCGACCGCCCGCACGAAGACCAGCGCCCAGACCAGCTCCGGGATGCTGCGCAGCACCACCAGCGCCCAGCGCAGCGACTGCCGGACCGCGGCCGGCACCGGCGCCATGCGGCCCGAGAGCGCCGAGACCGACAGCGCCCGGGTGGAGAGCAGGCAGCAGGGGATGGCGATCGCCAGCGCCAGGGTGACGCCGGCGGTGGCGATCGCCACGGTGCGCCAGGTCTCGCGCGCGACCCGGCGCAGGAACTCCGGGTCGGACGCCGGCGGCACGAAATCGGCCAGGAAGCGCGCGGTGGCGGCCCGGCTCGCGGGGTCGAGCAGCGTCCAGGGCCGGAATTCGGTCGCCGCCAGCATCGGCCAGAGCAGCGCCAGCGCGAGGAGCGTCGCGGCGATCCGGCCGGCGCGCGCGGGATCGCGCCGGGCGCCCGGGACGCCCGGGACGCCCGGGACGCCCGGGCGGGCGGGACGCGGCGGATTCAGCGGCATTGCATCAGCACCGCCGCGCGTTCGGCGGCGGCGCCGTCCGGGGCGGCCGGCGACGCCGGCGGCGGGACGGAGGGGCCGGCGGCGCGTTGCGCGTACAGCGCGTCCAGCGCCTGGGGCGAGACCTGCGCGGCCGGCAGGTCGAAGACGATGCGGCCGTCGCGCAGGCCGACGATGCGGTCGAAGTGCGCCAGGGCGGCCTCGACCTGGTGCAGGCTCGCGACCATCGTGGCGCCGCGTTCGCGCGCCGCGCCGGCCAGGGCCTCGACGGCCTGGCGCGCCCGCGTCGGATCGAGCGCGGAAAGCGGCTCGTCGATCAGCCACAGCCGGGCGGGCGAGACCAGCGCGCGCGCCAGCCCGACGCGCTGGCGCTCGCCGCCCGAGAGGCGGTCCACCCGCGCGAAGAGCTTGTCGGCGAGGTCGAACCGGGCGAGCGCCGCTTCGGCCGCCGGGATGTCCTGCGGGTCGAACAGGGAACGCAGGCTGCGCGCGAGGCTCCAGGCCGGCAGCCGTCCGGCCAGCACCGCGGTCACCACCCGCTGGCGCGGCGGCAGCGGCGGCGCCTGGGGCGCGAGGAAGAGCCGGCCGCGCAGCCGCTGCAGCGCGCGCACCGGCAGGTCCCAGGGGTCGGCGCCGTCGAGCGCGACCGCGCCGGCGGCCGGCCGCAGGGCCGCGGCGGCCACCTGCAGCAGCGTGGTCTTGCCCGCGCCGGACGGCCCGATCAGCGCGATCCGCTCGCCCGCGGACACCGACAGCCCGATGCCGCGCAGCACCGCGCTGCCGCGCGGCGCCGCCGGGTGGCGCGCCTCGACGGCGCGCAGTTCCAGCCGCATGCCTCAGCGCCCCGCGGTGCGCTTCAGAGCAGGCCGGCGCTCTTGGCGGCCGCCTCGATGCCCTGGTAGTTCGCGGCCCGGGTCGGCACGAATCGGCTGGCGCGCTGCAGGCCCAGGATTTCCCTGCCCTCGGGCGTGGACGGGTCGAGCGCCAGGAAGGCCTGGGCGATCGCGTCGCGCAGGGCGGGCGGCATCTCGCTGCTGACCGACCAGTTGTAGTCGTAGTAGGTCGGCGTGGTGTAGAAGACCCGGACCTTGGCCGTGTCGACCTTGCCTTCGGACACGAACTTCTCCCAGACCGAGACGTTGACCGCGCCGGCCTGCACCTTGCCGCCGGCCACCGCCGCGATGGTCGCGTCGTGCGCGCCGCTGTAGGCGACGCGGCGGAAATCCTTGTCCGGGTCGATGCCGGCCTGCAGCAGGAAGCTGCGCGGCATCAGGTGGCCGCTGGTGGAGCTCTGGGCGCCGAAGCTCACGTCCTTGCCCTTGAGGTCGGCGAGGGATTTGATCGCCGGATCGGCGGTGACGAAGACCGAGCGGAACTTCTCGTCCTCGGCGCGCTGCACCAGCGGGATCACCTTGCCGCCCGAGCGCGCCGCGGCCTGGACGAAGGTGAAGCCGCCGAACCAGGCGAGGTCGACCTTGCGGTGGATCAGCGTCTCGACCGAGGCGGCGTAGTCGGTCACCGGGGTGAACTCGACCTTCATGCCGAGCCGGCCCTCCAGGTACTTGACGAGCGGCGCGGCCTTGCGCGCCAGCTCGGTGGGCGATTCGTCGGGGATGGCGGTCACCCGCAGCACCTTCTGCTGCGCCTGGGCGCAGAGGGCGGCGCCGAGCAGGGCGGCGGCGAGGAGCGGCTTGCGCCAGCGGATCGGGAAAACGGGCATGGACGGGGGCGCGGCGGTCGGCGGCGCGGGATGCGGAAGGCGGCATTACACCCCGAAAGCGCGGCGGTGCGACACTCCCGGTCCCGGCGGCGCCTGCGGCGCCGCATCGCCGCTCCGTCCGGCGCCGCCCTTCGCGGGATTCCCGCCCGATCCTTCCGATGAATGCTCCCCTCCCCACCACCGCCCCGCCCGCGCCGTCCCCGCGCCTGACCTCGCTCTCGCACGGGGGCGGCTGCGGCTGCAAGATCGCGCCCGGCGTGCTGAGCGACATCCTGCGCTCCACCCGCGGGCTGCCGGTGCCGCCCGAACTGCTGGTCGGCATCGAGACCGCCGACGACGCGGCCGTCTACCGGCTGAGCGACGAGATCGCGCTCATCGCCACCACCGATTTCTTCATGCCGATCGTGGACGACCCCTTCGAGTTCGGCCGCATCGCCGCGACCAACGCCATCAGCGACGTCTACGCCATGGGCGGCCGGCCGATCATGGCGCTGGCCCTGGTGGGCATGCCGGTCCGGGTGCTGTCCACCGAGACGATTGGCCGCATCCTCGCCGGGGGGCAGGCGGTCTGCGCCGCGGCCGGCATCCCGATCGCGGGCGGCCACACCATCGATTCGGTCGAGCCGATCTACGGCCTGGTCGCGATCGGCGTGGCCCACCCCTCGCGCATCCGCCGCAACGCGGACGCGCGGCCGGGCGACCGGCTGGTGCTGGGCAAGCCGCTCGGCGTGGGCGTGATGTCCGCCGCGCTCAAGAAGGATGCGCTGGACGCCGACGGCTACGCGGAGATGATCGCGAGCGCCACCCGGCTCAACACGCCGGGGCCCGACCTGGCGGCGCTGGACGGGGTGCATGCGCTGACCGACGTGACCGGCTTCGGCCTCGCGGGCCATGCGCTGGAGCTGGCCCGCGGCGCGGACGCGGCCGTCGCCCTCGACTGGCCGCGGGTGCCGCTGCTGCCGGGCGTGCGCGGCCTGGCGGAGCGCGGCATGGTGACCGGCGCCTCCGGGCGCAACTGGGACGGCTACGGCGCCGAGGTGGGGCTGCCCGCGGGCTTCGCCGCCGCCGACCGGGCGCTGCTGACCGATCCGCAGACCAGCGGCGGCCTGCTGGTGTCCTGCGACGCCGGCGCGGTCGGGGGCGTGCTGGAGGTGTTCCGCCGCCACGGCTTCGCGGCGGCGGCCGAGGTCGGCGAGGTCGTCGGGCACCGGCCCGGCGCGCCGCGCCTGGAGGTGCGGGCGTGAGCGCGCCTGCCTGCGGCGGCCGGCCGGAAGGGGGCGCGCGATGAGCCAGCGTCCCCCGGTCCGCGCCCACGACCTGGCCGGCTTCGACACCGTGATCGACGCGCGCTCGCCCTCGGAGTACGCGCTCGACCACCTGCCCGGCGCGATCAACTGCCCGGTGCTCGACGACGAGGAGCGCCGCATCGTCGGCACGCTCTACAAGCAGACCGGCGCCTTCGAGGCCCGGCGGGTCGGCGGCGCGATGGTCGCGGCCAACCTGGCGCGCCACCTGCGCGAACGCTTCGCCGACCGTCCGGCGAACTGGAAGCCGCTGGTCTACTGCTGGCGCGGCGGCATGCGCAGCGGCTCGATGGTGACCTGGATGCGCATGGTCGGCTGGAAGGCCGAGCAGCTCGCGGGCGGCTACAAGAGCTTCCGGCGGCACGTGATCGAGCAGATCGCCAGCGCCAGCCCGGCGCTGCGGCTGACCGTGGTCTGCGGCGCCACCGGCAGCGCCAAGACCCGGGTGCTCCATGCGCTGGAGCGCCGGGGCGCCCAGGTGCTGGACCTGGAGGAGCTGGCCAGCCACAAGGGCTCGCTGCTCGGCGGCCTGCCCGGCCGGCCCCAGCCTTCGCAGAAGCGGTTCGAGACGCTGATCGCCACCCGGCTGGAGGGCTTCGACCTCGCGCGCGCCGTCTACGTCGAGGGCGAGAGCCCGCGCATCGGGCAGCTGAACCTGCCGCTGGAGCTGGTGGCGCGGATGCGGGCGGCGCCCTGCGTGGAGGTGGTCGCCACCTCCGCCGCCCGCCAGGCCTTCCTGCTGGAGGACTATGCCTACCTCGGCGACGCGCCCGAGGCGCTCGCCGACCGCCTCGGCCTGCTCAAGGACCTGCAGGGCCGGGAGAACGTGCAGCGCTGGCAGGCCTGGGCCCGGGAGCGGGCGCTGGCGCCGCTCTTCGCGGAACTGATCGCGCTGCACTACGACCCGCACTACGAGCGCTCCCAGGCGCGGCATTTCGCGCAGTGGGCGCAGCGCGGGCGGGTGGAGGCGGACGACCTCTCGGCCGCCGGCGTGGACGCGGTCGCCGAGCGGATCCTGGCCCTTCAGGGCTGAGGCCGCCGCCCGCCCGGCGCCGTCCGCCGCCGGACGAGCAGGGGCGGGGCGCCGCGGCGGCCGATTGGGAAAGCCGATGCAACGGATAGCAAAAGCCGGTAACAAAGTTGTGCATAATTAAATTTCCAACAATTCAATTCGTTCCGTCGCCCGGAGGCACGCCATGAACACGCCTTTCCTCACCAACTTCTTCGGCTGGGAGTTCTACCTGCAGACCGAGCCCCACCGCGGATGCTGGATCGGCGCGATCCGGATCGTGTCGGACGAGCAGATGCCGCACAGCACCATCCGCTGCCGCGACATGCGCAGCACCGAGATCGAGGCCTGGCAGGACGCGAAGGCGCTGGCCTGGGAGTGGTCCGAGAAGCTGGAACGCAGTCCGCAATCGGCGCGTTTCGCCGCCGAGCGGGAACTCGCCGGCGCGCCGGCGTACGGCCTGTCGGGCGTTTTCGAGGAATTCGACGTCGCGATGCCCTGAGGCCCTGCGGCGCGGGCCGTCGTGGCCGGTGCGCCGCGGGCCGCGCGATCCTGGATACATGCCCGGCCGGCGCCGGGTGTCCAATCGGGCAATGGACCAAGACTACGCGACCACCCAGCCCGAGCGCGCCGAGATCGATGCGCTGCCCGGCGCCACCCTGCTCGAATTCGGCACCGGCTGGTGCGGCCACTGCCGCGCGGCGCAGGGGCCGATCGCCGCGGCGCTGCAGGGGCGCCCGCCGCTGCGGCACCTGAAGGTGGAGGACGGGCCGGGCCGCCCGCTCGGCCGCTCGTTCCGGGTCAAGCTATGGCCGACCCTGGTCTTCCTGCGCGACGGGCAGGAAGTGGCCCGGCTGGTGCGGCCGGGCGATCCGGCGGCCATCGCCGAGGCCCTGGCCCGGATCGACGGCCCGGCCGCGGGCACCCCGGCCGCCGGCTGAGCGCCGGAAGCGAGAGGCGCGGGCCGGACGGAAAAAAGCCCCCGGCAGGGCGGGGGCCCGGCGGATGCGGCGTCGCGGTCGGCAGGGGCCGCGCCCGGTCGGGAGGGCGCGCTCAGGCGGCGGGCGCCGCTTCCTCGCTGTGGTACTGCGTGACGCGCTCGACCTCGTTCTTCGACCCGAGCACCACCGCCACCCGCTGGTGCAGCTGCGCGGGCGGGATGTCCAGGATGCGCTGGCGCCCGTCGGTGGAGGCGCCGCCGGCCTGCTCGACCAGCCAGCTCATCGGGTTGGCCTCGTACATCAGGCGCAGCTTGCCGGCTTTGTGGGGCTCGCGCTTGTCCCAGGGGTACATGAAGACGCCGCCGCGGGTCAGGATGCGGTGCACGTCGGCGACCATGCTGGCGATCCAGCGCATGTTGAAGTCCTTGCCGCGCGGGCCGTCCTTGCCGGCCAGGCATTCGTCGATGTAGCGCTTGACCGGGGCGTCCCAGTGGCGCATGTTGCTCATGTTGATCGCGAATTCCTTGGTGTCGGCCGGGATCTGCACGTCTTCCTGGGTCAGCACGAAGGAGCCCTGTTCGCGGTCGAGGGTGAACATCGCCACGCCCGCGCCCACGGTCAGCACCAGCGTGGTCTGCGGGCCGTAGATGCAGTAGCCGGCCGCGACCTGCTTGGTGCCGGCCTGCAGGAAGTCGCCTTCGTGCACGCCGGGATGGTCCTCGGGCTTCCTGAGCACGCTGAAGATGGTGCCGATGCTGACGTTGACGTCGATGTTGCTGGAGCCGTCGAGCGGATCGAACAGCAGCAGGTACTCGCCCTGGGGGTAGCGGCCGGGGATGAGGTGGATGGTGTCCATCTCCTCGCTGGCCATGGCCGCGAGGTTGCCGCCCCATTCGTTGGCCTCGATCAGCACCTCGTTGGCGATGATGTCGAGCTTCTTCTGGACCTCGCCCTGGACGTTCTCGCTCTCGGCGCTGCCGAGGATGCCGCCGAGCGCGCCCTTGTTGACCGCCTGGCTGATGCCCTTGCAGGCGCGCGCCACCACTTCGAGCAGCAGGCGCAGCTGCGCCGGGATCAGTCCCTGGGAGTCGTCGTTGCCGTGGGCGCTCTTGCGCTGCTGCTCGACGAGGTAACGGGTCAGGCTGATGCGGGAGGGATTGGATGCCATGGATTGTGTCTCGGCTCTTTCGGTTTCGGATGCGGGGGTGTCCGCGGGGACGGGGGGGACGGCGGGGGCCGCGCTCAGGACGCGCCCAGCGCGCGGCCGACCACTTCGCGGGTGTCGTTGCTCAGGCGCGGCACGGCGGCCACCCGGGCGATGGCCGCGCGGGCCTGCTCGCGGTAGGGCTCGGCGAGCTGCGCCCAGCGGTCGAGGGCGCGGGCCAGCCGGGCCGCGACCTGCGGGTTGATCGCGTCGAGTTCGATGACCCGGTCGGCCCAGAAGGCGTAGCCCTTGCCGTCGGCCCGGTGGAAGGCGCCGGGGTTGGCGCTGCAGAAGCCGAAGATCACGCTGCGCGCGCGGTTTGGGTTCTTGAGGTTGAAGTCCGGATGCCTGAGCAGCTGCTCGACCCGCGGCAGCACGTCGCCGCCGCGGTCGGGGGTGGTGGCCTGCAGCTGGAACCACTTGTCCAGCACCAGCGCCTCGTCGCGGAACAGCGCGTGGAAGCGTTCCAGCGCCTGGGCCGCCAGGGGGTGGCGGCTGGAGACCAGCGCCTGCAGCGCGTTGGCGCGGTCGGTCATGTTGCCGGCGTCCTTGAAGCGCTGGTAGGCCTTGCCCGGCCACACCGCATCGCCGGTGCGGACCGACTCCAGGCAGAGCTGCGACAGCGCCAGGCCGGCCAGCGCGCGGCGGCCGGAGGAGACCGGATCGGGCCGGTAGGCGCCGTTGTCCTGGTGCCGCTCGAAGGCCCAGGCCCAGTCGGCGGCCAGGCCGCGGGCGAGCTGGGCGCGCATCGCCTCGCGCACCGCGTGGATGCGCTGCGGGTCCACCGGCTGCAGCTGCTCGGCGATGTAGGCCTCGGACGGCAGGGTCAGGACCAGGTCCTTGAAGGCGGCGTCGAGCGTCGGGTGGCGCAGCACCTGGCGCATCGCTTCGAGGTAGGCCGCGTCCAGGACTTCTCCTTCGAAAACACCATCGGCGCCGATGGGCACTGCGGTGTCAGCTATCGATTTGAGAGCGCGGCGCAGGGCGAGGCGCTGGCCGGCCTCCCAGCGGTTGAAGGGGTCGGTGTCGTGGGCCAGCAGGGCCAGCAGCTGGTCGTCGGCGTAGTCGAACTCCAGGATCACCGGCGCCGAGAAGCCGCGCAGCAGCGAGGGCACCGGCTCGGCGTCGAGGCCCTCGAACACCAGCGTCTCGCGCTCCTGGTTGAGCACGAAGGTGTGCGAGGCGGGCGCCGGGCCCGGGTCGGCCGCGCCGCCCACGTCGCCGCTCAGCACGCCCTCGGCGTCCAGCACCCGGAAATGCAGCGGCAGCGGCGCGCCGTCGGCGCCCAGCAGTCCGAGCGCGATCGGGATGACGAAGGGCTCCTTGGCGTCCTGGCCCGGGGTGAGCGGGCAGGACTGGGACAGCTCCAGCGTGTAGCTGCGCGCCGCGGCGTCGTACCGGCCCGCGGCGCGCACCCGCGGGGTGCCGGCCTGGCTGTACCAGCGCTTGAACTGCGGCAGGAGCCGGGCGAGGTCGCTGCCCGGATTGGCGTCGGCGATGGCCTGGGCGAAGTCGTCGCAGGTGACCGCCTGGCCGTCGTGGCGCTCGAAATAGAGGGTGATGCCCCGCTCGAAGCCTTCGCGGCCGACCAGGGTCTGCATCATGCGCACCACCTCCGAGCCCTTCTCGTAGATGGTGACGGTGTAGAAGTTGCTGATCTCGATGAAGCTGTCCGGCCGCACCGGATGGGCCATCGGGCCGGCGTCCTCGGGGAACTGGGCGGTGCGCAGCACCCGCACGTCCTCGATGCGCTTGACCGCCCGGGCCGAGGGGTCGGCGCACAGGTCCTGGCTGAATTCCTGGTCCCGGAAGACGGTCAGGCCTTCCTTCAGGCTGAGCTGGAACCAGTCGCGGCAGGTGACGCGGTTGCCCGACCAGTTGTGGAAGTACTCGTGGCCGACCACCGACTCGATGTTCGCGAAGTCCACGTCGGTGGCGGTCGCGGGGCTCGCCAGCACGTACTTGGTGTTGAAGATGTTGAGGCCCTTGTTCTCCATCGCGCCCATGTTGAAGTCGCTGGTGGCGACGATCATGAAGCGGTCGAGGTCCAGCGGCAGGCCGAAGCGGGCCTCGTCCCAGGCGACCGAGTGCACCAGCGACTGCATCGCGTGCTCGGTCTTGTCCATGTCGCCGGGGCGCACCCAGACCTGCAGCAGGTGGTCCTTGCCGTTGCGGGCACGGATGCGCTGCTCGCGGGCCACCAGCCGGCCGGCGACCAGCGCGAAGAGGTAGGCGGGCTTCTTGAACGGATCGACCCACTTGGCGAAGTGGCGCCCGTCGTCGAGCGCGCCCTGCTCGACCAGGTTGCCGTTGGACAGCAGCACCGGGTACTTGGCCTTGTCGGCGCGCAGGGTGACGGTGTAGCTGGCCATCACGTCCGGACGGTCCAGGAAGTAGGTGATGCGGCGGAAGCCCTCGGCCTCGCACTGGGTGAAGAAGGTGTCCTGGCTCATGTACAGGCCCATGAGCTTGGTGTTCTTCTCGGGGCAGCAGGTGGTGAAGATCTCCAGGTCGAAGGGCTCCTCGCCGCCGGGCAGGTTCTCCAGCACCAGCTTGTCGCCGTCCATCTTGAAGGAGGTGCCCTGGCCGTTGACCAGCACGCGGGCCAGGTTCAGGTCCTCCCCGTCGAGCCGCAGCGCCTGGGCCGGCACGTCCGGATTGCGGCGCAGCCGCATGCGGTTGAGCACCCGGGTCTTGGCGGGATCGAGGTCGAAGCAGAGATCGACGGTGTCGATCCAGAACGCCGGGGCGGTGTAGTCGGCGCGGTGGATCGCGACCGGTGCTTGGCCTTCACGCATCATGAGGTGTTCCCAGGAAGTTGGATTGCAGGAGGGACTCGTAGTCCGGCACCGCCGCGAGGACGTGCGGGCCGGAGAGTTCGTGGGGCGGATGGGTGGTGCAGATCGCCACCGCGCGCATGCCGGCGCGACGGGCCGCCTCGATGCCGAAGGGCGCGTCCTCGAAGACCACGCACTGCGCGGGCGGGACGCCGAGCCGGCGCGCCGCTTCCAGGAAGATGGCCGGGTCGGGCTTGCCGGGCAGGCCCTCGTCGCCGCCGACCATCGCCCGCAACGGCGGCAGCGCCAGGCGTTCGAGCACGAAGGCGAGGTTGTGGCGGTCGCCGGCGGTGCCGATGCCGGTGGCGAGGCCGGCCGCGCGCGCCGCGGCCTCGAAGGCGCGGAAGCCCGGCACCTCGGAGAAGGCGCGGGCGAAGTGCTCGCGGTACATGCCTTCCTTCTCGGCGACGAAGCGGTCGAGCGTCTCGGCCGGCAGGTCGGCGCCGAGCAGGGCGCGCATGCCTTCCCAGGCGGTGCGGCCGTTGACCATGCGCATCAGGTCGACCGTCTCCAGCGCCACGCCCCGGGCGCGGGCGAAGGTCTCCCAGGACCAGGCGTGCGACGGCATCGAGTCGACCATCGTGCCGTCCATGTCGAAGATCAGCGCGCGGGTGCCTTCCGGCAGCCGCGCGCCCCGCGCCCGGGGCGGGCGCATCGGGCATCGGGGAGGAGGGCGTCGCGGCGCGCATGCGGCTCAGACGCCCTGCTTCAGCGAGGCCTCGATGAACGCGTCGAGGTCGCCGTCGAGCACCTTCTGCGTCGCCGAGATCTCCACGCCGGTGCGCAGGTCCTTGATGCGGCTGTTGTCCAGCACGTAGCTGCGGATCTGGTGGCCCCAGCCGACGTCGGTCTTGGTGTCCTCCAGCTTCTGCTGCTCCTCCTGGCGCTTGCGCATCTCGAAATCGTAGAGCCGCGAGCGCAGGCGCTGCCAGGCCACGTCGCGGTTGCTGTGCTGGCTGCGGCCGTCCTGGCACTGCACCACGATGCCGGTCGGGATGTGCGTCAGGCGCACCGCCGAGTCGGTCTTGTTGATGTGCTGGCCGCCCGCGCCGGAGGCGCGGAAGGTGTCGGTGCGCACGTCGGAGGGATTGATCTCGATCTCGATCGAGTCGTCGATCTCCGGGTAGACGAAGACGCTGGCGAAGCTGGTGTGGCGGCCGCCCGAGGAATCGAACGGCGACTTGCGCACCAGGCGGTGCACCCCGGTCTCGGTGCGCAGCAGGCCGAAGGCGTACTCGCCCTCGACCTTGATTGTCGCGTTCTTGATGCCCGCGGTGTCGCCGGCGGACTCGTCCTCGACGGTGGCCTTGAAGCCCTTGCGCTCGGCGTACTTCAGGTACTGGCGCAGCAGCATGCTGGCCCAGTCGCAGGCCTCGGTGCCGCCGGCGCCTGCCTGGATGTCCAGGAAGCAGTTGAGCGGGTCGGCTTCCTTGCTGAACATGCGGCGGAACTCGAGTTCCTTGACGTCCTTGGCCAGGGCGGCGGCGTCGGACTCGATGGAGGCCAGGCCGTCGTAGTCGCCTTCCTCCTTGGACATGTCGTAGAGCTCGAGGTTGTCGGCCAGCTCGGCGGTCAGCTTCTCGAGCGTGAGCACCACGCCGTCGAGCGCCTTCTTCTCCTTGCCCAGCTCCTGCGCCTTCTTGGGGTCGTTCCAGACGGCCGGGTCCTCGAGCGATGCGTCTACCGTTCGCAGGCGGTCCTTCTTGGCATCGAAGTCAAAGATACCTCCGGAGGTCGACCGTCCGCTCCTGCAGGTCGCGCAGGGTGGTGCCGATGAGGTTGATGCGTTCTGCTTCCATGGTGTGTTCCGTGTCGGTGTGCGTGTCGGGGACGGGATCCTGGGAGGACCCCGGATGGAATCCGGTGGCGGATTCGCGGAGGACCGGGGATTTTCTCATGCGCGGGAGGGCTTTCGGCCGGCGCGGCCCGCGCGGTTCCAACTGGATACAGGACGGGGCCGCGGCCGCGTGCCGCCGGAGCGCGCGCCGCGGCCGGCGGGTCGGGTCAGCGCCGCCGCTTCCTGCGCGGCGAGGGCGGCGCCGCGGGCTTGGGCGGCATGCCGAGCGCGGCGCGGGCGAGCGCGTCGGCCTCGCCGTTGCGGTGGCGCGGGATCCAGCGCAGGCGGGCGTCGGCGAAACCGGCCCAGAGCGCCCGCGCCCGGCCGACCAGCTCCGCCAGCCGCGCCGGCGGCGGCGCGCCGGGGCGGGAGAGCAGCTCCACGAGGATGCTGTTGTCGCTGTAGGCCTCGACGGCGGCCGCGCCGCGCGCCCGCAGGGACTCCAGCGCGAGGACGAAGGCGCGCAGCTCCGCCTCGTTGTTGCAGCCGACGCACTGCGTCGCCACCGACAGGGTGTGGCGGACGCCGTCCGGCGCGGCCATCACCGCGCCCAGGCCCATGCGCCCGGGATTGGGCTGGGCGCTGCCGTCGCAGTGCAGCGTCCAGGCCGGCACGGGCGCGGGCGCGCCGTCGCGCGGGGTCGGGGATCCGGAGTCTGCATCCATGCGGCCGGATTATCGGCAGGCCCGGCGTCCCCGCGGCGCCGCCCGGCCCCGGTCCCGGGGTCCCTACACCCCGAAACAGCCGGGCGGCGGCGCCTCCCTAAGCTGGGCCGCATGCAGCCGATCTCCGCGACCACCGCCTCCGACCCGCCCGGCATCCTCTCGGTCGGCAGCGTCAATGCCGATTTCCAGGCCCGGGTGGACCGTCCGGCGGGCGAGGTCGAGACGCAGGCCGCGCGCTGCCTCGCGCGCCAGGGCGGCGGCAAGGCGGCGAACGTGGCGGTGCTGGCGCGCCGGCTCGGCCATCCCGCGTGGCTGCTGGGCGCGGTCGGGGACGACGACCTCGCCGAGCAGGCGCTGCGGCCGGTGCGGGAGGCCGGCGTGGACGTCGCGGGCGTGCGCCGCATCCCGGGCTGCGGGACCGCGGTGTCGATGATCGCGGTGCCGCCCGGCGGCAAGAAGTCCATCGTGCTCGCGGGGGAGGCCAACCTGCGGCTGGACGCTCAGGACGCGCGCGCCTTCGCCGCGTGCATCGGCCGCGCGGACCCGCGTTCGGTGCTGGTGGCCGATTACGAGGCGGCGCCCGGTCCCTGCAGCCGCGCCATCGAGGCGGCCCGGGACCGCGGGCTGCGGGTGGCGCTCGACCCGTCCTTCCCCGATGCGGTGGACCGCGCCGTGCTCCCGGCGGTCGAGGCGCTGCTGCCGAACGAGGAGGAAGCGCTGGCCCTGGCGGGCGCCGGCGGCGCGGGACCGGGAGCGCTGGCCGGCGCGGCCCGGGCGCTGCGGGCGATGGGGCCGCGGATGGTGGTCCTCAAGCTGGGCGACGGGGGCTGCCTGCTGGCCCTGCCGGACGGCACGCTGCAGGCGTTCCACCCGCTCGCGGGCCTGCCCGACCCGGTGGACGCCACCGGCGCAGGCGACGCCTTCACCGGCGCCTTCGCGGTCGCCATGCTGGAGAACGCGGCGCCGGCGGACGCGGCGCGCTTCGCCATCGCCTGCACCGAACTGGCGGTGCAGGCCTTCGGTTCGCAGCCCGCCTACCCGCACCGCGCCGCGGCCGATGCGCAGCTGCGCCGGGGCCCGCGCGGACCCCGCCCGGCCGCCGGAGCGGACGCCTGATGGAGCGCGGCGCGGACCCGGCGCGGCAGGTGGCGGTCGAGGGATGGGATCCGGCGGACGCGCTGCGGCGCGAATCCCTCTTCGGCCAGGGCAACGGCGTGCTCTTCCTGCGGGCGTGCGCGCCGGAGCAGGCCTTCGGCGCCGCCCGCGGCCCGCACCACTACGCCGGCATGTACCTGGCCGGCTGCTACAACAGCGCGCGCCGCGTCGTCGCGGGGCAGGAAACCGGGATCACCGCGCTGGTCAACCTGCCGTTCCCTTTCGGCCTGGGCCTGCGCCGCGACGGGGTCGGGGCGCCCGGGGACGCGGGGCAGGGGGACGGGGCGTGGTTCTCGCCGGACACCGCGGACTACGCGGCGTTCCGGCAGACGCTCGACCTGGCGCACGGCATCGCCGGCCGCGCGTTCCGCATCCGCCACCGCGCCGGCGGCGAGACGCGGATCGCCGAGGAGCGCTTCGCCAGCATGGCCGATCCGACCCTGGCCGTCCTGCGCTGGGAGATCACCCCGCTGGACTGGGACGGCCCGGTGACCCTGCGCCACCTCCTGCCGGCCGCGGTGGAGAACGCGCGGGTCGCGCACATGCGGGACTACGAGGGCGTGCACGCCGACGTGGCGCCGGCGCGGCTGCCCGGCGCCTGCGCGGTGCGGGTCCGGACCCGCGACGGCGCGGTGGCGGTCCAGGTCGCGGTCTGGCTCTCCTGCGGCGGCGCCGCGGCGCCGCCGGCGCCGGCCGGGGATCGGAGCGACGGCAGGGACCGCGCGGCGCCGCTCGCGCAGGAAGTCCGGGCCGACGCGCGCCGCGGCCGCACGCTGACCGTGGTGCTGATGGCGCGGGTGACCGAAGCCGCGCCCGCCGCGGACGGCGCGCCGCTCCCGGCGGAGGCCGCGGCGCAGGCCGATCCGGTCGACCCGCCCCCGTCCTGGGAGGCCGCCCGCCGCGAGCACCTGCGCGCCTGGGAGGCGCTCTGGGGCCGCGCCTGCCTGTCGGCGCCGGGCAACCCGTCGCTGGAGCGCGACTGCCGTTTCGGTGCCTTCCACCTGCTGCAGACCGCGTCGCCCCATTCGGCCCGGCGCGACACCGGCATGCCCGGCCGCGGGTGGCAGGAAACCTACTTCGGCCATGCGTTCTGGGACGACATCCTGGTCTTCCCTTTCTACAGCATGCACGCGCCGGCGGTCGCCGCCGGGCTGCTCGACTACCGCCACCGGCGGCTCGGCGCGGCCCGCGCCGCCGCCCGGCGCGAAGGCCTGCCGGGCGCGATGTACCCCTGGCGCAGCGCCCGCACCGGCGGGGAGGAGACGCCGGCCTACCAGTATTTCGCCGAGTCCGGCCGTTGGCGACCGGACTCGACCCGGCTGCAGCGCCACGTCGGCGCGGCCATCGCGTTCAACGCGTGGCGGCACTTCCTCGCCACCGGCGACCGGGCGCGGCTGGCCGGCCGCGACGGCGAGATGATCGTGGAGATCGCGCGCTTCTGGGCCGGCGCCGCCCGCCGCGGCGCCGACGGTCGCCATGGCGTCCCCGGCGTCATCGGCCCGGACGAGTACCACGACGCCTATCCCGGCGCCCGCGAGCCCGGCCTGGACGACAACGCGTACACCAACGCCATGGCCGCCTGGACCCTGTTCTGCGCGGCCGAGCTGCCGCAGCACCTGGACGCCGGCGAATGGCGGGCGCTGCGCGAGCGCACCGGCCTGCGCGACCGCGAGGCCGACGCATGGCGCGCGGTGGGCGGCGCAATGCGCCTGCCGGTGCGGCCGGACGGAACCATCCTGCAGTTCGCGGGCTTCGACCGCCTGCGGCCGCCCGACGCCGACCCGGTGCCCCGGCGCGACCCGTCGGTGCGGCTGGACTGGTGGCTGGACGCGCAGGGGGAAAGCGTCAACGCCTACCAGCTCACCAAGCAGGCCGACGTGCTGATGCTCTTCCACCTGATCGGCCGCGACGGACTGCAGGAACTCTTCGCCCGCATGGGGCACCACCTGCCCGAGGGCTGGTACGCGCGCACCGTGCGCTACGACCTGGAACGCATCACCCACGAGTCGAGCCTGTCGCGCGCCGTGTGCGCCGGCGCGCTGGCCTGCATGGACGGCGCGGCGTCGTGGAAGGAATTCCGCCACGCGCTGCGCACCGACCTCGATCCCGGAACCGGCCACGGCGCCGGCGAGGGCCTGCACCTGGGCGCGATGTCGGGCGTGTGGGACGTGCTGCAGCGCCACTACCTCGGCCTGCAGCTGCTGCCCGGCGGCACGCTGCGCTTCGACCCGCATCCTCCGGACGCGCTCGACGACGTCCGCATGCCGGTGCGGGTGCGCGGCGCGCTGCTGGAGCTGCGGCTGCGGGGCGAATGGCTGGAAGTCGCGGTCCGCCCGGACGGCGCGGGCATCGGCATCGTGCGCGGAGGCGAGGCTTCGCGGCTGGAGCCGGGGCAATCGGTGCGCCTGCGCTGCCGCTGAAGCGCCGCGGTGCACGGCGCCCCTACAGTCCGCATCCCGGATGCCGATAAGGAGGACGACGGGCATGCCCCGCGCCCCGCACCTCCCCGAGCGTTCCATGCAGATCAACAGCAACACTCCGTCCTCCTCCGCGCCCGTCGGCGCCGCCGGGGGCGGCGACGGCATCGACAACGGCCGGCAGATCGCCCGCCTCCAGGCGCAGCTCAAGGACGTGACCGCGCGGATCCAGTCGCTGGCGGCCGACGACACCCTCGAAGCCAAGGCCAAGCAGCAGCGCCTGAAGCTGCTCCAGGCGCAGGCCGAGGCCATCCAGCAGCAGATCGCCGCCCTCCAGCAGGCTTCGGAGCGCGCGGCGCAGCAGGCCGCGCAGCGGGCGCAGCAGCGCGCGCAGGCCGCGGCGCCGGACGCGTCCGGGCCGGCCGCTGCGCCGGCGCGGCCCGCGGCCGGTCCGGGACGGACGATCGACGTCTACGCCTGAAGCGCGGCCCGGCGCGTCCCGGCGGAGCAGGCGCGGCGGGGTCGAGTACCGCGTCCCGCGCCCTCCGGGCCGCCGGTGCGCGGACGTTCATAATCGCGCCCTCCGCCGCCGGTCCGGCCGGGCGCCGCGCCTCCGGGGCCCCGGCGTCGCCGGGCCGCGGCGGTGCGCCCACGATGCCGATCTCCGTCCTGTCCTCCGCCTTCGTCGCCGCCCTGGTCGGGTTCGGCGGCACGGTCGCGCTGGTGGTCCAGGCGATGCAGGCCATGGGCGGTTCCGCGCAGCAGGTCGGCTCGGCGGTGACCGCGCTGTGCCTGGCCATCGCGCTGGCGGGCGGCGGCCTCAGCCTGGCGCTGCGCATGCCGGTGGTGCTGGCCTGGTCCACCCCGGGCGCGGCGCTGGTCGCGGCGGCCGGGGCGGGGGCGGCGGGCTTCCCGTCGGCGGTCGGTGCCTTCGTGGTGGCGGCGCTGCTGGGCATGGCCCTCGGGCTGGTGCCGGCGCTGGGCCGGCTCGCGGCGCGCATCCCGGCCTCCATCGCCGCGGCCATGCTCGCGGGGGTGCTGCTGCCTTTCTGCATGGCGCTCTTCCGCGGCGTCGCCACCGACGCGGCGCTGGCCTGCCTGCTGCTGGCGGTCTTCGTCGCCGCGCGGCCGCGCTGGCCGACCTACGCGCTGCCGCTGGCGCTGGCCGCCGGCATCGCGCTGGTGCTGGCGCGCGGCCCGTCCCCGGCCCTGCAGGCTGCGGCGGCGCCGGGCGCCGCGCTGTTCGGCGGCCTGCGCTTCACCGCGCCGGTCTTCGAATGGCGCACCGCGCTGGGCTTGGGCGTGCCGCTCTTCCTGGTGACGCTGGTCTCGCAGAACCTGCCGGGCTTCGTGGTGCTGCGCAGCGCCGGCTACCGGCCGCCGCCGGGCCCGGTGCTGCTGGCGACCGGCGCGGCCAGCCTCGCGGCCGCGCCCTTCGGCGCGCACGCGGTCAACCTCGCGGCGATCACCGCCGCCATCTGCACCAGCCCGGACGCGCATCCCGACGCCGCGCGGCGCTGGCGCGTCGGCATGGCCTACGCGGGCTTCTACCTGCTGCTGGCGGCGTTCTCCGCGCCGCTGGTCCGCTCCTTCGCGGCGATGCCGCCCGCCACGGTCGCGGCCATCGCCGGACTGGCCCTGCTCGCGCCCCTGGCGGGCGCGCTCGGCAGCATGCTGGAGGCGCCGCGCGATCGCGAGGCGGCGGTCATCACCTTCGCGGCGACCGCGTCGGGGTTGAGCCTCGCGGGCATCGGCCCGACCTTCTGGGGGCTGGCGGCCGGCTTCCTGGCGCTGGGCCTGCGCCGCCTCGCCGCGCCCCGCGCGGGGGCCTGACGCATGGCGCGCGCGACTCCCGCCGCCGCGCCGCGCGGCGCCTCCCGGGAACGGATATTGCCTGCACCAGCCCCGCCGCCGGCGCCATCGGCGTTTGCCGCGCTGGCGGGACGCGGCGGGCGCCGGTAAAAGGGCGGACCGTCCCGCCGCTCCACCGCCCGCGCCGTCCGTCCGGGACCGCCCCCACCGAACCACCACCACCCACCACCCTCCATCCATGGACATCTTCATCCAGCAAATCATCAACGGCCTGGTCCTCGGCAGCATGTATGCCCTGATCGCGCTGGGCTACACGATGGTCTACGGGGTCCTGAACCTGATCAACTTCGCCCACGGCGACGTGCTCATGATCGGCGCCATGGCAGGCCTGACCATCCTGCGGCTGCTCGAGGGGGCGGCGCCCGGGCTGCCCGGCTGGGTGCAGCTCGGCATCGCCATCGTCGGCGCGATCCCGGTCTGCATCGCCGTGAGCCTGGTCATCGAGCGGGTGGCGTACCGGCCGCTGCGCAACGCGCCCCGGCTGGCGCCGCTGATCACCGCGATCGGCGTGTCCATCCTGCTGCAGACCCTGGCGATGATGGTCTGGGGCCGCAGCCCGCTGCCGTTCCCGCAGGTGATGCCGTCCGACCCGATCACCATCGCCGGCGCGCTGATCTCGCCGACGCAGATCCTGCTGCTGGTGCTGGCGGTCGCTGCGATGGCGGCGCTGGTGCTGATGGTCGAGAAGACCCGCATGGGCCGTGCGATGCGCGCCACCGCCGAGAACCCGCGCATCGCCGGCCTGATGGGCGTGGACTCCAACAAGGTGATCGTGGTGACCTTCGCCATCGGCGCGGCGCTGGCGGCCATCGCCGGGGTCATGTGGGCGGCCAACTATTCCACCGCGCAGTTCGCCATGGGCTTCGTGCCGGGCCTCAAGGCCTTCTCGGCCGCGGTGCTGGGGGGCATCGGCAACATCTACGGCGCGATGCTCGGCGGCATCCTGCTGGGCCTGATCGAGAGCCTGGGCGCGGGCTACATCGGCGACCTGACCGGCAATTTCCTGGGCAGCAACTACCAGGACATCTTCGCCTTCATCGTGCTGATCGTGGTGCTGACCCTGCGGCCGTCCGGGATCATGGGCGAACGCGTGGCCGACCGCGCCTGACACCGAGGACACCGCACCATGAGCCTCCTGTCCTTCGACCGCCGCCGCGACCCGCGCAATGCCACCGCGAGCCTGCTGCTCCTGCTGGCGGTGATGGTCGCCTTCCCCTTCGTCGCGAGCCAGTTCGGCAACTCCTGGGTCCGCATCATGGACGTGGCGCTGCTCTACATCATGCTGGCCCTGGGCCTGAACGTGGTGGTGGGCTTCGCCGGCCTGCTCGACCTGGGCTACATCGCCTTCTACGCCATCGGCGCCTACACCGCCGGCCTGTTCGCGTCGCCGCAGTTCGCCGCGGTGATCGAATCCTTCGTCAACACCTACCCGGCCATTGGCAACGGACTGGTCTGGCTGCTCGGGCCGGAGGTGGCGCAGAACGGCATCCACCTGTCGCTCTGGGTGATCGTGCCGCTGTCGGCCCTGCTGGCCGCGGTCTTCGGCGCGCTCCTGGGCGCGCCGACGCTCAAGCTGCGCGGCGACTACCTCGCCATCGTGACGCTGGGCTTCGGCGAGATCATCCGGATCTTCATGAACAACCTGAATGCCCCGGTGAACATCACCAACGGGCCGCAGGGCATCAACATGATCGATCCCATCCGGATCTTCGGCGTCTCGCTGGCGGGCGAGCAGGGCTCGGGTTCGACCGTGCACCTGTTCGGCATGAGCCTGCCCTCGGTCAACGCCTACTACTTCCTGTTCCTGTTCCTCTGCATCGCGACCGTCTTCGTCTCGCTGCGGCTGCAGGACTCGCGCCTGGGCCGGGCCTGGGTCGCGATCCGCGAGGACGAGATCGCCGCCAAGGCCATGGGCATCAACACCCGCAACATCAAGCTGTTGGCCTTTGCGATGGGCGCGTCCTTCGGCGGGGTGGCGGGCGCGATGTTCGCGGCCTTCCAGGGCTTCGTCTCGCCCGAGTCCTTCTCGCTGACGGAATCGATCGCGGTGCTGGCGATGGTGGTGCTGGGCGGCATCGGCCACATCCCGGGCGTGGTGCTGGGCGGGGTGATCCTCGCGGCCCTGCCCGAGGTGCTGCGCCATTCGGTCGAGCCGCTGCAGATGGCCGTCTTCGGCCGCGTCTGGGTCGACGCCGAGGTGATGCGGCAGCTGCTCTACGGCCTGGCGATGGTGGTGATCATGCTGACCCGCCCGGCGGGCCTGTGGCCCTCGCCGCGCCCCGAGGACCGGCCCGAGGCCGACCATCCGCACACCCCCGACGCCTCCGGCGTGGTCAAGGCCTGAACCGGGAGACCGCCACCATGAGTTCCATCATCGAACAGGCCGCCCAGCGCCGCGCCGCGGCGGAATCCGCCGCGGCGGCTGCGGCCGCCACCGGCGCCGGCGCGCCGGCCGTCCCGGCACCCGCCGCCTCCACCGCCTCCGCGCCGGCCGCGTCCTTCCCGCCCGCGCCGGCACCGGGAGCGGCCGCGCCCGCGGCGACGCAGGGAGCGGGCGCGGCGTCCGCGCCGCACGCGGCTCCGCCGGTCCCCGCCGCGGCATCCCCGGCCCCGATGGCACCCGCGGCTTCCGCGCTCCCGACCGCGCCGGCGGCAGGGCGGGCCGCGTCGGTCGCCGGGCCCTCCGGCACGACCGCGTCGGCCGCGTCCCCGGAGCCCGCGCCCCGGCCGGCGCCGGCAGGGCGGGCCGCCGCGCCGGCGCCTGCGCCGACCCCGGTCCCGATGGCGCAGGCCGTCCCGCCGGCGCCAGCTTCGCCGAAGGCGCCATCGCCATCGCCGACCTCCGCCGCGCCGCCGCGCGCCGGCGCGCCCGCGATTGCCCCGGCCCCGGCCCCGGTTTTTCGCGCGCCGCCGGCCGCCGCCGCGGGAGGCGCCCCCATCCTGCGCATCGCCGGCGCCGGCAAGCGCTTCGGCGGGCTGCAGGCGCTGTCGGATGTCGGCCTGACCATCCTGCCCGGCCAGATCTACGGGCTGATCGGGCCGAACGGCGCCGGCAAGACGACCTTCTTCAACGTCATCACCGGCCTCTACCAGCCCGACAGCGGCAGCTTCGAGCTGGCGGGCAAGCCGTATTCGCCCTCGGCGCCGCACGCGGTGGCGCGCGCGGGCATCGCGCGGACCTTCCAGAACATCCGGCTCTTCGGCGACATGACGGTGCTGGAGAACGTGATGGTGGGCCGCCACGTGCGCACCCGGCAGGCGGTGCTCGGCGCGATCCTGCGCCACCGCGCCGCCCGCGAGGAGGAAGCCGCCATCCGCGCACGCGCGCAGGAACTGCTCGATTTCGTCGGCATCGGGCGCTTCGCCGGCCGCACCGCGCGGCACCTGTCCTACGGCGACCAGCGCCGGCTGGAGATCGCCCGCGCGCTGGCGACCGATCCGCAGCTGCTGGCGCTCGACGAGCCGGCCGCCGGCATGAACGCCACCGAGAAGCTCGCCCTGCGCGAGCTGCTGGTCAAGATCCGGGCGGACGGCCGCACCATCCTGCTGATCGAGCACGACGTGAAGCTGATGATGGGCCTGTGCGACCGCATCACCGTGCTCGACTACGGCAAGGTCATCGCCGAGGGCGTGCCGGCCGAGGTGCAGAAGAATCCCGCGGTGATCGAGGCCTACCTCGGCGCCGGCCACTGAAGGACGCCATGACGACGATATCTCCTCCTTCCGCCGCGCCCGCCGCCGGCCGCGCGGCCCCCGCGGACGCGGCGGCCGGGCCCGTCCTCGCCGTCCGCGACCTGCGGGTCGCCTACGGCGGCATCCAGGCGGTCAAGGGCATCTCGCTGGAGGTGCGCCAGGGCGAGCTGGTGACGCTGATCGGCGCCAACGGCGCCGGCAAGACCACCACGCTCAAGGCCATCACCGGCACCCTGCCGAACTGCCGGGTCGAGGGCCGCATCGACTACCTCGGCCGGCCGCTGCATGGCCTCAAGTCCTTCCAGCTGTTGGAGCGCAAGCTGGCGATGGTGCCCGAGGGCCGCGGCGTCTTCACCCGGATGAGCATCCACGAGAACCTGCTCATGGGCGCCTACACCGCGAAGGACAAGCGCCAGGTGGCCGAGGACATGGAGCGCTGGTTCGCCGTCTTCCCGCGGCTCAAGGAGCGGGCGGCGCAGATGGCCGGCACGCTCTCGGGCGGCGAGCAGCAGATGCTGGCGATGGCCCGCGCGCTGATGAGCCATCCGACGCTGCTGCTGCTCGACGAGCCGTCGATGGGCCTGTCGCCGATCATGGTGGAGAAGATCTTCGAGGTGATCCGCGACGTGTCGGCCCAGGGCATCACCATCCTGCTGGTCGAGCAGAACGCCCGCCTGGCGCTCCAGGCCGCGCACCGCGGCTACGTGATGGAGTCGGGCCTGGTCACCATGGCCGGCGAGGCGGGCGCGATGCTGGACGACCCGCGGGTGCGTTCGGCCTACCTGGGCGAGTGAGGGCTTCGTCGGCGCGCATGATGCTATCGTAAAGAGAGCATAAGGCCAAGGCGGGACGCGCGCTGCAGCCGCATTCCATGGAATTTTCCGCGTGCGCGCCGGCCCGCACGCCGGAGGACGGCCGGCCGTCCGCCGCGCCGCGTCAGCCGAGCGCGTCCTCGGCCGCCCAGGCGCCGGCGACCGCGCGGAAGGCGGCGAGCGCCGCATCGACGTCGTCCGTGCCCACGTGCCGGTGGGTCACGCAGCGCAGCCGCTGCCGGCCCCAGGGCCGCGCCAGCACGCCGCGCTCGCGCAGCGCCCGCTCCCATGCGGCGGCGTCCCGGCCGGTCGCGCCCACGTCCACCTGCACGATGTTGGTCTGCGGATCGTTCGCTGCCAGGCCCGGGATCGCGGCGATGCCTTGGGCCAGCCGGCGCGCCCGGTCGTGATCCTCGGCGAGCCGGTCCACCATCGTGGTCAGGGCGACGATGCCGGCCGCGGCGGCGACGCCGACCTGCCGCTGGCTGCCGCCCAGCATCTTGCGCAGCCGGCGGCAGCGGGCGATGGTGTCCCGCGGCCCGGCGAGCACCGCGCCCATCGGCGCGCTCAACCCCTTGGAGAGGCAGACGGTGACCGTGTCGGCGCACTCGGCGACGCGCGCCGGCGGCACCCCCAGCGCCACCGCCGCGTTCATCAGCCGGGCGCCGTCCAGGTGCACCGCGGCGCCGGCGCCGCGCGCCAGGGCGCGCGCGGAACGCATGTGGGACAGCGGCGGCACCGCGCCGCCGGCGTTGTTGTGCGAGGTCTCCAGGCACAGCAGGGCCGGGCGCAGGTGGGCGCCCCCGGGCTGCAGCGCGTCGTGCAGGGCGTCGAGGTCCATCGCGCCGCGCATGCCCGGCACGCCCTGGTAGAAGGCGCCGGTCAGGGCGGCGGCGCCGCGCTCCGTCGTGTAGATGTGCGAGGCGGCCTCGGCCAGCACCAGGTCCTGGCGCTGCGCCTGCGCGAGCACGGCCAGCAGGTTGGCCATGGTGGCGCTCGGTGCGTAGAGGGCGGCTTCCTTGCCCAGGATGCCGGCGGCGACCGCTTCCAGCTCGGCGGCGGTCGGGTCGCCGTCCAGCCCGTCGTCGCCGAGCGGCGCGCAGGCGATGCGCTCGTACATCTGCGGCGTGGGCCGGGTCACCGTGTCGCTGCGCAGGTCGATGGGCGGGGAGGGCGGGGCGCTGTCGTGGAGGTTCATCGAAAAAGGAGTGTCGTTCATTCCGCGGTCGCGCCGGAGGCCTTGACCACCGCGCTCCACTTCCGGCGCTCGGTCGCGAGGAAAGCGTCGAATTCCTCCGGCGTGCCTGGCTTGGCGTAGATGCCGCGCGCGGCGAGGCTCTCCTTGACGCCCGGCGACGCGAGCACCCGGTTGATCTCGCGGTTCATGGTGCGCACCACGGCGTCCGGAGTCTTGGCCGGGACGACGACGCCATACAGGGTGTAGTACTGGAAGTCCGGGTAGCCGCTCTCCGCGAAGGTCGGCACCTCCGGCAGCAGCGGGTCGCGCGCGCCCGAGGTGACGGCCAGGGCCCGGAGCCTGCCGTCCCGGATCAGGGGCACGGCGGACACCAGCGAGGCGATGTAGAAATCCACCTGCCCGCCCAGCATGTCCGCCATCGCCGGGCCGCCGCCCTTGTAGGGCACGTGCAGCAGGCGGGACTGGTTGGCGACCTGCAGGCTCTCGGCCACCAGGTGGCCCACCGTTCCGTTGCCGGAGGAGGCGTAGCTCAGTTCCTTGTCCTTCGAGGCGGACAGCAGCGCGGCCAGGCTGCGGTAGGGGCTGGCCGCGTTCACCACCAGCACCGACACGCCGGTGCCGACCAGCGCGACCGGCGCCAGGTCCTTCGCCGGATCGAAGCTCAGCTTCTTGTAGAGGAACGGATTCACCGCGAGGTTGCTGGTCTCGCCCAGCACCGCCGTGTAGCCGTCGGGCGGGGCCTTGGCGCCGAAGTCCATGCCGATGTTGTTGCCGGCGCCGGGCTTGGTGTCCACCACCACCTGCCACTTGGCGAGTTCGCCGAGCTTGGCGGCGAGCAGCCGCGACACCGCGTCGGTGCCGCCGCCGGGCGGGCTCGGCGAGACCAGGTGGATCACCCGGTCGGGCACCCAGGCGTCGGCCGCCGCGGCCGGGAGGGCGGCGCCGAGCGGGACGAGCAGCGCGGCGAATCCGAGGACGCGCGACAGGCGCAGGAGGCGCGGGAAGCGGAAGGTGTTCATGGCGTGCGGGATGGGCAGGACGGGTGGAGGGCGGGGCGCGGCGCGGGGCGGCGCGCCGGGCACGGATCCATCGTAGGCCGCGCCTAGAATGAGTAAAGCGATATCTTTCAACACCCATTGTGAGCGGATCTCATGAATCTCGCCCTCCTCGACACCTTGCGCACCATCCTGGAGCAGGGCAGTTTCACCGCGGCGGCCGGCGTCGTCGGCGTGAGTCCGAGCGCGGTCAGCCTGCAGGTCAAGCAGCTGGAGCAGTGGTTCGGCCGACCGCTCTTCGACCGCTCGACCCGGACGCTGTCGCCGACGCCGTTCGCGCGGGAGGTGGCGGGCACCGCGGGCGAACTGGCGCTGGCACTGCAGCGCCTGCGGTCGCGCCCGTCGGCGCAGGTCAGCGGCAGGGTGCGGGTCGGGGTGATCACCAGCATGCAGACCGACGTCCTGCCGGCGGCGCTGCGCGCCCTGCGCGCCCGGCATCCGCTGCTGGAGGTGTCGATCCCGCCGATGAACGACAGCGACGAGCTGATCGCCGAACTCAAGGCGGGGCGGTCCGACGCGGTGCTGGTCGCCCGGCCCCAGGGAGCCGGCGCCTCGCGGCGGCTGGCCTGGCGCGAACTGCACCGGCAGCCCTACGTGTTCTTGGCGCCCTCCGGGACGGCGGACGCGGCCGGCCCGACGCCGCAAGCCGGGGAGGGCGCGGAGCCCGCGGCGCTGCTGGCGCGCCACGACTGGATCGGCTACGACCTGTCGCTGCCGGGCGGCAAGGTCGCGGCCCGCTTCGTGCGCGGCCTGCGGCCGGAGGCGCGCTGCGCGATGGAGCTGCGCTCGGTCGATGCGATCGTGTCGCTGGTGGCCGAAGGGCTGGGGGTGTCGGTCGTCCCGCAGCCGCGGCGCGCGCTCCTGCGGGCCTGTCCCGTGCGGGAGCTGTCCCTCGGCGCCCGCGCGCCGTACCGGACGCTGGCGCTCGCCTGGCGGAGCGCGGACGAGGGCCACCGCAACATCCTCGCGGTGGCCGATGCCTTCGCGGCGGCCTTCCTGCAGCGCGACGCCTGAGTCCGCCCCCGAAAAGCGAAAGGGCCGCATCCGGGGATGCGGCCCTCCTGGCGGCCCGGCGCGGCCCGCCGGATGCGTCGCCCGCTTACTTGGTCACGGCGAGCAGGGCGCGCTGGCCGCCCTTGTAGGTGTAGAGCGTCAGGGTGCCGTCCTTCAGGTCGCCCTTGGGGTCGAAGGCGATGTTGCCGGTCACGCCCTTGTAGGAGATCTTGGCCAGCTCGGGCAGGTACTTGGCGGGCTCCCAGGAGCCGGCCTTCTGCATGGCCGCGACCACCGCGTTGGTCGCGTCGTAGGCGTAGGCGGCGTTGTAGACCACGTCGATGCCGAAGCGCTTCTTGTACGCGGCCTTGAAGTCGTCCATGCCCTTCTTCTCGGATTCCTGCACGCCGCCCGCCTCGGCGCAGACCACCTGGTCCTCGCCCAGGCCCGCGCCGGCCAGCCCCGGCAGCGAGCCGGTGCAGATGCCGTCGCCGCCCATGAACTTCGAGGTGATGCCGAGCTGCTTCATCTGGCGCAGCATCGGGCCGCCGACCGCGTCCATGCCGCCGAAGAAGACCACGTCGGGCTTCTTGGCCTTGATGGAGGTCAGGATGGCGTTGAAGTCGGTCGCCTTGTTGTTGGTGTACTGGTTGGCCACCACCGTGCCGCCGGCGGCCTTGACGCCCTTGGCGAATTCCTCGGCGACGCCCTGGCCGTAGGCGGTGCGGTCGTCGATGACGGCGATGTTCTTCGCGCCCAGCGTCTTGACCGCGTACTGGCCCAGCACGTTGCCCAGCTGCGCGTCGTTCGCGACCACGCGGAAGGCGGTCTTGAAGCCCTGCTGGGTGTATTTCGGGTTGGTGGCCGACGGCGAGACCTGCGCGATCCCGGCGTCGGAGTAGATCTTCGAGGCCGGGATGGTGGTGCCCGAATTGAGGTGGCCGATGACGGCGGCGACCTTGGCGTCCACCAGCTTGGTGGCGGCGGCGGTGGCCTGCTTGGGATCGGCGGCGTCGTCCTCGGCCAGCAGCTGGAACTTCAGCTTCTTGCCGGCGACGGTCACGCCCTTGGCGTTGAGTTCGTCGATGGCCATGCGGGCGCCGTTCTCGTTGTCCTTGCCCATGTGGGCGTCGGGCCCGGTGATCGGGCCGACGTGGCCGATCTTGACGACCTGCTCCTGCGCGAAGGCGGTGCCGCCGGTGAAGGCGATGGCGATGGCTGCTGCCAAGGGAGCGATGGTGCGCTGTTGCTTCATGGATTTCCCAGTGGAACGGTGGAGGTTGCGTTGCGATGCGTGCCTGGCACGGCGTCCCGCGGGCAAGCAGGCTTCGTGCCCGCCCCGGCCGCGTCCCGTCACGCCAGGGCGGAGTATGCCGCCGGCGGGCGCGGCCGGCGAGAGGGTCAACCCAGAGCGCTCGGGGCCGCGGTGCGCGGCAGCCAGACGCTGAAGATCGAGCCGCTGCCCAGCGTGCTGGAGACGCCGATGGTGCCGCCGTGGGCCTCGACGATCTGCCGGCTGATGTAGAGCCCCAGGCCGAGGCCGGCGCTGACCTTGTTGTCCGCCGCGCGCTCGAACTGCTCGAAGATGCGCTGCTGGTCCTCGGGGGCGATGCCGCGCCCGCGGTCGCGCACGTCCAGGCGCACGCCGCCGTTCCAGGGCGCCAGCAGGACTTCCACCGGCTGCTTCGGGCCGTAGCGCAGTGCGTTGGTCAGCAGGTTGGCCACGACCTGCTCGATGCGGAACTCGTCGAGCTCGACCTCCAGCGACTCAGGCGCGTCGAGCGACAGGCTGCACTCGGCGGCCGCGGCCTGGTGGGTGAAGCTCTCCACGGTGCGGGCCAGCATGCGGGCGAGGTCGAAGCGCTTGGGCAGGATCGACAGCGTGCCGCGCTGCAGCCGGGTGACGTCGAGCATGTCGTCGATCAGCCGGATCATGGCCTGGATGTGGCGTTCGTCCCGCTCGATCATCGCGCGCAGCTGCTCCGGCGCGAAGGCGTCCTGCCGGCCGCGGGCGAGGTGCATCTTGCGCACCTGCGCCTCCAGGAACAGGGTGTTGAGCGGTGTGCGCATCTCGTGCGAGACCATGGACATGAACTCGTCGCGCATCCGCACCGCGCGCTGCAACTCGCCCTGCGTCGCCTGCAGCTCCTGCAGCAGCACCTCCTGCTGCCGGCGCGCGATCTCCAGCGCGTCCAGCTGGGCGCGGATGGCCTGGCGCTGGCGGTAGAGGTCCACGAAGACGTTGACCTTGCTGCGCACCGCCTGCGGATCGAGCGGCTTGTGGAGGAAGTCGACCGCGCCGCTCTCGTAGCCCTGGAAGGCGTAGTTCAGCTCGCGCCCGGCCGCGCTCACGAAGACGATCGGGATGTGGCGGGTGCGCTCGGTGCCGCGCATCAGCTCGGCCAGCTCGAAGCCGTTCATGCCGGGCATCTGCACGTCGAGGATGGCGAGCGCGAACTCGTGCTGCAGCAGCAGGGCCAGCGCCTCGTCGGCCGAGCGGGCCTGGAGCACCCGGCGGTCGTCCTGGCGGATGAGGGCGTCGAGCGCCAGCAGGTTCTCGGGCAGGTCGTCGACGATCAGGATGCGGGATTCTTTATCGGTGGCCATCGGATGGATTGCGGAGCGCGGGAACGGGCGGGAGGGAAGCCGCCCGCGGCGGGGCGGCGAGTGCGGACAGCAGGCGCTGGATGTCGGCCAGGCCCAGCACGAAATCGGGCGAGCAGCGCGCCAGCGCGGCGGCGGGCATGGTCGCGACCTGGGCCTCGGTCGGCGACTGCACCACCGTGAGGCCGCCGCGCGCGCCCACGCGGCACAGCCCGTCGGCGCCGTCCGCGCTGGCGCCGGTGAGCAGGAACGCCGCGCAGGCGGCGCCGTAGGCGTCGGCGGCCGACTCGAACAGCAGGTCGATCGAGGGCCGGGAGTGGTGCAGCGGCGGCTCGCAGCTCAGCGAGAAGCTGCGGTCGCGCTCCACCGAGAGGTGGTAGCCGGCGCCGGCGAAATACACCGTGCCGGGCTGCACCGGGGCCTTGTCGGCCGCCTCGCGGACCGGCAGCGCGCAGTGGTGGGCGAAGACCTCGACCAGGCGGCTGTCCCGGTCCTCGGGGATGTGCAGCACCACCACCACCGCCGGCGCGCAGGACGGCCCGAGCGGCGAGAGCAGCTTCAGCAGCGCGTCGACGCCGCCGGCCGAGGCGCCGATGGCGACCAGCTCGACCGGCGGCGGATGCGCGCCGGGGCGCGGCGCCGGAGCGCGCCGTTCCCGCAGCGCGCCGGGCAGCGCGGCGTCGTCGTCCGGCAGCCGGTAGCAGGGCGCGCGGCCGGCGCGCGGGCCGTCGCCCCGTGCGGGCGGCGGGGCGGGGCGTGCGGGCGGCATGCGGGGGCTCACCGCTTGCGGAAGATGCGCTCGGCGCGCACCAAGGGTTCGAAACGGGCGGCATGGGCCGAGAAATCCACGCTTTCCTTGCTGCCGAGCCCGAGGAAGCCGCGGTGGCAGAGCGACTCGTGGAAGAGGCCCAGGGCCCGGTCCTGCAAGCTGCGGTTGAAGTAGATCAGCACGTTGCGGCAGGAGACGAGGTGGGTCTCGGCGAACACGCTGTCGGTGGACAGGCTGTGGTCGGCGAAGGTCACGTTCTCGCGCAGCGACGGGTCGAAGCGGGCGCCCCCGTAGGCCGCGGTGTAGTAGTCCGACAGCGAGCGGGTGCCGCCGGCGCGCTGGTAGCTGGTGCTGTACTGCCGGATCCGGTCGAGCGCGAAGATGCCCTGGCGGGCCCGGTCGAGCGACTGCGGGTTGATGTCGGTGCCGTAGATCAGCGCGCGGTCGAGCAGGCCTTCCTCGCGCAGCAGGATGGCGAGCGAGTAGACCTCCTCGCCGGTGCTGCAGCCGGCCACCCAGACCTTGATCGACGGGTAGGTGCGCAGGACCGGCACCACCTGCTGCCGCAGCGCCAGGAAATAGGGCGGGTCGCGGAACATCTCGCTGACCGGGACGGTGAGGTATTGCAGCAGCTGCATGAACGCGGCCGGATCGTGCAGGACCCTGGCCTGCAGTTCCGAGACGGTGTCGCAGCCGAGCTGCGTCATCGCGTGCAGCACCCGGCGCCGCTGCGAGGCGCCGGAGTAGTCGCGGAAGTCGTAGCTGTAGCGCAGGTAGATGGCCTCGATCAGCAGGCGCAGCTCGATGTCGGAAACGCCGGGCGCCGGGTCGCGCGCCGCGTCCGGGTCGCCGGGAAGGGGCGCGGCGCTCATCCGGAGGTGCGTTCCATCTGGGGCATCCAGACCCGGAGCAGCGAGAACAGCCGGTCGAGGTCGATCGGCTTGGCGAGGTAGTCGCTCGCGCCCGCCTTGAGGCATTGCTCCTGGTCGTCCTTCATCGCCTTGGCGGTGACCGCGATGACCGGCAGCTTCTGCCAGGCCGGGTTGCGGCGGAGCTGGCGGGTGGCCTCCAGGCCGTCCATCTCCGGCATCATCACGTCCATCAGCACCATGTCGATGTCGGGTACCGCGGCGAGCTGCTCCAGCGCCTCGCGGCCGTTGCGGCCGATCTCGACGATGGCGCCGCGCTGCTCCAGCGCGCTGGTCAGCGCGAAGATGTTGCGCACATCGTCGTCCACCAGCAGGATCTTGCGGCCCTCGAAGACCTTGTCGCGGCTGCGCGCGGCCTGCAGCATCTTCTGGCGCTCGGTCGACAGCTCGGACTCGACCTTGTGCAGGAAGAGGGTCACCTCGTCGAGCAGGCGCTCGGGCGAGCGGGCGCCCTTGATGATGATCGAGCGGGAGTAGCGCAGCAGGTTGGCCTCCTCGTCGCGGGTCAGGTTGCGGCCGGTGTAGACGATCACCGGCGGGAAGGAGCAGATCTCCTCGGACGACATGCGCTCGAGCAGCTCGTCGCCGTCCATGTCGGGCAGTTTCAGGTCGATGATCATGCAGTCGAAGACCTGGTTGCGCAGCAGGTCCAGCGCCTCGCCGCCGCGCTCGACGGCGGTGATCTCGATGTCGTCGTCGCCGATCAGGTGGGTGATGGATTCGCGCTGCCGGGCGTCGTCCTCCACCAGCAGGACCCGCTTGACCTTCTGCGAGAGCTTCTCGCCGAGCTTCTGGAAGACCTCCTTGAGCTGCTCGCGGGTGGTGGGCTTGATGGCGTAGCCGATGGCGCCCATGTGCAGCGCCGCCTCGGTGCGGTCCTCCGCCGAGATCACGTGGACCGGGATGTGGCGGGTCTCGGGATTCTCCTTGAGCTTCTGCAGCAGCGACAGGCCCGAGGCGTCGGGCAGGCCCATGTCGAGCAGGATCGCGTCGGGCAGGAACTGCGCGGCGAGGCTGAAGCCGTCCGCGGCGCCATGGGCCACCAGGCAGTTGTACTGCAGCTCGTGGGCGAGGTCGTAGAGGATGTGCGCGAACTTGGGTTCGTCCTCGATCACCAGCACCGAACGGTCGCCGAAGGGGCGGGCGTCCCGGTCGTCCTGGAAGGCGGGCGCCGGCACCGAGGCGTGGGGCGGCGGCGCCGCGGCAGCGGGCGGTGCCGGCATCCGGGCGGGCGGGCGCGGCGCGGCTGCGGCGGCCGGAGCCGCGGGCCGGGCGGCGGCGGCCTCGGCCGGCTGCGGCGCGGGCTGCGCCAGCAGCGGCGGTTCGTAGGCCAGCGGCAGCACCAGGGTGAAGGTGCTGCCCTCGCCGGGCGCGCTCTCGACCGCCAGCGTGCCGCCGAGCAGGTGGGTCAGGTCGCGCGAGATGGTCAGGCCCAGGCCGGTGCCGCCGTAGCGCCGGCTGGTGGTGCCGTCGGCCTGGTGGAAGGCTTCGAAGATGGACTGCTGCTGGTCCGCGCGGATGCCGATCCCCGAATCCCGCACCGAGAAGGCGATGCCCCGCGGATCGGGCGCGACCGACAGGGACACGGCCCCGGCATCGGTGAACTTGATCGCGTTGGACAGCAGGTTCTTCAGGATCTGCTCGACGCGCTGGCGGTCGGTGCGCAGCGACGCCGGGGTGCCGGGCGCGGTCTCCAGCCGGAAGTCGAGCCGCTTCTGGCCGGCCAGCGGCTCGAAGGTCATGCGCAGCGCGTCGACCAGCTTCTGCACGCCCACGTCCTGCGGACGCATGTCGAGCTTGCCGGCCTCGACCTTGGAGATGTCGAGGATGTCGTTGATCAGGTTGAGCAGGTCGTTGCCGGCCGAGTAGATCGATTCGGCGAACTTGACCTGCTCCGGGCTCAGGTTGCCCTTGGGGTTGTCCGCCAGCAGCTTGGCCAGGATGAGCGAGCTGTTGAGCGGCGTGCGCAGCTCGTGGGACATGTTGGCCAGGAATTCCGACTTGTAGCGGCTGGCGCGCTGCAACTCGTCCGCGCGCTCTTCCAGCGCGTCCTGGGCCCGGCGCAGCTCGGCGTTCTTCTGGTCGAGCACCAGCGCCTGCTCGGCGAGGTGGGCGTTGGTCTGTTCCAGCTCGGCCTGCTGGTTCTCCAGGTTGGCCTGCGATTCCTTCAGGACCCGGGACTGCTCCTCCAGTTCCTCGTTGGCGGTGCGCAGCTCCTCCTGCTGCACCTGCAGCTCTTCGTTGAGCTGCTGGGTCTCGGCCAGCATGTCCTGCTGGCGCTGGCGGTAGCGCGCGGCCTCGATCGAGCTGGCGATGTCGGAGGCGATCAGCTCCAGCAGCTCCACGTCGCGCGGCTGCAGGGGCCGCAGGAAGCCCACCTCGACGACGCCGTTGACCACGCCCTCGTTGTTGACCGGCACCAGCACCGCGCTGGACGGCGCGCCCCGGCCCAGGCCGGAGCTGACTTCCAGGTAGCCGGGCGGCAGCGCCTCAAGCCGCAGCACGCGGTTCTCGCGGGCGGCCTGGCCGACCAGGGTCTCGCCGTCCTGCAGCACCGGCTGCCGCTCCGACAGTTCGCGGCTGAAGCCGTAGTCCGCGATCCGGCGCAGCTTGCCGAAATCGTCGCGCGCGTAGACCGCGCCTACCGCGATGCCGATCTGGCGCGCGATGGAGCCGAGCACCTGGCGCCCGAGGTCGGCCAGGTCCTGGCGGCCGATGATCTCGCTGGCGAGCGCGGTCTGGCCTTCGCGCAGCCACGCCTGGTACTGCAGGCGCTCCGCGAACCCGTTCTGGCGCTGGAGCGAGTCCTCGTAGGTCGCCGACAGGCGGGTCAGCTCGCGCCGCCCGAGGAGCGCCACCAGCGCGGCGAACCCGACGCTGAAGACCAGGTAGAGCCCCAGGGTCAGCGCGGTGATGCTGCGCGCGTCGCGGCTGCGCTCGGTCCGCAGCCCCTGCTCAGTGTCGATGAAGCGGTTGAATTCGCCGCGCATCGCCTCGGTCAGGCGCCGGCCCCGGCCGGCGGCGACCACCTCGGTGATCGGCTCGTTGCGGCGGCGGACGGCGATCATCTCCTCGGCGAAGGCGGCCCATTCGCCCTGCAGCGCCTGGATGCGGTTGAGCCGGTCGGTCTGGTCGGGGTTGTCCTCGACCAGTTCCTTGAGCGCGCCCATCTCGGCGGTGATCCGGTTGCGCACCGATTCGTAGGGCTCCAGGAAGCGCGGATCGCCGGCGATCAGGAAGCCGCGCATGCTGCTTTCCATCTCGACGTTGAGGCGGGCGACCTCCTGGGTGCTGGCGATCACCCGGTCGGTGTGCTCGACCCAGGTGATCACGTGGAGCAGATAGAGGATCAGCGCGGTGAAGCCGACGGCGCCCAGCAGGCCCATGCCGAGCGGCAGGACGACGTTGCGCCGGAGCATGCGCTTGAAGACGACGGGATCGATGGGCGTGGAACTGGGCATGGATTCGGTGGACGGGAGGCGGGCGCGGACGCGCATCGCGTGCGACGAAGCTCAGGAGTCTGTCTCAATTCCGCGGAGGAATCCGTCAGTCAACTTCGCCAGAAGTGCGGGCTGGTCGTGGTGGAGCATATGGCCGGCGTCCGCGATCCGGACGCTGCGGTGGTCGGGCACGGCGGCGAGCCGCTCGCGCCACTGCGCCGGTCCGTAGCCCACGTGCCCCGCGCCGGCGAGCGCGCCGTGCTCAGCCTCCGCCACCAGCACCGGCGCGGCGATTTCGCGGTAGAGCGCCAGCACCTCGTCGAGCCGGAAGACCTGGGCGTTGACCACCTTGTGGGCCGCGTCCGCCCGGATGCGCCAGGGGCCCGCGCCGGAAGCCTCGTCGGCCGGCGCCGCCCATTCGCGCGCCAGCCAGCCGGCCCGTCCGGCGTCCAGCCGCGGGTTGTTGCGCATCAGCCGGGCCGCCACCGCGCCGGCGTCCGGATAGGACTGCAGGTCCAGCGCGCCCCGGCGCAGGGCGGCGACGCCGTCCATCCAGTCGCGGTAGCGGCCGACCGCCTGCGCCGCCGGGGCCTGCGGCAGCCCGAAGCCTTCGAGGTTGACCAGCCGGCGGATGCGCTGCGGCCGGGCGCCGGCGTAGAGCATCGCGGCGTGGCCGCCCATGCTGTGGCCCAGCAGGTCCACCAGCGCGCCGTCGGGCACGATCCGGTCGAGCAGCGCGTCGAGGTCGGCGAGGTAGTCGGGGAACCAGTAGCCGTCGGTCGGCGGCGTGCGCGTGCGGCCGAAGCCGCGCCAGTCCGGCGCCACGATCCGGCGGCCGGGGGACCGGGCCAGCAGTGCGTCGACCAGGAACTGGAACGAGGCCGACACGTCCATCCAGCCGTGCACCAGCACCAGCGGCGGCAGGGCCGGGTCGTCGCCGCCCCAGCGGCGCAGGTGGTAATCGGCATGGCGGATGCGCAGGAACTCGCTGCGCGACGGGAAGGCGGGCCGGTACATGCGGCCATCATAGGCAGCGGCCCCGAGGGCGTCGCCCAGGCGGCAGCGCCGCGCGGCGGGGCGCAGTAGGATGAAAGGCCTTCGCGCGACGGGCCCGCGGCGGGCCCGCCGCATTCCCCTTCCATCCCATTCCGACCCTCCGCGGATCCGCATGCCCGAATCCTCCCGACTTCCCCTCGTCCGCCTCGGACGCAGCGACCTCCAGGTCACGCCCATCTGCCTGGGCACGATGAACTTCGGCGAGCAGGTCGCCGAGCGCGACGCCTTCGCCATCCTCGACCGCGCGCTCGAGCGCGGGGTGAACTTCCTCGACACCGCCGAGATGTATGCCACGCCCGCCCGGGCCGAGACCTACGGCGCGACCGAGGCCATCCTGGGCCGCTGGTTCGCGGCCAACCCGTCCGCCCGCGCCCGGGTGGTGCTCGCCAGCAAGGTGGCCGGGCCGTCGCGCGGCATGGACTGGATCCGCGACGGCAGCCAGGACCTGACCCCCGCCGACATCGCCCGGGCCTGCGACGACAGCCTGCGCCGCCTGCGGACCGAGACGATCGACCTCTACCAGATCCACTGGCCGGTGCGCCACGTGCCGGCGTTCGGCACGGTCTACTTCGATCCGTCCAAGCTGCGGCCGGTGACCTCGATCCACGACCAGCTCGAAGCGCTCGGCGGGCTGGTGCGGGCCGGCAAGGTGCGGGCGATCGGCCTGTCGAACGAGACGCCGCACGGGGTGCACGAGTTCGTGCGGCTGGCCGAGCAGCACGGCCTGCCCCGGGTGGCGACGGTGCAGAACCCCTACACCCTGATCAACCGCGCGGTGGACAACGGCCTGGACGAGGCGCTGCACCACCTGGGCGTGTCGCTGCTGGCCTATTCCCCGCTGGGCTTCGGGCTGCTGACCGGCAAGTACGACGCTTCGGGCCTGACCGGTCCGGGCGCGCCCGCCGGAGCGCGCATCGCCACCTACGAGTCGGTGCGCAAGCAGCGCTGGGGCCGGCCGGAGGCGCTGGCCGCCGCCCGTCGCTACAACGCGCTGGCGCGCGAGCACGGCCTGACGCCGACGCAGCTGGCGCTGGCCTTCTGCTACACCCGCTGGAGCGTGGCGAGCACCATCATCGGCGCCCGCACCCTGGAGCAGCTCGACGAGAACCTCGACGCCTGGGGCACCGCGCTGTCGCCCGAACTGCTGGCGGCGGTGGACGCGATCCGTTGGGAGATGCACGACCCGGCGATCTGACGCCCCGGTCCGCCGCGCCGTTGCCCGACCGCGCGCGACGGCCCCGGCGGAGCCCGCCGATCCCCGCCACCGCCATGGCCAAGAAGCAGCAGCACGCGCCCGAGACCCCCGCCACCCGCTGGCTGCGGGCGCACGGGGTGGCCTTCACCCCGCATCCCTACGACTACCTGCCGCACGGGGGCGCGCAGCACAGCGCCCGGGCGCTCGGGCTCGACCCGGCCTCGGTGGTCAAGACGCTGGTGATGCAGGACCAGGACGCCCGGCCGCTGCTGGTGCTGATGCACGGGGACCGCACCGTATCGACCAAGGCGCTGGCCCGGCAGATCGGGGCCAAGTCGGTCGAGCCCTGCGCCCCGGACACCGCCCAGCGCCACAGCGGCTACCTGGTCGGCGGCACCTCGCCCTTCGGCACCCGGCGCGCGATGCCGGTCTACATCGAGCGCAGCATCCTCGACCTGCCGCGCATCTGCATCAACGGCGGCCAGCGCGGATTCCTGGTCGGGATCGCGCCGCAGGCCTGCACTGGCGCGCTGGGCGCGGTGCCGGTGGACTGCGCCCTGGCGGCCGGCTGAGGCCGCGGCGCCGGCCGGCCCGGCGCGGACGGCGACGGGTCGGGGAGCCGCGGTCCCGGCCGCTCCGCGCCGGCGGCGGCCCCACGGATCCGGCGGCCCCGCTGGCACAATGGCCGCCCGACTCGTTTCCCTCCGGCCGCGCCCGCCTTCCCCGGGATGGCGGCCCGCCCGTCCATGGAATCCCTGCTTCCCTTCCTCGCCGCGCTGGCGGCCTACCTGATCGGCTCGCTGTCCTTCGCCGTCATCGTGAGCCGCGCCATGGGCCTGCACGATCCGCGCACCTACGGCAGCGGCAACCCGGGCGCGACCAACGTGCTGCGGTCGGGCAGCAAGCCGGCGGCCATCGCCACGCTGGCGCTCGACGCCGCCAAGGGCTGGCTGCCGGTGGCCCTGGCCCGCTGGTACGGCCCGGACTGGGGGCTGGGCCAGGGCACGGTCGCCCTGGTCGGGCTGGCGGCGTTCCTGGGGCACCTCTATCCGGTGTTCTTCCGGTTCCAGGGCGGCAAGGGCGTGGCGACCGCGCTCGGCGTGCTCCTCGGCGTGAACCCGCTGCTGGGGCTGGCGGCCGCGGCGAGCTGGCTGCTCATGGCGGTGTTCTTCCGCTATTCCTCGCTCGCCTCGCTGGTGGCGGCGGTGTTCGCGCCGTGCTTCTACCTGTTCGGCCACGGCGCGGCCTGGGAGGCGGACGCCCGCGTGGCGGCGATGCTGGCCGCGATGGCGCTGCTGCTGGCTTGGCGGCACCGCGGCAACATCCGCCGCCTGCTCGCCGGCACCGAATCGCGCCTCGGCCGCAAGGCCGCGCCCCCGGGCCCGGCGGGCTGAGCGGGGACGCCGCGCGCGGCCCTGCGCCGACGCGCCCGTGCGCGACATGCTGCGGAATCGATAGCGCGCAATGCAGGCAGGACGGGCGCTGGCGTGGTTTTCCTGCAGCCAAATGGCCGTCCGCGCCTTCGTCTCGGCCGACCGCGCGCTGCCGGCCGTCATCCGGCGGCTTCGGTCCGCGTCGCCAGCCGGCGCGCGGCTTCCAGCGCCACCAGCAGCAGCGAGCGCTGCTGGACGGGCACCGCCACCTGGTGGCGCGACAGGACCTGGCGCACCTGCGGCGGGCCTTCTTCCAGGCGGTGCAGGCGCAGCTGCTGCGGCAGGCTGCCGTCGCGCAGCCGCAGCACCGCCACCACCGGCTTGTTGGGCGTGGCGCTGCGCCGCACGACCACCGCGATCTCGCCGTTGTCGAGCTCCACGAAGTTGCCCGGCGGACACAGGCCGACGCTGCGCACCAGCGCGAAGCCGACCTCGTCCTGGTAGCGGTGGCCGCCGAGGATGGTGCGGGCCGATTCGAGCACGCTGCGCCCCGGCCGCGAGGCCCGCGGGCTGACCATGGCGGCGTAGCGGTCGACGGTGCGCAGAACGTGGCCGAGCCGCGCGGCGACCGGCATGGCGAGCAGGGCGGTCTTGCGGGCGGGCGGCGTGTGGTGCAGGCGGACCGTCTCGCACCAGACCGGGTCGCGCACCCCGAGCTGCTCCAGCAGCCGCGCGCCCTGCTCGGCATGGCGATCGATGACGTCGCGCTGCTCGGGCGTGGGCGGGCTGGCCTGCAGCGCCAGCCGGTCCTGCACCGCGGTCATCGCGAGGTTCATGGTGAGGGCGGCGTGGCCCAGAGCGTCGCGCTCCGCGGCCGGCAGGTCCAGCGCCTCGGCCACGATGTGGCAGAGGGCCGCGCAGACCAGGGCGTGCGAGGCGCTGTAGCCGGCGCGGGAGGCGGTCGCCAGCTGCATCAGCAGGTAGAGCGACAAGTCCATGTCCTGCAGCAGCAGCGCATGGAGCCAGCGGCGGTACTGCACGACCTTGCCGCCGAAGTCCGCGATGCCCGACGGACTCGCGAGCACGGTGGCGAGGCCGGTCTCCAGGTCCGCCCAGAGGGCGAGCAGTTCCTCGCCTGCCTCCGCGTCGAGCTCGGCGATCGCGATCGGTGCGGCAGGCGTGTCCATCAATCCCGGAAGTTGTTGAAGCTCAGCGGGATGTCGGTGATGTCCTTGCGCAGCAGGGCCATCGCGGCCTGGAGGTCGTCGCGCTTGGCGCCGGTGATCCGCACCGACTCGCCCTGGATAGCGGCCTGCACCTTGAGCTTGCTGTCCTTGACGATGCGCTGGATCTTCTTGGCCAGCTCGGACTCGATGCCGTTGCGGATCTTGATGACCTGCTTGACCTTGTCGCCGCCGATCTTCTGGACCTCGCCCTTGTCGAGGAAGCGCACGTCCACCTCGCGCTTGGTGAGCTTGTTGCGCAGGATGTCCTCGATCTGGGTGAGCTGGAAATCGGCGTCGCCGACCAGGGTGACTTCCTTGTCCTTGAGCTCGATCGAGGCGGAGGTGCCCTTGAAATCGAAGCGGGTCGCGATTTCCTTGGCGGAGTTCTCGACGGCGTTCTTGACCTCGACGAGGTTGGCTTCACAGACGGTATCGAAAGAAGGCATGGGATCCGGGGGAGGGAGGGTTCGGGAGGCGGGACGCCGCGCGGCGGCCGTCGGCGGCGGGGCCATCCCGGCGGCCGTGGCGCCGCGCGGGCGTCGATGCGAAAATCGGGTCGATGTTAGTCGAGAACAACGTCCCCCTCCAGAGCTACAACACCTTCGGCATCGTCGCCCGCGCCTACCGGCTGGTGCGCGTGCGCGGCGAGGCCGACGTGCAGGCGCTGCTCGCCGACCCGGCGCTGCGCGCCGCGCCCAAGTTCGTCCTGGGCGGCGGCAGCAACATCGTGCTGACCGGCGACGTGAAGCCGGTGGTGCTCAAGGTCGAGATCCCGGGCCGCCGCCTGGTCGCCGAAACCGACCGCGCCTGGATCGTCGAGGCCGGCGCCGGCGAGAACTGGCACGAGACGGTCGCCTGGACCGTGGCCAACGGCTTCCCCGGGCTGGAGAACCTGGCCCTGATCCCGGGCACCGTCGGCGCCTCGCCGGTGCAGAACATCGGCGCCTACGGCGTCGAGCTGCAGGACCGCTTCGACTCGCTCGACGCCATCGACCTGGAGACCGGCCGGGAATTCACCCTGGACGCCGCCCAGTGCGCCTTCGGCTACCGGGACTCGGTCTTCAAGCACGCCGCGCCGGCGGCGGGCGAACTCCCGCGCGGCCTCGGGCTCAAGGACCGTGCGCTCATCACCCGGGTCCGCTTCCGCCTGCCCAAGCCCTGGAAGCCGGTGCTGGGCTACCTCGAACTCGACCGCCGTCGGCAGGAGGAAGGCGTGGAGCGGCCCACCGCGCAGCAGATCCTCGACTGGGTGTGCGACATCCGCCGGGCCAAGCTGCCCGACCCGAAGGTGGTCGGCAACGCCGGCAGCTTCTTCAAGAACCCGACGGTCACGCCCGAGCAGTGCGCCGACATCATCGCCCGCGATCCGAAGATCGTGCACTACCCGATGCCCGACGGCACGGTCAAGCTCGCCGCCGGCTGGCTGATCGACGCCTGCGGCTGGAAGGGCAAGTCGGTCGGCAACGCCGGCGTGTACGAGAAGCAGGCGCTGGTGCTGGTCAACCGCGGCGTGGCCCGCACCGAGACCAGCGCCACCGGCGGCGAGGTGATGACCCTGGCGCGCGCCATCGTCACCAGCGTCTACGAGCGCTTCGGCATCCGGCTGGAGCCGGAGCCGGTGGTGGTCTGACGCGGCGGCGGCGCGGGCGGCATGCTACCGATTCGATAGCTGCCGGCGAGCGTCGCGCCTGCGCTGGCGCCGGATTCCGCCCATGAAAAAACCACCGCGCGCGGTGGCTTTCCTCCATGTGCCGGGGCGAGCGTCCGCCCCGTCCGGCGGGCGCTCAGTCGGCGGCGCCGTCCTCGGCCAGGCCCGGCAGGGCGACCGAGCCCTTGGACGACAGCAGGCCGGCCTTGCTGTAGATCGCCAGCTTGTCGCGGGTGTCGACGATGTCGAGGTTGCGCATGGTGAGCTGGCCGATGCGGTCGGCCGGGGAGAAGGGCGCGTTCTCGACCTTCTCCATGCTCAGCCGCTCGGGCTGGTAGGTCAGGTTGGGCGAGGCGGTGTCCAGCAGCGAGTAGTCGTTGCCGCGGCGCAGCTCGACGGTGACCTCGCCGGTGATCGCGCGGGCGACCCAGCGCTGGGCGGTCTCGCGCAGCATGATGGCCTGCGGGTCGAACCAGCGGCCCTGGTAGAGCAGGCGGCCGAGCTTGCGGCCGTTGTCGCGGTACTGCTCGATCGTGTCCTCGTTGTGGATGCCGGTGACCAGGCGCTCGTAGGCGATGAACAGCAGCGCCAGGCCGGGGGCCTCGTAGATGCCGCGGCTCTTGGCCTCGATGATGCGGTTCTCGATCTGGTCGCTCATGCCCCAGGCCGTGGCGGCCGCCGATGCGGTTGGCTTCGAGGATCAGCTCGACCAGGTCGGGGTACTCGACGCCGTTGAGGGCGACCGGGCGGCCTTTCTCGAAACGCACGGTGACTTCCTCGGCCTTCACCGCGACCTCGGTCCTTCCAGAAGGCGACGCCCATGATCGGGTTGACGATCTTGATGCCGCTGCGGAGCTGCTCCAGGTCCTTGGCCTCGTGGGTGGCGCCCAGCATGTTGGAGTCGGTGGAGTAGGCCTTCTCGGCCGACATCTTGTAGCCGAAGCCGGCGGCGTTCATGAAGGCCGACATCTCTGCGCGGCCGCCCAGCTCGTCGATGAAGGCCTGGTCCAGCCAGGGCTTGTAGATGCGCAGCGCCGGGTTGGTCAGCAGGCCGTAGCGGTAGAAGCGCTCGATGTCGTTGCCCTTGAAGGTACTGCCGTCGCCCCAGATGTTGACGTCGTCCTCCTTCATCGCCGCCACCAGCATGGTGCCGGTGACCGCGCGGCCCAGCGGGGTGGTGTTGAAGTAGGTAACGCCGGCGGTCGAGACGTGGAAGGCGCCGGCCTGCAGCGCGGCCAGGCCCTCGGCGGCCAGCTGGCTGCGGCAGTCGATCAGGCGGGCCAGCTTGGCGCCGTACTGCATCGCCTTGCGCGGAATCTCGTCGTAGTCGGGCTCGTCGGGCTGGCCGAGGTTGGCGGTGTAGGCGTAGGGGATCGCGCCCTTCTGCTGCATCCAGTGCAGCGCGGCGCTGGTGTCGAGGCCGCCGGAGAAGGCGATGCCGACCTTCTGGCCGACGGGAACGTTCTGGAGGATGTTGGACATGCGCGGTGGTACCGGGTGCGGGTTCAGCCGAAATGGCAGATGTAGTGGTAGGCCTCGGTCACGCGGATGTCGAAGCTCGAGTTGCCGGGGACGCTGAACTTGTCGCCGGGGCCGGAGACCTTCCAGGCGTCGGTGCCCGCGAGCTTGTACTCGCAGCTCCCGGCGACGCATTCCATGATCTCCGGGCGCCGGTGTTGAAGGTCAGGGTGGACGGCAGGACCACGCCGACCGATTTCCGGGTGCCGTCGGGGAAGGTGATGCCGTGGCTGACGCACTTGCCGGCGAAGTAGACGCTGGCCTGGGTCGAGACGGACACGCCGTCGATCTTCTCCGGTGCTCATGGAATGCGGTGCTCTCTGTGCTGTGCGGATGCGGGGAGGGTGCCGGACGGGGTGCCGGGCCAGCCGGCGATTCTAGAACGGGTTCCCGCGCGGGCGCGGCGCATCCACCGCGCGTTCCGCTGCGTAGTGAGCACGGGGCAGGGCGCTTCCGCCACAATCGCCGCCATGCCGACCGACCCCCCCGACCAACCGCTGATCGACCTCGTGCAACGCATCGCCGCCCAGGACCGGGACGCCCAGTCCGCCCTCAAGGAACTCTACGACCTCACCGCGTCGCGGCTGCTGGGCGTGGCGCTGCGGGTGACCGGGAACCGGGAATGGGCCGAGGACGCCCTGCAGGACGCCTACCTGCAGGTCTGGCGCAGCGCCGGCGACTACCGCGCCGCCCTGAGCCCGCCGATGGCCTGGATGGGCGTCATCGTGCGCAGCCGGGCGCTCGACTTCCTGCGGCGCCGCCGCAGCGAGCGCATCGACCAGGCGCGCGAGCTCGACGACGCGATCCACGACAACCGTCCCCGCCGACGGGCCGGGACCGCAGGACCTGGCCGATTCGAGCCAGCAGGCCGCGGCGCTGCACCAGTGCCTGTCGCGGCTCGACGCCCGGCAGCGCGAGGCGCTGAGCCTCGCCTACCTGCGCGACCTGAGCCACGGCGAGCTGGCCGCCCAGCTGCGCCAGCCCCTGGGCAACCGTCAAGAGCTGGATCCGGCGCGGCCTGGAGCAGCTGCGCGGCTGCATGGCGAGGTTACGTATGAGGGCTGCAGGACCATCCCGGCCTCCTGGAGCGGCTGCCGCCGCCCATGCCCTGGGCACGCTGCGCGGCGGCGCGCGGCGCCGCTTCGAGGCGATGGCGCGCGAGCATCCGGCGATCCGCGCCCAGGCGCTCCTGTGGCACGAACGCTTCGCGGCGATGACCGAGCTGCAGCCCTCCGAGTCGCCGTCGCCGGCGCTCTGGGAGCGCATCGCCCGCGAGGTCGAGTGGGACCGCCTCGGCGCCGCAGGGGCCGGGCGCACAGCGGCCCCGGCGGCGGCGCCCGCGCCGGACCTGCTGGCGCGGCTGCGCCGGGCGATGGGGCTGTGGCGCGGCGCGGCCTTCGCCGGGGCGCTGGCCACCGTCGCCGCGAGCGTGTCGCGGTGGCGGTCGGCACCGGCCTGGAGCGGCAGCTGGCGCAGCGCGACCGGGCGCTGGCCGAGGCGGACCGCGGCCGCGAGGCATTGGCCGCGCAGCTGCGCGCCGCGCCGCAGGTCGCCTACGTGGCGGTGCTGTCCGACGCCCGGGCGGTGCAGACCGTGCTGGTCACCATCGATCCCGGCCGCAACGCCCTCACCGTGCGGCGGGTGGGCGATTTCCACGAGGGGCCGGACCGGTCGCTGCAGCTCTGGGCGCTGCCGCCCGGCGGCGCGCCGCAGTCGCTCGGGGTGCTGGGCGATGCCCCGGTGCTGCGGCTCGGCAACGGCGCGGAAGCCGCCCGGGCGCCGGCGCTGGCGATCAGCCTGGAGCCGCTGGGCGGCGCGCCCGCGGGCAGCGGCCCGACCGGGCCGGTGCTGTTCCAGGCCGGGTGCTGGACGCGGCCGCCTGATCCCGGGCGCCGGCGGCCGCGGTCC
>JAQIJO010000005.1:0-300095 GCA_036946225.1 Xylophilus ampelinus
CCAGGTGGCGCAATCGCTGCTCTGGCCGGTGCTGGCGCTGGTGGCGCTGGCCTTCGCCTACGCGCTCTGGAGCGCTGGCGCCACCCTGATGGAGGCCTGGCAGCGCTGGCGGTCGCCGGCTTTCGCGGTGCTGCGGCCCGCGCCCGGCGACACCCTGGAGGAGCTGGAGCTGCAGGTGCTGCGCCGCATCGAGCCGGTGCGGCTGCTGAGCCGGCTCGCGCCGATGCTGGGCCTGATCGCGACCATGATCCCGCTGGGCCCGGCGTTGCAGAGCGTGGCGGCGGGGCAGGGCCAGCAGGCGCTGGCCGTGTTCAGCGGCGCCTTCGCCGGCGTGGTGCTGGCGCTGGCCGCGGCCTCGATCGGGCTGGTGGTGTATTCGGTGCGCCGGCGCTGGTTGCTGGCCGAGCTGCTGGCGTTGCGCAAGGCGCGGGGACTGGCGCTGTGAGCGGGCCGGACGCGCCGGACGCGCCGGACGCCGGGCCGGCCGGCGGCGCGGCCACTGCCGCGGCGGGCGCAGCGGGCGTGGCGGGCGCCGCGCATGCCGCGGCCGGCCGGCCCCGCGGCCTGTCGATCCTGGCCGAGGACGACGACGACCCGATGCTGTCGGCCGTCAACCTGGTGGACGTGTTCCTGGTGCTGGTCGTGGCGCTGCTGACCGCGGTCGCGACGCAGTCCCGGGCGGGCGGCGAGGCGACCGCCATCCGCCACGCCGGCCGGCCGGACATGGAGATCACGGTGCGCGAGCAGGGCCGCGAGATCCGCTTCAAGGGCACCGGCAGCGCGGCCGAGGGCGGCGGCGTGCGCGCCGGCGTGGCCTACCGGCTGCCCGACGGCAACATCGTCTACGTGCCGGAGGCGGGCGCGCCGCCCGCGGGGACGGGCCCCTCCGCGCCGTCCGCGGGCCCGGATGCTTCCGCGCCGCCGGCCGGGCCGGGCGTTGCCGCGCCGGCCCGACCGGCGGGCGGCCGTCCGATGAGCCGTCGCGCGCCGATGGGCGCAGGGCCGCGCGCGCCTGCCGCAGCCCGGGGCGGCGCGCTCTGCCGCGCCGCGGCCGCGCTGCTGTGCGGGCTGGCGCTGGCCGTCGCCCCGGCCGCCGGGACCGAGGAGCCCGCGCCGCCGGGCCGGCTGGGCCCGGACTCACCGACCGTCCACGCCGCCCGGGCCGGCCAGCCCGCCCGGGGCGCGCAAGCCAGCCAGGGCGCACGGGCCGACCAGGCCAGCCGGGCCGCACGGGCGGCCGATGCGGCCGAGGCGGCCCCGCCCGCCGGGACCGGCGCTGGCGGACCCGCGGACCGGCCCGCCGGCCTGCTGTGGATCACCGGCGACGTGACGCCCGCGACCCGCACCGCGCTGGTCGCGCGCAGCGCCGCGGACGCGGGGCTGGCGTTCCGCCATCTCGACTACCCGATCCAGGGGCCGTCCGCGCTCGACGCGGCGCAGGCCGCGGCGCTGGATTGCGCCCTGGCGGAGGCCGGCATGGTCTGGGTGGACGCGCCGCATCCGAGCATCGGGACGCGGCTGCGCGCGCTGGCCGGGCCGCGGCTCGACGCCTGGGCCGCGCGGCATCCGGGCCGGCTGGTCTGGGCGGACCCGGCGCCCCGTCCCGGCGCATCCGGCGCGCCCGGCGACCCCGGCGCCAGCGCCGCGCCCGGCGGGGCCGATGCCGCGCCGGCCGCCGGACGCATCGCCGCCTACCTGCAGGCCGGCGGCGCGGACAACCTGCGGCATGCCGCGGCGCTGGCCCGGGCCGCGGTCGACGGGCGCCCGGCGCCCGCGCTGCCGCCGCCCGCGCCCTGGCCGGCGCAGGGTCTCTACCATCCGGACGCGCCCGGCCTGTTGGCCGACGCCTCGGCGATGGCCGCCTGGCAGCGGACACGGCCGGCGCTGCGCGGACTGCCGGCCGTGGCGGTGCTGGTGCACCGCCACCATTTCGTCGACGGCTCCACCGCCTGGCTCGACCGCTGGCTCCGGCGCTTCGCCGACCAGGGCCTGTTCGCCTACGCCGCCTTCGGCCAGCAGGTCGACGCGGCGCGCTTGGCCGGCCTGCTGGAGGCCGACGACGGCGCCGGCGGCCGCCGCCTGCACGCCCGGGTGCTGGTGCTGCATCAGCTGGTGCCCCAGGCCGCGGCGCTGCAGCCGCTCTTCCTGCGCTGGGGCGCGCCGCTGCTGGCGACCCAGCCCTACCGCCCCGGCGGCGCCGCCGGCTGGGAGTCCGCCGAGGACGGCCTGCCGCTCGCCGACGTGCCCTTCTACCTGGCGCAGCCCGAGGGCGCCGGCGCGACCGACCCGGTCGTGGTCGTGGCCCAGGCCGACGGCGGCCGCCGGCCGGAGCTGATCGACCGGCAGGCCGACGCGGTGGTCGGCCGCGCGCGCCGGCTGGTCGCGCTGCAGGCGACGCCGGCGGTGGACAAGCGCCTGGTGGCCATGGTCTACAACTACCCGCCGGGCGGCAGCAACTTCGGCGCCTCCTTCCTCAACGTGCCGCGCAGCCTGGAGGTCGTCTCGGGCCGGCTGGCCGACGCCGGCTACGCCGTCCGGGCGCTGCCCGAGGCCGACTGGATCGCCGGGCTCCAGCCGCTGCTGGCCGCCTACTACCCCGGCGCCGACCTGCGCGGCCTGCTGGAGCGCGGCCAGGCCGAGGCCCTGCCGCTGGCGCGCTACGAGGCGCTGCGCGCCCGCCTGCCCGTGGCGGTGCGCGAGCGCATGGATGCGCACTGGGGCCCGCCGGAGCGCAGCCGCTGGGTGGTGGAGTGGCAGGGCGCGCCGGCGTTCGTGATCCCGCGGCTGCGCGCCGGGAACCTCGCGGTGCTGCCCCAGCCGCCCCGCGAGGAGACCCTGCGCGCCGGCCAGAGCCCCTTCATGCACCGCAGCAAGGCGCCGCTGTCGCACCACTACCTCGCGACCTACCTCTGGGCGGGGCAGGCCGACGCGCTGATCCACTTCGGCACCCACGGCACCCAGGAATGGGCGCCGGGCAAGTCGCGCGGCCTGGACGTGCACGACGACGCGATGCTGCCGCTGGCCGAGGCCGCCGACCACGTCCCGGTGGCCTACCCCTACATCGTGGACAACCTGGGCGAGGCGCTGACCGCCAAGCGCCGCGGCCGGGCCACGCTGGTCAGCCACAGGACACCGGTCTTCTCGCCCGCCGGCTTCGCGTCGCGCATGGCGCGCATGCACGAGCTGATGCACGAATGGGAGACGGTCGGCGCCGGCCCGGTGCGCCAGGCGCTGGAGAAGAACCTGGCCGCGCAGTTCGTCGAGCACCAGCTGCACCGCGACCTGGACTGGAGCGCCGAGCGCATCGCCGCCGACTTCGAGGGCTTCCTGGAGGTGCTGCACCCCTACCTGGACCGGCTGGCGCAGAGTTCGCAGCCCCAGGGGCTGGCCGTCTTCGGCCGCGCGCCCGCGCCCGAACTGCGGCGCAAGACGATCCTGCAGGCACTGCGCAGGCCGCTGATCGAGGCGCTGGGCGAGGACATCGACGAGGCCTTCCTGATCGACCACGCCGCCGTCGCCGACGCCCGGCCGGCGCGCTGGCTGGAGGTGGCGCTGCGCGACGCCGACGCCGCCGGCGCGCTCGACCTGCGGCCGCCGCCGCCGGGCGCCGCGGCCGCGCCGGCCGGCCCCGCGGCGTCCGGCGACGCCGTGGTCCGCGCGGCCGACTTCGTGCCCAACCGCGCCGCCCGCCGGCCGATCGACGCCCTCGCGCTGCGGGCGCTGGCGCTGCGCGCCCAGGCGCTCGACGCGCTGCTCGCCACCGAGGGCGAGATGCCCGGCCTGCTGGCCGCGCTCGACGGCCGCTTCCTCGAGGCCGCGTACGGCGGCGACCCGATCCGCAATCCCGACAGCCTGCCCACCGGCCGCAACCTCACCGGCCTGGATCCGGCCCGCCTGCCGACCCGCCAGGCCTACGCGGTCGCGCAGACGGTGTTCGACGACTGGCTGAAAGCCTGGCGCGCCGAGCACGGCGGCGCGATGCCGCAGCGGCTGGCGCTCTCGCTCTGGGCCGGCGAGACGCTGCGCCACCAGGGCATCCTGGAGGCGCAGGCGCTGGTGGCCCTCGGCGTGCGCCCGCGCTGGGACGACAGCGGCCGGCCGGTCGGGGTGCAGGCCGTCCCGCTGGCCGAGCTGGGCCGGCCCCGGGTGGACGTGCTGCTCAGCGTCACCGGCTCCTACCGCGACCAGTTCCCGGCGCTGATGGCGCTGGTGGACCGGGCGGTCGACGCCGCCGCGCAGGCCGAGCCCGGCAACGCCGTCGCCCGCAACACCGCGCAGGTCGCGGCCGAGCTGCGCCGCGCGGGCCTGCCCGCCGCGCAGGCCGACCGGCTGGCCGCGGTGCGGGCCTTCGGCAACGCGCCCGGCGACTACGGCACCGGCATCGCCGAGGCGGTGCAGGACGACGGCCTGCGGCGCGAAGACGAGCGGCTCGGCCGGCTCTTCCTGCAGCGCATGAGCCAGCCCTACCTCGGCGGCGAGCCGGTCGCCGGCGTCGCGCCCGGCGCGGCGGCCGAGGCGCTCGGCGCCCACCTGCGGCGCGCCGACGCGGCGGTCATGGCGCGCAGCTCGCACCTCTACGCGATGGTCAGCTCGGACGATCCCTTCCAGTACCTGGGCGGGCTCGCCGCGGCGGCGCGCAGCGCGGGCCGGCAGGCGCCGCTCGGGCTCTACGTGAGCCAGCTGCAGGACGGCGACGAGCCGGCCACCGAGTCAGCCCGCCGCGCCATCGCGCTGGAGATGCAGTCGCGCTACCTGCACCCCGGCTGGCTGCAGGCGCAGAAGGCCGAGGGCTACGCCGGCACGCTGCAAGTGCTCAAGGCGGTGCAGTTCGCCTGGGGCTGGCAGTCGGTGGACCGGGACGCGGTGCGCTCCGACCACTGGCAGTCGTTCTACGAGGCGCTGGTGCAGGACCGCCACCGGATCGGCACGCGGGAGTGGCTCGGCAGCCATCCGCAGGCCTTCGCCCAGACGCTGGAGCGGCTGGTGCAGGCCGTGCGCCAGGGCCACTGGCAGGCCGACGCGGCGACCCGCGAGGACCTCGCGCGGCGCTACCGCGAACTCACCGCCGCGGCGCCGCTGGCGGCCGAGCTGCCCGGCGTGCGCCGCTGGGCGGAGCAGGGCGGCCCGGCGCCGGAAGCCGGCGCGGCGGAGCCGCCGCGGGCCGACGCCGGAGCGCGAGTCGCGCTGGCGCGGCCGCAGGCTGCGGTGGCGCCGGTGCGCCCGGCGCTCCCGGCCCGCGCCGTGCCGCCGTCCCCGCCCGCGCGCGCCGCCGATCCCGACGCCGCCGTGCCGCCCGCGGCGCCGCGCCCGCCCGTCGGCGTGCTGCTGGAGCGCCAGCCCGACCCCGCCGCGCCCGACGCGCTGCCGCCGCAGCTCGCCGCCATGCTGCGCATCCTCGCCTTCCTCGCGATGGCGCTGTGCGCCGCCGGCGGCGCGGCCTGGCAGGCGCGGGCCGGCCGGCGCGTCCCGCCGGGCCCGGGACGCGCCGCCGCCTAGCGCATCCTGCGAACATCCCGCCGTGCCGCCCGCGGCGCCTTCCCACCCTTCCACCGGAGCCAACCCATGCAGATCGAGACCCCGCCCACCTACAAGCCCTACGACAAGCCCGAGGGCGAACGCCGCGGCCTGCTGATCGTCAACACCGGCGACGGCAAGGGCAAGAGCACCGCCGCCTTCGGCCTCGCGATCCGCGCCCACGGCCGCGACAAGCCGGTGAAGATCTACCAGTTCATGAAGGTGCCCAGCGCCCGCTTCGGCGAGCACCGGCTGTTCGAGCGGATCGGCATCCCGATCGAGGGCCTGGGCGACGGCTTCAGCTGGAAGAGCCAGGACTTGGAGCGCTCCGCCCAGCTGGCGCGCGACGGCTGGGAGCGCGCCCGCGACGCCATCCTCTCGGGCGACTGGTTCCTGGTGGTGCTCGACGAGATCACCTACCCGCTGATCTACGGCTGGCTGCCGCTGGAGCCGGTGCTGGAGACGCTGCGCGCGCGTCCCGCGCACGTGCACGTGGTGCTCACCGGCCGCCGTTGCCCGCCGGAGCTGGTTGCCCTGGCCGACACCGTCACCGAGATGACGATGGTCAAGCACGCCTTCCAGGCGGGCGTGCCCGCCCAGCGCGGCATCGAGGACTGATGGCGTCGCCGCGCGTGCGGACGGACCGCCCGGCGAACCGCGCGGGGCGGGCGCCGGTGCCGGTGAGCCCGCCGGCGAGGGTGCCGGCGCCGTCCTCGCCCGCCCTCGCGCGGTCGGGAGCGCGGCCCGCCGGGCGGCGGCCGCGGAGCGCCGGGCGCGTACAGCTCGCCCCCGGGCGCGCCGGCGCGCGCCGTTGCGCCGGACGCGCGTCCCGTGCCGCCGGAGGCGCGTCCCGATGATCCCGGCCGCCGCCTGGCCGGCCGCCTTCGCCGTCCCCGGCCCGCCGGATGCGCTGGCCTGCGCCGTCGCGCTGCTGGCCGCGCTCGGCTGGGACCGCTGGGCCGGCGAGCCGCCGGCGCGCTGGCATCCGGTGGTCTGGATGGGCCGGGCGCTCGCGGCCTGCGAACGGCTGCTGCCGTCGGCGGCCCGCGCGAATGGCTGGCATTTCACTGCGGGAGCGCTGGCGTGGTGCGGGCTGGCTGCTCTGGTTTCGATAGCGGCCGTCGCGGTCCAGGCCCTGCTGTGGCGCGCGCTGCCGGCGCCGCTGGCCGCGCTGGCGCTGGGGCTGGCGCTCAAGCCGATGCTCGCCTGGCGCATGCTGCACGACGAGGTGGCGGCGGTGGAGGCGGGCCTGAGCCGTTCGCTCGACGAGGGCCGGGCGCGGCTCGCGCGCCTGGTCAGCCGCGACGTGCATGCGCTCGACGCGGTGCAGGTGCGCGAATCCGCGATCGAGTCCCTGGCCGAGAACCTCAACGACTCGGTCGTCGCGCCGCTCTTCTGGTTCCTCCTGCTCGGGCTGCCCGGCGCGGCGCTCTACCGCTTCGCCAACACCGCCGACGCGATGTGGGGCTACCGCACGGTGCGCCGCGGCCGCGACTGGGAATGGGCCGGCAAGTGGGCCGCGCGCGCCGACGACGCGCTGTCCTGGCTGCCCGCCCGCATCGCCGCCGCGCTGCTGATGGCGGCGGGCCGCTGCGGACGCTGGCGCGCGCTGCGGGCCGAGTCGCGCCGCACCCCCTCGCCCAACGGCGGCTGGCCGATGGGCGCGATGGCGCTCGCGCTCGGCGTGCGGCTGTCCAAGCCCGGCGCCTATGCGCTCCATCCCGGCGGCCGCCCGGCCGCGCCGGCGGACGCTGCGCGTGCGCTGGAATGCGCGTCGAAAGCGGTGCGGGCGGGCGTCGCGCTTGCGCTGGCAGCTCTGCTTTCGATAGCGGCCTGGCGCATCGCCTCCGGCGCGGGAGCCTTCGCATGAGGACCCGCGGCCCGCGGAGCGGCCCGTTTCCTGAACGCATCGCAACCAATGCGAAGATGCCGCCATGACGCCCCTCCCACGCATCCACGGCGGCACCGACGCCGCCGGCCCGGCCCGCTTCGACTTCTCGACCAACGCCAACGCCTGCGGACCGTGCCCGGCCGCGCAGCGCGCGGTGCGCGACGCCGACCCGACGCGCTACCCCGACGGCAGCCATGCCGCGCTGCGCGAGCGGCTGGCGGCGCGCCACGGCGTCGATCCGGCGCGCATCGTCGTCGCCGCCAGCGGCAGCGAATGGATCTTCCGGCTGACCGCCTGGGCCGCGCGCGCCGGCTTCCGGCGGGTCCGGGTGCCGGCCCTGGCCTACGGCGACTACGCCGACGCCGCCCGCGCCTGGGGCATGGCGGTAGAACGCTACGTCTCCAGCGGCGCGGCGGTGCGGACCGCGTCCGCCGCGGGCGCGGCGCCGGCCGCGGACGGCGCCGGCGCGCCGCCCGCGCCGGACCGGCCGGCCCCTTCCGCCGCCGTCCCGGCCGCGCCCGCGGATCCCGCCGCGCCCGCCGCTCCCGGAGCGGACGGCGACGGCGGCCCGGCGCTGGTCTGGGCCTGCGACCCGTCGAGCCCGCGCGGCCTGTCGGCTCCGCCTCCGCCAGTGCGTCCGGGCGACCTGCTGGCGATCGACCGGGCCTACGCGCCGCTGCGGCTGTCCGGCGGGAGCCAGTGGACCGCGGACGACCTCGACCGCGCCTGGCAGCTCTGGTCGCCCAACAAGGCGCTGGGCCTGACCGGCGTGCGCGGCGCCTACGCCATCGCGCCGGCGGGCGGCGAGGCGGCGGCGGCCGAACTCGACGCGCTCGCGCCGTCCTGGCCGCTCGGTGCGCACGGCGTCGCGATGCTCGACGCCTGGTGCGGCGCCGCCGCCATCGACTGGCTGCACGGCAGCCTCGCCATCCTGCGCACCTGGCTGGCCCGGCAGCAGGAGACCTGCGCCGCGCTCGGCTGGCAGGTGCTGCCCAGCGACACCCCCTTCTTCTGCGCCCGGCCGCCGGTGCCGGCGCAGTTCGCCGCGCTGCGCGCCGCCGGGGTCCAACTGCGCGACACCGCCTCCTTCGGACTGGCCGGCCACCTGCGCGTCTCGGTCCAGCGCCCGGTCGCGCAGGACGCGCTGCGCGACGCTTGGAACGCGGCGCACCGCGCCCGCTGACCCGGCCGCACCGCATTCCCATGAACTCCATGCCACAGGACATTCCATGCTGATCAAGAGCGCCGACGACCGGGCGCGCGATATCGATACCCTGACCGCGCTCATCTCCCATCCGGCCGCCTCGATCCGGGCGCGCCAGGACATCGATCTCGAGATCCGGAAGATCCGCGCCGGCGCGCGCGGCGAAGCGGAAGCCGCCTACGAGATCGACTTCGACCACAAGGCATCCACGAACTGGGCGGTGCTGCACGACCTGCGGCTGGAGTACCAGGGCCGCGTGGCGCAGATCGATCACCTGCTGGTCAACCGTTGCCTCGACGTCTGGGTCTGCGAGTCCAAGCATTTCCAGCAGGGCGTGGCGATCAACGAGCACGGCGAATTCACCGCCTTCTACGGCAACCGGGCCGTAGGGATCCCGTCGCCGCTGGAGCAGAACCGGAAGCACCTGGAGGTGCTGCGCGCCGTGCTCGACAGCAGCCTCGTCCAGTTGCCAACCCGGCTCGGCATGGCGATCCGCCCAGCGCTGCACAGCGTCGTCCTGATCAGCAAGAACGCGCGCATCACCCGGCCGGCGAAAGCGATCCCCGGGCTCGACGCGGTGGTCAAGAGCGACCGCCTGCGCGACCTCATCAACCGCCAAGTGGAGGGAAATTCCACGATCGGCACGCTGGTGTCGGTCGCCAAGATGGTGGCGCCCGACACCCTGGAATCGTTCGCGCGCCAACTCGCCAGATTGCACCGGCCCGGATCCTTCGACTGGGCGGCGAAATTCGGCGTCGCCCAGGCGGAGCGACGGGCCTCGGCGGCGGCTGCACCGATCGCCGCCGCGGCGGCCGAGCCGAGCGTTGCGACCTCGGTGGTTGCCGCGGCTTTGCCGACTCCTCCGGCTGCCGCTGCGCAATGTGGTCCGGACCATTCCAGCGGCCGTCGAGGCGAACCCCCCGCGCGCGGGCCCGCTCCGGCGACAGCGCTGCCCCACGCGACTTCGCCGTCGCTGTCGCCCGCGAACCATCCTGCGGCGGCGAATCCGGAGGCCGCTCCGCTTCCGGAGCCTGTCATGCCGCATTCCGGGGCCGGGGGGGCGCCGGCGGAAGCTTCCGTCGCGCCCTGGACCGATCCCCGCGCGCGAACGCAGCTGTCCGGTCAGCTTTCGCCAGCATCCGTCCCCGCATCCGCGCAGGATTCCGGCACCGGCCGAGGCGAGCCTGTCGACGACGGCATCGCCCGCCTGTCCACGTCGAAACTCGGCGCCCGGCTCGGGGCCCGCAATGTCGCGGAGATGAGCGACCGGCTCGTGCGGGCCGGCTACCTGGTCTCGGACGGAACCGGATTCGTCCTCACCGACAAGGGCAAGGCCTGCGGCGCGATCTTCGTGGAGAAGAGCCGGTTCGGACCGTATTTCTTGTGGCCGGCGGACCTTCAGCCGTGAGGGCCACGTTCCCCGAGGGGAGGCTGCCATGACCGCCCGCTGCGTCATGGTGCTTGGCACCACCAGCGGGGCGGGCAAGAGCTGGCTCGCCACCGCGCTGTGCCGCTGGTACGCCCGGCAGGGCCTGCGGGTGGCGCCGTTCAAGGCGCAGAACATGAGCAACAACGCCCGGGTCGTCGGCGGCGGGCCGGCGGGGGAGGCGGGGGGCGCCGGCGGCGAGATCGGCAGCGCCCAGTACTTCCAGGCGCTGGCCGCGCGCGCGGAGCCCGACGTGCGGATGAACCCGCTGCTGCTCAAGCCCGAGGCCGACACCCGCAGCCAAGCAGTGCTGATGGGGCGGGCGGACGCGGCGCTCTCGCGCCTGCCCTGGCGGGAGCGCAGCGCGCGGGTCTGGCCGCAGGTGGCGGCCGCGCTCGACGCGCTGCGGGCCGACCACGACGTGGTGGTGATTGAAGGCGCGGGCTCGCCGGCCGAGATCAACCTGCGCGACAGCGACATCGTCAACCTGCGCATCGCGCGGCACGCCGACGCGGCCTGCCTGCTGGTCAGCGACATCGACCGGGGCGGCGCGTTCGCCCACCTCTACGGCACCTGGGCGCTGCTGGCGCCGGAGGAGCGGGCGCTGCTACGCGGCTTCGTGCTCAACCGCTTCCGGGGCGACGCGTCGCTGCTGGCGCCGGCGCCGGAAATGCTGCGCGGGCTGACCGGCGTGCCCACCGTGGCCACGCTGCCGATGTGGCGCCAGCACGGCCTGCCCGAGGAGGACGGCGTGTTCGACGACCGCAGCGTCGTCGTCGGCGGCGCGGCCGGCGCGGTGCGCACCACCGTCGCGGTGGTCGCCTGGCCGCGCATCAGCAACCTCGACGAATTCCAGCCGCTCAAGAACGTGCCCGGCCTGCGCCTGCTGTGGGCGCGCACCCCGGCCGAGCTGCACGGCGCCGACTGGATCGTGCTGCCCGGCTCCAAGCAGACCAGCGCCGACCTGGCCTGGATGCGCGCCCAGGGCCTGGACCGGGCGGTGGCCGAGCACGCGGCGCGCGGCGGCCGGGTGCTGGGCGTCTGCGGCGGGCTGCAGGTGCTGGGCGAGGCGCTGGTCGATCCGCACGGCATCGACGGCAACGCGCCCGGCCTCGGGCTGCTGCCGCTGGTGACGGTGTTCGATGCGGACAAGTCGGTGCGCCGCACCGCGAGCCGCTTCGCCGACGTGCGGGGCGCCTGGGCCGCGCTCGCCGGCGTGCCGGTGGCCGGCTACGAGATCCACCACGGCCGCACCGCGCCCCATGCCGCGATGGAGGCCGCCGGCGACTGCGCCCGCGCGGTGCTGCCCGACGGCCTGGGCTGGCAGAACGCCGCGGGCAACGTGCTCGGCGTCTACCTGCACGGCCTGTTCGAGGACCCGGCGGTGCTGCAGGCGCTCTTCGGCGCCCGCGCCCCGACGCTCGACGCGGTGTTCGACGGCCTGGCCGACTTCGTCGACCGGCATTTCGCGCCCGGCGTGCTGCGCGGGCTGCTGGCGCCGGCGCCGGCGCCGGCAGCCGCCCGCGCCGATCCGCTCGCCCGGGTCCCGGCCCCGCCGGACCGCTCCTTCCCCTTTCCGTGAACCGTCCATGCTCCCTGCCGAAACGCCCCCGAACGAAGTCGCGCGTCCTAGCGGTCCCGCCGCCCCGGACGCCCTCCTGCCCCCGGTCCCCGACATCGCCGACGCGGCCCTGGAGGCCGCGCTGCGCCGCCGCATCGACAACAAGACCAAGCCGCTGGGCGCGCTCGGGCGGCTGGAGGCGCTGGCGCTGCGGATCGGCACGGCGCTGGGCAGCGCGGCGCCGGCGCTGCGGGAGCCGCAGCTGGTGGTCTGCGCGGCCGACCACGGACTGGCGGCGCACGGCGTGTCGGCCTATCCGGCCGACGTCACCTGGCAGATGGTGGGCAACTTCCTGGCGGGCGGCGCGGCGGTCAGCGTGCTGGCGCGCCAGCACGGCATCGCGCTGACGGTGGCCGACTGCGGCGTGCGCCGGCCCTTCCCGGCGCCGGCGCCTTCGGCCGATCCGCTCGCGCCCCGGCTCGCGGACTGCCGCATCGCGGCCGGCACCGCCGACAGCCTGCAGGGCCCGGCGATGGACGCGGCGCAATGCGCGGAGGCGATCCGCCGCGGCAGGGACCTGGTGCGCGGCCTGCCGGGCAACGCGGTGCTGCTGGGCGAGATGGGCATCGGCAACACCTCGGCCGCGGCGCTGCTGCTAGCGCGCCTGGCCGGGCTGCCGGCGGCCGACTGCGCCGGGGCCGGCACCGGCCTGGACGCCGACGGGCTGGCCCGCAAGACGGCGGTGCTGGAGCGGGTGCTGGCGCGCCATCCCGGCGCCACCGCGCCACTCGACGCGCTGGCGGCCTTCGGCGGCTTCGAGATCGCGGCGCTGGTGGGCATCGCGCTGCAGGCGGCGCAGGAGCGGCGGGTGGTGGTGGTCGACGGATTCATCACCACCGCCGCGGTGCTGGTGGCGCATGCGCTGCGCCCGGCGGTGCTGCAGCGCTGCGTGTTCTCGCACCGCTCCGGCGAGCGGGGGCATGCCGCGATGCTGGCGCGCCTCGGCGCCGAGCCGCTGCTCGACCTCGGCCTGCGGCTGGGCGAGGGATCGGGCGCGGCGCTGGCCTGGCCGCTGCTGCGGTCGGCCTGCGCGGTGCTCGACGGGATGGCGAGCTTCGAGGACGCGGGCGTGTCGCGGTCGGACGGGGAGGCGGAAGCCGGCCGCCCCTGACGCCGGCGGCCCGGCGGCGCGCACGGCTTCGGCGCGGCCGGGCGGGCCGGACCGTCCCCGCTTCCTCAGTCGGCCTTGATGCCGCGCGCCTTCACCAGCGCCGCGGCGCGCGCCATCTCCTGCTGCACGAAGCCGGCGAAGGCCGCCGGCGCGGTGCCGGCCGGCACGAGCCCGAACTGCAGCAGCTTCTGGTTCACCTCGGGATGCGCGACCGCGGCCTGGACCGCCTCGCCGAGCCGGCGCACGATCTCGGGCGGCGTGCCCTTCGGCAGGAACACGCCATTCCATTCGACGACCTGGTAGCCCGGCAACCCGGATTCGGCGAGGGTGGGCGTGTCGGGCAGGGCGGGCACCCGCCTGGCCGAGCTGACCGCGAGGGCGCGCAGCTTGCCGGCCTTGACGTAGCCGATCGTCGAGGCGACGTTGCCGAAGTAGGCCGACACCTGGCCGCCCATCACGTCGGTCAGGGCCGGCGCGCCGCCCTTGTACGGGACGTGGACCAGGCCGATGCCGGCCTGCTCGTTCAGCGCCTCGCCGGCCAGGTGCGAGCCGGACCCGCCCCCGGCCGAGGCGAAGGTCAGCGTGCCGGGCTGCCGGCGGGCCTGCTCCAGGAATTCGGCGACCGTCTTGTAGGGCGCCGCGGGGTGCACCACCAGGATCTGCGGCGCGGTGGCGACCAGGGACACGGGGACGAAATCCCGGGCCGGGTCGAAGGAGAGCTTGCGCAGCGCGGGGTTCACCGAGAAGGCCGAGGCGTCGTAGAGCGCGGTGTAGCCGTCCGGGGCGGCCTTGGAGACCGCCTCCTCGCCGATGGCGCCGCCGGCGCCGGGCTTGTTCTCGATGACGATCGGCTGGCCGAGCAGGGCCGAGACCTGCTGGGCGACCACGCGCGCGGTGGTGTCCGCACCGCCGCCGGCGGCGTAGGGCACCACCATGCGGATCGGCCGGTCGGGCCAGGCGGCCCAGCCGGACAGGGGCGCCCAGGCGAGGGCGGTGGCGAGGGGCAGCAGGACGCGTCGCTTCATGGTCATGTCTCCGGGATGTCGTCGTTGTCGGGGAAATCGTAGAGCCGCGCCGGGTTCTCGACCAGGATGCGGTGCCGGACCGCGGCCTCGGGCGCCCAGCGCGCGAGCAGGTCGAACAGCGCCGCGTCGTCGGGCGGCGCGCCGGCCTCGGTCGGGTGGGGCCAGTCGCTGCCCCAGACCATGCGCTCGGGCGCGGCGGCGATCCAGGCGCGGGCGAGGTCCACGGTGTCGGCGTAGCCGCCGGCGGCGCCCGCCCGCGAATCGAGGTAGGCGCCCGAGAGCTTGATCCAGGCGCGGCCGCCGTCGAGCAGCCGGCGCACGACGCCGAAGGCGGGATGCGCCATCGGCGCGGGCTGCGGCAGGCGGGCGAGGTGGTCGAACACCACCGTGCCCGGCAGCCGCGCGAGCAGGCCGGCGTGGGCGGCGATCTGGTCGGCGCTCCAGTGCAGCTGCACGTGCCAGCCGAGCGCGCGGACCCGGTGCGCCAGCGGCTCGACCATCGAGAAGTCGGTCGCGGCGTGGACCGGGGTGTAGAGGGTGAAGCGGATGCCGCGGACGCCGCCCGCGTGCAGCGCCTGCAGCTCGGCATCGGTCGCGTCCGGCCGCACGACCGCCACGCCGCGGGCGCGCGCGGCGCCGAGCCGGCGGATGGCGTCGAGCGTCGCGCGGTTGTCGGTGCCGTGCGCCCGCGGCTGCACGACGACGGCGCGCCGGGTGCCGTTGCGGTCCTGCAGCCGCCGGTAGTCGTCGGCGGTGGCCCCGTCGAGCAGGCCCGGCGCCGCGGCGCCGGGGGCGGCGAAGCGCCGGTCGTAGACATGGATGTGGGCGTCGCAGGCGCCCGCGGGCGCGGCGGTGGCGGGGCACCTCGTGCCGGCGCTGTGGGGGACCGGCGCGGGGACATGCGCCGCGGTGGGGGCCGCGGCGGGGGCAGGAGCGGGCGCGGGCATGCTCAGCCGGCCGCGGGGCCCAGGCCGGGGCCCGCCGCATCGTCCGCGCCGTGCGCGCCGTCCGGAGCGCCGCGCGCGCCCAGCACCTCGCGGGTGTGCTGGCCGAGTCCCGGCGCCGCGAAGGGCTCCGGCCCCGGCGTCCGGCCGAAGGCCACCGGACGGGTGAAGCCGCGGTAGGCGCCGAGCGTCGGATGCTCGAACTCGGCCACCAGGCCCTCGGCCTGCACCTGCGGATGGTCGAACATGTCCTCCACCGTGCGCGCGGCGGCACAGGGCACTTCCTCGCCGAACCATTCCTCCCAGGCGAGCGCGCTGCGCGCGGCCAGCGCACCGCGCAGCCGGGGCACGATCTCGTCGGCGTGCTGCGCGCGCTTGCGGACCGTGTCGTAGCGCGGGTCCGCGGCCAAATCGGGCAGCCCGACCTTCTCGCACAGCGCCCGCCAGAAGTGCGGCGTGTTGGCCGAGATGTAGAGGTAGCCGTCGCGGGTCGGGTGGATGCCGGTGATGCCGCCGGAACGCATGTCGCGCCCGACCTCCCGCGGCTCGCCCGCGGCCCAGACCATACGGGCCGACTGCATGGCCAGCGCGGAGCGCAGCAGCGAGACGCCCACGTACTGGCCCTGGCCGCTGCGCTCGCGCTCGTACAGGGCCGAGGACACGCCGGCCGCCACCAGCGCGGCGGCGTAGTAGTCGACCACCGAACCGTAGAGGATCTCCGGCGGGCCGCCGGCCTCGCCCTGCAGCGCGCACATGCCGGTCATGGTCTGCAGCACCTGGTCGTAGCCCGCCTTCTCGCGCAGCGGGCCGCTCTCGCCGTAGCCGGTGACGGCGCAGTAGACCAGGCGCGGGTTGATCCCCCGCAGCTGCTCGTAGGCGATGCCCAGGCGCGGCGGCACGCTGGGCCGGAAGTTGTGCACCAGCACGTCGGCGCCGCGCACCAGCTCCCGCAGGGCCGCGAGGTCGTCCGGCCGCTTGAGGTCGAGCACCACGCCGCGCTTGCTGCGGTTGACGCCGAGGAAGGCCCGGCTCTCCGCCTCCAGCGTCGAGGGGTACTTGCGCAGGTTGTCGCCGGCGGGCGGCTCGATCTTGACCACGTCCGCGCCCTGGTCGGCCAGCAGCGAGCAGCCGTAGGGCCCGGCGATGTAGGCGCTCAGGTCGAGCACCCGCAGGCCGCTCAGCGGACCGGGCGGGCCGCGGCGCGCGGGCGCGGCGGATTCGGTGGGGCCGTCGTGGGCCATGGGCGGTCCTTCCTTCATTCGGCGGTGATGTTCTGCTGCTTGGCCAGGCGGCTCCAGCGCTCGATGTCGTCGGCGATCGTCTTGCCGAACTGCGCCGGCGACAGCGGGGTGGCGATGGCGCCTTCGCGCAGGAAGTTGGCGGCGATGGCGGGCCGGGCGAGCGCCTGGTTGACCGCCGCGTTGAGTTTCGCGACCACTTCCGGCGGCGTGCCGGCCGGCGCCAGCAGGCCCCACCACAGCTCGAACTCGTAGCCGGGCACGGCGGCGGCCATCGGCGTCAGCTCGGGCGCGATCGGGCTGGGCACGAGGCTGGTGATGCCGACCGCGCGCAGCTTGCCGGAGCGGACCATCGGCAGCAGCGAGGGCCCGCTCGAGATCAGCAGCTGCGTCTGGTTGCCCACCAGGTCGGTCACCGCCGGGCCCATGCCCTTGTACGGGATGTGGGTGATCTGCAGGTCGCCGACCCGGGCCTTGAGCAGCTCGGTGCCGAACTGGTTGACGCTGCCGGCGCCGGAGGAGGCGTAGTTGTACTGGCCCGGCTTGGCCTTGATGGCGGCGATCAGCTCGGCCGGGGTCTTCGCCGGGAAGTCGTTGTTGACCGCGACGATGAACGGGCCCTTGGCGAACATCGCCACCGGCGCCAGCCCCTTGACCGGGTCGAAGGGCATCTTCGACTGCACCGCCGCGTTGGTGGTCATGCTGGAGGACACCGCCACCAGGGTGTAGCCGTCCGGCGCCGCGCGCGCGACCTGCGCGGTGCCGGTGTTGCCGCTCGCGCCGGGCCGGTTGTCGATGATCACCGGCTGCTTCAGGCTGTCGCCCAGCTCCTTGGCGATCTGGCGGGCGAAGGTGTCGTTGGAGCCGCCGGCCGGGTAGGGCACGACGATCGTGACCGGCTTCGACGGGTAGGCGTCCTGGGCGCGGACACCGGCGGCGGCGAGGCAGGCGCCCGCGATCAGGCCGAGGGCCAGGGCGCGGCGGCGGACGGTGGGAAGGGATGGCATGGCGTTGTCTCCGTGTGGTCGCCGCGGTGGAGCCGCGGTCGTGGTGGTCGAATCCGGGAAGCGGGAAGCGGGAAGCGGGAAGCGGGAAGCGGGAAGCGGGAAGCGGAAAAGGGCGGGATCGGGGAAGCTGCGAGGAAGGCGGGAAGGATCCGGCGGCGGGTGCGCGGACGCTGCGCCGCGGGCTCAGCCCCCCGCGAGCCCGAGGGCCCGTGCGCGCTCGACGATGGCGCGGGCGCGCAGCACGAAGGGCAGGTCGATCATCCGGCCGTCGACCACGTAGGCGCCCGCGCCGCGTTCCTCGGCGCCGCGGGTGGCCTCGACCACCTTCAGGGCATGGGCGATCTCGGCGTCGGTCGGGCGGAACACCGCGTTGGCGGCGGCGACCTGGCTCGGATGGATGCAGGTCTTGCCGAGGAAGCCGAGGTTGCGCGCGAGCATCGCTTCGGCGCGGTAGCCCTCGGCGTCGCCGATGTCGGCGAAGGCGCTGTCGTAGGCGTAGACGCCGGCCTCGCCGGCCGCGATCCGCACCGCGAACATCGCCTGCTGCACCGCGGCCGTCTCCCGGCGCGCGATGCCCAGCGGCTCGAACAGGTCGCCCAGGCCCAGCTGCAGGCCCCGGACGCGCGGATGGGCCTGCGCCAGCTGCGCGGCCGTGCGCAGGGCGGCAGGGGTCTCGATGTTGAGCAGCAGGCCGATCGGCTCGCGCAGCCCGCGCGCCCGCTCGGCCCGCTCCAGCGCCTCGGCCGCGGCCTGCACGTGGGCGGGGCTCTCGGGCTTGGGCAGGTTGATCAGGTCCACCCCCGGGCGCGCCATCGCCGCGATGTCGCGCGCGAAGTGCGGCGTGTCCATGGCGTTGACGCGCACGATCAGGGTCTTGCCGCTGCCGGCGGCCGCGCCCGCGTCCAGCAGCCGGGCGACGGTGTCGCGGGCCTCGTCCTTGCGCGGCTCCGCGACCGCGTCCTCCAGGTCGAGGCAGATCCCGTCGGCGGCGCCTGCCAGCGCCTTGGCGAACAGCTCGGGCCGTGTGCCCGGAACGAACAGCTTGCTTCTCATGGCCGCAGTGTGCGCAACTCCTGAGGAAAGAGAAACATATGCCGTCTATGATCAGATCATAGGAAAAGTATCTTCATGGAAACCGGCTACCTGCACAGCTTCCTCCTGGTGGTGGACACCGGCTCGATGTCCGAGGCGGCGCGGCGGCTGGACCTGACGCCGGCGGCGGTGGCGCAGCAGGTGCGGGCGCTGGAGCGGGAGCTCGGCGCGCCGCTGCTGGCCCGGGCCGGCCGCACGGTACAGCCGACCGAGGCCGGCCACCGGCTGGTGCCGCGCGCGCGCAACCTGGTGCGGGAGGCGGGCGACCTGCGCTCGCTGCTGGGCGCCGAGGCGGCGGCCGGCGAGCTGGTGCTGGGCACCATCAACACCGCGCTCCACGGCATGCTGCCGGACATCTTGGCGGCCTTCGTGGCGCGGCACCCCGGCGCCAAGGTCTTCCTGCAGTCCGGCGCCACCGCGGCGCTCTACAAGGGGGTGCAGCAGGGCGCGCTGGACGCGGCGGTCTGCCTCTACCCGTCCTTCGCGCTGGCCAAGACCTTCGACTGGATGCCCCTGCGCGAGGAGCCGCTGGTGCTGCTGGCGCCGCGCCGGCTCGCCGGTTGCGATCCGCACGCGCTGCTGCGCGACGCGCCGCTGGTCCGCTACGACCGCAGCCTCGGCGGCGGCAAGCAGGCCGACCGCTACCTGCGCGCCGCCGGCATCGTGCCGCAGGAGCGCTTCGAGCTGAGTTCGCTGCTGGCCATCGCGATGATGGTGGCGCGCGGGCTCGGGGTGTCGGTGGTGCCGGACATCGCCTCGCCGCTGCTCGACCACCAGGACATCGCCAAGCTGCCGCTGCCGCTGCCGTCGGAGCCCCGGCGCTTCGGCATGCTGTGGCTGCGCGCTTCGCCCCGGCTGCGCCTGATCGAGGGCCTGGCCGCGAGCGCCGCCGGCCTGGCCGCGGGACGCCGCGCGGCGGCCTGACCTCGGCCGTCCCGCGCCGCCGCCCTGGCGCGCCGCCCGAGCCGCTACTTGACCTGCTGCTTGCCGAGCTTGCGGGCCAGGGTGCGGCGGTGCATGCCGAGCCGGCGCGCCGTCTCGGAGATGTTGAACCCGGTCTCGGCCAGCGTCTCGTGGATGCGTTCCCACTCCAGCGTCTTGATCGAGGTGGAACGGTTGGTCAGCCCGACCTCGGTGTTGCCCTCCATGAGGCCGAAGGCGGCCTCGATGTCGTCGGTGTTGGAGGGCTTGGCGAGGTAGTGGCAGGCGCCGAGCTTGATCGCCTCGACCGCGGTGGCGATGCTGGCGAAGCCGGTCAGCACCACGATCAGCATGTCCGGCGCGTGCCGGTGCAGCATCTGCACGCAGCTCAGGCCGGAGGCGTCGCCGTTGAGCTTCAGGTCGACCACCGCGTAGCCCGGCGAGAAGCCCGCGAGCAGGGCTTCGACCTCGTCGAGCCGGCTGGCCACCCGCACGGTGTAGCCGCGCCGCTCGAAGGACCGGCACAGGGTGCGGGCGAAGGCGGCGTCGTCCTCGACGATCAGCAGCCGGCGGGCGTCGGCGTCGCCGGCGTCATCGGGCCCGGCGCGGGCCGGGGTCGGATCGGGGATGTTCATCGGTCTCCTCTTCGTGGGCGCCCGGCTCCTCGTCGTGGAGGTCGAGCGCGAAGGCGTCCAGGGGCAGGGTCAGCACCACTTCCGCGCCGCCCTCGGGACGGTTGCGGGCCGCGACGCTGCCGCCCAGGGTGCGCGCCACGTTGACCACCAGGAACAGCCCCAGCCCGCCGCCCGGGCGGCCCTTGCTGGACTGGTAGGGCTTGCCGAACTGGGCCAGCATCGCCGGCAGGAAGCCCGGCCCCCGGTCGGTAACGGTCAGCACCAGGTCGTCCTCGTGGCGCGACGCCTCCAGCCCCACCCACTGCGGCGAGGCCTCCAGCGCATTGTCGAGGACATTGCAGATCATCTGCTGCAGCGTGGAATCCGACACCAGCCGCAGGTCCTCGCCGAAGCGGTTGCGGTAGTCCAGCGCCTTGACCGGCCGGGTGGCGCGCCAGTCGGCCACCAGGTCGTCGAGGAACTCGGCGAGCGAGGTCTCCTCGGAGGATTCGCCGCGCGCCTCGCCGGCCGAGACCAGGATGCCGCTCACGATGGACTTGCAGCGCTGCAGCTGGACCTGCATCTCGGTGATCTCCTGGAGCAGCTCGGGGTCGGACGCGAAATGCGGCAGCCGCCTCCAGTCGCCGAGGATCACCGCCAGGGTGGCCAGCGGCGTGCCCAGCTCGTGCGCGGCGCCGGAGGCGAGCAGGCCCATGCGGACGATGTGCTCCTCCTCGGCCGCGCGCTGGCGCAGGGCGGCCACGTGGGCGTCGCGGGCGCGGAGGTTGCGGGCGATGCGGGTGATGAAGGCCACCAGCAGCGCGGCGTTGAGCGCGAAGCACACCAGCAGGCCCTGGATGTACGGGTTGGACAGCCCCAGGTCGGGATCGAAGGGCAGGGCCAGCGGCCGCGAGAACAGGGCCAGCCCCGCCACGCAGGCGCTGGTCACCCCCACCAGCAGCCAGACCGCGCGGGTCTCGAGCAGCACCGCGCCCAGGATCACCTGCAGCAGGTAGAGGAAGATGAACGGGTTGGTGGCGCCGCCGCTCAGGTAGAGCTGCGCCGTCAGCACGCCGATGTCCACCAGCAGGGCGACGAGCAGTTCGAGGTCGGTGACCGGGCGCCGGCGGCGCCAGCGCGGCAGGCTCGCCACGTTGAAGCCGACCAGGCAGACCAGCACCCGCAGCATCGCGTCGAGCGGCAGCTGGATGCCGTAGCCGAAATAGACGATGGCGATCGCCACCCCCTGCCCGACGACCGCGATCCAGCGCAGCTGCACCAGCAGCTGCAGGTTCTTCAGGCCGATGGCCGTCTCCAGCGGGGCGGCGCCCCGGGAGAACACGGTCCGGGCCGCCTCAATCGCGCGCTGCATCGGCGGATCCGCCAGCGCCGGCGGCGCGGCGCGCGGCATGCTGCAGGCGCACCCGCCGTTCGTCCCGGAACAGGTAGGCCGCGGCGCCCGCCACCATGAGCGCGAGGCCGTACCAGGTGAGCGCGTAGACCAGGTGGTTGTTGTGGAAGGACACCACCGTCAGCCCGGCGGCCGGCCAGGTCCGGTCCGGCGCTGCCGCCTGCGCGCCGCCCGGAGTGTCCGCACCGCCAGCGGCGGGGACCGTGCCCGCGTCGGCGTCCACGAAGTAGGGCGCCGCGTCCCGCAGTCCGCGCGCCGCGGCGATCGCCGCGACGTCGCGGGAATGCCAGCGGTCGGCGGCCGGGTCGTTGCGCCGCAGGAAGGCGCCGCCGGGCTCGGTGGTGCGCAGCAGGCCGGTGACGGTGGTCTCGCCCTGCGGCGCGGCGGCGCCGCGGCGGGCCGGGTCGCGCGCCTCGGGCGGCACGAAGCCCCGGTTGACCAGCACCGTGCTGCCGTCGGCCAAGCGCATCGGCGTCAGCACCCAGAAGCCGCCGCCGAGCGCGGTCGCGGCCTGCACCAGCGTCTCCTTGTCGTGCAGGAAGGTGCCGACGAGGCGCAGGCGCCGGTAGGCGTCGCCGGCGTCGATGCGCGGCCAGTCCGCCGGCGCCGGCGGCGCGGCGGCCGGGGCGCGGATCCGTTCGTCCACCCGGGCGATCAGGTCGAGCTTCCAGGCGCGCCGCTCGACCTGCCAGGTGCCGAGCGCAAAAAAACCGGCGAAGGCCGCCGCCGCGAGGATCGCGAGCAGGGCCAGCACGCCGGTGCTGCGGGGACCGCGCCCCTCCGCTTCCGGCGCGGGCCGCGCGGCGCGGAGGGACGGGGAATCCACCGGGGTTTCGTGCCGCGGCACGGTCAGGGCATGTTCTTCATGTCGTGGATCGACATGGGCATCATGTTGGTGTTCATGTGGTACATGACCCAGAGCGAGCCGCTGAGGGTGATCACCACCAGCACCAGCGTGAAGATCAGCGCCAGCATCGTCCAGCCGCCTTCGGACTTGGTGTTCATGTGCAGGAAGTAGACCATGTGGACCACGATCTGGACCACCGCGAAGGCCAGGACGACCAGCGCGGTCGTGCTCGACTTGTCGAACACCTTGCCCATCACCAGCCAGAAGGGGATGGCCGTCAGGATCACCGACAGGATGAAGCCGGTGGCGTAGCCGCCCAGGGTGCTGTGGCTCGCGCCCTCGTCCTCGTCGTGGTGGTCGTGGTGGTGGTCGTCGACCGGGTGGCGCTCCTCCAGCTCGATGTGGTGGCCGTGGGGCAGGGCTTGGTTCGGGGCGTGCGGGGCGCTCATGGCAGGACTCCCATCAGGTAGACGAAGGTGAAGACGCCGATCCAGACCACGTCCAGGAAGTGCCAGAACATCGACAGGCACATCAGGCGCCGGCGGTTCTCGGCGATGAAGCCGCGCTGCTTGAGCTGGAACATCAGCACCACCAGCCAGATGATGCCGAAGCTCACGTGCAGGCCGTGGGTGCCCACCAGCGCGAAGAAGGACGACAGGAAGGCGCTGCGCTGCGGGCCGGCGCCTTCGTGGATCAGGTGCGCGAACTCGTACAGCTCGAGCCCGATGAACGCGCAGCCCAGCAGGCCGGTGATGCCCAGCCAGAGCAGGGTCGCGTTCATCTTCTTCTTCTGCATCTCCAGCATCGCGAAGCCGTAGGTGATCGACGACAGCAGCAGCATGGAGGTGTTGAGCGCCACCAGCGGCAGGTCGAACAGGTCGGCGCCCGACGGGCCGGCCGCGTAGCTGCGGCCGAGCACGCCGTAGACGGCGAACAGCGCCGCGAAGATGAGGCAGTCGCTCATCAGGTAGAGCCAGAAGCCCAGCAGCGTGCTGTTCTGCACGTGGTGCTCGCCCGGCACGTAGAAGCGCAGGTTGTCCGGCGCGCTCACGCCGGCGCTCGGGTTCGGGGAGAGGGTGGTGTCAGACATGGCGGGCCAGCAGTTGGGTACGTGCGGTCTCGACCCGGACGACCTCGTCCGCATCGATGTAGTAGTCGCGCTTGTAGTTGAAGGTGTGGAGGATCGCCACGGCCAGCAGCGCCACGAACGACACCACCACCAGCAGCCACATGTGCCAGATCAGCCCGAAGCCCACCACGGTGCTCAGCCCCGCCAGCACGATGCCGGCCCAGGTGTTCTTGGGCATGTGGATCGGCAGGAAGCCTTCGGCCGGACGCTCGTAGCCGCGCTGCTTCATCTGCCACCAGGCGTCGCCGTCGTGGATCTGCGGAGTGAAGGCGAAGTTGTAGGCCGGCGGGGGCGAGGAGGTCGACCATTCCAGGGTGCGGCCGCCCCACGGGTCGCCGCTGAAGTCGCGCAGCGATTCGCGGCGGAAGAAGCTGACCACCAGCTGCACCAGGAAGCTCGCGATGCCGAGCGCGATCAGGACGACGCCGACGGCGGCGATGTACATCCAGACCTTGAGCGACGGATCGTCGAAGTGGCTCATGCGGCGGGTGACGCCCATCAGGCCCATGACGTAGAGCGGCGTGAAGGTGACCCAGAAGCCGACGAACCAGAACCAGAACGAGCACTTGCCCCAGAACGCGTCGAGCTTGTAGCCGAATGCCTTCGGGAACCAGTAGTTGATGGCGGCGAAGATGCCGAACAGCACGCCGCCGATGATCACGTTGTGGAAGTGGGCGATCAGGAACAGGCTGTTGTGCAGCACGAAGTCGGCCGGGGGGACGGCCAGCAGCACGCCGGTCATGCCGCCGATGACGAAGGTGACCATGAAGCCGATGGTCCAGAGCATCGGCACCTCGAAGGTGATCCGGCCCTTGTACATGGTGAACAGCCAGTTGAAGATCTTCGCCCCGGTCGGGATCGAGATGATCATCGTGGTGATGCCGAAGAACGAGTTGACGCTCGCCCCGGAGCCCATGGTGAAGAAGTGGTGCAGCCACACCAGGTAGGACAGGATGGTGATCACCACCGTGGCGTAGACCATCGACGCGTAGCCGAACAGGCGCTTGCGGCTGAAGGTGGACACGACTTCCGAGAAGACGCCGAACAGCGGCAGGATCAGGATGTAGACCTCGGGGTGGCCCCAGATCCAGATCAGGTTCACGTACATCATGGCGTTGCCGCCCAGGTCGTTCGTGAAGAAGTTGGTGCCGGCGTAGCGGTCGAGCGAGAGCAGGGCGAGCACGGCGGTCAGCACCGGGAAGGCGGCGATGATCAGCACGTTGGTGCACAGCGAGGTCCAGGTGAAGACCGGCATCTTCATCAGGCTCATGCCGGGCGCGCGCATCTTGACGATGGTGGCCAGCAGGTTGACGCCCGACAGCAGGGTCCCGACCCCCGCGATCTGCAGCGACCAGATGTAGTAGTCCACCCCCACGTCGGGGCTGTAGAGGATGCCCGAGAGCGGCGGGTAGGCCAGCCAGCCGGTCCGCGCGAACTCGCCGACGAACAGCGACAGCATCACCAGCACCGCGCCGCTGGCGGTCATCCAGAAGCTGAAGTTGTTGAGGAAGGGGAAGGCCACGTCGCGGGCGCCGATCTGCAGCGGCACCACGTAGTTCATCAGCCCGGTGACCAGCGGCATCGCCACGAAGAAGATCATGATCACGCCGTGGGCGGTGAAGACCTGGTCGTAGTGGTGCGGCGGCAGGAAACCCATCGAATCGCCGAAGGCGAGGGCCTGCTGCATGCGCATCATCAGCGCGTCGGCGAAGCCGCGCAGCAGCATCACCAGCCCGAGGATCATGTACATGATCCCGATCTTCTTGTGGTCGATGCTGGTGAACCACTCGCGCCACAGGTAGCCCCAGACGCGGAAATAGGTCAGCGCTCCGAGGAGCGCAGCACCGCCGAGCGCGACCATGATGAAGGTCGCGATCAGGATGGGTTCGTGGAGCGGTATCGCCTCCCACGTGAGGCGGCCGAAGATGAGCTTCGTGAGGTCGAGGTGGTCCATGGGTCCGGATGCCAAGGTTGTGATGGCTTTGGCTGCGCCGCCGGGGAGGGCGGCGCGAGGCAGGGAACGGGGTCGGTCGGGCGGGTCGCTGCGGCGCTCAGGAGGGACGGTCGCCCGCGGCCGCCAGGGCGCCGGTGGGATCGGCCGGGGTGCACATCGCGCCGACGTAGGTGCGGACCGGCATGCCGTCGAGGCCGAGGCGGCTGCGGGTGGCCGGATCGAGCGTCGTCAGGTTGTGGATGCCCGCGGCGCCGCCCTGGCCGCCGTTGGCGTCGATCGCCATCATGTCCTTCATGCACATGCGGTTGGCTTCGACGCAGCGGTTGACGATGGCGTCGTACAGGCCGTCGGCGACGCCGGCGTAGCGCTGCACCGGATGGCGCTCGCTGGGCTTCTCCAGCTGCAGGTAGCCTTCGCGGGTCAGCGCGCCGTTGCCGCCGGCCTTGGCAGCGGCGACCCAGCGGTCGAATCCCGCCGTGTCGAGGCCGTGGAACTTGAAGCGCATGTCCGAGAAGCCGGCGCCGCTGTAGTTGGCCGAGAAGCCCTCGAACTCGCCCGGCTTGTTGATGACCGCGTGCAGCTGGGTCTCCATGCCCGGCATGGCGTAGATCTGGCCGGCCAGCGCGGGGATGAAGAAGGAGTTCATGACCGAGGAGGCGGTGATCTTGAAGTGGATCGGGCGGTCCACCGGCGCGGCCATGTCGTTGACGGTGGCGATGCCCTGCTCGGGGTAGATGAAGAGCCACTTCCAGTCGAGCGCGACCACCTGCACCTCCAGCGGCTTGACGCCCTCGGGCAGCGCGCGGCCGGCCTCGAGGCGGTCGAGGGGGCGGTAGGGGTCGAGCGTGTGGGTGCTGATCCAGGTGATGGCGCCCAGCGCGATGATGATGAGCAGCGGCGCCGACCAGATGATCAGTTCGAGCATCGTGGAGTGGTCCCAGTCCGGCGAGTAGCTCTCCTCGGACTTCGGGTGGGACTTGCTGTAGCGCCAGGCGAACACCAGGGTCAGGATGATCACCGGCACGATGATCAGCAGCATCAGCCCGGTCGAGACTAGGATGAGGTCGCGTTGCTGGAGCGCCACGTCGCCGGACGGGCGCATCAGGACCGCATTGCAGCCCGCCAGCAGGCTGGCGGCGGGCAGCAGGAGCAGTCCGCGGAGGTTTTTGAGGGAAGGCATGCGGGACAAAAGGTAAGAGCGTGGCCGCGGTAGCCTGCGAATCTACGCCGAACCGGTCCGACGGGGGATTGGACGTTTTGTCCTATGGCGCTCCGGCCCCTTCGGTGCCACCCTCGGGCATCATTGGGGGCAACACCCGCATCACGAGCACGCATGATGGCCAGCAGTATCAGTCCGCAACACCTCTCCGAACCCTCGTCGCGCAGCGGCGAGCGCGATCTCCGCAACATGTACGCCGACGGCCACCACTCCGAGGTGGCGCCGGGCGAGATCGCCATCGGCGTGATCATCGGCCGGGCATCGGAGTACTTCGACTTCTTCGTGTACGGCATCGCCTCGGTGCTGGTGTTCCCCTCGGTGTTCTTCCCCTTCGAGGACCGGCTGCAGGCGACGCTCTACGCCTTCACCATCTTCTCGTTCGCCTTCCTGGCGCGCCCGTTCGGCACCGCGCTGTTCATGGCCATCCAGCGCCGCTGGGGACGCAGCACCAAGCTGACCATGGCGCTCTTCCTGATGGGCATCTCGACCGCCGGCATCGCCTTCGTGCCGGGGCACGCCTCGCTGGGCGCCTACTCGATCGCGCTGCTGGTCTTCTTCCGGATCTGCCAGGGCGTCGCCTTCGGCGGCTCCTGGGACGGCCTGCCCTCGCTGCTGGCGCTCAACGCGCCGCCCGAGCGCCGCGGCTGGTACGCGATGCTGAGCCAGCTCGGCGCGCCGATCGGCTTCATCATCGCCACCGGGTTGTTCCTGTTCCTCTATTCCAACCTCAGCCAGAAGGACTTCCTGGAGTGGGGCTGGCGCTACCCGTTCTACGTCGCCTTCGCGATCAACGTGGTGGCGCTCTTCGCCCGGCTGCGCCTGGTGGTGACCCAGGAGTACACCAAGCTCCTGGAGGAGCGGGAGCTGGAGCCCACCGGCGTGGTCGAGATGCTGCGCACCCAGGGCTACAACATCTTCATCGGCGCCTTCGCGGCCCTGGCCAGCTACGCGCTGTTCCACCTGGTGACGGTGTTCCCGCTGTCGTGGATCACGCTGACCTCGACCCAGCCGGTGGCCGACGTGCTGGGCGTGCAGGTGATCGGCGGCGGCATCGCCATCCTGGGCACCATCGCTTCCGGCGTGATCGCCGACCGCATCGGCCGCCGCAACACCCTGGGCGGACTGGCGGTGCTGATCGCGATCTTCTCCGCCTTCGCGCCCCGGCTGCTGGGCGGCGACCCGTCGGGCCAGAACATCTTCATCCTGGTGGGCTTCGCCCTGCTGGGCCTGTCGTACGGCCAGGCGGCCGGCGCGGTGACGGCCAACTTCTCGTCCCGCTTCCGCTACACCGGCGCGGCCCTGACCTCCGATTTCGCCTGGCTGGTCGGCGCGGCCTTCGCCCCGCTGGTGGCGCTCGGCCTGTCGGCGCATTTCGGCCTGGGCTACGTGAGCCTCTACCTGCTGTCGGGCGCGGTCTGCACGCTGGCCGCGCTGCGGGTGAACCGGGCGCTGGCGCAGCGCGACTGATCCCGCGGCGGTCCCGGGCCCCGGCGGCGCGGGGTCCGCGGCGACCCGAGGACGCAACGGCCGCTCCCGCGAGGGAGCGGCCGTTGCGCTTCCGCGGCCCCTTCTTCAGCGCGCCGGGCAGGACGGCATGAGGCGCCGGGTGGCCAGCACGGTCGCGCTGTCGTCCGGGCCGCCGGCGTCGCGGGTGTAGGCGCAGCCGTAGTCGGACGCGGCCAGCACCGCGGGCGTCGCGACGTCGTCGCCCTGCGGCTTGACGCCTTTCTCCACCCAGTCGGTCATCGCCTTGAAGGCCTCGGCCTGCTCGGCGATGGTGAAGTCGCAGTGGCTGGGCGCGCGGATGGCGCGCTGCACCAGCATGCCGGCCGTGCCGGCGGTTTCCGCCCGCGCGCGGTAGACCTGCTCCATGTGGAAGGGCACGTACATGTCGCCCAGGGTGTGGATGGTCACGACCGGCACGCGGAACTCGCCGTTGACCTTGGGGAACCACCGCAGGCCGTCGCTGCGCTGGCGGTTGGCGTCGGCCGCGGGCACCGAGCGGACGATGGTGGCGTTGAAGTCGGTCAGCTCCGCCGCGGCGGCGTCGTAGCGGTAGACGGTGCGGGTGGTGTCCACCGCGTTGCGGTTGAGGATGCCGTTGATGGTGCCGTCGCGGCCGAAGGTGCCCCAGACGGTGTTCTGCAGGCTGTTGTTCGCGAAGCCCTGGTCGAAGATCGGCCGCGGCCCGCCGGTGAGGTTCATCACCACGTCCTTGAGCTTGCGGCCCTGGGCCGTCGGGTTGGCGAAGCTGGTCTGGCTGCCGAAGAGGGCGTTGCGCACCAGCGGTCCGACGGTCGCCCAGTCGGTGGTCGGGAAGCGGGCGGCCGGGAAGCCGGCGAGCTTCTGCGCCGCCAGCTGGTAGGCCCCGAAGTAGTCGTAGAGCGCCAGGTCGCCGAGCACGCCGCACATCGGCACCGCGCCGTCGTAGCGGCGGGCGTTGCGCGCGGTGGCCAGCGTCTCGTCCTCGATCGCGGCGGCGGTGACGTGGCCGCCCATCGACACCCCGGTGATGTAGGTGCGGGTCGGCGCGGCGAGCGCCCGGCCGTTGCTCGCGGCGATCTGCACGAAGGCGTTGGCCAGCGCGTTGGTGTCCTCGACCCCGGCGCGCACGTCGTAGAAGTTCTTGCTGTAGCTCGACGCGGCCCAGGCGTAGCCGTTCTCGATCAGGTGGCGGCGGATGGCCGGGTTGCTGACGGTGAGCAGGTTGCCCTCGCCGGCGTAGCCGTGGGCGTACATCACCAGCATGCCGTTCCAGTTGCGCGGCACCTCGATGCGGTAGCCGGCCACGCCCAGGGTGCCGGACCAGCGGTCGGTCTGCGCCGCGGTGCCTTCCAGCGCGGCGAAGGGCAGCGCCTGCGGATTGGTGGCGAAGGCATTGCGGCCGTCCTGCAGCCGGGTTTCCTCGGGCACGAAGTTGGAGTTGCCGCCGCCGCAGCCGGCGAGCAGCAGGGCGGACGCGGCCGCGGTGGCGGCGCGGGCGGCGCGGAGGGGGAGGGAGGCGACGGTCATTCGGGGTGCTCCAGAGCGCAGGGTCTGCCCGGATCGGGCGCAGGCAGTGTGAACCTGCTATGAATCCGGCGGGCTCCGGGATTGCCCGCAGCCGCGCCCCGCCGGAGTCACCTGGGCGACGGCGGGTCCTGCCGGCTCCCGCAGACCACGTCGACCAGGGCCTGCGCGTAGGACGGCAGCGCCGCGCGGTCGCGCACCAGCAGGTAGCGCTCGCGCACGCACCAGGCGTCGGTCAGCTCGACCAGCGCCAACCCCATCGCGTCGCGGTTGCGCAGCGCAGCCGACTCCGGCACCACGCCCACGCCCACCCCGCTGCCGATCATCCGGCACATCGCGTCGAAGCTACCGAGCTGGATGCGCAGGCGCTGGGTCCCGCCCAGCGCCTCGACGATGCGCGCGAGGAAGGCCTGCAGCGTGCTGCCCGGCACCATGCCCACCGCGTCCTCGTCCAGCGTCTCGGCGAACGCCACGCTCCGGCGCCCGGCCAGCCGGTGCCGGCGGGCGGTGACCAGCACCAGCCGGTCGGTGCTGAAATGGATCGCCTCCAGCCCCTGGGCGTCCACCTCGCCGGCGACGATCCCGATGTCCGCCTGGCCGTCCCGCACGCCCTGGGGGATCAGCGCGTTGGGCCGCTCCTGCAGGTCCACGTTGACCTTCGGATGGGCCGCGAGGAAGGGCGGCAGCAGCTCCGGCAGGATGTCGCTGACCGCGGTGGTGTTGGCCTGCACCCGCAGGTGGCCGTGCAGCCCGGCGCCGTACTCGCGCAGGTCCTCGCGCAGCCGCTGGGCCTGGCGCAGCACCTGGCGGGCATGGTGCAGGAAGGCGTCGCCGGCCGGCGTGGCGCGCATGCCGCGGGCCTGGCGCTCGAACAGCGGCAGCCCGGCGCGGGCCTCCAGGGCCTTGATGCGCGCGCTGGCCGCCGGCAGCGACAGGTGCTGCGCGGCGGCGGCGCGGGTGAGGTTGCCTTCCTCGGCGGCGCGCACGAAGAGCCGCAGGTCGGTCAGGTCGAAATCCATGGCGCCATGGTAGCCCGTCAGGCAGAGCCTTCCAAATCCTGGAAGCCTGACTTGCAAATTCGCGGCTTGCTCTCGGAGGAGGATGCCCGGACCATTCGGGCATTCGGAAAGAAAGAACACGGGAGACACCCATGCGAAACGCATCCGCACCGTCGCCGGGCCAGCCGGCGCCCTGCGCCGCGCGCCGCCGCGCCCTGGCGGCCCTGCCGGCGCTCGGCCTGGCCCTGGGGGCGAGTCTGCTCCGGCGGGCGATGGCCCAGCCGCCCGCCTATCCGTCCCGGCCGCTGGTGCTGGTGGTGCCGCAGGCCGCCGGCGGCACCAACGACATCGTCGGCCGGCTGGTCGGCCAGAAGCTCGGCGAGGTGCTGGGCGGCAGCGCGGTGGTGGAGAACCGCCCGGGCGCCGGCGGCAACATCGGCACCCAGTCGGTGGCCCGCGCGCCCAAGGACGGCCACACGCTGCTGCTGACCATCAGCAGCAGCCAGGCGATCAACCCGGCGCTCTACCGCAACCCGGGCTTCGACCCGGTGAAGGACTTCGTGCCGGTCGGGCTGGTCGGCGCAGTGCCCAACGTGCTGCTGGCCCACCCGTCCTTCCCCGCGAAGTCCATGGCCGAGCTGCTGGCGCTGGTCCGCGCGGCGCCGCCGCAGACGTATCGCTACGCCTCCGCCGGCAACGGGACGCTCAACCACCTGCTCGGCGAGATGCTCAACCACATGGCGGGCATCGAACTGCAGCACGTGCCCTACAAGGGCGTGGCGCCCGCGATCAACGACGTGCTGGGCAACCAGCTGCCGCTGGTCTTCGCCAGCCTGCCGTCGGCGCTGCCGCACATCCAGTCCGGCCGGCTGCGGCCGCTGGCGGTGAGCGGCGCGAAGCGCTCGCCCGCCCTGCCCGAGGTGCCCGCCATCGCGGAGACGGTGCCCGGCTACGACGGCACGCTCTGGATCGGCCTCTACGCGCCGGCCGGCGTGCCGCCCGAGGTGCCGGCCCGGCTGCGCCCGGCGATGGCCCAGGCGCTCGCCGCGCCGGACCTGCGCGCCGCGCTCGAGAAGCAGGGCGTGGAGATCGCCCCGCCGACCGGCCCCGAGCAGTTCGCCGACCTGCTGCGGCGCGACCTGCAGAAATGGGCCGGCATCGTCAAGGCTTCCGGCGCCTCGCTGGACTGACCGGCCCCGTCCGGCACGTTCCCACCCCGCGACCCGTCGCCCACCCACCCACGCACGCCCCCGCCGCCGCCCGCCATGCAGGAATCCTCCGCCGCCCCGCCGCTCGACCCCTCGGCGATCGCCCTCCTCAAGACCTGGGAAGGCCGCACCGAGACCGTCGCCGACGAAATAACCGCCGCGCCGCTGCGCGGCCTCTCTGCCACCCTGGACCGCGACGATCCGCCGGCCGCGGCCGGCGCGCCGGTGCCGGCGCTCGGCCACTGGCTGTACTTCCTGCCGCAGCACCGCCAGTCCCAGCTCGGCCCGGACGGCCATGCGCTGCGCGGCGGCTTCCTGCCGCCGGTGCCGCTGCCGCGCCGGATGTGGGCCGGCGGGCGGCTGCGCTGGGAGGAGGGCAACCCGCTGCGGGTGGGCGACGCGGCCGAGCGCCGGTCGCGCATCGTCTCGGTCGAGCACAAGGCCGGGCGCAGCGGCGAGCTGGTCTTCGTGCTGGTTCGCCACGAGGTGCGCAACGCGCGCGGCCTCTCGCTGACCGAGGAGCACGACATCGTCTACCGCGGCGAACCGGCCGCCGGCGCGCCGGCTCCGGCGCCCGTCCCGATGCCCGCGGCCGGCGCGGACGGCTTCTCCCGGGAGCTGCTGCCCGACGACGCGCTGCTCTTCCGCTATTCGGCGCTGACCTTCAACGGCCACCGCATCCACTACGACCGGCGCTACGTCACCGAGGTCGAGGGCTATCCCGGCCTGATCGTCCACGGCCCGCTGATCGCCACGCTGCTGGCGGACCTGCTGCGCCGCGCGCGGCCGGACCGGGCGCTGGCGCGCTTCGATTTCCGGGCGGTGCGGCCGTCCTTCGACGGCGCGCCGATGCGGGTGGCGGGCCGCCCGCGGCCGGACGCGCCCGACGGCTTCGACCTCTGGGCCGGCGACGCGGCCTCGGGCGCCCTGGCCATGCAGGCCACCGCGACGCTCGCCGGGCCGCGGCCGGCCTGACGCCCCGGCAGACACGCAAGGAAGCCCCGCCCATGACACGCCCCCTCGACGGCATCACCGTCGTCTCCCTCGAGCATGCGATCGCCGCGCCCTTCTGCACCCGCCAGCTGGCCGACCTCGGCGCCCGGGTCATCAAGGTCGAACGGCCCGGCGCCGGCGACTTCGCCCGGGCCTACGACCAGCGGGTCGGCGGCGAGGCCTCGCACTTCGTCTGGGTCAACCGCTCCAAGGAGAGCCTGACGCTCGACCTCAAGCAGCCGGCCGCGCTCGCGGTGCTGCGCGAGCTGGTCGCCGGCGCCGACGTCCTGGTGCAGAACCTCGCCCCCGGCGCGGCCGCCCGGATGGGCCTGGGCGCCGCGGCGCTGCAGGCGCAGCATCCGCGGCTGGTCGTGTGCGACATCTCGGGCTACGGCGAGGACGGCCCCTACCGCGACAAGAAGGCCTACGACCTGCTGATCCAGGCCGAGGCGGGCTTCCTGTCGGTGACCGGCGGTCCGGAGGCGCCGGCCAAATCGGGCACCTCGATCGCCGACATCGCCGCGGGCATGTACGCCTACACCGGGATCCTGGCCGCGCTGCTGCAGCGCGGCCGCACCGGCCGCGGCTCGCACGTGGACGTGTCGATGCTCGAATCGCTCGCCGAATGGATGGGCTACCCGATGTACTACGCCTACGAGGGCGCGCCGCCGCCGCCGCGCGCCGGTGCCTCGCACTCCACCATCTACCCCTACGGCCCGTTCCCGGCCGGCGACGGCGGCACGGTGATCCTGGGCCTGCAGAACGAGCGGGAATGGCAGGCCTTCTGCGACGGCGTGCTGCGCCGGCCGGCGCTGGCGACCGACCCGCGCTTCGACAGCAACGCCCGCCGCAGCGCCCACCGCGAAGAACTCCGCGCGCTGATCCTGGAAGCCTTCGCCGCGCTGACCGCCGCCGAGGTGGAGGCGCGGCTGGACGCCGCCCGCATCGCCAACGCCCGGATGAACGACATGGCGGGCCTCTGGGGCCATCCGCAGCTGCAGGCCCGCGACCGCTGGCGGCGGGTCGGCTCGCCCGCCGGCGACATCCCGGCCCTGCTGCCGCCGGGGCGCCAGAGCGGCTTCGACTACCGGATGGACCCGATCCCGGCGGTCGGCGCCCACACCGAGGCCATCCTGCGCGGGCTCGGCCGCAGCGATGCGGACATCGCCGCGCTGCGCGCCGCCGGCGCGATCTGAATCCCCGCACCCACGCATCCACCCACGAAGGGCAGGCCATGGCAGAGACCGCGACCAGCGCATCCCCCCCCGCATCCCCGCCGGCCGGCGCCGACGCCCTGCCCGCGTCGGCCACGTCCCGGCTCGCCGCCTTCGCCGCCGGCCTGCGCGTCGAGGACATCCCGGCGCCGGTGCTGCGCCGCGCCGAGGACCTGCTGGCCGACTGGCTCGGCTCCGCGCTGGCCGGGCAGGGCGCCCGGCCGGTGCGCGCCATCGCCGCCTTCGTGCGGGCGATGGGCCCGGCCGACGGGCCGAGCGAGCTGCTCGCGGGCGGCGGGCGCAGCAGCCCCTATTTCGCGGCCATGGTGAACGCCGCCGCCTCCCACGTGGCGGAGCAGGACGACGTGCACAACGGCTCGGTCTTCCATCCGGCCACCGTCGTCTTCCCCGCGGCCCTCGCGGTGGCCCAGGCGGTCGGCGCGAGCGGCGCGCAACTGCTGGCCGCGGCGGTCGCCGGCTACGAGGTCGGGATCCGGGTGGGCGAGTTCCTGGGCCGCTCGCACTACAAGGTCTTCCACACCACCGGCACCGCCGGCACCCTGGCCGCGGCGGCCGCGGCCGGGCGCCTGCTGGCGCTGGACGCGGCGCGGATGCGGCACGCCTTCGGTTCCGCCGGCACCCAGTCGGCCGGCCTGTGGGAGTTCCTGCGCACCGCCGCCGATTCCAAGCAGCTGCACACCGCCCACGCCGCGTCGGCCGGGCTGATGGCGGCGATGCTGGCCCGGGACGGCTTCACCGGCGCGGCCGAGATCCTGGAGGGGCCCCAGGGCATGGCCGCCGGCATGTCGCGGGACGCCGACGCGTCGCGGCTCGACGACGGGCTCGGCGCGCGCTGGACCGTCGCCGAAACCTCGTTCAAGTTCCACGCCTCCTGCCGCCACACCCATCCCGCGGCCGACGCGCTGCTGCAGGTGGCGCAGGCGCACCGGCTGCGCCCGCAGGACATCGACCGGGTGGTGGCCCGGGTGCACCAGGGCGCCATCGACGTGCTCGGGCCGGTGGAGCGGCCGGCGACGGTGCACCAGTCCAAGTTCTCGATGGGCACGGTGCTGGCGCTCGCCGCGCGCTTCGGCCGCGCGGGCCTGGCCGACTTCGACGCCCACTACGCCGACCCCGAGACCGCGGCCCTGGCCGCCCGGGTGGCGATGGAACGCGACGAGGAGGTCGACGCGGCCTATCCGCGGCGCTGGATCGGCAAGGTCACGGTGCGCACCGCCGACGGCCGGACGCTGGAAGGCCGGGTGGACGAGCCCAAGGGCGACCCGGGCAACACCCTGGACCGCGGCGAGGTGACCGAGAAGGCCTTGCGGCTGGCGGCCTACGGCGGCACGCCCGCCGCGGCGGCGCGGCGGGCGCTGGAACGCGTCTGGGCGCTGGCGGACGCGCCGGTGGTCGGGCCGCTGCTCGACGACCCGCCCGCGCCGGCCGGCGGGCAGGACGATCCGGCGGCCGGGGCGGTGATGCCGGGCGCCGCGGCGCCGGACGCGTGCGCCTCCCCCGCGTCCGGGCCGGCCGGGGGAACGGCGCGGGCCGCGGCGGCGCCCGGCGGGGAATCCGGCCCGCCGGCGGACCGCGGCGCCGCATGGTCCGCCGTCGTCCGGGCCCGCAGCTTCCTCTTCGTGCCGGCCGACCGGCCCGAGCGCATCGCCAAGGCGCTGGCCGCCGGCGCCGGGGCGGTGGTGGCGGACCTGGAGGACGCGGTGGCGCCGGAGGCCAAGGACGCGGCCCGCGCCGGCCTGGACGCGGTGGTCGGCGGGCTCGGCGCCGCCGACCGTGCCCGGCTGCTGGTGCGCGTCAACGCCGCCGGCACTCCCTGGCACGATGCCGACGCGGCGGCGCTGGCGCGCTGGGCGGCCGCCGGGCTGGCCGGCGCGGTGCTCGCCAAGGCCGAGGACCCGGCGGCGCTCGCCCGGCTGGCGCGCGCCGCCGGACCGGGATTCGCGCTGGTGCCCCTGGTCGAATCGCGCGCCGGCTGGGACGCGGCGGCGGCGCTCGCGGCCGCGCCCGGCGTCTGCCGGCTGGCTTTCGGCCACCTCGATTTCCAGCAGGACCTGGGCCTCGCCTGCGGGCCCGACGAAGCCGAGCTGGTTCCGGTGCGGCTCGCGCTGGTCGCCGCCTCGCGCCGGGCGGGCATCGCGCCGCCGGTCGACGGCGTGACCACCGCGCTCGACGACGCCGGCCGCTTGGCCGCGGACGCGGCGCGCGCGCTGCGCGGCGGCTTCGGCGGCAAGCTGTGCATCCACCCGCGGCAGGTGGCGCCGGTGGAGGCCGCCTTCGCCCCGTCGGCCGAGGCGGTCGCGTGGGCCGGGCGGGTGGTCGCCGCGATGCGCGCGGGCGGCGGCGGCGCGGTGCGGCTCGACGGTCGCATGGTCGACGCGCCGGTGCTGCTCCAGGCCGAGCGCATCCTGGAGCGGGCGGCCGGCGCGGCGGGGACGCCGCGGCCGTCGGCATCCGCGGGTTAGTCGGAGTTCCGCGCAGCCCGCCCCGGTGGCAGGCTGCGCTGGCAGGCGGCGCATGCCCGGGCCGATGCAGCCCGGGCAGCGCCTTGGCATCAGCAACGAGTTCATCGCAAGGAAGACAACATGGACGCACGACCGAAATCCCCGAACCGCCGCGCCGCCGCCCTGGGCGCGGTGGCCGCCGCGGCCCTGCTGGCGCTCGGCGCCTGGCGGCCCGCCGCCGCCCAGGACGGCTGGCCCGACCGGGCGGTCACGCTGGTCGTGCCGTACTCCGCCGGCGGGCCGACCGACGTGGTGGCGCGGATGCTGGCGGTGCCGATGGGCAGGTCGCTCGGCCAGACGGTGGTCGTCGAGAACACCGTCGGCGCCGGTGGCACCATCGCCGCGGCCCGGGTCGCCAAGGCGGCGCCCAACGGCTACACCATCCTGATCCACCACATGGGCATGGCGACCGCGCCGGCGCTCTACAAGAAGCTGTCGTACGACCCGCTCAAGGACTTCGAGTACGTCGGCCAGGTGCTCGACGTGCCGATGACGCTGCTGGCCCGCAAGGACTTCCCGGCCAACAACTTCCCCGAGCTGCTGAACTACGTGAAGGCCAACGGCGACAAGGTGACCCTGGCCCACGCCGGCCTGGGCGCGGTGTCGCAGCTCTGCGGCATGCTGTTCGCGCACCAGGTCGGCATCAAGCCCACCCAGGTGCCCTACCGCGGCGCCGGCCCGGCGATGGCCGACCTGATGGGCGGGCAGGTGGACCTGCTGTGCGACCAGACCACCCAGACGGTGCCGGTCATCAAGGACAAGCGGGCCAAGGTCTACGGCGTGACCACCGCCCAGCGCCTTGGCAGCATGCCCGACCTGCCGACGCTCGACGAGCAGGGGCTCAAGGGCTTCGAGGTCAAGGTCTGGCACGGCGTCTACGCCCCCAAGGGCACGCCGCAGCCGGTGGTGGACAAGCTGGTCGCCGCGCTGCGCGCCGGCCTGCAGGATCCGACGGTGCGCCAGCGCCTGGCCGACCTGAGTTCCGAGGTGGTGCCGATGGAGAAAGTCAGCCCGGCCGCGCTGCGCACCCACCTGGAGGCCGAGGTGGTGAAGTGGGGCAAGGTGATCCGCGAGTCCGGGGTGCAGGCCTCCGACGGGTCCTGAGCCGGCGGGCGGCGGGGGCGCGAGGGCGCGAGGGCGCGAGGGAGGACGGGGCGGCCCCCCGGCCCCGGAAGCGCCTCCGGTCCGGGTCGATCCCGGCCGGAACACGCCGAAACAGGCGATGTTTCACGGCAGTGGCCCGCGTCCTGCCTACGCACCCTGCTACTCGATCGATAGCACGCGGCGACGACCCGCGGCTGTGCGCCTCAACCGGCCGCGGCGCGCGGGGCCCGGGCGGCCTTCTGCGCCGGCGCCGGCGTCTTCGGCCGGTAGTCGCACCAGGGCGCGACGCTGCACTGCCAGCACTTAGGCGTGCGCGCCACGCAGACGTAGCGCCCGTGCAGCAGCAGCCAGTGGTGCGCGTGCTGCAGGTAGTCCTCCGGCACCCGCTTCATCAGCGCCAGCTCCACCTCCAGCGGCGTCTTGCCGGGCGCGAGGCCGGTGCGGTTCGAGACCCGGAAGATGTGCGTGTCCACCGCCAGCGTCCGTTCGCCGAAGGCGGTGTTCAGCACCACGTTGGCGGTCTTGCGGCCGACGCCCGGCAGCGCCTCCAGCGCGGCGCGGTCGCGCGGCACCTCGCCGCCGTGTCGCTCGATCAGCAGCCGGCAGGCCTCCACCAGGTGGCGCGCCTTGCTGCGGTGGAAGTTGATGTTGCGCAGGTAGGCTTCGAGCCCCTCCGCGCCCAGGGCCAGGATGGCCTGGGGCGTGTTGGCCACCGGGTAGAGCACCCGGGTCGCCTTGTTCACGCTCACGTCGGTCGCCTGGGCCGACAGCAGCACCGCGGCCAGCAGTTCGAAGGGCGTGGTGAATTCGAGCTCGGTCGTGGGTGCGGGATTGGCCGCCGCCAGCGTGGCGAAGAACGGCGCGATGTCGGCTTTTCTCATGCCGCGCAGTGTAGGTGCGCGGCCCGCGTCCCGGGGCCCGCCGCGGCCCGGGGGATCAGCCGGGCCGGGAGGACGCGCGCCGGCCTTCCCGCACGGCGTCGCCCACCCGCCGGAGCAGGCGTTGACGGATCAGGCCGCTCGCCGGCCGGATCAGCAGCCAGTAGGGCCGGAAGCTGCGGAGCGTCGCCGCGTCGCCGCACCAGACGCGGGTGCGGGTTGTCAGCCGGACACCGTCGCCCTCCGGCACGGCCGTGAAGTCCATCACCAGCTTGGCGATGCCCGCGCCGTCCAGCGCATCGAACGCCGCCGCATCGGGCACCGCCACCAGTCCGTAATCGGCGCGCCAGAAGCGGCCGGCCAGGCCGTAGGCCAGCTGGCGGTCGCCCTCGCGCCCGAGGAAGGTGAAGCCGCCGAATCCGAAGGCGGGGCGATCCTGCAGGCGGGTCGGGAAGCCGAGCCGCCCGGCCAGGCGGCCGGGCCATTCGCGCAGGGCGATCAGGCCGCGCGCGACCGGATCGTCCATGACCTCGGGCCGCCCGATCGTCCCGAGCGCCTCCGCGGGCGAAGCCCGCAGGTGCCGGCCGTGCTCCTCGGCGAAGTGGTAGGCGGGCAGGTGGCGGTCGATCAGCTCCATGCGGCGCATTGTCGCCGCGGGCGCCGGCCCGGGCCGCCCCCGCGCTCCTCAGGGCGCGTCGAACTGGTAGCTCAGCAGCAGGCTCAACCGGATCCGCCGTTCCGGGTTGTTGGGCGAGGGATCGCCGGTGGGCTTGGCCGCGGCCAGGTCCAGCGCGTAGTGCCGGTTGTCGGTCAGCCGCAGGCCGAGCGCCACCGAGCGCAGCCGCGCGTCGCGCGCCGGCGCGAGGCGGCTGTGCACCCGGGCCGCTTCCAGCAGCAGGTAGGGCTCCAGCTGCTGCAGCCAGCGGCCGCCGTCGAGCGGGACGGCCCGGTTGACCTCGCCGGCCACGCCCAGTCCCGCGTCCCCCGCGATCTCGCCCGGCGCGTAGCCCCGGCCGAAGCGGCTGCCGCCGAAGGACACCCGCTCGGTCACCGGCACGATGTGCGGGCTGTACTGGCCGGCGGCCGACAGCGCGGTGCCCCAGCGGCCGGCGTGGCGGTCGCGCTGCGCGGCGTCGAAGGCGATGCGGCTGAAGTCCAGCCGCGCCGGGTTGGCCGCCGGGACGCCGGCGAAGTTGATCCGGTTCTCGGCCGAGGCGCCCAGCCCGTCGATGCCCTGCGACACGCTCACCGTGGCGCTGCGGCTGCGCGTCGCGCCGGTGGCGACCCAGGCCGCCTGCGCCGTCAGGGCGCGGACGCGCACGTCCTCGGCGAGCGCGGCGCCGGTCAGGCGGTTGCGGTACTCGTCCGCGTTGTCGGCGGCGTAGAAGCCGCCGCTGAAGGTCAGCGCCCGGTTGCGGTCCAGCAGCCACGGATAGGAGGCGCCCAGGTCGAGCCGGCGGTTGGTCACCTCCCGGCGCAGCAGCGGGCTCGTCGCCCCCACGTCGGGCCGGCCCCGGTAATGCGAGACGGCGGCGCGCAGTGTCAGGCCCTCGTCGCCGACCAGCTGGGAGTAGGCCAGGTTGCCGAAACGCTCTTTCTGGAAGTCGCCCAGCAGGGCGGACGCGCTGAGCTGGCCGCCGGGCAGGAAGGGGATCGGATCGTTCCACTGGCCCGAGAGCACGCCGCGCGGCGTCGGCTGGCGCAGGTCGGCGCCGAGCGAGACGTTGTAGGGCTGGCGCCGCACCGTGAGCTTCAGCTCGGTGCCGCCGTCGGTGGTGGTGGGCTGCGCCGCCTGCGCGCCGACCGTCACGCCGGGCAGGCGCGACATCAGCTGGGTGTAGCGGTCGAAGGTGGCGGTGCGCAGCGGCTTGTCGCGCACGATCTCCGCGGCCAGGGCGCGCAGCCGCGGCTCGGCGGGACCGGCGTCGCCTTCGATGGCCACCGCGCGGATGTGGCCCTCGACCACCACCACCCGGACCGCTCCGTCTCGGAAGTCCTGCGGAGGCACGAAGGCGAAGGACAGCGCGAAGCCGCGCTGCTGGTAGAGCGCGGTGACCGCCCGGCCCACCTCGACGATGCGGGCCACCGTCACTGACTGGCCCGACAGCGGGACGAAGATCTTCGCCACGTCCTCGAAGGGCACCGAGCGCACGCCGGCGATGTCGAAGCGCCGCGGCACCACCTCGCGGGCGAGCAGGTCGTCGGCCGCGGGCGGCGCGGGCGTGACCCGCAGGCGCAGGTCGGGTTCGACCGCGGGGGGCTGCTGCCCGGGCGCGCCGGGCAGCGTGGCCAGCGGGTTGCCGCCCTGGACCGGCGCGGCCTGCTGGGCCTGCGCCGTCGCCGGCGACGCCAGCCACAGCGCGGCGGCGAACGCCGTCGGCGCGAGCCGGCGCGCCGTCCCGGCCCGCGGCCCGCGGGGCCGCGCCCGGGCGGCGGCGCGCGCCGTCCGGCGGAACGAAGCTACGGCGTTGCGGTTCACCGCCGACCGCCCAGGCCGCCGAGCACGCCGCCCACCGTCCCGACGACCCCGGCGACGACACCGGTGCTGCCGCCCGACGTGGTTCCGGCCACGGCGCCGGTCGCCACGCCGGCCGAGGCCACGGGCGTCGAGACCCCCGCGCCCGCGACCAGGCCGCCGATCGTGGCGGTCGGCGCGCCGCCGGTCGCGGTGCCGCCGCCCAGCGCGGCGACCGTGCCGCCGACCGCATTCACCACGTTGCCGACCGGCGCGAGCGCCGGCGCTGCCGCCGCGGCCTGGCCGCCGAGCTGCTGCACCGCGCCGCCGACCTGGGTCAGCAGGTTGCCGCCGGCCGCGCCCCCCGGCGCCGTCGCGCCGGGAGCGGCGAGCAGGCCGGCGGTGCCGCCCACCAGGCCGCCGACCGCACCCACCAGGTTGCCCGCCTGGATGCCGGTGGCGCCCGCCGCCGGGCCGGTGCCGATCTGCGCGCCGACCTGCTGGACGGCCGCGCCTGCCTGCGTCAGCAGGCCGCCGACCGGCGCGCCCGCGCCGGTCGCGCCGCCGATCGCCTGGGTGGTGCCCACCAGCGACGCGGCCAGGGGCGTGGCCGCGTTGCCGAGGCCGGTGGTGAGCTGGCGCACGCCGTCGCTGCCGACCACACCGCCGACGCCGCTGCCCAGCGCGCGCACCAGCAGGCCGCCGCCGTCCGCCGCCTGGCCGAGGACGTCGGTCGCGCCGCCGACCAGCGTGGATCCCTGGCCGACCGACGCGACGGTGGCGCCGGCGGCGGACACCGCGTCGCCGAGCTTCTGCACCGTGGGATCCAGGCCGGCGAGGGTGGTGCCGACCGGATCGGACGTGGTGCCGAGCTTGCCCAGGCCGTCGGCGAGCGCGCCGCCGGCGGTGGAGACGGCCGCGCCGGCGTTCTGCAGCACGCTGCCTGCGGCGGCGCTGCTGGCGAGGCCGCCCAGGTCGAGCCGGGCGGCATCCGCGCCGAGCGCGCCGACGAGGCCGCCCGCCGCGGTCACCACCGTGCTCGTCCTGCCGGTGACGTCGTTGATGACGGCGAGCGCGCGGGTGCGCGGGGTCGTCTCGTCGACGGCGACCGGCGGGTTGTTCGGATCGAGGCCGCCGGTGCCGCCGCCGACGGGCGGCAGGCCGGCAGTCGGCCCGGTGCCGCCGTCGCCGCCGCCCGGCGCTGCGCCGGAGCCGGCGGACACGGAGGCCCCGGCGCCGACGCCGGCGTTGGCGGAGAGCGCGGAGGCCTGCGGATCGTCGGCGCTGCCCGGCGCCATCGTCTGCGGCGCGCGCATGTAGCTGGCCGACATGGCTCCGCCGCTGTCCATGGCGACGCTGCCCCGGGAGGAGCAGCCCGCCATCGCCAGCACGGCGACCAGCGTGAGGGGGAAGAGGCACCGTGCGGATATGCCTGCGGTATCGCGGTGGAAGTGGGCCATGATGTAACCAATGGTTTAGGAATCCATCACTTTGCAAATGACGTACCACCAGATATCCGGGATTGCCAAGACGCCAAAACCTATCAAAAGAATCCAAAAGACTGGAAAAATTCCAAACTCCTGGATTTCTCGCGAGATGGTTATCCTTTGTTACCAAATAACCACGTTTCTATCTTCACATACGAGCAAGTAACGTAACCATGGAACCTGTCGCTCGACCGCAATGGAGCGGAAAGGGCATCCAGTGGATCGCTACCTATGAGTCGTCCCTTCGGAAAAAGCGAGTTGGTCTACCAATCGCTCCTCATGCGCAACCTGCTGCGGCAGGTGGAGGCCTTCGCGGATTGCGACCATCCGGTGCTGATCCAGGGCGAGACGGGCGTGGGCAAGGAGCACCTGGCGGCGCTGATCCACCAGGGCCATTCGCGCTACGGACGCGGGCCCTTCGTGCCGGTCAACTGCGGCGCGGTGCCCGACGGCCTGTTCGAGTCGCTCTTCTTCGGCCACAGCCGCGGTGCCTTCACCGGCGCGGTGCAGGCGCACAAGGGCTTCTTCGAGCGGGCGCAGGAAGGCACGCTCTTCCTCGACGAGGTCGGCGAGCTGCCGCTCTACCAGCAGGTGCGGCTGCTGCGGGTGCTGGAGGACGGAGTCATCACCCGGGTCGGATCCGAGACCCCGCAGCGCACCGATTTCCGCCTGGTGGCCGCCACCAACCGCAATCTGGTGGACATGGTCCGCCTGGGCAGCTTCCGGGCGGACCTCTATTACCGGATCGCGGTGATCGAGCTGCACGTGCCGAGCCTGCAGGAGCGCGGCGTCGAGGAGCGGCTGGCCATCTTCCGGTCGGTGCTGGTCCGGGTGCTGCAGCAGCCGCCGCAGGCCCGGGTGCCGCTCGATCCGCCGGCCTGGCTGCTCGACCGGGTGGCGCTGATGCAGTTCCCCGGCAACATCCGCCAGCTGCGCAACCTGGCGGAGCGCATCGGGGTGATCACCCGCCAGATGGGCGAGTGGCAGCAGACGATGATCGAGAACGTGCTGGCGCTGTCCGAGTCCATGTCCGGCCCCGCCCCGGGGGCCGCGCCCGCGGTCCGGACGCCGGGCCCGATGGTGCCGGTGGCCGGGCGGCGGGCGCGCATGGGCACGGAGGAGCGCCAGCGCATCGTCGAGGCGCTCGACGCGCACGACTGGCGCCGCCAGGAGGCCGCCAGCCAGCTGGGCATCAGCCGCAAGACGCTCTGGGAGAAGATGCGCCGCTACGGCATCGGCGAGTCGACCGGGGCGGAGCCGGGCGGCGCGGGCTACCGGGGCGCGCCCGGCGACGCGGGCCCGGCGGGCGAGGGGACGGGCGAGCGGCGCGGCGCCTCCTGACAGAATAGGCGCCTCCTCCGTCCGGTGCCCCGCGCACCCCTGTCCCCTCCGCCGCCATGCAATTCGCCAGCCGCCTCGACGCCATCGAAACCTCCGCCATCCGCGACCTCTTCAAACTGCTGGGCACGCCCGGCATCATCAGCTTCGCCGGCGGCTTCCCGGACAGCGCGATGTTCGACGTGGAAGGCATCCGCGAGGCCTCGGCCCGCGCGCTGGCGCAGGACCCCGGCCCGGCGCTGCAGTACGGCGCCACCGAGGGCTTCCCGGCGCTGCGCGAGCAGCTCGCGCAATTCATGCAGTCCAAGGGCGCGGCGGTCGCGCCGGCCGAGCTGATCGTCACCACCGGCAGCCAGCAGGGCCTGGACCTGATCGGCAAGACCCTGATCTCGCCCGGCGACAAGGTCTGCGTCGAGGCGCCTACCTTCCTCGCCACCATCCAGTGCTTCCGCCTCTACGGGGCCGACCTGGTGACCGCGCCCGTCGACGCGCACGGCGTGGACGTCGACCGGCTGGAGGCGCTGCTGGACGCGCACCGGCCGAAGCTGGTCTACCTGATCCCGACCTTCGGCAACCCGAGCGGCGCGCTGCTGACGCTGGAGCGCCGGCTCAAGGTGCTGGAACTCGCGGTGAAGTACCGGACGGTGATCGTCGAGGACGACCCCTACGGCGACCTCTATTTCGGCGAGGCGCCGCCGCCCTCGCTGCTGGCCCTGTCCGACCGGGTGCCCGGCAGCCGGGACTGGCTGGTGCACCTGGGCTCCCTGAGCAAGGTGCTGTCGCCGGGGCTGCGGCTGGGCTGGATGGTCGCGCCGCCGCAGCTGCTGGCGCGCGCCGCGATGTGCAAGCAGTTCAGCGACGCCAACACCAGCACCTTCGCCCAGGCGACCGCGGCCGAGTACCTCCAGGCCGGGCGCATGCCGGCCACGCTCGACTTCGTGCGGCGGGTCTACGGCGAGCGGGCCCGCGCGATGGGCGAGGGCCTGCGCAGCGCGCTCGGCGAGGCCATCGCCTTCACCCAGCCGCAGGGCGGGCTCTTCTTCTGGGCGCGGCTGACCGGTGCCGGCGGCGCGCCCTCCGACGCCGGCGCCTTCAACCGCCGCGCCATCGCCGAGCAGGTGGCCTTCGTGCCGGGCGCGCCGTTCTTCGCGGCCGATCCCGACCCGGCCACCCTGCGGCTGAGCTTCGCCACCGCCGACGTCGCGAAGATCGCCGAGGGCACCGCGCGCCTGGCCCGGGCGCTGCACGCGGCCTGAGCGGCGGCCCGTGCGGCCGGTTCAGGCGGGCGTGGGGAATTCCGGGCCGTCGTAGCGGGTCGGCACCGCGATCCGGCCTTCGGCGATGTCCGCCGCGGCGCGCTCGATGCGGGCGCGGACCGCTTCGGGCACGTCCGGCGCCACGGCCAGCCGCACCGCCTCGCGCTGCGCCAGCCCGACCTTGCGCACCGCGCCGGCCGGGAAGCGCCCGGCCTGCAGGTCGCGCACCGCGTCGAAGACACCGATGCTCACGTCGGCGATCGCCGAGCCGACGAACACCGCCGGGTCCCGCACCGTCCAGTCCGCCACGTTGCCGATCTGGCGCCGGCCGCGTTCGCGGCAGGCGCGGGTCACGCCGTCGCGGCCGGCGTTGAGCATGGTGAAGACCACGTCCGCCCCTTGCGCGAACTGCGCGGTCGCGATGCGGTGGGACAGGGCGTTGTCGTCCTGGCTGCCGGAGAAGTTGGTCAGCAGCCGGACCCGCGCATCGGTGTCGCGCACCCCGGCGGCGTAGGCGGCGCGCCCCTTGAGCCCGGGCACCACCCGGATGCCCGACATGTGGCCGACCACGCCGGTCCGGGTGGTGAGCGCGGCGAGCACGCCGGCGAGGTAGGCCGATTCCTCCTGCAGCACGTCGTAGCTGGCCAGGTTGTCGCCATGCACCGCGCCCTGCGTCACCGCGAAGCGCACGCCCGGGTGCCGGCGCGCGACCTCGGCGCAGGCCTCGTTGTTCTGCCCGCCGTGAGCGATCACCAGCGCCGGCCGGTCCGCGGCGAGCGCCTCCAGCGCCTGCACCAGGAGTTCGCGCTGCGGCACCACGCCGTCGATGAAGCGGGTCCGGGCGCCGAGTTCGAGGCGCGCACGCTCCAGCCCGCGCCAGCCGGCTTCCATGAAGCCCCGGTCGCGCACGTCGCCGGCGAAGAGCGCGCCCACCCGCGGTGGCTCCGCCACGGGGCGGCCGTGGCGCGGCGCGGCGCATCCGGCCAGACCGGGCAGCGCGAGGGCGGCGGCGCCGCCGGCCAGCAGGCGTCGGCGGGAAGTTCGGGTGGACAGCGGGGCGGACGGCGTAACGGAGGTCGGGAGTTCGCGGTGCGGCATGGGCGTCGATGGAAGGAAGGAGGACGGTGGAAACACGGTGGGAAGACGCGGCACCCACGCAAGTCCTGCGCCGGGCCGGCGCGGCGCCCCGGCCCCCGCCCGGGACGGCGGGTGCGGGGCATCGTCCGCGGACCGGAAGGACCGCGGGCCGTGCGGTGCCGCAGCCTGGAGGATAGGCCCGCCAGGCCCGCGACGGGCCTGCGGCTGCGCCGGCCGAGTTTCCGTGGGCGCCCGTCCGTCGGACGCTCAGCGCAGGATGTCGAGCAGGCGGTCGAGCCCGCCGTCGTCGATCGCCACCTGCGCCTCGGCGCGGACCCGCGGCTTGGCGCGGAAGGCGACGGACAGGCCCGCCGCGCCCATCATCGGCAGGTCGTTGGCGCCGTCGCCGACGGCGATCGCCTGCCGCGGCGCGATGCCCAGCAGCGAGGCCACCTCCAGCAGGGTGCGGCGCTTCTCGGCGCCGTCGCAGATGTCGCCCCAGTCCTGCGGCGCGACGCGGCCGGTGAGCACGCCATCGCGCTCCTCCAGCAGGTTGGACCGCGCGAAGTCGATGCCCAGGCGCTCGCGCACCCGCTCGGCGAAGAAGGTGAAGCCGCCCGAGACCAGCAGCACCTTGAGCCCGGCGGCCTTGCAGGCGCCGACCAGCGCCTCGGCGCCGGGCGACAGGCGCAGCCGCTCGTCGTAGACCCGCTGCAGCGAGGCGACCGGCACGCCTTCGAGCAGCGCGACGCGGCGGCGCAGGCTCTCCTTGAAGTCGGCGATCTCGCCGCGCATCGTGGCCTCGGTGATGGCGGCGACCTCGGCCTTCTTGCCGACCGCGTCGGCGATCTCGTCGATGCACTCGATGGTGATCAGGGTCGAGTCCATGTCGAAGGCGATCAGCTTGAAGTCGGCCAGGCGCAGCGGCGCGTCGATGCGCTGGAGCACGAGGCCGGGTGCGGGCGGTGCGGTCGGGGCGGAGGCGGCGGACGGTGTCATGCGGAAAGGGCGGCGGAGGAGGGGTGGAAAGGTGGTTGCTATCGTTTCAGGAGCTGATGGCCCAGGCGGGATGCGGGCTGGCGCCCGATCCGATGCCTGGAATCAGGCCGTGCGGTGCCCCGGAGGCCGCAGCCGTGGCGGCGGCCGGGTCGCGCGGCGCGGGCCGGCACCGCATTGTGGCCGCACGGCGCCGGGCACGGACCGGGCCGGCGGGCCGTCGGCGGGCCGCCTCAGGCCGGCACCGGCTCGGCCCTGGGCTGGCCGAGCGAGCGCAGCACGTCGCGCACCATCTGCGCCCGGTCCTTGGGCTCCTTCAGCTCGCGCTCGATGCGCAGCTTCTCGTTGCCGGCGAGCTTGATGTGCCGGTTCTTCTGGATCAGGTCGACGATGCGCATCGGGTCCACCGGCGGGTTCGGCCGGAAGGTGATGTTGATCACGCCGGGCGCCGCGTCCACCTTGGCCACGCCGTAGGGCTTGGCCAGCACCCGCAGCCGGTGCACGTCGATCAGCGTCTGGGCCTGCGGCGGCAACTTGCCGAAGCGGTCCACGATCTCCTCCAGCAGGCCGTCGATCTGGTCGTTCGTCTTGGCGGTGGCGAGCTTCTTGTAGAAGGACAGCCGCAGGTGCACGTCGCCGCAGTAGTCGTCCGGCAGCAGCGCGGGGGCGTGCAGGTTGATCTCGGTGGTGGCGGCCAGCGGCGCCAGCAGGTCGGGCTCGCGGCCGGCCTTGAGTTCCTTGACCGCCTCGTTGAGCATCTCGTTGTAGAGCTGGAAGCCGACCTCCAGCATGTTGCCCGACTGGTTCTCGCCCAGCACCTCGCCGGCGCCGCGGATCTCCAGGTCGTGCATCGCGAGGTAGAAGCCGGAGCCCAGCTCCTCCATCTGCTGGATCGCGTCGAGCCGCTGCTGCGCCTGCTTGGTCAGGCCGTCGATGTCGGGCACCATCAGGTAGGCGTAGGCCTGGTGGTGGCTGCGCCCGACCCGGCCGCGCAGCTGGTGCAGCTGCGCCAGGCCGAACTTGTCGGCGCGGCTCATCACGATGGTGTTGGCGGTCGGCACGTCGATGCCGGTCTCGATGATGGTCGAGCACAGCAGGATGTTGAAGCGCTGGGCCACGAAGTCGCGCATCACCGCCTCCAGCTGGCGCTCGGGCATCTGGCCGTGGGCCACGGCGATGCGGGCTTCGGGCAGGATCTCCTCCAGGCGCTGGCGGCGGTTCTCGATGGTCTCCACCTCGTTGTGCAGGAAGTAGACCTGGCCGCCGCGCTTGAGCTCGCGCAGCACCGCCTCGCGGATCACGCCGGTGCCCTCGGTGCGCACGAAGGTCTTGATCGCCAGCCGGCGCTGCGGCGCGGTGGCGATGACCGACAGGTCGCGGATGCCTTCCAGCGCCATGCCCAGCGTGCGCGGGATCGGGGTGGCGGTGAGCGTGAGCACGTCCACCTCGGCGCGCAGGGCCTTCATCGCCTCCTTGTGGCGCACGCCGAAGCGGTGCTCCTCGTCGATGATCAGCAGCCCCAGGTTCTTGAAGTTCACGCTGCCGCCGAGCAGCTTGTGGGTGCCGACCACGATGTCGATGCTGCCGTCCTCCAGCCCCCGGGCCGCAGCGGCGATCTCCTTGGCCGAGCGGAAGCGGCTCATCTCGGCGATGCGCACCGGCCACTTGGCGAAGCGGTCCGCCAGGGTCTGGTAATGCTGCTCGGCCAGCAGCGTGGTCGGCGCAAGGAAGGCCACCTGCTTGCCGCCGGTGACCGCGACAAAGGCCGCGCGCAGCGCCACCTCGGTCTTGCCGAAGCCCACGTCGCCGCAGACCAGCCGGTCCATCGGCTGGGGCGAGATCATGTCCTGGATCACCGCGTGGATCGCGGCGCGCTGGTCGGCCGTCTCCTCGAAGCCGAAGTCCTTGGCGAAGACCTCGTAGTCGTCGGCCGCGAAGCGGAAGGCGTGGCCCTCGCGCGCCGCGCGGCGGGCGTAGATGTTGAGCAGCTCGGCCGCCGAATCGCGCACCTGCTCGGCCGCCTTGCGCTTGGCCTTGTCCCACTGGCCCGAACCCAGCTTGTGCAGCGGCGCCTCGTCCGGGCTGACGCCGGTGTAGCGGCTGATCTGGTGGAGCTGGCTCACCGGCACGTAGAGCGTCGCGTCGTCGGCGTACTGCAGGTGCAGGAACTCGCTGCTGCCCTGGCCCAGGTCCATGTTGACCAGGCCGCGGTAGCGGCCGATGCCGTGCAGGTTGTGCACCACCGGGTCGCCGACCTTGAGTTCGGCCAGGTCCTTGATCAGCGCTTCGACGTCGCTGACCTGCTCCTGCTTCCTGCGGCGCCGGGTGGTGGGGCCGGCGGCGAAGAGCTCGGTCTCGGTGACGAAGTCGATGCCGCCCTCGGCGGCGGCGCCGGTCCCGGACTCCAGCCAGGCGAAGCCGGTGGCGAGCGGCGCGGTGGCGATGCCCAGCGGCGCGTCGGCGGTCTGGAAGTCCTCCAGCGATTCGAAGGGCGGCGGGTTGACCTCGCTGGCCCGCAGGAAGTCGAGCAGGCTCTCGCGCCGGCCGTCGGATTCGGCGATCAGCAGCACCCGCTGGCGGGTGTTGCGGATGTGGGCGCGCAGGCGCTGCAGCGGCTCGTCGCCGCCGCGCACCACCGCCAGCGGCGGCAGCGGCTGCAGGTCGGAGGCGCCGGCGCCGGCGTCGGCCGCCGGCGGTCGCAGCGACAGTTGCGCATGGGCGTTGGCCCGGCCGTAGAACTGCTCGGCGCTCAGGAAGAGCGATTCCGGGGCCAGCACCGGCCGTTCCGGGTCGCCCTGCACCAGGCGGTGGCGCTCGCGGGTGTCCTGCCAGAAGTGCTGGAAGGCCGGCTCCAGGTCGCCGTGCAGCACGACCATCGCCGATTCGCCCAGGTAGTCGAAGACGGTCGCCGTCTCGTCGAAGAAGAGCGGCAGGTAGTACTCGATGCCGGCGGTGGCCACGCCCGCGCCCATGTCCTTGTAGATCCGGCTGCGGGTCGGGTCGCCCTCCAGCAGCTCGCGCCAGCGGCTGCGGAACTTGGCCCGCGCGTCCTCGTCCATCGGGAACTCGCGGCCCGGCAGCAGCCGCACCTCGGGCACCGGATAGAGGCTGCGCTGGGTGTCGGGATCGAAGGTGCGGATCGAGTCGATCTCGTCGTCGAACAGGTCGACCCGGTAGGGCATCGGCGCGCCCATCGGGTAGAGGTCGATCAGGCCGCCGCGCACTGCGTACTCGCCCGGGCTCACCACCTGGGTGACGTGGCTGTAGCCGGCGAGCGTCAACTGGGCGCGGAACTTCCCCTCGTCGAGCTTCTGCCCGGTCTTGAACTGGAAGGTGTAGCCGGCCAGGAAGGACGGCGGCGCCACCCGGTAGAGCGCGGTCGTCGCCGGCAGCACCACCACCTCGGCCTCGCCCTGCGAGATGCGCCACAGCGCGGCCAGCCGTTCCGAGATCAGGTCCTGGTGCGGCGAGAAGGTGTCGTAGGGCAGCGTCTCCCAGTCGGGGAAGAGCGCGCAGCGCAGGCCGGGCGCGAAGAAGGCGATCTCGTCGACCAGGCGTTGCGCGTCGGCCGGGTCGGCGCAGACGATGGCGGTGCGGCGTCCGGCCCCGGCCTCGCGGCTCCCCAGGCGCGCCAGCAGCAGGGCGTCGGCCGAGCCGGGCGGGCGCGGCAGGGTGAAGCGTTTTCCGGGAACGAGCTTGGGGAGGTCCATGGGGCGGCGTGGCGGCGGTGGGGGGCGCGGAGCCGGCGCGCGGGGCCCGGATCGGGGCGGCGCGGCGGGGCGTCGGCAGGGCATCGGCAGGGGCGTCCGGATTCTAGAATGCCGACCTTCCCATGCCTGTATCCATCCCAGCTTCCGCCGGCGGCGCGGTTTTCAAGCCCGCGGACGCGCCGCATCTGGCGCCGTCCGGCCCCGCCGACCCGCGTCCCGCCGCGCCCGAGGCGGCCCGCGCGCCCGTCCCGCCCCCGGCCCGGCTCTGGGCGCTGGTGCCCTGCGCCGGCAGCGGCAGCCGCGCCGGCGCCGGCGGCGCCAAGCAGTACCGCGAACTGCTCGGCCGCCCGATGGTGGCCCACACGCTGGACGCCTTCGCGGGCGTGGCGCGGCTCGACGGCGTGCTGGTGGTCGTCGCGGCCGGCGACGGGTATTTCGACGGCCGCGACGGCCGCGACGGCCCGGGCGCCGCGGCGCTGCCCGCCGGCGACGCGCGCTTCGCCGTGGCCCGCTGCGGCGGCGCCACCCGCGCGGCGAGCGTGGCCGCCGGCCTCGCGGCGCTGCGGGCGCGGGGCGCGGACGCCGCGGACTGGGTGCTGGTGCACGACGCCGCGCGCTGCCTCGTCACCGCCGCCCAGGTGGACGCGCTGATCGACGCCTGCCTCGGCGATGCGGTCGGCGGCCTGCTGGCGCAGCCGCTCGCCGACACGCTCAAGCGATCCGGCGCCGACGGCCGCGTGGACGCCACCGTGGACCGCGCAGGCAAGTGGCAGGCGCAGACGCCGCAGATGTTCCGGCTCGGGCCGCTCGCCGGCGCGCTGGCGCACGCCGGCGACGCGGTCACCGACGAGTCCTCGGCGATCGAGGCGCTGGGCCTGCGGCCGCGCCTGGTGCCGCCCGGCGGACCCAACTTCAAGGTCACCTGGCCCGAGGACTTCGCCCTGGCCGCTGCGGTGCTGCGGGCGCGCGGCGCGACCGCGGCGGCTTGAGGCCGCGCACCGCCGCTTTTGCCAGAGTCACTTCCGCGCGTTCCGGTCGTCGTCCACTCCGTCGCTCCCCCGACCGGCGCTTTCCCATCCGATTCCGAAGGACCCCTCCATGCCCGACACCGTCACCGCCCCTCCGTCCGCCGCAGGACCGTCCCAGCCGCCGCTGCCCTTCCGCATCGGCGAGGGCTGGGACGTGCACGCCCTGGCCGCCGGCCGCAAGCTGATCCTCGGCGGGGTCGAGATCCCGCACGCCGTCGGCCTGCTCGGGCATTCCGACGCGGACGTGCTGCTGCACGCGATCACCGACGCGCTGCTGGGCGCCGCCGCGCTCGGCGACATCGGCACCCACTTCCCGGACACCGACGCGCGCTTCAAGGGCGCCGATTCGGCGGTGCTGCTCGCCGAGGCCGCGCGCCGGGTGGCGGCCGAGGGCTGGCGCATCGGCAACGTCGACAGCACCGTCGTCGCCCAGGCGCCCAAGCTGATGCCGCACATGCCGGCGATCCGGCAGCGCATCGCCGGCGTGCTGGGGCTGGCGGTGGGCCAGGTCAACGTGAAGGCCAAGACGGCCGAGAAGATGGGGCCGGTCGGCGAGGGCCGCAGCATGGAGGCCCGGGCGGTGGTGCTGCTGCTGCCCGCCGCCCCGGCGGCCTGACCGGGCGCCGCCCGGGACGCGCCCCGCACGTCCGCGGCGTAGCCGGGGACCGGGGGAGGGCGGCGGACGGCCGGCGCGCACCGGCGCCCGGCCTCAGGCCGTCGGCTTCTTCGCGCCCGCCCGCCTGCCCGCCACCGGGCGCCAGAGGCGCCGCATCGCGGACTCGCGCGCGCCGTTGACCGGCTCGGTCGTCAGCCGCTGCGACTGCGGATGCGGCGGCGCGGCGCGCACCAGCTCGATGTGCGCGACCAGGCCGCCGTCCGGGCTGTTCTCCAGCCTGAAATGGCCGCCCATGCGCTGCACCGTCTTGTCGACGATGGACAGCCCCAGGCCCGCGCCGGTGGCGGAGGTGCGGGCGGTGTCGCCCCGGAAGAAGGGCTTGGTCAGGTCGGCCAGGATCTCCTGCGGCGCGCCGGTGCCGTGGTCCCGCACCTGCAGCCGCACCCGGTCGCCCTGGGCGCTGGCGCCGATGTCGATGTGCGCGACGCCGGTGTCCGGCGTCTTGCCGTAGCGGCGCGCGTTCTCGATCAGGTTGGAGACCACCCGCGCCAGCTCCACGTCCTCGGCCATGACCCAGAAGCGCTCCGGCATGCTGAGGCGGATCTCGATCTCCTCGTTGTTCTGCACCGCGTAGACGCAGCTGTCCACCACCTCCGTCAGCGGCACCGGCTGCAGGTCGATGTGGTCGGGGCGGGCGTAGTCGAGGAACTTGTCGATGATGGCGTCGAGCTGCACGATGTCGGCCACCATGTGGTCGCGCGCGCCGTCGTCGCTCACGCTCATCTCGGTCTCGAGCCGCAGCCGCGCGAGCGGGGTGCGCAGGTCGTGCGAGATGCCGGCGAGCATCTCCACCCGGTCCTGCTCCAGCTGGGCGAGCTTGCGGGCCATGCGGTTGAAGCCGATGTTGACCTCGCGGATCTCGCTGGTCACCGCCTGCTCGTCGAGGTAGCTGCCGGCGTAGTTGCCCTCGCGCACCCGGTTGGCGGCGGAGGACAGCTGCTTGAGCGGACGGTTGATCAGGCGCGCGATCGCGGCCGCGCCGGCGAGCGACAGCGCCGCGGCGGTCACCAGCCAGATCAGCCAGGTCTTGCCCCCCGCCGGGCTGAAGCGCGCGCGGTCCAGCAGCAGCCAGTTCGAGTCGCCGTTGATCGCGAATCCGATCCACAGCCCCGGCTCCCTGTTGACCGACTTGGCGATGATGGTGTCGGGCCCCAGGCGGTTGACCAGCTCCTCGGTCATGCGGCGGCCGAGCGCGCTGTTCTCCAGCGGCTCGAAGGTGTCGCCCGGCTCGCGCGGCACGATGCGCACGCCCTCCTGGTCGGCCATCGTCTTGATGAGCGACACCCGCGCGATCGCGTCCGCGTGGAACAGGGCCGCGCGGCTCAGGTTGACCAGCGAGGCGATCTGCTGCGCGGTGTGGAGCGCGCGCGGCTCGAACTCGAGCGAGCGCAGGGTCTGCAGCCAGGCCATGATGCTGCCCACCAGCAGGATGGCGAGCAGGAAGAAGGTCCGCCAGAAGAGGTTGAGGTTGAACCCCAGCCGGGTGCGGTGCTCCGGCCCGCGGCCGTGCGGGTGCGCGGCGCCCGGGACGGCCTCCCGGGCATCCCCGGCCGCGGGGCCGTCAGGGAAGGCGGACGGGGTGGTGTCGGCGCTCAAGCGGGACTCCCGGCAGGGGTGCGGCGTTCGACGGACGGGGACTGCGCGCGCGTCCGCACGTCAGCGCCCCGGTCAACCCGCTCCGTCCGGAACGAACACGTAGCCCACCCCCCAGACGGTCTGGATGTAGCGCGGGGCGGCGGCGTCGACCTCCACCAGCTTGCGCAGGCGCGAGACCTGCACGTCGAGGCTGCGGTCGAAGGGCTCGAACTCGCGGCCGCGGGCCAGGAGCGCCAGCTTCTCGCGCGACAGCGGCTGGCGCGGATGGCGCACCAGGGCCTTGAGCATGGCGAATTCGCCGGTGGTCAGCGGCAGTTCCTCGCCGTTGCGCTGCAGCGCGCGGGTGCCGAGGTCGAAGGTGAACGGGCCGAAGGTCACCACCTCGTTGTCGCCCGAGGGCGCGCCGGGCGCTTCCTGCGGCGGGCGGCGGCGCAGCACCGCGTGGATGCGGGCCAGCAGCTCGCGCGGGTTGAAAGGCTTGCCGAGGTAGTCGTCGGCGCCGACTTCCAGCCCGACGATGCGGTCCACGTCCTCGCCCTTGGCGGTCAGCATGATGATCGGCGTGCGGTCGTTGGCGGCGCGCAGGCGGCGGCAGATCGAGAGCCCGTCCTCGCCAGGCATCATCAGGTCGAGCACGATCAGGTCGACCGAGTCGCGCAGCAGGATGCGGTTGAGGGCCTTGCCATCTTCGGCCACCATCACCTCGAAGCCTTCCTGGGTCAGATAGCGGCGCAGCAGGTCGCGGATGCGGGCGTCGTCGTCGACCACGAGGATCTTGTCGGTACGGGCTGCGGCTTGGTTCATGTAGGGTCCCGGAAATATGTAACAGCGGCGATTTTGGCGGGCGATGTGGCCGAATCCGCCGCTTTTCCGGATGCCCTGACCAACTGTTACAAGTCTTGCCGGCGGCTCGGTACACCGTTTGACACCAATCTTTGCTAGGGCGAAGCGTGCGGCGGATACGCTGGCCCCATCCCGCAAGACCAAGAAGGAATCGATGCGCAACGCTCCCGTTTTGATAGCTGCCGCCGCGCTCTGCGCCTGCATCCCGGGCGCTTTCGCCCAGAACGCCATCTACCCGCCGCCGCAGAACGTGGTGCAGCTCTCGGCCAGCGGGCAGGTCGAGGTGGCGCAGGACCTGCTGACCATGACGCTGCGCGCCACCAAGGACGGCGCCGACGCCGCCGCGGTGCAGGGCCAGCTCAAGGCCGCGCTCGACGCGGCGCTGTCCGAGGCGCGCCGGCAGGCGGCCGACGGGCAGATGGACGTGCGCACCGGCAGCTTCGGCGTCTATCCGCGCTACGGCAAGGACGGCACCCAGATCGCCGGCTGGCGCGGCACCGCCGAGTTGGTGCTCGAAGGCAAGGATTTCCCGCGCATCACCGGCACCGCGGCCCGCATCACGAGCATGGTGCCCGGCAACGTCGGCTTCGGCCTGAGCCGCGAGCAGCAGGCGAAGGTCGAAGGCCAGGCGCGCATGCAGGCGATCGACCAGTTCAAGGCCCGCGCCGGCGAGCTCGCGCAGGCCTTCGGCTTCGCCGGCTACACGCTGCGCGAGGTTTCGGTCGATTCGAGCAGCCAGTCGCCGGTGGCGCGTCCCCGCATGATGGCGATGAAGGCCGACGCGCCCGCCATGGCCGAGGCCTCCGTGCCGGTGGAGGCCGGCAAGAGCACGGTGGTGGTCAACGTCTCGGGCTCGGTCCAGCTGCGGTGAGCGCGGTGCGGCGTCCCGCCGGCGCCGCGCGGCCTCCGCGGCCGCGCGGCCGCGCGGCAGGCCGGCAGGAGCGGGTCGCGCCCGCCGCCTACAGCCGGTGGCGACGCGCGGGCAGAACGGACGGGCGCGCGCGCGCTAACCTTCCGCGCACATGACCACCGAGCCCTCCGCCACCGCCCGCACCGAATCCCTGACGCGCGCCGCGCGCCAGGGCCCGCTCTTCATCGTGCTCAACAGCGGCTCGGGCAGCCGGGACGCGGAGGAGACCGAATCCGTCCTGTCCCGGGTGTTCTCGGCCGCCGGCCGGCCGCACGAGTTCCTGGAAGTACGCGATCCGGCGGACATCGCTTCGGTGGCGCGCCGCGCCGTGGCGCAGGCCGTGTCGCGGGGCGGCGTGGCGGTGGCCGCGGGCGGCGACGGCACCATCAACGCGGTGGCGGCGGAGGCGGTCGGCCGCGGATGCCCCTTCGGCGTGCTGCCGCAGGGCACCTTCAACTATTTCGGCCGGGTGCACGGCATCCCGCAGGACACCGAGGAGGCGGCGCGCGCCCTGCTCGGGGCCCGGGTGACGCCGACGCAGGTGGGCCGCGTCAACGGCCGGCTGTTCCTGGTCAACGGCAGCATCGGCCTCTATCCGCAGCTCCTGGAGGACCGCGAAGCCTCCAAGCGCGCCCACGGCCGCAGCCGCTGGGTGGCGCTCTGGTCGGGCGCGTCGACGCTGCTGCGTTCGCGCCATCGGATGCGCCTGCAGGTCCAGGCCGACGAGGAGGCGCCCGAGACGCTGCGCGCCGCGACCCTGTTCGTGGGCAACAACCGGCTGCAGCTCGACCGCATCGGCCTCGACGCCGCGCACGTCGAGGCGCTGGCGGAGGGCCGGCTGGCGGCCGTGTCGATCCGCCCGGCCGGGCTCTGGGCCATGCTGGGCCTCGCGCTGCGCGGCGCCCTCGGGCGCCTGGGCGACGCGGACCCGGTCCGCAGCTTCGCGTTCCGGCGCCTGCGGGTCGCGCCGCGCGGTCTGCGCCGCATCAAGGTGGCGACCGACGGCGAGGTGGTCTGGATGCAGCCGCCGCTGGTCTTCGAGGTGGGCGCGGAACCGCTGCTCCTGCTGGTGCCCCGCCCGGAAGACCGGGCGCCGGTGGCCTGACCGCGCCCCGGCTCGGCCTCACTGCGCCGTCCAGCCCCCGTCGACCTGCCAGGCCACGCCCCGCACGTTCACGCCCGCGGGAGAGCACAGGAAAGCCGTCAGCTCGCCCAGCTGCTCGGGCGTGGTGAACTGCTGCGAGGGCTGCTTCTCGCCCAGCAGCTCGCGTTCGGCCTGCTCCTTGGGGACGCCCTTGGCGGCGCGCGCGTCGATCTGCTGCTGCACCAGCGGCGTCAGCACCCATCCGGGACAGATGGCGTTGCAGGTCACGCCGGTGGTGGCCGTCTCGAGCGCCACCGTTTTGGTCAGGCCGACGATGCCGTGCTTCGCGGCCACGTAGGCGGACTTCATCGCCGAGGCCACCAGCCCGTGGGTGCTGGCGATGTTGACGATCCGGCCCCAGCCCGCGGCCCGCATCGCTGGCAGCGCCAGGCGGGTGGTGTGGAAGGCGCTGCTGAGGTTGATGGCGAGGATCGCGTCCCACTTCTCGGGCGGGAAGTCTTCCACCGCCGAAACGTGCTGGATGCCCGCGTTGTTCACCAGGATGTCCACCCGGCCGGCCTCGCGGGCGGCGAAGGCCATCATCTCGGCGATCTCGCCCGGCTTGGACATGTCGGCCGGATGGTGCAGCACCTCGGCCGCCGCGCGGGCGCCGGCCGCGGCCACCGCCTCGCGCGCGCCCTCGGCATCCCCGAATCCGTTGAGGACCAGGCGCGCGCCCTGGCGCGCGAGCACCTGCGCGATGCCCAGCCCGATCCCGCTGGTCGAGCCCGTCACCAAAGCCGTCTTTCCTGTCAGCATGCGATTCCTCCGGATGATTTACGATGCAGAAAGCCCATTATCCGGGCGCCGTGCCGCATCCGCCGGGGGCTTCCGCCGCCGTCCCGCTTCCCTCGATCCCGCCATGCCCGAACCCCGCCTCCACCACCTCCTCCGCCCCGCGACGCCCCCTGCGCCCGGCGGGACGGAGGCGGGCACGGCGCGGCGCATCGCCTGGTGGGAGTGGAACGAGACCGGCGATCCCGCCCATCCGCGGGTGGTCGTGTGCATGCACGGCCTGACGCGGCAGGGCCGCGATTTCGACGCGCTGGCGCGCGACTTCGCGCCGCACGGGCGGGTGGTCTGCCCTGACGCCGCGGGCCGCGGGCAAAGCGATCGGCTGGCGGACCCGGCGGGCTACGCGGTCCCCACCTACGCAGCGGACCTCGCGGCGCTGCTCGCGCACGTCCACGCGCGGGCGCCCGTCGGGACGCTCGACTTCATCGGCACCAGCATGGGCGGTCTGATCGGCATGGCGCTGTGCAGCCTGCCGCCGGGGACGCCGGGCGCGCTGCCGGTGCCGGTGCAGCACCTGGTCCTCAACGACATCGGCCCGCAGATCGAATGGCCCGCGCTGCAGCGTCTGGGCCGGTACGTGGGCCGCGCCATGCGCTTCGGCTCGGCGGAGGAGGCCGCCGCCGGACTGCGCGCGATCTCGCCCGGCTTCGGTCCCCACACCGACGCCGAATGGGCCGAGCTCAGCCGGGCCATGGTGCGGCCGTGCGGCGGGGGCGCGCCAGGCGTGGAACTGCACTACGACCCGGAAATCGCCCGGGCGTTCGACGCGATCACGCCCGAGTCCTCCGAGCAGGCGGCCGCGCTGATGTGGGCCTGCTACGACCGCATCCCTGCGCAGACCCGGGTGCTGCTGATCCGGGGCGCGGATTCGGACCTGCTGTCGGCAGAGACGGCCCGCGCCATGGCGCAGCGCGGCCCCGGCGCGCGCCTGCTGGAATTCGACGGCGTGGGCCACGCGCCTACCTTCGTGGCCGAGGACCAGCGGCGGGCGGTGCGCGCGTTCCTCGGCATCGACGCCGCCGGCGCGGACGGCGGCGCATGAGGTCGGGAGCCGAGGCCGCCGGCGTCGCGCCGCCCGCGCCCGACCGGGTGCCCGACCTCGTCACCGCCACCGCGCATGCCCTGCCCGCGCAGGCGCAGGTCCTCGCCCGGGCGCGCGCCTTCGCCGAGCCCTTCATCGCCGGCCAGCTGCTGTACACCGGCGAGAACGCGCTGATGCATGCCGACGGCGTCGCGATCATCCTGCACGGCATCGGCGGATCGGAGGCGATGCAGGCGGCCAACTACCTGGTCCACGCCTGCCCCCACCTGGCCCGCCCGCAGGAAGTGCTGACCAGCGCCTTCGGCGAGCAGTACGCGCTGTTGGCGATCGAGACGAACCGCCTGGTGCACATCCAGCAGCAGGCGCGCGGCGGCCACGCCTCGGCGCAGGCGCTCGCCGATCCGGCGCTGCAGACCGAGAACGTGCGCAAGATGCTGCTGGCGTTCTCGCGCGACCTGCGGGTGGTGATGCTGCGCCTCGCCTCGCGGCTGCAGACCCTGCGCTTCTGCGCCGCATCGCGCCGGGCGGTGTCGCCGGGCCTGGCGCACGAGTCGCTGCACGTGTTCGCGCCGCTGGCCAACCGCCTCGGCATCTGGCAGATCAAGTGGGAAATGGAGGACCTGGCCTTCCGTTTCCTCGAACCCGACACCTACCGCGAGATCGCCCGCCTGCTCGACGAGAAGCGCGCCGAGCGCGAAGTGGCGATGGAGCAGCTGCGCGCCGGGCTCGAATCCGCGCTGCGCGCGCGCAGCATCCGCGCCAGCGTGCAGGGCCGGCCCAAGCACATCTACAGCATCGTCAAGAAGATGCGCGGGAAATCGCTCGGCTTCGACCAGGTCTTCGACCTGCGGGCGCTGCGGGTCATCGTGCCCACGCTCAAGGACTGCTACGCCGCCCTGAGCTGGGTGCACCAGGAGTTCGAGCCCATCGTCGAGGAGTTCGACGACTACATCGCCCGCCCCAAGCCCAACGGCTACCAGTCGCTGCACACGGTGGTGCGCGACGCCGCCGGCAAGCCGATCGAGATCCAGATCCGCACCCAGGCGATGCACGACCACGCCGAGCACGGCGTGGCGGCCCACTGGGCCTACAAGGAGGCCGGGCAGAAGGGCTACGCCGGCGTCAGCGCCAGCAGCGAGTACGACGCCAAGATCGCGGTGCTGCGCCAGCTGCTCGCCTGGGAGCGCGAGCTGACCGGCAGCCGGGAAGGGCAGGGCCTGTTCGAGGACTCGATCTACGTGCTCACGCCCGATGCGGCCATCGTCGAGCTGCCGCAGGGCGCCACGCCGGTGGATTTCGCGTACAGCGTGCACACCAGCATCGGCCACCGCTGCCGCGGCGCGCGGGTCGACGGCGCGATGGTGCCGCTGGACACCCCGCTGCAGAACGGCCAGACCGTCGAGATCACCGTCGCCAAGGAAGGCGGCCCGTCGCGCGACTGGCTCAATCCCAACCTGGGCTACCTCACCAGCCACCGCGCGCGCTCCAAGGTGCGCGCCTGGTTCAACGCCCAGGCCAGCCACGAGAACGTGGCCCGCGGCCGCGAGGCGGTCGAGCGGCTGCTGCAGCGCGAGGGCAAGACCGCCGTCCGCCTGGAGGACCTGGCCGCGCGCCTGGGATTCAAGACCGCGGACGACCTGTTCGCCGAAGTCGGCAAGGACGAGTATTCGCTGCGCAACATCGAGGTGGTGCTGCATCCCGCGGCGCCCGCGCCCGACGCGGACGAGGCGCTGCTGCAGCGCAAGTCCCGCGTGCCCCTGCCGCACGCCAAGCCGCCGCGCGGCGGCGTGCTGGTCGTCGGCCTGGATTCGCTGATGACCCAGCTGGCCAAATGCTGCAAGGCGGCGCCGCCGGACGACATCCGCGGATTCGTCACCCGGGGCAAGGGCGTGAGCATCCACCGCAGCGACTGCGCCAACTTCCGCGAGATGGCGGCGCGCAGCCCGGAGCGCGTCATCGAGGTCGAGTGGGGCATCCCGCGCGACGCGGCCGATGCGGTCTATCCCGTCGACATCGTCGTCGACGCCACCGACCGCAACGGGCTGCTGCGCGACATCACCGAGGTGTTCGCCCGTGAGAAGACGCACATCCTCAGCATGCACACCCAGTCCGGCAGGGGCCGGGTCTGGATGACCTTCACGGTGCAGGTGTCCGACTCGCGCCGCCTGTCGAAGGTGCTGGGCGTCGTCGCGGCCATTCCCGGCATCCACACCGCGCGCCGGCGATGATGGCGCGGCGCGTGGCGGCGGCCCGGAAGCCTGGCTCCGCCGGTTTTTTTCCGTTCTTTGGGCGCCGACTGGAAAACCCGCGAATTTTGTGGCTAGAATAGCGGCTGTCTCGCAGACAAGCAGGCGCGTAGCTCAGCTGGTTAGAGCACCACCTTGACATGGTGGGGGTCGTTGGTTCGAGTCCAATCGCGCCTACCAAGTTTTCCCTCTGGAAGAAACCAGCTTCCAGGCCACAGGGAAATGCTTGGGGAACTTTCCGAAGTTCTTATCGTTGAAGCCGCTCCATCGAGCGGCTTTTTCGTTTCTGTCGCCGATATCCATATCCGCTGCCACAGGAGCCATGCGGCAAGTCATGCGCGAGGAGTCGGTCGGTCGACAAACCTACGTGATACATCCCGCAACGCCTATGTCATCGTGATTCCGGAATTTATGTAGGCTGAAGCGCCGAATCCTTACATACTGGCGTTTTGCAAGGAGGTTCCAGGATGACCACCTACCACTCTTCCTATCGGCGGGGGCAGAAAATCTACGAAGTGGATGCCGGCGACGGGCGCTACATCGTCCGGTGCCAGGGCGAGGTCGTCGCCCGGGGCGAAGGATTGCCTGCGGTGCCGCCGCACCAGGGCGTTTCCGACGACACGGCGTTGATGATCTTCGCCATGGATGCGGTGAGGCGCCTGGCGCAGCCCGGGAGCCGAACCTCGCACTGATGCGCCGGGGAGGCTCGCGCCTTCCGGGCGGCGCGGGGCCGTGCCTCACCGTCGTCAAGCGCTTTGCCGCGCCTGTGGCTCGATGACCCGCGGAGGGCTGCGGGCATGCCCGCGCTGATATGATCCGTGCGGCGCGCATCGCTGCGCGCTCGTCCGCCTTTGGCCGCTTCCGCCTTTGGCCGCTTCGGGCCCGATTTCCGGAGGAAGTCTCCCGGACGTCCTCCGAGTGCCCGGTCTTCCCCTTTCTCGTCACCCGGCGCTGGGCGGCGTTCATGACGCTGGCGTCCCGAGGGACGAGGAGTCGCAATCCGTGCCCAACAACAAGCCTGCCGCACCCGAAACCGCTTCCGACCGCAAGGCCCGTACCGCGGGCGCGGCCGCGACGGACGGACGGCGCGTGCTGAAAAAGTACCCGAACCGCCGTCTGTACGACACCACGTCGTCGGCCTACATCACGCTCGCCGAAGTCAAGGAGCTGGTGATGCGCGGCGAATCTTTCGTCGTGCGCGAGGCGAAATCCGGCGAAGACCTGACCCGGAGCATCCTGCTGCAGATCATCCTGGAGGAGGAGACCGGCGGAGCCCCGCTGTTCTCCGAGGCCGCGCTGGCCAACCTGATCCGCTTCTACGGGCACACGATGCAGGGCTTCATCGGCGCATTCCTCGAAAAGAACATGCAGTCCTTCACCGACGTGCAGACTCGCCTCGCGGAGCAGTCGGTCGCCTTGACGCCGGAGGTGTGGGCGCAATTCCTGCGGTTGCAGCCTTCGCTGGTCCAGGGGATGCTCGGCGGCTATGCCGACCAGTCGTCCCAGGCGGTGCGTCAGTTGCAGGAGCAGATGCAGAAGCAGGCCGAGCAGATGCTCGGCGCCTTCGGCCTCAAGCGCTGATGCGCTGCCGTCCCGGGACGGCCAACAGATGAATGAGTCAATCGCCGCGCACCGGTTGCGGCATCCAAGAACAGTCCCATGAGCGAAGTCCTTTCTCCTCCCGGCGCGGTGTTGCGCAATGCTGTGCCGCGCGTCGGTTTCGTGAGCCTGGGGTGTCCCAAGGCGTTGACCGATTCCGAACTCATCCTGACGCAGCTGAGCGCGGAGGGCTACCAGACGGCCAAGTCCTTTGAGGGGGCCGACCTCGTGATCGTCAACACCTGCGGCTTCATCGACGATGCCGTTCGGGAGAGCCTCGACACCATCGGCGAGGCATTGGCGGAGAACGGCAAGGTCATCGTCACCGGCTGCCTGGGGGCGCGCTCCGGCGAGGGCGGCGGCAACCTGGTGCGGCAGATGCATCCGAGCGTCCTGGCGGTCACCGGTCCGCATGCGACGCAGGAGGTGATGGACGCGGTCCACGCCAACCTCCCGAAGCCGCACGATCCCTTCATCGACCTGGTGCCGAATGCCTTCGGCGACGCCGGCGTCAAGCTCACGCCCAAACACTACGCCTACCTCAAGATCAGCGAAGGGTGCAACCATCGCTGCACCTTCTGCATCATCCCGTCGATGCGCGGCGACCTGGTGTCGCGCCCCGTGGGCGATGTGCTCAAGGAGGCCAAGGCCCTGTTCGAAGGGGGCGTGAAGGAATTGCTGGTCATCAGCCAGGACACTTCCGCCTACGGCGTGGACGTGAAGTACCGGACCGGGTTCTGGGATGGCAAGCCGGTCCGGACGCGCATGCTGGAACTGGTGCAGACGCTGGGCGAGATCGCCGAGCCCTATGGCGCCTGGGTGCGCTTGCATTACGTCTACCCTTATCCCAGCGTGGACGAGGTGATTCCGTTGATGGCGACGGGCAAGGTCCTGCCCTACCTGGACATCCCGTTCCAGCACAGCCATCCGGACGTGCTGCGCCGCATGAAGCGGCCCGCAAGCGGAGAGCGCAACATGGAGCGCATCCTGCGCTGGCGCGAGGCTTGTCCCGCGCTGGTGATCCGGAGCACGTTCATCGCAGGATTCCCGGGCGAGACCGAAGAGGAGTTCCAGCACCTGCTCGATTTCGTGCGCGAAGCGCAGATCGATCGGGCGGGTTGCTTCGCCTACAGCCCGGTCGACGGCGCCGCGGCCAATGCGATACCCGGCATGCTGTCGCCCGAGGAGCGGGAAGCGCGGCGGGCACGCTTCATGGCCGTCGCTGAAGAGGTCTCGGCCGCGAAGCTCCAGCGCCGCATCGGCGCGACGATGCAGGTGCTGGTGGATTCCGCGCCCGCCCTCGGCCGCCGCGGCGGCGTCGGCCGGACCTACGCCGACGCGCCGGAGATCGACGGCACCGTCCGCATCCTGCCGCCCGAGAAGGCGAGCAGGACGCTGAAGGTCGGCGAGTTCGCCCGCGTCCGCATCGTATCGACCGACGGGCACGATCTGGTGGGCGCGCTGGTCTGAAGAAGCCTTGGCGTGGCGGCCGGCCCGGCCCATGGGTTTGGCCCGGATTCCAGGGGGCGCGGGCTTTCGCCTTCCTGAAAGCGATCGGGGAGACCGGATGGAGTGAGGACTTCCGCCGGGCCGATGCCTGCTTCTTCCGAGTGGGAGGATTTAGGCCGGACAACAAAAAAGCCGCGAGCATGTTTGCTGCGGCTTCTGCGGTTTCCTGGAGAAACGCGGTCCTTTTCGGATCAACTCGTTTGGTGCCCAGGAGAGGACTCGAACCTCCACGATGTTACTCGCTAGTACCTGAAACTAGTGCGTCTACCAATTCCGCCACCTGGGCATCTCAGGAAGCTCGCATTGTAGCGTCAATTCGGCAGGAATCCGCGTCGAATTGGATAATCGCAGCGAATATCGCAATTTCTTCAACGAATCGATACGGGTGCGCAAAAACGAAAAAAGCCGTCTGCAATAATGCAACGGCTTATGAATTTTCGTGCTTCCCGATCGAAGCTGGTGCCCAGGAGAGGACTCGAACCTCCACGATGTTACTCGCTAGTACCTGAAACTAGTGCGTCTACCAATTCCGCCACCTGGGCATCTCAGGAAGCAGCTATTCTATACCAATAATTCGACAGACATCAACTACATGAATCCATCGAGCATCGACTTCTCAGAAGAATTCCTCGCCTCCGTCCAGGGCCACCGCGATGGCCACGGCTTCCTGCAGCGCGACGACGGCGCGCCCGACGTCTACCTGCCCGCCAACGAGATGCGGGCGGTCCTGCATCGGGACCGCGTCAAGGCCCGGGTGGTGCGCCACGACCGCCGCGGCCGGCCCGAGGGGCGGGTGGTCGAGATCGTCGAGCGTCCGTCGCACCGCATCATCGGGCGCCTTCTGCAGGAAGGGGGCATATGGTTGGTGGCGCCGGAAGACAAGCGCTACGGCCAGGACGTGCTCGTCCCCAAGGCCGCGATCGGGGGCGCTGCGGCCGGGCAGGTGGTCGTCACCGAACTGACCGAGCCGCCCGCGCTCTATGGCCAGCCGGTCGGCCGCGTGGTGGAGGTGCTCGGCGAAGTGGACGATCCCGGCATGGAGATCGAGATCGCGGTGCGGAAGTACGACGTGCCCCATGTCTTCTCCGATGCCTGCCTGGCCGCGGCCAAGGCCTTGCCGGACAAGGTGCGGGCGCAGGACAAGCGCCACCGGGTGGACCTGACCGATATCCCCCTGGTCACCATCGACGGCGAGGACGCGCGCGATTTCGACGATGCGGTCTACTGCGAGCCGGCCCGCGTCGGCCGCAGCAAGGGCTGGCGCCTCCTGGTGGCCATCGCCGACGTGAGCCACTACGTGCAGACCGGCAGCGCGATCGACATCGACGCCTACGACCGGGCCACCAGCGTCTATTTCCCCCGGCGGGTGATCCCGATGCTGCCGGAGAAGCTGTCGAACGGCCTGTGCTCGCTCAATCCGGAAGTCGAGCGCCTGTGCATGGTGTGCGACATGCTGGTGACGGCCAAGGGCGAGGTGCACGCCTACCAGTTCTACCCGGCGGTGATGTTCAGCCATGCACGCTTCACCTACACCGAGGTCGCCGCCATCCTGTCCAACACCCGGGGCCTGGAGGCGGCCAAGCGCAAGGACCGCGTCCCCGACCTGCTCAATCTCCACGAGGTGTACCGCGCGCTGCTGGCGGGCCGCACCGCCCGCGGCGCGGTGGACTTCGAGACGACGGAAACCCAGATCGTCTGCGACGACAACGGGCGCATCGAGAAGATCGTCCCGCGCACCCGGAACGAGGCCCATCGCCTGATTGAGGAGGCGATGCTCGCCGCCAACGTCTGCAGCGCGGACTTCCTGATGCAGGGCGAGCATCCCGGCCTCTACCGGGTGCACGAAGGGCCGACGGAAGAGAAGAAGGGCATCCTGCGCAGCTACCTCAAGGCCATCGGCGTGGGCCTCTCCATCGGCGACGATCCCAAGCCCGGGGATTTCCAGCGCATCGCGACCGGCACCAAGGAGCGTCCCGATGCCCAGCAGATCCACACCATGCTGCTGCGTTCGATGCAGCAGGCGATCTACACGCCGTTCAACAGCGGGCACTTCGGGCTGGCCTACGAGGCGTACACGCACTTCACCAGCCCGATCCGCCGCTATCCCGACCTGCTGGTGCACCGGGTCATCAAGGCGATCCTGAGCCGCAAGAGCTACGCGCTTCCAGCCCTGCCGACGCCGGGCGAGGCCCATGCGAAGCTGGCCAAGCGCCTGGCCCAACGGGTGGCGCCGCCGGACCGCCGGCCGCAGAAGAAGTCCGCCGGCAGCCCGGCGGAACTGCAGGCCTGGGAGGCCGCCGGACTGCACTGCAGCGCCAACGAGCGGCGCGCCGACGAGGCGAGCCGCGACGTCGAGGCCTGGCTCAAGTGCAAGTACATGCGCGAGCACCTCGGCGAGGAATTCAACGGCGTGGTGACTGCGGTGACGACCTTCGGCATCTTCGTCACGCTGGAGGCGATGTACGTCGAAGGGCTGGTCCACATCACCGAACTGGGCGGCGACTACTACAAGTTCGACGAGGTGCGCCAGGAACTGCGCGGGGAGCGTACCGGCATCCGGTACAGCCTGGGCGCGCGGGTACGGGTGCAGGTCAGCCGCGTCGACCTGGATGGCCGCAAGATCGATTTCCGGCTGGTCCGCGAAGGCGACGAACTCGTCGCGCGCGCGATGCGCGACAAGTCGGGAGGCGGGCAGGGCGGCGCGGATCCGTCGGGCAGCGCTGCGTCCGGGAAGCGTCCGTCGCGCAGCCGTCGCGGGGAGGACGCCGGAGCGTCGCGCCACGACGCCGATGGACGCGGGCCGTCGATCGAAGGCATCAAGTCGGCGGTGAAGAAGGCCGCCGCAAAAGCCAAGTCCCGCAAGCCCCGTCGTTGACCGCCGGGGAGGCGGCAGGAGGCTGGGGCGCAGCCGTCTGATGCCGCGCATCCGCGCGGCACGGCCGGACGCCGTTCAGTACGGCTGGAGTGCGCGCGCCAACAGCAAAGCCGTCAGCGGACGGTGCGCCGGCCACCGGTCCGCCAGGTTGCCGTGCTCGTACACGGCCGCCGATGCCGCATCGGCCGCGGGCATGCCCGAGGCGAGCCGGGCGCCGACCAGGCCGGCCAGCACGTCGCCGGTCCCCGCCGTCGCGAGCCGCCCGTTCCCGGTGGGGTTGACCGAGGGCGGCCGGCCCGGTGCGCAGACGATCGTACCCGATCCCTTGAGCGCCGCCGCGCAGCGGAAGCGTTCCGCCAACGCGCGCGCGGCCGCGAGGCGGTCGCCCTGGACGGCGGCGGTGTCGCGGTCCAGCAGGCGGGCGGCTTCCAGGGGGTGGGGCGTCAGCACCGTGTGCCGTCCCGGGCGGTCCGCGCGGGCGTGCAGCGATTCCCGCAGCGCGCGATCCGCCGCGACGGCATTGAGGGCGTCCGCGTCCAGCACCAGCCGGTGCGCCCCATCGAGGAGGCGCGGCAGATGGGCGGCCACCGCCTCGCCGCCGCCGCAGCCGCAGACCACCGTCGTGCGCTCCAGGTCCACGGTCCCCAGGGCCTCGGGGGTGCGCAGCATCAGCTCGGGCTGCAGGGGATCGAACGGGATGTCGTCGGCATGCGCCGCCGGTCCCAGCAGGCATGCCAGGACGCGCCCCGCGCCGCCGTGCAGCGCCGCGGCGCCCGCCAGCACCGCCGCGCCGCTCATGCCCAGCCCGCGGCGCGCGATGTGCTCGCCGCCGACGACCAGCACATCGCCGTGGCTTCCCTTGTGGGAGGCATGCGCCAGCGCCCGGCGCTCGGGTGCGCCGGCGAGCCACGCATCCGGTTCGGGCAGGAGGGCGCCGTCGAGGCCGAGGTCGTCGAGCCACAGCGTGCCGACCGCGTCCCGCCCGTCGGCGGTGAAGAGCCCCGGCTTGTGGCCGAGCATGCTCAGGGTGTGGCGCGCCTGCGCCGCCGCGGGGCCGGACCGGCGCGCGAATTCCGCCAGCACGCCGGTGTCGGCGTCCAGGCCCGTGGGCAGGTCCACCGCCAGCCGCGCCGCAGGCGCGCAGCGGTCCAGGAGGGCGAGGGCACCGGCCGCCCAGCCGGCGGCCGGCGCGGCGCGGGCGCCGAGGCCCAGGAGGGCGTCGATGCAGAGGTCCTCGGCGCCCAGGACAGGGGGCGCATCGAGGAACCGGATGCCTGCCGCCCGTGCGCGTTCCGAGGCGTCGCGCGCCGCATCCGACATGCGCTGCCCGGCGCCGAAGCACGACACGGCGATGCGTGCTCCGCCGGGACGGCGGGCGGCGGACGCGTGCAGGCAAAGGGCCGCTTCCAGTCCGTCGGCGCCGTTGTTCCCGGGGCCGCAGGCGATCCAGACCGTGCGTGCGTGCGGCGCGAGCGCCATGGCAAGCCGCGCGACCGCCCGGCCGGCGCGCCGCACGAGCGTGCCTTGCGGCAAGGATGCGGACGCGGCCGCCTCCGCGCGGCGCAGGGCGCTCGCGCCGAAGAGCGGCAGCGGGTGGCCGGAGCGGAAACGTTGCATGGCGTGGGACCGGACGGTGGCCGGGAAAAGGCTGAATGGTACAATTGCATGGTTTCGCCCGATGCACGCCCGCAGCGTTGCGGGTAGCGCGGAACAAATCGCAAACCGGTCCATCAAGGTGCCTGCGGTCTTCGCGACCTGCAGGGACGGCCCGGATTTAAGACCCAACCTTCGGAATAGACCATGTCCTTCTCCATGCGCGAAATGCTGGAAGCCGGTGTCCACTTCGGCCACCAAACCCGCTTCTGGAACCCCAAGATGGCCCCGTACATCTTCGGCCATCGCAACAAGATCCACATCATCAACCTGGAAAAGTCGCTCCCGATGTTCCAGGAGGCCGCCAAGTTCGCGAAGCAGCTGGCCGCCAACCGTGGCACCATCCTCTTCGTCGGCACCAAGCGCCAGGCCCGCGAGATCGTTTCCGGCGAAGCCAAGCGCGCCGGCGTGCCCTACGTCGACCAGCGCTGGCTCGGCGGCATGCTGACCAACTTCAAGACGGTCAAGACCTCCATCAAGCGCCTCAAGGACCTGAAGGCCCAGCAGGAAGCCGGCCTCGAGAACCTGAGCAAGAAGGAACAGCTCACCTTCAGCCGCGAGATCGAGAAGCTCGAGAAGGACATCGGCGGCATCCAGGACCTGAGCGCGCTGCCCGACGCCATCTTCATCATCGACGTGGGCTTCCACAAGATCGCCGTGTCCGAAGCCAAGAAGCTGGGCATCCCGGTCATCGGCGTGGTGGACAGCAACCACTCCCCGGTCGGCATCGACTACGTCATCCCCGGCAACGACGACTCCTCCAAGGCGGTCGCCCTGTACGCCCGCGGCATCGCCGACGCCATCATCGAAGGCCGTGAGAACGCCCTCAACGACGTGGTGAAGGCCGCTTCCGAAGGCGGCGACGACGAGTTCGTCGAAGTCGAAGAAGGCGCCTCGGCCTGAGATCGATCGCCCGCGGGCTCGCATCGAAGGGGCTTTCATGCCCCTTTTTTTTAGCCCCGATTCCCCCTGAACACATCAATAACATCCTGACGGAGAAACCACCATGGCTGCAATCACCGCAAAGCTGGTCGCCGAACTGCGCGCCAAGACCGACGCCCCGATGATGGAGTGCAAGAAGGCGCTGACGGAGGCCGACGGCGACCTGGACAAGGCCGAAGAGCTGCTGCGCGTCAAGCTGGGCAACAAGGCCGGCAAGGCCGCGGCCCGCGTCACCGCCGAAGGCGTCGTCGCCAGCTACATCGACGGCACGACCGGCGCGCTGGTCGAGGTCAACAGCGAAACCGATTTCGTCAGCAAGAACGACAGCTTCATCGCGCTGGCCCGCGCCGCCGCCGAGTTGGTCGCCAAGCACAACCCCGCCGACGTCGAGGCGCTGGGCGCGCTGCCCTACGAGCAGGACGGTTTCGGCCCGACCCTGGAAGACGTGCGCAAGGGCCTGATCGGCAAGATCGGCGAGAACATGACCTTCCGCCGCTTCAAGCGCTTCGACTCGGGCGCGCAGCTGGCCTCCTACCTGCACGGCACCCGCATCGGCGTGGTCGTCGAGTACGCGGGCGACGCCACGGCGGCCAAGGACGTGGCCATGCACATCGCCGCCATGAAGCCGGTGGCCCTGACCAGCGCCGACGTGCCGGCCGAGCTGATCGAGAAGGAACGTTCGGTCGCCGCCGGCAAGGCCGAGGAGGACCGCAAGGCCGCCGAAGCCGCCGGCAAGCCCGCGCAGCCCGCAGACATCGTCGCCAAGCGCATCGAAGGCGGCGTGCAGAAGTACCTCAAGGAGGTCTCGCTGTTCAACCAGCCGTTCGTGAAGAACGACAAGCAGACCGTCGAGCAGACGCTCAAGGCCGCCGGCACCACCGTCAAGGGCTTCACCCTGTACGTGGTCGGCGAAGGCATCGAGAAGAAGGTCGACGACTTCGCGGCCGAAGTCGCCGCGCAGGTCGCCGCCGCCAAGAACGCGGCCTGACCGCGCTGACCGCCGCCGCCGGCCGCCTTCGGGCGGGGCGGCGGCCCCCTCCCTTTCCCGCCCACGAATCGCCCAACGACCAGGAGTCCCGCATGTCCCTTCCCCAGCCAGCCCACAAGCGCATCCTGCTCAAGCTGTCCGGCGAGGCCCTGATGGGGGACGATGCCTTCGGCATCAACCGGGCGACGATCGAGCGCATGGTCACCGAGATCGCCGAAGTCACGCGCATGGGCGTGCAGGTGGCGGTGGTCATCGGCGGGGGGAACATCTTCCGCGGCGTGGCGGGCGGCTCGGTCGGCATGGACCGGGCGACGGCCGACTACATGGGCATGCTCGCCACCGTGATGAACGCGCTGGCGCTGGCCGATGCGATGGACAAGCAGGGCCTCACCGCGCGCGTCATGTCCGCCATCGCCATCGACCAGGTCGTCGAGCCCTACGTGCGGCCCAAGGCGCTGCAGTACTTGGAGGAGGGCAAGGTCGTGGTGTTCGCCGCCGGCACCGGCAATCCCTTCTTCACCACGGACACCGCCGCGGCGCTGCGCGGGGCCGAGATCGGCGCCGAGCTGGTGCTCAAGGCGACCAAGGTGGATGGGGTCTACACTGCCGATCCCAAGAAGGATCCCACGGCGACGCGCTACGAGCGCATCACCTTCGACGAGGCGATGGCCCAGAATCTCGGCATCATGGACGCGACCGCCTTCGCCCTGTGCCGCGACCAGAAGCTGCCGGTCAAGGTGTTCTCCATCTTCAAGAACGGCGCGCTGCGCCGCGTGACCATGGGCGAGGACGAGGGCACGCTGGTGCATGCCTGATCGGCGCCCGGCGTCCGACCGCACGACGATTGTTTGAGGACCTTTCGATGAGCATTGCCGACATCCAGAAGAACATCTCCGCCAAGATGGACCAGTCCATCGTGGCGTTCCAGGCCAACCTGGCCAAGATCCGCACCGGCCGCGCGAACCCCGCCCTGCTGGACTCGGTGCAGGTCGAGTACTACGGCTCGTACGTGCCCCTGTCGCAGGTCGCCAACGTCGGCCTGCTCGACGCCCGGACCCTGAGCGTCCAGCCCTGGGAAAAGGGCATGGGCCCGAAGATCGAGAAGGCGATCCGCGAGAGCGACCTGGGCCTGAACCCGGCCAGCGTGGGCGATCTGCTGCGCGTGCCGCTGCCGATGATGTCCGAGGAGCGCCGCAAGGAGCTCACCAAGCTGGTCCGCAGCGAGGGCGAGGCGGCCAAGGTCGCGGTGCGCAACCTGCGCCGGGACGCCAACGACGCGGTCAAGCGCCTGGTCAAGGACAAGGAAGCCTCCGAGGACGAGCAGAAGCGTTCCGAAGCCGACGTCCAGAAGACGACCGACCGCCACATCGCCACCATCGATGGCCTGATCGCGGCCAAAGAACAAGAAATCATGGCAGTGTGAAGCGACTCGACACGTCCTCCCCGGCATCCATGACCGCCCCCCTGTCCGTGCCGCACCATGTGGCCATCGTGATGGATGGCAACGGCCGCTGGGCCACGCGCCGCTTCCTGCCGCGCGTGGCCGGCCACAAGCAGGGCGTCACCGCCCTGCGCCGCTGCGTGCGGGCCAGCGCCGAGCGCGGCGTCCAGGTGCTGACCGTTTTCGCTTTCTCGTCGGAGAACTGGAACCGGCCGGCCGACGAGGTGTCGGGGCTGCTGGAGCTGCTGGTGCTGGCGCTCTCGCGCGAAGTGCCGCAGCTGCAGGCCGACGGGGTGCGGCTGCATTTCGTGGGCGAACGCCGCGGCCTGTCGGCGCGGCTGGTCCACGGCCTGGAGCAGGCCGAGCGCGCGACCGCGGGCAATTCCCGCCTGGTGCTCAACGTCTGCTTCAACTACGGCGGCCGCTGGGACATCGCCCAGGCCGCGCAGGCCCTGGCCGCGCGCGGCGAGCCGATCACCGAAGCCAGCCTCGACCGCGCCATGGCGCTCGCCCATGTGCCGGACCCGGACCTGGTGATCCGCACCGGGGGCGAGCAGCGGATCAGCAATTTCCTGCTCTGGCAGTCGGCCTATTCGGAATTCTTCTTCAGCGACAAGCTCTGGCCGGAGTTCGACGAGGCAGCTCTCGATGCGGCGCTGGCGGCCTACGCCGGCCGCGAACGCCGCTTCGGCCAGACCTCGGCGCAGGTGGTGCAGGAGCCGGCGAGGCCGCTGCAGTCCCAGATCGCCTGAGCGCGGGCACTCCCTTCCACGACGCTCCGGCGGTCCTCCCATGCTCAAGCAACGCGTCCTCACCGCCCTGACCCTGCTGATCGTCCTGCTGCCGGCGCTCTTCTATCCGGATCCGCGCCCCTTCGCGGCCGTGATGGCGCTGGGCCTGTCGGCCGCCGCCTGGGAATGGGCGCGGCTGCAGGGCGCGTCCGCCGGGGCGGCCTGGGCGACCGCGGCGCTGCACGCGGCCCTGTGCGCCGCGGCCTGGGCGAGCGGGCTGCTCGCGCGGCCGCTGCCGGGCCTGTGGATGGCGGCGGCCGTGGCCTGGGTGGCGGCGGTGGCGTGGCTGCTGCGGGCCGGCGTGCCCGGCTGGCCGCGCGTCCCGCGGGCGGTCCGCTGGGCCGTGGGCCTGGCGGCGCTGTGGCTGGCATGGCTCGCCATGGCGCAGGCCCGGGTGCTGGGCGTCAATTTCCTGCTGTCGGTGCTGGTGCTGGTCTGGGCGGCGGACATCGGCGCCTATTTCGCCGGCCGCGCCTTCGGCCTGCGGTTCACCCGGGGCAAGCTCGCGCCGTCCATCAGCCCGGGCAAGAGCTGGGAAGGCGTCTGGGGCGGCACCGCCAGCGTGCTGGTGCTGGCCTGCGCCTGGCTGTGGGCGGATGCCGCCGTTCCGGCGGCGGTGCCCAGCCTCTACACCCGGCTGGCCGCCGCCGGCTGGTGGGCGCTGGCCGCCGGCGTGGTGTTCCTGGTCGCGATGAGCGTCTGCGGCGACCTGGTCGAATCCCTGGTCAAGCGCAGCGCGGGCGTCAAGGACAGCAGCCGCCTGCTGCCCGGGCACGGCGGCGTGCTCGACCGGGTGGACGCGCTGCTGCCCACCCTCCCGATCGCGATGATGATGGCGTCGCTGCTGGCCGCCTGAGCGGCCGGACGGCGCCCGATCCCTTATTCCATGACACAACGCATCACGGTCCTCGGCTCCACCGGTTCGATCGGCACCAACACCCTCGACGTCATCGCCCGGCATCCCGACCGGTTCTCGGTCTTCGCGCTCAGCGCCGCGACGCGGGTGGAGGCGATGCTCGAGCAATGCGCCCGCTTCCGGCCCGAATACGCGGTGATGTCCAGTCCGGTGCACGGGCGCGAACTCGAGGAGAAGATCAAGGCGAACGGGCTGCCGACGCAGGTCCTGTGCGGGCCGGAAGCTCTCGAAACCATAGCATCCGATCCCCGGGTGGATGCGGTGATGGCAGCGATCGTCGGCGCCGCCGGACTGCCTTCGAGCCTGGCCGCGGCGCGGGCCGGCAAGCGCCTGCTGCTGGCCAACAAGGAAGCGCTGGTGGTCGGCGCCGACGTGTTCCTGGAGGCGGTGCGCAGCGGCGGCGCCACGCTGCTGCCGATCGACAGCGAGCATTCCGCCATCTTCCAGTCGCTGCCCGAGGACGCCGGCACTTGGGCGCGGCGCATCGACAAGCTGCTGCTCACCTCCTCGGGCGGCCCGTTCCGCACCCGCGCGCCGGGCACCTTGCGGGACGTCACGCCGGAGGAGGCCTGCGCCCACCCGAACTGGGTCATGGGCCGCAAGATCTCGGTCGATTCGGCGACGATGATGAACAAGGCGCTCGAGGTCGTCGAGGCCCATTACCTGTTCGGCGTCGAGCCCGGCCGCATCGAGGTGGTGATCCACCCGCAGCAGATCATCCATTCGATGGTGCAGTACCGCGACGCGTCCGTCGTCGCGCAGCTGGGCACGCCCGACATGCGCGTGCCGATCGCCTACGGCCTGTCCTGGCCGGAGCGCATCGACAGCGGCGTCGCGCCCCTGGATTTCGCAAGCTTGTCGGCGATGACCTTCGAGATCCCCGACGGCGCGCGCTTTCCCGGGCTGCAGCTGGCCTGGGACGCGATGCGCGGCCCGTCCGGCACCACCGCCGTGCTCAACGCGGCGAACGAGGTGGCGGTCCAGGCCTTCCTCGACCGGCGGATCCGGTTCGACCAGATCCATGCGGTCAACCTCGCCACGCTCGAACATTCGCCGGTGTCCGGAACTCCTGCGGCCTACGAGGACCTGATGGCCATCGACCGCGGCGCGCGGTCCGTCGCGGCCGACGCGGTCGGCCGGATGGAGCGCGCCTGAGCGGTCGCGCCGCCCGCGTGCACCGCGCTCCGCCGGCCGCTTTTTCCGCCTAGCGCGCAGGAGTCGTTTCCATGCTGACCGTCGTTGCCTTCCTCGTCGCCCTGGGCCTGCTGATCGCCGTCCACGAATACGGGCATTACCGCATGGCGGTGGCCTGCGGGGTCAAGGTCCTGCGTTTTTCCATCGGTTTCGGCAAGACCGTGGTCCAGTGGCGCCGGCCGGGTTCGCCCACCGAATTCGCGATCGGCCTGCTGCCGCTGGGCGGCTACGTCCGGATGCTCGACGAGCGCGAGGGCCCGGTGGCGCCCGAGGAGCGGCACCGCGCGTTCAACAACCGGCCGCTGCGGCAGCGCGCGGCCATCGTGGCGGCGGGGCCGGCCGCCAACCTGCTGCTGGCGGTGCTGCTGTACGCCTGCGTCAACTGGTACGGCGTGCAGGAACCCGCGCCGGTGCTGGCGGCGCCGGTGGCGGGGTCGGTCGCGGCGCGCACCGGCAGCCTGCAGGGCGGCGAGCGGGTGCTGCGCGCCGGCTTCGCCGACGGCGACCTGCAGGACGTGCGGTCGTTCGAAGGGCTGCATTGGCTGCTGACCCGCGGCGCGCTGGACAACCGCGACGTGCGGATCGAATACCTGCCGCCCGGCGCGCCGGCGGACGCGGCCCCCCGGGAGGTCGTGCTGCCGCTCCACGCCATCGACGTGCGCGAGGCGGACGCCTCGCTGCTGCGCACCGTCGGCCTGGTCGGCCCGTGGACCCGTCCGGTCATCGGCGGCCTAGTCGAGGGCGGCGCGGCCCAGGCCGCGGGCCTGCGCGAAGGCGACGTGGTGCGCCGCATCGGCGCCCAGGAGATCGCCGACGGCCAGCAGTTACGGGAAGCCATCCGGGCCTCGGTGCAGACCGGTCCCGGCGGCGCGGCGCCCGCGGCCCGGCCGCAGGTCTGGGAAGTGGAGCGCGGCGGCCGGGCGCTCACGCTCACGGTGGCGCCCGCGCTCGAGACCGAGCGTGGCGCGCCGGTCGGCCGCATCGGCGCCTACGTCGGCGCGCCGCCCGCGATGACCACCGTGCGCTACGGGCCGTTCGAGGGGCTGTGGGCAGGCGCCGAGCGCACCTGGGAAGTGTCGGTCCTGACGCTGCGGATGATGGGGCGGATGGTGATCGGCGAGGCCTCGATCAAGAACATCAGCGGCCCGCTCACCATCGCCGACTATGCGGGCAAATCGGTGCGCATGGGCATCGTCCAGTACCTCACCTTCCTGGCCCTGATCAGCGTCAGCCTGGGGGTGCTCAACCTGCTGCCGCTGCCCGTCTTGGACGGGGGGCACCTGATGTATTATCTTTGGGAGGGGCTGACCGGCAGGGGCGTGTCCGACGCCTGGATGGAACGGCTGCAGCGCGGCGGTGTGGCTGTGCTGCTGCTGATGATGTCGGTTGCGTTCTTCAACGACATCACCCGGATCTTCGGTTGAATCCCTTCCCGGCCTTCCGGTGCTTCGTCCGGGAGCGTGCCGCGCCACGGTGGCGTCCGCCCGCTCCTGCGCCTGGCGCGTCCCGCGTTTCGCTTTTCCCAAGTCTTCCATGAAAAAACAATTCAAGCGCATGCGTCTGCGTTCCGTCTCGGCCGCCGTGGCCATGGCCTTCGCAGCGCATTGCGCCTGGGCGGTCGAACCGTTCAAGCTGCGCGACATCCGCGTCGAGGGATTGCAGCGGGTCGAGGCCGGCACCATCTTCGCCTCGCTGCCGTTCCGGATCGGCGACGACTACAACGACGAGAAGGGTTCGAGCGCCATCCGGTCCCTGTTCGCGCTGGGCCTGTTCAAGGACGTGCGGCTGGAGGTCGACGGCGACGTGCTGGTCGTGGTGGTCGAGGAACGGCCGACGGTGGCCGACGTGGATTTCGCGGGCACCAAGGAGTTCGACAAGGACACCCTCAAGAAGGCGATGCGGGACGTCGGCCTGACCGAAGGCCGTCCCTTCGACAAGGCCCTGGCCGACCGCGCCGAGCAGGAGCTCAAGCGCCAGTACATCAACCGCAGCCTGTACGGCGCGACGGTGGTGACCACGGTGACGCCGATCGAGCGCAACCGCGTCAACTTGACCTTCACCGTCACCGAAGGCGAGCCCGCCAAGATCAAGGACATCCACATCGTCGGCAACCAGGCGTTCAGCGAGTCCACGCTCAAGGGCCTGTTCGACCTCGACACCGGCGGCTGGCTCAGCTGGTACACCAAGTCGGACCGCTACGCGCGCTCCAAACTCAACGCCGACCTGGAGACGCTGCGTTCCTACTACCTGTCGCGCGGCTACCTCGAATTCCGCATCGATTCGACCCAGGTCGCGATCTCGCCGGACAAGCAGGACATCTCGATCACCGTCAACGTCACCGAAGGCCAGCGCTACGTCGTCTCGGGCGTGCGCCTCGAGGGCAACTATCTGGGCCGCGAGGACGAGTTCAAGTCGCTGGTCAAGATCGAGCCGGGCGAGGCGTACAACGCCGACCAAGTCGCCCAGACCACCAAGGCCTTCACCGACTACTTCAGCAACTTCGGCTTCGCCTTCGCGCGGGTCGAGGCCATCCCGGAGGTCGACCGCGTCAACAACCGCGTCGCCTTCGTGCTGCAGGCCGAGCCGAGCCGGCGCGCCTACGTGCGCCGCATCAGTGTCAGCGGCAACAACCGCACCCGCGACGAAGTGATCCGCCGGGAATTCCGGCAGTTCGAATCGTCCTGGTACGACGGCGACAAGATCAAGCGCTCGCGCGACCGGGTCGACCGGCTGGGCTACTTCACCAACGTGGACATCGACACCCAGGAAGTCGCCGGCTCGCCCGATCAGGTCGACCTGGTGATCAACGTCACCGAGAAGCCGACCGGCAGCCTGCAGGTGGGCGCGGGCTTCTCGAGCGCGGAAAAGGTCGCGCTGTCCTTCAGCGTGAAGCAGGAGAACGTCTTTGGCTCCGGCAACTACCTGGGCCTGGACGTCAACACCAGCCGCTACAACCGCGTCGCGGTGCTCAGCACCACCGATCCGTACTTCACCCAGGACGGCATCTCGCGGACCTTCGACCTCTACCACCGCGCGTCTCGCCCCTACAGCGACCAGGGCGGCAACTACCGGCTGATCACTTCGGGCGCCAGCGTGCGCTTCGGCGTGCCGTTCAGCGAGACCGACACCGTCTTCTTCGGCGCCGGCGGCGAGCGCACCGAGATCAAGCCCGGCACCAACATCCCGGCGACCTTCCTGGCCTACGCCGAGCAGGTCGGCTACGTGAGCTATTCGCTGCCCCTGACGATCGGCTGGTCGCGCGACAGCCGCGACAGCGCCCTGGTGCCCAACAGCGGTCGTTACCAGCGCTTCAACAGCGAATGGGGCGTGGCGGGCGATGCGCGCTACGTCCGCGCGAACTACCAGTTCCAGCAGTACATCCCGCTGGGCAAGAAATTCACCATCGCCTTCAACAGCGAAGTGGGCGCGGGCAAGGGCCTCAACGGCCGGCCCTTCCCGATCTTCAAGAACTTCTACGCGGGCGGCCTGGGCTCGGTGCGGGGCTTCGACCAGGGCACCCTGGGCCCGCGCGACGTGACCGGCTCCTCCATCGGCGGCGCCAAGAAGATCAACTTCAACCTCGAGGTCATGGCGCCGCTCCCGGGCGCGGGCAACGACCGGACGCTGCGGGTGTTCGGCTTCGTGGACGCGGGCAACGTCTACGGCGAGAACGAGACCGTCGACTTCAGCACCATGCGCGCGTCGGTCGGCCTCGGCCTGAGCTGGATATCCCCTGTCGGACCCTTGAGACTCGCCATCGCCAACCCGGTGCGCAAGTTCGCCGGCGATAGAATCCAAAAATTGCAATTCCAGATCGGAACGTCCTTCTAATGAACTCTCTGTCCCGCAAGTGCACCCTGGGCATCGCGGCCGCCATGCTGGCACTGGCCGGCGCAAGCGCTTCCGCCCAGGAATTCCGCGCTGGTTTCGTCAACACCGACCGCATCTTCCGCGAGGCCAATTCCGCCAAGGCGGCGCAGAGCAAGCTCGAAGCGGAATTCTCGAAGCGCGAGAAGGACCTGGTGGACATGGGCAACGCGCTCAAGGCCGCCTCGGACAAGTACGAGCGCGAGGCGCCGACGCTGGCGGAGAGCCAGCGCACCGCCCGCCAGAAGCAGATCGTCGACCAGGACCGCGAATTCCAGCGCAAGCGCCGCGAATTCCAGGAAGACCTCAACACCCGCAAGAACGAAGAGCTGCAGCAGGTCCTCGAACGCGCGAACCGCGTGGTGCGCCAAGTCGCCGAAGCCGAGAAGTACGATGTGGTGCTCCAGGAGGCGGTGTACATCAACCCGAAGTACGACATCACCGACAAGGTGATCAAGGCGCTCAACGCCGCTCCTGCCAAGTGACGCCGGGGGCGTGGTGACGGATCCCGCACCCGTGCCGGCCGCGGCCGTCCGGCTCGACGCCGTCGTGGCGGCGCTGGGCGGCGAGCTGGTGGGCGACGGTGCGACCCTGATCGACGGCATCGCGCCGATCGAGGCTTCCACGCCCAGCAGCCTCAGCTTCCTCAGCAATCCGCTTTACCAGTCGCAGCTCGCGAGTTCCGCCGCGGCCTGCGTGATCGTGTCGCCCGCCATGCGCGCGGCGGCCGTGGCGCGCGGCGCGTGCATCGTCACCGACGATCCCTACCTCTATTTCGCGCGCCTGACCCAATGGTGGCGGCGCGCTTCGGGCCGCGGCCCGGCGCCGGGGATCCATCCCAGCGCGGTGGTCGATCCCGGGGCCGAGGTCCATCCGACCGCGACCGTCGGCCCGCTGTGCGTGGTCGAACGCGGCGCGCGGATCGGGGAGGGGAGCTGGCTCAAGTCGCGGGTGACGCTGGGCGAGGACTGCCACATCGGCGCGCGCTGCATCGTGCATGCGGGCGTGAGCATCGGCGCCGACGGCTTCGGCTTCGCGATGGACGCTGAGCGCCATTGGGAGAAGATCGAGCAGCTGGGCGGCGTGCGCATCGGAGACGACGTCGAGATCGGCGCCAACACCTGCATCGACCGCGGCGCGCTGGGCGATACCACCATCGGCCGGGGGGTCAAGATCGACAACCTGGTGCAGATCGGCCACAACGTGCGCATCGGCGACCATTCCATCATCGCCGGTTGCGTCGGCATCGCCGGCAGCGCGGTGATCGGCCGGCACTGCATCCTGAGCGGCGGCTCCGCAGTCCTGGGCCACCTGACCCTGGCCGACCATGTGCGCCTGTCCGCGCGCACCATGGCCACCCGCTCCATCGCCAAGGCGGGGCACTACACCGGCTTCTATCCGCTCGACGACAATGCGAAGTGGGAGAAGAACGCGGCGGTGCTCAAGCAGCTGCACGGCCTGCGCGACCGCGTGCGGAGCCTGGAGCGCAGCCTGCCTCCCGCTGCGGAATAGCGTCGCCGGCAGCTCGCCGGCACCGGCGCACGCCGCCGCGGCCGCCCGCCGGCCGGCCCCTGCCGACGGGGCGGGAGACGGCGCGCGGCCTCCGATAATCACGATTTCGACATTCAGAACCAGACCACCGTCATGATGGACATCTACCAGATCCTCAAGCTGCTGCCCCACCGCTACCCGATCCTGCTGGTGGACCGGGTCCTCTCCGTGGAAAAGGGCAAGAGCATCCGCACGCTCAAGAACGTGACGGTCAACGAGCCCTTCTTCACCGGGCACTTTCCGCAGCGGCCGGTCATGCCGGGCGTGCTGATGCTTGAGGCGATCGCGCAGTCGGCCGCGCTGCTGTCCTTCGACAGCCTGGGCCTGACGCCGGACGACGACAAGGTCTACTATTTCGCGGGCATCGACAAGGCGCGCTTCAAGCGCCCGGTGGAGCCGGGCGACCAGCTGGTGATGGACGTGGAACTGCTGCGTTCGCGCGCAGGCATCTACAAGTTCAAGGGCGTGACCCGGGTGGACGGCGAGATCGCCTGCGAGACGGAGATCCTCTGCACGATGCGCACGGTCGCCTGAGCGGCGCGAGGATCCGAGCGGCATGCAGCACACCGGCATCCATCCCACCGCCCTGGTCGATCCCCAGGCGCGGATCGATCCGGCCGCGAGCGTCGGGCCCTACAGCATCGTCGGCCCGCACGTCGCCATCGGAGCCGGGACTTCGGTCGGCGCGCACTGCGTCATCGACGGGCACACCACCATCGGCCGCGACAACGCCATCTTCGCCTTCAATTCGATCGGGGCGGTGCCGCAGGACAAGAAGTACGCGGGCGAGCCGACCGAACTGGTGATCGGGGACCGGAACACCATCCGCGAATTCTGCACCTTCAACCTGGGGGTGCCCCAGGCCGGCGGCGTGACGCGGGTCGGCGACGACAACTGGATCATGGCCTACACCCACATCGCGCACGACTGCCATGTGGGCAGCCACACCACGCTGGCCAACAACACCACCCTGGCCGGCCACGTGCATCTGGGCGACTGGGTCACCGTGGGCGGGCTGACCGGCATCCACCAGTTCGTGAAGGTCGGCGCCCATGCGATGGTCGGTTTCGCCAGCGCGGTGTCGCAGGACGTGCCCCCTTTCATGCTGGTGGACGGCAATCCGCTGGCCGTGCGCGGCTTCAACCTGGTCGGGCTGCGGCGCCGGGGCTTCTCGGCCGAGCGCATCGCGGCGGTCAAGCAGATGCACCGCCTGCTCTACCGCCAGGGCCGGACGCTGGACGACGCGCGGTCGGAGATCGCCGCGCTGGCGCAGGCCGCGCCCGAGGCCGCCGAGGACGTGCGCCTGATGGGCGACTTCCTCGCGGCCGCCGAGCGCGGCATCGTGCGCTGACCGCCGTGCCGTCGGCATCGTCGTCCGCGCCGGAAGCGCCACGCTTGGCCATGGTCGCCGGCGAGGTGTCGGGCGACCTGCTCGCCGGGCTGCTGCTCGACGGTGTCCGGGGGCGCTGGCCGGCTGCGACGGCGGCCGGCATCGGCGGCCCCCGGATGCAGGCGCGGGGGTTCGAGGCCTGGTGGCCGAACGAGCGGCTGTCCGTCTTCGGCTACGTCGAGGTGCTGCGCCATTACCGCGGCCTGCTGAAGCTGCGCAACCAACTGCGCGACCGCCTGCTGGGCGCCGACCGGCCCGACGTCTTCGTCGGCGTGGACGCGCCGGACTTCAACCTCGGTCTGGAAGAAGCCCTGCGCGCCGGCGGCATCCCGACGGTGCATTTCGTCTCGCCGTCCTTCTGGGCCTGGCGTCCCGAGCGGGTGCGCAAGCTCCAGGCGAGCTGCGACCACGTGCTCTGCGTGTTCCCCTTCGAGCCCGACCTGCTCGCCGCGCACGGCGTGCCCGCGAGCTACGTGGGCCATCCGCTGGCGAGCGTGATCCCCCTGGATCCCGACCGGGCCGCGGCGCGGGCCGCGCTGGGCCTGCCTCAGGATGCGACCGTGGTCGCGATCCTGCCGGGCAGCCGGGCATCCGAGATCCAGCAGCTGGCCGCGCTGTTCTTCGAGGCGGCGCGCCGGGTGCGCGAGGCCCTGCCCGGCGTGCGTTTCGCGGTGCCGGCGGTGCCGGCGCTGCGGCAGCGGATCGCGCAGGCGCTCGCGGCTTCCGGCATCGCCGACGCGACGCTGGTGGTCGAAGGCCGGTCGCACGAGGTGCTGGCCGCCTGCGACGCCACGCTGATCGCCAGCGGAACCGCGACGCTGGAGGCCGCGCTCTTCAAGCGCCCGATGGTGGTGTCCTACCGCGTGAACTGGCTGACCTGGAAGATCATGGCGCCCAAGCAGCTGCAGCCCTGGCTGTCGCTGCCCAACATCCTGTCGGGCGAATTCGTCGTGCCCGAGCTGATGCAAGACCGGGCGCGGCCGCAGGCGCTGGCCGACGCGGTGCTGGCCTGGCTCGACCCGTCCGAGGCGGCCCGCGCCCGCGTCGCCGCGCTGCAGCGGCGCTTCGCCGGCTTGCACGCGCAGCTCCGCCGCGACACCCCCGCCCTCGCCGCCGAGGCCCTGGCCCGCGTGATCCATGGCGCCGACCGCTGAGCGCCGCAGGCCCCAGGCGCCCCTGGCCTGGTGGGACGATGCGCTGCACGGGCTGCAGGCCGGCGTCGACGAGGCGGGCCGCGGCCCGCTCGCCGGGCCGGTCGTGGCCGCGGCGGTGATCCTCGACGCGCGGGACCCGATCGCCGGCCTGGACGACTCCAAGAAGCTGACGCCAGCGCGCCGCGCGGCGCTCTACGACCAGATCCGCGCCCGCGCCCTGTGCTGCGCGGTGGGCGAGGCCAGCGTCGAGGAGATCGACCGCCTCAACATCCTGCAGGCCACGATGCTGGCGATGCAGCGGGCGGTCCGGGGCCTGCGCTTGCGGCCGGGCCGCGTGCTGGTGGACGGCAACCGCATCCCGGTGCTCGACGTGCTGGCCGAGCCGGTCGTCGGCGGCGACGCGCTGGTGCCGGCGATCTCGGCCGCGTCCATCCTGGCGAAGGTGCACCGGGACCGCTGGTGCGTCGAATTCCACGAACAGTTCCCCGCCTACGGCTTCGACGTCCACAAAGGCTACGGCACCGCGGTGCACCTGGAAGCCTTGCGGCGCCACGGGCCGTGCCCGCAGCACCGGCGCTCCTTCGCGCCGGTCCGCGAGGCGGCCGTGCGGCTGGCGGCCCTGCGCGCCGGGCCGGTGACCGTCGCCGCCGCGGAGCCCGACGGCCCGCCGGCGTCGCGGACGGCCGTGCCGTCCGATCCGGCGCCGTCCCCGGCGATCCCCGCGGAGCATCCATGAACCCGACCGAATCCCTCACCATCCGATCGCGCGACAACCCCCTGGCGAAAGACCTGCGCCGGCTATCGCAAGACAGCGCCGCCTACCGGCGGCAGGGCCGGGTCTGGATCGAGGGCGACCACCTGTGCCGGGCGGCGCTGGCCCGCGGATGGCGGCCGGCGCTGGCCGTCTTTTCCGAGTCCTTCTGGCCCCGGGCGCCCGCGGAATGGACGCAGGCTGCTCCTAAAAACATAGTGATCGCCGATGCGCTCCTGGCCGATGTGAGCGGCCTGGAGTCTCCTGCGCCGATGGGTTTCGTGGTCGACCTGCCGCAGGCGCAGGACCTCGCGCCGGGACTGGCCGCGGTCGTGCTCGACCGCGTGCAGGACGCGGGCAACGTCGGCTCCATCCTGCGCAGCGCGTCGGCCTTCGGTTTCGGGCAGGTGCTGGCGCTCAAGGGCACGGCGGCCCTCTGGAGCCCCAAGGTCCTGCGGGCCGGCATGGGGGCGCACTTCAACCTGCGCCTGGTCGAGGGGCTGGGCGCGGACGACCTCGACCGGCTGGGCGTGCCGCTGCTGGTGACCAGTTCGCACGGCGGCGGACTGCTGCACCGCACCGCGCTGCCCTGGCCCTGCGCCTGGGTGATGGGCCACGAGGGGCAGGGCGTGTCGCCCGGGCTGGAGGCGCGCGCCGCGCACCGGATCCGGATCGCGCAACCCGGCGGCGAAGAGTCGCTCAACGTGGGCGCCGCCGCCGCGATCTGCCTGCACGCGAGCGGCGCCGCCCGCTAGGCACGCCGGCGGGGGCGCCGAGGCCGTCGACGTCCGGCGGTATAATCGGGGGCTTTCCCTCAATCGCGTCGCCCGGCCGCAAGCGAAGCAAATCCCCAACCAACAAGCAGCCTTCCAGGACCGTTCGGCCCTGGAACGGCTCCGGGCGACCGTAACCATCCGGAGAACCCAGTGCTTTCGTCTCTCAAGGCATCTTTCCCGCCCGCCATCCTGGCGCTTGCAGACGGCACGGTCTTCGTCGGCATCTCGATCGGAGCCACCGGCTCCACCGTCGGCGAGGTGGTGTTCAACACCGCCATGACCGGCTACCAGGAAATCCTCACCGACCCCAGCTACTGCCAGCAGATCGTGACGCTCACGTATCCGCACATCGGCAACTACGGCGTCAACGATGAGGACGTCGAGGCCGACAAGGTCTTTGCCGCAGGACTCATCATCCGAGACCTCCCGCAGGTCGCCTCCAACTTCCGCAAGACCGCCACGCTGTCCGAGTACCTGGCGCGCGAAGGCACCGTCGGCATCGCCGGCATCGACACCCGCAAGCTGACCCGCCACCTCCGCACCCACGGCGCGCAGAACGGCTGCATCCTGGGCCTGGCCGCCGACGAGGCGGCCGACCCGGCCGCGATCGAACGCGCCGTCGCCGCGGCGAAGGCCGCGCCCAGCATGGCCGGCCGGGACCTGGCCAAGGTCGTGTCGGTGCGGCAGCCCTACGAATGGACCCAGACGGAATGGAAGCTGGCCCGCGAGGACGGCACGCCCGGCTACGGCACGCTGGCCGACGCGCGCTTCCACGTGGTCTGCTTCGACTACGGCGTCAAGAAGAACATCCTGCGCATGATCGCCGAGCGCGGCGCGCGCATCACCGTGGTGCCGGCGCAGACCGGCGCGGCCGAGGTGATGGCGATGAACCCGGACGGCGTCTTCCTGGCCAACGGCCCCGGCGATCCGGAGCCCTGCGACTACGCCATCGCGGCCGCCCGCGAGATCATCGAGGCCGGCATCCCGACCTTCGGCATCTGCCTGGGCCACCAGCTGATGGCGCTCGCCTCGGGCGCGAAGACCTACAAGATGAAGTTCGGCCACCACGGCGCGAACCATCCGGTCAAGGACCACGACAACGGCCGCGTCTCGATCACCAGCCAGAACCACGGCTTCGCGGTCGACGAGAAGACCCTGCCCGCCAACCTGCGCGCCACCCACACCAGCCTGTTCGACGGCACCCTGCAGGGCCTGGCCCGCACCGACCGGCCGGCGTTCTGCTTCCAGGGCCACCCGGAAGCCTCGCCCGGCCCGCACGACATCGCCTACCTGTTCGACCGCTTCACCGCGCTGATGCAGAACCACCAACAAGGACAGAAGAATGCCTAAGCGTTCCGATCTCAAGAGCATCCTCATCATCGGCGCCGGCCCGATCATCATCGGCCAGGCCTGCGAGTTCGACTACTCCGGCGTGCAGGCCTGCAAGGCCCTGCGCGAGGAGGGCTACAAGGTCATCCTGATCAACAGCAACCCCGCGACGATCATGACCGACCCGGCCACCGCCGACGTCACCTACATCGAGCCGATCACCTGGCAGACGGTCGAGAAGATCATCGCCAAGGAGCGCCCCGACGCCATCCTGCCCACCATGGGCGGCCAGACCGCGCTCAACTGCGCGCTCGATCTCTGGCGCAACGGCGTGCTCGACAAGTACGAGGTCGAGCTGATCGGCGCCACGCCCGAGGCCATCGACAAGGCCGAGGACCGCCTCAAGTTCAAGGACGCGATGACCAAGATCGGCCTGGGCTCGGCGCGCTCCGGCATCGCGCACAGCATGGAGGAGGCCTGGGCGGTGCAGAAGGGCGTCGGCTTCCCGACGGTGATCCGGCCCAGCTTCACCCTCGGCGGCACCGGCGGCGGCATCGCCTACAACGCCGAGGAGTTCGAGACCATCTGCAAGCGCGGCCTGGAGGCCTCGCCCACCAACGAGTTGCTGATCGAGGAATCGCTGCTCGGCTGGAAGGAGTACGAGATGGAAGTGGTCCGCGACAAGGCGGACAACTGCATCATCGTCTGCTCCATCGAGAACCTGGACCCGATGGGCGTGCACACCGGCGATTCGATCACCGTGGCCCCGGCCCAGACGCTGACCGACAAGGAATACCAGATCCTGCGCAACGCCTCGCTGGCGGTGCTGCGCGAGATCGGCGTGGACACCGGCGGCTCGAACGTGCAGTTCTCGGTCAACCCGAAGGACGGCCGTATGGTCGTCATCGAGATGAACCCGCGGGTCTCGCGTTCCTCGGCCCTGGCCTCCAAGGCCACCGGCTTCCCGATCGCCAAGGTGGCCGCCAAGCTGGCGGTGGGCTACACCCTCGACGAGCTGCGCAACGACATCACCGGCGGCGCGACCCCGGCGAGCTTCGAGCCCAGCATCGACTACGTGGTCACCAAGATCCCGCGCTTCGCGTTCGAGAAGTTCCCGACCGCCGACAGCCGCCTGACCACCCAGATGAAATCGGTGGGCGAGGTCATGGCCATGGGCCGCACCTTCCAGGAGTCCTTCCAGAAGGCCCTGCGCGGCCTGGAGGTCGGCGTGGACGGCCTCAACGAGAAGACGCAGGACCGCGAGGTGCTGGAGAAGGAGCTCGGCGAGCCCGGCCCCGAGCGCATCTGGTACGTGGGCGACGCCTTCGCCATGGGCCTGTCGGTCGACGAGGTGCACGCGCTGACCAAGATCGACCCCTGGTTCCTGGTGCAGATCGAGGAGATCGTCCGGATCGAGCTCGAACTGGAGACGAAGTCCCTGGGCGACATCGACCGCGACACCCTGCTCGCGCTCAAGAAGAAGGGCTTCTCGGACCGACGCCTCGCGCGCCAGCTCAAGACTACCGACACCGCGGTCCGCGAGAAGCGCATCGCGCTCGGCGTGCGCCCGGTCTACAAGCGGGTCGACACCTGCGCGGCCGAGTTCTCGACCGACACCGCCTACATGTACTCGACCTACGAGGACGAGTGCGAGGCCGAGCCCACCGCGAACAAGAAGATCATGGTCCTCGGCGGCGGGCCGAACCGGATCGGGCAGGGCATCGAGTTCGACTACTGCTGCGTGCACGCCGCGCTCGCGATGCGGGAGGACGGCTACGAGACCATCATGGTCAACTGCAATCCCGAGACGGTCTCCACCGACTACGACACCTCCGACCGCCTGTACTTCGAGCCGCTGACGCTGGAGGACGTGCTGGAGATCGTCGACAAGGAGAAGCCGGTCGGCGTGATCGTGCAGTACGGCGGCCAGACGCCGCTCAAACTCGCGCTGGGCCTGGAAGCCAACGGCGTGCCCATCATCGGCACCAGCCCCGACATGATCGACGCCGCCGAGGACCGCGAGCGCTTCCAGAAGCTGCTGCACGACCTGAGCCTGCGCCAGCCGCCCAACGCCACCGCCCGCACCGAGGCGGAGGCGTTGGCCAAGGCCTCCGAACTCGGCTACCCGCTGGTGGTGCGCCCCAGCTACGTGCTGGGCGGCCGGGCGATGGAGATCGTCCACGAGCAGCGCGACCTCGAACGCTACATGCGCGAGGCGGTCAAGGTCAGCAACGACTCGCCGGTGCTGCTCGACCGCTTCCTCAACGACGCGATCGAATGCGACGTGGACTGCCTGCGCGACCCCGAGGGCAAGACCTTCATCGGCGGCGTGATGGAGCACATCGAGCAGGCCGGGGTGCATTCGGGCGACTCCGCCTGCTCGCTGCCGCCGTACTACCTCTCGAAGGCGACGGTCGACGAGCTCAAGCGCCAGTCGGCCGCCATGGCCGGGGCCCTGAACGTGGTCGGCCTGATGAACGTGCAGTTCGCCATCCAGGAGAAGGACGGCCAGGACGTGATCTACGTGCTGGAGGTCAACCCGCGCGCCTCGCGGACCGTGCCCTTCGTCAGCAAGGCCACCGGCATCCAGCTGGCCAAGGTCGCCGCGCGCTGCATGGCCGGCCAGACGCTGGCGCAGCAGGGCGTCACCGAGGAGGTCACGCCGCCGTACTTCAGCGTCAAGGAAGCCGTCTTCCCGTTCGTGAAGTTCCCCGGCGTGGACACCATCCTCGGCCCCGAGATGAAGTCCACCGGCGAGGTGATGGGCGTGGGCAAGACCTTCGGCGAGGCCTTCGTCAAGTCGCAGCTCGGCGCGGGCACCAAGCTGCCGCGCGCGGGCAAGGTGTTCCTGACGGTCAAGAACAGCGACAAGCCGCGCACGGTCGAGATCGCGCGCCAGCTGGTGGAGCAGGGCTTCACGCTGGTCGCGACCAAGGGCACGGCGGCGGCCATCGCCGCCGCGGGCATCGCGGTGGAGACGGTCAACAAGGTCGCCGAGGGCCGGCCGCACGTGGTCGACATGATCAAGAACGACGAGATCGTGATGGTCGTCAACACCGTGGAAGAACGCCGCAACGCGATCGTCGACTCGCGCGCCATCCGCACTTCGTCGCTGCTGGCGCGGGTGACCACGTTCACCACGCTGTTCGGCGCCGAAGCCGCAGTCGAGGGCATGCGCTACATGGACAAGCTGGACGTCTACTCCGTCCAGGAGCTGCACGCGCAGCTGTCCGCGTCCTGATCGGACGGGCGCGCCGGGGCCGCGGGGCCCGGGCGCGCACCGGTCCGGTCCCGGCACGGATTGACGACGGCCCGCCTCCCGGCGGGCCGTCGCTTTTCAGGAACCCCCTTCCCGCGCGGTGCAGCGGGGCGCGGAGGCTCAGGCCGCCAGGAACAGCGCCGGATCCACCATCGCCCGGTTCAGGCTCACCGACCAGTGCAGGTGCGGGCCGGTCACCCGGCCGGTGGCGCCGACCGCGCCCAGCCGGTCGCCGGTCTCCAGCCGGTCGCCCGGCCGCACGTCGATGGCGCTCAGGTGGCACATCATGCTCAGCAGGCCGCCGCCGTGGTCGAGCCACACCGTGTTGCCGTTGAAGAAGTAGTCGCCGGTGTCGATCACCCGGCCGGGCAGCGGCGCCGCGATCGGTGTGCCGGTCGCGGCGGCGATGTCCATGCCGCTGTGCGGGTTGCGCGCCTGGCCGTTGAACACCCGCCGCAGGCCGAACGAGCTGGAGCGCCGGCCCGGCACCGGCGCCTGCATGCGCAAGGACTGTGGCAGCGGCTCGGTGAAGGTGGCGGCGACCGACGCCAGGTGGACGCGCTCGCGTTCGTAGCGGGCGGTGTCCGCCGGGGACAGGTCCACCGTGCCGGGCGCGACCTTCAGGCGCTGCTCGCTGTAGCGCTTGGCGTCCACGCGGTACTCCACCGCCTGCCAGCGGCCGTCCGCATCCTGCACCGCGATGCGGGCGGTGCCCGGGGCCGCCGCCAGCGGGATGCCGACCAGCGCGGTCCATTCGATCGGATCGCCCAGCACCAGCACCGGGATCTCGCCGCTGCGCGCCGCCGGCCGTCGCGCCGCCGGCCCCAGCGACAGGCGCGCCACGCCGCCGGGCACCTGCAGCGCGTCGGGCCAGGGATCGGCGGAAGGCGCCGCGGCCCGCGCGGCCGGATGCGCCGCGGGGAGGGTGAGGAATCCCAGGGCCGCGCGCAGGGCGGACCGCCGGTCCGGGGGGCGTGCGGTGGGGAAGTGCGTCGATGGCATGGGTGCGGGCGTCGTGGTGCGGTGGGAGGGCGCGCGCGGCTGCGTCGCGCGCACGGGCAGGGCGGGATCGGAAGCGATGCGGAGAGTGTAGGCAGGATGCGGGGCCGGACCCGTCCCGGCGCGGCGCCCCCGGCGGCCGGACGATCGCCGACGCACAATAGCCGCATGCAAGACAAGCCGATGCACGACCCGGTCGTGACCCTCGACCTCGCCGACTGGCGGGGCGCGCACCCTGACGCAGGCCGGACGGCCGACCTGGAAGCCGGCAAGGTGCTGTATTTCCCGAACCTCGCCTTTCGCCTGTCCGCGCAGGAGCGGGCCCTGCTGCGCCCCGACGTGCTGCAACCGGGGGTGCGCAACATCAGCCTCGATGCGCAGGGTCGGATCAAGGGCGCAGCGGGCGGTGCGGACGACGAGGCCGCGCTGGCCGCGATGGTCGGCCGTTTCCGGGCCGATGCGCTGGCCCTGGTCCACGCGATGCTGCCGCACTACGTGCCGGCCCTGCGCGTCGCGCCGACCAGCTTCCGCCCGGCGCAGGTCGAGACGCGCGAGCAATCCTGGCGCGCCGACGACCGGCGGCTGCACGTGGACGCCTTCCCGTCGCGGCCCAACTACGGCGAGCGCATCCTGCGCGTCTTCGCCAACGTCCATCCGGCGGGCGTCCCGCGCACCTGGCGCGTGGGCGAGCCCTTCGAGGACGTGGCGCGGCGCTTCCTGCCGGCCGTGAAGCGCTACTCGCCGCTCCAGGCCCGCCTGCTGCGCATGCTGCGGGTCACCAAGTCGCTGCGCAGCGAGTACGACCACCTGATGCTGCAGCTGCACGACGCGATGAAGTCGGATGCGCGCTACCAGCGGGAATCGCCCCAGCGGACCATGCCCTTCGCCGCCGGCTCGGCCTGGGTATGCTTCTCGGACCAGACGCCCCACGCCGTCATGTCCGGGCAGTTCATGATGGAACAGACGCTGCACCTGCCGGCGGACAGACAATACAATCCGCAGGCGAGTCCGCTGGCCATCCTGGGCCGGCTGACCGGGCGGACGCTGGTCTGACCCCGTATCGCCCCCCACACCCTCACCGCCGGACGGTTCCGTCCGGCGGTTTCGTTTTCTGGAGTGACAAGAACATGGCTACCCTCCCCATCACCAAGCGCGGCGCCGAGAAGCTCAAGGAAGAGCTGCACCGCCTCAAGACCGTGGACCGTCCCTGGGTCATCGGCGCCATCGCCGAGGCCCGCGCCCAGGGCGACCTGAGCGAGAACGCGGAGTACGACGCCGCCAAGGACCGCCAGGGCTTCATCGAGGGCCGGATCCAGGAGATCGAGGGCAAGCTGTCGGCCGCGCAGGTCATCGATCCCACGCAGCTCGACGCCGCGGGTCGGGTGGTGTTCGGCGCCACCGTCGACCTCGAGGACGAGGATTCCGGCGAGAAGGTCACCTACCAGATCGTGGGCGAGGACGAGGCGGACCTGAAGCTCGGCCTGATCAACGTGTCCAGCCCGATCGGCCGCGCGCTGATCGGCAAGGAGGAGGGCGACACGGCCGAGGTGCAGGCCCCGGGCGGCGTGCGCCATTACGAGATCGTCGCGGTCCGCTACCTCTGACGCGCGTGCCGGCGACCGCCGCCATCCGGGAGCGCCGCGCGTGAAGCGGCGCCTTCCCGCGCTCCTGGCCGCCCTCTGGTGGGGCAGCCTGACGACCGTCGGCTTCCTGGTGGTGCCGCTGCTGTTCGCGCACCTGCCGACGCCGGCGCTGGCCGGCAACACTGCCGCCCGACTCTTCACCGCGCAGACCTGGGTGTCGGTGGCCTGCGGCGTCCTGCTGCTCGTGGCGTCCCGCAGCCGGAGCGCGGCCGAGATGGAACCCTGGGCCCGGCCGCTGCTCGGCTTCGTGCTCGCAGGCCTGCTGCTGGCGCTCCTGTCGGAGTTCGCCGTGGCGCCGCGCATCGTGGCGCGCCAGGACCTCAAGCTGTGGCACGGCGTCGGCAGCGCGATGTACCTGGCGCAGTGGGCGTGCGCGGGCATGGTGCTCTGGCGCGCCGCGGCGCCGCGGCCCGGGGAGTCTTGAAGGCATCCGGCCGCGGCGCGTCCGGATGCCGGAACGCCCCCGCCGCGACCGGGAGGGAGCTGCCGGGAAGGCGTCAGGGACGCCAGTGCTCCGCCACCCATCCGGCCGGCCGGATGTGCCGGAAGCGCCGGTTGCGCCGCCCGGCGAGCGCGTCGGGCGGATTGCATTCCCCGTGGAAGATCACCACCCGGGCGCCTGCCGGCACTTCCGGCGCGCGCCAGTAGTTGGCGGGCCAGCGCGGAATGCTGTGGTACTTGAAGCTCGGGCACCAGGCGGACGGCCAGTAGCCCAGCTTCCCCTGGCGGTGCAGGAAGTCCGACAGGTACGCCTGCTCGTTGCGGAAGCGCTCGCGGAGTTCGGCCTCGTGCGCGAGGAAGTTCGAGAGCACGTCGGCATGGGCGCCGATCTCGAAACGGTAGACCGAGGAGTTCCCGGTCACCCGCCACGGCCGCTTGTAGTCCTTGATGATTAGGAAATCGCCCGGCAGGGTGAAGAACTCGTCCAGGCCGCCCACCACCACCACGTCCACGTCCAGGTAGAGCGCGGTGCCGCGCAGGCCGTGCAGGTCGGCGCTGAAGGTGGTGAGCTTGCGCCACGCGCGGTCCCGCACGCCGGGCGCTTCCGGCCGGATGTCCATCTCGGGGATCGGCAGGCAGTCCACTTCCGGGCGGATGCCGCGCGAGTCGTCCGTCAGGCACACGAAGCGGAAATCGCCCCGCAGGTTGCGGCGCACCATCGCGTACAGCGTGTTGACGTATTCGGGGCCGTATTTGGTGCCCCATTTCATGCACAGCACATGCCGCTGCGCGTTATCGGCGGGCATGGGGTTCAGTCCGACTGGCGCTTCTTGATCGATTTCTGCTTCGGCTTGGCGCGCTTGACCTGGCCGCCGGCGGTCAGGCGCTGGTTGCCCAGCACCCGCAGCATCTTGACCTCGGGCCGTTGCCCGCCGCGGCTGCTGTGCTTGAGCACCTTGATGTCGCGCGGGCCGGGCATGCGGTCCTCGTCCGGCGCGCGCTCCTTGGCGGGCTGCGGCCTCCAGAGCACCAGGAGCTTGCCGATCTGCTGCACCGGCGCGGCGCCCAGGTCGCCGGCCAGCGTCTGGTAGATCAGGTCCCGGGCCTGCCGGTCGTCGGAGAACACCCGCACCTTGATGAGTCCGTGGGCATTGAGCGCGGCATCGACTTCCTTGGTCACCGCCGGCGTCAGGCCGTCGCTGCCGATCAGGACGACCGGGTCGAGGTGGTGCGCATCCGCGCGGAACTGCCGACGCTGGGCAGGGGTCAATTCGATATGAGGCATGGCCGTATTATCGAGGCAGCATGAAAGTCCAGACCAAGAGCAAGAAAGTCAACAAGGCTTGGCTCAACGACCACGTCAACGATCCCTACGTCAAGCTCGCCGGCAGGGAGGGCTACCGAGCGCGCGCCGCCTACAAACTCAAGGAGATCGACGAGACGCTGGGGCTGATCCGGCCTGGCCAGGTGGTGGTGGACCTCGGGTCCTCGCCCGGTGCCTGGAGCCAGTACGTGCGCCGGCGCCTGTCCCCCGGCGGGGCCGCGGTGGGCGCGCTCGACGGCACCATCGTCGCGCTGGACCTGCTGCCGATGGATCCGATCGAAGGCGTCGAGTTCATACAGGGCGACTTCCGCGAGGCCGAGGTGCTTCAGCAGCTCGAGGACCGGCTCCAGGGGCGTGCGGTGGACGTGGTGGTGTCGGACATGGCCCCGAACCTCTCCGGGGTGGAATCGGCGGACGCGGCGCGGATCGCCTACCTGGTGGAACTGGCGATCGACTTCGCCCTGCACCATCTCCGTCCCGGCGGGGCGCTGGTGACCAAGGTGTTCCACAACAGCGGCTACAGCGACCTGGCCAAGCTCTACCGGCAAGGCTTCGCGACGGTGAAGGCGCTCAAGCCCAAGGCGTCGCGGGACAAGTCCTCGGAAACCTTTCTGGTGGGCATCGGGCCGCGCAAGCCCGGATGAACGCCGGGAAGGGCCGCGAAGACGATGCCCCCTGCGGCCTCCCGGTTACAGAAAAAGAATCCAATCGCTTGAAAAACATAAAATTGCCGTTAACTCGAATCACACGCGATATCCGCACACCCGCGACTGGAGCCTTGCTTGAACAATCAGTGGTTTTCTAAAGTTGCCGTTTGGCTGGTGATAGGCATCGTCCTCTTCACCGTCTTCAAGCAATTCGACACGCGCGGACCTGCCGGCTCCGGCTACATCGGTTACTCCGATTTCCTGGAGCAGGTGCGCGACAACCGCATCAAGAGCGCGACCATCCAGGAAGGCCAGGGCGGGTCCGAGATCACCGCGATCACGACCGACGACCGGCGCCTGCGCACCACCGCCACCTACCTCGACCGGGGCCTGATCGGCGACCTGATCAGCAACAACGTCAAGTTCGACGTGAAGCCGCGCGAGGAAGGCTCGCTGCTGATGAGCCTGCTCGTCAGCTGGGGCCCGATGCTGTTACTGATCGGGGTGTGGGTGTATTTCATGCGCCAGATGCAGGGCGGCGGCAAAGGCGGGGCATTCAGCTTCGGCAAGAGCAAGGCCCGGATGCTCGACGAGAACAACAACACGGTGACCTTCGCCGACGTCGCGGGCTGCGACGAGGCCAAGGAAGAGGTCAAGGAAGTCGTCGATTTCCTGAAGGACCCGCAGAAGTTCCAGAAGCTCGGCGGCCGCATCCCGCGCGGTCTGCTGCTGGTCGGCCCGCCCGGCACCGGCAAGACGCTGCTGGCCAAGTCCATCGCCGGCGAGGCGAAGGTCCCGTTCTTCAGCATCTCCGGCTCGGACTTCGTCGAAATGTTCGTCGGCGTGGGCGCGGCCCGCGTGCGCGACATGTTCGAGAACGCCAAGAAGAACGCGCCCTGCATCATCTTCATCGACGAGATTGACGCGGTCGGCCGCCAGCGCGGCGCGGGCGTGGGCGGCGGCAACGATGAACGCGAGCAGACGCTCAACCAGATGTTGGTCGAGATGGACGGTTTCGAAACCAACCTCGGCGTGATCGTGGTGGCGGCGACCAACCGGCCCGACATCCTGGACGCGGCCCTGCTCCGTCCCGGGCGTTTCGACCGCCAGGTCTACGTGACCCTGCCGGACATCCGTGGCCGCGAGCAGATCCTGAACGTGCACATGCGCAAGGTGCCGACCGGCAACGACGTCAACCCGTCGATCATCGCCCGCGGCACGCCCGGCATGAGCGGCGCCGACCTGGCCAATCTCTGCAACGAGGCGGCGCTGATGGCGGCCCGACGCAATGCGCACCGCGTGGAGATGCAGGACTTCGAGCGCGCCAAGGACAAGATCTTCATGGGTCCCGAGCGCAAGAGCATGGTCATGCCCGAGGAGGAGCGCCGGAACACCGCCTACCACGAGGCGGGCCATGCCCTCATCGGCAAGATGCTGCCGAAGTGCGATCCGGTGCACAAGGTCACCATCATCCCGCGCGGACGCGCCCTGGGCGTGACGATGAGCCTGCCCTCGCAGGACCGCTACAGCTACGACCGCGAGTACATGCTCAATCAGATCAGCATGCTGTTCGGCGGCCGCATCGCGGAAGAGGTGTTCATGCACCAGATGACCACCGGCGCGTCCAACGACTTCGAGCGCGCCACGCAGCTGGCGCGCGACATGGTGATGCGCTACGGCATGAGCGAGGCGCTGGGCCCGATGGTCTACGCCGAGAACGAGGGCGAGGTCTTCCTGGGCCGCTCGGTCACCAAGACGACCAATATGAGCGAATCGACCATGCAGATGGTCGATGCGGAAGTCCGGCGCATCATCGACGAGCAGTACGGCCTCGCACGCCAGCTGATCGAGGACAACAGCGACAAGATGCACGCCATGGCCAAGGCCCTGCTGGACTGGGAGACCATCGACACCGAGCAGCTGGACGACATCATGGCCGGCCGCGAGCCCCGTCCTCCGAAGGACTGGACCCCGCGCACGCCGCCCGCCGGCGGCGACAAGCCGGGCGGAGGCAGCCCGGCGGTGGCGACCGATCCAACGCCCAGCGCGGCCTGAGTCGCAGCCAGACGGCGATCAGTCATCCAATGAACGAGAGACGGGGCGCAAGCCCCGTTTTTTCATGGCGGCCGCGGATCCGCGCGGCCGCGAGAACCCCTTCCCGTCACGCCACCGATGTCCCCAACCTGGCAAACCTCCCGCTTCACGATCGACCTGTCCCGCCCGCGGGTGATGGGCATCGTCAACGCCACGCCGGATTCCTTCTCGGATGGCGGCCGGCACGCCTCGGCCCGCGCGGCGCTGGCGCATTGCGAGCGACTGCTGCGCGAGGGCGCGGACATCCTGGACATCGGCGGCGAATCGACCCGCCCGGGCAGCCAGCCGGTGCCGATCGACGAGGAACTGGCGCGGGTCCTGCCGGTGGTGCGCGGGGCGGTGTCGCTGGGGGTCCCGATCTCGGTAGACACCTACAAGCCCGGGACGATGCGCGCCGTGCTCGACCTGGGCGCGGACATCATCAACGACATCTGGGCGCTGCGCCAGCCCGGCGCCCGGCAGGCGGTCGCGGCGCATCCGCGCTGCGGCGTCTGCCTCATGCACATGCACCGCGAGCCGGCGTCGATGCAGGCCGCGCCCATGGAGGGCGAGGTGGTGCCGCAGGTGCGCGATTTCCTGGCGGCCCGTGCCCGGGAGCTGCAGGACCTGGGCGTGGCGGCCGGACGCATCGTGCTGGACCCCGGCGTCGGCTTCGGCAAGACGGTGGCGCAGAACTTCGCGCTGCTGGCCCGGCAGGAGGCTTTCCGCGACCTGGGTTTCCCGCTCCTGGCGGGATGGTCGCGCAAGTCCTCCCTCGGCGCGGCGACGGGGCGCGCGGTGGAGGAGCGCAGCGCGGCCAGCGTCGCCGCCGCCCTCCTGGCGGCCGAGCGCGGCGCCGCGGTCCTGCGGGTCCACGACGTGCGCGACACCGTGGATGCCCTGGCGGTGCGGGCCGCGGTGCGGGCCCAGCGGACCGGCTGACCGGCCGGCGGGACCGGCCGGCGGCCCGGCGCCGCGGTCCGGAGCGGTCCGGCGGGAACGCGCGGCGCCGCGCGATACCATCGGCGTTCATCTTTCCCGGGAATCAGGCATCGCCATGCAGAGAAACTATTTCGGCACCGACGGCATCCGCGGAACGGTCGGGCAGCCGCCGATCACGCCCGACTTCGTGCTGCGCCTCGCCCATGCGGTGGGCCGGGTGCTCAAGCGCACCGAGAAGCGGCCGCGGGTGCTGATCGGCAAGGACACCCGCATCTCGGGCTACATGCTGGAAAGCGCGCTGGAGTCGGGCTTCAACTCAGCCGGCGTCGACGTGGTGCTGCTCGGTCCGTTGCCGACGCCCGGCGTGGCCTACCTGACGCGGGCGTTGCGCGCCAGCCTGGGCGTGGTGATCAGCGCCAGCCACAACCCCTTCGCGGACAACGGCATCAAGTTTTTCAGCGCCCAGGGCACCAAGCTCTCGGACGCCTGGGAATGCGACGTGGAATCCGCGCTGGAGCAGCCGCCCGCCTGGGCGGATTCCGCCACGCTCGGCAAGACCCGCCGGCTGGAGGACGCAGGCGGACGCTACATCGAGTTCTGCAAGAGCACCTTCGCCCACGACCTGACCCTGCGCGGGCTCAAGATCGTGGTGGACGGCGCCCACGGGGCGGCCTACCACATCGCGCCGCAGGTGTTCCACGAACTGGGCGCGGAGGTGGTGGCGATCGGCTGCGCGCCCGACGGCCTCAACATCAACCAGGAAGTCGGCGCCACCCATCCGGCGGCGTTGGTGCGCGCGGTCGCCGAGCACGGCGCGGACTACGGCGTGGCGCTCGACGGCGATGCCGATCGCCTGCAGCTGGTCGATGCGGCGGGCCGCCTCTACAACGGCGACGAGCTGCTGTTCGTGCTGGTCGCCGACCGCCTGGCGCGCGGCGAGGCGATCGAGGGCGCGGTGGGCACGCTGATGACCAACATGGCCGTCGAGCAGGCGCTCCGGGCGCGCGGGGTGCGCTTCGAGCGCGCCAAGGTGGGCGACCGCTACGTGCTCGAAGTGCTGGAGCAGCACGGCTGGCTGCTGGGCGGTGAGAGCTCCGGGCACCTGCTGGCGCTCGACCGGCACACCACCGGCGACGGCCTCATCAGCGCGCTGCAGGTGCTGCAGGCCTGCGCCCGCAGCGGACGGACGCTGACCCAGCTGCTCGACGGCGTCGAGCTGTTCCCGCAGACGCTGCTCAACGTCCGCCTGCGCCCCGGCCAGGACTGGCGCACCGATGCGTTCCTGGCGGCCGAGACCCGGGCAGTGGAGCAGTCCCTCGGCGACAGCGGCCGGGTGCTGATCCGCGCCAGCGGCACCGAGCCCCTGCTGCGGGTCATGGTCGAGGCGCGCGATCCCGCCCAGGCCCGCTCCGCCGCCGAACGGCTGGTGGCCGCGGTGAGCGCGCCGGAAACGGCGAACGCCTGAAGCGGGCGGTCCCGGGCCGGTTCACAAGAGTGACATTTTCATGTCACACGGGTGACACGAGGGCGAAAGACACTCGGGGGACAACCACTCCGCCCCGCTTCCCGTAATGCCCGTTCCAGCGCCCGAGTCCCTTCCCGCCATCTCCATGTCCACGTCCGCGCCCGCCGAGGCGGCGCCCGAGGCGGAGGCGGGCCGGGACACGGATCCCGGGACGCCGGACAGCGGCGCCGCCCCCGGCGGACGGAACGGCGAGCGGCTGGTGCTGCTGGACCGCGATCGGAGCATCCTGGCCTTCAACGAACGGGTGATGGACTGGGCCCGCCGCCCGGAGGTGCCGCTGCTCGAACGCCTGCGCTACCTGTGCATCGTCTCGTCCAACCTGGACGAGTTCTTCGAGGTGCGGGTGGCGGCCCACCTGGCGGCGGCGCTCTCGGGCGACACCAAGGGCGACTACACCGTCGCGTCCTTCGAGGCCCTGTCCGAGGCGGCCCATGCGCTGGTGGAGCGGCAGTACGCGCTCTACAACGATGCGCTGATGCCGGCGCTCGCCCGGCACGGCATCCGGCTGCTGTCCCACGGCGAGCGCAACCAGGCCCAGCGGCGCTGGGTGCAGGAGTATTTCGCGCGCGAGGTGCGGCCGCTGCTGGTGCCGGTCGGGCTGGATCCGGCGCATCCGTTCCCGCAGGTCGCCAACAAGTCGCTCAATTTCATCGTGCGGCTCCAGGACGGGGAGGCGCACCGGCGCCACGGCGGGCAGATCGCCATCCTGAAGGTGCCGCGGGTGCTGCCGCGCATGATCCGCGTCCCCGACAAGGTCGCCGGCAAGGGCTGCGCGGTGGTGGCCCTGTCGAGCGTGGTGCGCGCCAGCCTGGCCGAGCTGTTCGGCGGGCGCGAGGTGATCGAGTTCTCGCAGTTCCGGGTGACGCGCAATTCCGAGCTGGAGGTCGACGAGGACGAGGCGCTGAACCTGCGCACCGCGCTGCGCCGCGGCCTGCAGCACCGCCACTACGGCCAGGCGACCCGCCTGGAGGTGTCGTCCAACTGCTCGCAGTTCCTGGTCGATTTCCTGCAGCGGCAGTTCGGCCTGCCCGAGACCGCCACCTACCGGGTCCACGGCCCGGTCAACCTGGTCCGCCTGAACCAGCTGGTGGACCTGGCCGCGGATCCGGCCCTGCTGTTCCCGCCCTGGAAGGCCGAGCGGCCCCAGGGGCTGGCGGCGGACACGCCGATCCTGCGGCAGCTGCGCGAGCGGGACGTGCTGATCCACCAGCCCTTCGAGAGCTTCGGCGGCGTGCTCGCCTTCCTGCGCGAGGCGGTGCACGACCCCGACGTGCTGGCGATCAAGCAGACCATCTACCGCACCGGTTCCGATGCCGAGATGATGGAGCTGCTGCGCGAGGCGGTGCGCCGCGGCAAGGAAGTCATGGTCGTGGTGGAGCTCAAGGCCCGCTTCGACGAGGAGGCCAACATCAACTGGGCAGAGGCGCTGGAGTCGATCGGCGCCCAGGTGGTCTACGGCGTCGTGGGCCTCAAGACGCACGCCAAGATGCTGCTGGTGACCCGGCGCGAGGGTCGCAACCTGCGGCGCTACGGCCACCTCTCCACCGGAAACTACAACCCGCGCACCGCCCGGCTCTACACCGACCTGAGCTACCTGACCGCCGACAAGGCGATGACCGCCGACATGGATGCGGTGTTCTCGCACCTGGCCAACCAGGTGCATCCGCCCCGGCTCGAACGGCTCTGGCTCGCCCCCTTCGACCTGCACGCCCGGCTGGTGGCGCGCATCGGCCAGGCCTGCGCGGCGGCGGAACAGGGCCGTCCGGCGCGCATCGTGGTCAAGACGAACGCGCTCACCGACCAGGAGCTGATCCGGGCGCTGGTGGACGCCGGCCGCGCCGGAGTGCGCATCGACCTCATCGTCCGCGGCGCCTGCATGCTGCCGGCCGGCGTGCCGGGCGCGACGGACAACATCCGGGTGCGCTCCATCATCGGCCGCTTCCTGGAGCATTCGCGGGTGTTCTATTTCCACGACGGGGGCGACGGGGATCCGCAGGACCTGCTGCTGTCGAGCGCCGACTGGATGCACCGCAACATGAGCCGCCGCATCGAGGTGGCCTGGCCGGTGACCGATCCGGCGCTGCGCCAGCGCATCATCGACGAATGCCTGGTGGCCTACCTGCTCGACGACCGCGACGCCTGGGACCTGGAGCCCGACGGGCGCTACCGCCGCCGGGGCGATCCGGTGCACGGCCACGGCGCCCAGGCGGCGCTGATGGGCCGCTACGGCAAGGCCTCGCGCACGGTGCTGTCGCTGCCCGGCCACGGCCTGCCCACCGCGCCGGCGGCTCCGGCATCCCCCCCGACGGAGGCTCCATGATGGACCTGATTCTGTGGCGGCACGCCGAGGCCGAGGAAGAGCGCAGCGAGGTCGAGGACCTGGCGCGCGCGCTCACCCCGCGCGGCGAGAAGCAGGCCAGCCGCATGGCGACCTGGCTCGACCGCCAGCTGCCCGACGGGCTGCGCGTGCTCGCGAGCCCCGCGCGCCGCACCGAGCAGACCGCGCAGGCGCTGGGGCGCAAGTTCAAGCACCGGGCCGAGCTGCTGCCCGGGGGCACCGTGGACGACCTGCTGCAGGCGGCGCAGTGGCCCGCGGGCCGGGGCGCGGTGCTGGTCGTGGGCCACCAGCCGCAGCTCGGGCAGACGGTGGCGCAGCTGCTCGGCCTGCCCGCCGGCGACTTCACCATCCGCAAGGGCGCCGTCTGGTGGCTGCGGCAGCGCCAGCGCAACGGGACGGACCAGACGACCGTGCTGACGGTGCAGTCGCCCGACCTGCTGTGACCCCTGCGGTGCGGCGTCCGCGCGCCGCGCCTTCGATGCTATCTTTTCGGTAGCTATAAACGCACGCCTGGCGGTCGCTGGAACCCGATCCCGATGCCAGAACGGCCAGCGGTCGGGCGCGGCGCGGCGGGACGTCCCTGCGCCGCGCTTGCGGCGCTATCTTTTCGGTAGCTGCGCACGACCGTGCTGCGGGCGCCGGACCCCGATCCGGACGATCAACCCGCCAGCGTCGGGGCGCGGTCGTCGCGGGACGCGGAGGATTTCTGCTGCAGCTCCAGCGTCCAGCCGGTCCGGGACCAGGCGAGGGCTTCCTCGCGCAGCAGGTGGTCCGACTGCGGGAAGCGCCGGGACCAGTCGGCGGGCAGGCGCAGCGTCCAGGTCCGGTTGCGTTCGCGCAGCCCGATCGACGCGATGTCCGGGTCGCGGCGCGCGTGGCACAGCGCCACCGCCAGCCGCAGGCACAGGGTCTGGCGCGCCAGGCCGGCGTCGCCCAGGTGGGCTTCGAGCTTGCGCAGCTTGCCGCGCTGGCCCAGCACCAGCAGCGAGAGGCGGTGCAGCTCGGTCAGGGTGAAGCCCGCCGCGTCGGCATTGTCCAGGATGTAGGCGCCGTGCTTGTGGTAGCCGCTGTGGGCGATGCGCCGGCCCACCTCGTGCAGGCGCGCGGCCCAGCGCAGCTCGCGGGCGGGGCCGGCCTCGGGGTCGGCCGCGGCGGCGTCGGGCGGCAGGATCTGCTCGAAGAAGTGCAGCGCGGTGCGCTCGACCCGGTCGGCCTGCGCCATGTCCACGCCGAAGCGGGTCGCCAGCTGGGCCGCGCTGGGGCCGCGCAGGTCGGTGTCGGGCGCCGCCCGGTCGACCAGGTCGTAGAGCACGCCCTGGCGCAGCGCGCCCTGCGCCACCTGCATCTGCTCGATGCCGAACTGCAGCATCACCGCGCGCAGGACGCTCAGGCCGCCGCCGATGACCGCGCGCCGGTCTTCCTTGAGGCCCTCGATGCGCAGCGCCTGGGCGCTGCCGGCGCGGACCAGCCGGTCGCGCAGGCCGTCCAGCGCCTTGAGGGTGATGGTGCCGGGGGCCTGGCCGGCCGCGGCCAGCGCCTCGCCGACCGCGCCCACGGTGCCCGAGGAGCCGTAGGCCACGTCCCAGGCGTCGCGCGGATAGGTGTCGAGGGCGACTTCGAGCACCGCCTGCGCGGCGATCTCGGCGGCGGAGAACGCCGCGGCGGTGAAGCGTCCCTGCGGGAAGTACTGCATCGACCAGGCGACGCTGCCGACGCGGAAGGACTGCGCCACCCGCGAGGCGTGGCGCTGCCCCAGGATCAGCTCGGTCGAGCGGCCGCCGATGTCCACCACCAGCCGGCGTTCGTCCGAGTCCGGCAGCAGGTGCGCCACCCCCTGGTAGATGAGCCGGGCTTCCTCGCCGCCGGGGATGACCTCGATCGGGAAACCCAGCAGTTCGCCGCCCCGGGCCAGGAACTCCTCGCGGTTGCGCGCCTCGCGCAGGGTCTGGGTGGCGACGGCGCGCACTTGCCGCACCCCGAAGCCCGCGAGCCGTTCGCCGAAGCGGGCCAGGCAGTCCCAGCCGCGCTGCATCGCTTCCTGCGACAGGTGGTTGCGCTCGTCCAGGCCGTTGCCCTGCCGCACGGTTTCCTTGAGGTAGTCCACCCGCTGGATGCGGCCGTGGTCGAGGCGGCCGATTTCGAGCCGGAAGCTGTTGGAGCCGAGGTCGACGGCCGCCAGGAGGGGGGACAGTGGCATGGGACGGGGGAGGATCGCGGGGGACTGCGGTGGCGGCGCCCGGGGCGGGGCGGCGGACGGCCCGGCGGAGCGCGGACCGCCGGCGGCTCCCGCCCGGGCGAACAGTCGACATTAGAGCGCAAGCGTGACCGGATCGTGACGGTTCCGGGACGGCAGCGTGTGACATCGAAGACAGTAATTTGTCATTTTGTTGTCACAGGGCGCTCCTACAGTCCGCCACGTTCCCGAATGCCTCGCGGGGCGCCGCCCGCGGGACGGCGGACCGCGAGACCCGATCCTCCTGCCTCGAAAGGCCCATCCGATGATGAAGACGCTCGAACGATTCGCCCTGGCCGCCTGCGCCGTGATCGCCACCACCAGCACCGCCTGGGCGCAGCAGGAAGCTACCGGCGCCGGCGCCAGCTTCCCGGCCCCCCCTCTACGCCAAGTGGGCTTCCGACTACAACAAGGCCGGCGGCGTGCGCATCAACTACCAGTCGGTCGGCTCGGGCGCGGGCCTGAAGCAGATCGAGGCGAAGACGGTCGACTTCGGCGCGTCCGACGCGCCGCTCAAGGACGAGGACCTGCAAGCCAAGGGCCTGGTGCAGTTCCCGACCGTGATCGGCGGCGTGGTGCCGGTGGTCAACATCAAGGGCATTGCCCCGGGCCAGCTGCGCCTCAACGGCCAGGTGCTCGGCGACATCTACCTGGGCAAGATCACCAACTGGACCGACCCGGCCATCAAGGCCCTGAACCCCGGCGTGAACCTGCCCGACGGCGCCATCGCCCCGGTGCGCCGCGCCGACGGCTCCGGCACCAGCTTCATCTTCACCAACTACCTCTCGAAGGTCAACGCCGAGTGGAAGTCCAAGGTGGGCGAGGGCACCGCGGTCAACTGGCCGACCGGCGCCGGCGGCAAGGGCAACGAGGGCGTCGCCGCCTTCGTCGGCCGCCTGCCCAACTCGATCGGCTACGTCGAGTACGCCTACGTCAAGCAGAACAAGATGACCTACGTGCAGCTGCAGAACGCCGCGGGCAGCTTCGTGTCCCCGGACGACGACACCTTCAAGGCCGCCGCCGCCGGCGCCGACTGGAGCAAGAGCTTCTACCAGATCCTGACCAACCAGCAGGGCGCCGCCGCCTGGCCGATCACCGGCGCGACCTTCATCCTGATGCACAAGTCGCAGGACAAGCCCGCGCAGGCCGCCACCACGCTGAAGTTCTTCGACTGGGCCTACAAGAACGGCGACAAGACCGCCGCCGACCTCGACTACGTGCCGATGCCCGCCAGCGTGAAGGACATCGTCCTGAAGTCCTGGGGCGAGGTCAAGGACGCCGCCGGCAAGCCCGTCGCCTGGAAGTGAGCGGCCCCGGAATCCCGGACCTACCTCGACCACCCCACGATACCCACCACCCCGGAGCCGCACCGACGTGTCCACTACACTGCCGGTCACCCATGCGCCCGCCCGCACGGCGGGCCGTGGCGCTGCCATGACCCATCCCCCCGCCAAGCCGTCGGTCCACCGCGGCGCGCTGGCCGACCGCGTGTTCGGCGCCCTGGCGCTCGGCGCCGCCCTGCTGACGCTGCTGCTGCTGATCGGCATCCTCGTCTCGCTGGTGATCGGCGCCTGGCCGTCGATCACGAAGTACGGCGTCGGATTCCTCACGAGCAGCGTCTGGGATCCCGTGCAGAACGAGTACGGCGGCCTGGTGATGATCTACGGCACGCTGATGACCTCGGCCATCGCGCTGCTGATCGCGGTGCCGGTGAGCTTCGGCATCGCGCTCTTCCTCACCGAGCTGTCGCCGGCCTGGCTCAAGCGTCCGCTCGGCACCGCCATCGAGCTGCTGGCCGCGGTGCCGTCCATCGTCTACGGCATGTGGGGCCTGATGGTGTTCGGCCCGATCCTCGCGACCTGGGTGCAGCAGCCGCTGCAACGCCTGCTGTCGGGCGTGCCCTTCCTGGGCGCGCTGGTGTCCGGGCCGCCGGTGGGCCTCGGCATCCTGGCCGCCGGCATCATCCTGGCGATCATGATCATCCCGTTCATCGCCTCGGTGATGCGCGACGTGTTCGAGGTCACCCCGGCGCTGCTCAAGGAATCCGCCTACGGGCTCGGCTCCACCACCTGGGAAGTCATGTGGAAGGTGGTGCTGCCCTACACCAAGACCGGCGTGCTGGGCGGCATCATGCTCGGCCTGGGCCGGGCGCTGGGCGAGACCATGGCGGTGACCTTCGTCATCGGCAACATGAACCAGCTGTCCTCGCTCTCTCTGTTCGAGGCGGCCAACAGCATCACCTCGGCGCTGGCCAACGAGTTCGCCGAGGCGGGCGAGGGCCTGCACCAGGCCTCGCTGATCTACCTGGGCCTGGTGCTGTTCTTCATCACCTTCGTGGTGCTGTCGTGCTCCAAGCTGCTGCTCAACCGCCTCAAGCGCGCCGAAGGAGCCGCCTCGTGAACGCGTCCGCCGACACCTCCAGCCCCTCCACCGCCCAGCGGCTGATCGACGCGGCCCGCCTGGCCGAGACGCGCGCCGCCCGCTACGCGACGCGCAAGCGCGTCAACCAGATCGCGCTGGCCCTCTCGCTCGCGGCCATGGCCTTCGGCGTGTTCTGGCTGATCTGGATCCTCTGGGAGACGCTGCGCCTGGGCCTCGGCGGCCTGAGCCTGACGCTCTTCACCGAGATGACGCCGCCGCCCAACGAGGACGGCGGCCTGGCCAACGCCATCTTCGGCTCGCTGACCATGGTGGTGCTCGCCACCTGCGTGGGCACCCCGATCGGCGTGTTCGCCGGCATCTACCTCGCCGAGTACGACAGCCGCGGCTGGCTCGCCAACGCCACGCGCTTCGTCAACGACATCCTGCTGTCGGCGCCCAGCATCGTGATCGGCCTGTTCGTCTACACGGTGGTGGTGGTGCGCTTCAAGAGCTTCTCGGGCTACGCCGGCCTGCTGGCCCTGGCGCTGATCGTGATCCCGGTGGTGATCCGCACGACCGAGAACATGCTGATGCTGGTGCCCGCCGGCCTGCGCGAGGCCGCCTACGCGCTGGGCACGCCCAAGTGGAAGGTGATCTCGATGATCACCCTGCGCGCGGCCAAGGCCGGCGTCATCACCGGCGTGCTGCTGGCGGTGGCCCGCATCGCCGGCGAGACCGCGCCGCTGCTCTTCACCGCGCTGAACAACCAGTTCTGGAACGCCGACCTGTCCAAGCCGGTCGCCAGCCTGCCGGTGACGATCTTCAAGTTCGCGATGAGCCCGTACGAGAACTGGCAGCACCTGGCCTGGGCCGGCGTGTTCCTGATCACCGTCGCGGTCCTCGGCCTCAACATCCTCGCGCGGGTCCTGACCCGCCAGAAATAAGACCCACAGGAGCCTTCGCCATGTCCGCGACCGCCATCCCCACCGCCGCCCCCGCGCCGATCTCCGTCCGCCCGGCCACCCACGGCGCCGCGCCCAAGCTGGCCGCCCGCCCCAAGCTGTCGGTGCAGAACCTGAACTTCTACTACGGCAAGTTCCACGCGCTGAAGAACGTCAACCTGGAGATCCCCGAGCACCAGGTCACCGCCTTCATCGGCCCGTCGGGCTGCGGCAAGTCGACCCTGCTGCGGACCTTCAACCGGATGTACGCCCTCTATCCGGAGCAGCGCGCCGAAGGCCGCATCCTGCTCGACGGCGAGGACCTGCTGACCTCCAAGCAGGACGTGGCGCTGCTGCGCGCCAAAGTCGGCATGGTGTTCCAGAAGCCCACGCCGTTCCCGATGTCGATCTACGACAACATCACCTTCGGCGTGAAGCTGTTCGAGAACCTCAGCGTCACCGACATGGAGGAGCGCGTCGAATGGGCGCTGCGCAAGGCCGCGCTGTGGAACGAGGTCAAGGACAAGCTGCGCCAGAGCGGCTCGGGCCTGTCCGGCGGCCAGCAGCAGCGCCTGTGCATCGCCCGCGGCATCGCCATCAAGCCCGAGGTGCTGCTGCTCGACGAGCCGTGCTCCGCGCTGGACCCGATCTCCACCGCCCGCATCGAGGAACTGATCGCCGAGCTCAAGAGCGACTACACGGTGGTCATCGTGACCCACAACATGCAGCAGGCCGCCCGCTGCAGCGACAACACCGCCTACATGTACCTGGGCGAGCTGGTCGAGTTCGGCGAGACCGAGCAGATGTTCTTCAAGCCGCAGCGCCGCGAGACCGAGGACTACATCACCGGCCGCTTCGGCTGATGCCGCCTCCGCCGTCCCGCGCCTCCGAACCCGAAAGCCGACATTCATGACCGACAAACACCTCTCCACCCAGTTCGACAGCGACCTCAACAACGTCTCGGCGCGCGTGATGGAACTCGGCGGCCTGGTCGAGATGCAGATCCGCAACGCGGTGCTGGCGCTGTCGCAGTTCAGCAGCGAAGCCGCCGACGGCGTCATCGCCACCGAGCAGCGGGTCAACGCGATGGAGGTCGAGATCGACCGCGAGCTCTCCTCGATCATCGCCCGCCGCCAGCCGACCGCGCGCGACCTGCGCCTGCTGATCGCGATCTCCAAGACCACCGCCAACCTGGAGCGGGTGGGCGACGAGGCCAACAAGATCGCCCGCATGGTGCAGTCCATCATCCAGAGCGGCTCGGCGCGCGCGCTGCCCTCGACCGACCTGCGCGTGGCGGCCGACCTGGCCTCGGGCCTGCTGCGCAAGGCGCTCGACGCCTTCGCCCGCCTCGACACCACCACCGCGGTGGCGATCCTGCGCGAGGACGACCAGATCGACGAGGAGTTCGACGGCTTCGTGCGCAAGCTCATCACCTACATGATGGAAGACCCGCGCACCATCTCGGCCAGCCTCGACCTGCTGTTCCTGGCCAAGGCCATCGAACGCATCGGCGACCACGCCAAGAACATCGCCGAATTCATCATCTACATCGTCAAGGGCACCGACGTGCGCCACACGCCGATGGAGCAGATCGAGTCCGCGCTGCGCTGAAGGAAGGAGGTCCGCACCCATGCGAAGAATGCCCCAGATCCTGATCGTCGAGGACGAGCCCGCGATCGCCGAGCTGATCGCCGTCAACCTGCGCCACAACGGCTTCCAGCCGGTGTGGGCCGCCGACGGCGAGGCCGCGCGCCGCGAGATCGCCGCCTCCGTCCCCGACGCCATCGTGCTCGACTGGATGCTGCCCGGCACCAGCGGGGTGGCGCTGGCCCGCCAGTGGCGCGCCGACGCCCAGACCCGGGCGGTGCCCATCCTCATGCTGACCGCGCGCGGCGACGAGCCGGACAAGATCGCGGGCTTGGACGCCGGCGCCGACGACTACATCACCAAGCCCTTCTCCACCCAGGAGCTGCTGGCCCGCCTGCGCGCCGCGCTGCGCCGCCGCGCGCCCGAGCCGCCGCAGGAACGCATCACCATCGGCGGCCTGACGCTGGACGCGGCGACGCACCGGGTCTTCTGGCAGCCCGAGGGCGAGCCCGAGCCCCAACTGCTGAAGATCGGGCCGACCGAATTCCGGCTGCTGGGCCACCTGATGCGCAACCCGGAACGGGTCCACAGCCGGGCGCGCCTGCTCGACCAGGTCTGGGGCGACCAGGTGTTCATCGAGGAGCGCACGGTGGACGTGCACATCAAGCGCCTGCGCGAGTCGCTCGGCGCCGCCGGCGCGATGGTCGAGACGGTGCGGGGCGCGGGCTACCGCCTCTCGGCCTCCGCTCCGGCCCTCGCCGCGCGCACCGCCGCCGGCGCGGCATGAGCGCCCCGCGCCCCGCGCGCGCGTCCGCGGCACGCACGGAAGCATCCCCATGAGCCTGCGCTTGCTGGGCCTGCTGCTGGCCCAGGTGCTGGCGATCGGTTCCGTCTGGTGGGCGAGCCCCCGCCTGTGGCCGCGCATCGGCACCGACCACGCGCTGGCGATCGCGTTGGCGGTCGCCCTGGCGGTCGTCTGGATCGCCTGGCTCGCGAGCAGCCGGCGCGCGGCCAAGGTGCTGCGCTGGCTGCAGTCCCAGGCCCCGGCCGCCGAGGCGCCGGAGGTGGGCGGCGCCTGGGGCGAGGCCTCCAACCGCATGCGCCGCCGCCTGCGCCTGCTGGAGCAGGAGGCCGCCGACCACCGCGGCCGGCTGCAGGAGATCCTGTCGGCGCTGCAGGTTTCGCCCAACGGCGTGGTGCTGCTCGACGCGCAGCACCGCATCGAATGGTGCAACCAGACCGCGGCCCACCATTTCGGCATCGACGCCGATCGCGACCGCGAGCAGGCCATCGGCCACCTGGTGCGCGACCCATCCTTCACCGCCTACCTGGGCGGGCGCGACTACAGCCACGACGTCGTCATGGCCGGGCGCCACGGCAGCCCCAGCCGGCCGGTGCGGCTGTCGGTGCAGCTGCACCCCTACGGACTGGGCCGCATGCTGCTGCTGTCGCGGGACGTGACCGCGGTGGAGCAGGCCGAGGCGATGCGCCGCGATTTCGTCGCCAACGTGTCGCACGAGATCCGCACGCCGCTGACCGTGGTCTCCGGCTTCGTCGAGACCCTGCAGACCCTGCCGCTCGCGGCCGAGGAGCGGCGCCACTACCTGGACCTGATGGCCCGGCAGGCGCAGCGCATGCAGACGGTGGTGAGCGACCTGCTCACCCTCTCGCGGCTCGAAGGCTCGCCCGCGCCCGACTGCACCGGCTGGACGCCGGTGCGCACCCTGCTGACCCAGTGCGAGCAGGAGGCGCGGGGCCTGTCCCAGGCCCTGGGCGAGGTCGACGGCGAGATGGCGCACCAGCTCCGCTTCCCGTCGGCCGAGCAGGCGGCGCAGGCCGGCGAGCTGGCGGGCAACCCGAGCGAGCTGCTGAGCGCGCTCTCCAACCTGGTGGGCAACGCGCTGCGCTACACCCCGGCCGGCGGTACGGTGACGGTGGAGTGCGAGCGCATCGCCGAGGGCCAGCTGCGCCTCGCGGTGCGCGACGACGGCCCGGGCATCGCCGCCGAGCACCTCCCGCGGCTGACCGAGCGCTTCTACCGGGTCGACCGCAGCCGCTCGCGGGAGACCGGCGGCACCGGCCTCGGGCTGGCCATCGTCAAGCACGTGGCGCAGCGCCACGGGGCGCAGCTGCAGATCGAGAGCGCGCTGGGCAAGGGCTCGTGCTTCGCGCTCGTCTTCCCCGCCGGCCGCGTCCGGCCGGCAGCGGAGCGCTGAGCGCCGCCATGCCGCCGGGCGCGGTGCGGTCGGCCCCGGCCGATGCCGCGCCTGCCGGCGCCCGATCCGTCCGCCGCCGGCAAGGCCTGCACGGCATGCGGCCATGCGCGGCCGTTGCGGAGGCGATGCCGGCGGTGCGGCGCGTCGGCGCATCGCGCGGGAAGCGAAAAAGGGCCCGCCTGCCGGTTTTCCTGTGGCCGGAAACCGGCCTGGCGCGCGCCCCGCCTACGCTTCCAGCTATCGAAACCGTAGCCCTGGCCGGGTCGCATCCGACGGCTGGTGCCTCGCCGGGACAGCGCCGGCGGCGCCTCGGCCCCCGGCCGACGCCGCGCCGGCTCAGCCCGCGGCCGGACGGCGCACCGCGCGGCGCACCAGCGCCAGCAGGACGGCCGCGGTGACCGCCAGCGCCAGGGCGCTGCTCTTCCAGAACGTCGCCGGCTCCGGCAGGGGGCCGAACGGCCCCAGGCCGCGGTAAGCCACCAGGTAGCCGCCGCCCAGCCCCGCGCCCCAGAGCATCGCGCCGTAGACCAGCAGCGCCGAGACGGTGATCCGGTAGCAGCGCAGCACGAAGACCGAGACGCATTGCACGGTGTCCGCCAGGTGGTAGGCGGCCACCCAGGCCAGCAGGCCCGCGGCGGTCGCGGCGGTGGCGGGGTTGGCGCTGTAGGCGCCGGCGATCGCGCCGCGCCCCAGGAAGACCGCTCCCGCCAGCAGCGCCGCGGTCGCCGCGGCCATGCGCAGCCCGGTGCCGACCGCCGCCCGCGCCCGCGCCGCGTCGCCCGCGCCCAGCCAACGGCTGGTGCGGGCGCTGGTCGCGATGGCCAGGGACAGCGGCACCATGTAGAGCACCGCCGCCACGTTGGCCGCGACCTGGTGCGCGGCCGAGGCGGTGGTGCCCTGGCGGGCGACGAAGAGCGCCATCAGGGTGAACGAGGTCACTTCCACCAGGATCGACAGGCCCGCGGGGATGCCCAGCCGGGCGAAGGCGCGCAGCACCGCCGGGTCGGGCCGCTCCAGGGGCCGCCAGATCCGGTAGGGCGCGTAGGCCGCCCCGTCGCGCACCAGCCGGACGCCCACCAGGCAGAGCAGCAGGTTGACCGCCAGCGTCGCCCAGGCGCAGCCGACGGCGCCCTGCGCCGGCAGCCCGGCGCCGCCGAGCGCGAACCAGACCGTCAGCGGCACCTTGAGCCCGAGCGCGCCGACCTGCAGCCAGGTCACCAGCTGCGGCTTGCCCAGGCTCTGGTTGAGGGTGCCGTAGAGCCGGAACAGCAGCGCCGGCGGCAGCGCGGCCGCCAGCACCCGCAGGTAGGCGGCCACGTCGCCGCGCAGGGCCTCGGGCACCTCGGCCCAGCGCAGCAGCGGCCCGGGCGACAGCAGCAGCGCCATGCCGAGCACCGCCGTCGCGATGCAGACGTAGAGCGCCTGGCGCACCGAGGCGCCGATCTCCGCGAAGCGCCGTGCGCCGTGCTGCTCGGCCCAGACCGGCAGCAGCGCCTGCACCACCCCCATCAGGGCCACGTAGACGCTCACGAAGATGGCCGAGCCGACCGACAGCGCCGCCAGCGCGCCTTCGGAATGCCGGCCGGCGACCAGGGTGTCGGTCACGCCGAAGGCCATCACCGCCAGCTGGCCGGCCAGCACCGTCCCGGCGTGGCGCGCGATGGCGCCGAACTCCGTGCGGGGCGCTGCGGTGCCGGCGCCGGGATTCATGGCGCCGCGCGGCGGTAGAGCAGCAGGTTGTCGAAACGGTCCACCGGCCGGGCCACCTCGGCCACCGGGCGCCAGCGGGCCGGATCGACCGCCGGTGCCGGATCGCCGCCGCGGCCGCCGCGCTCGACGACCAGCCAGTCGCAGCGCGCCGCGCCGCCGCCCGCCGCCTCCGGCGCGTCGGACGGCACCATGCGCATGCCGCCGTGGAACTGCAGCGCCGCCACCTGGGCGCGGCTGAGGCCGCGGAATTCGGCGCAGGACGGGTGGCCGGCGATCGCCGCCAGCCGCTGCACCTGGAAGGCGTAGCTGCGGCCGTAGTCCAGCGCCGGCAGCCACAGCGTCATCAGCAGCACCCAGACCAGCGCGGTGCCGCCGGCGGGCAGCACCAGGCTCTTCCAGATCGCCGCGCGGTGGCGGCCGACGCGCCACTTCACCAGCAGCAGCCAGCCGGCGGTCGCCGCCAGCGCCACGGCGAAGGCGACGGCCGAGAAGCTCGGCACGAAGCCCGGCGCCAGGCGGGCCACGTTGGCGGCCGGCTGGCGCGGCACGCCGGTCATCATCGCCACCCACACCACCCAGACGCCGATCGCGGCGCTGGTGAAGAAGAGCAGGGTGAACCAGTCGATCAGCGCCGAGACGCTGCGCCGCAGCGTCGGCAGCGCGAAGGCGGCCAGCGTCGCCAGCGCCGGCAGGCCGAGCAGCAGCGCCCGGTCGGAGGGTTCGGTCGAGACCATCGCCGCCAGGGCCACCGCTGCGAACCACAGCGGCAGGGCCAGGTGGCGGTGCACCTGCGGGCTGGCGATCTGGCGGCGCCAGCGCCACAGCGTCCAGAGGCCCAGCGGCCAGGTCGGCCAGGTGAACCAGAGCACCAGCTTGCCCAGGCTGCGCCATTCGCCCGGCGCGGGGGGCGCGATGCGCCAGGCCCAGGCGCCGACGGCCCAGGCCAGCAGCGCCGCGCCCGCGGTGGCGGCCGCGACGATGGCGGCCCAGCGCAGGCGGGCCGCGGGCGGCGTCGCGTCGTCCGGATATGCGGCGCCCGGGACCGGCGCCGGCAGGCTGGCGCGGGCCTGGCGCCATTCGCACAGGCAGAGCAGCAGTCCGCCCAGGCCGAAGAGGCAGGCCAGCATCGGCGCGCCGCTCAGCGCCAGCCCGGCCAGGCCGGCGGCGAGGCAGGCGGCCGGCAGCGCCAGGCGGCGCGACGCCGAGGCCAGCGCGTAGAAGGTGAGGGTGGTGAAGCAGAGCTGGGTGACGTAGGCGGTCGTCTCGTGCGAGAGCTGCGCCAGCCCCAGGCAGGCGATGAGGGCGAGCAGCCCGCCGTCGGCCATCGCCCGCGCGTAGTCCACCGGCCGCGCCTCGCCGCCGAAGGCGAAGGCCACCGGCTGGGCGCGCGGGCTGCGCGCTAGGGCGTAGACGCCGTACCAGGTGGCCGCGAGGGTCAGCGCCAGCAGCAGCGCGAAGGGCAGCCGCACCGCCAGGTCGGGCGCGATCCCGTCCGGCACGATGCGCAGCATCCAGGCGCCCAGCCAGTAGGGCAGGAGGCCCTCGGTCTCCGAGGGCATGCCCGCGAGCGTCGGCGCGAGCCAGCCGGTCCGTCCGGCGGCGAGTTCCCGCATGTAGCCGAAGGCGCTGACGTCCGCGTTGCGCCAGGGGCTGCGGCCGACGAAGCCCGCCACCACGTAGACCGCGCACAGCAGCAGCAGCGCGCCGCGCGGCAGCCGGCGGACCGCGTTCTGGGCGACGATGGCGGGGGAGGCGGAGGAGGCGGGCGGCACGGTGCGGAAGGGCAGGGGCGGTAGGGGCGGGCGGTCTGGAGGGCGGGCGCCGGCCCGCGCGGCGGCTCCGGGAGCGCGGGAGGGGGCGCCGGTGGAGGCGCGGTGCCGGCGGCGGCCGGAAAAAAAGGCAGCGCGGTGACCCGGGCTGCCTTTCGTGCAGGTCCTGCGACCGGCGAGCGACCGGACGATCGCTTACTTGGCGGCGGTCTTGCCGAAGCGGTTGCGGAAGCGCTCGACGCGGCCGCCCATGTTGTCGACCGACTTCTGGGTGCCGGTGTAGAAGGGATGCGATTCGCTCGAGGTGTCCAGCTTGAAGAGCGGCAGCTCGCGGCCGTCGTCGGCGGTGGCGGTTTCCTTCGTGTTGACGCAGGAACGGGTCACGAACTTGAAGCCGTTGGACAGGTCCACGAAGAGCACTTCGCGGTAGTTGGGGTGAATGCCTTCTTTCATGGCAGGATCCTTGGGGTTCGTTTGCTGCGAGAGCCACCCCGCACCCATTGCGGAGCACTTTTCGCCGAAAAGCCCGCGATTATCGCATAGCGCGCCGCCTAGCACAGGAAACTCCGGTTGCGGGCAGAATCCGGCGCTCCACCGGGACCGCGCGCCGCGCATCCCCGGCCCGCCCGCCGACATCCCCCGCCCGTGCGCATCCTCCACACCTCCGACTGGCACCTGGGCCAGCACTTCCTCGGCAAGACCCGCGAGGCCGAGCACCGCGCCTTCGTCGACTGGCTCGCGGCGCAGGCCGCGGCGCAGTCGGCGGACGCGGTCGTGGTCGCCGGCGACGTCTTCGACACCGGCGCCCCGCCGAGCTACGCGCGGGAGCTCTACCACCGCGCGGTCCTGGCGCTGCGCGACGCGGGCGTGCCGCTGGTGGTGCTGGGCGGCAACCACGACTCGGTCGCGGTGCTCGACGAGAGCCGGCAGCTGCTCGCGCCGCTCGGCACCCGGGTGCTCCCCGGCCCCGGCGCCCGGCCCGAGGACCAGATCCTGGTGCTGCATCGGCGCGACGGCCGCCCCGGCGCGGTCCTGTGCGCCGTGCCCTTCCTGCGGGCGCGCGACCTGCCGCTGACGAGCCGGCCCGGCCAGGATGCCGCGGACAAGCAGCGCGCCCTGCAGGACGCGATCCGCGACCACTACCATGCGCTGCACCGGCTGGCGCAGGCGCGCGCCGCATCGCTCGGCGGCCTGCCGATCGTCGCCACCGGCCACCTCGTCACCGTGGGCGCCACCGCGAGCGAGGCGGTGCGCGAGATCTACGTCGGCGCGCTGGAGGCCTTCCCGACCGACGCCTTCCCGCCGGCCGACTACATCGCGCTCGGCCACATCCACCGGCCGCAGGCGGTCGGCGGCCGGGAGCACATCCGCTACTGCGGTTCGCCGATCCCGCTGGCCTTCGACGAGGCGGCGCAGCGCAAGCAGGTGCTGATGGTCGACCTCGACGCCGGCGGGCTGCGGGCGGTCGCGGCGCTGCCGGTGCCGTGCTTCCAGCCCCTGGCGTCCTTGCGCGGCCGGCTCGCGGAGCTGCCGGGCCTGCTGGCCGCGGCGGCCGCCGCGGGCACGCCGGAACTGCCGGCCTGGCTGGACGTGGAGGTCGCCACCGACGACTACCTCGCCGACCTGCAGCCGCGCATCGCCCGCATGGCCGAGGGCTTGCCGGCCGAGCTGCTGCGGGTGCGCCGGGCCCGGGGCGACGCCGCCCCGGCGCTGCAGGGCACGGCGCACGAGACGCTGGAGGAACTCGGACCGCTGCAGGTCTTCGAGCGCCGCCTGGCCTCCGAATCGATCGACGCGCCGCTGCAGGAGCGGCTGCGCGAGCGCTACCGCGCGGTGCTGGCCTCGCTGCACGACGGGGAGGCCCCGTGCGGATCCTGACCCTGCGCCTGCGCAACCTCAACTCGCTGCGCGGCGAGTGGCGCATCGACTTCGGCGCGCCGCCGCTGGCCGGCGCCGGCCTCTTCGCGATCACCGGGCCGACCGGCGCGGGCAAGACGACGCTGCTCGACGCCATCTGCCTGGCGCTCTACCACCGCACGCCGCGCATGGGCGCCTTGTCGGCCGGCGGCAACGAGCTGATGACGCGCCACGCCGCCGACTGCCTGGCCGAGGTCGAATTCGAGGTCGGCGGCCGGCGCTACCGCGCTTTCTGGAGCCAGCGCCGCGCCCGCGACAAGGCCCAGGGCGCGCTGCAGCCGCCGCGGGTCGAGCTGGCCGAGGCGGACGGCGCCATCCTGACCGACCGTGTCCAGGACAAGCTGCGCCGCATCGAGGAGCTGACCGGCCTCGATTTCGAACGCTTCACCCGTTCCATGCTGCTGGCCCAGGGCGGTTTCGCCGCCTTCCTCGACGCCCACGCCAACCAGCGCGCCGAGCTGCTGGAGGAGCTGACCGGCACCGGGCTCTACGGCCGCATCTCGCAGCGCGTGCACGCGCAGGCCCGCGACGCCGAGACCGCGGTGCGCGAACTGCGGGCCCGCGCCGAGGGCACCGAACTGCTGCCGGTGGCGCAGCGCGAGGCGCTGGCGCAGGAGGCCCGCGCCCTGGAGGCTGAGGACGCGGCGCTGCGCGGCGACGAGGCCGCGGCGCAGGCCGCGCGGCGCTGGCGGGCCGAGCGCGACGGCGCGTGCCGGCGGCAGGCGGATGCGCAAGCGCTGCTCACGCGGCTCCGGCAGGACGAGGCGCAGGCCGCGGACGCCATGCGGCGCCTCGACGCCGGCCTGGAGGCGGCGCGCCTGCTGCCGGCCCGCGCGGCGGCGGAGCAGGCCGACGACGCCCTGCTGCGCAGCCGTCGCGCCGGAGCGCAGGCCGCCGAGGAGCAGGCGCGCGTCCGGGCGGAAGCCGCGCAGGCGCTCGCCGCCGCCCACCGCGCCGGGCGGCGGATCGCGGCCCGGGCGCGCGCGGCGCTGGAGTCGGCGCTGCGCGACCGCCAGGCGCTGGACGCGCGGATCGCCGGACGGCCGCGGCAGGCGGAGCTGGGAGAGCGCCTGAGCGGCTGGCGCAGCCGCTTCGACGAGCACGGCCGGCGGTCGCGCGACATCGCCATGGCCGCGACCCGGCTGGAGGAACTGGCCGAGGCGCTACGGCGCGGCGCCGGGGCGCTCGCGGCGCAGACGGCCGCCTGCGCCGCGGCGCAGGACGCATCGCGCCTCGCGGCGGAAGCGGAAGCCGCGCGGGAGGCGGCCCTCGGCGCCGCCTTGGACGGGCGTGCCGAGTCCGACTGGCGCGCCGAAGCGTCGCGGTCCATGGAGCGCGGCCAGGCGCTGGACCGGATGGAGCGGCTCCTCCAGGAAGGCCGGGAGCGCGACGAACGCTCCGCCCGACGGGCCGCCGACGATGCGGAGCTGGCCCGGCGGCAGCGGGACCTGGCCGCGGCGATGGAAGGACTGCGCGACCGGGAGGCCGAGCTGCGCCAGCAGGCGCGCGACCGGGAGAAGCTGCTGGAGCAGGAGCAGCGCATCCGGGACCTGGAGTCCCACCGCGCGGCGCTCCAGCCCGGCGAAGCCTGCCCGCTGTGCGGCGCGCGCGAGCATCCGGCGATCGCGGCCTATGCCGCCCTCGACGTGTCCGTGACCCGCCGCGCGCTGGACGAGAGCCGTTCCCGGCTCGACGCGCTGCTGCGCCGCGGCGAGGGGCTCGCCGCGGAGGCCGCGTCCTGCGCGGCACGACGGACCGACCTGGCGGCGCGGCAGGCCGAGGCCGCGTCCGGCGCCGCGGTCGCCCGGGACGAATGGGCGCGGCAGTGCGAGGCGTTCGGGGCCGCTCCGGCCGATGCGGAAGCCGTCGCGGCGGCGCGGTCGCGGCATGCGCAAGACCGCGAGGCGATGCGGCGCCGGCTGGGCGGCATCGACGCGGCCCGCGCGGCGCTCGACGCGGAGCGCCGCGCGCACCGCGAGGCGCTGCGCCTCGGCGACGACGCGCGGCAGCGCCTGGCGCGCCTGCAGCAGGAAGCGCACGGACTGCGCGTCCAGCGCGACGAGGCGGACCGGCGGCTGCGCGCGCTGCAGGAGGACGGCGCGGCCGCCGACGCGGCGCTGGCCGGGGAACTGGCCGGCTTCGGCCACGGGCTGCCGGAGGACGGCGCGGCCTGGCTGGCCGCCCGCGAGGCCGAGCACCGCGCCTGGCAGGCGGACCGGGCGGAACGCGACGCGCTGGTGCAGCGGGCGGCCGCGCTGGCGCAGGCGGCCGCGGCCGCCGACGAAGCCGCCGCCGCCTGGGCGGCGCGGGCCGCCGACCTGCCGGACGAAGCGCGCGGACCCGATGGCGACGCGGACCATGGCGACCCCGGCGCGCTCCTGGCGCGGCGGGCCGGCGCCGCGCTGCAGGCGGCGGAGCGGCGCGACGCCGAACTGCGGGGGCTGCGGGAGGCGCTCGCCGTGCGCATCGAGCAGGAGCGGCAGGCCGCGGAGACGGCGGGCGCGGCCTGGGACGCGGCGCTCGGCGACAGCGGTTTCGCCGACGGCGCGGCGTTCCGCGCCGCGCTGCTGGAGGCGGCCGAGCGGGAGCGCCTGGAGCGGCTGAGGGACCGGCTCGGCACCGCGCGCACCGAGGCGCTGGCGCTGCTCGCCGGCGCCGATGCGGCGCTGGCGCGCCTGGACGCCGCGCCGCGCACCGCGGAAGACGCGCCGGCGCTCGACGTGCGGCTCGACGCCCTGGCCGCGCGGCGCAGGGCGCTGGCCCAGCGGCAGGGCGCGGTCGACGGCCAGTTGCGCGACGACGACCAGCGGCGCAGCAGCCAGCGGGCGCTGTTCGAGGAGATCGCGCGGCTGCAGGACGACCGCGACCTCTGGAGCCACCTCGACGGGCTGATCGGCTCGGCCGACGGCGCCCGCTACCGGCGCTTCGCGCAGGGCCTGACGCTCGACCACCTGGTGCACCTGGCCAACCGGCAGCTCGGCCGCCTGCACGGCCGCTACCGGCTGGCGCGCCGCGCCCGGGGCGACCTGGAACTGGAGGTCCTGGACACCTGGCAGGCCGACGCCGCGCGCGACACCCGCACGCTCTCCGGCGGCGAGAGCTTCCTGGTCAGCCTGGCGCTCGCCCTGGCCCTGTCCGACCTGGTGAGCCACCGCGCGAGCATCGATTCGCTGTTCCTCGACGAGGGCTTCGGCACGCTCGACGGCGAGACGCTGGAAGTGGCGCTCGACGCGCTGGACCACCTCCACGCGGGCGGCAAGACCATCGGCATCATCAGCCACGTCGAGGCGCTCAAGGAGCGCATTCCGGTGCAGATCCGCGTGCGCAAGGGCGTCGGGCTGGGCTACAGCGCGCTCGATCCCCGCTACGCGGTCGGACGGGGCGCCGGCTGAGGCCCCGGAAAGCGGAACGCCCCGCGGTCGGCGGGGCGTTCGGGGCGCGGGCGGGGCCCGGGGATCAGCCGCCGCGGCGCATCATGTCGAAGAAGTCGACGTTGGTCTTGGTCGCCTTCATGTTCTTGATCATCAGCTCCATGGACTCGATCTCGTCCATGTTGTAGAGGAACTGGCGCAGGATGCGGGTCTTCTGCAGGATCTCGGGCGCCAGCAGCAGTTCCTCGCGGCGGGTGCCGCTCTTGTTGAGCTCGATGGCGGGGAAGACGCGCTTCTCGTAGAGCCGGCGGTTAAGGTGGATCTCGCAGTTGCCGGTGCCCTTGAATTCCTCGAAGATCACTTCGTCCATCCGGCTGCCGGTGTCGACCAGCGCAGTCGCGATGATGGTCAGCGATCCGCCTTCCTCGACCTTGCGCGCCGCGCCGAAGAAGCGCTTCGGGCGCTGCAGCGCGTTGGAGTCGACGCCGCCCGACAGCACCTTGCCGGAGGAGGGCACCACGTTGTTGTAGGCGCGCGCCAGGCGGGTGATGGAGTCGAGCAGGATGACCACGTCCTTCTTCAGCTCGACCAGGCGCTTGGCCCGCTCGATCACCATCTCGGCCACGTGCACGTGGCGGGCGGCGGGCTCGTCGAAGGTGGACGCGATGATCTCGCCCTTGACGGTGCGCTGCATCTCGGTCACTTCCTCGGGCCGTTCGTCCACCAGCAGCACCATCAGGTGCACGTCGGGATTGTTGGCGGTGATGGCGTGGGCGATGTGCTGCATCATCACCGTCTTGCCGCTCTTCGGCGGTGCGACGATCAGGGCGCGCTGGCCGCGGCCGATCGGGGCGATGATGTCGATGATGCGGCCGGTGATGTTCTCCTCGCTCTTGATCTCCCGCTCGAGCTTCATCTGCTCCTTGGGGAAGAGCGGGGTGAGGTTCTCGAACATCACCTTGTGCTTGTTCTGCTCGGGCGGCCCGTCGTTGATCTTGTCGAGCTTGGTCAGCGCGAAGTAGCGCTCGCCGTCCTTCGGGATGCGCACCTCGCCCTCGACCATGTCGCCGGTGTGCAGGTTGAAGCGGCGCACCTGGCTCGGCGAGATGTAGATGTCGTCGGTGCTCGCGGTGAAGCTCGTGTCCGGGCTGCGCAGGAAGCCGAAGCCGTCGGGCAGGATCTCCAGCACGCCGTCCGCGAAGATCTGCTCCCCGGCCCGCGCGCGCTTCTTGATGATGGCGAACATCAATTCCTGCTTGCGCATCCGACCGGTGTTTTCGATCTCAAGCTCTTCGGCCTGCTTGAGGACTTCGGACACGTGCAGTGCCTTGAGTTCGTTGAGGTGCATGGATTTCGCTCCGCGTCGGAGTCAGCAAAAGGCTTCGGGGGGGAGTCTGTCGGATCGGCGGAGGGCTGGGTTGCCTCGCACCGTCTATCACCGGAATCGATTCGGCGTGCACCCGATGTGTCTGTCGGGAGAGCGAATGACCGGGGAATTATGACAGGAAACATCCGGGCCACTGTGGCGCGTTGCGCGCCGGGCCCGTGCCCGCGCCCCCCGTGGCGGGGGGCGCGGGCGGAGATCAGGCGGCGATCTGCTGGTCGATGAAGGCGGTCAGCTGCGACTTGTTGAGCGCGCCGACCTTGGTTGCGGCCAGCTGGCCGTTCTTGAACAGCATCAGCGTCGGGATGCCGCGGATGCCGAACTTGGCGGGGATGTCCCGGTTTTCGTCGACGTTCATCTTGGCGATCTGCAGCTTGCCGTCGTACGCGGAAGCGACTTCGTCCAGGATGGGGGCGATCATCTTGCAGGGGCCGCACCATTCGGCCCAGTAGTCGACCAGCACCGGCTTGGAGGACTGCAGGACATCGGCGTCGAAGGAAGCGTCGGAAATGTTCTTGATGAGTTCGCTGGCCATGGATGTTTCCTTGGGGGGCAGGCGCTGCGGAAGTCGCAGCAAAAGTACCGGTCATTGTGACAGAAACCCCGTGGGCGCACCGGCGGCGGCGGGCCGGGGCAGGCTATGGACGGGATAGCGCGACCGGGCGCGGCCGGCGCGCCGGCCGGGATCGCCGACACTCGGGGGATGAGCGAAATCCCCAGCGAAATGTCCCGCCCGCCGGCCGGCGGTGCCTCCGATTCCCCCCCGGCCGCCTCCGCCGGTCCCGGCGGGATGCCCCGCCGCGAGGGCGGGGGCCGCCCGCCCGCGGTGGCGGTGATCGGCGGCGGCCCGGCCGGGCTGATGGCGGCCGAGGCGCTGTCGCGCGGCGGCGTGGAAGTGCACCTCTTCGACGCCATGCCCTCGGTCGGCCGCAAGTTCCTGCTGGCGGGCAAGGGCGGCCTGAACCTCACCCATTCCGAGCCGGCCGAGCGCTTCGCCGCGCGCTACGGCGCGCGCGCCGCCGCCATCGCGCCGATGCTGGCGGACTTCGGCCCGCAGGCCTTGCGCGACTGGGCCGCCGCACTGGGCGTGGACACCTTCGTCGGGACCTCGGGCCGGGTCTTCCCGACCGGCATGAAGGCCGCGCCGTTGCTGCGCGCCTGGCTGCACCGGCTGCGCCATCCGGAGCCCGGCGCCGGCGTGCCGGTGCGCTTCCACATGCGCCACCGCTGGACCGGCTGGAGCGACGCGGAGGCCGAGCCGGCCGCCGCCGGCCGCCAGCGCCTGCGCTTCGAAGCGCCGCACGGCACGGTCGACCTGGCGGCCGACGCCACGGTGCTCGCGCTCGGCGGGGCCAGCTGGCCCCGCCTCGGGTCGGACGGCGCCTGGGTGCCGCGCCTGGAGGCGCGCGGCGTGCCGGTGGTGCCGCTGGCGCCGGCCAACTGCGGCTTCGACGTCGCGGGCCGCACCGCCGCCACCGCGGGCGAGCCCGACGAGAACCGCCGCGAATTCTTCCGCGACCTGCTGGGCGCCGGGCCCGGGGACCGGCCCGGCTGGACGGCGCATTTCGCCGAGCGCTTCGCCGGCCAGCCCTTCAAGTCGGTCGCGATCGCCTTCGTCGACCGCGACGGCCGCGGATTCCGGCGCCGCGGCGAGTTCGTCGCCACCGCCACCGGCATCGAAGGCAGCCTGGTGTACGCCGCGTCGGCCCTGCTGCGCGACGAGATCGCGGCGCGCGGCAGCGCCACGCTCCACCTGGACCTGCTGCCCGACCACGCCCCCGAGCGCGTCCTCGCGGAAGTGCGGCATCCGCGCGGCAGCCGGTCGCTGTCGAGCCACCTCAAGGGACGGCTGGGCCTCGACGGCATCAAGATGGCCTTGCTGCACGAGTTGCTCGGCAAGGAGGCGCTGGGCGATCCGGCGTTGCTGGCGGCCGCGATCAAGGCCCTGCCGGTGGTGCTCGTCGCGCCCCGTCCGATCGCGGAAGCCATCAGCAGCGCCGGCGGCGTGCCCTTCGAGGCGCTGGATCCGCGGCTGATGGTCGGCGCGCTGCCCGGCGTGTTCTGCGCCGGCGAGATGCTCGACTGGGAAGCGCCCACCGGCGGCTACCTGATGACCGCCTGCATGGCGAGCGGGCTCGCCGCGGGGCGGGGCGCGCTCGATTTCCTGGGGCGCTGAGCCCGCGCGGCCGGGCGCGCCGGCTCAGCGCGCGCCGGCCTGCAGCACGTCGAAGCAGCGCTCGAAGGCGAAGGCCAGGGTCGCCATCAGGACGCCCGCGCCGACCAGCAGCGCGGCGACGATGGCGAACACGGTCGCCCAGCCGGTCCGTCCGGGCGGGGCGTCTTCCGGCAGCGCGGGATTGAAGCGGCGGTTCCACTTCTCGGTCGAGGCCAGCCCGTGGACGATCGCCGCCAGCGCGCATCCGGCGACGACGAACCCCAGCAGCGGGATCAGCGCCCAGCTCAGGCGGTCGTCGAGGCCCAGGGTGCGGGCGCGTTCGATGCCGTGCAGCCCCAGCAGGGTCGGCAGCGGCAGCAGCCACCCGAGCGGATCGCGGAAGCCCCGGAGGTAGAAGCGGTGCAGGCCGAACGGCCCCCCGAGGAAGGCCAGCCAGGCGGCCACGGTCTTGTCGCGGACGGCCATGGCCGTTCAGGCGGGCAGGCCGCCGGAGGCCGGTCCTGCGGGGGGAGCGGAGGCGCCGGGACCGAGGACGCGCTGCATCAGGACCACGTCGAGCCAGCGGTCGAACTTCCAGCCGACGCCCTGCAGCGTCCCGGCGTGCTCGAAGCCCGCGTCGCGGTGCAGGCCGATGGATCCCTGGTTGCCCGAATCGCCGATCACCGCGATCAGCTTGCGCACGCCGGCGGCCTCGGCCTCGCGGCAGAGCCGCGCCATCAGCGCCCGCCCGATGCCGCGCCGGCCGGCGCCCGGCGCGACGTAGACCGAGTCCTCGGCCGAGTAGCGGTAGGCCGGGCGGGGCTTGAACCAGTTGCAGTAGGCGAATCCCAGCACCTCGCCGGCGTCCTCCGCCACCAGCCACGGCAGGCCGCGCCCGAGCACCTCCGCGCGGCGGCCCGCCATCTGGTCCCGCGTGGGCGGGTCGATCTCGAAGGTGCCGGTCCCGTGCAGCACGTGGTGGCCGTAGATGGCGGCGATCGGATCGAGGTCGGCTTCTGTGCTGGCGCGGATGAGGGGCATGGAGGATCGTTTGGGGCGTTGGGAACGCGCCGGCCGCTGCGGCGGCGGAACGTGGCGGTATAATCGCGGGCTTTGCAGCGTGTCGCTGGCCGGGTGGCCATGTCGCGTGTCTCAACGCCGCAAGAACCGAATGGGCCGGTCGGCCCGTTTTCCACCCGAAGGATAAATCATGGTCGTCATTCGACTCTCCCGCGGCGGCTCCAAGGGCCGTCCGTTCTTCAACATCGTCGTCGCCGACAAGCGCGTGCGCCGCGACGGCCGCTTCATCGAGCGCGTCGGTTTCTACAACCCGACCGCCCGTGGCGGCGAACAGGGCCTGCGCGTCGCGCAGGACCGCGTCGCCTACTGGAAGAGCGTCGGCGCGCAGATCTCCCCCACCGTCGAGCGCCTGCTGACCCAGGCCGCCAAGCAGGTGGCCGGCGCGCCCGCCGCCGAGCCGGCCGCTGCCGCGGCCTGACCGGGACTCCTTCCCGCTGACGGCGCCCCGCGCGCCGTCCGGACGGGGCCGGGGCTTGCGCTCCGGCCCCGTCCGTCTTTGCGCGGCGCCCGACGCGGCCCCGCGCCGGCCGTCCCCTCCCGATCCTCCCCACGCCGCCATGCCCGATCCTTCGCCGCTCCTCCTCGACGCCACCGACCTGCCGGCCGACGCCGTGGAGGTCGGACGCATCGCCGACGCCTGGGGCGTCAAGGGCTGGTTCAAGGTGCTCGCCTACAGCGCGGCGCCGGAGGCGCTCTTCTCCAGCCGCCGCTGGTACCTGCAGCCGTCCGAGAAGGGCGCCCGGCATTTCGAGGGCACGCGCCTGCTGCGGGTCAAGGAGGCCAAGGAGCATTCCGACGCCATCGTGGCGACCGCCCACGACATCCCGGACCGCAACGCCGCCGAGGCGCTGCGCGGCGCGCGCGTCTTCGTTCCGCGCACCAGCTTCCCGACCGCGGCGCAGGACGAGTACTACTGGGTCGACCTGATCGGCCTGGACGTGGTGAACCGCGAAGGCGTGCCGCTCGGCCAGGTGCGCGACCTGATGTCCACCGGCCCGCAGACGGTGCTGGTGATCGAGCAGCCCGCGGAGGGCGGCAAGCCGCGGGAGCGGATGATCCCCTTCGTCTCGGCCTTCGTGGACGGCGTGGACCTCGCCGGCCGCCGCATCACCGTGGATTGGCAGCCGGACTACTGACGGACCGCGGCCCGGACGCCCCGTGCGCTTCGACATCATCACCCTGTTCCCCGAGATGTTCGCCCCCTTCCTGGAGGCGGGCGTGACGCGCCGCGCCTACGCCAGCGGGCAGGTGGAGGTGCGCTGCTGGAATCCGCGCGACGACGCCGAAGGCAACTACCGGCGGGTCGACGACCGCCCGTTCGGCGGCGGGCCGGGCATGGTGATGATGGCCGAGCCGCTGGCCCGCTGCCTCGCGCGCATCCGCGCCGACCGCGGGCCCGACCGCGCGCCGGTGGTGCTGTTCTCTCCGGTGGGCCGCCGGCTGGACCATGCCGAGGTCGAGTCCTGGGCGGCGCCGCAGACGCCCGGCGCCGTCCTGGTGTGCGGGCGCTACGAGGGCATCGACCAGCGCTTCGTCGACGCCTTCGTCGAGGTGCAGCTCAGCCTGGGCGACTTCGTGCTCTCGGGCGGCGAGATCGCGGCCCTGGCCCTGCTCGACGCGGTGGCACGCCTCCAGCCCGGCGTGCTCAACGATGCCGGCAGCCACCAGTTCGACAGCTTCAACCCGGCGCTCGACGGCCTGCTCGACTGCCCGCACTACACCCGCCCGGAGCGCTGGCGGCCGTCGCCGGACGCGGAGCCGCAGGAGGTGCCGGCGCCGCTGCTGTCGGGCCACCATGCGCAGATCGAGCGCTGGCGCCGCGACCGGCGGCTGGAATTGACCGCCGCGCGGCGTCCCGAACTGCTGGACCGGGCCCGCGCGCAGGGCCTGCTGGACCGGGCGGACGAGGCGTTCCTCCGGGCGGCCCCGCCGCAGGGACCGTCGGCGCAGGAATAGCCGCGGGCCGGATCGGACGCCGCGCACTGGCGGCGCGCAAGCCGGGTTGCTATAATCGCGGGCTTTTCGATCCTCTGGCCGGCCGGGCCGCAACGCTTCTTTCAGGAGCGACGCGCGGCCCACCACGTCAATCCCGACCATGCCAATCACGGCGCGGCCCATGATCGCAGGAAGTCCCATGAATCTGATCCAGACCCTCGAGCAGGAAGAAATCGCCCGCCTCGGCAAGACCATCCCCCAGTTCGCGCCCGGCGACACCGTCATCGTGAACGTCAACGTGGTCGAAGGCAACCGCAAGCGCGTCCAGGCCTTCGAAGGCGTGGTCATCGCCAAGCGCAACCGCGGCCTCAACAGCGGCTTCACCGTGCGCAAGATCTCCAGCGGCGAAGGCGTCGAGCGCACCTTCCAGACCTACAGCCCGCTGATCGCCAGCGTCGAAGTCAAGCGCCGCGGCGACGTGCGCCGCGCGAAGCTCTACTACCTCCGCGACCGCAGCGGCAAGTCGGCCCGCATCAAGGAAAAGCTGCCGGCCCGCGTCAACAAGCAGGTCGCTCCGACCGCCGCCTGATGCCCGCGCCCTGGCGAGACCGCCAGGGCACCGGACCCGCGAAGCCGCCGCAGCGCACGCTGCCGGCGGCTTCGTCGTTTCCGGCCTGCGCGCAGGCCGTCCCCACCGTCCCGATCGAGGCACGCCATGACCGTTCCCTCCCGTCCGCCGGCCGCAGCGCGGCGCACCATCGACTTCCGCAGCGCGCCGGTGCTCCCGACGGTCGAAGGCCTGCCGCCGGTGCCCGATGCGGCGATGCATCCGGAGGCGCTGCGCGCGCGCTTCGCCCGTGCGCCGCACTGGACCCCGGAGGTCGAGATCGAGCGGCCCGGCGTGCTCGGCGGGCGCGCGCCGGTCCGGGCCGCGGTGCTGGTGCCGCTGGTGCTGCGCCCCGCGGGCCCGACGGTGCTGCTGACCGAGCGCACGGCGCATCTCTCCACCCATTCCGGGCAGGTCGCCTTCCCGGGCGGGCGCAGCGATCCGACCGACGCCGACGCGGCCGCCACCGCGCTGCGGGAGGCCTGGGAGGAGGTCGGCCTCGCCCCGTCGCAGGTCGAGGTGCTGGGTTCCCTGCCGGACTACACCACCGGCAGCGGCTACCGGGTGACCCCGGTGGTGGGCCTGGTGCCGCCGGACGCCGGCCTGGCGCCGAACGCCGCCGAGGTGGCGGCCGTCTTCGAGGTGCCGCTCGCCTGGCTGATGCAGCCCGCCAACCACCGGCACCACCTCTGGGAAGACGAAGGCGTGCAGCGGCGCTGGATCTCGATGCCATACCGGGACGGGCCGGAGGAGCGCTACATCTGGGGCGCCACGGCCGCGATGCTGCGCAACTTCTACCGCTTCCTGATGGCCTGAGCCCGCGCCGCCCGCGGGCATGGCGCGGGACGGGGGCTCGGTATCATTCCGGTTCCCATGAGTTTCTTCGCCATCTTGTTCGCCCTGCTGCTGGAGCAGGCACGGCCGCTCGCCCGCAGCACGTCCATCCACGCCCTGGTGCGCCACTGGTCGCTCTGGGTCAGCCGCAACTTCGACGCCGGCCGGCCGCACCATGCCTGGGTGGCCTGGGGCCTGGCAGTGCTGCTGCCGTCGGTCGGCGCGCTGGGCGTGCACCTGCTGCTGGACCGGTGGATCGGCTGGCCGGCGGCGATGCTGTGGAACGTCGCGGTGCTCTACATCACGCTCGGCTTCCGGCAGTTCAGCCACCACTTCACCCGCATCCGGGACGCGCTGCTCGAAGGCGACGAGGCACGCGCGCGCGAGGTGCTGGCGCACTGGCAGCAGGTGGACGTGAGCCGGCTGCCGCGCAGCGAGGTGGTGCGCCACGTGATCGAGTATTCGGTGCTGGCGGCGCACCGCCACGTCTTCGGGGTGCTGGCCTGGTACTCGGTGCTGGCCGCCTGCGGACTCGGGCCGACGGGCGCGGTCTTCTACCGGCTGGCCGAATTCGTGAACCGTTACTGGCGCCACAAGGGCCGCGCCGCCTGGGGCCCGGCCGCGAGCGAGGCGCTGCGGTCGGTGGCGGACCGGGTCTGGACGGCCGTCGACTGGCTGCCGGCGCGGATGACCGCGCTGAGCTTCGCGGTGGTCGGCAGCTTCGAGGACGCGATCGACGGCTGGCGCTACCACGTCCAGCGCTTCCCCAACGACAACGACGGCGTGGTGCTGGCCGCGACCGCCGGCGCGGTCGGTGTGCGCCTGGGCGGCCATCCGGCGACGCCGCTGGCGCCGCCGGGCGGGGCGGCCGCGCCCGAGCCGCCGGGCATCGCGCCGCAGGAGCCGATGCCGGGCCGCGAACCCGGCGTCAGCCACCTGGCCGAGATCGTCGGCCTGGTCTGGCGTTCGGTGGTGGTGTGGATGGGGTTGCTGGCCCTGCTCACCCTCGCGCGGCTGCTCGGCTGAGCCGTCGCCCCGTCCGGCGCGCCGTCGTCCGCGCCGGCGCGCGGGACCCCGTCCCGACCCCTTCGATCCTTCCCGATTCCCGATCCGAGCCATGAACCTCCCCGCTTCCGTCCCGCCCTTCTGGAGCCCCGTCGTCGGCCGGCTGTCGCCCTACGTGCCGGGCGAGCAGCCGAAGATCGACCGGCTGGTGAAGCTCAACACCAACGAGAACCCGTATCCGCCTTCGCCCCGGGCGATCGAGGCGATCCGCGCCGCCGCGGCGGAGGGCCTGCAGCTCTACCCCGACCCGGAATCGGTGCGGCTGCGGGAGACCATCGCCGCCTACCACGGGCTCGACGCAGGCCAGGTCTTCGTGGGCAACGGGTCCGACGAGGTCCTGGGCCACGCCTTCTTCGCGTTCTTCCAGCAGGCCGGCGCGCCGCTGCTGATGCCGGACATCTCGTACAGCTTCTACAAGGTCTACTGCGGCCTCTATGCCATCCCGGTGCGCACCGTGCCGCTCGATGGGCGGCTGCAGGTGGACATCGAAGGCTTCGCGCCCGAGCCCGGGCTGCGCTATGCCGGGGTGGTGGTTGCCCATCCGAACGCGCCCACCGGCAGCCCGCTGGCGCTGGCGCAGATCGAGCGGCTGCTGGCCCTGCATCCCGACCGGGTGGTGCTGGTGGACGAGGCCTACGTCGATTTCGGCAGCCCCAGCGCCGTCGGCCTGGTCGCCCGCCACCCCAACCTGCTGGTGGTGCACACCCTGTCCAAGTCGCGCTCGCTCGCCGGGCTGCGGGTGGGCTTCGCCTGCGGCCAGCGCCACCTGATCGAGGGGCTGGAGCGGGTCAAGAACAGCTTCAATTCCTATCCGCTGGACCGGCTCGCGAGCGCCGGCGCGATCGCGGCCTTCGAGGACGAGGACCATTTCCAGGACACCCGGCAGCGGGTGATGGCCTCGCGCGAGGCGCTGGCGCGGTCGCTGGAGGCGCTGGGCTTCGAGGTGCTGCCTTCGCGCGCCAACTTCGTCTTCGTGCGCCACCCGGGCCAGGACGCCGCCGCCCTGGCGCTGGCGCTGCGCCAGAAAGGCGTGCTGGTGCGGCATTTCGCGGCGCCGCGCATCGCCCAGCACCTGCGGATCAGCATCGGCACCCCGGCGCAGTGCGCGGCCCTGCTGGATGCGCTGCGCGTCCTGCTGCCGGGGCCGGCGGGCGGTTGACCGGCGCGCGCCCGCGTCAGTAGCGCGGCGGCGCCGACAGCTCGGCGTAGAGGTCGCGGTAGATCTGGTGCCGGTGCGGGGCGATGCTGTCGGGCGCGTCGCCGTCGCGGACGGCCGCCAGCACGTCGCAGCCGGGCTCGTGCAGGTGGCTGCAGTTGTAGAAGCGGCAGGCCCCGGCGTGGGCCGCCAGGTCGGGCATGAGGCCCGCCAGGCGCGCGGGCGGGATGTGGTGGAGCCCGAATTCCTGGAAGCCCGGCGAATCGATCAGCGCGGTGGTGCGGGCCTCGTCCACCCAGTACCAGTTGGTGCTGGTCGTCGTGTGCTTGCCGGAGTTCAGCGCCCGCGAGATTTCCCCGGTCGCCGCGAGCGCCCCCGGCACCAGCAGGTTGATGAGCGTGCTCTTGCCGGCGCCCGACGGGCCCAGCACCAGGGTCGTGCGGCCCTGCAGCCGCTCCATCAGCGCGCCGCGCTGGGCCTCGCGCTCGTCCGTGCGCAGCGCCAGCGGCAGCACCGCGTAGCCCATGCGGCGGTAGGGCGCGAGGCGCTCCCAGGCGCGGGCGAAGGGCTCGGCCAGGTCGCGCTTGTTGAGGGCGATGAGCGGCGTGATCTGCGCGTCCTCGGCCGCGATCAGGGCGCGGGCGAGCTGGCCGGACGAGAACTCCGGCTCGGCCGCGACCAGCACCAGCACCTGGTCGAGGTTGGCGGCGAAGGACTTGGTGCGGATCTCGTCCTGGCGGTAGAGCAGGTTGCGCCGGTCGACCACCTTCTCGACGGTGCCCTCGTCGCGCGAGGCCTGCCACAGCACCCGGTCGCCGACCACCGCCTGGCTCTTCTTGCCGCGGGGATGGCAGATCACCCGTTGGCCCTCGGGCGTCTCGACGACCACGTGCCGGCCGTGGCTGGCCACGACCAGCCCGACGTCGCAATCGGCGCGCGCGCTCATGCCGGCTCCGCCAGCAGCAGGTCGACCTGCGCCGCCGCGGCGAAATCGGCCGCGGTGATGCCGCCCGCCGACGGCGTCCGGAAGCGGACGGTGCAGGCGGTCGCCTCGATCTCCAGCGACGGCGGGTGCGCGAGCCGCTGGCAGGCGTAGGCCACCGCGTTGGCGAAGGCCATCGCGCGGGGGAAGTCCTCGAAACGCACGGTGCGGCGGATCGCCACCGAAGGCCCGTCGCCGTCGAGCATCCAGCCCGGGCATTGCGCCATCCGGCCGACGATCTCGGTCGGCTGCAGGACGCGCGGAACGGGCGCGGGAGGCGGTGCGGTGGGATTCATGGGGCGGGGCGGGGCGGGGCGGCGGGGGAGGGGGACGGGCGGGCCGGTCAGGGCATCGCGGTGGCGGCCGGGGCGGCGTCGATCCGCGCCAGCCTTTCGGAGGCGGGCGGATGCGAATAGTAGAAGCGCACGTAGGCCGGGTCGGGCGTGAGGGTCGAGGCGTTGTCCTCGTAGAGCTTGCGCAGCGCGGAGGCGAGGTCGGCCCGGCTGGTCTGCGCCACCGCGAAGGCGTCGGCCTGGAACTCGTCGCGGCGCGACCCCCGGGCGAGCAGCGGCGACACGAAGAAGCCGGCCACCGGCAACGCCAGCATGAAGAGGATCAGCGCCAGCGCGTCGTTGGGGCCGGCGAGGTTGGGCCGGACCCCCAGCCCGAGGTAGAACCAGCTCTGGCCGGAGAGCCAGCCCAGCAGCGCGAAGGCGCCCAGGCTGAACGCGAACATCGCCAGCATGCGCTTCTGGATGTGGCGGTGCCGGAAGTGCCCCAGCTCGTGCGCCAGCACCGCGTCGACCTCGCCCGGCGCCAGGCGCGCGAGCAGGGTGTCGTAGAACACCACGCGCTTGGCCGCGCCGAAGCCGGTGAAGTAGGCGTTGGCGTGGGCGCTGCGGCGGCTGCCGTCCATCACGTAGAAGCCCTGGGCGCGGAAGCCGCAGCGCGCCATCAGCGCGCCCACGCGGTCGCGCAGCGCCTCGTCGGACAGGGCCTCGAAGCGGTTGAACAGCGGCGCGACGACGGTGGGGTAGACCACCATCAGCAGCAGGTTGAAGCCGACCCAGGCGCCCCAGGCCCAGAGCCACCACCAGGCGCCGGCCGTGCCCATGAGCCAGAGGATCAGCCAGGCGATGGGCAGCCCGATCGCCACCGCGACCCCCACCGATTTGAGCGCGTCGGCGAGCCACAGGCGCAGGGTGGTCTTGTTGAAGCCGAAGCGGGCCTCGACGACGAAGGTGCGGTAGAGCGCGAACGGGAGTTCCAGCGCCGCCCCGATGGCGCCGAAGCAGGCCAGCAGCGCGAGCTGCTGCAGCATGCCGCTCCCGAGCCAGGCGAGGAGCGCGCGGTTGAGCGCGTCGAGCCCGCCGAGCAGCGTCCAGCCCACCACCACCGCGGCGCCGAAGGCCGCCTCCGGCACCGACAGGCGGGTCTTGACGATGGTGTAGTCGGCGGCGCGCTGGTGGGCCTCGAGCGGGATCTGGGTGTCGAAGGGCCGCGGGACCGCGCCGCGGTGGGCCGCCACGTGGCGCAGCTGGCGGGTCGCCAGCCAGAAGCGCACCAGGGTGCCCGCCATCAGCAGGGCGACGAAACCGTAGAGGAGGAACAGGGCGGCGTCCGACGGTGCGGCGGCGATGCCCAGGAAGCCTGCGGGCCCGGGAGGCGGCAGGGCGGCGGAGACGGCGTCTGGCATAAGGGGCGCAGTGTAGGCCTTGGCGCCCGGTTCGTGGCGGGCGCCCGGCGCCGCGCCCCGCACCGGCGGCGGTGCATGCGCGACAATCCGGCGCATGCCCGACACCCTGCATCCCGATTCCCCCGATTCCCCCGATTCCAACGCCTCCGCCGCGAACGCCGCCGCGCTGCAGAAGTCCGACCAGAACCTGGTCTGGCTCGACTGCGAGATGACCGGCCTGGAGCCCGACACCGACCGCCTGATCGAGATCGCCGTGGTCGTGACCGGGCCCCAGCTCGAGCCGCGCGTCGAGGGGCCGGTCTTCGCCATCCACCAGCCCGACGCGGTGCTCGACGGCATGGACGCCTGGAACAAGGGCACCCACGGCAAGAGCGGCCTGATCGACCGGGTGCGCGCCTCCACCGTCACCGAGGCCGAGGCCGAGCAGCGGATCATCGACTTCCTGGCGCGCTACGTGCCCAAGCGCACCGCGCCCATGTGCGGCAACAGCATCGGACAGGACCGCCGCTTCCTGGTGCGCTACATGCCGAGGCTCGAGGCCTTCTTCCATTACCGCAACGTCGACGTGAGCACGCTCAAGGAACTGGCCAAGCGCTGGCGGCCCGAGGTGGCGGCCAGCTTCCGCAAGCAGCAGCGCCACACCGCCCTGGCCGACGTGCACGAGTCGATCGACGAACTGGCGCACTACCGCACCCATTTCCTGCAGGCGCCCGCCGGCGGGAACGCACAAAGTCCTGCGGGAAATCCCTGAACGTGCGATAATCGCAGACTGCGCCGGAGTTGCCGTCTCCAAGCTTCCCGCCGCAGCTTCCCAGCATCTCCCTTCATGCACCGGACCTGCCGGCCGCATCCCGCGGCTCCGGCGAGAAACAGGTCCCCAGCGCTGCCCATCCCTCGGGCGGCGCCGGCTTCGTTTGATGGTTGATGTTTGTTCAAACCATTGACGAAGCGCCCGCAGGCTGCGCCCGCGGCGTTTTCGCATGAAAACTCGACTTCATGACTACTGACACCTCCGCAGTGCAGGGCGCGTTCGCGTCCGCAGAAGACATCGCCGTTTCCTCCCACGATTTCCAGGCCGTCCCGGCCGCGGCGCAGGACGCCGTCCTCCAGGCCGCCGGCGCGGACGCGACCGCCACCGCTGATGGCGACGCGCAGGCTCCGCAACCCGAGGCGCCCGCGCTGCCCAACGGCTTCGTCCGCCTGGGCCTGGCCGACGAGCTGGTGCGCGCGGTCGAAGACCTGGGCTACACCCAGCCCACCGGCGTGCAGGAAAAGGCCATCCCGCTGGCGATGGGCTCCGGCGCCGAGGGCGACCGCCGCTACATCGACCTGATGGTCTCCAGCCAGACCGGCAGCGGCAAGACCGCCGCCTTCCTGCTGCCGGTGCTCAACACCCTGATCCGCCTGCAGGCCGAGGCCGACGCGCAGGAACGCGCCGAGCAGGACCGCCTGGCCGCCGAGGCCCTTGCCCGCGGCGAGGCGCCCGCCAAGCGGCCGCGCCGCAAGGACCCGACCAACCCGCGCCACTTCAAGGCCGCCACCCCCGGCGCCCTGGTGCTGTGCCCGACGCGCGAACTCGCGCAGCAGGTGGCGCACGACGCCATCGACCTGGTGCGCCATTGCCGCGGCCTGCGCATCGCCAACGTGGTGGGCGGCATGCCCTACCAGCTCCAGATCGCCAAGCTGCAGAACGCCAACCTGGTAGTCGCCACCCCGGGCCGCCTGCTCGACCTGCAGCGCTCGCAGCAGATCAAGCTCGACCAGGTCAAGTTCCTGGTGGTGGACGAGGCCGACCGCATGCTTGACCTGGGCTTCGCGGACGACCTGGCCGAGATCAACCAGCTCACCATCGAGCGCCACCAGACGATGATGTTCAGCGCGACCTTCGCGCCGCGCATCCAGCAGCTGGCCCAGCGGGTGATGCGCGAGCCGCAGAAGCTGCAGATCGACAGCCCGCAGGAGAAGCACGCCAACATCCAGCAGAAGCTCTACTGGGCCGACAACGCGATGCACAAGCGCAAGATGCTGGACCACTGGCTGCGCGACACCAGCATCAACCAGGCGATCGTCTTCGCCAGCACCCAGGTCGAGTGCGACGGGTTGGCCAACGACCTGCAGCAGGAAGGCTTCAGCGCGGTCGCGCTGCACGGCGCCCTGTCGCAGGGCCTGCGCAACCGCCGGCTGATGGCGCTGCGCCAGGGCCAGGTGCAGATCCTGGTGGCGACCGACGTGGCGGCGCGCGGCATCGACGTGCCGACCATCACCCACGTCTTCAACTTCGGCCTGCCGATGAAGGCCGAGGACTACACCCACCGCATCGGCCGCACCGGCCGCGCCGGCCGCGACGGCCTGGCGGTGACCTTCGCCGAGCTGCGCGACCGCCGCAAGATCTTCGACATCGAAGGCTACAGCCGCCAGCAGTTCAAGGCCGAGACCATCGCCGGCCTGGAACCGCAGCAGCGCATCCCCGATGCGCGCGGCCCGCGCGCCGGTTTCGGCGGCGACCGCCGCGACAGCCATCCGCGCGACCGCAAGTTCGGCGGCGGCCGCGGCGGCTTCGGCCAGGAGCGCAGCGGCGGCTACGCCAACGCCAGCGGCTTCAACGACCGCGGCCGCGGCGGCCCGGGCCGTCCGGCGGGCGGCGAGGGCTTCGGCCGTCCGGCCGCGCCGTCCTTCGGCGGCGAGCGCGGCGGCGAGCGCCGCGAGGGCGGCTACGGCCGCAAGCCCGGCTTCGGCGAAGCCCCGGGCGGCTTCGGCGGCGGCCGCAATGCCGGCTTCGGCGCTCCGCGCGGCGGTGCCCGCGGCGGCGATCGCCGCGAAGGCGGCTTCGGCGGCGGCGCCCACGGCGCGCCGGCCGGCCGGCCCTTCGTGCCGCAGGAAGCCCGCGCGCGTCGCCCGGCCAAGCCGCCGGTGCGCTGAGCGCCGGCCTGCGCCGCCGGCCGGCGGCGCGCGGTCCGTGCGGGCGGTGCGCTGCCCGCGGTGCCCGTCCGGCGAAAAAGCCCGCCACCTGCGAAGGTGGCGGGCTTTTTCCATGGGCGCCGGTCGCGCCGCGGCGGGCCGGGATGCGCGTCAGGACGCCTTGGGGCCGACGGTGAAGGCGAAGCGGCCGATGCCGTCGACGCCGCCCTCGACCCGGTCGCCCGGCTGCAGGGCGCCGACGCCGGCCGGCGTGCCGGTGAAGATCAGGTCGCCCGGCTCCAGCCGGACCGCCCGCGAGAGGTGGGCGATGATGTCCGGCACCGCCCAGATCTGCTCGGCCAGGTCGCCCTGCTGGCGCACCTCGCCGTTGACGCTGAGCCAGATCCGGCCCGACGCGGGATGGCCGACGCGCGCGGCCGGCACCAGGGGCGTGGCGGGCCCAGAGGCGTCGAACCCCTTGGCGGCGTCCCAGGGGCGGCTCATCTTCTTGGCCACGGCCTGCAGGTCGCGCCGGGTCAGGTCGACGCCGACGCCGTAGCCCCACACATGGTCCAGCGCGCCGGCCGCGTCGATGGCGGCGCCGCCTGCGCCGATGGCGACCACCAGCTCGATCTCGTGGTGCAGGTCCCCGGTGAGGGGCGGGTAGGGCACGGTGCCTTCGGCCGGGACCACCGCGTCGGCGGGCTTGGCGAAGAAGAAGGGGGGCTCGCGGTCGGGGTCGTTGCCCATCTCGCGGGCATGGTCCGCGTAATTGCGGCCGACGCAGAACACGCGGCGGACGGGAAAGCGTTCGGCCTGGCCGTCGACGGCGAGGGACGCCTGGGCGGCGGGCGGGATGACGTAGGAGCTCATGGGACGGACTTCCTGGATGCGTTCGGGAAAGGGGATCGTGCGCCGGGCCCCTGCGGGCGCGGGCCGCCGACAGTCTAGGCCTCCGCGCCGCGCCGGACTTGGACGAATCTACGGGGTTTGCGCAGCCGCCGGGGGCGGCGGCGCCCCGGCCGCCCCCGGAGCGGCCGCGAGGCCGCGGCGCCAGTCCCGCGGCGACAGGCCGTAGCGCTGGCGGAAGCGCCGCGAGAAATAGGCCTCGTCGCCGAAGCCGCTGGCCTGCGCCACCGCGCCGATGCGCATGGCGCTGCCGGCCAGCAGCGACCGGGCGACCGCCATGCGCTGGTCGAGCACCGTCTCGGTGAAGCTGCGGCCGGTTTCCTTGCGCAGCAGGTGCGCGAGGTAGTTGGGCGACAGGAAGGCGGCCGCGGCGGCGCCGGCGAGGCAGAGCGACGGATCGGCCAGGTGCGTCGCCACGTGGGCGCGCACCCGCGCGAGCGCGTCGCGCCGGCCGGTGCGCTGCGCGCCGCGCCGGCCGAGCGCCTGCAGCGCCTCCTGGTGGTGCAGGCAGACGGTCCCGATCAACTGCAGCAGGCAGCCGCGCAGCACCTCGACCGCGCCGAAGCCCCGCGCCCGGTCGAGCGCGCGCATGCGCTCCAGCAGGCCGGACAGGCCCTCCGCGTCGTCGGCCGGCCAGGCGAAGTCGAGGTATTCCTGGAACCGGAAGGGGGCCAGCTCGGGCGCTTCGGCCAGCGGCACGTCCTCCAGGTCGAGCGGGTCGCAGGCGAGGTCGCGCCGCAGGAAGGCCTGCGAGAAGTTGAGCACCATGAAGCGCCCGCCGTCCGGATGCGGGATGCGGTGCAGCCGGTGCGGCAGCACGAAGGCCAGCATGCCGCGGCGGAATTCCCGCACCGCGCCGCCGATCTGCTGCACCGTGTCGCCGCCCAGGTTGGCCTGGATCTGGAAGTAGTCGTGCCGGTGCGGCGCGGTCAGGGCGGGGCGCTCGGTCTGGTCGCGGATGTAGAAATCGAGCCGGTCGCTGCGCTCCTGCATGCCGTAGGTGCGGATCGGGGGCGGGGCGCGGCGGCCGGCGGTCATGGCGGCCGCCTCCTCAGGACGCGGTGGCGCACCGGCCGATCTCGGGCCAGCGCCGGTGCAGCAGCCACCAGGCGAGCAGGCCGACGGCCATCAGCAGCAGCGAGGCCAGCGCCAGCAGCAACGCCGAGTGCATCACCAGCGGCGCCAGCACGCCGGCCACCAGCCCGTTGGTGGCCGCGCCGACGAAGGCCTGCAGCGACGAGGCCATGCCGCGGCGCTCGGGGTAGAGGTCGAGCACCAGCAGGGTCACCACCGGCACCACCAGCGCCCAGCCGAAGGCGTAGAGGCCGATCGGCGGCAGCGCCCACCAGGCCTGCGCCGGGAACAGCAGGTTGGCCGCGAGGTTGAGGACCGAGACCGCGAGCATGACCAGGAAGCCGTGGCGGATCTGCCGTTTCGGCGCGATGCGGCCGGCCAGCCTGCCGCTGGTCCAGGCGCCGGCCATGATGCCCGCCACGGTGAGCAGGAACAGCCAGAAGAACTGGGTCGGCGGCAGCCGCAGCAGGTCGCCCAGGAAGGCCGGCGCGGCGAGCACGTAGAGGAACATGCCGTTGAAGGGCACGCCGCTCGCCAGCGCCAGCAGCAGGAAGCGCGGGCTCGAGCCCAGCTGCCAGTAGCCGCGCATCAGGTTGGACACCCGCAGCGGCTGGCGCTGGGTGGGGTGCAGCGTCTCCGGCAGCAGGCGGAAGTTGGCCAGCCACAGCAGCGCGCCGATGCCGGTGAGGAACCAGAACACGCTGTGCCAGCCGGCGTGCACGAAGAGCCAGCCGCCCACGATGGGCGCGACCGCGGGCGCGATGCCGAAGTAGATCGTGACCTGGCTCAGGATCCGCTGCGCCTGGGCCTGCGGGAACATGTCGCGGATGATGGCGCGCGACACCACCACGCCCGCGCCGGCCGACAGGCCCTGCACCGCGCGGAACAGGATGAGCTGGCCGACCGTCTGCGACAGCGCGCAGCCCAGGGAGCCCAGGGTGAACATCGCGATGCCCCAGAGCACCACCGGCCGGCGGCCGAGCGCGTCGGCGAGCGCGCCGTGCAGCAGGTTCATCACCGCGAAGCCGAACAGGTAGGACGACAGCGTCTGCTGCATCTGCAGCGGCGTGGCGTCCAGCGCGCGGGCGATGCCGGAGAAGGCGGGGATGTAGGTGTCGATGGAGAACGGCCCCAGCATGCTCAGCAGCGCCAGGAGGGCGGCGAGCATCCATTGGGGTCGCCGCCAGAGCGTGGAAGCGTCGGGGTTCATGCAGGGACGGCCGGCGGGACCGGCGGGGGAGGGGACGGGGCGGCGTGCGGCGGACCGGGAAGGCCGCCGGCCGCGGGAGCCGCGGGGCCGGATGCGGGATCGTAGCGGAAGCCCCGGGACGGCCGCGCGCCGGCAGACGCATGCGCGACGGCCGCGGCGCGGGACCGGCGCGCGCGCGGGGCCGTGGGCTTCAGCGCGGACCGGCGTGCGTCCGCGGCTGGGGATGGTGGTGGCTGTCGGGGATGCCGCCGGGGCCGTTGGGCACCGCCGCGCTGGTGCTGGTGGGGTCGTCGGCCGCGCCCGGGTCCTCCTCGCCGGCCACGGATTCGCGGGCGGTGTCCACCGCGTGCTCGCCGGCTTCCTCGGTCGGGGGCGTGTCGTGCGCCGTCGCGGACGACGGCGCGCGGGCGCCGGCGGCGGGATCCGCGTCGCCGGGGCTGGCGGGCGCGGGGGAGGCGGGACGGATGTTCGGGTTGTCGTTCGGCATGGCGTGCTCCTGGAGTCCGGGGTGCGCGGCGGGCGGCGCAGGGTCGGTGGCACGGTAGCGCGGCCGCGGCGCCCGCGGTGTAACCGCGCGTGCCCGGCGCTGGCGGACCGCGGAGCCGGGAGGCGTCCGGGGACGCGATCCGGGCTTTTTGTTGCAGCCGACGCCGGGTCGGCGCCCAGAATCCGTTTCCATGCCCCGTGCGTCCCGCGTCCCCCCCGCCGTCCCTCCGCGTCCCGCCCCCGTCCCGCCGCCCCTGCCGCCGTCCGCGGGCGGCGCTGCGCCGGCGGACGGTTTCGTCCGGGTCCGCGGCGCGCGCGAGCACAACCTGCAGGACGTGGACGTGGACATCCCGCGCGATGCGCTGGTGGTCTTCACCGGGGTGTCGGGTTCGGGCAAGTCCTCGCTGGCCTTCGGCACCCTGTACGCCGAGGCGCAGCGCCGCTACCTGGAGTCGGTCGCCCCCTACGCGCGGCGGCTGATCGACCAGGCCGGCGTGCCCGAGGTGGACGCGATCGACGGCCTGCCGCCGGCAGTCGCCCTGCAGCAGCAGCGCGGCAGCCCGCAGGCCCGCTCGTCGGTGGGCAGCGTGACCACCCTCTCCAGCCTGCTGCGCATGCTGTACTCGCGCGCCGGCCGCTACCCGGCCCGGCAGCCGATGCTCTACGCGGAGGACTTCTCGCCCAACACCGCGCAGGGCGCCTGCCCCCACTGCCAGGGCCTGGGCCGGGTCTACGACGCGACCGAGGCGTCGATGGTGCCCGACCCGTCGCGCACCATCCGCGAACGCGCGGTGGCGGCCTGGCCGCCGGCCTGGCACGGGCAGAACCTGCGCGACATCCTGACCACGCTCGGCCACGACGTCGACGCGCCCTGGAGCGCGCTGCCCCGCGCGACCCGCGACTGGATCCTGTTCACCGACGAGCAGCCGACGGTGCCGGTCTACGCCGGCTTCGACCGCGACGAGGTGCAGGCGGCGATCCGCGCGAAGCGGGCCCCGAGCTACATGGGCACCTTCACCAGCGCGCGGCGCTACCTGCTGCAGGCCTTCGCGACCACCGGGAGCGCGTCGATCAAGAAGCGGGTCGCGCAGTACCTGGTGGCAGCCGACTGCCCGGCGTGCGGCGGCAAGCGGCTCAAGCGCGAGGCGCTGTCGGTGACCTTCGCCGGCCTCGACATCGCCGAGATGTCGGCGCTGCCGCTGCGGGCGCTGGCCGAAGCGCTGGGCCCGGCCGCGGCGGGCGCGCAGGAGCCGGAGGGCGGGGAGGCCGGCGGCGTCCTCGACCGCGCCGCCGCCCGGGCGGACACCGCCCGGCGGGTGGCGGCCGGCGGCTCGGCCCACGCCGGCGCGCCCGACGTGCGGCGCACGCCCGAGCTCTCGCCCGAGAAGCGCCTGGCCGCCCGCCGCATCGCGGCGGACCTGGTGGCGCGGCTGGCCACGCTGGAAGGGCTAGGCCTGGGCTACCTCGCGCTCGACCGCGCCACGCCGACGGTCTCGCCCGGCGAGCTGCAGCGGCTGCGGCTGGCGACCCAGCTCGGCTCGCAGCTCTTCGGCGTGGTCTACGTGCTGGACGAGCCCTCGGCCGGCCTGCACCCGGCCGACGGCGAGGCGCTGCTGGACGCGCTGCAGCGGCTCAAGGCGGCGGGCAACTCGCTCTTCGTGGTCGAGCACGACCTCGCGGTGATGCGCCGCGCCGACTGGCTGGTGGACGTGGGGCCGGCCGCGGGCGCGCAGGGCGGCCGGGTGCTCTACAGCGGGCCGCCCGAGGGGCTGGCCGCGATCGAGGCGTCGCAGACGCGGCGCCACCTGTTCCCGGAGGCCGGCGCGCGTCCGGCGCGTCCGCCGCGGGCGCCGGCGGGCTGGCTGCGGCTCGAAGGGATCGCGCGCAACAACCTGCGCGGCCTGGACGCGGCCTTCCCGCTCGGCTGCTTCACCGCGGTCACCGGCGTGTCCGGCTCGGGCAAGTCCAGCCTGGTGAGCCAGGCGCTGCTGGAGCTGGTCGCGGCGCGGCTGGGCCGGCCGGCGCCGCAAGCCGGCGAGGAGGACGGGGGCGACGCGCTCGACCTGCCGGCGGCGGCGCCGGTCGGCGGCCGGATCGCCGAGGGCATGGACCGCGTCGACCGGCTGGTGCAGGTGGACCAGAAGCCGATCGGCCGCACCCCGCGCTCCAACCTCGCGACCTACACCGGCCTGTTCGACCAGGTGCGCAAGCTCTTCGCCGCCACCCCGCTGGCGCGGCGCCGGCGCTACGACGCCGGCCGCTTCTCCTTCAACGTGGCCAAGGGCCGCTGCCCGACCTGCGAGGGCGAAGGCTTCGTGAGCGTGGAGCTGCTCTTCCTGCCCAGCGTCTACGCGCCGTGCCCCGCCTGCCACGGCGCCCGCTACAACGCCGAGACGCTGGAGGTGCGCTGGAACGGCCGCAGCATCGCCGACGTGCTGGGCCTGACGGTGGACGCGGCCTGCGAGGCCTTCGCCGGCGAGCCCGCGGTGCTGCGGCCGCTGGCGGTGCTGCAGGCCATCGGGCTGGGCTATCTGCGGCTCGGCCAGCCGGCGACCGAGCTCTCGGGCGGCGAGGCCCAGCGCATCAAGCTCGCGACCGAGCTGCAGCGCAGCCCGCGCGGCCGCACGCTCTACGTGCTGGACGAGCCGACCACCGGCCTGCATCCCGCGGACGTGGACCGGCTGATGGCGCAGCTCGACGGGCTGGTGGCCGCGGGCAACACGGTGGTGGTGGTGGAGCACGACATGCGGGTGGCCGCGCAGGCCGACTGGGTGCTCGACGTCGGCCCCGGCGCGGGCGAGGACGGCGGCCGCATCGTGGCCGCCGGCACGCCGGCGCAGGTCGCGGCGGCGCGGGGCAGCCGCACCGCCGCCTACCTGGCGCCCCACCTGGCGCCGGACGCCGGCGCGGACGCGGCGCCGGACGCCGCGCCGCGGGGCTGAGGGGGCGGACCGTGGCGCAGGCCTCCCTTCCGGCCTCGGCCGCCGCGCCGGGGCCCGGCGCGATCGACAGCGACATCCCCGCGCGGCTCGACCGGCTGCCCTGGTCGCGCTGGCACTGGCGGGTGGTGATCGCCCTCGGCGTGGCCTGGGTGCTGGACGGGCTGGAGGTGACGCTGGTCGGCTCGCTCGGCGGCGTGCTGGAGCGGGGCGACACGCTGGGGCTGAGCGCCTCCCAGGTCGGGCTGGCGGGCTCGCTCTACATCGGCGGCGCGGTGGTCGGCGCGCTGGTGTTCGGCCGCATGGCCGACCGGCTCGGGCGCAAGAGGCTCTTCCTGCTGACGCTGGCGGTCTACCTGGCGGCGACCTTCGCCACCGCCTTCTCGCCGGGCTTCGCCTTCTTCGCCGCCTGCCGCTTCCTGACCGGGCTGGGCATCGGCGGCGAGTACGCGGCGATCAATTCGGCCATCGACGAGCTGGTGCCGGCGCGGGTGCGCGGCCGGGTCAGCCTGGCGATCAACGGCAGCTTCTGGATCGGGGCGGCGCTGGGGGCGGGGCTGTCGCTGGTGCTGCTGGACCCGGCGGTGCTCGGGCCGGTGCTCGGCTGGCGCGCGGGGTTCCTGCTGGGCGCGGCGCTGGCGCTGGCGATCCTGCTGGTGCGCCGCGACGTGCCCGAGAGCCCGCGCTGGCTGCTGTCGCACGGCCGGGCCGAGGAGGCCGAGCGCATCGTCGCCCGCATCGAGGCCGAGGCGGCGGCGCAGCACGGCCCGCTGCCGCCGCCGGCGGGCCGGGTGCGCTTCGGCCGCGCCGCGCCCTCGGTGGGCGAAGTGCTGCGGCTGCTGGCGGTGCGCTACCGGCGGCGCAGCGGCGTGGCGCTGGCGCTGATGGTGTCGCAGGCCTTCTTCTACAACGCGATCTTCTTCACCTACGCCCTGGTGCTGACCCGCTTCCACGGGGTGCCGGAGGGCCGGGTGGCGCTCTACATCTTCCCGTTCGCGCTGGGCAACGTGGCGGGGCCGCTGCTGCTCGGGCCGCTGTTCGACCGCATCGGGCGCCGGCGCATGATCGGCGCGACCTACCTGCTGTCGGGCGCGGGCTTGGCGCTGACCGGCTGGGCGTTCCAGCAGGGCTGGCTCGACGCGCGCAGCCAGGCGCTGGCCTGGTCGGCGGTGTTCTTCCTCGGCTCGGCCGCGGCGAGTTCGGCCTACCTCACCGTCAGCGAGGTGTTCCCGCTGGAGATGCGGGCGCTGGCGATCTCGGTCTTCTACGCGGTGGGCACCGGCGCGGGCGGCTTCGCGGCGCCGTGGATCTTCGGGATGCTGATCGAGTCCGGCAGCCGCGGCGCGGTGGCCGCGGGTTACGCGGTGGGCGCCGCGCTGGTGGCGGGCGCCGGGCTCTGGGCGCTGCGCTTCGGGGTCGATGCCGAGCGCAAGCCGCTGGAGGAGGTCGCCGCGCCGCTGGGCGCCGCGGAGCCGCCGGCGCGGCAGGGCTGACGCCGCCCGGACCCGGCGGGAGGGATCCTGTCCCGACGCGGGCTGTTTGCTCTTTTTTCGATAGCTGCAGGCGCAGGTTCTGCGCGCGCTGCAGCCCGATCCGGCCCGGATTCCCGTGCGGTTTCCCGGCGGCTCAGCGCACGCCCATGAACAGGCCCGGCAGCCACATCGAGAAGGCCGGCACGTAGGTCACCAGCAGCAGCGCGAACACCAGCGCGCCGTAGAAGGGCCAGATGGTGCGCATCACCTGCCCGACCGAGACGCCGCCGATCGCGCAGCCGACGAACTGCGTCGTGCCCACCGGCGGGGTGTTGAGCCCGAGCGCGCAGTTGAGCAGCAGCACGATGCCGAACTGCACCGAGCCCATGCCGTACTGCTGGGCGATCGGCAGGAAGATCGGGGTGCACAGCAGGATGGTCGCCGCCATGTCCAGGAAGGTGCCCAGCAGGAACAGGATGACGTTGATCATCAGGAAGATCATCCACGGCTCGGTGGAGATCTCGGAGAGCATGCGCCCGGTCAGCTCGGCCACGCCGTAGAGGCTGATCAGGTAGCCGAAGGTGGTCGAGATGCCGATCAGCAGCAGCACCACGCCGGTGGTGCGCACCGCCTTGGCGGCGGCCTTGACGAAGTTCTCGCGGGTCATGCTGCGGTAGACGAGCACGGTGAGCGCGAGCGCGTAGAGCACCGCCACCGCCGCCGATTCGGTCGCAGTGAAGACGCCCGAGAGGATGCCGCCCAGGATCAGCAGCACCACGAACAGCCCCGGCAGCGCCGCCGCGAAGGAGCGGGCCACGATGTGCCAGCCCGGGAAGCTGCCCGCCGGGTAACCGCGCCGGACCGCGACCAGGTAGGCCGCGGCCAGGTTGCAGGCGGTGAGGATCACCGCGGGCAGCAGCGCCGCGAGGATCAGCGCCGCGATCGAGACCTTCCCGCCGGCGGCCAGCGAATAGATGATCAGGTTGTGGCTGGTGGGCATCAGCGCGCCGACCAGGGCCGCGTGGGTGGTCACGTTGACCGCGTAGTCGGCGTGGTAGCCCTCCTTCTTCATCATCGGGATCATCACCGCGCCCATGGCCGAGACGTCGGCCACCGGCGAGCCCGAGACGCCGCCGAAGAGCGTGCAGGCCACCACGTTGGACATGCCGAGCCCGCCGCGCACGTGGCCGACCAGGTCCTTGGCCAGCGCCACGATGCGGTCGGCGATGCCGCCGTAGAGCATCAGCTCGCCCGCGAAGATGAAGAACGGGATCGCCAGGAAGGAGAAGATGCCCATGCCCGAGGTCATCTGCTGGAAGCCGACCTCGAGCGGCAGGCCCTCCCAGAGCAGGGTGGCGAGGGCCGACAGGCCGATGGAGAAGGCCACCGGCACGCCGAGCAGCAGCAGCAGCGCGAAGGACACGCAGAGGATGAGGAGCGCGATCGTCATGGCGGGGCTCAGTTCCAGGAGGGTTCGACGTCCCGGCCGCGCGCCAGGGCGATGATGTGCTCGACCGAGAACATCGCGATCAGCACCCCGGCGACGGACGCCGGGACGTACTTCCAGCCTTCGGACAGCGGCAGCGTCGGCAGCCGGTAGCTCCAGACCGAGGCGGCCAGCGAGGCGCAGCTCCAGGCCATCGCGACGCCGAAGAGCAGCACCAGCGCGTGGATCAGGAATTCCATCCTGAGCCGCAGGCCCGCGGGCGCGAGCACCAGGAAGGATTCGAGGCCGATGTGGCCGGCGTCGCGCACGCCGACGGCCACCCCGGCCATGGTCACGTAGAGCACCAGCAGCAGCGCCAGGCTCTCGGCCCAGGTGGGCGTGTCGTTGAGGACGTAGCGGCCGAACACCTGCCAGCTGACGGCGCAGATCAGCGCCACCAGCCCGCCGATGCCCAGCCACATGCAGGCGCGGGCGAGCGCGCGGCAGAGGCGGGTGTACATGGTTTTCCTGAGGTGAATAGGCCTGGAACGCAGGCGTTGTCCAGGCTGACAGCTATCGAAAAGATAGCGGATGGCCCGTGGGGCGACCGGGGGCGCAGGCCGCCGGGCGGCGGTTCCGGAGCGGGGCGGCGGGCGCGGCCCGGCGCCGCCGGCGCCTCAGTTCGTGTCCTGCGCGCGCTTGACCAGGTCCTTGAGCTTCGCGTCGGTGATGAAGCGGTCGTACACCGGCTTCATCGCGGCCTGGAAGGGCTTCTTGTCGATGTCGAAGAACTCGGCGCCGCCGGCCTTGGCGGTGTCGAAGGACTTCTTCTCGCGCTCGGCCCAGAGCCTGCGCATGTGCGGCACAGATTCCTTGGCCGCCTGGCGGACCTGCGCCTGCTCCTCGGCGGACAGGCGGTCCCAGGCGCGCTTCGAGAAGAGCAGCATCTCCGGCGCCATCGAATGCTCGGTGCGGGTGTAGAACTTGGCGACCTCGAAGGCCCGCGAGCTTTCGTAGGTGGGGTAGTTGTTCTCGGCGGCGTCGATCAGGCCGGTCTTGAGGCCGGTGTAGACCTCGCCCTGGGGCATCGGGGTGGCGTTGGCCCCCATCGCCTCGAGGGTCGCGACCCACAGGTCCGACTGCTGCACCCGCACCTTCAGGCCCTTCATGTCGGCGAAGGCCTTGACCGGCTTCCTGGCGGTGAAGACGGAGCGCGAGCCGCTGTCGTAGAAGGCCAGGCCGACGAAGCCCTGCTTCTCGCAGGACTTCAGGATCTCCTCGCCCACCGGGCCGTCGAGCACCTTGTGTAGGTGCTCGACCGAGCGGAACAGGAAGGGCAGGGTGGGCACCAGGGTCTCGGGGCAGATGTTGTTCATCGCGCCGGCGTTGATGCGCACCATCGCCAGCGCGCCGATCTTGGCCTGCTCGATGGTGTCCTTCTCGCCGCCGAGCGCGCCGTTGTTGTAGACCCGCACGCTGTGCTTGCCGCCCGAGATCGCCTTGAGCCGCTCGCCCATGAACTTGACCGCCTCGACCGTCGGGTAGCCGTCGGGATGGATGTCGGCCGAGCGGAACTCGGTGGCGCCGGCCTGCAGCGGCGCGAGGGCGAGCAGGCCGGCGCAGGCGGCGAGCGCCGCGAGCAGGCGCCGGGGCGCGGTCGCGGGGAGGGTCGGGGTGGGGTGTCGCATGGCTTCCTCTTTCTCTCGGGTTGTCTCTGGTGTGGTGGAAAGGAATCGATGGCGGACGGGGCCGGCGCGCCGGGCGGCGCGGCCGGGCGGGGGAACGGGTCAGGGCGGCGGCGCGGCTCCGGCGAAGGCGGGCTCGGGCAGCCCGCGCACGCCCGGCCGCAGGGCGAACACGCCGCCGGCCAGCGGCTGGTCGGACAGGTCGGCGCCGGCGGGGCGGATCGAGGTGACGAAGAGCGTGTCGAGGCCCGGGCCGCCGAAGGCGCACATCGCCGGCTTGCGCACCGGCACCGCGAGCGAGCGGTCGAGCCGGCCCGCGGGGGTGAAGCGGTGCACCAGGCCGGCGTCGTTGCCGCAGATCCAGTAGCAGCCGTCGGCATCCACCGCCGCGCCGTCGGGCCGGCCGGGCAGCGGCCGCATGTCCACGAAGAGCCGCCGCCTCGACGGGACGCCGGCGGCGGTGTCGTAGTCGAAGGCCCAGACCGCCTGCGCCTGCGGGTGCGAGTCGGACAGGTACATGGTCCGGCCGTCGGGGCTGAAGGCCAGGCCGTTGGGCACCAGCAGCCCGTGCAGCGCCGGCGGCGCCAGCCGCGCCGCGCCGCCGTCCTGCGGCGCGCCGTCGAAGCGGTGGAGCGCGCCCGCGGGCCGGGCCGCCGCCATGTCCATGACCATGGTGCCGGCCCAGAAGCGGCCCTGGCGGTCGCAGCGGCCGTCGTTGAAGCGCATGCCGGGCGCGGCGTGAGAAACCGCGGCGAGCGGCTGGGCGTCCAGCGCGCCGTCGGCCCGCGGCGACAGCCGGAAGACGCCAGTCTCCAGGCCCGCGATCCAGTGGCCGAAGCCCTGCGCCGCGCCGCGGTCCGGCGGCGATCCGGCGCCGGGTCCCGCGGTGCCCCGGGAGGCGTCCCGGGCGATGCAGGCGAGCATCTCCGGCGCGGTCCAGTGGCGCGCGGCGCCGGTGGCGGCATCCCAGCGGTGCAGCCGGCGCTCCGGGATGTCCACCCAGTAGAGCGCCTGCTCGCGCGCGTCCCAGACGGGGCTCTCGCCGGTGCCGCAGCGGGCGTCCAGCACCAGCTCGGCCCGCGCGGCGGTCGGGGTCATCGGCGCGCCCTCAGTCGGCGAAGGGGCCGGCCTGGGTGAAGGCGCCGCCCTGCCAGATCGCGGCCGGGTCGTCCGCGGCGCGCGGCGGCTGGGCCTCGATCTGCGCGCGGAAGACCTCCGAGCTGTCCTGCGCCACGAAGCCCAGCGCCGAGGCCTTGGCGTTGTCCCACCAGACCTCGCGGTTGGCCGACATGCCGTAGACCACCGTGTGGCCCACCCCCGGGGTGGAGAGGGCGCGGCGCACCAGGTCGTCGAGGTCGCGGTAGCTCAGCCAGGTGGACATCATCCGGCGATCGCGCGGCGCGGGGAAGGACGAGCCGATGCGGATGCTGACCGTCTCGATGCCATAGCGGTCGCAGTAAAAGCTGGCGAGGTCCTCGCCGTAGGACTTGGACAGGCCGTAGTAGCCGTCGGGCCGGCGCGGCGCGTCGGCGTCGAGCCGTTCGGTCTGCTTGTGGAAGCCGATGACGTGGTTGGAGCTGGCGAAGACCACCCGCCGCACGCCGTGGCGCCGCGCGGCCTCGTAGACGTGGAAGGTGCCGCGGATGTTGGCCTCGAGGATCTCCTCGAAGGGCCGCTCGACCGAGACGCCGCCGAAGTGCACGATCGCGTCGACGCCCCGCACCAGCGCGTCCACCGCCGCCTTGTCCGCGAGGTCGCAGGCGACGACCTCCTCGTGGGGCCCTTGCGGCGGATCCATGGGTGCGATGTCAGACAACCTGAGGATGTCCGCCGCACCCTGCAGGCGTTGGCGCAGCACGCGGCCCAGGCCGCCGGCGGCGCCGGTGAGGAGGATGCGCTTCGGCCGCGGGACGGCCTCGGGTGCGGGGGCCGGGGAATGGGTCGTCGTCATGGTGTCGTCGGGCCTTGTCTCGTTCCGCCGGGGGCGTGTTATATGTCGTCGTACAACCAAAAAAGATTATTATGAGCCGATGTCCAAGCTGTCAACGGTGAATACGGCCGCACCTGCTCCTCCTTACGCCCAGCTTGCGGCCGCAGCGCAGGCGGCGGGCGCGCCGGGGCCTGCGGAGGGGTCCGACGGGGCCGCGCGGCTGCGGCGTCGCGGCCGCAGCCTGGCGCAGGAACTGGTCGCGGAACTGCAGGGCCGCATCGGCGCCGGGCAGCTGCGGCCGGGCGACAAGCTGCCCACCGAGTCCGAGATCATGCGCGGCTTCGGCGTCAGCCGGACCGTGGTGCGCGAGGCGCTGTCGCGGCTGCAGGCGGCGGGGCAGGTGGAGACGCGGCACGGCATCGGCACCTTCGTGCTGGAGGCGCGCAGCGGCGCGGCGGGCGACGGCAGCCTGCGGCTCGATCCGCTCGACATGGCCACCTCGATGGACGTGCTCGCGGTGCTGGAGCTGCGCATCAGCCTGGAGACCGAATCCGCCGGACTGGCGGCCGCCCGCCGCAGCGAGGCGCAGCTGGCCGCGATGCGCGAGGCCCTCGACGTCTTCGCGCGCAACGTGCGCGACGGGGGCGACACCGTGGCGCCGGACATCCGCTTCCACCTGCTGGTGGCCGAGTCGACCTGCAACCGCTACTTCGCCGAGATCATGGCCCACCTGGGCACCGCCATCATCCCGCGCAACCGCATCGCCTCGGCCCGGCAGCCCGGGGTGCCGGAGAGCGGCTACCTGCAGAAGGTGAACCGGGAGCACCAGGAGATCTACGACGCCATCGCCCGCGGCGACCCGGAATCGGCCCGCGCCGCGATGCGCGTCCACCTCACCAACAGCCGCGAGCGCCTGCGCCAGGCGCAGCTGCAGGCCGGCCTCCAGCCCGGTCCGCGGACGCCGGCGGCCTGAGCGGGCCGGCCGGCCGGTCCGGCGCCGCGGCTGCGCGCCGGGCGTGCGTTCAGGCGGCGGTGCGGCGCGACCGGCGCGCGGGCGGCGCCTCGGGCCGCCGGGGCTCCCGGACCCGCGACGCGGGCTGGTAGTCCCAGGGATCGTCGTGCGCGGGGCCGATCCAGCGGTCCAGCTCCATGCGCAGCTCGTCCACCTCGGGCATGCCGCGGAAGCGCATGACCATGTAGCCGGCGTCGGTCAGCAGCGCATCGCGCGCCGCGTCGGCGGCCTCGCGGCCGTCGTGGCTCCAGTCGTCGAGCTCGACCACCGCCAGCACCTCGAAGTCGTGGTCGCAGAGCACGAAGTCGGTGCGCTTGCGGTCGAAGGTGCTGCGCACCGCGCCGTGGTCGGCGTGCAGCAGGGCGCCGAAGCCGACCTGCGACAGCACGATCAGGTCCGGGCGCGCCTCGCGCAGCCGGAAGTACATCTTCTGCTCGGGCGGGGTGAGCGGGACGATGGCGGTCGGCGGCTTGCGGGCGCGGGCCGCGACCGCGTCGGCGGCGACGCGCGCGGCGCTGCGCGTGGCGGGGCCGTGGCGCTGGAGGCGCCAGGTCTCCAGCACCCACGCCAGCATCGCCACCAGCACGGCGATCACCGCCCACGACTTCCACTCGACCACTGCGCGCCCGCTCCGATGAAAGGGGGCGATTGTGCGGTCGAAACGGCCGAAATGCTGGATATGTTGCCAGTAGTTGCCTCCGGCGCGGGGCGATTGGGTGCTATCGATCCGGGAGCGCCCTCCCGAGGCGGGGCGCGGGCCCCGCCCAGGTCAGTAGGCCGCCTTGTTGCGGATGCGGTGGATCTCGCCGATGTCCACCACCCAGACCAGGCCGTCGCCGATGTTGCCGGTGCTGCACGCCGCGAAGATCGCCTCCCGGATGGGGCCGACCATCACGTCGTCCGCGACCACGCTGACCATGATCTTGTCGGAGAAGTCGGTGAGTTCCTCCCGCACGGTGCGGCGGCCGATCTCGGCCGGGGCGGTGAAGCCCTGGGCCTTGAGGAAGGTCACGCCGGGGAAGTTGGGAATGGCGCGCAGCGCCTCCCGCAGCTTCTCCACGCGGGCGGGGCGCACGATGGCTCGGATTTCTTTCATGGGCGGGGCTCCTGGGTCAGGCCTCGGTGGGTTTCTCGTCGAACCAGCGGTAGAGCGTGGGCAGCACCACCAGGGTCAGCAGGGTGGAGGAGATCAGGCCGCCGATCACCACGATGGCGAGCGGCCGCTGCACCTCCGAGCCGGGCCCGGAAGCGAACAGGAAAGGCACCAGGCCCAGCAGCGCCACGGTGGCGGTCATCATCACCGGCCGGAACCGGGCGACGCAGCCTTCGCGCACCGCCTCGGCCACGTCCAGGCCGTCCTCGCGCAGCTTGCGGATGTAGCTCACCAGCACCACGCCGTTGAGCACCGCGATGCCCCACAGCGCGATGAACCCGACCGACGCCGGCACGCTGACGTACTCGCCGGTCACCGCGAGGCCGATCAGGCCGCCGATGGAGGCGAAGGGCAGCACCAGGATGATCAGCCCGGCGAGCTTGAGCGACTTGAACAGCATGAACAGCAGGAAGAAGATCGCCGCGATGGTCAGGGGCACGATCACCGACAGCGTCGCCATCGCGCGCTCCATGTTCTCGAACTGGCCGCCGTAGACGAAGTAGTAGCCGTCGGGCACCTTCACCTCGGCGTTGATGCGCTGCTCGACCTCGGCCACGAAGCCGGCCAGGTCGCGGCCCTCCACGTTCGCGCCCACCACCACCCGGCGCTTGCCGAGCTCGCGGCTGATCTGCGCCGGGCCGTCGAGCAGCTGGATCTTGGCCAGCGAGTAAAGGGGCACCTGCGCGCCGGCGGGCGTCGAGAGCATGGTGTTGCCGATCGCCTCGGGCGAGTTGCGCGCGCCCTCGGGGAAGCGCACCACCACGTTGAAGCGGCGTTCGCCTTCGTAGAGCGTGGTCACCGGCTTGCCGCCGATGGCGGACTCGATCACCGCCTGCACGTCCGACACGTTGATGCCGTAGCGCGCGATGGCGTTGCGGTCGATGTCCACCATCAGGGCCTGCTGGCCCGAGAGGCGTTCGATCCGGATGTCGCGGCTGCCCTGCACGTCCTTCAGGATGCGGGCGATGTCCTCGGAGATGCGCGAGAGCTCGCGCAGCTCGTCGCCGAACACCTTGATCGCGACCTGCGAACGCACGCCGGTCACCATCTCGTCCACCCGCTCGGAGATCGGCTGCGACAGCACGATCTGCACGCCCGGGATGGTCGAGAGCTTCTGGCGGATCTCCTCGTCGATCTCGTCCTGCGTGCGGTCGCTCTCCGGGTCCAGGATCACGATCGGGTCGGATTCGTTCGGGCCCGCCGGGTCGGCCGGCGATTCGCCGCGGCCGAGCTTGGAGACCACCGACTTCACGCCCGGCACCGCCGCCACCATCTTCATCGCGTCCATCTCCATGCGGATGGATTCGTCGAGCGAGATGCTGGGCACCCGGTTGATCTGCGGCGTCAGCGCGCCTTCCTTCATGGTCGGCATGAAGGACTTGCCGAGGAAGGGGAAGAGCGCCAGCGATCCCAGCAGCAGGGCGACCGCGACCGCCAGCGTGACCCGGCTGCGCGCGGTGGCGCCGTCGAGCAGCCGCAGGTAGTGGCGCTTCATCCAGGCGATGATCTTCGTGTCGTGGTCGCCGGAGCCGGGCTTGACCTTCAGGAAGTAGGAGCAGAGCACCGGCGACAGCAGCAGAGACACGATCAGCGACACGAAGAGCGAGATCGCGATGGTCAGCGCCAGCGGCGCGAACATCTTGCCCTCGATGCCCTGCAGCGTCATCAGCGGCAGGAACACCAGGATGATGATCACGATGCCGAAGATGGTCGGCGTCGCCACCTCGGTGGTCGCCGCCAGGATGGTGCGGACCTTCGACGGCCCGCCCTCGGTCATCTGGCCGAGCCGGTGGTAGACGTTCTCCACCACCACCACCGTGGCGTCCACCATCAGGCCGATGGCGATCGCCAGGCCCCCGAGCGACATCAGGTTCGCCGAGATGCCGTAGCGGTTCATCATGATGAAGGTGGTCAGCGGCGTGATGATCAGCGTCGCCACCACGATCAGGCTGGAGCGCACGTCGCCCAGGAAGATGAACAGCACCACCACCACCAGCGCGATGCCTTCCATCAGCACCTTGGCCACGGTCCAGAGCGCGGCGTCGACCAGGTCGGTCCGGTCGTAGAAGGGCACGATCTGCAGGCCGTCGGGCAGCATGCCCTTGGCGTTGATCTCCTCCACCCGCGCCTTGACCCGGGTGACCACCTGCTTGGCGTTGCCGCCGCGCATCATCAGCACGATGCCCGAGACGCTCTCGGTGTAGCCGCCCTTGACGATGGCGCCCTGGCGCACCTCGCTGCCGATCTCGACGGCGGCGAGGTCGCGCACGAAGACCGGCGTGCCGTTCTGCTCCTTCACGACGATGTTGCCGATGTCCTCCAGCTTGGTGATCAGGCCGGCGCCCTGGATCAGGTACTGCTCGGTGGCCTGCGGCAGAACGCCGCCGCTGGAGTTGGAGTTGTTGTTGGCGATGGCGGTGACCACCTGCTGCACCGACAGGCCGTAGTGGCGCAGCCGCTGCGGATCCACCAGCGCCTGGAACTGGCGCACGTAGCCGCCCTGCGAATTGATCTCGGCCACGCCCGGGATGGAGCGCAGCATCGGCCGCACCACCCAGTCCTGGATGGTCCGCCGGTTGGCGAGCTCCTCGGGCGTGAGGGCGCGCTTGCCGTCGTCGGGGCGCTCCAGCGTGTATTGGTAGACCTCGCCCAGGCCGGTGGAGACCGGGCCCAGCACCGGCGTGATGCCTTCGGGCATGCGCGGCGTGACCTCGATCAGCCGCTCCAGCACCAGCTGGCGGGCGAAGTAGACGTCGGTCTTGTCGGTGAAGACGAGCGTGATGATCGACAGGCCGCTCTTGTTGAGCGAGCGCATCTCGACCAGGCCGGGCAGGCCGGTGACCGCGATCTCCAGCGGCACCGTCACGAAGCGCTCGATCTCCTCGGGCGAACGGCCGACCGCCTCGGTGGCGATCTGGACCTGCACGTTGGTCACGTCGGGGAAGGCGTCGACCGACAGGCGCAGGGATTCCCGCACGCCGAAGCCGCAGACCACCAGCGCGAGGACGATCACCAGCAGCCGCTGGCCGAGCGCGGCGCGGATCAGGGAAGCGATCATCGGCTTACTCCAGTTCGGCGCGCTTGCGCTCGTTGTTCAGGTGGAAGGCGCCGTCCTGGACGATCTCGGTGCCGGGCTTGGCGCCCTGCAGCACCGGCCGCATGCCGTTGCTGGGCGTGCCCAGCTCCACCGGCACCAGCTTGAAGGTGTTCTCGGCGGTGCGCACGAAGATGTGGTCGCGGTCGGCCTCGCGCACCACCGCGGTGGTGGGGACCGCCGGCACGTTCTTCGGGCTGCCGCTGATGCGCATGGTGGCGAGCATCTGCGGCTTGAGCTGGCCGCCCGGGTTGTCCACCTGGGTGCGGATGGCCAGGGTGCGGGTGTCGGCCTGCACCGTGTCGCCGACGTAGATGATCTTGCCGGCCAGCGGCTCGTCGCCGAGCGCCGGCACCCGGATCTCGACCGCCTGCCCGGCCTCGACCGTGCCGGCCGCCTGCTCGGGCAGCGCGCCGACCACCCAGACGTTGGACAGGTCGGCCACGGTGAACATCGGGTCGCCCGGCTGGGCCACCTGGCCCTGGCTCACGGTGCGCTCGATCACCACGCCGGTCCGGTTGGAAGCCACGCCGATGGCCGAGGCCAGCGTGCCCTTGGTGCGCAGCTGGTTCACCGCGTCGGCGGAGATGCCCATCAGCCGCAGCTGGTCGGTCGCGGCCTGCAGCTCGGCGCGGGCGATGGCCAGCTCGGCCTCGCGGCGCTGGACCTCGGCGGTGCCGATGACGTCGGCGGCGATCAGCTGGCGGGCCCGCTCGACCGCGCGGCCCGCGAGCGAGACCGAGGAGTTGGCGCGCATCACCGCGAGCTGGGCGGTGGTCAGGTCCGGGCTCGCGACCCGGGCCATCACCTGGCCGGCGCGGACCCGGTCGCCCAGTTCGGCCAGCACTTCGGTGACCCGGCCGGTGACCGAGGCGCCGATGCGCGAGACCTGGCGTTCGTTGGCCTCGACGCGGCCGGAGATCTCCTGCATCGGGGCGATGTTGGCGGTCTGCAGCGGGCCGACCTTGAAGTTCGACGCCATCTCGGGGCGGACCTTGACGACCATCGGGTCTTCCGGCGCGGCCTTGGCCTGGGCGGCGGCCGCGGGCTTCTCGTCCGACTTGCCGCAGCCGGCCAGCAGCATCAGCGCCAGCAGGGCGGGCGCCGCCAGCGCCGCGCGGGCGGAGGCGGGCCGGCGCGGAGCGGCGGTCGCCGCCGCGGCCAGGATCGTTTCGGTGGAGGAAATGCGGTGCATGGCGGGCTTTCAGGGGCGGATGGCGGCGGAGGGGGCGGCGGCGGAGGCCGGCGCGTCGACCGGCGGATTGACCAGCCGGCCGGCCAGGTAGTCGAGTTCGATGCGGGCGGACTGCACCTGGTAGCGGGCGTCGAGCAGGTCGGAGCGCACGGTGCGCAGCACCCGCTGCGCGTCGAGCACGTCGAGGATGCCGCGCTCGCCGTACCGGTAGGCGGCCTCGGCCACGCGCAGCGCCGATTCGGAGTCGCGCACCGCGCCCTGGCTCAGCGCGTCGACGCGCAGGCGGGCCATCTCCAGCGTCTTCCAGGCCGAGAGGATCTGCTGCTGCAGCTCCGCCTGCCGGCCTTCGAGCCGGGTGCGGGCCCGGACCAGCTCCGACGAGGCCTCGGCGATCGGGCCGGTGCGGCGGTCGAACAGCGGCACCTGCACGCTCACCCCCAGCACGTTCTGGCGGACCTCGGGATCGCGCGCCTGGCTGTAGCGCAGCTCCACGCCCGGCCAGCGGCTGGCCCGCGCGCCGTCGAGCGTGGCGTTGGCGCGGTCGATCTCGCTCTGCAGGAACTGCAGTTCCGGATTGTTGGAGAAGGCCTGCTGCTGCAGCACCTCCAGGTTGGGCAGGGGCGCGTTGTCCACCAGCCGGATGTCGGTCAGCGTCCAGCGGGGCGGCAACTGGCCCGCGGCCAGGCGGTTGAGCGCGAGCGCGGCCTGGTCGGCCATCAGCAGCGCGCTCTGGCGGCGCTGGCGGGCGGTGACCAGCTCGGCGTCGGCCTTGATGATCTCGTAGCGGCCGGCTTCGCCGCTGTCCACCCGGGCCTGGACGCGGGTGCGGCTCTGCTCCAGCAGGCCCAGGGCCTCGGCGGCGGCGCCGGCCTCGGCCTGGCGCAGCAGGAATTCGTAGGCGCGCAGCCGGATCTGGGCGATCAGCTCGTTGCGGTTGACCGCCACCTGGAATTCGCTGCCGCGCTGTCCGGAGCGGGCGGCCTCGACGCGCGAGCTGCGCAGCGCCGGGTTCTCGATCAGCTGCGACACGCCGTAGGTGGTCACGTTGCCGCCCAGCGAGCTGGGGATGCGGGCGCTCTGGCGGCCGCCGGTGAATTCGAGCCGCGGGTTCGGGAAGGCGCCAGCGGTGGTCACGGCCGCGGCCGCGGTGCTGCGCACCTGCTGGGCCGACAGCAGCGCGGGGTTGTGCTGCAGGACGGTGTCGGTGAGCTGCTGCAGCGTCATCTCGACCGTCGGCGCGGTCGAGGCGATGCTGCTCGGCGGCACGGTGTTCGGCGGCGGGGGGCGGCTGGCGTCCGGCGCCGGGAAGGTCGGCGGCAGGTTCGGCGCCGCGGGCGCCGGGAAGGACGGCGACGCGCTGCCCGGGAAGGCCGGCGGCTGCTGCGGCACCGGCGCGGGCGCGCCGAACGCGGGCGACGCCGGTACCGAGAACGGGCGCGGCACCAGCGGCGTGCCGGTGGTCTGCGCCCGGGCCGCGCCCCAGTGCAGGGGCAGCAGGGCGGAGAGCAGCAGAGCGGTCCGCGCGGCGGTGCCGGCAGGATCTTTGCGGAGGAGCATGGTGGAGCGATGCCCGCGAGGGGCAGTCTGTACGGACGGAGGGATCGGGAGCGTGCCGCGCCGTGCGGGCGCGTCGCGGCGGCCGGAGCCGGCGGCGTTCCCCGGCGGACCGGCGGCGCAGGGCCGCCGGGGGCCGGGGCGCGTCAGGCGCGCGGGGGGCGCAGCGGCAGGCGCAGCCAGGCCGGCGGCAGCCCGCGGGCGGACACCGCGTTGCGCGGGCTGCGGTAGGCCACCACCGCCACCGGCGGCTCCGCGTCGAGCCAGATCATCTCGTTGCGGTCGTCGAAGCCTGCATGGAGCGGGCCGCCGCAGTCGTCGGCCGCCGCGAACGAGGCGCCCGGGCCCGGTAGCGCGTCCTGCAGCGCGAGGCGCGGCTGGCACGTGCGCAGGATCGTCTGCGCCTGGCGCCCTTGCAGCGCCGCGGGTTCGATCCAGGTCTGCGCCGCGATGCCGGGGAAGCGGTCCGGCGCCTGCGCATGCGCCGCGCCGCCGAAGAGGAGGCCGGTGAGCGTCAGCAGCAATGACAGGACAATGGATCGCATGGAGGGGATGGGCCCGGATTCTACGTGCTAACCCGCAACGAATGAAATTTCCTACGGCAAATAGCCTGACCGGCAGCTGACCTGGCGGAGTTTTTCGCGTATCGCCGACGGCGATCGCACCGTTCCTTCCAGGCCCGGCACGGCTTGAGGCACTATAGGAGCGGGTCGCCACCGCTTCGTTGCAGCGGCGTTACATACATTACTCCACGATAAACGGAAATCGCGGGAGATCGGGAGGGCGGATGGCGGTGAGCACGGACGCGGCCGGAACCGCGGCGGTCGCCGGACCGGAGGCGGCGGATGCGGGCGCGGCGCCGCAGCGGGTCGTCAAGGTGCGGCGCGACTACAACCACTGGGTCGGCAGCCAGACGCTGGAGGACTACGCCCTGCGCTACACGCCGCAGCGCTTTCGGCAGTGGTCGCCGTTCCGCGTGGCCAACACCGCCTTCGGCGCGGCCTCCTTCCTCATCCTGGAAGCGGTCGGCGCGACGCTGCTGGTGCAGTACGGCTTCGTCAACGCGTTCTGGGCGGTGCTGGCCACCGGGCTGATCATCTTCCTGGCCGGGCTGCCGATCTCGGTCTACGCCGCGCGCTACGGGGTGGACATGGACCTGCTCACCCGGGGCGCGGGCTTCGGCTACATCGGCTCGACGCTGACCTCGCTGATCTACGCGTCCTTCACCTTCATCTTCTTCGCGCTGGAGGCCGCGGTCATGGCCTACGCGCTCGAACTGGCGCTCGGCGTGCCGCCGCGCTGGGGCTACCTCGCCTGCGCGCTGGTGGTGATCCCGCTGGTGACGCACGGCGTCTCGGCGATCAGCCGGCTGCAGCTCTGGACCCAGCCGCTGTGGCTGGTGATGCTGGTGGTGCCCTTCGCCTTCGTGCTGGCGCGCGACCCGGGCGCCTTCGCCGGCGTGCTGGGCTACGCCGGCGAGTCGGGGCGCGGCGGCGAATTCGACCTGCGCATGTTCGGCGCGGCCCTGACGGTGGGCATCGCGCTGATCACCCAGATGGGCGAACAGGCCGACTACCTGCGCTTCATGCCGCAGCGCGAGCGCGCCGGCCGCTGGCGCTGGTGGGCCGCGGTGCTCGCGGGCGGTCCGGGCTGGGTGCTGCTCGGCGTGGTCAAGATGCTGGGCGGCGCGCTGCTGGCCTGGCTGGCGATCAGCCACGCGGTGCCGGTCGAGCGCGCGGTGGACCCGAACCAGATGTACCTGGCCGCCTACGAGTACGTCTTCCCGCACTACGGCTGGGCGGTGGCGGCGACGGCGCTCTTCGTGGTGGTGTCGCAGCTCAAGATCAACGTGACCAATGCTTACGCCGGCTCGCTCGCCTGGTCCAACTTCTTCTCGCGGCTCACCCACAGCCATCCGGGCCGGGTGGTGTGGGTGGTGTTCAACACCTTCATCGCCTTCATGCTGATGGAGATGAACGTGTTCGAGGCCCTGGGCGACGTGCTGGGCCTCTACTCCAACATCGCCATCGCCTGGATGACGGCGGTGGTGGCGGACCTGGTGGTCAACAAGCCGCTGGGCCTGTCGCCGCCGGGCATCGAGTTCAAGCGGGCCCATCTCTACGACGTGAATCCGGTGGGCACCGGCGCGATGGCGCTGGCATCGGCGCTGTCGATCGCGGCCTGGCTGGGCGCCTTCGGCCCGATGGCGCAGGCCTTCTCGGCGGTGATCGCGCTGGCGACGGCGCTGGTCGCCTCGCCGCTGATCGCCTGGATCACCCGGGGCCGCTACTACCTCGCGCGCACGCCGGCTCCCGCCGTGCCCGCCGCCGGCCCGGCGCCTGGGGCGCGCGGGAACGCCGGGGCGCCCGAGGAGGCGGGCGCGGGCGGCGGTTGCGGCGGGGCCGGCGGCTGCGGCGCCTGCCGCGGCGCGGGCGCGGAGGTCGCCCCGGCGCCCGCCGCGCCCCGGCTGCGCCGCTGCGTGGTCTGCGAGCACGAGTACGAAAGCCCGGACATGGCGCACTGCCCGGCCTACCAGGGCGACATCTGCTCGCTGTGTTGCACCCTGGACGCCCGCTGCGGCGACCTGTGCAAGCCGCACGCCAGCCTGGGCGCGCAGTGGCAGGCGGTGCTGCGCGCGCTGACGCCGCGCTGGCTCTGGCCCTCGCTCGGCCGGGGGCTCGCGCACTTCGTGCTGCTGATGCTGGTGATCGCTCCGCTGCTGGCGGCGGTCTTCGGCCTGCTCTACCACCACGAGATGCGCTCGCTGGCCGCCGCCGGCGCCGACATGGCCCAGGCCCGGGCGCTGCGCTCCGGCTTCGTGCGGGCCTACATGGCGCTGCTGCTGGGCGCCGGCATCGTCGCCTGGTGGCTGGTGCTGGCGCAGCAGAGCCGCAAGGTCGCGCAGGAGGAGTCCAACCGCCAGACCCACCTGCTGGTGCGCGAGATCGACCTGCACCGCGAGACCGACCGGGCGCTGCAGGAAGCCTCGCGCCAGGCCGAGCGCGCCCGCGCCGCGGCCGAGGACGCCCAGCGCGTCGCCGAGCAGGCCCGCGCCCAGGCCGACCAGGCGCGGCAGGCCGCGGACCAGGCCAACCAGGCCAAGACCCGCTACATCAGCACCATCAGCCACGAGCTGCGCACGCCGCTCAACAGCATCCTCGGCTACGCCCAGCTGATGGGCGAGGACGACGCGGTGCCGCCGCACCGCCAGCACGCGGTGGACGTGATCCGGCGCGGCGGCGAGCACCTGCTGTCGCTGATCGAGGGCACGCTCGACATCGCCCGCATCGAGGCCGGCAAGTTCGCGCTCGACCCCAGGCCGATGCGCTTCGCGGATTGCGTGCAGGAGGTGGCCGCGCTCTTCGAGCTGCAGGCCGCGGCCAAGGGCCTGGGCTTCCGCTTCGAGGCGCGGGGCCGGCTGCCGGAGGTGGTGCGCGCCGACGAGAAGCGGCTGCGGCAGATCCTGATCAACCTGCTGGGCAACGCCATCAAGTTCACCGCAGCGGGCGAGGTGGTGTTCCGGGTGCGCCATGCGCGCGAGATGGCTGTGGTCGAGATCGAGGACACCGGCCCCGGCATGACGCCAGCCGAGCTGGGGCAGATCTTCGAGCCCTTCGCCCGCGGCTCGGCGCCCGGCGCGGCCCCTGGGGGCGGGGCGTCCGCGCCGGGCGCGTCGGGCACCGGCCTGGGCCTGACCATCGCCCGCATGCTGACCGACCTGATGGGCGGCGAGATGCACGCCGAGAGCACGCCCGGCGCGGGCTCGGTGTTCCGGGTGCGGCTGTTCCTGCCGCAGGTCCATGCCGCGCCCGGGGCGCCGGACGCGCCGCCGCCGGCCGCGGCGCCGCGCGCGCACCGCAGCGGCTACGCCGGCCCGCGCCGCGCGGTGCTGGTGGTCGACAACGAGGAAGCCGACCGCGAGCTGCTGGTGCGCCTGCTGGCGCCGCTGGGCTTCGCGCTGCACACCGCGGCCAGCGGCCAGGCTTGCCTGAACCTGCTGCGCGGCGGGCTGCGGCCCGACGTGACCTTCATGGACCTGGCCATGCCCGGCATCGACGGCTGGGAGACGCTGCGGCGCATCCGCGCCGAGCGCCTGCCCGCCGGACGGGTGGCCATCGTCTCGGCCAACGCCTTCGACAAGGGCCTGGACAACGACGCGGGCATCGGGCCGGACGACTTCATCGTCAAGCCGGTGCGCCACCGCGAGCTGCTCGACTGGCTGGAGGACCGGCTCGGGCTGCAGTGGCTGGCCGACGCGGGGCCGGCGGGCGCCGCGGGTGCCGCCCCGGCCGCGACGGGCGCCCGTCCGGCGGACGGTCCGGCGCCGGCCGCGTCCGCCGGGGGCGCGCCGCCGCCGGCGGCCTGGGTCGCCGCGCTCGCCGACCAGGTGCGGATGGGTTACCCGCGCGGGGTGCTGGCGGTGCTCGACGCGCTGGAGGCCGAGCAGCCCGGATGCGCCGCCTTCGCCGGTCGGATGCGCGGCCTGGCGCGGGCCTTCGAATTCGACGCGATGGCGCAGCAGCTGCAGGGCCTGCAGGCCGCGTCCGCGTCCCGCCCGCCGCCGCCCCGCCCGGGACCGCCGGCGGCTGACCCTACACTGCCGCCACCATGATGCCCGCCGCGCTCACCGACCCCGCAGCCGCGCCGCCCGCGGCGCCGTCCGCCGACACGTCCGCCGACCTGTCCGCCCCCCCGCAGGACCGCGGCGCAGGCGCGCCGTCCGGGGAGCCGACCGGCGCGCCTGCGCAGCCGGCCCCGGGCGTGCCGTTCGGCGCGGCCGCGGCGCTCGACCGCAGCGACTCCGACGTGGTGCTGATCGTGGACGACGTGCCCGACAACCTCGCGGTGCTGCACGACGCGCTCGACGCCGCCGGCTTCACCGTGCTGGTCGCCACCCGGGGCGAGGCCGCGCTGCAGCGGGCCGCGGCGGCGCTGCCCGACATCGTGCTGCTCGACGCGCTGATGCCCGGCATGGACGGCTTCGAGGTGGCGCGCCGGCTCAAGGCCGACCCGCGCACCGCCGCCATCCCGATCGTCTTCATGACCGGCCTGACCGAGACCGAGCACGTGGTCGCCGCGCTCGGTGCCGGCGGCACCGACTACATCACCAAGCCGATCCGGCCGGCCGAGGTGCTCGCCCGGCTGCATGTGCACCTGCAGGCCGCGCGGCGCGCCCGGCAGACCGCGCAGCAGGCCGGCCAGGCGCGCAACGCGCTCGACGCCTTCGGCTACGCCAGCATCACCGTGCGCGCGGCCGACGGCCGGCTCATGTGGCAGACCGCGCTGGCGCGCGACCTGCTGCAGCGCTACTACGGCAGCGCCGGCCCGCTCGCGCCGCGGCCGGTGGTCGATTGGCTGCACCGCCACCTGGCCGACGCGCGCCGCCAGATCGAGCCGCCGCGCCTGTCGGTGGAGCAGCCGGCGGCGCATGGCGGCGTGCGCCGGCTGACCTTCCGGCTGCACCGCCAGACCGACGACGGCGACGAGTCCGGCGGCGGCGACTGGCTGATCGTGATGCGCGAGGAGTCCGAGCAGGTGGCGATGGAGTCGCTCTGCCTCGCCTTCGGCCTGACCGCGCGCGAGGCCGAGGTGCTCTACTGGGTGGCGCAGGGCAAGACCAACCGCGACATCGGCGACATCCTGGGCGCGAGCCCGGCCACCGCCAAGAAGCACCTGGAGCGCATCTTCGCCAAGCTCGGCGTCGAGACCCGCACCGCCGCGGCCGGCATGGCGATGAACCGGCTGCGCCAGGGCGGCTGAGCCGCGGGCGCTGCCGGGCCGTGCGCCGGCGCGGCGACGGGCCCGTGCCGCGCGCACGCCGCGGACGGCGCGCGAGACCGGCGGCTCAGCGGCGCAGGGTGTGCGGCGCCGCCTCCGGCGCCCCGGTGCGCAGGCCCTCCGGCGGATCGTCGCGCTCGCCCTCCGGATCGCGGATCAGGCGTTCGTACTCGGAGATCACCTGCGCGCCGAGCAGCAGCAGGGTCGCCGCGATCTCCAGGCTCAGCAGCACCACGATGGCGGTGGTGAGCGAGCCGTAGACCACGCTCACCTGCGACAGCGTCGCGTAGTACCAGAGCAGGATGCGCCGGGTCACCTCCCAGAGCAGGGCCGCGGTCACGCCGCCGATGAGCGCGTGCCGCAGCGACAGCCGGCCCACCGGCATGACGAGGTAGATGGCGGTCAGCATCGCGATCTCGCCGGCCAGTCCCAGGAGGTAGAGCAGGACGCCCGAGACGCCGCTGAGCGACCAGCGCCAGCCGAAGAGCTCGATCGATTCCTCGCCCACCGCGCGCAGCCCGCCCGACACCAGCGTGACCACCAGCAGCCCGATGCCGAGCGACAGGATGAAGCAGTAGGGCAGCAGCGCCGACACCATGAAGTGCCGCCGCCGGACCACCACCCGGTGGTGGAAGATGACCGACATCGCGTTCTCCAGCACGGTGAAGCCGAGCGAGCTGAAGAAGAGCATGGTGCCGAGCAGCAGCAGCCCCATGACGTCGCGGTGGTCCAGGAACTGCGCCAGCTCGCCGACCACCGCCTGCGACTGGCCCGGCACCAGCCATTCGAGGTAGCGCGCCAGCGTCCGCAGCAGCTCGCCGGTGTCCACCAGGTGCGACAGCGCGATCACGATCAGGATCAGCAGCGGCACGATGGACAGCAGCGCGTAGTAGGCCACCGCGCCCGCGAGCAGCAGGCCCTGGTTGGCCTTGAAGGCCTTGAGCACCCGCCACGCGAAGCCGAACGGATCCTTCAGGACGAGCAGGCTGGGGCGGAAGACGGCGAACATGGACGGCATCCTGCCGCAGGCGCCGGGCGGGATCGCAAGGATTTGCAAGCCGGCGGGCAAGCGGCGTGCCGAGGGGCGGCCGCAGGTCCGGGCCCGCGGTCGCCGCGGCTGCCCGCCACCGGTGGGGCCACCCTGGCGTAGTGCTATCGTTTCGGTAGCTGCCAGCGTAGGCCGGACGGGCGGCAGGCGGGGATTCCCTTCGGAAATCCCGGAGCCGCCGCCCTCCGGCGGCGCGGATCAGTCCAGCGTGAAGCCGGCCTTCAGCGTCACCTGCCAGTGCTGGATCTTGCCGTCCTCGACGTGGCCGCGGGTCTCGATCACCTCGAACCAGTGGATGTTGTGCACCGTCTCGCTGGCCTTGGCGATGGCGCGCTGGATGGCGTCGTCGGTGCCGATGGTGGACGAGCCGGTGAGTTCGAGGATCTTGTAGACGTGTGCGCTCATGGTGGTGCTCCTGCGTTGGATGGAAACGGCGGGCCGGTCCCCGGGAGGACCGGCCGCCTTCCCATGCTAGGGAGCGCCGGCGTGGGGCGCGCGTGCAAATGCAACCGCTCCGGGCGCGGGCCCGCCGCGGCGGGCGCCGTCAGAACGGGTGGTACTGGTAGAGCCAGGTTTCCGACAGGGTCTGGTCGCCGCTCTTGAGGTAGAGCCGCATGTCCACCGGCGCCTTGCCTTCGGCGGTGAAGTCGAACTGCGCGCGCCAGTGCCCCGGCACGCCGTTGGGCACCGCCTCGGCGAACACGTACGAGAAGGCGCCGCTGCCCGCGCTCAGCACCAGCTCGGGCTTGGTGCCGAAGGGCAGGGAGGCGAGCGGCCCGCCCAGGAACTCCACCACGAACTTGCGCACGCCCGGCGGGCGCGGCTGGCCCGGCTGGCCGCCGCGTCCCAGCCGGGTGGCGACGCATCGCGCGAGCGGCGAGGGGAAGGGCTCGCGGTCGGTCCAGTGCAGGCGGTAGCGCAGCGCATGCTCCGAGCCGGCCTTCGCCGGCGCCTTCGGCACCCAGAAGGCCACGGTGTTGTCGTGGATCTCGTCGTCGGTCGGGATCTCGACCAGCTGCACCTCGCCCTCGCCCCAGTCGCCCAGCGGCTCGACCCAGAGGCTCGGTCGGCGTTCGTAGTGCACGCCGTCGAGGTAATCGTCGAAGTCGCGGTCGCGCTGCAGCAGGCCGAAGCCGCGCGGCGTGCGGTCGGCGAAGGCCGAGGCGCTGGTGGCCGCGGGGTTGTTGAGCGGCCGCCAGACGCGCTCGCCGCCGCCGGTCCAGAGCGCGAGCCCGTCCGAGTCGTGCACCTCGGGCCGCCAGTCGATCGCGGTGGGCTTGGCGGTTTCCGAGAACCAGTACATCGAGGTCAGGGGCGCGATGCCCAGGCGCGCGACGTCGCGGCGCAGGAAGAGCCGCGCGTCGATGTCCATCAGGACCGCCTTGCCGCGCTGCATCGCGAAACGGTAGGCGCCGGTGACGCTCGGCCCTTCGAGCAGGGCGTAGACCACCACCGTGTCGCCGCCGTCGGCCGGCGGTTCGAAGTAGAAGCGGGTGAAGGTCGGGAATTCCTCGGGCCGGTCGGGCATCGCCACGTCGATCGCGATGCCGCGCGCCGACAGGCCGTACTGGTAGAGCTCGCCGATGGCCCGGAAATACGAGGCGCCCAGGAAGGCCACCCAGTCGTTGGTTTTCCAGTCGAGCTTCGCCTGGTCGCCCAGGCGGCTCTCCTGGAAGCGGAATCCCGCGAAGCCCGCGCCCGGCGGCAGGGCCTTGGCCGGGCTGTCCTCGGGCATGCCGAAGTAGGCCGGGTCGTAGAGGATCTCGCGGGCGAAGCGGTCGGCGTCGGCGCCGGCGAGCACGTGCATGTGGACCGGCGTCTGGAAGAAGCGGCCCAGGTGGAAGAAGGTGACCGGGAAGGCGCCCGGGCCGTCGGCGAAGAGCGCCGAGGCGGTGTCGAACTTGATCTTGCCGTGGGCCTCGTAGTCGATCCGGTCCAGCACCGCCGCCGGCAGCGAGGTGTCGGCGCGGAAGGGCGTGCCGGCCAGGGCGCGGGCCTCGGCCACCAGCCGGTCGAAGGAGAAGGGGCTCGGGGTGCCGAGCTTGAGCCCGGTGGCGGCGAGGGCGCCGGCGGGCAGGCCGAGGGCGGCGAGCGCGGCGGAGATGCCGGCGGCGGAGACGAAGGAGCGTCGGTCGATCATGGGCGGGGGAGTCCTTTCTCGCAGGTCGGCGCGGGGGCCGGAGCGCGCGGTGGCGCGGGACCGTCGGCGGAGCCGAGGCGGGCGGCGCGGCGGTCCGGCAGGGCGCCGGGCGCGGGGCCGGACGGCGCCTGCCCGGCGCGGCGCGCGGGCGGAGCGCAGGATCCTAACGTTCCGGCGCGACGCGGATCGGACGAATCGTAAGGACTGCAACCGCGCGCCTCCGCCGGGCGCGGGTCGGCCCCTAGCAAAAAAAATGCCATTCAGTTAGAATACGGGATCAGCGTCCGGCTCCCCTCCACGACGGAGCCGCTTCCCGCCGGTCCCGGTTCCCGGGGCGCGGCGAATTCCATCCGGACCGATCCGCACCGCAGGCCCCCCGACGCTCCGGCCTGCTCCTGCCGTCGGTCCACCCGCGCGCCCTGGCGCGCGCGAGCCTTCCCCGCACCTCTCCCGCACCGGCGCCCGTGCCACGGCCGCCGCGCGGCAGCCCCGGCCGCATCGGCGCCGGACCGGCGCGGAGCTTCCTCCCGGGCCCGATCGCGGGCCGCCGATCCGCGGCCGTGCCGCGCCCTTTCCCTGCACCGCGCGCCCTGCCGCGGAGTCCGGGCCGGAGCGCCGCACCGCCTCCGACAGATCACGACAGAACAGAACAACCATGCAAGACAACACCGTCCACCATGCCTGCGCCGGCTCCCTGCCGCGCGACGCCGCCGTCACCATCGGCCGCTACCTCGTCTCCCCGCTGATCCGCAAGATCGGCGACAGCCTCTACGCGGCCTCGGTCTCGGTCCGCTCGGGCCGCGGCAGCGGCACCAGCGACTGGATCCTGCGCTTCGCGCAGCCCTTCGCCTGCCCGGACAGCGCCGGCCGCTACGCGACCGAGCAGGGCCTCAACTGGGTCCGCGACCGCTCGGTCGTGGCCTGAGCGTCCCGGATTCCGCCTCCCCTCCCCAACCGAAAGGAAAACCCCCACCCATGGCGAAAGAAGAACTCATCGAGATGCGCGGCCAGGTCGACGAAATCCTGCCGGACTCGCGCATGCGGGTCACGCTGGAGAACGGCCACCAGCTCGTCGCCTACACCGCCGGCAAGATGCGCAAGCACCACATCCGCATCCTGGCCGGGGACAAGGTGACGCTCGAGCTTTCGCCGTACGACCTGAACAAGGGGCGGGTGACCTTCCGCTTCATCGAAGGCCGCGGCCCGGCGCCGGCGCGCCGCCGCTGAGCGGAGCCTGCCGCCCGCCCGCGGGCCGGCGGCCCGGAAACGACGAAGCCCGCGCATGCGGGCTTTTTCACGTCGGGGGCGGCGCGGGATTCAGCCGCCGGCGGCCAGGAACTCCTCGGCCAGCCGGACGAAGTAGGCGCCGCCGAGCGGCAGCAGCGCGTCGTTGAAGTCGTAGGACGGGTTGTGCACGGTGCACGGGCCGGCGCCGTGGCCCGGCAGCCGGTGCCCGCCGCGGCCGGCGCCCAGGAAGGCGTAGCAGCCGGGGCGCGCCTGCAGCATGAAGGAGAAGTCCTCCGAGCCCATCACCAGCGGCGCCGCGTCGTCCACCCGCGCATCGCCGGCCAGCCCGCGCATCACCCCGGCGGCGAAGGCGGTCTGCGCCGGGTCGTTGACCAGCGGCGGGTAGCAGCGCTCGAAGTCGAGCCGGGCGGCGCAGCCGTAGGCCGCGCCGGTGGATTCCACGATCTCGCGCATGCGCCGCTCCACCATGTCGAGCACCTCGAGCGAATGGGTGCGCACCGTGCCCGCCAGCCAGGCGCTGTCCGGGATGACGTTGACCGCGTTGCCGCCGTGGAACTGGGTGACCGACAGCACCGCCGGATCGTTGGGCGCGCGATTGCGCGACATCACGCTCTGCAGGCCCAGCAGGATCTGCGCGCCGGCGATCATCGGGTCGACCGCGAACTCGGGCTGGGCCGCGTGGCCGCCCTTGCCGGCGATCTCGATGCGGAAGCGGTTGCTCGATCCCATGAAGGCGCCGCTGCGCACCAGGAAGTCGCCCTCGTCGGCGCCCGGCCAGTTGTGCACGCCGAAGACCGCGTCGCAGGGGAAGCGCTCGAACAGGCCGTCGTCGATCATCGCCTTGGCGCCGGCCTGGCCGCTCTCCTCGGCGGGCTGGAAGATGCAGCGCACCGTGCCGTCGAAGCGGCCGTGCGCCGCCAGGTACCAGGCGGCGGCCAGCAGCATCGCGGTGTGGCCGTCGTGGCCGCAGGCATGCATCTTCCCGGGCACGGTGCTGGCGTGGGCGAAGGCGTTGGCCTCCTGGATGGGCAGCGCGTCCATGTCGGCGCGCAGGCCGATGGCGCGGCCGCCGGCGCCGCGGCTCAGGCTGCCGACCAGGCCGGTGCCGCCTAGGCCGCGGACCACCGTCCAGCCCCAGGCTTCGAGCCGTTCGGCCACCAGCGCGGCGGTCCGGTGCTCCTCGAAGCCGGTCTCGGGGTGGGCGTGGATGTCGCGGCGCAGGCGCACGAATTCGTCGTTGGCGCGGATCGCGGATGCGGCGTCGTCGCGCAGGGAGGCGGGATGGCTCAGGTCCATGGCGTCAGTCCAGTTTCACGCGGGCGGCGATGCTGCGCACCTTGGCCTCGTCGCGGGAGAAGGTCTCGGGGAAGGCGCGCTGCTCCGCGGCCGAGGCGACGCGCATGCCGAGGTCGGCCACCCGCTTCTGCACCGCCGGGTCGGCCAGGGTGGCGGCCATCGCGTCGTGCAGCCGGGCGACGGCCGCGGCGGGCGCCTTCTTCGGCACGAAGAGGCCGATCCAGCCGTTGCTCTCCAGGCCGCTGACCAGCTTGCCCTCGTTGAGCGTCGGGAAGGACGGCAGCAGCGGGTCGCGCTGCAGCGAGGCCACGCCGATGAGCTTCAGGCGGCCGGACTTGAGGTGCGGCAGGGCGCTGCTGGGCACCATCACCGCCAGGTCGAGCTGCCCGCCGAGCACGTCGTTGAGCAGCGGGCCGGCGCCCTTGTAGGGCACGTGCACCATCCGGACCTTGGCGCGGGCCTGGAGGTCCTCCATCAGCATGTGCTGCAGCGTGCCGACGCCGGGGCTGCCGAAGCTCAGGCCCTCGGGCCTGGCGCGCAGCAGCCCGACCAGTTCGTCGGCGCTGGAGGCCGGCAGGTCCGCGCGGGCCACCAGCAGCACCGGCGTGCCGATCATCAGGCCGACCGGCGCGAAGTCCTGGGGCTTGTAGCGCACGTTCGGGTTGAGGGTGGGCGCGTAGACCATCTCGTTGGTCGAGCCGGCGAGCACGGTGTAGCCGTCGGCCGCGGCGTTGGCGACCTTGGCCGCGCCCAGGGCGCCGCCGACGCCGGCCTGGTTCTCGATCACCACCGGCTGGCCGAGCTTCTCGGCCAGCCGCGGCTGGATGGCGCGCATCAGCGCGTCGGTCGAGCCGCCGGCGGGGAAGGGCACCACGAAGGTGACCGGCTTGTCGGGGTAGGCGGCGGCGCGGGCCGCGAGCGGCAGCGGCGCGGCGAGGCAGGCGAGGCGGGCGAGCGCGTGGCGGCGGGAGACGGTGCAGGTCACGATGGCATCCGGTGCGGTGGTTGGCGGGGCAGGGGGCGGAGCGGCCAGTCTGGCACGCGGGTCCCGGGCGCAGGGATGCAAAATCGGTGGCGCCGATGCCCGCCGTGCATCGCTGCCGCCGCCGGGCGCTTCCGGCACGCATGCTGCTTGCCCGCGGACCCGATGAAACTGCCGCCCGCTTCCCCCGTCCCCGACCTCCCTTCCCGCACGCCGGCCGACGGCGCGTGCGCCGCGCCGGCCGCGGCCGGTCCCCAGGCCTGCGCCGCCGCACCGGCCGCGCCCGCCGGTCCCCCGTCCCGACCGGGGCGGCCGGGGCGGCCGGCGCCCGTCGCGCCGCCCGCGCCGGCCTCGGCCTCCACCCTGCTCAACCGCCTGCTCGCCCGCACCCGGATGCGCCAGCTGCAGCTGGTGGTGCTGACCGCCGAACTCGGCAACACCCGCCGCGCGGCGCGCGAGGTGGGCATGGGCGCGACCTCGGCCACCAAGGCGATCGCCGAGCTGGAGGCGATGCTGCAGGCGCCGCTCTTCGAGCGCCATGCGCGCGGCATGCGCCCGACGCCGGTCTGCCGCGAGATGCTGCCCCTGCTGCACGCCGCGCTGCGCGCCCTGGCGGGCTGCGCCGAGGCCCTGGCCGGGCCGGCCGACGGGCTGCGCGGCGCGGTCCGGGTGGGCGCGATCACCAGCGCGGTGACCGGCTGGCTCGGGCCGGCGCTGCCCGCCTTCGCCGCGCGCTATCCCGAGATCCGCGTCGAGCTGCTGGAGGATGCGCTGCCCGAGCTGCAGGCGCGCTTCGCCGGCGGCGAGCTGGACGCGCTGTGCCTGCGCCGGTCGGGCCGGCTGCCGGCGGGATGCCGCTGGGTCCCGCTGCTGGCCGACCGGCCGGTGGTGGTCGCCGGCGCCGCCCATCCGCTGCTGCGGCGCCGGACGCGGCCCGCGGCCTGGGCCGACCTGTGGCGCGAACCCTGGGTCGGCGCGCCGCCCGGCAGCGCGATGCGCGACACCCTGGACGCCCTGGCGTCCGCCGCCGGCGCGGCGCCGCGGGTGGCGCTGGTCACCCGCTCGCTGCCGGCCACCCTCGGCTTCCTCGCGGGCAGCCGCGCCTGCGCGCTGGTGCCGGAGAGCTTCGCGCGCGCCTTCGCCGCCGCCGGGATGGTGGGCATCCTGCCGGTGGAAGCGGGCGGCGCGCTGGAGCCGATCGGGCTGCTGGTGGCCGAGCCGGCGGCCTCGCCGGCGCTGGACCGCTTCTGCGCCTTCCTGGAGGAATTCAGGCCGGAAGGCGCGGCCCCGGCGCACGCCTGATCCGCGCGGACCGTGCCCCGCGTCCCGGCGAGGCTGGCCGGGGAGCGCGGAAGCCCGGCCGCCGGCCGCCCGCGCTCCGCGCCGGACGGCCCGGACGCTGCCGAAGCCGCCGGGCCGCCCGGCCTCAGGACGGCGCGTCCGCGACGCCGCCGAGCGCGCGCAGCAGGTTCTCGGCGGTCGCCGGCGCGGTCAGCCGGACCGGGGCGCGGCCGTCGCCCCGGGCTTCGCCGACGGCGTGGCGCAGCGCCTCGTAGACGCTGATCGCCAGCATGAAGGGCGGCTCGCCGACGGCCTTGCTGCCGAAGACGTTGTCCTCGCGGTTGGGCTCGGGCCAGAGGTCCACCCGGAAGTGTTCCGGGATGTCGCCGGTGGCGGGGATCTTGTAGGTGCTCGGCGCGTGGGTGGCGAGCAGCCCGCGGTCGTTCCAGACCAGCTGCTCGGTGGTGAGCCAGCCCATGCCCTGCACGAAGCCGCCCTCGATCTGGCCGATGTCGATCGCCGGGTTGATGCTGGTGCCCACGTCGTGGAGGATGTCCACCTTCAGCACCCGGCTCTCGCCGGTGAGGGTGTCGACCGCCACTTCGGCGCAGGCCGCGCCGTAGCTGAAGTAGTAGAACGGCCGTCCGGTGAGGGTGGTCTTGTCGTAGTGGATCTTGGGCGTACGGTAGAAGCCGTCGCTCCAGAGCTGGATCCGGTTGGCATAGGCGAGGGCGGCCACCTCCTCGAAGCCGCGCGCCTGCTTGGGCGTCGAGACCCGGCCGTCCTCGAAGCGCACCGCGCCGGCGCCGCAGCCGTCGAGCCCGGCGACGAACTGGGCCAGGTTGTCGCGCACGGTGCGGGCGGCGTACTGGGCCGCGCGGCCGTTGAGGTCGGTGCCGCTGGAGGCGGCGGTGGCGCTGGCGTTGGGCACCTTGCCGGTGTCGCTGGCGGTGACCCGCACCCGCGCGAGCGGCACGCCGAGCTCGTCGGCCACGATCTGCGCCACCTTGGTGTGCAGGCCCTGGCCCATCTCGGTGCCGCCGTGGTTCACCTGCACGCTGCCGTCGGTGTAGACGTGGACCAGCGCGCCGGCCTGGTTGAAGAGCGTGGCGGTGAACGAGATGCCGAACTTGACCGGGGTGAGGGCGATGCCCCGCTTGATCGTCGCGTTCGCCGCGTTCCATGCCGAAACCTGCTCCCGCCGGCGCCGGTACTGGGCCGTATGCTCCAGTTTCGATAGCAGGGGCTGCAGGATGTTGTCCTCGATCCGCATCTGGTAGTGCGTCGTGTCGCGCTGGCCGCCGGTGCCGTAGAGGTTGCGCATGCGCACGTCGAGCGGGTCGAGCCCCAGGTGGCGGGCGATGTCGCCGAGGATGGCCTCGATGACGATCACGCCCTGCGGCCCGCCGAAGCCGCGGAAGGCGGTGTGGCTCTGGGTGTTAGTGCGGCAGCGGAAGGAGCGGATCGCCACGTCCGACAGGAAGTAGGCGTTGTCGGCGTGGAACACCGCCCGGTCGGCCACCGGCCCGGAGAGGTCGGCCGAGAAGCCGCAGTCGGCCAGCATGGTCAGGTCCAGCCCGGTGACCAGGCCGTCGCCGTCGAAGCCGACGCGCCAGTCGTAGGCGAAGGGATGGCGCTTGCCGGTGACCAGGAAGTCGTCGTCCCGGTCCAGCCGTAGCTTGACCGGGTGGCCGGTCTTGCGCGCGGCGAGCGCGGCCCAGACGGCCAGGTGGCCGGCCTGGGTCTCCTTGCCGCCGAAGCCGCCGCCCATGCGCCGGCACTCGACCCGCACCGCGTTGTTGGCGATGCCCAGCGCGTGCGCCACCCAGTGCTGGATCTCGCCCGGGTGCTGGGTGCTGGAGTGGATCCACCACTGGTCCTGCTCCAGCGGCAGGGCGTAGGCGACCTGGCCTTCGAGGTAGAAGTGCTCCTGGCCGCCGACCTCGAGGCTGCCGGCGAGGGTGTGCGGCGCCCGGGCCAGCGCGGCCTCGGCGTCGCCGCGGGCCACGGTGACCGGCGGCAGCACGTAGCTCCCGGCCGCGTGCGCGGCGCGCGCCGAGAGCACCGGCGGCAGCGCCTCGATGTCGAGCTTCACCTTGCGCGCGGCGCGGCGAGCGTCCATCGCGGTCTCGGCCACCACCAGCCCGACCACCTGGCCGATGTGCTGCACCGTCTCGAAGGCGAAGACCGGCTCGTCGTGGCCGAAGGCGGCGAGCACCGGATCGCCGGGGATGTCGGCGTGCAGCACGACGTCGCGCACGCCGGGCATGGCCAGCGCCTCCGCGGCGTCGATGCCGCGCAGGATGCCATGGGCGACGGTCGAGAGGATGGGCGCGGCGTGCAGCGTGCCGCGCAGCTCGGGGATGTCGTCCACGTAGGTGGCGCTGCCGGCGACCTGGGCGCGGGCGCTCTCGTGCGGATGCGAGCGGCCGGCGGCGCGGGCCGGCGCGGCGGGCGTGGCCGGTCGCGCGCCGGGCGCGGGCGGCTGGGCGGCGTCCACCCGGTCGGCCCGCGCGTCGGCGGCGACGGCGAGCGGGGCGTCCTCCGCGTCGCGGCTCACGGACGGCATGGCCGCGCCGGGATGCGGCGCGGCCGGGCCGGCGGGCGCCGCCGGGGCGTCGGACCCGGGCGGGGCGGCGGTGGCGGGCTGGTCGTCGCGGGCGTTCATGCGGCCTCCGGTGCGTCGTGGATGGCGAGGGTGGCGAGGCTGACCTGGGCGAGGCCCTGGCTCTCCAGCCAGCAGCGGGTCATCAGGTTGGCGAGGAGTTCGCGCCGGTAGGCGCCCGAGGCGCGCATGTCGGAGATCGGCTGGAACTCGGACTGCAGCGCTGCGCCGGCCGTGCGCGCGGCCTCGGCGGACCAGGGGCGGCCGGCGAGCGCGGCCTCGGCGGCGCGGGCCCGGGACGGCACGGCGGCGACGCCGCCCGCGCCGATCGAGGCGGCCGCCACCGCGCCGTCGCGCAGGGTGAGCCGGACCGCGAGGCAGACCGCCGAGATGTCGTCGTCGAAGCGCTTGCTGACCTTGTAGGCCCGCAGGAACTCGTCCGGCGCGGGAGCGGGCACGTCGATCCAGGCCAGCACTTCGTCGGGCGCGATGACGTTCTGGCGGTAGCCGGTGTAGAGGCGTTCGAGCGGCAGGCTGCGTTCGCCGCGCACGCTGGCGAGCACCGCCTGCGCCCCCAGGGCGATCAGCAGCGGCATCGAGTCGCCGATCGGCGAGCCGTTGGCGACGTTGCCGCCCAGGGTGCCGGAGTTGCGCACCGGCAGGCCGGCGAAGCGGGCGGCGAACTCCCGCAGCGCCGGCCGGCCGTCGACCAGCGCGGCGAAGGCGTCCTGCAGCGTCGCCGCCGCGCCGATGCGCAGCGCGCCGCCGTCCGCGCGCTCGATGCGCCGCAGCTCCGCGGCGCGGGTCGTGTCGATCACCATGGGGAAGCGCCGGTGCTGCTTGGTCACCCACAGGCCGACGTCGGTGCAGCCGGCGACCAGCTGGGCGCCGGGGTGGGCGGCCCGGGCCTGCAGCAGCCCGGCGAGCCGCGTCGGCGCGAGGTATGCCGGGGCCGCGCCGGCCGCTTCGGATGCCGGATCGGCCGCCGGCGCAGGATCCGCCTGCGCCAGGCGCTCCAGTTTCGATAGCACGTCGGCCTCGTCGACGCCGGCCGCCGGCAGCGCGGCCATGCGCTGGGCGGCGTCCAGGATCGGCCGGTAGCCGGTGCAGCGGCAGAGGTTGCCCGAGAGTTCCTCCTGGGCCAGCGCGCGGTCGACGGTCCGGCCCCGGCGGACGTGGTTCTGGTACATGCCGAACAGGCTCATCGCGAAGCCCGGGGTGCAGAAGCCGCACTGGCTGGCGTGGCAATCGACCAGCGCCTGCTGCGCGGGATGCAGCGCGCCGTCGGCGCCGGCGAGGTCCTCGACCGTCCAGAGCGCCATGCCGTCGATGGAGTGCGCGAGGCGGATGCAGCTGTTGATCGCGCGCCAGGACAGCCGCGCGCCCGCGTCGCCCGGGGCGGCCGCGTCCGCCGCGCGCTCGGCGACCACCACGGTGCAGGCGCCGCAGTCGCCTTCGCCGCAGCCTTCCTTGGTGCCGGTGCAGTGGAGGTCCTCGCGCAGCAGGTCGAGCAGGGTGCGGTCGGCGGGGACGCCGTGGAGCGTCACGGTCTTGCCGCGGCGCAGGAATCGGAGGGGGCGGGTGGACATGGCGTGGGGCGGGATCGTGGGAAGGGATGCGGCGCGGGGGCGGGCGTTCCGTCGGCATTGTGCGGTCCGGGAGCCGGGCTCCCGGCCCTGCGGGTTAGCCCGGGGTCCGGAAATTGCTCGCCTCGCCTCCGATGTCGCGGAAGATGCCCCACGGTAACGCCGCCGCGCCGCCGCGCCATAAGCCCGTGCGTATGAGCACCATGCCCGCCCCGCTATGAGAGACCCGAGCCTTTTCGACAAGATAGACCTTCATTTGATAAGGGTTCTGCACACCGTGCTCACCGAACGCAGCGTTTCGAAGGCGGCCGTCCGACTGGGCATGCACCAGCCGGCGGTCTCGGCCGCCCTGAAGCGGCTGCGCGATTTCGCGGGCGATCCGCTGCTGGTCCGCTCCGGCCCGGGCATGATCCCGACCGACGCCGGCCTGCGCATGGTCGAGCCAGCGGCGCGCATCCTGCGCGCGGCCGAGGTGCTGTTCACCGACGCCCGCGGCTTCGATCCGCAGGCCGACGCCACCACCTTCCGCATCGCCGCCTCGGACTACCTCGACCCGCTGTTCCTGCCGCAGCTGGTGGCGCAGGTGAAGGCGCAGGCGCCGCTCTGCCGCGTCGAGATCTACCCGCTGTCGGGCGACGCGCACTACCACGCGCACCTGGCGCAGGGCGAGCTGGACGTGGTCATCGGCAACTGGCCCGCGCCGCCCGAGGACCTGCACATGGGGCGGCTGTTCGGCGACGACGTGGTCTGCCTGGTGGGCAAGGACCACCCGGCGGTGCGCCGCGGCTGGGACACCGCCGCCTGGCTCGACGCCGAGCACATCGCGCCGACCCCGACCCATCCGGGCGCGCGCGGCGTCATCGACGACCACCTCGACGCCCTCGGGCTGCGGCGCAACATCGTGGCGCGCTGCGCGCACTTCGGCCTGATCCCGGCGATGGTGGCGCAGAGCCTGCTCGTGCTGACCACCGGCCGCCAGTACTGCGAGCGCTTCACCGCGACGCTGCCGGTGGCGGTGCTGCCGCCGCCGATCGCCTTCCCGCGCCTGCTCTACTACCAGCTCTGGCATGCCCGCACCCACGCCTCGGCCGCCGCCGCCTGGCTGCGCGAGCGGGTGCGCGCCGTCGCCACGACGCTGCGAAAAGAATAGCTGCGAGCCCTTGCCCGACCTGCGCCAGCCCCTGTTTCCGTTCCACAATCCACCCCGCCCGCCGCCGTCGCGCCGAACCTCCGCCGAAACCGAGAAAATCCCCGCATGAACGCATTCCCCACTTCGCTGTCCGCCGCGCCGCGCCCGGCGCCGGACGGCACCTCCCCGCGCGGCGGCCCGGGAGGCGCGCAGCCGCGCCCCGCGGCCGGCGGCCCGGCGCGGCTGGCGCTCGACGGCATCACCAAGCGCTACCCCGCGGTGGTCGCCAACAGCGGCGTCTCGATGGTGGTGCGTCCCGGCGAGACGCACGCGGTGCTCGGCGAGAACGGCGCCGGCAAGTCCACCCTGATGAAGATCATCTACGGCGCGGTCAAGCCCGACGAGGGCACCGTCGCCTTCGACGGCCGGGCGGTGCAGGTGCGCAACCCGCAGGAAGCGCGCGCCCTGGGCATCAGCATGGTGTTCCAGCACTTCAGCCTGTTCGACACCCTCACCGTGGCCGAGAACGTCTGGCTCGGCCTCGACAAGTCGCAGCGCCTGCCGGAGGTGGCCCGCCGCATCGAGGCCAAGGCCGCCGAGTACGGCCTGGACATCGATCCCGCCCGGCCGGTGCACACCCTCTCGGTCGGCGAGATGCAGCGGGTGGAGATCATCCGCGCGCTGCTGACCGACCCCAAGCTGCTGATCCTCGACGAGCCGACCTCGGTGCTGACGCCGCAGGCGGTCGAGAAGCTGTTCGTGGTGCTCAAGCAGCTGGCGCGCGAGGGCTGCAGCATCCTCTACATCAGCCACAAGCTCCACGAGATCCGCGAGCTGTGCACCGCCTGCACCGTGCTGCGCGGCGGCAAGGTCACCGGCGTGTGCGACCCGTCGCAGGAATCCAACGCCTCGCTCTCCCGGCTGATGATCGGCGCCGAGCCGCCCGCGCTGCAGCACCGGCCGTCGCGCGCCGGCGCGGCGGTGCTGCGGGTGCAGGGCCTGTCGCTGGAGCGCGAGTCGCCCTTCGGCGTGGACCTGGACCGGGTGGCGCTGGAAGTGCGCGCCGGCGAGGTCGTCGGCATCGCCGGCGTCTCGGGCAACGGCCAGAAGGAGCTGCTCTACGCGCTCTCGGGCGAGGACGCCCGGGCCGAGCCGGAGGCGGTCGCCATCGCCGGCCGTCCCGCCGGCCGGATGGCGCCGGGCGCGCGGCGCGCCCTCGGCCTGCATTTCGTGCCCGAGGAACGCCTCGGCCGCGGCGCGGTGCCCACGCTGGGCCTGGCGCACAACCTGCTGCTGACCCGCCGCGACGCGGTGGCCGGCGGCTGGATCAAGGTCGGCGCGCTGGAGCGGCAGGCGCGGGACATCATCGCGCGCTTCCAGGTCAAGGCCGGGGGCCCGAACGCCGCGGCCCGCTCGCTCTCGGGCGGGAACCTGCAGAAGTTCATCGTCGGCCGCGAGATCGACGCCCAGCCGCGGCTGCTGATCGTCTCGCAGCCCACCTGGGGCGTGGACGTGGGCGCGGCGGCGCAGATCCGCGGCGAGATCCTGGCGCTGCGCGACGCCGGCTGCGCGGTGCTGGTGGTCAGCGAGGAGCTCGACGAGCTGTTCGAGATCAGCGACCGGCTGCACGTCATGGCCAAGGGCCGGCTGTCGCCGGCGCTGCCGCGCGCCGAGGCCACGGTCGAGAAGATCGGCCAGTGGATGAGCGGGCTCTGGGACGGCGACGTGTTCGAGGCCGGGCATCCGGTCGCCCGGGGCGCACCCGCCGCCGGCGCGGCGCAGGGAGGTGCCGCATGCTGAAGCTCGAACCCCGCCCGCAGCCCTCGCGGGCCTGGAGCTACGCCTCGCCGCTGCTGGCGCTGGCGATCACCGTGGTCATCGGCGTCCTGCTGTTCGCGGCGCTGGGCAAGGACCCGGTGCGCGGCCTGCAGGTCTTCTTCTGGGAGCCGATCAAGAACGCCTACGCGCTCGGCGAGCTGATGGTCAAGGCCACGCCGCTGCTGCTGATCGCGCTCGGCCTCGCGGTGTGCTTCCGCTCCAACGTCTGGAACATCGGCGCCGAGGGGCAGTTCGTCATCGGCGCGGTGGCCGCCGGCGGCATCGCGCTGCTGGCCGACCGCGGCACCGGGCCCTGGATCGTGCCGGCCATCCTGCTCGCCGGCGTGCTCGGCGGCATGGCCTGGGCCGCGCTGGTGGCGCTGCTGCGCGACCGCTTCAACGCCAGCGAGATCCTGGTCAGCCTGATGCTGGTCTACATCGCCACGCTGGTGCTCGGCTACCTGGTGTTCGGCCCGTGGAAGGACCCGATGGGCTACAACTTCCCGCAGACCCGCACCTTCGACGCGGTGACCCGCATCCCGCGGCTGATGCAGGGCACGCGGGTGGGCATCGGCCTGCTGATCGCGCTCGCGGGCGCCGCGGCGCTGTGGGTGTTCCTGTTCCGCACGCGTGCCGGCTTCGCGCTGCAGGTGGGCGGCCTCGCCCCGGCGGCGGCGCGCTACGCGGGCTTCTCCTCGCGCAAGGCGCTGTGGACCGCGCTGCTGGTCTCCGGCGGCGCGGCCGGCCTCGCCGGCGCGCTCGAAGTCGCCGGCCCGCTCGGCCAGCTCACGCCCTACGTGCCGGCGGGCTACGGCTTCGCCGCCATCATCGTCGCCTTCGTCGGGCGGCTGCATCCGGCGGGCATGGTGCTGTCGGCGATGCTGATGAGCATGTTCTACATCGGCGGCGAGCTGGCGCAGTCGCGCCTCGGGCTCCCGAAGGCGCTGACCGGCGTCTTCCAGGGCCTGCTGCTGTTCACCCTGCTGGCCTGCGACACGCTGGTGGCCTACCGGCTGCGCTGGGTGCGGCACGCGCCGCCGCAGCGCGCGGTGGTGCATGCGCCGCCGGCGCCGCCCGCCGCCGCCGCGGCGCAGGAAGGAGCCCGCTGATGGAATCGTACGCACTCCTCTTCGCGGCCACGCTGTCGGCCGGCACGGTGCTGGCGATCGCCGCGCTCGGCCTGCTGATCAACGAGAAGGCCGGCATCGTCAACCTGGGCGCCGAAGGCATGATGCTCTGCGCCGCCATCGCCGGCTTCGCCACCGCGGTGCACACCGGCAGCCACCTGCTGGGCTTCCTGGCGGGCATGGGGGCCGGCGGCCTGCTCGCCGCGCTCTTCGGGCTGCTGGTGATCTGGCTCGGCACCAACCAGTACGCGACCGGGCTCGCGCTCTCGCTCTTCGGCACCGGCTTCTCGGCCTTCGTGGGCCTGCCCTACGTGCAGGCCAAGCTGCCGGAGAGCGGCCGCTTCGCGCTGCCGCTGCTCGGCGACATCCCGGTGCTGGGCCCGGCGCTGTTCCGGCTGCACCCGCTGGTCTACCTGACGATGGCCCTGGCCGGCGGGCTGATCTGGTTCCTCTACCGCACCCGCGCGGGGCTGGTGCTGCGCTCGGTCGGCGAGTCGCCCGATTCGGCACACGCGCTCGGCTACCCGGTGCGCCGGATCCGCCTCGCGGCGGTGGTGGCCGGCGGCGCGCTCTGCGGCCTGGCCGGCGCCTACATCTCGACGGTCTACACGCCGCTCTGGGTGGAGGGCATGGTGGCCGGGCGCGGCTGGATCGCGCTGGCGCTCACCACCTTCGCCACCTGGCGTCCGGCACGGGTGTTGCTTGGCGCCTACCTGTTCGGCGGCGTGACCATGCTGCAGTTCCACCTCCAGGGCATGGGCGTCGACGTGCCGAGCCAGCTGCTGAGCATGCTGCCCTACCTGGCGACCATCGTGGTGCTGGCGCTGATCTCGCGCAATCCGGCATGGATCCGCATCAACATGCCGGCCTCGCTGGGCAAGCCCTTCCATCCCGGCGGCTAGCGGGCGCGGCGCGCGCCGCCGGCGCCGGCGCGCCCTCCGCGCGGCTGGGTATGCTCGGGCCTGGCGCGTCGGGGCGGTCCCGCCGCGCGGCTGCGCGCGGCGCCCGCCCAGGCGCCGGCCGCACCGCCTTTCCCTGTTCTCCGGTTCCCGTGTTCCCGTTCGCGTTTCCCTTGTTCAACGTCTCGAAAGAATAGACATGACCGATACGACCCGTCGCCTGTCCCTGCTGAAAATGGCGGCCCTGTCCGCCGCGGCGGCCGCCGCGCTCGCCGGCTGCGGCAAGAAGGAGGAGTCTCCCGCCACGCCGTCCCCGGCACCCGCGCCGGCTCCCGCCGCCGCCGCGCCGGCCCCGGCGTCCGCCCCGCTCAAGATCGCCTTCGCCTACGTCGGCCCGGTGGGCGACGGCGGCTGGACCTACGCGCACGACCAGGCGCGCAAGGCCATCGAGAAGGAATACGGCGACAAGGTCCAGACCAGCTTCGTCGAGAGCGTGCCCGAGGGCGCCGACGCCGAGCGCGTGCTGCGCGACCTCGCCTCCAACGGCAACAAGCTGATCTTCGGCACCACCTTCGGCTACATGGAGCCGATCCAGAAGATCGCGCCCGACTTCCCCGACGTGAAGTTCGAGCACGCCACCGGCTACAAGACCGCCCCCAACGTCCGCACCTACGACAGCCGCACCTACGAGGGCGCCTACATGGCGGGCGTGATCGCGGGCGCGATGACCAAGTCCAACGTCCTGGGCGTGGTCGGCTCGGTGCCGATCCCCGAGGTGATCCGCAACATCAACAGCTTCACGCTGGGCGCGCAGTCGGTCAATCCGAAAGTCACCACCAAGGTGGTCTGGGTCAACGAATGGTTCAGCCCGCCCAAGGAAACCGAGGCCGCCACCTCGCTGATCAACGGCGGCGCCGACATCCTGTTCCAGAACACCGATTCGCCCGCGGTGCTGAAGACAGCCCAGGAGAAGGGCAAGCGCGCCTTCGGCTGGGATTCGGACATGACCGCCTACGGCCCCAAGGCCCACCTGGGCTCGGCCATCATCAACTGGGCGCCGTACTACCTGAAGGCCACCAAGGACGCGCTCGACGGCACCTGGGCCACCGGCCAGAGCTGGTGGGGCGTGAAGGAAGGCACGATCGACCTCGTCTCGGTCGCCGAGGACGTGCCGGCCGAGATCAAGGCCAAGGTCGACCAGATCAAGGCCGGCCTCAAGGACGGCAGCTTCTCCATCTGGAAGGGCCCGATCGCCGACAACGGCGGCAAGGAAGTCCTGGCCGCCGATGCGGTCGCCGACGACAAGTTCCTGAGCGGCGTCAATTTCTACGTCAAGGGCGTGGAAGGCAAGATCCCCGGCGGCAAGTGAGCCGGGACGGTCCCCGGCGCGGATCCCGCCGCCGGGGACGCGGACCCACGGAAAAAGGCTGTCCCCGGACAGCCTTTTTTCATGCGGACGCCGGGGCGTGCCGCGCAGCGCTCACGCGCCGATGCGGTCCAGCAGGCTGTACCAGGCCACGCCCGCTGCGATGTAGAAACGCTGCAGGGAGTGCAGCGGTATCGGCTGGATCGGCGTGATCGGATAGGGGCAGGCGGAGCCGGGAGGACCGTACAGCAACGCGGCGACGGCGCGCCCCATGCTGGTGGCCAGCGCGATGCCCCGGCCGTTGTATCCCAGCGCCATGGTGATGCCCGGGGCGGGCTGGTGCAGGTGGGGCATGAAGTCGCGGGTCACGGCGATGCGGCCCGACCAGCGGTGCGCGAAGCCGATGGCGCCCAGTTGCGGGAACATCCTCGCCGCCGCGCGTTCGAGGTGCGCGAAATCCGACGGTCCCCCGGGGTCCGGGAAGTGCCCGCGGCCGCCCATCAGCAGGCGGCCCTGGGCATCCTTGCGGAAATAGAGCAGCAGCCGCTGGGACGTGGATGCGGTTTCCCCGCCCGGCAGGATCGCGTCGCCCGCGGGGCCCAGCGGCCGCGTTGCCACGATGAAGCTGTTGGCGGCGAGCACGGTGCGCGCCAGCCCGGGCCAGAGGCCGTCGGTGTACCCGTTGGTCGCGAGCACCACCTGCCCGGCCGAGACGGCGTGGCCGGCCGCGGTCCGCGCGACCCAGCGCGCGCCCTGGCGTTCCAGCTGCGCGACCGGGGAGCCGCCGTGGATGGCCGCCCCGGCCGCCTGCGCCGCCCGCGCCAGGCCGCGCGCATAGGACAGCGGCTGCACCGCGCCGGCACGGCCGTCCCACCATCCTCCGGCGAAGGCCCCGCTGCCGATGCGCGCCGCCGCCTGGCTGCCGTCCAGCGCCGCGACGCGCACGCCGTGGCGCTCCCACTGGCGCGCGCGGGCATGCATGCCCGCGACCGCTTCCTCGGTGTAGCCGGCCTGGATCCAGCCGGCCCGCACCGGCGCGCAGTCGATGCGGTGCCGCCCGATGAGATCGAACACCAGGTCCGCGGAGCCGGACACCTCGGCGATCAACGGCTCCGCCCGTGCCGGACCGTAGCGGCGGACCAGGTCGTCCGGGTCGTACTTCAGCGTGGGGTTGACCTGGCCGCCGTTGCGGCCCGAGGCGCCCCAGCCCGGCGCGTGGGCATCCAGCACGCAGACGCTCGCGCCGGACTGCGCCAGGTGCAGGGCGGCGGACAGTCCGGTGTAGCCGGCCCCGACGACGAGCACGTCGGCCGCGCGCATGCCGGCGAGCGGAGGCGTTCGCGGCGCGGGCGATGCGGTGGCGGCCCACAGCGACGGAGCGTCCGGGTGCGACGCGATCGACCGCGCGCTCCGGCTCATGCGGCGCCCCCGCCCGACGCGGCGCCCAGCACGCGGCGCAGGAAGTCCTGCGTCCGGGCCTGGCGCGGGGCGCCCAGGACCTGCGACGCGCTGCCCTCCTCGACGATGGCGCCGCCGTGCAGGAAGCAGACCCGGTCCGCCACCTCGCGCGCGAAGCCCATCTCGTGGGTGACCACGACCATCGTCATGCCTTCGTCCGCCAGGGCGCGCATCACCCCGAGCACGTCGCCGACCAGTTCCGGATCCAGGGCGGATGTCGGTTCGTCGAACAGCATCGCCTCGGGCTTCATCGCCAGGGCGCGCGCGATGGCCACGCGCTGCTGCTGTCCGCCGGAGAGCTGGGCCGGGTAGTGGCCGGCCTTGTCCGCCAGCCCGACCTTGTCGAGCAACTGCATCGCCTCGGCGCGGGCGGCGGCCGGGTCCTGCCTGCGCACGAAGACCGGGCCTTCCATCACGTTGCCGAGGGCGGTGCGGTGCGGGAACAGGTTGAAGCGCTGGAACACCATGCCCATGCGCTGGCGCAGCCGATGGATGCCGGGCGCGCGGCTGTCCACCCGTTCGCCGAATGCGCGGACCTCGCCGCCCTGGTAGGACTCGAGTCCGTTGATGCAGCGGAGGACCGTGGACTTGCCGGAGCCCGAGGGCCCGATCAGGCACACCACCTCGCCGCGCTCCACCCGCAGGCTCACGCCCTGCAGCACCCGGTGCGCGCCATAGGATTTCTCGAGGCGCTCGATGTCGATCATCGCCGCCCCCCGGCCGCGAATCGGCGTTCGAGCTGCCGCAGGCACCAGACCAGGGGCAGGCTCATCGCCAGGTAGAGCAGGGCGACAAGGGTGTAGACCGTCATGTTCTGGAAGGTGGACGACGCGATCAGCTGCCCCGCGCGGGTCATCTCCGCGACGGTGATGGTGGACACCAGCGACGAGTCCTTGAGCATCATCACCAGGGTGTTGCCGTAGGGCGGCAGTGCGATGCGGAAGGCCTGCGGCAGCACCACGCGGCGCATCAGGAGCGCGGGCCGCATGCCCATCGCGAGCGCCGCTTCGCGCTGGCCCGGATCCACCGCCTCGATGCCGGCGCGGAAGTTCTCCGCCTGGTAGGCCGAGTACGCGATGCCCAGGCCGATGACGCCCGCCTGGAAGGCGCTCAGCTGCACCCCGAAATCCGGCAGCACGAAGTAGATGTAGAAGAGCTGCACGATGATCGGCAGCCCGCGGATCACGTTGATGACCGTCGAGGCGGCGATCGAGAGCGCCCGGATGCGCGAGAGCTTGAGGAGCGCCAGGGCCAGTCCGATGGCGCTGCTGAGCAGGAAGGCGAGCACGGTGACCTGGACCGTGACCACCGCGCCCTGCAGCAGGATCGGCAGGAAGTCCCGCGCGTGCTGGAAGAAGGCTTGCATGGTGGGGAAGGGCGGGAGCGGCGCGCTCGCCTCAGATGCCCCACTTCGCGGTGATGCGCGCCAGCGTGCCGTCGGCCTTGATGGCGGCGATGGCCTTGTTCAGCCGCTGCAGCGTCTCGGTGTCGCCCTTGCGGACCACCAGGCAGACGTCGCCCACGTTGGTCGCCTTGTAGCCTTCGGCGAGCTTCACGCCCTGGAAAGCGTTCTGCCGGATCTGGTAGGCCAGGATGGGTTGGTCCGCCAGTCCGGCCTTGATGCGGCCGAGGGCAAGGTCGCGCGTCATGTCGGCCACCGAGTCGTAGCTGCGGACCTCCTTGAAGATGCCCTTCTTCTGCAGCATGTCGATGAACACCGTGCCCACCTGGGCGCCGACGGCCTCGCCCTTCAGGTCGTCCAGCGTCGCGTAGGGACGGGCGTCGTCGGCCTTCACCAGCAGGCCTTCGCCGTAGGAATAGACCGGATCGCTGAAATCCACCACCTGCTGGCGCGCCGGGGTCTTGAGCATCGCCGCGGAGACGATGTCGATCTTCTGCGCCGTGAGGGACGGGATCAGGGCGGAGAACACCGTCTGATGCAGGTTGACGGCGAAGCCGCCGGCCTTCGCGACCGACTGCACCGTGTCGACCATCATCCCCTGGATGGAGTTGGTCTTCACGTCCAGGAAGGTGAACGGGATGCCGGTGGCGGTGGCGCCCACGTTGTAGCTCGCCGGCGCGTTCCCCTGGGCGCCGGCGGTCGACACGGCGGCGGCGGCGAGCAGCCCGAGGGAGAGGATCCGGATCTGGCGGAAAAGGGAAGGCATGGCGGTGGCTCCTGGCAAGGACGGGCGGGATCCGGGCGCGGTGGCGCACGGCACTGGTGCAGCGCGTCGCGCCGCGTGACGGATGTGCAAATTCGATGCCAATGATCGATTCGTCTGAAACGCATTTGAATAAGTAAAAACTACTATACGATTTAAAAAAATCGATATGCGATTTTTCAAGCGGGCGACCTATACTTTTGCCATGAAGCCCACCCCGCAGGATGCCGACCCCGACCGCCTCTTCAACCAGTCGCTCGAAAAGGGGATCGCGGTGCTCTGCGCGTTCGGCGCGGAGCGCCGCAGCATGACCTTCGCCGACCTGGCGCTCGCCGCCGACATCAGCAAGAGTTCCGCCCAGCGCATGGTCCATACGCTGGAGCAGCTGGGGTTCGTGCGGAAGCATCCGCAGACGCGGCGCTACGAGCTGACGCCGCGCGCGCTGCGCATCGGCTTCAATTACCTGACGGCCAATCCCCTGATCGACCTGGCGAATCCCTACCTGGCGGAACTGACCAACGCGTCGACGGAGACCTGCTGCCTGACCGAGCCCGACGGCGCGGAGATGGTGTACGTGGCGCGCTTCGTCAGCGCGCAGTTCGTGCCGGTGCACATGCCGATCGGCAGCCGCATCCCGATGTACTGCACCGCGTCGGGCAGGGCCTACCTGAGCGCGCTGCCGGCCGAGGAGGCGATCGGACTGATCGGCGCGCAGGAGCGGGTCGCGCACACGCGCCACACGCTGACGCAGGAGGACGCGATCCTGGAGCAGCTGGCGCTGGCGCGGCAGCGCGGCTACGCGGTCAACCGGGAGGAGCTGTTCCTCGGCGACATGACGCTGGCCGCTCCGGTGATCGGCGGCCGCGGCCGGCCGGTGGCGGCGGTGCACGTGGTCGCGCCGACCAGCCGTTGGACGGCGGAGGATGCCGAGCGGCGCCTCGCGCCGATGCTCATCGCCTGCGCCCGCTCGCTGAGCAATTCGGTGCGCGCGCTGGGCTGAGCGCCCCGTCCCGCCGGCGCGGCCCGCCGCATCGGGGGCTCACGCCGCGCCCGCTGCCGTCCGGGCCAGCGCCTCGGGGTTGACCAGGTTCTGCGGCCGGCCCTCGTCGAATGCGACGACGTTGTTGAAGGCCGCGCCGAAATAGGTCTCGTAGTTGTCGCGCTCGACGTAGCCGATGTGCGGGGTGCACAGCGCGTTCGGCAGCGCCAGCAGCGGGTGCTGCCCGCCGAGCACCGGCTCCCGCTCCTGCTCGAACACGTCCACGGCGGCGAAGCCCGGCCGGCCGGCCCGCAGCGCCTCCGCCAGCGCGTCGGGCGCGATCAGCTCCGCGCGGCTGGTGTTGACCAGCACCGCGTCCGGGCGCATCCGGTCGAGGTCCGCCCGGACGACGATGCCGCGGGTCTGGGGCTCCAGCCGGATGTGCAGGCAGACCGCGTCGCTCTCGGCGAAGAAGGCCTCGCGCGAGGGCGCGACTTCGAAGCCGTCGGCCCGCGCATCGTTGGTGGACGCCTCGCGGCCCCAGACCCAGACATGCATGCCGAAGGCCCGGCCGTAGCGCGCGACCTGCCGGCCGATGCGGCCGTAGCTCCAGATGCCCAGGCGCCGGCCGTGCAGCTGCCGGCCCAGGTGGCCCTGCCACTGGCCGGCGCGCAGCCGGTTGGCCTCGTCCACCAGGTGGCGCCGGCTGGCGAGCAGTAGCGCCCAAGTCAGCTCGGCGGTGGCCGCGCCCGATCCGCGGCCGTCCGCCACCGCCACGCCGCGCGCGGTGCAGGCCGCGATGTCCACGTGGCCGGCCACCTTGCCGGTCTGGCTGATCAGCCGCAGCCGCGGCAGGCGGTCGAGCAGCTCGGCGCCGACGCGGGTGCGCTCGCGGGTCAGCACGACCGCGTCGAAGTCCCGCAGACGCGCCGCCAGCGCGCCGGTGTCCCGCAGGGTGTCGTGGAAGACGGCGACCTCGTGGCCGGCGAGCTTCGCGAAGCAGTCGAGGCCGCGCACGCAGTCCTGGTAGTCGTCGGGGATCGCGATCCGCATGGTCGGTGTCACTCCAGTTTGATGCCCAGCCGGGCGATGGTCTGCTTCCATTCCGCCAGATCCTCCCGGATCAGCGCCTGGTATTCGGCCGGCGGCATGCCGCCGGGCGCGATGCCCTGCATCCGGAAGGCGCCGCGCACCTCCTCGGTCTCGAGCGCGGCGCGCACCTCGCGGTGGAGCCGGTCGAGCACCGGCGCCGGCGTGCCGGCCCGGGCCCACAGGCCGTACCAGCCGTGGACCTCGAAGCCCGGGTAGCCCTGTTCGGCCACCGTCGGCAGCTGCGGCAGGCCGTCGAAGCGGCGGGCGGTCGCCACCGCGAGCGCCCGGAGCTTGCCGGCCTGGATCTGCGCGAGTGCCGAACTCATGTCGAGGAACATCCACTGCACCTGCCCGCCGAGCAGGTCCTGCACCGCCGGGCCGGCGCCGCGGTAGGGCACGTGGGTGGCCTGGATGCCGGCGCGCTGCGCGAAGAGCGCGCCGGCGAGGTGGGCCGAGGTGCCGTTGCCCGACGAGGCGTAGGACATGCCGCCCGGCTTCTCCCTGGCCAGCGCGACCAGGCCCGGCAGGTCGCGCGCGGGGAAGTCGGGCCGCACCACCAGCGCGTGCGGGATGAAGCCGACCACCGTCACGCCGGCGAAATCCTTCAGCGTGTCGTAGGGGTAGTTGGGCATCAGCGCCGGATTGGTCACCGCCAGGATCGAGGGGAAGGCGAGGGTGTGGCCGTCGGCCGGCTGGCGGGCGACCTCGCCCAGCGCGATCACCCCGCCGCCGCCGGGCTTGTTCTCGACCACCACCGGCTGGCCGAGGGCCTGGGCCATCGGCTTGGCGACGGCCCGGGCCATCAGGTCGGTCGGGCCGCCCGGCGCGAAGGGCACCAGGATGCGCACCGGCCTGCCGGGGAAGGGCGATTGCGCGGAGGCGGCGCGGTGCGCGCCGGCGAGGGCGCCGGCGCAGGCCAGCGCGAGCAGCCGCCGTCGCGGCAGCGGGAGAGATTCCGGCATCGGGTCCAATGGCGTCTCCTGTCGTCGGCCGGCGGCGCGGTGCGCGCCGGCATGGTCGTTTGGGGACAAGGTAGGCGATCTCCGGGCCGATGGGAAGCGGGCATTTCCAATCCACGGAAACGCGCGGGCGGCGCGCGCCGGAGGAGGGCGCGGGCGCGGACCGTCCCCGGTCGGTGGCACACTCGCCGGACGCGGCCGGAGGGCCGCCCGCGCACGGGCTCGGCGCCGTCCGCGGTCCACTTCCCACGACAGTTCCCATGATCGAAGCACAGCACTGGCATCCCGTGGCCCTTTCGGGCGAGATCGGCGACGCCCCCCTCGCAGCGCGGCTGCTGGACCAGGACATCGTCCTCTGGCGCGACCGGGACGGCGCCGCGCGCGCCTTCCCCGACCGCTGCCCGCACCGCGGCGCGCGCCTGTCCCTCGGCCGCGTCGAGGACGGCCGGCTCGAATGCCCCTACCACGGCTGGCAGTTCGAGGGCGGCGGCCGCTGCGTGAAGGTGCCGGCGCTGCCCGGTTTCACGCCGCCGGCCGGGCACTGCGTGCCCGCCCACGCGGTGCGCGAGGCCCACGGCCTCGCCTGGGTGCGGCTCGCCCCGGGCGACATCGACCCGCCGGCCTTCGCCGCCGAGGATGACGAGCGGCTGCGCAAGCTCAACTGCGGCCCCTACGACGTGGCGGCCAGCGCGCCGCGCATCGTGGAGAACTTCCTCGACCTGTCGCATTTCGGCTTCGTGCACGAGGGCTGGCTCGGCAGCCGCGCCGCCACCTCGATCGACGACTACCGGGTGGAGCGCACCGCCACCGGCCTGGTCGCCATCGACTGCAAGGCCTGGCAGCCGCAATCCAACCTGCACGCGACCGCGCCGGCCCAGGTCGCCTACGGCTACGAGGTCAACGCGCCGTACACCGCCATCCTGACCAAGGTGCCCGACGCGGCCGCCGGCGCGCCGGCAGGCTACCGGGAGTCGATCGCGCTCTTCGTCTGCCCGGTGACGCCGGAGTCGAGCCGGGTCTGGTTCCGCCTGGCGGTGGCGGACTTCGCGTCGCCCGACGAGAAGCTGCGCGCCTTCCAGGACACCATCTTCCGCCAGGACCAGCCGGTGCTCGAATCCCAGCGCCCGCAGCGCCTGCCGCTCGACCTGCGGGCCGAGCTGCACACCGCGGCCGACCGCGCGTCCTCCACCTACCGGCGCTACCTCAAGGACCTGGGCATCGGCTTCGGCACCTGCTGAGCGGCGCGGGCCGGGCCGCAGGCCGCGACGGGTCCGGAGGCGCCGGCCGCACCCGCCGCAGCCGCGGGGCCCGGCCGCCGGGCCTGGGCTCCGTTTACTGCATGGAAACGGCCTCCAGCGCAGGCGGATCCTGCGCCAGTAGCTATCATTTTCGAAGCGAAACGGCCGCGGCCGCCTCCGGCCCGCCGGTGCCGAGCCGGTCCACCAGCACCGCGCTGGCCCGGTTCAGGCCCACGACGTCCACGGTGCAGCCGTGCTGCCGCAGCCGCCGCACCACCTTGTCGAGCGCGCCGACCGCGGTCACGTCCCAGAAATGCGCGCCCGACACGTCGATGCGCACCGCGCGGCATTCGGCGTCGAGCACGTCGAAGGCCTCGACGAAGGCGTCGGCCGAGGCGAAGAATACCTGGCCCGACACCGTCCAGGCGCGCGCGCCGGTGGCGGGGTCGTCCTCGGCGCGCACGTCCAGCATGCGCGCCACCTTGGAGGCGAAGAACACCCCGCTGAGCACCACGCCCACGCCGACGCCCGCGGCCAGGTTGTGGGTGGCGAGGGTGACCGCCACCGTCGCCAGCATCACCAGGCTGGAGCTGCGCGGATGCCGCACCAGCGCGCCGAGCGACTTCCAGTCGAAGGTGGCGATCGAGACCATGACCATGATCGCCACCAGCGCGATCACCGGCACCTTCGACACCCAGGGCTTGAGCGCCACCATCAGGACCAGCAGGAAGGCGCCGGCGAACAGGGTGGAGAGCCGGCCGCGCCCGCCGTAGCGGATGTTGCTGACCGTCTGGCCGATCATCCCGCAGCCGGCGATGCCGCCGAACAGGCTGGCCGCGACGTTGGCCGCGCCCAGGCCGGCGGCCTCGCGGTTCTTGGAGCTGGGCGTGCCGGTCATCTCGTCGACCACGCTGGCGGTCATCATCGATTCGAGCAGGCCGACCATCGCGATGGCCAGCGCCGGCAGCGCGACGATGCGCAGCGTCTCCCAGGCCAGCGGCACCGCCGGCAGGCCGAAGGCGGGCAGGGCCTCGGGCAGCCGGCCCAGGTCGGAGACGGTCGGCAGCGGCAGGCCGAGGGCGGCGGCGACCGCGCTCAGCGCCAGGATGCAGACGAGCGGCGAGGGCACGACGGCGAAGGCGCGCAGGCCGAGCCGCGGCAGCCCGTAGATGATGGCCAGGCCCAGCGCCAGCATCGCCCAGGTGGCCGCGCCGGCGCCGCGCAGGTGCGGCAGCTGCGCGGAGAAGATCAGCACCGCCAGCGCGTTGACGAAGCCGGTGCGCACCGAGCTGGACACGAAGCGCATCAGCACGCCCATGCGCAGCAGCCCGAAGGCGACCTGCACCAGCCCGGCCAGCGCGCCGGCGGCCAGCAGGTAGGGCAGGCCGTGCGACTGCACCAGCGGCGCCGCCACCAGCGCCACCGAGCCGGCGGCCGCCGAGATCATCGCCGGCCGGCCGCCCGCGAAGGCGATCACCAGGCTGATGACGAAGGAGGCGAACAGTCCGACCGCCGGGTCCACCCCGGCCACGAAGGCGAAGGCGATGACTTCGGGGATCAGCGCGAAGGTCGCGACCGCGCCGGCGAGCAGCTCGCGCGGGATGCCGCCGGGCCACCAGTCGGCGCGCAGGCGTTGCAGGGACGGGAAGGGATGCGGGGGTCGGGGAGCCATCGTGGGAGGGAGCGGGTGGGGACGGGAACGCGGGCCGGGATGCGGCGCTCGGCACGGCGCGGCACGCGGGATGGGGAGGGCGGCGCGGAGCTGCAGAGGGGGCGGGGCGTCGCCGGAGGCGTCCGGCCGGTCGCGGATCCGGGGTCGCCGGATCGGGCGCCGGACGTTCGGCGAGTGGCAGAGTGTCGCCCGAAACGCGCCGCGCGTCGCGCGCCGGTGCCGCGGAGCCGCCGCCCGGGCCCCGGGCGCGGGACCGGCGGCGCTCAACGGGTGCTCGGGCTCCAGTAGGCCTGCCGGACCGCGGGCAGCGCGGCGAGCCGGCGCACCAGGGCGTCCAGCGCCTCGCCGTCGACCGAGGTGGCGGCGAGGGTCGCCTCGATGTCCACGTCCTCCTGGCCGAAGGAGCGGATGGCGAGGTCCTGGGTCGGGTGGCTGCTCTCCTCCAGCGCGTCCTCCAGCTGCGCCATCACGGCCTTCTGGTGCCGTCGCTCGGCGATCACGTGGACGATGTGCGTCACCTCGACCGATCCGTCGTCGAGCGGCTTGCGGTTGATCGCGTCCACGACGGGCCGCAGCAGGGTGTTGGCCGCGAGCACGAAGACGGTGGCCAGCGCCGCCTCCAGGATCAGGTCGGCGCCCGCCGCGGCGCCCACCGCCGCCGAGCCCCAGAGCGTGGCCGCGGTGTTGAGCCCGCGCACGTCGCCTCCCTCGCGCATGATCACCCCGGCGCCGAGGAAGCCGATGCCCGAGACCACGTAGGCCGCCACGTGCACCGCGCCGTCGGCCCCGTGCAGCCGGTTGGCCATGTCCACGAACACGCTCGCGCCCACCGCCACCAGCACGTTGGTGCGCAGGCCGGCGGTGCGCTGGCGGTACTGGCGCTCCAGCCCGATCGCGGCGCCCAGGACGAAGGCGGTGGCGAGGCTCAACAGCGTGTCGAGCAGGGAGGCCAGGTTGATCGATTGCAGGGCGACCATGGTTTTCCTCGGAGAAGCGTGGGGGGAGGGCAGGGCGGGGCCGTGGCGGAGCGGCGGATTGTGCCGGGGCCGGATGACGGGCCCGGCGCGGCCCGGCTTCGCGCGCGGCGGGCCGTCGCGGGCACGCCGATTGCGTCGCGCGCCTGTGCTAGCCTGCCCTCCCCGCCTCCGGAAGCCTCCATGCCCCTCACCGACGCCGAACTCGACGCCATCGACCCCGCCCGCCTGCCCGCGCTGCTGCGCGCCATGCCCAAGGCCGAGCTGCACATCCACATCGAAGGCTCGCTCGAACCCGAGCTGATCTTCGCGCTGGCGGCGCGCAACCGCGTCGCGCTGCCCTACGCGAGCGTCGAGGACCTGCGCCGCGCCTACGACTTCACCGACCTGCAGAGCTTCCTCGACATCTACTACGCCGGCGCCAGCGTGCTGCTGCGGGAAGCGGACTTCCACGACATGGCGATGGCCTACTTCGCCCGCGCCGCGGCGGACGCGGTGGTGCGCGCCGAGATCTTCTTCGACCCGCAGACCCACACCGCGCGGGGCGTGCCGATCGGCACGGTGATCGACGGCCTGCACCGCGCCTGCCGCGACGCCGGGCCGCGGCACGGCATCGACGCGGCGCTGATCCTGTGCTTCCTGCGCCACCTGCCCGAGAAGGACGCCTTCGCCACGCTGGAGGCGGCGATGCCCTTCCTCGACCGCATCGTCGGCGTCGGCCTGGATTCGAGCGAACTGGGCCATCCGCCCGAGAAGTTCGCCCGCGTCTTCGCCCGCTGCCGCGAACTGGGCCTGCGCCTCGTCGCCCACGCGGGCGAGGAGGGTCCCGCGGCCTACGTGCGCAGCGCGCTCGACGTGCTGGGGGTCGAACGCATCGACCACGGGGTGCAGTCGGTCCACGACCCGGAACTGATGGCGCGGCTGGCGCGCGAGCGCATCCCGCTGACCGTCTGCCCGCTGTCGAACCAGAAGCTGTGCGTTTTCCCCGACCTGGCCGACCACAACCTGGGCCGGCTGCTCGACGCGGGCATCGCCGCCACCGTCAACTCCGACGATCCGGCCTACTTCGGCGGCTACATGAACGACAACTTCCTGCAGGTCTTCGCCGCCACCGGGCTGACGGCGCGCCACGCCTACCGGCTGGGCCGCAACGCGTTCGAGGGCAGCTTCGCGGACGCCGCGACCAAGGCCGGCTACCTCGACCGGCTCGACGCCACGTTCCGCGCCTTCGCCTGAGCGCGCGGGGCGCGGCGGCCGGTCCGCCGGCTCAGCCGGCGTGCCCGGCGGCGAATCCCTCCACCAGCAGGTCCACCAGGGCCCGCACCGCCGGCACCAGCCCGCGCCGGGAGGCGAACACCAGGTGCACGATGCCGTCGGGCAGGCTGTAGTCCGGCAGCACCTGCTCCAGCGCGCCCGCGTCCAGCTCGGCCTGCACCAGGTAGCGCGGCAGGTAGACGATGCCGACCCCGTCGAGCGCCGCCCGGCGCAGGGTCGGGAAGTCGTCCACCGTCAGGCGCGGCGCGTGGGGGTGGGTGACGGTGCGGCCGTCGGGCGCCGCGAAGGTCCAGGCGTGCTGGCCCGGGCCGTTCGCCCAGCCGAAGCCCATGGTCGGCATCCGGTTCAGGTCGTCCAGCCGGGCCGGCCGGCCGGTGCGCGCCAGCAGCGCGGGGCTGCCGACCATGACCGTCCGGCTCTGCGCCAGCGGCCGCACCACCAGGCCCGAATCCTCCAGCGGCGGCGTGCGCACCCGCAGGGCGATGTCGAAGCCTTCCTCGATCACGTCCACCCGGCGGTTGGTGGCCTCCACCTGCAGCCGCACCAGCGCATGGGCCGCCAGGTGGCGCGACAGCAGGGCGCCCACGCCGTTCTGCAGCAGGCCCGGCGGGCAGGCGACCCGCACCAGGCCCTGCGGGACGCTGCGGGTGCGGTCCACCACGTCGTGGGCGGCCTGCGCCTCGGCGAGCAGGGCGGCGCAGTGCGGGTAGAAGCGCTGGCCGACCTCGGTGACGGTCACCCGCCGGGTGCTGCGCTGCAGCAGCCGCACGCCCAGCCGTTCCTCCAGCGCCGCGATGCGCCGGCTGACCCGCGAGGTCTGCAGCCCGAGCGCGCGCGCCGCGGCGCTGAAGCCGCCGCGGTCCACCACCTGCGCGAAGAGCGCCATGTCGTCGAGATCCTGCATGGGGGCGGTTCCTGGTGTTCGGGGGGAGGCCGGCCGGGACGGCCGCCCGGGCAATCGCGCGGAGCGGACCGGCGGATTGTTGCCCGAAATGGGAAGATCAATTCCGATTCGGCGGATTGTCAGTCGATTGTTGTTCTCCGATCATCAAGTCCCCGGTGGCCGAAGGCCGCCGCACCATTCTCCGGAGGAATTCCCCATGTCCCTGAACATCCTGCACCTCGACTCCAGCCCTCTGGGCGCCGCGTCCGTCTCGCGCCAGATCACCGCCGCCGCCGCCCGCGTGCTGGCCGACCAGGCCGGCGGCGACGCCGTGGTGACCTACCGCGACCTGGCCGCCGATCCGCTGCCGCACCTGGGCGGCGAATTGCTGCAGGCCCTGCGCCCCGCGCCGGGCGCGCCGGCGCCCGAGAGCGCCGCCGTCCGCGCCGAGCTGGCCCGGACCGAGGAGGTGCTGGCCGAGTTCCTGGCCGCCGACGCGGTCGTGGTCGGCGCCCCGATGTACAACTTCAGCGTGCCCACCCAGCTCAAGGCCTGGATCGACCGCATCGCCCAGGCCGGCCGCACCTTCCGCTACACCGCCGACGGCCCCGAAGGCCTGGCCGGCAGCAAGCGGGTGGTGGTGGTGTCCTCGCGCGGCGGCAAGTACGCCGGCACGCCGTTCGAGGCGGCCATGGACCACCAGGAGGCCTACCTGCGCGCGGTGTTCGGCTTCGTCGGCATCACCGACGTGACCGTGGTGCGCGCGGAAGGCGTCGGCATGGGCCCCGAGGCCCGGGACCAGGCGATCGCCGACGCGCTGGCCCAGTCCGCGGGCCTCGCGACCGCCGCCGCCTGAGCGCGGAACGGCTCCGGCCGGCGCCCGGATGCGGTATCCGCGCCGGACGCGCCATGGGCGCCGTTCCGTGCGGACGCGCCGCCGAGCGAGCGCCCGCGCCTGGCCCGGCATCCCCGGCCGACCGGCGAGGCCCCGGGCCGGCGCGGAGGGCCGCTGCCGCCCGCGCGGTCGTCCGGCATGCCTGCATCCTCGCGCATCGTGCTCCCGAAAAGATAGCGCCCTGCGCAGGCGGGGCCTGGGCAGGGCGGCTGTCGGATCGGTGGAAACCGGTTGCGGTGGGCGGACGGCGCCGGCGGGGCCGGCGCCGTCCACCGGACGTTTACAGCGTGTCGATGAAGCTGCGCAGCTTGTCGCTGCGGCTCGGGTGCTTGAGCTTGCGCAGCGCCTTGGCCTCGATCTGGCGGATGCGCTCGCGGGTCACGTCGAACTGCTTGCCGACTTCCTCCAGCGTATGGTCGGTCGACATCTCGATGCCGAAGCGCATGCGCAGCACCTTGGCCTCGCGCGGGGTCAGGCCGTCGAGGATGTCCTTGACCACGTCGCGCAGGCCGGCCTGCATCGCCGCCTCGATCGGGGCGGTGTTGGCGCCGTCCTCGATGAAGTCGCCCAGGTGGCTGTCGTCGTCGTCGCCGATCGGGGTCTCCATGGAGATCGGCTCCTTGGCGATCTTCATGATCTTGCGGATCTTGTCCTCGGGGATCTCCATCTTCTCGGCCAGGATGCTGGCGTCCGGCTCGAAGCCGAACTCCTGCAGGTGCTGGCGCGAGATGCGGTTCATCTTGTTGATCGTCTCGATCATATGGACCGGGATGCGGATGGTGCGGGCCTGGTCGGCGATGGACCGGGTGATCGCCTGGCGGATCCACCAGGTCGCGTAGGTCGAGAACTTGTAGCCGCGGCGGTACTCGAACTTGTCCACCGCCTTCATCAGGCCGATGTTGCCTTCCTGGATCAGGTCGAGGAACTGCAGGCCGCGGTTGGTGTACTTCTTGGCGATGGAGATCACCAGGCGCAGGTTGGCCTCGATCATCTCCTTCTTGGCGTCGCGCGAGGAGGTCTCGCCGCTGTTCATCCGCTTGTTGATGTCCTTCAGCTCGGCGAGCGGCACCACCACCTTCTCCTGCAGGTCGATCAGGCGCTGCTGCAGCTCCTGGATCGGCGGGATGTTGCGGGCGATGACGGTGCTCCAGGGCTTGCCGGCGGAGGCCTGCTTCTCGACCCACTTCAGGTTGACCAGGTTGGGCGGGAATTCCTTGATGAAGGTCTCCTGCGGCATGCCGCACTTGTCCACGATGATGCGGCGCAGCTCGCGCTCCTTCTTGCGCACGTCGTCCACCTGGGCGCGCACCATGTCGCAGAGCTTCTCGATGGTCTTGGCGGTGAAGCGGATGGTCATCAGCTCCTCCGATAGCGCCGCCTGGGTCTTGGCGTAGGTCGGCGTGCCGTAGCCTTCCTTGGCGTAGACGGCGGCCATCTTCTCGTGCAGCTCGCGCAGGCGGTCGAAGCGGCTCAGCGCCTCGCGCTTGAGTTCCTCCAGCTTCTTGGTCAGGGCCTTGCTGCCGCCCTTGCCGTCGTCGTCGTCCTCCTCGTCGAACTCGTCGAAGTCCTCCTCGGCCACGTAGTCGTCGGCCTCGTTGGGGTTGGAGAAGCCGTCCACCACGGTGGAGATGACGACCTTGCCCTCGCGGATCTCCTCGCCCATGGCCAGGATCTCCTTGATGGTGGCGGGCGAGGCGGAGATGGCTTCCATCATGGCCTGCAGGCCGCCTTCGATGCGCTTGGCGATCTCGATCTCGCCCTCGCGGGTGAGCAGCTCGACCGTGCCCATCTCGCGCATGTACATGCGGACCGGGTCGGTGGTGCGGCCGAACTCGCTGTCCACGGTGGACAGCGCGGCCTCGGCTTCCTCCTCGGCCTCCTCGACCGTCGCGGCGGTCGGGGTGACGTTGTTCTGGAACAGGGTCTCGGCGTCGGGCATCTGCTCGTACACCGCCACGCCCATGTCGTTGAGCATGGTGACCACGACTTCCATGGTCTCGGCGTCGACCAGCTTGTCGGGCAGGTGGTCGGAGATCTCGACCTGGGTCAGGAAGCCGCGCGTCTTGCCCAGGGTGATCAGGGTCTTCAGGCGCGAACGGCGCTTGGCCATGTCCTCTTCGGACAGGACGGTCTCGTCCAGGCCGAATTCCTTCATCAGCGCGCGTTCCTTCGCCTTGCTGATCTTCATGCGCAGCGGCTTGGCCTTCTCGACCGGCGCGTCGGCCACCGCCGCGTCCGCCACCGCGGGCTCGTCGGCCGCGTCGGACTCGGCGTCGCCCTCGGTCAGGTCCTCGATGTCGTCGTCGAGCACGTCGTCGTCGCCGTCCAGGGCGCCCGCCTTGGCCTTGGCCTTGCCGGCGGCCGGCGCCTTGGCCGCGGCCGTCTTCGCCGCCGCCGCCTTGGCGGGCGCCTTCTTGGCCGCGGCCTTCTTGGCGGCCGGCTTGGCGGCGGCCTTCGCCACCTCGGCGTCCGCCGCCGCGGCCTCGGCCGCCGGCGTGGTCGCCAGCGAGCCCGCGATCGTGCCGGCCTTGACCACGCGGGCCTTCTTGGGCTTCTTCAGCAGTTCATTGGCGGCGGCGAGCAGGTCGGCCTTGGATTTGTTGCGCAGTTCTTCGGGCGTGAGCGCGATGTCGGCGGTCGATGGCTTGGTTTCGGACACTGTCTTGGTCTTCCTGGGGGCTGGGGCGGCAGGCGGCTGGGCGGGCATCGCGGGGGCAACGGACTTCGCGGACTTTTGAGAAGGCATGCGGATACCTCGGATTCAAAGCGGGCACAAAGGGATAGACACGTCGATGCGTACGCCAGGCACCTCGCGAAAGCGGGAGTGCAAGGGCGGGGCGGGGAGCCCTGTTGCCAGCATGTGGGGAGGATTCCCCCGGCGGCAAGGTGGGTGGGCGATCATTTGGGATGCAGCCCTTGCGGAAGGAATGGCAGCCGGTCGTGCGCGCGTTGGCATCGGTTGGCGGGTGTCCGGAGGTGCTGCTGTCGCGCTTGCCGTCAGCAAACCTTCAATTATAGGGGAGGCGCGGTTTTTCAAGGCCGCCTGCCCGCTCGCCCGTGCGCCGTGCGCGGGCCGCGCCTGCGGACCCCGCAGCGGCTCAGGGCTTCGGGCCGACCGGTGCCAGCAGTTCCCGTTTGCGCTGCTGGAGCGCGCGGTAGCGCAGCGAGGCCTCGGGCTCGCCGCGCTCCAGGGCGGCGAGCGCTTCCTTCTCCTGCTGCTTGATCCGCTCGACCAGCATCAGGTTGAGCAGGCCGCGCAGCTCCAGCCGCAGCTCGTGCGGGGAGGGGCCCGCCGCGTCCGCGCCCGCCGCGGGGACCGGATGGGCGCGCAGGATGCGCAGCGCGTCGTCGTCGCATTCGGCGCCCAGCATCGCGGCCTGCAGCCCCGGCCAGTCGAGCGCGCCGTGCTCGTGGAACTGGCCCTCGAGCCAGGCGAAGACCGGACCGTGCGGCGCGGGCAGCTCGCACAGCATGGCGTGGTCCTCGTCGCCCAGGTGCTCCAGCAGCTCCATGTGGCGCAGCAGCAAGCGCGCGGCATGGTCGGCGCGGCTCGGCGGGCGGCTGCGCGGCGCGCGGGCCGCGTCCGGCATGCCGCCGCTTTTCCAGCCCCCGCCGCCGCCGCGCCAGTCGCTCCCCGCGCCGCCGTTGCCGCGGGATTTCCAGCCGGGCCGGCCGCCGCGGCCGGCGCCCGGGCCCTCCCGGCCGCCGGCCCGCGGGGAGGCCGGCCGCTCGCCCCAGCCCGCGGGCTGGTCCCAGCCGCCGGCGGACGCGGGTTCGTACGGATGCCAGGGCGCGTCGTCGTAGGGCGGGAAATCCGCCGGGGCGTCCTGCGGCGCCGCGGCGCCCGCGTGCTCCGGAGCGGCCGCGGCGCGCGTCCGGGGCCGGGGCGCCTGCGCGGCCCACAGGGAGGCGAGTTCCTGCGCGTCGAGCCGGACCTGCTCGGCGATGTCGGCGAGCAGCTGGCGCCGCAGGCCGCCTTCCTCCGGCAGGGCGCTCCACAGCGGCAGCGCCGCCGCCTGCATCCGGGCGCGCCCCTCGGCGGTGGAGAGGTCGCAGCCCTCGCGCGCCGACTCGACCAGGAAGCGGCTGAGCGGCAGCGCCGACTCGACCATCCCGGCGAAGGCGTCCTTGCCGTGCGCGCGGATGAAGCTGTCCGGGTCGTGCTCGGACGGCAGGAACAGGAAGCGGATGCTGCGCACGTCGGTCGCGAGGGGCAGCGCGGCGTCGAGCGCCTTGCGCGCGGCGCGCCGCCCGGCCGCGTCGCCGTCGAAACTGAAGGTGACCGCGTCGGTGAAGCGCAGCAGCTTCTGCAGGTGCTCGGGCGTGCAGGCGGTGCCCAGCGTCGCGACCGCGTTGGGAAAACCTAGCTGGGCCAGGGCGACGACGTCCATGTAGCCCTCGGTGACCAGGGCGTAGCCGTGCTCGCGCAGGGCGGCGCGGGCCTCGAAGAGGCCGTAGAGCTCGCGGCCCTTGCTGAACACCGGCGTCTCGGGCGAGTTGAGGTACTTGGGCTTCTCGTCGCCCAGCACCCGGCCGCCGAAGCCGATGCATTCGCCCTTGACGTTGCGGATCGGGAACATGACGCGGTCGCGGAAGCGGTCGTAGCGCTTCGCCTCGGCCGACGGCGGCGCGCCGTTCTCCGCCGAGCTGATCACCAGCCCGCTCTCGACCAGCAGCGGTTCCGCGTAGTCCGGGAAGACGCCCGCGAGGTGGCGCCAGCCCTCGGGCGCGTAGCCCAGGCCGAAGCGCTTGGCGATCTCGCCCGACAGGCCGCGGCGGCGCAGGTAGTCCACCGCGCGCGGCGCGGTCCGCAGGGCCTTGCGGTAGGCATCGCCCGCCTTGTCGAGCACGTCGGTCAGGGTCGCCTGCTTCTGCCGCTGGGCGGCCGCCTGCGCGCGGTCCTGGGGCGAGGCGTCGTCCGGGACATCGAGGCCGTGCTGCTGCGCCAGCTCGCGCACCGCTTCCAGGAAGCCCATGCCCTCGTACTCCATCATGAAGCGCAGGGCGTCGCCGTTCGCCCCGCAGCCGAAGCAGTGGTAGAACTGCTTGGTCGGGCTGACGGAGAAGGACGGCGACTTCTCGCCGTGGAACGGGCACAGGCCCATGAAGTTGGCGCCGGACTTCTTGAGCTGCACGTGGCGGCCGACGACCTCGACCACGTCGGCGCGCGAAACGAGTTCCTGGATGAACGACTGGGGAATGGCCACGGGCAGGACTGTAAACCGGCGCGCGCGGTCCTCCCGCATTCAGGTCGGGAGCTGCTACCGAAAGAATAGCTGCCGGTGTCCGTCCCGCGGGCGGTCGCGCCCGGATGGGCATCGGAACGCCGGCGCGGGGCGCGCCCGCTCCGGACGCGCCGGGCCTCTGCCGGCGGTCCGGGCGGTCCGGGCGGCGGCCGGGCGCGCGGGCGCGCCGCGGTCGTGCGGCTTGCGCCCGCGCGGGGCGTGGCCCCGGACGATGGACTGTGCGACAGCTCCATGACTTTTCCCCGTCCGCGATGAACAACTATGTGGGTAACCCCTTCTATCCACAGGGATTGGCATGCCAAGTGGTTGATTCGTATGGGACGGGGTTGGGGTGCCTCATTTATAGGCAGCGCGGCGCGGCTTGACCGGCGTCCGCCGGAGTGCTAGCCGGCATCGTTCGGGACCGTCGGCAGGCCGCGACGCCGGAGCGTCCGCCGGCGACGCCGGGACCGGGCGGCGGGGCGCGGCCACGCGGTCCCGCCGCCGCGCCCGGGGGCCGCCGTCCCTCCGTCGGTGCCGGGCGTTTCCGGCCCGCCGCGGATGCCGCGTTCCGGAAGGCCCTACAGCGATGCTAGAATGCGGGCTTCGCCGATGTAGCTCAGTTGGTAGAGCAACGCACTCGTAACGCGTAGGTCACCAGTTCGATCCCGGTCATCGGCACCATCCGGATTCCCCGGTCCCTCCCACGGAAGGACCGGGGAATTTTTTTCGGGTCCCGGCGCCGCGGGACGGCCGGGCGCGATCCGCCGCGGGCGGCGATACACCGTGCAACGCGCGCGGGACGGCCCGGGCGCCTAATGCCGCGCATGCCCAAGCCGCACTGCGATGAACGCCTCGCGCCCTGGCGCCTGTCCGACCCCCAGGACGAGGGCCCGCGCGACCTGGCCGACTACGATCCCGGCGCGCAGCCATTCGCCGAGGCCAGCCGGGCGGAGGGCAAGCGGGCGGTCGAACGCTTGGCCGAGGAAATCGACGCGCTGCAGGACCTGTTCTACGCCGACCGCCGGCACAAGCTGCTGGTGATCCTGCAGGGCACCGACGCCTCTGGCAAGGACGGCACCATCCGCCACATCCTGGCGCGCACCAGCCCGCTCGGGGTGCGCGCGGTGGGGTGGCGGGCGCCGACCCAGGTCGAGCGCGACCACGACTACCTCTGGCGCATCCACCGGCAGGTGCCCGCCGCGGGCGAGATCGTGGTCTTCAACCGCAGCCACTACGAGGATGTGCTGGTGCCGGTCGTCGACGGCTGGATCGATGCCGAGGAGACCGCGCGCCGCTTCGCCCAGATCCGGGATTTCGAGCGCATGCTGTCCGAGACCGGGACGACGGTCCTGAAATTCCTGCTGCACATCGGCAAGGAGGAGCAGCGCAAGCGCCTGCAGGCACGGCTCGACGATCCGCGCAAGAACTGGAAGCTGGTGCCCGACGACCTCGCGGTCCGCCGGCGATGGGACGACTACCAGCGCGCCTACGGCGCGGTGCTCGGGGCGACCGCGACCCGCTGGGCGCCGTGGATCGTGGTGCCCGCCGATTCCAAGACGCACCGCAACCTGATGGTGGGGACGGTGCTGCGGGACACGCTGCGTGTGCTGGACCTGCGCTATCCGCCGGCCGATCCGGCGATCGCCGGACTCTCGGTCGATTGACGGCGGCGGCGTCGTGCCCCGGCGGACCGCCTCAGGCCGGAACCTGCAGCGCCTGCGCGAACCGCTCGAGGTCCTCGGCCGACGACGCCTCGACGCCCCGCAGCGCCTGGCCGGAGCGCATGCCCGCGACCATCAGCGCTTTCTTCGGGCAGGTGCCGAGGCAGGAGGATTCGACCACGCGGGCCTTGGGCCGCTGGTCGCGCAGGGCGTGCTTCAAGTCCTTGCGCGCCTGCCGGCTGTCCAGGTGCTCGGGCCCGTCCTTGCGGCCCTCGCACTGCCGGCAGACCAGCACGACCGCCTGGAAACGGGTTTCCGGCACCGAGCGTGCCGCGGCGTCGCCCGCGGTCTTCCCTTCCTTGTGCTTCGACATCCTGCGCGCGTCCTCCTGGGGTGCATGGGCCGGCCGTGCCGGCATCCCGCCTTTGTAAGACGGGAACGCGCGCAAGCGTGTAGCCGAATGCACCGGCGGCGCCGGCGGGCAGGGCGGTCAGGGTTTCCTGCCGCCGGCCCGGCGCTTCAGGGCGACGGCGACCAGCGCCACGCCCAGCACCACGCCGAACCAGCCGACGACGCTGGCGCCGGCGATGGTGGCCCGGAGCTGGGGCGCGGTGATGAAGGACGGCGAGAGCAGCACGGCCAGGCCGATGACGATGCACGCGATGCCGCGTTCGAGGAGATGCTTGGGCATGGGTTCGGTCCTGCGCCGGGCCTATTTCGCCCAGCCGTCCTTGAGGCCGGTCGCCCGGTTGAAGACCGGCGCGTCCGGCCGGTGGTCCTCCCGGTCGGCGACGAAGTAGCCGTGGCGTTCGAACTGGAAACCCTCGCCCGGACGCGCCTGCGCCAGCGAGGGCTCGAGCATGGCCGTGACCGTCTGCAGGCTCGCCGGGTTCAAGCTACCCAGGAAATCCTTGCCGCCGGCGTCCGGGTGCGGCTCCGCGAAGAGGCGGTCGTAGAGGCGCACCTCGGCCCGCAGCCCGTCGCTCGCGCCCACCCACGTGATGACGCCCTTGACCTTGACGGCGTCCGCGCCCGGCGTGCCGCTCTTGGTGTCCGGCACCAGGTCGGCCAGGACCTCCGTCAGGACGCCGTCGGCGTCGCGGACGAATCCGGTGCACTCGACGACGTGGCCGTACTTCAGCCGGACCTTGCTGCCGGGCAGCGCGGCGCCGTCCGGTCCGGTGCGGGGCGGGTAGAGGCGGTGGTAGCCCTTCGGCGGGACCTCGGCGAAGTCGCTGCGCTCGATCCAGAGTTCCCGTCCGAACCGGAACGCGCGCTGCCCCTGCGAGGGGTCGTGCGGGTTCACCGGCGCGCTGCAGTGGTCCAGCGCGCCTTCGCCCATCAGCGCGTCCCAGTTGGCGATGGTGAGCCGGACCGGGTCCAGCACTGCCATGGCCCGGCGGGCGGTGGCGTCGAGCGTTTCGCGCAGCGCGCCTTCCAGGCTGCCGTAATCGATCCAGCCGCCCGCCTTGCTGACGCCGCTGCGTTCGCAGAACAGGCGGATCGCCTCCGGCGTGTAGCCCCGGCGCCGCAGGCCGACGACGGTCGGCATGCGCGGGTCGTCCCAACCGGCGACATGGCCCTCGTCCACCAGCTGCTTGAGCTTGCGCTTGCTGGTGACGACGTAGGTCAGGTTCAGCCGGGCGAATTCGTACTGGCGCGGATTGGGCCGGGCGAAGATCGGCGCCAGCGTGCGGCCGTCGGGCAGGACCGCCGGGGCGGACAGCCGATCGAGCAGCCAGTCGTAGAAGGGCCGCTGGTCCTCGAACTCGAGGGTGCAGATGCTGTGGGTGATGTTCTCCAGCGCGTCCTCGATCGGATGGGCGAAGGTGTACATCGGGTAGATGCACCAGGCGTCGCCGGTCCGGTGGTGCGTCGCGCGGCGGATGCGGTAGATGGCCGGGTCGCGCAGGTTGATGTTGGGCGAGGCCATGTCGATCTTCGCCCGCAGCACCGCCGCGCCGTCGGCGAGCTGGCCGTCCCGCATCTGGCGGAAGCGGGTCAGGTTCTCCGCCGCGGTGCGGTCGCGGAACGGGCTGTCGGTGCCGGGCGTGGTGAAGTCGCCCCGGTTCGCCCGCATCTGCTCGGCCGACTGCTCGTCGACGTAGGCATGGCCGGACTCGATGAGGAATTCGGCGGCGTGGTACATCGCATCGAAATAATCGCTGGCCTGGTAGAGGTGTTCGGTGCCATGGGCCCGCCAGTCGTAGCCCAGCCAGCGCACCGCGTCCAGGATGCTGTCGACGTACTCGGTGTCTTCCTTCTCCGGATTGGTGTCGTCGAAGCGCATGTGGCAGACGCCGCCGTAATCGCGGGCGAGGCCGAAGTTGACCCAGATGCTCTTGGCGTGGCCGATGTGCAGGTAGCCGTTGGGCTCGGGCGGGAATCGGGTGCGGATGGGCGCCGGGTCCGGGCGGTCGGCCTGCGCCTGGTGGGCGGCGTCGCCCGGGCTGCCCGCCCAGCGGCGGCCGGCGTAGGTGCCCTCCGCGAGATCGCCCTCGATGATCTGGCGCAGGAAATTGCTGTGGGGCTTGCCGGCTTCGGCGTCCGGGGTCGGGGCCGCCGCGGGGCCGGCGGCGGGGGAAGGGGAGCGGTCGGTCATCCCCGGATTCTAGGTGCGGGGCCGCGGGTCGCCGGCCGTCGCCTGCGGGGAACCGACGGCCGTCGGCGGGATCCGACACCCATGCCGACGCCGGACCGGAACGACGGACGGGGCGGGTTACCACTCGATACCTCTCTTCACCCACCGTGCGCCATCCGTGCGGCCGCTTCGTGCGTTACTGCCTCATCGACGGCCCATCCGACGGCCGTCCCTTCCGCTCCACAGGAGATGCTCATGACCTTCGACCGTATCGCCCGCCGCGCCGCCAGCATCCTGGCCGCCGCTGCGCTGCTAGGCACCGCAGGCCTGGCCCATGCGCGCAGCGACATCGCGTTCTCGCTCGGCATCGGCGTCCCGGGCGTGGTGGTCGGGGCGCCCGCGTATTACCCGCCGGCACCGGCCTACGTGGCCCCGCCGCCTCCCGCCTACTATCCGCCGCCGCCCCCGGTGTACTACCAGCCCGCCCCGGTCTACGTGCAGCCGCGTCCCATCTATTACGCGCCGCCGCCGGTCTACTACGGCCCGCCGCCTCCGCCGCCGCGTCCGCACTGGGGGGGCTACGGCGGCTACGGCGGCTACTGGCGCCGGTGAGCTGCCCTCGACGCCCGGCCCCGCACGGGCGGCGCGCGCCGGCCGAGGCATGATGGCGCCATGAACCCATCACGATGGCCGGTGCCCGAGGAGGCGGTGAGCTTCAGCGCCATCCGCGCCCAGGGCGCGGGCGGCCAGCACGTCAACAAGGTGTCGAGCGCGGTGCACTTGCGCTTCGACGTGCCCGCGTCCGGCATGCCGGACGACATGAAGGAGCGCCTGTTCGCGCTGCGCGACAGCCGCATCACCGCGGACGGCGTGGTGGTCATCAAGGCCCAGCAGTTCCGCAGCCAGGAGCTCAACCGCGCGGATGCCCTGGCCCGGCTGCAGGCCCTGGTCGACAGCGTCGCGCACGCGCCCGCGGTGCGGCGCGCGACGCGGCCCACCCGCGGCGCCCAGCAGCGCAGGCTGGCGGGCAAGTCCCGCCGTTCGGACATCAAGAGCCTGCGCGGTCCGCTGCGGGATTGAACTGCAGGAAGAAGGCGTCGAAGAGGCGCCGGAGCGCAGGGAATTCGACTGCGAAGCGCGCCGGCTGCACGAAGTAGCTCTCGCAGGCCACGGCGAAGAACTCGGAGAGCGACGTCGCCCCATAGTCGTCCAGCCAGGGTCGCTCGCCGCCGAAGCGGTCGGCGATGATGACCCGTTCCCTGAAGGACTCGTAGGTTGGCTCCAGCGCGGCGAACCAGGCGGCGCGCGCCCGCCGGTGGTCGGCGGTCCCCAGGAAGCCGCGCGGCAGGGGCGGGCAGCCATCCGCCTCGCCGTCCTGCATGTCGATCTTGTGCGCGAACTCGTGCACCACCACGTTCGCGCCGGCGGCCGAGGCTCCGGCGCCCAGCACCACGTCGCGCCAGCTCAGCATGACCGGCCCGTCCGCCATCGCCTCGCCGATCAGCGGCTCCTCGTAGCGGTGCACCACGCCGGCGTCGTCCACGATCTCCCGCGGCGCCACCACCTCGTCCGCATGCAGCACGATACCCACGAAATCGTCGTACCAGCGCAGCACCGCGGGGCACGGCCCCAGGTGCAGCAGGGGCAGGCAGGCCTGCGCCGCGACGGCGACGGCCATCGCATCGGTCACTTCCAGGCCGTGCGCACCGTGGAACTCCTTGCGGTCCAGGAAATGGGCGCTCAGGTCGCGCAGCCGTCCGCGACCCGCGGCGTCCAGCGCCCGCAGGAAGGGCCAGCCGGCCAGCGTCTCTTCCCACAGCGCATCGGGAATCGGCCTGCGCGGCGCCGCGGCGGACGCCCGCGCGGAAAAGCGCTGCCGCAGTCGGGTCCAGAAGCCGTCGCGGATGCCGGAGCCGTCCATGGCGCCTCGACCGGGATCGGGCTCAGGCGACCGCCCGCCGGCGGTGGGCGCCGGAGCGGTCGATCTCGAGGACTTCCGCGCGCGGTGGGCGGGCGCGCAGGTCCCAGTCGCTCAGCACGATGCGCTCCATGCCATCCGCGAGCGCATGCTCGGCAGGCCGGTGGGTGTGGCCGTGGACCATCACCCGGGCCTGAGCCGACCGCAGCCATCGTTGCGCCGCGCCGGGGTCGATGTCCCCGTAGCCGCCTTCCGCCTGCCTGCGGGACTCGCTCTGCGCGCGCATCGTCCGGGCGACGTCGCGGCGGGCGGCCAGCGGCTGCGCCAGGAATTCCGCCTGCCAGGCGGGCGCGCGCGTCCGGGCCCGGAACGCCATGTAGGGCGCGTCGTCGGTGCACAAGGCGTCGCCGTGCGACAGCAGCCAGGCCTTCCCACCGAACCGCAGCACGCAGGGATCCTCGAGCAGGGCCGCGCCGAGGCCGCCCAGGAAGTCTTCGCCGACGAGGAAATCGCGGTTGCCATGCTGGAAGAAGACCGGGCGGCGGGCGGCGGTCCGCCGCAGCACGGCGGCGCATTCCGACTCGAAGCTGCCGGATTCGGCGGCAGCGTCGTCGCCGATCCAGGCCTCGAAGATGTCGCCCAGGAGGAAGACCGCATCCGCCGTGGCCTCCTCCATGTAGCGGCGCCATGCGGAGAAGGTCTCAGGATCGGACGCCTGCAGGTGCACGTCCGACAGCAGGTCCACGCGGCGCCATGCGGCAGGCCCGTCCAGCGCGGCGATCGGCATGCGGCCGGCAGAGGCGAGGCTCAGAGCGCGACGGCCTTCTCGATGACCACGTCTTCCTGCGGGACGTCGTCGTGGAAGCCCTTGCGGCCGGTCTTGACCGCCTTGATCTTGTCGACCACCTCGGTGCCGGAGACGACCTTGCCGAACACCGCGTAGCCCCAGCCCTGGGCCGAAGGCGCGGTGTGGTTCAGGAAGCCGTTGTCGGCGACGTTGATGAAGAACTGCGCGGTGGCCGAATGCGGCGCGTTGGTGCGGGCCATCGCGACGGTGTACTTGTCGTTCTTGAGGCCGTTGTTGGCTTCGTTCTGGATCTCCGCGCCGGTGGGCTTCTGCTGCATGCCCGGCTCGAAGCCGCCGCCCTGGACCATGAAATTGGGGATCACGCGGTGGAAGACGGTGTTGTCGTAGTGGCCGTTCTTCACGTAGGACAGGAAGTTCTCCACGGTCTTGGGGGCCTTGGCCTGGTCCAGTTCCAGCGTGATGACGCCGTGGTTCTTGATATGGAGTTCGACTTGGGGATTGCTCATGGAAACACCTCTGTGGAAAGGGGAAAGGGAAGGCCGACTTCCTGGGATGGGGGTGGCGGCGCGCATTGCAAGGAGCGAGCGGCCGTTTGCGCGCGATCCGCGATCCGCGGGCCGCGCCGCTCGCTCAGGGCTGCACGATCATGGCGGACTGGATGAGGACCGGCGTCACCGGCACGTCCTGGTGGCCGCCCCGGCTGCCGGTGGCCACCGCGCGGATCTTGTCCACCACCGGCATGCCGTCCACCACCTTGCCGAAGACCGCGTAGCCGTAGCCGTCGGGCCGCGGCGCGTCCAGCCCCGGGTTGTCCTTCACGTTGATGAAGAACTGGGAGGTGGCCGAGTTGGGGTTCGAGGTGCGGGCCATCGCGACGGTCCCGCGGAGGTTCTTGAGCCCGCCGGACGTCTCCAGGAGAATCGGGGCGCGGGTCGGCTTCTCGCGCATGTCGGTGCCGAAGCCGCCGCCCTGGATCATGAAACCGTCGATCACGCGGTGGAACACGGTGTTGTCGTACTGGCGGTCGCGCACGTACTGGAGGAAGTTGTCGACGGTGCGCGGCGCCTTGGCTGCATCCAGTTCGAGCACGATGTCGCCCAGGCTGGTGCTCAGCTTGACGCGCGGCGCGGCGGTCGGCTGCTGCGCGCTCGCCGCGCCCATGGCGAGCATCGCCATGGCGGCGAGCGCGGCGCGGCGGCACGATGTCAGGACGCGGACGCCGGAAGAGGAGGTCGGGAAGGACGCCATGGAGGATCGGAAGGACAGGGAAGTGGTTCGGAAGGAGGGCCCGGCGGCCGGCGTCGGCGCGGCGGGCCGTGTGCAGCCGGGCTCGGAAGGATGGAGGACGCCCGCGTCAGCGGGACGCGGCCGGTGCCTGGGCGCCCGCCGGCGCCGCGTCCGCGCTTCCCGCGGTCACCGCCGGCGGCGAGCCGGATGCGCCCGCCGGCGCGTCGACGCGGGATCGGCGCGCGGCGCCGCGGTTCGGCGCCGCGTTCTGGCCGGCGGGCGCGAAGATCGACTGCAGCGCGTTCTGCTTGGCCTGCAGCGCCGCGTTCGCCGCGCCGCGCTGCTGCGCCGTGCCATACGACTGCGCGGCCAGGCGCAGGTAGATGTCGCCGAGGTTCTCGTAGGCCGTGCCGTAGTTGGGGTTGTTGCGGATCGCCATCTCGAGCGCGGTCCGCGCCTTGTCGTACTGCTTCTGGCCCGCGTAGAGCACGGCCAGGTTGTTGTAGGGCTCGGGCAGTTCGGGATACTCGCGCACCAGGGCGGTCAGGGTCGCGATCGCGTCGTCGGCCTTTCCGGACTGGGACTGGACCACGCTCTGCAGGAACCGCATCTGCGGATCGCGCGGATTGGCGGCGATGTAGCGTTCGGCCTTCGCCTGGGCTTCCGCGAGCTTGCCGGTGCGGATGAGCTGGTTCACGTCCGCATAGTCGTCCGCCGAAGCGGGCATCGCGATCAGCAGGGAGGCGGCCGCGGCGAGGAGCGATGCGATGGACGTGCGGGGGAAACGGAAACGCAGGACGCGTGCGTGCTTCATGGAGCCTCGGAATTCTGGGAGTTTCTGCGATAAATACAGGCGCAGGACGAGCCCGGATCGGGGGGCTTATACTGCGCCGGATTGTAGCTGAGGGGGTGGAAACGCCCGGGTCCGCGAGCGTCGCTCCCCCGCGCGATGGGAAGCCGGCGGCCGCGCGGAATCCCGGGCGCGGCCCTCGCGGCCCGCACGGCCGGGCGGTCCCGAAACGACCGCGCCGCAGCCTTCCCTTTCGCCCCCGGTTTCCCCTCCTCGCCTCCATGACCCTGCGCATCTACAACACGCTCACGCGTGCGCTGGAAGATTTTTCGCCGATCGAACCTGGCCATGTCCGCATGTACGTCTGCGGCATGACGGTCTACGACCTCTGCCACCTGGGCCACGCGCGGTCGATGATGGCCTTCGACGTGATCGGGCGCTGGCTCGCGGCGCGCGGCCTGCGGGTCACCTACGTCCGCAACATCACCGACATCGACGACAAGATCATCCGCCGGGCGCTCGAGAACGGCGAGACCCTGCGTTCGCTGACCGACCGCATGGTGGATGCCCTGCACCAGGACGCCGATGCGCTCGGGATCCGGCGTCCCACGCACGAGCCCCGCGCCACGGACTACGTGCCGCAGATGCTCGGCATGATCGGCACGCTGGAGTCCAAGGGCCTGGCGTACCGGTCCTCCAACGGCGACGTGAACTACGCGGTGCGCAAGTTCCCGGGCTACGGCAAGCTCTCGGGCAAGTCGATCGACGAATTGCGCGCCGGCGAACGCGTGGCGGTCCTCGACGGCAAGGAGGACCCGCTCGACTTCGTGCTGTGGAAGGCCGCCAAGGAGGGCGAGCCGGACGAGGCGAAGTGGGAAAGCGCGTACGGCCTCGGTCGCCCGGGCTGGCACATCGAGTGCTCGGCCATGGGCTGCGCGCTGCTCGGCGAGAGCTTCGACATCCACGGCGGCGGCGCGGACCTGCAGTTCCCCCACCACGAGAACGAGATCGCGCAGAGCGAGGGCGCCACCGGCCGGCAATTGGCCCGCTTCTGGGTGCACAACGGTTTCGTCCGGGTGGACAACGAGAAGATGTCGAAGTCCCTCGGCAACTTCTTCACCATCCGTGAGGTGCTGCAGTCCTACGATGCCGAGACGGTGCGCTTCTTCATCGTCCGGACCCACTACCGCAGCGCCCTGAACTACAGCGACGCCCATCTGGACGATGCGCGCCACGCCCTCAAGCGGCTCTACACGGCGCTGCAGCTGGTCCCGGCCGAGCCGGCGGAGGTCGACTGGCAGGATCCCTTCGCCGTGCGTTTCGCCCAGGCGATGGACGACGATTTCGGCACCCCGGAGGCGGTCGCCGTCCTCTTCGACCTGGCCGGCGAACTCAACCGCAGCCGCGCTCCGCGGCTCGCCGCGCTGCTCCGCGCGCTCGGCGGAACGCTCGGCCTGCTGCAGCAGGATCCCGAGACTTTCCTGCGCGCCGGCGCCGGCCTCGGCGAGGCGGCCATCCAAGCGGCGATCGAGGAGCGCGCCCTCGCCAAGAAGGCGCGGGATTTCGCCAAGGCCGACCGGATCCGGCAGGACCTGCTGGAGCAGGGCGTGGTCCTGAAGGACACGCCTGCCGGCACGGTCTGGGAGGCGGCCCAATGAGCCGTCCGGGAAGACGTCCGTGGTGAGTGCGCTGGACAAGTCCGAAGCGGACGCGCGGCCGTCCGCGCGGCGGGACGAGACCGCGTCGTCCCCGGTGTCGCCTCGGGACGAGGCGGCGCGCGCACGGGGCGAGCCGCCCGCGATGGCGGCGGACGCTGCCGCCGCGGTGCGCAAGACCTCCCCGCGCAAGCCCCGGGCCGCTCCGCCGCCGATGGCCGCCGCGCCCGCCGAGGCCGGGGAGGCGCCCTACGTGAGGCCGGCCTATTGGCAGGAAGCCTGCGCGCACCTCGTCGCCCGCGACCGGGTCATGCGCCGCCTCATCCCGCAGCTCGGCGACATCTGCCTGCGCACCCGGGGCGACGCTTTCACGACCCTGGCCCGCAGCATCGTCGGCCAGCAGATCTCCATCAAGGCCGCGCAATCGGTCTGGAACCGCTTCTCCGCGCTGCTGCCCGCGACCAGCGCTTCCGGCGTCCTGCGGCTCAAGGTCGACGACATGCGCGCGGCCGGCCTGTCGGCGCGCAAGGTCGAGTACCTGGTGGACCTGGCCCTGCATTTCGACTCCGACGCGGTGCATGCCCATGCCTGGCAGTCGATGGACGACGAGGCCATCATCGCCGAGCTGGTGAAGATCCGGGGCATCGGCCGCTGGACCGCCGAGATGTTCCTCATCTTCCACCTGATGCGGCCCGATGTGCTTCCCCTGGACGACCTCGGGTTGATCAACGGCATCAGCAAGAACTATTTCTCCGGCGACCCTGTCAGCCGCAGCGACGCGCGAGAAGTCGCGGCCGCCTGGGCGCCCTACCGCAGCGTAGCCACTTGGTACATTTGGCGATCGCTCGAACCGAAGCCCGTGGAATACTGAAAACGTTCCGCGGGCACCTGCCGCACGCGCCTGCCGACGCCGCGGCAGGCCGTCACACCCAAGCCTCCCCGCGCCGGGCGGGCTGACAAGGAGCAAAGACTTGGCCAAGAAAACATTCCTCGATTTCGAGCAGCCCATCGCGGAACTCGAAAGCAAGATCGAAGAGCTTCGCTACGTGCAGACCGAATCCGCGGTCGACATCTCCGACGAGATCGACCAGCTGGGCAAGAAGAGCCTGCAGCTGACCAAGGACATCTACAGCGACCTCACGCCCTGGCAGATCACGAAGATCGCGCGCCACGCCGAGCGGCCCTACACGCTCGACTACGTGCGGGAAGCCTTCACCGACTTCGTCGAGATGCATGGCGACCGGCATTTCGCCGACGACCTGTCCATCGTCGGCGGCCTGGCCCGCTTCAACGGCAATGCCTGCATGGTCATCGGCCACCAGAAAGGCCGCGACACCAAGGAACGCAGCCTGCGCAACTTCGGCATGAGCAAGCCCGAAGGCTATCGCAAGGCCCTGCGCCTGATGAAGACGGCCGAGAAGTTCCACCTGCCGGTCTTCACCTTCGTCGACACGCCGGGCGCCTACCCGGGGATCGATGCCGAGGAGCGCAGCCAGTCCGAGGCCATCGGCCGCAACATCTTCGAGATGGCGCAGCTCGAGGTGCCGATCATCTCCACCATCATCGGCGAAGGCGGCTCCGGCGGCGCCCTGGCGATCTCGGTCGCCGACCAGGTGCTCATGCTGCAGTATTCGGTCTACTCGGTGATCAGCCCTGAGGGCTGCGCCTCCATCCTCTGGAAGACCAGCGAGCGCGCGAAGGACGCGGCCGATGCCCTCGGCATCACCGCGCACCGGCTCAAGGCCCTGGGGCTGATCGACAAGATCGTCAGCGAGCCGGTCGGCGGGGCGCACCGCGATCCGAAGCAGATGGCCGCCTTCCTCAAGCGCGCCCTCAATGACGCGTATCGCCAGGTCGCCGACATGAAACCCAAGGACCTGCTGGACCGGCGCTACGAACGGCTGCAGAGCTACGGCCGCTTCAACGACACCAAGGCCGAGACGGCCGCGCCCTGAAGCGCGCCGCGCCGTACGGCGGCGCCAGCGGGCCGCGCGCTCGCGTCCTCGCGCAGGCGACGCCCTCCATGCCTTCCATGCAGACCAACCCGGACGACGCTCTGGAAGCGGCGGTCCGGCGCTTCGCGCCCGGATTGCCTCTCGCCGTCGCCTTCAGCGGCGGAGCGGATTCGACCGCGCTCCTGCTGGCCTGCGCGGAGCGCTGGCCCGGGCGTGTCCGCGCGATCCATGTGCACCACGGCCTGCAGTCCGCCGCCGACGGCTTCGCAGCGCATTGCCAGACGCTCTGCGACGCGCAAGGCATTCCCGTGCGCCTGGTCCGCACCGACGGCCGCGCCCCGCCTGGCGAGAGCCCGGAGAACGCAGCGCGCATCGCCCGCTACGCCAGCCTGTCGCGCGTGGCGCACGGAGCTTGGCCGGACGATCCCGTGCGCGACGTGGCACTTGCGCAGCATGCCGACGACCAGGCGGAGACGCTGCTGCTGGCGCTCTCCCGCGGCGCGGGCCTGCCCGGGCTGGCCTCGATGCGCCGGTGCTGGACGACGGGGGGCGTGACCTTCCACCGGCCGTTGCTGCAGGTGCCCGGCGCCACGCTCCGCCGATGGCTCACGGCGCGGGGCGTCGCCTGGATCGAGGATCCGACCAATAGCGACCAGGAACTCACCCGCAACCGCATCCGCGCCCGGGTGGTGCCGGGACTGGCCGAGGCCTTCCCGCAGTACCGCACGACTTTCGCGCGCAGCGCGTCCCACGCGGCGGAAGCGCAGGCCCTGCTCGAAGAAGTCGCCGTCGCGGACCTGCTGGCGTGCGGATGCCCGCCGTCCCTGGGCCGGCTCCGCGCGATGGGTGCGGCCCGGCGTGCGAACCTGCTGCGGCACTGGCTGGCGAGCGTGCACGCGACCGTCCCCAGCACCGCGCAGATGCGAGAACTGCAGCGCCAGATCGATGCCTGCGCCACCCGCGGGCATCGCATCGCGATCAAGGTCGGCACCGGTTTCGTCCGCCGCGCGGGCGCAGGGGGCGAGATGCTCGATTGGTACAATTCCGCGCTTCCGGCGTCTCCACCATCCCCTCCACGCATCCCGAAAAACGACCCCGAGCCCGCGCCTGCCCCCAGGCCCCGCGGCGCATCCTGACGCCCACGCCGTTTTTCGCTTTTCTTCATTTCCATGGCACTGATCGTTCATAAGTACGGCGGCACCTCGATGGGCTCGACCGAGCGCATCCGCAACGTGGCCAAGCGCGTGGCCAAGTGGGCACGCGCCGGCCACCAACTGGTAGTGGTGCCCAGCGCCATGAGCGGCGAGACCAATCGCCTGCTCGGACTCGCCAAGGAACTCGCGCCGTCCAAGCACACCAGCGCCTACGCACGCGAGCTCGACATGCTGGCCGCCACCGGCGAGCAGGCGTCGTCCGCGATGCTCGCCATCGCGCTGCAGGCCGAAGGACTGGAGTCGGTGAGCTACGCCGGCTGGCAGGTCGCGATCCGCACCGACAGCGCATACACCAAGGCCCGCATCGAATCGATCGAGGACCAGAAAGTCCGCGCCGACCTCGCGGCCGGCAAGGTGGTGGTCATCACCGGCTTCCAGGGCATGGACGACCAGAACAACATCACGACGCTCGGGCGGGGCGGGAGCGACACCTCCGCCGTGGCGATCGCCGCCGCGCTGAAGGCCGACGAGTGCCTGATCTATACCGACGTGGACGGCGTCTACACCACCGATCCCCGCGTCGTGGCGGAGGCGCGCCGGATGGAGCGGGTGAGCTTCGAGGAAATGCTGGAGATGGCGTCCCTCGGCTCGAAGGTCCTGCAGATCCGCTCGGTCGAGTTCGCCGGCAAGTACAAGGTGCCGCTGCGGGTGCTCAGCAGCTTCACCGACTGGGACATCGACATCGAAGAAGAAGCCAAATCCGGCACGCTGATCACTTTTGAGGAAGACGAAACCATGGAACAAGCCGTCGTATCCGGCATTGCCTTCAATCGCGACGAAGCCAAGATCTCGGTGCTCGGCGTCCCGGACACGCCCGGCATCGCCTACCAGATCCTGGGCGCCGTGGCGGACGCGAACATCGAGGTCGACGTCATCATCCAGAACCTGAGCCGGGATGGGAAGACCGACTTCAGCTTCACCGTCCACCGCAACGACTACGCGCGGACCATCGACCTGCTCAACGGCAAGGTGCTGCCTGCCCTGGGCGCGCTCGAAGTGGTCGGCGACGCCAAGATCTGCAAGGTCAGCATCGTAGGCATCGGCATGCGCAGCCACGTGGGTGTCGCGAGCCGCATGTTCCGCGTGCTGAGCGAGGAAGGCATCAACATCCAGATGATCTCCACTTCGGAAATCAAGACCTCGGTCGTGATCGACGAGAAGTACATGGAACTCGCGGTCCGCGCGCTGCACCGCGCGTTCGACCTCGATCAGCCGAAGGCCTGAAAGCGGCTTTTTCTGAGGCATAATGCGTGCTTGCCAGGAAACGTGACCGAGTGGCCGAAGGTGCTCCCCTGCTAAGGGAGTATGGGGTGTAGAGCCTCATCGAGGGTTCGAATCCCTCCGTTTCCGCCAATCAAGCCGTTGTTTTACAACGGCTTTTTTGTTCCTGGCGTTTGAAGGCCAAGGGGCATTGACACAGGGTCTTGCCTTCCTTGCAGGGCCGGGAACGTACTGCGTATGCAGTTGGCAGTCGGATGGTATTTCCAGCCGTGGCGGATCTCCCTTGTCGCGTGTCCGGGCCTTCTACCGGTGTCGCGAAGCCGGCGCTTTCGGGCTCGCATTCGCGGGAACCGCACCGCATCTCCAGAAAATCTCCACACATCGGTCGCAGACTCCCGGTTCGCGGAAACGGCGAGGAATGGACTGCGATGGGCGAGAAGCAATTGATCGAAATCGAGCGGCTGGCGGGGCTCATCGAGGACAGCTTGTCCGCCTGCGCCGGGTGGACGGTGCCCTGTCCCGCGATCCAGCTGGGAACGCTGCCGAACGCGCAGGAGAACTGGTTCGTCGACCTGGACGGGCTGGATCCGATGATGGTGCGTGCGATCGAGTCGCTGCAGCGGCGTTTCGGCGTCAAGGCTTCCGGCGCTGCGCCCTGTGAGCATGGCCCTTTCAGGACGGCGCCGGCCTGATTCCGAAGCCCGGGCAGAGGATGGCGAAGGCTCCGGAGGCCGCGTAAAGCCAAATTAAATCTTGCGCGGCTAGATTGCGGGGCAGGAGCGATGGAGATGCCTTACCTCACGAACTTTTACGGCTGGGAGTTCCATGTCGGGACGGAAGAAGCGCAGGGGCGCTGGATCGGCGTCGTCCGTGTCGTCGGGGACGAGGGCGCTCCGGAAACGCGCGTCCGCTGCCAGGCCGCCAGGGACACGGAAGTCGATGCGATGAACGACGCCAAGCTCCTGGCCGAGGATTGGTCCGATCGGCTGGAGCGCAGTCCGCAATCCTCGCGTTTCACCGCGGAGCGGTCGCTGATGCGGGGTGGCGACGAGACGGAGCCGGGAACCCATTACCGCTGACGGCGTCGGCCACCGTCGCGGCAGGCGTCCGGCCGGACCTTCCATCCGGCGAACCATAATCGTCCGATGGACACACGGCAGATGCGTTGCATCGTGGCGGTCGCGGACAGCGGTAGCCTGACCCGGGCGGCGGAGCGCCTGGGACTGGCGCAGCCCGCCTTGACGCAGACGATCAACCGCCTGGAATCGGAGCTGGGCGCGCGCCTTTTCGTGCGCTCCCGGCGCGGCGCCGCGCTGACCGAGGCGGGGCGGGCGATCATCGACGACGTGCGCGCCAGCCTGGCCTACGCGGAAGGCGCGGCCACCCGTGCACGGGCGATCGGCGCCGGACGCGAGGGGGACCTGCGGATCGGCTTCGTCTCGCATGCGCTGTACGAGGCGCTGCCCCATGCGCTGCGGCGCTTCCGGTCGCTGCATCCCGGCGTGCGTCTCCTGCTGCACGAAATGAACAACGCGGAGCAGGCGGAAGCCCTGGAACGCGGACGCATCGACATCGCCCTGCTGCATCCGCCGGTATCGATCGACACGCGGGTGCATGAGCTCAGGCTCGGCGCCGAGCCGATGATCGCGGCGATGCCGGCGGACCATCCGGTCGGAGCGGACGGCTGCGTGTCCCTCGCGGACGTGGCGCGGCAGGGCCTGGTCTGGTTCCCCGAAAGCCAAGTCGCCGGATTGCGCAACGAGATGCTCGGCGCGATCCGCAGCGCGGGGCACCAGGTCGCGGTGGTGCAGGAAGCCAACCGCACCCTGACCGTCCTGGCCGCGGTGGCGGGCGGGCTGGGGTGGTCGCTGCTGCCCCGCTCGGTGCGCGCGCTGCACCACGACGGCGTGCGCTACGCCGAGGTGCGGGATGGCGCCGTGCTGCCGCCGTACCAGCTCGCCGCGATGTGGCGCGCGCGATCCCGCCCGGGTTTCGCCGATGCGTTCGCGTCGGTGCTCGCACCGAGCTGCGCCGGGTGATCCTCAGTCGAGGGCGATCCGGTTGTCCTTCGCAAGCTGGGTCCACTTGTCGATCTCGGCACGGCGGAAGCGGTCCAGTTCCGCGGGGCCGGAGCCGATGACTTCGGCGCCCAGGGCCTCCAGCCGTCCCTTGATGGCCGGCTCCTGGACCACGGCGGACAGTTCGGTCGCGACCCGGTCGATCGCGGCGGGCGGCGTTCCGCGCGGCGCGAAGATCGCATTCCATTCGTAGACCTCGTAGCCCGGCAGGCCCGACTCGGCGATGGTCGGCAGCTGCGGCAGCACCGCGGCGCGCGCCTTGCCGGTGACCGCGATGGCGCGCAGCTTGCCTCCCTGGATGTAAGGCAGGCTGGAAGCGAGGCTGCCGAAGAACACCGGGACCTGTCCCGCCATCACGTCGGCCAGCGCGGGGCCGCCGCCCTTGTACGCCACATGCGTCATGCGCACGCCGCCGAGGGCCTGGAACAGTTCGCCGGCGAGATGCTGCGCCGAGCCGTTGCCGGAGGACGCGAAGTTGATCGCGCCGGGCGCGGCCTTGGCCTGCGCGATCAAGTCCTGGACGCTGCGGTAGGGGGCGGACGGGGTGACCACCAGCACGTTGGGCACCTTGACCAGCAGGGAGACGGGCGCCAGGTCCCGGAGCGTGTCGAACGGCATCTTGCCGCGCAGCGCCGGATTCTGGGCGTGGTTGGAGGCGTCGAGGAGCAGCGTGTAACCGTCGGCCGGGCTCTTCGCCACCGCATCGCCGCCGATGGCGCCGCCGGCGCCGGCGCGGTTGTCGACCACGACCGGCTGGCCCAGGCGCTCCGACAGCCGCGGCGCGATGATCCGCGCGACGGCATCGACGGTGCCGCCCGGGGGATAGCTCACGACCAGCCGCACCGGCTTGGCCGGCCAGGATTGGGCCGCCGCGAGGCCGGAGGCGCAGACGCAGACGGCGGCGGCGAGCAGGCGCGCCCGGCGGAAGGTTTCAGATCGGATCATGTCGGTTGTCTCCTGGGGTGAATCGGAACAGGTGAGAGGGCGTGTCGACGAGGATGCGCCGGCGCGCCGCCTCGTCGGGGACCCAAGCCTCCAGGGCCGCCAGCGCGGACGGGATTGAGGCCAGGGCGCGGTGCTCGGTGTGCGGCCAGTCGCTGCCCCAGACCAGCCGGTCGGCGCCGAAATGCGCGAGCAGGTCGGCGGCGGCGGCGGTGGCGCGGTCGGACTTCGCGCCCGACCAGTTTCGGTAGGCCGCGGAGAGCTTGACCCAGACGCGGCGCGTGCCCGCGGAAGCCAGCAGCCAGGCCCAGGCCTCGCGATCCGCCGCGCCGGGACGGCCGAAGTGGTCCACCACCAAGCGGCAGCCGCTGTCGATGACCGCCTGTCCCACGGAGGGCAGGGCGTCGAGGCCGATGTGCACTTCGACATGCCAGTCGAGCGCGGACACTTCCCGCAGCAGCGCGGGCCACGATCCGCCGCGCAGGTCGGGGATGGCGGCGCCCACCAGGTTGAGCCGTACGCCGCAGACGCCCTGCGCCGCCCAGCCGCGCAGCGTCGTGGCCGTCGTCGCGTCGGCATCGACCACCACGACGCCGCGCAGGCGGCCGGGGTGCGTCCGGAGCGCGGCGAGCAGGAAGCTGTTGTCGGTGCCGAGGAAGCTGGGCTGCACCAGCACCGCGTGCGAGATGCCGCTGGCATCGAGCCGCGCCAGGTAGTCGGGCAGCAGGGCATCGAAATCGGGAGTGTGCCGGCGGACTTCCGCATACGGCAGATCCTGGCGGAACACGTGCGCGTGGCTGTCGACCGCACGGACGGCGTTGCGCGCTTCCGGACGCGGCGGCGGTTCGGGGAGACTGGACATGGCTCCGCAGTATCCCGGACGTTTTCACTACCGTTTCATACTTGCAGGTTGTTTTTGCATAAGCCGGAGTTATCGAAGACGGTCCGGAAGGTCGCCCGTGCGCCGAGCGTCCGGCTGGAAGCGCGGCGCACGGCGCGCGGCGCGGTCCCAGGCGCCGCCGGCGTCAGCCGTCCCGGTAGAGCGCCGCGCACGTGCCGCGCAGCCAGCGGCTGGCGGGATCGTGGTGCGCGCGCGCGTGCCAGTACTGCTTGACGGTGAAGTCCGGCACCGCGACGGGGCAGGGAAGCAGCCGCAGGCCGCCCTGTCGGGCCAGCGTTTCGCCTATCTGGCGCGGTACGGTCGCGAGCAGGTCGGTGTCCGCCACCACGGTGGCAAGCCCCAGGAAACCGGGCAACTGCAGCAGCACTTCCCGGTGGACGCGCTGCGCCTTCAAGGCTTCCTCGAGCAGCGCGTGGCTCTTGCCCGACAGCACCTCGACATGCGCGGCAGCGCCGTATTGCTCCAGCGAGAGGCCGTCCTGCAGGCCCGCGTGGCGGGGGCTGGCCAGGCAGACGAAGTCCTGCGCGTAGAAGACCTGCTGGTAGAAGCCCGACTCCAGTCCCGGGACGATCCCCAGCGCGAGGTCGGCGCGTCCCGTTTCCAGGTCGTGCGGCGTGTGGTCGTTGATCGGCGCCGCATCCACGCGGATGCGCGGGGCCTCCGCCCGCAGCCGCCGCAGCAGGCGGGGCAGCAGGGTGATATGGCTCGCGTCGGTCATGCAGATGCGGAAGCTCCGGCGGACGCGGGCCGGATCGAATGCGTCCGCGGGCGCGCTGATGCGCCGCAGGTTCTGCAGCGCCTCGCGCACCGGCTCCCGCAGCGCTTCGGCGCGCGGGGTCGGCTGCATGCCGTGCGCGGTGCGCACGAAGAGCGGGTCCTGCAGCAACGCGCGCAGCCGGGCGAGCCAGGCGCTGACCGTGGGCTGGCTCTGGCCGAGCGCTTCGGCGGCGCGGGTGACGCTGCGCGTGCTGCAGAGCAGCTCGAACAGCGTCAGCAGCTTGGGGTCGAGCAGGCTCGACGGGTCGTGGTCCTGGAGCATCATCCGATTTTCCGATGGGACGCATCGGGCACGGCGGATGGACCGATCCCTGCGGCCTGCCTAGAGTCGGGCCCCTCACCGATCCTTCCAACGAGACACCATGACCATCAAGGGACCCGGCCTGCAGGGGCAGGTAGCCGTCGTCACCGGCGCCGTGCGCGGCATCGGCCTGGGCATCGCCCGGCGCCTGGCGCAGGAGGGCTGCGGCATCGCGGTCTGGGACCGCGACACCGGTTCGTTCGATGCCGCCGCCGCGGGCTTCGCGCCGGTCCACCTGCAGCAGGTCGACGTGAGCGACGCCGACGCCGTGCAGGACGCATGGGACGCCACCCTCGGCCGCGTCGGAGCGGTGGAGATCCTGGTGAACAACGCCGGCATCAACGGCCCGGTGACCCCGCTGTGGGACTATCCGGTGGATGCGTGGGCGCGCGTCCTGGCGGTGAACCTGGGCGGCGTCTTCCACTGCTGCCGGGCGGCAGTCCCCAGCATGCGCGCGGCCGGATACGGCCGCATCGTCAACGTCGCTTCCGCGGCCGGGAAGGAGGGGGTGCCCGGCATCGCCGCCTACGCGGCCGCGAAGCACGGCGTCGTCGGGCTGACCAAGTCGCTGGCGCGCGAACTGGCCACGTCCGGCGTGCTGGTCAACGCGATCGCGCCGGTCATGACGGAAACCGACCTGCTCAAGGAGATGACGCCGGAGCACATCGCCGCGTCCAAGGCCAAGATCCCGATGGGCCGCTTCCTGACCATCGAGGAGATCGCCGCGATGGTGGCCTGGATCGCGAGCCCCGAATGCAGCTTCACGACCGGCTTCGCCTTCGACCTGTCCGGCGGGCGGGCCAACTACTGAGCCCCGGGAGCAGGACCCGCATGCCACGCCTCCTCGGCATCTCGCCGCTCACCCACCTGGAACTCTCGCCCCCCGGCATGGTGGCGAACGCCGCCGCCGCGGGCTACGACGCGCTCGGCCTGCGGCTGGTGCCCGCGACGCCGCAGGAGCCGCGCCACGACAGCCAGGGCGACACGCCGCTGGTGCGCGAGACGGCGCAGCGGCTGCGGGACACCGGGCTGCAGGTCCTGGATATCGAGGTCTTCCGGCTCCAGCCCGGCACCCGTGTCGCGGATTGCGAGGCGGCGCTGGAAGCCGGCGCCATCCTGGGCGCGCGCCACGTCCTGGCCGCGCCGCAGGACGCCGACACCCGCCGCCTGGGCGATCGCCTGGGCGCGCTGTGCGAGCTGGCCGCCGGCTACGGCCTGATGGTGGACCTGGAGCCCACGCCCTGGTACGAGGTCCCGACGCTCGGCGCCGCCGCGGCCGCCATCGCCGCGAGCGGGCGGCGCGACGTCGGCCTGGTGGTCGATCCGATCCACTGGGACCGGGCCGGCGACACCGTCGAGAGCGTCCGCGCGCTCGATCCCGCGTTCTTCCGGTACATGCAGCTGTGCGACGCGCCGGCGGCCAGGCCAGGCGACCTGCCAACGCTGCTGCTGCAGGCGCGCGCCGAACGGTTGATGCCCGGCGACGGCGGGCTGGACCTCGCCGGCCTGCTGCGGGCGATGCCGCCGCGGATCCCGATCAGCCTCGAAATCCCCATGCACAATCTCGCCGCGTCCGTGCCGGCGCTGGAGCGCGCGCGCACCATGCTCGGTAAGGCGCGGGCGCTGCTGGACAGCCTGGACTGAACCGGCCCACGGCCTTCCGGAACGACAACCATTTCAACGCCAGAGGAGACACGCCATGCCATCCATCACCCGCCGCGCCGCCGTCGCGCTCGCATCCTCGTTCGCGCTGCTGGCCGCCGCGCCCGCGATTGCACAGGTCAAGGAGCGGACCATCAAGTTCGCCTACCTCAACCAGGGCGGCCATCCCCAGGACCTGGGCGCCCGGCGCTTCGCCGAACTGGTGTCCAAGGCATCGGGCGGCAAGATGCAGGTGAAGGTCTTCCCGGGCGGCGTGCTCGGCGGCGACCTGCAGAACGTCTCGGCGCTGCAGGGCGGCACGCTGGAGATGACCAACCTGAACGCGGGCATCCTGTCCTCGCACGTCCGCCAGATCGGCGTCTTCGACGTGCCCTTCCTGTTCACCAGCCCGGCGCAGGCCGATGCGATCACCGACGGCCCGCTGGGACGCAAGCTGCTCGACATGCTGTCCGAGAAGGGGATGGTCGGCCTGGGCTACTTCGACCTGGGCTTCCGCAACCTGACCAACAGCCGCCGGCCTGTCGCCCGGGCCGAGGACATCGCGGGTCTCAAGATCCGGGTGATCCAGTCGCCGATCTACATCGACCTCTTCAATGCGCTGGGCGCCAACGCGACGCCGATGCCCTTCCCCGAGGTCTACGGCGCGCTCGAGCAGAAGGCCATCGACGGCCAGGAGAACCCGTACTCCACTATCAAGGCCTCGCGCTTCAACGAGGTGCAGAAATACCTGACGGTGACGCGCCACATCTACAACCCGATGGCGCTGATCTTCAGCAAGAAGGTCTGGGACACCTACAGCGCCGACGAGAAGAAGATCGTGGCCGACGCCGCTGCGGCGGCGATCTCCTACCAGCGGCAGGTGTCGCGCCAGCAGTCCGACGAGGCGCTGGCCGAACTGAGGAAGTCCGGCATGCAGGTCACCGAGCTGCCGCCCGCCGAAATCGAGAAGATGCGCGCCAAGGCCAAGCCGGCGATCGACAAGCTGGCGGAGAAGGTGGGTCCCGAGACCATCCAGGAAGCCTACGCCGAGCTGGCGAAGCTGAATCGGTGAGGGCCGGGCGCGGCCGGCGGCGCCGTCCCGCGCAGGGCCCGCGCCGGCCCGTCGGCGGCCTGCGCGGCATCGTCAGGATCGACCGGATCCCCAACCCACGGGCCCCCGCGCCCGGCGAACCCCGAGACCTCCCATGACCGCCTCCGCTCCCGTGCTGTCCGCCCTCGCCCCGGAAGGCCGCCTCCGCGCTTCCATCAACCTCGGCAGCCCGATCCTCGCGAACCGCGGCTCCGACGGACGGCCTGTCGGGGTTTCGATCGACCTTGCGCATGGCCTCGCGGCGCGGCTGGGGGTCGATGCCGAACTCGTCGTGTTCGATGCGGCCGGCAAATCGGTCGCTGCGGTGACCGCCGAGGAGGCCGACGTCGGCTTCTTCGCGGTCGATCCGCTGCGCGGGGAGGGCGTCCTGTTCACCGCGCCCTACGTGCTGATCGAAGGCGCGTACGCGGTGGCGGACGCCTCGCCGCTGCGGTCGAACGAGGAGGTGGACCGCGTCGGCCACCGCATCGTCGTGGGCAAGGGAAGCGCCTACGACCTCCACCTCACGCGGGAGATCAAGGCCGCGGAGCTGGTGCGGGCGCCCACGTCGCCCGCGGTCATGGACACCTTCGTCGCCGGCGGCCACGAGGTCGCGGCGGGCGTGCGGCAGCAGCTGGAGGCCGATTTCGCGCGCCATCCCGGCCACCGGCTCCTGCCGGAGCGCTTCATGGTCATCCAGCAGGCGATGGGGTTGCCGAAGTCGCGCGGCGAGGCGGCGGCCGACTTCCTGCGGCGCTACGTCGAGGACATGAAGGCCTCGGGCTTCGTGGCCGAGGCGCTCGAACGCCACGGCATCCGGGGCGCCTCCGTCGCGCCGGCCGCGGCGTGAGCGCGGACCGCGCGTAAGCGTCCCGCGCCGGCTCGCGCACGATGCCGAGGCGGGACTTGCAGGACCGGCGTCAGGGCAGCGCATCCCCGCATCCTTGGACTCCGCGCGGAAGCCGGCGATGATGCGGACCGTGCGCGGCCGCCACGGTCCGAGGCCCGCCGGTGCGCGGGCGGCCGCCTCGCATCCTCCTTCCGAAAGGCCGACGCCGCATGCGCATCCATGCCGATTTCTCCCGTCCCGTCGTCGTGGAACCCGCGGCGCATCGCTGGGTGCCCAGCCCCCAGCCCGGGGTCGAGCGGATGATGCTCGACCGCATCGGCGGCGAGCAGGCGCGGGCGACCAGCCTGGTGCGCTACGCGCCGGGCTCCGCCTTCCCTGCCCATGCGCACGGCGGCGGCGAAGAGATCCTGGTGCTGTCGGGGATCTTCTCCGACGAGGGCGGCGACCATCCGGCCGGCTGCTACCTCCGCCATCCGCCGGGATCGGCGCACGCGCCGTCCACGGCGCCGGGCGCGCTGGTCTTCGTCAAGCTGCGGCAGATGGGGTCGGACGAATCGGTGCCGGTGCGGATCGACACCACCGATCCGCGCCGCTGGAGCGGGGCGCCGGACCGGATGCGCTGCCTCCTGTTCCGGGACGACCGGGAGCTCGTCGCGCTCGAGCGCCTCGCCCCTGCGCGGCCGCTCTTCGACGGCATGGTCGCGGGCGCCGAGATCCTGGTGGTCCGCGGTGGTCTGCGGCACGCGGGCCGCATCCTTCCCGCGCTTTCCTGGGTGCGGCTGCCGGCGGGTGCGTATCCGCGCATCGCCGCGGGCCCGTCCGGCGCGACGGTGTACCTGAAGTCCGGAGCGCTCAGCCCGGATGCCGGGCGGGAGCCGTCGCGGCACGGCGCCGAGGCGTCCGGCGGTCGGCCCGCGCAGGAGCGCGCATGAACCGCGACCTCTGGCTGCTCGCGGGCCTGCAGGGCCTGTTCCTCACGAACAACGTCACCTTCATCGCGATCAACGGCCTGGTCGGGCTGTCGCTCGCTCCCCAGGGCTGGATGGCCACCCTGCCGGTGATGGGCTATGTGGTCGGCGGCGCGCTGTTCACCGCGCCGGTGGCCTGGGTCCAGGGCCGCTTCGGCAGGAAGGCCGGTTTCGCGCTGGGGCTGGCCGTCGCGCTGGCCTCCGCGCTGCTCTGCGCCTGGGCGGCGCAGGCGCGGGATTTCCCGCTCCTGTGCGCCGCCACGGTGCTGGCGGGCTATTACTCCGCCAACGGCCAGCTCTACCGTTTCGCCGCATCCGAACTGGCGGCGCCGGCCGTCCGCGACAAGGCGGTGTCCATGGTGATGGCCGGCGGCCTGATCGGCGCGGTGCTCGGGCCGAACCTCGCCGCGCGGACCAGGGACCTCGCCGGCGCTCCCTTCGCCGGCGCCTACCTCGCGCTGGCGGCGGTCGCCGCGGCGGCCCTGCTGCTGCTGTCCTGGATGCGCTTCCCGCCCGCGGCGGTCCGCGCCGCGGCCTCCGGCGGGCGCGGGCTGGCGGAGATCGCACGGCAGCCGGCCTTCGTCGTCGCGGCCTGCGGCGGCGCGTTGAGCTACGGGGTGATGAACCTGCTGATGGCCGCGACGCCGCTCGCGATGCAGCAGTGCGGGCTGCCGTTCGACGATGCGGCCTTCGTCCTGGAGTGGCACGTCATCGGCATGTTCGCGCCAGGATTCTTCACCGGCGGCCTGATCCGGCGTTTCGGTCCGCTGCCGGTCATGGGCGCGGGCGTCGCGCTCAACCTGCTATGCGTGGCGATCGCGCTGTCGGGCACCGGCCTGCACCATTTCACCGCTGCGCTGCTGGCGCTGGGCATCGGATGGAATTTCCTCTTCACCGGCAGCACCACGCTGTCCCTGTCGGCTTACCGGCCCGAGGAGCGCGACCGCGCCCAGGGCTTCATGAATTTCCTGCTGTTCGCGGTGATGGCGCTGACCTCCTTCGCGTCGGGCGTGCTGGTGGCCACGCAGGGCTGGACCTGGCTGAACCTGGGTTCGCTCGTCCCGCTGGCGCTCACCGGCGCCGGCCTGGCCTGGCTGGGCATGCGATCGGCGAGGGAACGCACGGGGCGCGGTTGACCGGCAGGACGGGCGTCGGGCAAGGACGGGAAGCGCCGCGGGCGGCGCGCGGACGGGCGCTCAGGCGTCTGCCGCCGGGGCTCCGGCTTCCGGGTCGCCGAAGCAGTGCGAAAGGAACTGGGCACCGCCCGCGCCCAGCCGGCGTTCCCGGTGCGTCACGATCGCCAGCTTGCGCGACGCCTTCGGCAGGCCGGTCCGCAGCTCCACCAGCTCCTCGCGCACGAGCGCCGTCGCCACGCTGTGGCGCGGGAGGAGGGCGAGCGCGCCGCCGGCCGCCACCAGCGCCTTGACGGCCTCGGGCGTACCCAACTCGAAATCGACCTGCACCCGGCCCAGCTGCGCCAGCAGCCAGCGGTCCGCCGCCTCCCGCGTGCCGGATCCCCGTTCCCGCAGGGCCCAGCGCGCCGCGCGCAGGCCGGCGCGGCCCACCGGCGCATGCGCCAGGGGATGCGTGGGCGCGGCCACGATCACCATCTCGTCGTCCATCCACTCGCGGACGACCAGGTCCGCATGGGTCTGCGGCCCTTCGATGAAGCCGATGTCCGCATCGAATCCCGCGACCGCCGCCAAGACGCCGGTGGTGTTCGCGATGTGGAGCCGGACCGGGCTGTCGGGATGCGACGCCTTCCAGCGCGCCAGCAGCAGCGGCAGGATGTGTTCGCCGATGGTCATGCTCGCCGCGATGCGCAGCGGTGCGGCATGCCGGCCGTGGAAGAGGTGCTCGAGTTCGCCGGCGGATTCGACCAGGGTGGCGGCGCGGGGAAGGAAGGCCCGCCCGTTCTCGTTGAGCACCAGCCGTCGGCCGACGCGGTCGAACAGGGCCGCGCCCAGCACGGCCTCCAGTTCCGCGAGGGCGCTGCTCGCGGCCGACTGGGAGCGGGCGATGCGTTCCGCGGCGGCCCGCGTGGAGCCGTCGTGCGCGGTGGCCAGGAAGACTTCGAGCTGCCGCAGCGTGAGGCGCGAGCGGCTGGCCGACTGACCGGTTTTTTCGTTCACCATGACCTGAATTATCGGATTTTTCCGCTTATGAGAATTCCTTATTCTCATAGTCGATGAAGTCATATGCACCCTTTTGCCGGCCGTGGCGCGGCTTCGGCCCCGCCATGCGGCACGTCGCCTGCACCTGGCCCGGCGTCCTCGTCTGCGCGGTCGTCGCGCTCGCCGCGACCTTCGTGGCGGAGCACTACGGCGGGCCGCAACTTCTCTACGCGCTGCTGATCGGGCTGGCGTGCAATTTCCTCGCCGAGGTGGAGCGCGTCCGCCCCGGCGTGACCGCCTTCGCCCGCACCGGACTGCGCTGCGGCGTGGCGTTGCTGGGCGCGCGGATCACCGTCGGCCAGGTCACCGGCCTCGGATGGGGCACCGCGACGGGGGTGGCAGGTTCGGTGCTGGCGACCATCGCCTTCGGCCTGCTCCTCGCGGCGCTGATGCGGCGCCCGCGCGCGGAGGGGCTGGTGTCGGGATGCGCGGTCGGCATCTGCGGCGCGTCCGCGGCCCTGGCGGTCGCCGCGGCGCTGCCGCCCACCAAGGAGAACGAGCGTTTCACGCTGCTCGCGGTGGTCGGGGTGACGCTGCTGTCGACGGTCGCGATGGTGCTCTATCCGCTGCTGCTGAACCTCGCGGGCGCCTCGCCCCGGGTCGCGGGGATCGTGCTGGGCGGCACCATCCACGACATCGCCCAGGTGGTCGCGGCCGGCCTGATCCTCGGGCCGGAGGCGGGCGAGACGGCCACCATCGTCAAGCTGTTCCGCGTGGCGCTGCTGGTGCCGATCGTGGCGGCGATCGCGCTGCTCCACCGAGGCAGGGCGGGCGCGCCGCTGGGATCGCGCATCCCGGCGGTGCCGCCCTTCCTGCTGTGGTTCCTGTTCTTCGTGGTCCTCACGTCCACCGGCGTCATCGGGCCCCGGACCGCGGCGGCCGCGGGCGAGACCTCGCGCTGGCTGCTGGTCGCGGCCATCGGCGCGGCGGGCATCAAGACCAACTTCGCCGACCTGCTGAAGCTCGGCTGGCGTCCGGTGGCGATGCTCGCGGGCGAGACCGTGTTCCTGCTGCTGGTGGTCTTCGCCTGGGCGCTGTAGCGGTCGCGAGAGGTTTCACGCCGGGTCACCATCCGGGCGGCCGAAGGCTGCGGCGTCTTCCGCCAGCCACTCCGCGAACGCTGCGACCGGGCCGTCGGATGCGGCTTCCTCGCGGCAGAGGAAGTAGTACTCGCCGGCGCTCGGCACGGTGGACGCGAACGGGCAGAACAGCGCCCCATCCGGCGCCAGGCCGCGCAGGAACAGGGTGGGGACCAGCGCCACGCCGTGCCCGGCCCGGGCGGCGTCCAGCGTCATGAAGAAGTGGCCGAAATCGCGGGTCGCCGCGTCCGGCGGCAACGACTCGCCGCGCGTACGGAACCAGTCGCTCCAGGCGCTCGGGCGCGGGGCCAGCGAGAGCAGCGGATAGCGGCAGAGGTCACGCGGCGAGCGGATGGCGTCCGGCGCGGCCAGCTCGCGGCTGAGCACCGGGGTGAGCACTTCCTGCCAGAGCGGGAGCGCGACGATGCCGTTCCATCGCAGCGCGAGCTCGTGCGGGACGCGCGGCTGGAGCTTCTGGTAGCGCTTGCCGGGGAGCGGGCCGAGCCGGATCGCCGCGTCGATGTCGTCGCGCTGGAAGTCCGCGGGCGCGGTCGACGTCAGCACGCGGACCTCGATGTCGGGCCGCCGCGCGGCGAAGTCGGGCAGGCGCGGCATCACGTACGTGTGCGCGAGCGACTGGGTGATGCTGATCCGCAGGGTGCGGGGGCCGGCCGGCGCGCCGCAGCGGGCCGCTTCCTCCAGGATGTCCAGGCTGCGCTGCGCGGCCGCGTGGAACGCCGCGCCCGCGGGCGTCAGGCGCACGCCGCGCGCCAGCCGCACGAACAGGCGCCGGCCCAGGAATGCCTCCAGCAGGCGCACCTGCCGGCTAACCGCGCTCTGGGTCACGTGCAGGTCTTCGGCCGCGAGGGAAAAGCTGGCGCGGCGGGCGGCGGCCTCGAAGGCGCGCACCGCCAGCAGCGGGGGCAGCATGTCGCGGTGGGGGCGGCGGGTCATGCCATGACTTTAAATCATGGCTTGGGCCGGAATTCATCGTTTGCGGCCGCGGCGGCGCGCGACGACAGTCGCGCCATGCTGAAACGACCGAACGTCTTCCGGATCGACCTGAACGCGGTGGCGGACTGCACCCGCGAGCTGCGCGCCCTGATCGGTCCGGGCCGTCCCTTCATCGCCACCTTGAAGGCCAACGGCTACGGCTACGGCGTGCTTCCCGTGGCGCTCACGGTGCTGCAGAACGGGGCCGATGCGCTGTCCCTGTCGAACCCGAAGGACGCCGTCTGCCTGCGCCGGGCGGGCATCGAGGTGCCTATCCTGGTGTACGCCGGCGTGATCGCCGATGCGGAAAGCGTCGCGCTGCACGAGCAGTACGCGCTCATGCCCTCGCTGCACGACGAGGCTTCGTTCGCCGGCTTCGCGCGGCACCTGCGGGCGCCGCTGCGCGTCGCGGTCAAGGTGGACATCGGACCGGAACGCCTCGGCGTGCCCATGTCCCGGGCCGAGGATTTCATCCGCCGGGTGCACGCGCATCCCCGGATGCGGCTCCACGCCGTCCATGCGCACCCGAACGTGCGGCACGACGAAGGCGAGGGCGCGCGCGAATGCATGGAATGGCAGCACGCGCGGTTCGCGCGCCTGCACCAGGCGCTCGCGGCCGGCGGGATCGATGTCCCCTGGTTCGGGATGGCCAGCTCCAAGGCGCTCAAGGTCGGCGGAGCATCCATGGCCATGGGCGCGGCCGATCCCGGCCAGGCGCTCTTCTCGTCCCTATCGGGCGGCACCGCCCAGGCCTTCTCCCAGCTGCGCACCTGCCTGCTCGCGGTCCGCACCGTCGAGCGCACGGAGCACTTCGGGCAGGCGCCATTCCCGATGCGCGCCGGCATGCGGATCGGCATCTTGCCCATCGGCTACGCGGACGGCATGCACCGGGTGCACGCGGGCGGCGTGCTGGTGCGCGGGCAGCGCGTTCCGCTGGTCGGTCGGCCCGCGCTCGAATACACCCGCATCGACCTCGACCGCGTGCCCGGCGCGCAGGTCGGCGACGAGGTGGTCCTCGTCGGCCGGCAGGGCGACGCCGCGATTCCGCCCGAGGAGGCATGCGCCTTCCAGGGGGCGGCGCGGGTGATCGACCTGGCGCTGGAGATCGGCCCGTCGGTCCAGCGCGAATACGTGCACCTGTGACGCCCCCGCGACCCGAAGCCCGGCCGCCGGGCCCCATCCCGCCCGCGGGGCCGGCGGAGCGGCCCTTGCTTCCTCCCGATCCACAACCCCCGCATGCAGGAGTCTCGAAGATGGCCTCGTACACCCGTCGCAACTTCGGCGCATTCGCCGCGTCCCTGGCCGCCTGCGGCATGGGCGGCAAGGCATTCGCCGACGCCTTCCCGTCCCGGCCGATCCGCCTGGTGGTGCCCTACGCGCCCGGCGGCGGCGCCGACATGGTGGCGCGCGCGCTCGCGCAGCGCCTGGCCGATGCATCCGGCTGGACCGTCGTCGTGGACAACAAGGCGGGCGCGAACGGCATGATCGGGACGGACCTGGTGGCCAAGGCGCCTGCGGACGGCCACACGCTCCTCCTGGCCGACACCGCCTTCGCCACCAATCCGGCGGTGCAGCCGCGGATGACGCACGACGCGGTGAAGGATTTCGCGCCGATCACGCTCGTCGGATCCTCGCCCCAGCTGCTGGTGGCCCACCCTGCGTTCGAGGCGGGCTCGCTCCAGCAGATGCTGGCGCTGCCGCGCGACCGGGTGCGCGGCGCCGGCGTCGGTACCTCGGGGCCGGGATCGGTCGCCCACCTGCTGCTGGAGAGCCTCAAGTCCCGGACCGGCATGGACCTGGTGCACGTGCCTTACAAGGGCGGCGGCGCCGCCCTCGGGGACGCGGTCGCGGGGCAGATCCCGCTGGTGGTCAATTCCATGCCGGCGTGCATGCCGCACGTCGACGCGAAGCGCCTGAGGATCCTGGCCGTCGCCAGCCCGTCGCGCCACCCCCGGCTGCCGCAGGTGCAGACCTTCGCCGAAAGCGTGCCGGGCATCCTGGGGAGCGCCTGGTACGGCGTGCTGGCGCCGGCGCGGACGCCGCCCGCCGTCCTGCAGCGGATCGACGCCGCCTTCGGGCAGGCGATCGCCGCGCCCGAGGTGCAGGCACGGTTCGTCGGCGCGTACATCGATCCGCTGCCGCCGGGTCCGCAGGCCTTCTCGAAATTCCTGTCGGACGAGATGGCGCGCTGGCAGGCGGTCGCCAAGCAGGCCGGCGTCACCGCCGGCGGCTGAGGCCGGCCGGGCGGCGCGGAAGGCGGGCGGACGCGAGGGCGGGGGCGGGGGCGGGGGCGGGGGCGGGGGCGCCGAACTTTTCCGCTCCGCGCGGCTCCATGCAGTGCGCGTCCGCGCCGCATGCGCGGCGACGGCGGTTCATCGTGCGGCAGGCTGCGGGCACCGGCGGCATTACGCTCGGACCGTCTCGCCCGGGCGTCGACCGCGCGACGATCTCCGCACCCCGCCGGCTCCGGCCGCGCCAACCTTTTTCCCCGGCATGCACCCCACCGCCCCCACCGCCTCCGCCGCCTCCACCATTTCCTTCGCCGCCTCCGCCCTGCGCGCGCTGCGCCGACCCCTGGGCGCCATCGCCGTCGCGGCGGTCGCGGCCTGCGGCAGCGCGCCGCCGTCCGGCGCCTCGCCCGGATCCGCGGCGGGCGGTGCGGTCGCGCCGGTCGCCGCGGGTCCCGTCGGGGCCTCCGCGCCGCCGATCCGCATCGGCATCGCCCTCGGCGGGGGCGCGGCCAAGGGGTTCGCGCACATCGGCGCCATCAAGATGCTGGAGGCCAACGGCTTCGCGCCGGCGGTGGTTGCCGGCACCAGCGCGGGCAGCGTGGTGGGCGCCCTGTACGCCAGCGGGATGAACGCCTTCGAGCTGCAGGAGAAGGCGGTGGCGCTCGACGAGGCCAAGATCCGCGACCTGCAGCTGTCCTCCGGCGGGCTGGTGCTGGGGCAGAAGCTGGAAGACTACGTGAACGAGCAGGTCCGCCGCCAGCCCCTGGAACGCCTGGCCAAGCCCTTCGTGGCGGTGGCGACCCGTCTGGAGGACGGGGAACGCACGGTGTTCTCGCGCGGCAACACGGGGCAGGCGGTGCGCGCGTCCAGCAGCGTGCCGGGAGTGTTCCAGCCGGTGGCCATCGGCAAGCACCATTTCGTGGACGGCGGCGTGGTGAGCCCGGTGCCGGTCGATGCGGCGCGCCAGCTGGGCGCCGACATCGTGGTCGCGGTGGACATCTCCAGCAAGGCGCGCGGCCAGGCGCCGACCGGCATGCTGGGCACCCTCGGCCAGTCGATCGCGATCATGGGCCAGAAGCTCGGGCAGGCCGAGCTGGCGCGCGCCGACGTGGTGATCCGTCCGCAGGTGCTCGACATCGGCCCCGCCGATTTTGCGCAGCGCGCCAGCGCCATCCTGGAGGGCGAGAAAGCCGCCCTGGCGGCCATGCCGCGGATCCGCGAGCGCGTCGCGCAACTGCAGGCCGAGCGCGAGCAGGCCACCCGCCTCGCCCAGCGGAAGGCCGCGGAAGCGCAGCGCCAGGCCTGCCTGGACCAGCGCTCGCGCCTGCAGAAGCTCGCCGGCATGGCGGGCCTCGACGGCGCCTGCCCGGCGCCCTGAACGCGAGGCGCAGGGCGCGGGCACGCATCCCTGCGGTCCGCCGGCGCGTTCCCGTGCAGCCGCGGTGCGGCGACGGCCGGGCCGTGCCTGCGTCTGTCCGCCGCGCCCCGGCCGGCCTCCGATGTCCTCCGCCGCGCCGTCGTCCGCCGCGGACCCGTCCGCGCCCGGCGCCCGGGCGCCGCGTCCGCGCGGCGCGCTCCAGGCCGCCCGCCGGGTAGGTCGGCGGCCGCGGGGCGGCATCACCCCCGGATCGCCGGATCAGAGTTCCGGGGCTGTCTCTAAGACGTTGAAAAAGTCCACTATCCAGTTGATTAAGTAAACTATAGGACGTTTTTCCAGAGGGAGAGTCTTGCGTTCCGTCGCGTACGAATCGAGGAAAGCAGCATTGCGCAGCCGTCCAAACTAGTTTAAATTTTCAACTAGTTGAAAGAATTGGAGCGCTTCATGGAGACCCGCATCACCCGCCTGCTCGGCATCCGGCACCCGATCGTGCAGGCGGGCATGAGCTGGGCATCGTCCACCGCGGCGCTGCCGGCGGCGGTCTCCAATGCCGGCGCGCTGGGCGTGCTGGCGGCGGGTCCGATGCGGCTGGAGGATTTCGGGAGCACGCTCGACGAGCTGGCCGGCGCCACCGACCGGCCGTACGCGGTGAACATCCCGCTCTACCGCCCGCAGGCCGCGGAAGTCCTGGACGCGATGGCGACGCGCCGGGTGCCGGTGGTCATCGCATCCCAGGGCGGGCCCCGGGCCCACCTGCCGCGCTTCCGCGACTACGGCGCGGTCTGGATCCAGGTGGTCTCGACGCTGGAGCACGCCCGCAAGGCGGCCGACGCCGGCGTCGATGCGCTGGTGGTGGTGGGCGGGGAGGCGGGAGGCCATCCGCCGGCCAGCGAGGTCAGCACCCTGGTCGCGGTGCGGCGGGTGCTGCAGGACATCCCCGTCCCGGTGATCGCCGCGGGCGGCGTCGCCGACGGCTGGGGCATCGCCGCGCTGCTCGCCCTCGGCGCGGACGCGGTGCAGCTCGGCACCCGCTTCCTGCTCACCGAGGAGGCCGCGGTGCACGCCAACTACAAGGCGGCGGTGCTCGCGGCCGAGGTGCACGACACGGTGCTGGTCGGCCGGCGCAGCCTGCCGGTGCGCGGCACGCGCAACGCCTTCGCCCGGGCCATCGCCGACGCGGAGCGCGACCGGATGCCGCAGGACGAATACGAGGCGCTGTTCAAGCGCAGCACGCTGCGCCAGGCCGCGCTGGACGGCGACGTCGAATGGGGCAAGGTCGAGCTGGGCCAGTCCGCCGGGCTCGTCTCCCGCATCGAACCCGCGGCCGCGGTGGTGGCGCAGCTGGTCCGCGAACTGGACGAGGCGGCCGGGCGGCTGCGGTCGATGCAGCCCGCCCCCGCCTGAACGCCCGGGCGGCCGTACTCACCCCGATTCCTTCACCCTCCCAGGGCCCGCCGCAAACGCAACCCACCGTCATCCGAACCGATCCAGCCGAAACCGACCCATGACAGCATTCCCGCACCTGCTCGTCGACGACCGCGGCGCCGTCCGCATCCTCACGCTCGACCGCCCCGAGAAGCACAACGCGCTCAACACCGCGCTGACCCGCGCGCTGCTCGACGCCCTGCGCGCCGCCGACGCGGACCCGGCGGTCCGGGCGGTGGTGCTGACCGGCGCCGGCAAGTCCTTCTGCGCCGGCGCCGACACCGGCGAGTTCTCGGCGCTGGTGCCGGAGGACCCGCAAGCGGTCACCGCCCGCGCCGACCTCACCACCGCGCTCCACCTGGTTTTCTCGCAGATGGGCAAGCCGGTCGTCTCGGCGGTGCGCGGCAATGCCCTGGGCGGCGGCGCCGGCCTGGCCATCGCCTGCGACCTGTGCGTGATGTCCGAGACGGCGCGCTTCGGCTATCCGGAACTCAGGCACGGCATCGTGGCGGCGGTGGTGATGGCCAACCTGGTGCGGCAGGTGGGGCGCAAGCAGGCCTTCGAGCTGGTGGCGCTGGCCGAGCCGCTGGACGGCGCCGGCGCCCGGGCCCTCGGCCTGTGCAACCGGGTGGTGCCCGACGCCGAGGTGCTGGACACCGCGCTGCGCCTGGCCGAAACGGTCGCCGGCTGGAACCCGCTGGCGATGGCGACCACCAAGCGCAGCTTCCACCGGGCCGCCGACCTCGGCCTCGCGCAGGCGCTGGAGGTCGGGCGGGACGCCAACGTGATGATGCGCGGCTTCCGCAAGGCCCGGGCGGAGTAGGCCGATGCGACCGCTCGAAGGCATCGTCATTCTCGACCTCTCGCGGGTCCTGGCCTGCCCGTTCGCGTCCATGATCCTGGCGGAGCTGGGCGCGGAGGTCGTCAAGGTGGAGCAGCCCGGCGCCGGCGACGAGACCCGCGGCTTCGAACCCTTCGCGCGCGGCGATGGCGCCGGCGCGGACGGCGCGCAGGCCGCGGCGGTCTCGGCATACTACATGGCCTTCAACCGCAGCAAGCGTTCGGTCACCGTCAACCTGCGGTCGCCGCGGGGCCAGGACCTGATGCGCCGCCTGGCCGCCGGCGCGGACGTGCTGCTGGAGAACTTCCCGGTCGGCACGCTCGAGAAGTACGGCCTCGGCCAGGCCGCCCTGCGCGCCGACAACCCGCGCCTGGTGCACGTCAGCTGCACCGGCTTCGGCGAGACCGGCCCCTACCGCAAGCGCAAGGGCTACGACACCGTCTTCCAGGCGATGGCCGGGCTGATGAGCCTGACCGGCGAGCGCGGCGGCGGTCCGGTCAAGCCGGGGCTGCCGGTCGCCGACCTGACCTCGGGGCTCTGGGTGGCGATCGCCATCCTCTCGGCCCTGGCCGGGCGCGAGAAGACCGGCGCCGGCAGCCATGTCGACTTCTCGATGTTCGACGGGCAGGTCGGCCTGCTGTCGCTGGCGGCGGCCCGCTGGTTCGCGCTGGGCGAGGTGCCGGCGCGCCTGGGCACCGAGCATCCGGGCCGCATCCCCTCGGCCGCCTTCGTCTGCGCCGACGGCCGCTGGGTGCAGATCACCGGCAGCGACCAGCACTGGGCGCCGCTGTGCAACCTGCTCGGGCTCGAAGCCTGGGCCGCGGATCCGGCGCTGGCCCGCAACGCCGACCGGCTGGCCCGCCGCGCGGAGGTCATGGCCGGGCTGCAGGCGGCCATCGGCCGGCTGGACCGCGACGAGCTGTGCCGCCGCTGCGACGCCGTCGGCGTGCCTGCGGGCCCGATCCTGCAGGTGGACGAGGTGATGGCCGATCCCCATGTCGCCGCGCGCGGCATGGTGGTCGAGTTCCCGCATCCGGAGCTCGGCAGTTTCCGCGGCATGCGGGTGCCGCTGCGCTTCGACGGCCTGGACGACCCGGTGGCCGGCCGGCCGCCGCTGCTGGGCGAGCACACCGACGAGGTGCTACGCGAAAAGCTGGGCCTGGACGACGGGGCGCTGGCCGCGCTGCGCGGCGAAGGCGCGATCTGAGCCGGGCGACCCGGCGCCCGCGCACGGACGGGAATCGGCGATCGACCGATCCCGCGACGAACGACAACGAACGGAGACACACGACATGCCCACCATCCGCCGAACCCTGCTCCGCGCCCTGGCGCTGGCGCCCCTGGCCTGCGCCGCGCCCTTCGCGGCGGCGCAGGACGCCTATCCCTCCCGGCCGGTCACCCTGGTCAATCCCTACGCCGTCGGCGGCCCGGCCGACCTGCTCGGGCGGGCGCTCGCCAAGGGCCTGGGCGACGCCCTTGGCCAGTCGGTGATCGTCGAGAACAAGGCCGGCGGCGGCGCCTCCATCGGCGCCGCCTACGTCGCCAAGGCGCCGCCCGACGGCTACACCCTGTTGATCGGGACCGCAGCGGCGCACACGGTGACGCCCGCGGCGACCAAGGTGCCGTACGACGGCATCGCGGATTTCGAGTTCGTCGGCATGGTGGCCAACGTGCCCAACGTGCTGACGGTGCATCCGTCGGTCCCGGCGCAGAGCCTGCAGGAATTCATCGCACTGGCGAAGTCGCAGCCCGGCAGGCTGAGCTACGCATCGGCCGGCCTCGGCAGCTCGCCGCACATCGGCGCCGAGATGTTCAAGGCCGCGGCCGGGGTCCAGATGCTGCACGTGCCCTACAAGGGCGCGGCGCCGGCGGCCACGGACATGGTCGCGGGCACGGTCCCGGTCGGCTTCCTCAACGTCTCGGCGGTGCTGCCCTTCGTCAAGACGAACCGCCTGCGCGCGCTGGCCTACGGCGGCGCCCGCCGTTCGCCGGACCTGCCCGAGGTTCCCACCTTCGCCGAGGCGGGCCTGCCCCGCCTGGAGATGGGCAGCTGGTACAGCCTGGCGGTGCCGGCGAAGACGCCTCCCGCGGTGGTCGAACGCCTCGCCAAGGCGCTGCAGGCGGTGCAGGCCGGCACGGAATTCCGGAAGATCCTGGCCGGCCAGAACGCCGAGGTCATGCCCCAGATGCGCGGGCAGGCGACCGAGTTCATCCGGGCCGACGGCAGGCGGCTCGCCGAGCTGGTGCAGGCCACCGGCATGAAGCTGCAGGACTGAACCGCGCCCCGCACGCATTCCCAGACCGAGGACACACGCACCATGCAAGGATTTCCCGCATTCGAGACGCTGCGCATCGCGCTGCAGGACGCCGTCGCCACGCTCTGGCTGGCCCGGCCGGCCAGCCGCAACGCGCTCAACCTGGCCATGTGCCGCGAACTCACCGCCGCCTGCGCGGCGCTGGACGCCGAGGACGCGGTCCGGGTGGTGCTGGTGCGCGGCGAAGGCGCCGCCTTCTGCGCCGGCGCTGACCTCAAGGAGCGCCAGGGCATGAGCGCCGCCGAGATGGTCGCGCGCCGGGTGGAGGGCTTCACCGCCTACGCGGCGCTGGAGGCCCTGGCCAAGCCGGTCGTCGCGGCGGTGCACGGCCCCGCCTACGGCTCGGGCTGCGAGATCGCCGCCGCCTGCGATTTCGTGCTGGCGTCCGAGGAGGCGTCCTTCAAGTACCCGGAGGTCGGCTGGGGCACCGTCGGCGCCACCCAGCGCCTGCCGCGCATCGTCGGCCGCCGGATGGCCAAGGAGCTGCTGTTCACCGGCCGGGCGGTCGACGCGCGGGAGGCGCAGCGGCTCGGCCTGGTCAACCAGATCCACGCGGCGGAGGACTTCGAGGCCCGCGTCGCCGAGGTCGCCGGGCGCATCGCCGCCGCCGACCCGGTGACGGTGCGCCTGACCAAGCGCAGCATCGAGGACGGGCTGGACACCACCCGCGAGGGCGCGATGGCGGTCGAGCTGCTGGCGATCCAGGAGAACCTCCGGCGCAGCGACTGGCGGCAGGCCATCGCCGGATTCGGCCGGAAGGAGGGCGGCGATGCGGCTGCTCGATGACGCCGGCGTGCCGGTGCCGGCCACGCTCGCCGAGGTGCTGGCCGCCACGGCCGGCGCCCGCGGCGCCGCCGAGGCCTTCGTCGCGCCCGAGGAACGCCGCAGCTGGGCGGAGCTGCGGGCCGGGAGCCAGCGGATCGCGGCGGCGCTGCACGCGGCGGGCATCCGCCGGGGCGACCACGTCGGGCTGATGCTGGGCAACTCCGCGCTCTGGATCGAGGCTTTCTTCGCCTGCGCATCGATTGGGGCGGTGACGGTGCCGGTCAACACCCGGTTCAAGGCCGACGAGCTGCTGTTCTGCCTGAAGCAGGCGGACGTGAAACTGCTGGTCCATGCCGACCGCTTCCTGGGCATCGACTTCACCGGCCTGCTGCGCGAGATCGAGCCGGCCGTCGACGGCGGCCTGCCCGGCGCGGCGCTGCCGCGGCTGCGCACCGTCGTCACCGTCGGCGACGCCGGTGCGTCCAGCGGCGCCATCGGCTGGGCCGCGTTCGTGGCCGCGGGCGACGCCGTGCCGGACGAGGCGTTGCGCCGCGCGGCCGAGGCCGTCCGTCCCGACGACGTGCTGCTCATCCAGTACACCTCGGGCACCACCTCCTTCCCGAAGGGCGTGATGCTGAGCCACGCCAACATGCTGGGGGACGCCGCCGCAGTCGCGCGCCGCATGGGGGCGGGCCCGGAGGACCGCTACTTCAGCATCCGGCCGTTCTTCCACGTCGCCGGCAGCACGCTGTCGGTGCTGGTCGCGCTGTGCGCCGGCTGTTGCCTGCTGAGCATGGCCCGTTTCGACGTGGGCCGGGCGCTGGCGATGCTGGAGGACGAGCGCTGCACCCTGACCTCGGGCAACGACACCATCTTCCTGATGCTGATGGGCCATCCGGACTTCGACGCGGGCCGCCTGCGCCTGCGCGGCGGCTGGGCGGCGGCGGGGCCGGAAGTGATGCAGAAGATCCACGACGTGCTGCAGGCGCGGGAGGTCTGCAACGCCTACGGCCAGTCGGAAGCCGCGCCCAACGTGCTGCTGAGCGACCGCGGCGACGATTTCGTGCTGCGGCGCGACGGCTTCATGCTGCCGCACCCGGGCGTCGAGGTGCGCCTCGCCGACCCCGGCAGCGGCGCGGCGGTGGCGCCGGGCGCCGGCCAGGGCGAGATTCAGGTCCGCGGCTGGAACGTGATGCGCGGCTACTACGGCATGCCCGAGGCCACCGCCAAGGCCTTCACCGCCGACGGCTGGCTGCGCACCGGCGACCTGGGCGAGCAGCGGGCCGACGGACGGATGCGCATGATCGGCCGGCTCAAGGACATGTTCCGCGTCGGCGGCGAGAACGTCGCGCCGGCCGAGGTCGAGGAGGTGCTGCATGCCCACCCGGCGGTCCAGCAGGCGCAGGTGGTCGGCGTGCCCGACGCCCGGCTGGGCGAGGTGGCCGGCGCCTTCGTGCTGCTCAAGGCCGGCCATGCGGCGGGGGCCGACGAGCTGGTCGCCTGGTGCCGCGCGCGCTGCGCCAACTTCAAGGTGCCGCGCTACCTGGACCTGGTCGACACCTTCGAGCACATCGGCATGACCGGCAGCAGCAAGGTGCAGAAGAACAAGCTCCGCGACCATGCGGTCCGGCTCTGGAACATCCGACCCGACACGGTGGCCCCCTCATGACCCACGACGTTCCCGTTCCCCCGGCCTCGCGCGAGGACGACGGCCGCGAAGTCGTCCTGTGCGAATGCTTCGCACGCGACGGCCTGCAGCACGAGACCGCGCAGCTCTCCACCGCGGACAAGGTCGCGCTGATCGACCGCTTCGCGGCGATGGGCTTCGCCCGCATCGAGGCGACCTCCTACTCCAATCCCAAGGTGGTGCCGCAGTTCGCCGACGCGAGCGAACTGCTGCGCGGGCTGCCGCGGCGACCGGGCGTGTTCTACAAGGCGACCTGCGCCAATCCGCGGGCGGTGGAGCGCGCCCTGGCCGACGCCGACGCCGGCTCCGGCGCCAACGAGATCAGCCTGCTGGTCTCGGCCACCGACAGCCATTCGCGCAAGAACCTCGCGCGCGACCGCGCGGAGCAGTGGGAGAACATCCGCGCCATGGCGCGGGCCGCCGGCGGCCGGTTCCGCATGGTGGGCACCGTCTCGATGGCCTTCGGCTGCCCGTTCGAGGGCCGGGTGGCGCCGGACGAGGTGCTGGCCGACGTGGGCCGCTTCCGCGACGCGGGCGTGCTGCACGTGGCGCTCGGCGACACCACCGGCACCGCCACGCCCCGCAGCACCGCGGAGCTGTTCCGGCGCATGCGCGCGGCCTGTCCGGACGTGGTGCCGATCGCGCATTTCCACGACACCCGCGGCACTGGCATCGCCAACTACCTCGCGGCGCTGGATGCGGGCGTGCGGCACTTCGACTGCGCCTTCGGCGGGGTGGGCGGCCATCCCACCAAGGTCAAGTACGGCGGCGGCCACACCGGCAACGTCTGCACCGAGGACCTGGTCGACCTGCTCGAAACCATGGGCGTGCGCACCGGCATCGACACCGCCGCGCTGCTGCCGGCGGTCGAGGCCTGCGAGGCCGCGCTCGGGCGCGAGCTGGAGGGGCGGGTGGCGCGCAGCGGGCTCAATCCGCTGCGCGCCGCATCGGGAGGCACGGCCGCGCGGGAGGGCCGCGGGGCGGCCGCAGGCGGGGGCGACGCGCGTGCGCCGCAGTCCCGGGCCGGCACCGGGCACGCCGCATCGCCATGACGCCGCATCCCGCCCGCCCTCCCGAGGATCCGGCGCTGCCCGAAACCGCGCCTTTCGCCGACTGGATCGGCCTGCGCACCGAGAGCGCCGCGGGCGGCCGCGCGCTGCTGCGGCTGGAGCCGCGCGGCGAACTGCTCAACCGCCGCGCGGTGGTCCACGGCGGGGTGCTGGCCACCATGCTCGACAGCGCCATGGCGCACGCCTGCCGCACCGTCGAGGGCGTGCGGGAACTCGGCGGCACGACCGACCTGCACGTGCAGTTCCTGCGTCCCGCCTCGGGCAGCCTGAGCGCCCGGGGCTGGGTCGAGCACGCTGCCGGCACCCTGGCCTTCTGCCGCGGCGAAGTGCGCGACGCGGGGGGCGCGTTGGTCGCGTCCGGCAGCGCCTCGGTGCGGCTGCGCCGCTGAGCCGGCGCGCCGACCGGACGGCGCGCGGGCTCCCCGACGGCGCGGCCGGTTCCTATACTTGCCCGCACCATGCCCCGAACCGCCGCCCCCGCCACTCCCGCCGCCACGGCCGCCACTGCCACCGCCGCGGTCGCCGTTCCCGCCCCCGACGCCATCCCCGCACCGCCGGCCGGTCCCGGCCCTGCGCCGGCGGCGCGGCACTTCAAGGAGCTGGTGTCCTTCCGGCTGAACATGCTGGCGAGCGCGTGGAGCCGGCTGGCGGCGGAGAGCAACGCGCGCGACTTCGGGCTCGACCCGCGGGAATGGCGCATCCTGGGGATGCTGGGGGCGAGCGCGCCGATGTCGCTGCAGGGGCTGGCGCGCGAGATCAACGTGGACAAGAGCCAGGCGAGCCGTGCGGTCTCGGCGCTGGCCGGGCGGGGGCTGCTGCACCGCGGCGCTGACGAGAGCGACGGCCGCGGGGTGCAGCTGAGCCTGACGCGGGAGGGCCGGGCGCTCTACCGCAAGGTGTTCCCGCGAGCGGCGCGGCGCAACGAGGAGCTGCTGTCGGTGCTGGACGCGCAGGAGCGTGCGGTGCTCGAGAGCGCGCTGGACCGGCTGACGGCGCACGCGCACGCGACGCTCGCCCGGGCGCGCGCCCAGGCGGAGCGCAAGGCGGCGCGGAAGACGGCGGGCTGAGCGGGCGTCGCCGGCTTCACCGGCCTTCGAAGGCCGGCGCGCGCTTTTCCCGGAAGGCGGCCTGCGCCTCCCGGGCGTCGGCGGTCCTGGCGATCTGGGCCGTCATGTCCTGCTCGTAGCGGTAGCCGTCGCGCAGGGACGCGCCCATGTCCTCCAGCGTGTTGAGCGTGTGCTTGCCCATGCGGGTGGACACCGGGCTCTTGGCGGCGATGGTCCGGGCCATCGCGAGGGCGGCGGGCATCAGCTCCTCGTGCGGCACGCAGGCCTCGACCACGCCGGTGCGCAGCAGCTCGTCGGCCGGCACCCGCCAGCCGGTCAGCATCATCCGCCGCACCCGGGAGTGGCCGAAGAGCCGCATCGCGTGGCTGCAGCCGCCGAGCAGGCCGACATCCACCTCCGGCAAGCCCAGGGTGGCGCGCTCCGAGGCGATCAGGATGTCGCTCGACGCCGCCATCGCGAGCCCCGAGCCCAGCGCCGCGCCGTTGAGCGCCACGACCACCGGCTGCGCGCATTCGCGGATCGCGTGGAAGCATTCGCGGGTGCGTCGCGAGTGGGCGCGCAGGTCGCCCGCCTCCTTGATCACCTCGGCGCGCCCCTTGAGGTCGGCGCCGGCGCAGAACACCTTGCCCGCCCCGGTCAGCACCACGACCCGCAGGGCGTCGAGTTCCGATATGCGGTCGAGCGCCCAGGTCAGCTCGTCGTTGAGGCGGCGGGTCAGCGCGTTGACCGGCGGGCTGTCGAGCGTGAGCACCGCGATGTGCGATTCGACGATCTCGACCCGGAGTTCGGCGAGGTGGGAGAACTGTTCCTGCATGGTGGTGGTTCCTGGGGGCTTGCGCGGGAAGCGCGGTGGCGGTGGGGAAAGCGGTGGCGGCGGTCGCTGCGCCGCTTCAGTCGGGCTCGACACCGCCCTGGCGGACGACCTCGGCCCAGCGCTTCTGCTCGTCGCGGATCAGCGCGGCGAAGGCTTCGGGGCTGGAGGAGGTCGGTTCGATGCCCAGCGGTTCGAGCTGCGCGCGCTGCGACGGCGCGGCCATGGCGCGGACCGTCGCCGCATGCAGGACGCGCAGCGCGTCCGGCGGCGTGCCGGCCGGCGCGAGCAGGCCGAGCCAGTTCGACACCTCGTAGCCGGGCAGGCCGGATTCGGCCACGGTCGGCACGGCCGGCAGCGAGGCCATGCGCTTCGCGCCGGTGCTGGCCAGCACCCGGACCCGGCCGCCCTTCGCGTGCTCCTCGTAGATGGCGTAGGAATCGAAGGCCATGTCGACCCGGCCGGCCAGCACGTCGTTGAGCAGCGGCGCGCTGCCCTTGTAGGGCACGTGGACCAGCTCCACGCCGGCGGTCCGCGCGAAGAGCGCGCCGGCCAGGTGGCTGGAGCTGCCGTTGCCCGCCGAGCCGTAGGTCAGGCGGCCGGGCTGCCGGCGCGCCAGCGCCACCAGGTCCTGCACGCTGCGCACCGGCAGCGACGATGAGACCGCCAGCACCCGCGGCGTGAGGTAGGTCAGCGACACCGGCGCGAAGTCGCGCAGCGGCTCGTAGCGCAGCTTCGGGTAGAGCGCCGGGTTGATCGCCTGCGTGCCCATGGTGCCGAGCAGCAGGGTGTAGCCGTCCTTCGGCGCGCGGGCCACCGCTTCGGCGCCGATGGCGCCGCCCGCGCCGCCGCGGTTGTCGACGACGACCGGCTGGCCGAGGGCGGCGCCCAGCTCCTGCGCCAGCGCGCGGGCCATGAGGTCGGTCGCTCCGCCGGCGGGGAAGGGCACCACCAGGCGCAGCGGCCGGTCGGGGTAGGCAGCCTGCGCGGCCAGCGCCGCGGCGGCCGCGCAGGCGAGGGCGCCGCCGCGCAGGGCCCGCAGCGCGCGGCGGCCGGCGCGCCGGAGCCGGTGCCCGGGGAACGGACGGTCGGGAAGGATGGGCATGGGGTCTGTCTCGTTCTCGTATGCGGGAGCCCGTCCGCGCCGCGCGGCATGCGGCGGGCGCGACGGGCCGGCGCCCACTCTAGGCGCGCGCCGCGCCGCGGGCGAGCCGGCGCCCGGCAAAGCTGCTATGCGCCGCGCGGCAGGCGGGACGGTGGCTATGCGCGCCGGCGCATGCCAGCCTTGCGGGCCAGGCGCATAGGCCGCCGCGCGGCGATTGCCTACAGTCGGCCGCAGGCCCCGACGGCGCCCCGCGATGCGCGCGGGATGCGCCGCCCCGGGCGACACGGACGACCGATGACCACGACGACAACGCCTGGAGACCGCATGAGCGCACCATCCGCCCCCGGGGGCGCCAGCCCCGACGGCCAAGACGGCCACGAGCGCGGCGGGCCGCTGTCGCACCTGCGGGTGCTCGACCTGAGCCGCATCCTCGCCGCGCCCTGGGCCGGCCAGATCCTCGCCGACCTGGGCGCCGAGGTGATCAAGGTCGAGCGCCCGGGCGCCGGCGACGACACCCGGTCCTGGGGGCCGCCCTTCCTGAAGGACGCCACCGGCCAGGACACCCGCGAAGCCGGCTACTACCTCGCGGTCAACCGGGGCAAGCGCTCGATCACCGTCAGCATCGACACCCCCGAGGGCCAGCAGATCGTGCGCGACCTGGCGATGCGCGCCGACATCGTGCTGGAGAATTACAAGGCCGGCACCCTGGAGCGCTACGGTCTCGACCAGGCCAGCCTGCGCGCGCTCAATCCGCGGCTCATCTACTGTTCGGTCACCGGCTTCGGCCAGACCGGCCCGCGCCGCGACCAGCCGGCCTACGACTTCCTGATCCAGGCGATGGGCGGCCTGATGAGCGTGACCGGCGAGCGCGACGGCCTGCCCGGCGGCGGACCGCAGAAGGTCGGGGTGCCGATCGTGGACCTGATGACCGGCATGTACACCGCGGTCTCGGTGCTGGCCGCCGTGGCGCGCCGCGACCGGACCGGCGCCGGCGACGCCATCGACATCGGCATGCTCGACGTGCAGGTCGCCACCCTCGCCAACCAGGCGATGAACCACCTGGTGTCGGGCAAGGTGCCCCGGCGCAACGGCAACGCGCATCCCAACATCCAGCCGCAGGACGTGTTCGCCTGCGCCGACGGCGACATGATCCTGGTGGTCGGCAACGACGGCCAGTTCGCCAAGCTCGCCGCCGTGCTGGGCCGGGCCGAATGGGCGCAGGACGAGCGCTTCCGCACCAACGCCCAGCGGGTGCGCAACATCGCGGAACTCTCGGCCCTGCTGCGCGAGGCCTTCGCCGCGCGCCCGCGGGCCGACGTGATCGCCGCGCTGGACGCGGCCGGCGTGCCCAGCGGCGCGATCAACAGCGTGCCCGAGGTCTTCGCCGACCCGCAGGTGCAGGCCCGCGGCATGCTGATGACGATGCCGCACCCGGCGGGCGTCGACGTGCCGCAGGTGGCCAGCCCGATGCGTTTCGCCGATGCGCCGATCCGCTACCGCCGCCCGCCGCCGCTGCTGGGCGAGCATTCGGACGAGGTGCTGCGCGAGCTGGGCTACGACGCGGACCGCATCGCCGGCCTGCGCGCCGCCGGCGCCATCTGAACCGGCGGCGGCGCCCGCGGCGCGCCCGGCGCGCGGACGGGACGGAAGAACATCCATCGAGGAGACGAACCATGCGACGCGACACATTCACCGCCGCGCTGGCGCTCGCCGCGCTCGGCGCCCTGGCGCAATTCCCCGCCCGGGCCGGCGACGGCCCCGGGGGCTATCCCGACAAGCCGGTCCGGCTGGTCGTGCCCTTCCTGGCCGGCGGCGCCACCGACCTGATGGCCCGCGGCATGGCGCAGAAGCTGGCCGAGGCGATCGGCCAGCCGGTGGTGGTCGACAACCGGGCGGGCGCGGGCGGCGGCATCGGCGCGGAGGCGGTCGCGGCGGCGCCGAAGGACGGCTACACCCTGCTGTACTCGACCATGGGCGTGCTGACCATCAACCCCAGCCTCTACCCCAACCTCAAGTACGACCCGGTCGCGAGCTTCAGCCCGGTGGCAATGACCCACGTCACCTCCAACCTGCTGGTGGTGAACCCGCAGTTGCCCGCGAAGTCCGTCGCCGAACTCGTCGCGCTGGCGCGCAGCCGCCCGGGCGGCTTGAGCTTCAGCTCGGCCGGCAACGGCACCAGCAGCCACCTCTCGGGCGAGTTGTTCAAGTCGGTCGCCGGCGTCGACATGCAGCACGTGCCCTACAAGGGCAGCGCGGCCGGCATGCCCGACCTGCTCGCCGGCCGCATCGACCTGACCTTCGACACCGCGTCCAACTTCGTGGACTACGTCAAGGCCGGCAGGCTGCGTCCGCTGGCGGTCACCTCGCGCGGCCGCGCGCCGGCGCTGCCCGACGTGCCGGCGCTCGCCGAGACGCCGGGCTTCGCGGACTACGACGTGTCGCTGTGGCTGGGGGTGCTGGCGCCGGCGGGCACGCCCGACGCGGTGGTGCGCCACCTGCACCGCAAGCTCGACGGGGTGATGCGCGACCCGGCGATGGAGGCCGCGCTGCGGCCGCTGGGCATCCAGCCGCTGCACGGCACGCCGGAGGAATTCGCACGCACCATCGCCCAGGACCGGCGCAAATGGGCGGCCGTGGTCCGCGCCGCCAAGGTGCAGGCCGACTGAGCGGGCCCGGCGCGGCCGGCCCCGCCGCGGCGCCCGCCGGTCCGCCGGCGCCGGGCATTCTCCCGAACCATCCGAACGAAAGAGGCATCCGATGAAGCTCCACTGGTCCCCCAAGTCGCCCTTCGTGCGCAAGGTCATGGTCTGCGCGCACGAACTGGGCCTGGCCGACCGCCTGACGCTGGTGCGGTCCGTGGCCGCCATGCAGAAGCCCAATCCGCAGATCATGGCGGACAACCCGCTGTCGAAGATCCCGACCCTGGTGCTGGACGACGGGCGCACGCTCTTCGATTCGGCGGTGATCTGCGAGTACCTGGACGCGCTGGCCGGCGGCCGGCTGTTCCCCCGCGAGGGCGACGCGCGCTGGCAAGCGCTGCGCTGGCATGCGCTCGGCACCGGCCTGCTGGATGCGCTGATCCTCTGGCGCAACGAACGCGAGCGCGAAGTGCCGCTGCCCGTGCTGCTCGACGCCTTCGCCCTCAAGGCCGAGGCCTGCCTGGCCCTGCTGGAGCGCGAGGCCGGCGCGCTCGGCGCGGCGCCGCTGTCCGTCGGCTCCATCGCCATCGGCTGCGCCCTGGGCTACCTCGACTACCGCTTCGACGCGCTGGCATGGCGGGAGAAGGCGCCCGCCCTGGCCGGCTGGTTCGCGGCGCTGTCGGAGCGCCCGTCCTTCGCGGCGACGCGGGTGGTCGAGGGCTGAACCGGAAGCGCGGCCGCGGCGCGCGGCCGTGCGGCGGCCCGGACCGCGCGGGCGTCAGCCGTAGAGCCGCGCCGGGTTGTCCTCCAGGATGGCCCGGACCGCGCCGTCCTCGCCCGCCGATTCGCGCAGCAGGGCCAGCAGGAAGGCCCCGTCCGGCGCTTCCTTCACGTTCAGGTAGGGCCAGTCGCTGCCCCAGACCAGCTGCCGCGGGTTGTCGCGCTGCAGCGCGCGCTGGAAGGGCGCCAGCGCCTCGGCCCAGCGGCCGCGGTCCGGCAGCGCCAGCAGGTTGCGGTAGGCGCAGAGCTTGACCCAGATGCGGCCCTCCGCCAGCAGCGCACGCAGGCAGCGGAAGCCCGGCGCGTCGATGCCGGCCTCGGGGTCGAAGCCGCCCATGTGGTCGACCACCACCGGCACCGGCAGCGCGCGGATCCGGTCGGCGATGCCGGGCAGGACGTGGCGGTCGGTCCAGAGTTCGGCATGGAGCCCCGCGTCGGCCAGCGCGCCGGCCATGGCCTCCAGCTCCTCGAAGCCGGCGCTGCCGACGAAGTTGACCGCCGCGCCGCGCGCGCTGTAGCGCAGGGCCCGCACGCCGGCATCGCGCAGGCCGCGTAGCGAGGGCAGGGTGCCGGCCTGCGCCACCAGCACGCCGCGCAGGCCGGGCTCGGCGGCCAGGCTGTCGCGCACCAGCCGGTGGTCGAGGCCGTAGGCGCTCGGATGCACCAGCACGCCCTGTCCCAGGCCGAGCGACTCGAGGTGGGCGCGGTAGGCGGGCAGCGGCGCCTCGGGCGGCGTGTAGGCCCGCTCGGGCGTCAGCGGGTAGCGTGCGTAGGGCCCGAAGACGTGGGCGTGGCAGTCCCAGCCGGCGCGGACCTCCGGCGCCGGGACGGGGGCGCTCACCGCAGCTCTTCCTGCTGCGGCAGCCGGAAGGCCGGCTCCACGCCGTCGGGCAGCGGGATCTCGTGGGCGTTGAGGGTCATCGCCACCATGGTGTAGTAGCCGACCAGGGCGGTCAGCTCGACGGTGCCCCGCTCGCCCAGCGCGGCGACCGCCGCGGCATGGGTGCGGTCGCTGACCGAATGCGAGCGGACGAGTTCCAGCGCGTAGCGGTAGACCGCCTCGTCGGTGGCGTCGAGGCCGCGCGGGGTGCGCTGGGCCAGCAGGTCCTCCAGGATGTCTTCCGACAGGCCGGCCTTCGCGCCCTCGGGCCGGTGGGCGAACCATTCGAAGGCCGAGCGGCAGTGCCGGCCGGTCACCAGGATGGCGAGTTCCGAATGGCGCGGGCCGAGCGAGGTGCGGTAGCGCAGCAGCGCGCCCAGCGCCTGCCAGCGGTCGGCCAGCTCCGCGTTGTGCAGCGCGGCGCGCAGCGGGCCCTTGATTTCGCCGCGCGGGCCGGAAACCACCTTCTGGTGGACGGCGAGCTGCTCGGGCGTCATGGTGTCGGGCGAGGGCAGGGAGAGGCGTGGCATGGTGTCGGTGTCTCTTTCTCGGAAGGGCGGTCGCGGGCCCGGCGACGGGCGGCCGGAAGGGGCCGCGCCACTCTACGGCGGCGCCGCGGCACCGGCCAGCGGTCGCGGCGCAAGGCTGGCATGCGGCGCCGGACATGGCTGGCGGGCCGGCGGCGCTCCGGGGCACGGGCCCGGAACGGGACCGGGCCGGGGATCAGGCCGTGGCCGGATCCTGCGCGGTGGAGTGCCACATGCCGCGCCGGCCCTGCTCCTCGACGATGGCGCAGACCGCCGAGGCCACCACCTGCACCGCCCGCGCCGGCCCCTTGCTCTTGGACAGGGCCATGGTGATGCTGCGCTGCAGCCGCGGGTCCGCGATCTTGGCGGCCTGCAGCCGGCCGTCCTCGATCTCGTGCCAGACCGCGTGCAGCGGCAGCACCGAGTAGAGCCGCTCCTGCGCCGCCAGCGACTTGAAGAGCGGCAGCGAATCGGCCTCGATCGCCGGCGCCACCGTCAGCTTGTCCTGGCGCGCGACCGCGTCGAGCGCGTTGCGCAGCCCGTTCGGGGCGCTCGGCAGGATGAAGGGCAGGCCGTCGAGCGCGGCCACCGGAATGTCGCCGCCGGCGGTGCGCGCGTCGCCGGTCGGGCCGACCAGATAGCTGTCGACGGTGGCGAGCTTCTGCTCCTGCTCCGGCAGGGTCGCGTAGCGGTAGAGGATGGCCAGGTCCACCCGGGCGTCGGTCAGCCATTCCTCGACCTGGCCGCTGGAGCCTTCGAGGATCTTGAGGTGCACCGCGGGATGGTGCTCCCGCAGGTGCGAGAACAGCTGGCCGACCAGCGCCGGGGAAATGGAGGGCAGCAGGCCGAGCGTCACCCGGCCGGCGGGCTGCTGCAGGTCGCTGCGGATGTCGGCCTCCAGCTGCTGCGCGCCCTGCAGCAGGGCCCGCACCGGCTCGAGGATGCGGGCGCCGGTCTCGGACAGCTCCACGCCGCGGCCGGTGCGGGTGAACAGCCGGCAGCCGCAGTGGCGTTCCAGCGCGTTGATCTGGCGGCTGAGCAGAGACTGGTTGCTGTCCAGGAACAGGGCGGCGCGGGTCAGGCTGCCGAGTTCGGCGATCGCCAGGAAGGAGCGCCAGACGGTGAGGTCGCTGGCGAGGTCGAGTCGGATGTCGGTGGCTTTGCCGGTCTGCATGGTGTGTTCAGTCTCCTGTCAGGAATTATCCCGCCGGACCGGCGGCCGGCCTCATAGCAGGTATGCGCCCGGGGTGCATGGCCGGATCGGCCGGGCCATCCCAGAATGGCCGCGCAGTCTGGCCCCCGCCGCGGCGGGCGCACAGGAGACAAACCCCGATCCCGCGAGACCCATCGCCATGACGAGCAACCCACCCTCCGCGGCGCTGGACGAAGCGGCCCTGGCCGCCTTCCGCGACAGCGCCGCCGATTTCCTCGGCGCCGCCGACCAGCGCCAGCGCGTGCGCCGCCTGCAGGACGCGCCGGGCGGTTTCGACCGCGGCTACTGGGGCGAGATCGCCGGACTGGGCTGGCTCTCCATCCTGGTGCCCGAGGCGGACGGCGGCCTGGGGCTGGGCCTGGCCGAGGCGTGCGCCGTCGCCGGGCAGGCCGGCTACCACCTGCTGCCCGAGCCTTTCGTCGATGCCGGCGTGCATCCGGCCCGGCTGCTGGCCGACCTGCCCGGGAGCGCGCGCCGGTCGGCGCTGCTGGACGGCATCGCCGCCGGCGCGACGGTGGCCGGCGTCGCCTGGCAGGCGCGGATGGGGCAGCTGGACGTGGAAGCCCCCCAGGCCGAGGCGCTGCGCCGCGACGGCGATCTGCTGGCGCTGTCGGGCCGGCTGCGCTTCGTGCAGCCGGCCGCGGGGGCCGACGGATGGATCGTCTGGCTGCGGCTCGACGGCGCCCCGGCGCTGGCCTGGCTGCCGGCCGCGGCGCTCGCCCGGCCACCGGCGCAGCGCCTGGCGGTGGACGGCAGCGCGCAGTGCGACCTCGTGCTGGACGGCGCGGTGCTCGCGCCGTCCGACCTGCTCGCCGCCGGCGGCGTCGCGCAGGACGCGCTGCGCCGGGCCAACGAGCATGCCCGCCTCGCGCAGGCCGCCGAACTCGCCGGCATCGCCCGTCGGGCCTTCGAGATCACCCGGCGGCACCTCTGCGACCGGGTGCAGTTCGGCCGGCCGATCGGCAGCTTCCAGGCGCTGCAGCACCGGCTGGTCGACGGCTGGATGCAGGTCGAGCTGGCCGAGGCCTGCCTCCGGGACGCCGTGGCGCAGGCCGCGCGGGCGGCCGGGCCGGCGGAGCTGGCGCGCGCCGCCAGCCGCGCCCAGGCCCGCTGCGGCCATGCGGCGACCGAGATGTGCCGCGCGGCCATCCAGCTGCACGGCGCCATCGGCACCACCTTCGAGCACGACATCGGCCTGTACTTCCGTCGCGCGATGGCGCTGTCCGCCCGCGGCGGCAACGCCGCCGCGCACCGCAGGCGCTTCGGCGCCGCCGCCATGCCGCAGGCCGCGGCCGCCGACGGCGCCGGCCCGGCCTGGGAAGGCGACCGTTTCCCCACCGACGCCGACTGGGACGCGATGCCCGAGGCCGACTTCCGCCGCATGGTGCGGGCGCTCTTCGCCCGGCACTATCCCGAGGCGCGGCGCCACCTGCCGTACCGCCAGACCTGGGCGCAGTCGCGCGACTGGTACATGACGCTCTCGCGCCTGGGCTGGCTGGCCCCCGCCTGGCCGCGCGAGCACGGCGGCCTGGGGCTGCCGGCGGACAAGCTGATCGCCTACATCGAGGAATCCGAGGCCTGGGGCGTGGCCCGCCCGCCGGACCAGGGGCTGGTGATGGTCGGGCCGATCCTGATGCGCTTCGGCACCGACGCGCAGCGCGCCCGCTTCCTGCCCAAGGTGCTGTCCGGCGAGCATGTCTGGACCCAGGGCTATTCCGAGCCCGGCGCCGGTTCGGACCTGGCCGCGGTGCGGACCGAGGCGGTGCTCGACGGCGACCATTTCACCGTCAACGGCCAGAAGACCTGGACCACCTGGGGCGCGGACGGCACCCACATGTTCATGCTGGTGCGCACCGACAAGACGGTGAAGAAGCAGGCCGGCATCAGCTTCCTGCTGGTGGACCTGAAGACGCCGGGCATCACCGTGCGGCCGATCCGCAACATCGCCGACGAACAGGAGTTCTGCGAGGTCTTCTTCGACGACGTGCGGGTGCCGCGCGAGAACCTGGTGGGCGAACTCCACCAGGGCTGGACGGTGGCGAAGGCGCTGCTGGGCTTCGAGCGGCTGTTCACCGGCAGCCCGCGGCATTCGCAGCACACGCTGCGCGCGGTCGAGGAACTCGCCCGGCAGCGGGGCCTGTTCGAGGACGCCGCCTTCGCCGCCCGGTTCGCCGAACTGCTGCTCGACACCCTGGACCTGGGCGCCGCCTACGCCGGCTTCGCCGCGATCGCCAAGCGCGGCGAGCCGATGCCGCCGTCGATATCGATGCTCAAGGTCTGGTCCACCGAGACCTACGAACGCCTGGCGCTGCTGCTGATCGAGGCCGGCGCGGAGTACGGCGGCATGCGCGAGCGCGCGGTCACCGACGAGGTCGACCTGCACCTGGTGGCGCCGCTCTTCAACGCACTGGGCGCGAAGATCTTCGCGGGCAGCAACGAGATCCAGCGCAACATCCTGGCCAAGGCGGTGCTGGAGCTGCCGTCCTGACCGGACGGAACCACCACAGGAACGAGAGGAGACGCACCATGACCCCACCGCATGCACCGGGCCGCCGCAGGCTCTTCGCGGCCGCCGCGCTGGGCGGCTGCGCCGCGGCCCTGCCGCAGGCCGCCGCCGCCGCGGCGCCCGCCCCGGAGGCGCCCGGCGTCGCCGGCCGGGGACCCGCGTGGACCCCGGTGCCGCTGCCGATGCAGGCGCCGGCGCGCGAAGGCTGGCTGGACGTGGGCGGAGGCGCCAAGCTCTGGTACTGGGACACCGGGGACGGCCCGGCAGGCACGGGCGGGGACGGCGAACGGCCGGCGGTGGTCTTCCTGCATTCCGGCAGCCAGAGCGGCGCCGGCTGGGGCCACCAGCAGCCGGCGTTCGCGGCGGCGGGCTTCCGCGCCATCGGCTATTCGCGCCGGGGCTGCTTCCGGTCCGAAGGCGGCAGCCCCCAGGACCCGGGCGTGGCATGCGAGGACCTCGACCGGCTGATCGCCCACCTGGGCATCCGCCGGCCGGTCCACCTGGTGGCGGTGGCCCTCGGCGCCTTCTACGCGCTGGACTTCGCGCTGGCCTATCCGCAGAAGCTGCGCAGCCTGACGATCGTCTCGTCCTACCTGGGCATCGACGAGTCCGAGCGCGCCTACGCCGAGGCCAACGCCCGGCTGCGGCCCAAGGAATTCAACGCCCTGCCGGTGGAGGTGCGCGAACTGCACCCGTCCTACCGCGCCGGGAATCCCGCCGGCACCGAGGCCTGGGTCGCGCTCTCGCGCCAGGCGCGGGTCGGGCCGCGCATCGACCCGCTGCGCCCGGTGCCGATGACCTGGGCGCGGGTGGAGAGCATCCGCCATCCGGTGCTGCTGATGACCGGCGACGGCGACCTCTACACCCCGCCGGCGCTGCTGCGCATGCAGGCCGCCCACCTCCCGCAGGCCGAGACGGTGGTCGTGCCCGAGGCGGGGCACGCCCCCAACTGGGAGCAGCCCGCGTTCTTCAACCGCACGGTGCTGTCCTTCCTGCGACGCCACGTCGCCTGAGTCCGGGACGCCCGCCCGCGCTACCGGCGCCCGGCCCGTCCCGCCGTTCCGTCCCCACCGTCCGCATCGTCAGGAGGCAGGATCCATGACACCCACCGACCGCGCCGTTCCCCGCGCGCTCCCCGCCGTCGCGCGCCGCAGGCTGCTGGCGGGCGCCGGCGCCCTGGCCGTCCTCGGCGCCGCGCCGCGCGGACGGGCGCAGCAGCCTTACCCGAACCGGGCCGTCCGGCTGGTGGTGCCCTTCCCGCCGGGCGGATCGACCGACGTCGCCGGCCGGGTGCTCGGCCAGGCGATGCAGTCCCGCCTCGCGAACCAGCCGGTGGTGGTGGACAACCGCGCCGGCGCGGCGGGCGCCATCGGCACCGATGCGGTCGCCAAGGCCGCGCCCGACGGCTACACCCTGGGCGTGGGCGGCGTCGGGTCGATGGTCACCCTGGAGCTGCTGGGCCGCCGGCTGCCCTACGACGCCGAGAAGGACTTGGCCTGCGTCGGCCACATGGGCTCGCTCGGCCTCGCGATCGCGGTGCGCGCGGGCCTCGCGGTGCGCGACATCCGGGAGCTGGTCGCCTACGCGAAAACGAACCCGGGCAGGCTCTCCTACGGCACCTCGGGCAACGGCTCGCCGGGCCACCTGGCCTACGAATACCTCAAGAGCCAGACCGGCATGGACGGGACCCACGTCCCGTACCGCGGCGACGCGCCGCTGGTCACCGACGTGCTGGGCGGCCAGGTGGACGTGGGCGTCCTGACCGGCTCCGGCGCGGTCGCGCAGGCGAAGAACCCCAACCTGCGCCTGCTGGCGGTGACCGGCGCGCGGCGCTTCGCGCAGCTGCCGCAGGTGCCCACCGTGGCCGAGAGCGGCGTGCCCGGCTTCGATGCCACCATCTGGAACGTGCTGATCGCGCCGGCCGGCACGCCCGAGCCCGTCGTCGCCCGGCTCAACGCGGTGCTGGTCGCCGCGATGGACGATCCGGCGGTGCTGGGCCAGTTCGCCGGCCAGGGCCTCGTCCCGGTCCGGATGGATCCGCGCGAGACCGCCGACTTCGTGCGCCGCGAGCGCGAGAAGTGGGGCAAGGTGGTGCGGGCCGCCAACCTCAGGCTCACCGACTGACCCACCGGACGCCCGCCATGCCTCTTCCGACTTCCCCCGAAACCCCGCGGCCCGGCGCGCCGGCCTTCGCCTGCGTCGACCGGGACGCGCTCGACACCGAGACCGCCTACCGCCTGCTGGTCGGCTGCGTCGTCCCCCGGCCGATCGCCTGGATCACCACGGTGGACGCGCAGGGCCGGGTGAACGCCGCGCCCTTCAGCTCCTACAACTACGTGGCGACCAGCCCGCCGATGCTGGCGGTCAACATCGCGCTGCGGGCCGGAGACGGCGCGGTCAAGGACACCGCACGCAACATCCTGGCGAGCCGCGAGTTCGTGGTCAACGTCGCCACCGAGGACACGATGGATGCGATGCACCGCAGCGCCTGGGAGTACCCGCCCGAAGTGAGCGAGGCCGAGGCGCTGGGCCTGGCGCTGCTGCCGAGCCGCCACGTGCGCGCGCCGCGCATCGCCGCCTCGCCGGTGCAGATGGAATGCCGGCTCGATCAGGCGGTGACGCTGGGGCGCGGCGTCAACACGCTCTACATCGGCGAGGTGCTCGCCTTCCACCTGTCCGAGACGGTCTACGACGGTCGGCGGGTGGACGCGGAGCGCATGCGGCCGGTGGCGCGCCTGGGCGGGCCGTACTACGCCGGCCTGGGCGAGATCTTCCACCGGCCGATGCTGCAGAAGCCGCCGGGCGGCGAAGGCGCGGCCGGCTAGGCGCCGCGAACCGCGCGGCGCGCCCGCCGCCCGTTCCGGCGGCGGGCCGGCCGCATCCGCGCCGTCCGGCCCGGCCGGACGGCACACCCCGACACCACCACGGAGACACCCCCATGCGGCAACCCGCCCCCCAAAGCACCCGCCGCGGCGCGGCGACCGCGCTCGCGGCCCTGGCCGCCGCCTGCGCCCTGGGCACCGCGCCCGGCGCCGGAGCCCAGCCGGCCTGGCCCGGCGCGGGCCCGATCACCCTGGTCAACCCCTACGCCGCCGGCGGCCCGGCGGACACGCTGGCCCGCACGCTCGCCCGCCAGCTGGAAGCGCGGCTGGGCCAGACGGTCATCGTCGACAACCGCGCCGGCGGCGCGGCCGCCATCGGCACCGGCTACGCGGCCCGCGCCAGGCCCGACGGCTACACGCTGCTCATCGGCACGTCGGCCGGCCACGTGGTGACGCCGCTGATGCAGCGGATCCCCTACGACGGCGTGGCCGACTTCGCCTTCGTGGGCGTGGTCGCGAACCAGCCCAACGTGCTGGTCGCCAACCCCTCGCTCGGCGTGCGGTCGGTGGCCGAACTGCGGGCGCTCGCGCAGCGCCGGCCGGACGGGCTCAACTACGCCTCGGCCGGGGCGGGCGGCGCCACCCACCTCGGCGGCGTGGTCTTCCAGCAGCGCTCCGGCATCCGGATGACCCATGTGCCGTATCCCGGCGCGGCGCCGGCGCTCAAGGACGTGGTGGGCGGCCAGGTGGAGCTGGGCATGCTCAACCTCGGCGCGGTGCTGCCCTTCGTCAAGGACGGGAAGCTGGTGGCGCTGGCCTATGCCTCGGAGCAGCGCTCGCCGCTGCTGCCGGGCGTCCCCACGATGGCCGAGGCCGGCGTGCCGCAGGCCGAGTCGTCCACCTGGTACACGCTGGCCGCGCCGCGCGGGACGCCGCCGGCCGTCGTGGAGCGGCTGCACGCGGCGCTGGCCGCGACCCTGGCCGACCCCGAGTTCTCCCGCTTCCTGCTCGCCCAGGGCGCCGAGCGCATGGCGCTCGATCCCGCCGCCACCACCGCCTTCGTGCAGGAAGACCGGCGGCGGATGGAGAGGCTGCTGGCGTCGATGGGCTCGCTGGCGAAATAGCCGCCGCGGCCTCCGGGGGCAATCGGGAGGCCCGCCACATGTAACTCTTTTCCACCGCTGGCTGCGGCGCATGCACGCGGCCGATTTCTGTTCAGGAGACGTACATCTAGATATCGGTTACTCGGCCTCCCACCGATGTCTTCTGAACACGAAATTAATCCATGAATGACCGTCCCGTGCTCTTCATGCTTCACGCGCTGGGCAGCAGCGCACGGGCCTGGGAAGGCGTCGCCGACGCGCTCGGCGCCGGGTTCGAGTCCGTGCCGATCCACCTGCCGGGCTTCGGCGAGGCGGCCGACGCGCCCGACCTGACCGTCGGCGGCATGGCCGACCATGTCGCCGCCCGCATCCGGGCGAGCGGCGCGACGCGCTGGATGCTGGTCGGCCACAGCATGGGCGGCAAGGTCGCGTCGGTCGTGGCCGCGCGTGCCCTGGCCGGCGAGGCGGGGACTGTTCGGGCTGGCCGGGGTGGTGCTGCTGGCCGGATCGCCGCCGTCGCCCGAGCCGATGGACGAGGACCGGCGCCGGACGATGCTGGGCTGGGCCGCGGACGGACCGCTCGATGCCGCGGCCGCCCGGACCTTCGTGGACGCGAACGTGGGCGGCCCGCTCGCGCCCGAGGCCGACCGGCTCGCCCTCGACGACCTGCGGCGCAGTTCCCGGCACGCCTGGCTGGCGTGGCTCGAGCGCGGCAGCCAGGAGGATTGGTCGTCCGAGGTCGGCACGCTGGACCTGCCGGCGCTCATCGTCGCCGGCGGCGCCGACGGCGACCTCGGCGAGGCGGGCCAGCGGTCGACGAACGCGCTGGTCTATCCGCGCGCCGCGTTGGCGGTGGAGGAGGGCGCCGGCCACCTGCTGCCGCTGGAGCGCCCGCGAGCGGTGGCCGACGCGATCGCGCGGTTTTGGCGCGAGACCGCCGGAACCGGGCCGGCGGTGCCCGCGCCCTTCGCGCGGCTGATCGCTTCGCCGCGCGTCAGCCGGCGCATGCGCGCGATCCTGGCGGCCCGGGCGCTGGCGGACCGGCCCGATTACCAGCCTGCGGCGCTGACAGCCGCGCAGCTGCGCACCCTGCGCGCGGTGGCCGCCTGCGTGCTGCCGCAGGCCGGCCCGGCCATCGACCTGGCGGCGCGCGTCGACGCGCAGCTCGCGGCCGGCCGGGGCGACGGGTGGCGCTTCGAAGGCATGCCGCCGGACCGCGAGGCCTACGCCCTGGCGCTCGACGCGCTGGCCGGCTTCGACGCGCTCCCCGCGGAAGGGCAGCGTCTCCGCATGGACCGGATCGCCCGGGGCGAGCCGGACGATGCGGACCCGGCCGGCCGGCGCATGCGGCAATGGTTCGAGGACCTGCGCGCGGACCTGGTCCGGATCTGGGTCGCGCATCCCGCGACCATGGCCCGGATCGGCTTCGACGGTTTCGCCAACGGCGGGGACGACGTGCGCAAGCAGGGCTTCGAACGGCTGGCGGCCGGGGGAGCGGGAATCCTGGGAGCCGGCGGTGGAGGTGGCGGCATGAAGCTCGATGCGATGCGCCGGCACGGCGAGGGCGAGGTGGTGGACGCGGTGGTGGTGGGCACCGGCGCCGGAGGCGCGCCGCTGCTCGCGGCGCTCGCCGCGCGCGGCCTGCGGGTGGTGGCGCTGGAGGCCGGACGCAACTGGGCGCCGGACGAGCACGTCCCCGACGAGGCCGAGGGCACCGACATCAACTGGATGGAGGAGCGCCTGAGCGGCGGCGACGCCCCGACCGCCTTCGGCCCGAACAACAGCGGCATCGGCGTCGGCGGATCGACCCTGCACTGGGGCGCCTTCACGCCGCGCCCCGACCCGCGCGACCTGCGGCTGCGGAGCCGGGAAGGCGTGGGGCACGACTGGCCGGTCGATCCGGCCGAGCTCGCCGGATACATCGAGCGGGTCGAGCGCTTCATCGGCGTCTCGGGACCGGCCCGCTACCCCTGGGATCCGGAGCGGCGCTACCCGCTGCCCCCCGCCAAGCGCAACGCTTCGGCGGACATGATGGCGCGCGGTTGCGATGCCCTGGGGATCCGGACCGCCGATGCGCCGGCGGCGCTCGTGTCGCGGGACTGGCGGCAGGAGGGCGGCGGCCTGCGCCAGGCCTGCGTCAACTGCGGCTCCTGCCACCAGGGCTGCAGGAACGCGTCGAAGGCCGGCATGGACACCACCTACCTGCCGTTCGCGGTGGCGCACGGGGCGGAGATCCGGCCCGAATGCCGGGTCCACGGCATCGAGCGCGACGCCGGCGGCCGGGTGACCGGCGTGGTCTACCGCCAGGGCGGGGTCGAGCGGCGCCAGCGCTGCGCGGCGCTGTTCGTCTGCGCCGGCGGGGGTGGAGACGCCGCGCCTGCTGCTGCACACCGGCCTGGCCAACGGCAGCGGACAGGTCGGCCGCAACTTCATGGTGCACGGCGCGACCCAGGTCTGGGGGCGGTTCGACCAGGAGATGCGCAGCTGGCGGGGCTATCCCTCGTCGCTGCTGACCGAGGACACGGTGCGCCCCGCGGACGCCGACTTCGCGGGCGGCTACCTGATCCAGAGCCTGGGCGCCATGCCGGCGACGCTGGCGACCTCGCTCGCCCGGGGCGCCGGGCTGTGGGGCCAGGCGCTGGTGGACGCGATGGACGGCTACCGATTCATGGCCGGCGTCGGCATCAACGCCGAGTGCCTGCCGTCGGAAGGCAACCGGCTGGAGCTGTCCGACGAGCGCGACGCCTTCGGCATGCCCAAGGCGGTGGCGCGCTTCAGCCCCGGCGAGAACGAGGAGGCGATCGACCGGCACGCGACCGGGCTGATGCGCCGGATCGTGGAGGCGGCGGGCGCTGCCGAGACCATCGTGGTGCCGCGCACCGCCCACACCATCGGGACCTGCCGCATGGGCACCGACCGGGAGGCGGCGGTGGTCGATCCGGACGGCCGGAGCTTCGACATCGACAACCTCTGGATCTGCGACAACTCGGTGTTCCCGAGCGCGCTGATCGCCAATCCGGCGCTGACCATCATGGCGCTGTCGCTGCGCACCGCGGACCGTTTCCTGCGCCAGTGAGCGGCGGCGGCCGGCGCGCCGGTCAGCCGTCCTGGTCCTGGAACAGGACGATGAATTCCGCCACCACCGCCGGGCGTTCGCTGCCGTCCAGCTCGATCACGCAGTCGGTGGTGAGCCGCGTCGCGGCGCCGACCCGCTCGGCCGCCCGGACCGACTGGCGCAGCCGGACCCGCGCGCCGGCCGGCACCTGCGCGGTGTAGCGCACCCGGTCCGATCCGTAGTTGAGGCCCTTGCCGCGCCGGAGGACGGCGAAATTCTGGCGCTGCAGCACCGGCACCAGGCCGAGCAGCAGCAGGCCGTGGGCGATGGTCCGGCCGCCGGGCATCTCGCGCGCGGCGCGCTCCACGTCCACGTGGATCCAGAAATCGTCGCCGGTGGCGCGGGCGAATTCGTCGATGCGGGCCTGGTCGATGGCGATCCAGTCGCTGGTGCCCAGCGGCTGGCCGACCAGGTCGAGGAAATCGGCGGGGGTCTGGAGGGTGAGCATCAGGACGTGCCTCTTGGAAAGGACGGGAGCGGGGGGACGGGCCGGGAGCGCACGGAGCGCGGCGGTGCGTCCGGGCGGGAGCGGGCGGGGCCGGCGCCGATTCTGGGACAGGCGCCCGGCGCGCGCCACGCATAGCAGCTTTGCCGCCCGCGGCGTGGACCGCCGGGCGCGCCGCGCCTACCCTGCGGGGACCGAGCGGCCGGCAAGCGCCGCAGCGATCCCGCAGCCTTCACGGAGACACGCCATGCGCCCCCCCAACCCACTCGCCGCCGCCTCCCGGCGGCGCGCGCTCCGGCGCCTCTGCGCCGCCGGCGGCGCGGCGCTCGCCGGCCTGCCCCTCGCCGGCGCGCGGGCGGCCGGCTACCCGGACCGTCCGATCCGGCTCGTCGTGCCCTTTCCTGCCGCAGGCTCCGCCGACATCCTCGCCCGGGTGCTGGCCGACGCCCTGCAGCCGCCGCTCGGCCAGGGCATCGTGGTGGAGAACCGGGCCGGCGGGGGCGGCGCGATCGGCATCAACGCGGTGGCGCACGCCGAGCCCGACGGCTACACGCTGGGCGTGACCTCCCTCGGTCCGCAGGTGCTGCTGCCGGCGATGGGCCGCAAGCTGCCCTACGACCCCGCGAAGGACCTGATGGCGGTCGGCTACATGGGAGGCATGCCGCTGGCGATCGTCGCGAACCGGGCGCTGCCGGCGGCGACCCTGCCCGCGCTGGCCGCCCTCGCCAGGTCGCGGCCGGGCCGGCTGAGCATCGGCTCCTCGGGCATCCCGGGGCAGCTCGCGATCGAGCAGTTCAAGCGCGCGGCGGGGGTGGACCTGCTGCACGTGCCCTACAAGGGCGACGCGCCGCTCGCGACCGACCTGATGGGCGGCCAGATCGACCTGGCGATGATCACCGTGACCGCGATCCTGCCCCACCTGGACGCGAAGTCCCTCCGCGTCCTCGCGACCACCGGGACCCGCCGCGCAGCGCAGCTCGCCGGGGTGCCCACCGTGGCGGAGCAGGGGCATCCGAACTACGAGGCGGAACTCTGGTACGTGCTCGCGGCGCCGGCCGGCACGCCCCGGTCGGCGGTCGACCGGCTGTCCGCGGCGCTCGCCGGGGCGCTGGCCGCGCCGGAGGTGCAGCGCCGTTTCGCGGCCCAGGGCCTGGGCATGCGCGCCATGGACGCCGCTGCCGCCGGCCGGTTCGTCGCCGCCGAGGACGCCCGCTGGCGCGAAACGATCCGCAGCTCGGGCATCCGGCTCGAGGAATGAGAAGCCGGCGCACCGCATTGCGCCGCCCGTTGCACACGAAAGCGAACCATGAGCAGTCTCTCCGGCATCCGCGTCCTCGACCTCAGCCGCGTCTTCTCCGGGCCCTGGGCCGGCCAGATGCTGGCCGATTTCGGCGCCGACGTCATCAAGGTGGAACGACCCGGCAAGGGCGACGACGTGCGCCACCAGGGCCTGCGCGCGAAGGACGCCGACGGCAGGGAGACGCGCGAGACCTCGTCCTTCCTGGCGATGAACCGGGGCAAGCGCTCGATCACCGTCGACATGGCGCAGCCGGCCGGCCAGGCCCTGATCCGCGACCTGGCGAAGCGGTGCGACATCGTGATCGAGAACTTCAAGGCCGGCGACCTGGCGCGCTACGGCCTGGACTGGGCGGCGCTGTCGGCGGTGAATCCGCGGCTGGTGTACTGCTCGATCAGCGGCTTCGGGCAGACCGGGCCGTACCGCCACCTGCCGGGCTACGACCCGCTGTTCCAGTCGATGAGCGGCCTGATGAGCATCACCGGCCATGCCGACGGCGAGCCCGGCGGCGGCCCGGTGCGGGTCGGCTTCGCGGTGGGCGACATCACCGCCGGCTTCTACGCGGTCAGCGCCATCCTGGCGGCGCTCCGCCACCGCGACATGGTGTCTGGGGCCGGGCAGCACATCGACCTCGCGCTGCTCGACGCGCAGGTCGCGGCGATCTCGCACGTGGCGATGATGTACCTGGTGTCGGGCGAGCAGCCCCCGCGGCTGGGCAATGCCTCGCCGATCACCTGCCCGTGGCAGTCCTTCGACTGCGCCGACGGCCAGCTGATGGTCGCCGTCGGCAACGACACGCAGTTCGCCGCCTTCTGCCGCGTCCTGGGCCTGCCGGATCTGCCGCAGGACGAACGCTTCGCGACCAATCCGCAGCGGGCCGCGCACCGGCTGCAGCTCGTGCCCCTGCTGGCCGAGGTGCTGGCGACCCGGCCGGTGACGGCGTGGCACGCGGCGTTCGACGCGGCCGGCGTGCCGACCGGCCCGATCAACGGTTTCGCCGAAGTCTTCGCCGACCCGCAGATCGTGCACCGCGGCATGCGCATGGACCTGCCGCACACCCAGGCCGGCACGGTGCCGCAGGTGGCGAACCCGGTGCGTTTCTCGGACACGCCGATCGCCTACGGCCGGGCCGCGCCGCTGCTCGGCGAGCACACCGCGGAGGTGCTGCAGGAACTGCTGCAGCTCGACGCGGAAGCGGTCGAGGCGCTGCGCCGGGACCGGATCGTCTGATCCGGCGCGGACCGGGGGGCGGCCAGCGGGCTCGCGCTGCGCCGGCCGTTGCGCGCGTCCGGGATGTTCAATCCCGCGCGTGGACGATGCGCGGATGCTGCATCCGCGACCGGAGCCTCTCGAGGATGTCCCGGCACTGCGCCTCCACATCCACCAGCAGGCCGAGGGACTGCAGCAGGCCCACCTGCAGCTCGGTGTAGAGGCCGTGAAGGTGTTTGCGCCGGTGGTACCGGCCGCTGCGGAACAGGGGAATCTTCTCTCCGCCGGCGCCCACTGCGGAGATGACGTGCCAGTCGATGGAGTCCCGTTCGTCGCGCCAGTGCTCGTCCATGCCCGGATCGAGCAGGAACTGGCCGAGGTCCGCGTCCTTCGGGATCACCGCATGCTCCAGCAGGGCGATCTCCGCGAAGTCCATCGCGCCCTGGATGCCGTTCATGGCGTATTCGAGCCTCCGCAGGTCGCTGCGCACCCGGAAGGAGCCGGTCGCGGACTCGAAGGCCAGCATCCGTCCCCAGTCGGAAACCACCGCGAACTTCCCCAGGGCCTGCCGGTGCACGATGGTCACCATCAGGCTGTCGAACGCGAAGACGGCGAACGCGACCAGGAGCAGGATGGCGAAGAGCATGCGGCGGAAGAGGGCGGTGGGGGCGTCTTGCGTGCGTCCCGCCATTGTCCTCCGGCGATGCACGGGAAAAGTCCGGCGGGTCGCAGCGTCGTATGTAACACCTATTAACATTAGGCAACATTTAGGCCATAGTGGCGCCCCTGCATCCCACTCCTGGAAACGTCTCGATGAAGGCTTTGCGAACCCTGCGGATCGGCCAGCGCCTGGCCCTCTCCTTCGGCCTGATCCTGCTGATCATGACCATCAGCTCCGCCATCGGCGTGGCCCGGCTGGGCACGCTCGCGGCGCACCTGCAAGGAATCACCTCCACCGAGCAGGAGAAGAACGCGCTCGCGTCCGAATGGCTGCACACCATCTCGCTGAATGCGGTGCGCAGCCGCGCGGCGCTGCTCGGCTCGCCCGACATCGCGGTCGAGTTCCAGCGCGAGGTCGATGCGAGTTCCGTGGTCTCGTCCAAGATCCTTCCCCGCCTCAAGGAACTCTTCGCCACCGCGGAGGACCAGGAACTCTTCGGCCGGATCGACGCGAGCCGCTCGGCCTACCGCGACCTGCGCAGCGCCCTGGCCAAGCGCCGCGCGGCGGGCGAGGACGTGAAGGCGGAGGTCGACAGCCAGCTCAAGCCTTTGATGGACGCCTACATCGGCGATATCGAGAAATTCCGCGACCGGCAGCGGAAGCTGTACGGAGAGGCCCTGGCCGTCGCCGACCGCGAGGCCTCGCAGGGGCGGATCGTCCTCGTCGCCTTCGGCACGGGCGCATTGCTGCTGGGCGCCGCGCTGGCGGTCACGCTCTCGCGCTCCATCGTGCTGCCGCTGCGCCAGGGCGTCGCGAGCACCCGGCGCATCGCCGACGGCGATCTGAGCGAATCGATCGTCGTCGCGGGTCGCGACGAGACCGCCGAGCTGCTGACAGCGTTGCGGTCGATGCAGGCGAGCCTGGGCCGGGTGGTGGCCGGCGTGCGCGCGAACGCCGAAGGGGTGGCCACGGCCAGTTCCCAGATCGCGCAGGGGAACAACGACCTGTCCGCGCGCACCGAGCAACAGGCCTCGGCGCTGCAGCAGACCGCCGCGTCGATGGACGAACTCAAATCCACCGTGCGGCAGAACGCCGACAACGCGCTCCAGGCCAACCAGCTCGCCACCCAGGCGTCCGCGGTCGCGATGCAGGGCGGCGAAGTCGTCGGCCAGGTGGTCGAGACCATGAAGGGCATCAACGAGGCCTCACGGCGCATCGGGGACATCATCGGCACCATCGACGGCATCGCGTTCCAGACGAACATCCTGGCGTTGAACGCGGCGGTGGAGGCGGCGCGCGCGGGCGAGCAGGGCCGGGGCTTCGCGGTGGTGGCGGGCGAGGTGCGTAGCCTCGCGCAGCGCAGCGCCGGGGCCGCCCGGGAAATCAAGGCGTTGATCGGCGACAGCGTGGCGCGGGTCGAGCAGGGCACGGTGCTGGTGGATCGCGCGGGCTCCACCATGTCCGAGGTCGTCGGCGCGATCCAGCGGGTTTCCGACATCGTGGGCGAGATCAGCTCGGCCAGCCAGGAGCAGAGCCAGGGGGTGGCGCAGGTGGGCGAGGCGGTCACGCAGATGGACCGGGCCACGCAGCAGAACGCGGCCCTGGTCGAGGAGTCGGCGGCCGCGGCGGCGAGCCTGAGCGGACAGGCCAGCGACATGGTGCGGGCGGTGGCCGTGTTCAAGCTGCCCGCCGCCGGCCGCGCCCTCCCGGATCCGGCGGCATCCTCCCTGCCGCCGCCCGTGCCGGCGATCGCGAAGGCTCCCGCCCGCGCCCTGGTCGCTCCCGCGAAGATCGTCCCGCGCAAAGCCGTCCCGGACGACACCGCGCGGAAGAAGCCCGCGTCCCCGAGCGCCTCCCGGCCCGCGACGGTCGCGAGCGGTGGGGACGACGACTGGGAATCCTTCTGAGCCGGTCGGCGGCGAGCCGCACCCACCCGGCCGCGGCCTGCGCAGCGCGCTAGCCCATGGCGCACTTCGAGAACACGGTCCTGCCGCAGGCCTTCGAGAGCCCGGGCCCGCGCGCGGCGGATGCCGGTGCGTTCGGCGCCGACGCGCCGCCCGCACGCTGGAACACGGTCCGCCGCACGAAGCTCCTGGTGTACGGCATCTGCGCCGTGCTGCTGGCGCTCGACCTGGGATTCGTCGCGCTGTCGTGGGTGTACACCCGGCGGCAGGTGGTCTTCGCGAGCGCCAACCTCTCGCAGTCGGTGTCGCAGCAGGTCAATGCGTCGCTGCTCGACGTGCAGCACGTGCTGGACGACGTGGTCTTCGAGATCGAGCGTTCCGGCCTGACCCCGGCCGCGATGGAGCGGCTGCGGCCGGCGCTGGTCAACAAGACCACCAAGGTCGACCAGATCAAGGGACTGTTTGTCTACGACGCCGCGGGCCGCTGGCTGGCCTCGTCCCAGACCAAGCGCCTGCAGTCGTTCAACAACGCGGACCGGGACTACTTCATCCACCACCGCCAGTCGCAGAGCCTCGACACCCAGATCAGCTCTCCGGTGGTCAGCCGGTCGTCCGGCGAGTGGGTCATTCCGATGTCGCGCCGGCTGAACGACGAGCAGGGCCGCTTCATCGGGGTGGCCATCGCCACCGTCCGGCTCGACTACTTCCGCCGGATGATCGAGAAGATCGACGTGGGCGCGGAGGGCGCGCTGTCGCTCACCCTCCACGGCAAGCTGATGCTGCGCAAGCCCTATGTCGAGGGATTCATCAACAAGGAGGTCTCCGAGTCGCCGATGGTGCGGATGGCCGCCTCGCAGGCGGCGGGCCTGAGCGAGCAGCGCTCGCCCTACGACGGCGTGACGCGGCTGATGAACTTCAGCCATCCGCAGGACTATCCGATCGTCGTGACGATCGCGATGGGCAAGGACGAGGCCTTCCGGGAATGGCGCAGGGTCGCGTTCTCGCTGAGCGCGATCCTCCTCCTCCTGTGCGGCGCGGCCCTGCTCGCGGGCCGGCAGCTCGTCGCGTCGCTGCGCCTGCGGGAAGAGGCCGAGGCGAAGGCGGTCGAGGCCCGGCGGGCGCTCGACGCCGCCAACCGCAAGCTGAGGCACCTGGCCTACAACGACGGCCTGACCGGCGTGCCGAACCGGCGCTACTTCGACACCCGGCTGCGGCGGAACTTCCGCACCGCGCAGCGCCACGGCCGGCCGATCGCGGTGGCGATGATCGACGTGGACGAATTCAAGCGCTACAACGACGACCACGGCCATGCCGCCGGCGACGCGTGCCTGCGCCAGGTGGCCGGGATCCTGCGCGAGGCGGTGCGCGGGCCGGAGGATGCGATCGCCCGGTACGGCGGCGAGGAGTTCGTCATGCTCCTGCCGGACACCGGTCCGGACGGCGCGATGCGCGTCGCGGAGGCCGCGCGCGCCGCGGTGCACGCGGCAGCCATCCCGCACCCGGCGTCGGCCCATCGGCGGGTGACGGTCAGCGTGGGCGTCGCATCGCTGGTGCCCGGCCCGTCCTGCGATCCCGGGCGCATCCTCAAGGCCGCCGACGAAGCCCTCTACCGGGCGAAGCTGCAGGGGCGCAACGCGGTCGCGCCGGCCGATCCCGCCCGGCTGCGCGCCGCGGCCCCGGAGGGCTGACCCGCCGGCGTCGGCGCTGCCGGGTCCGGGCAGAATCGCGCATCGGCAAGGCTCGGAGAATGCAGATGGGCGGACGGAACGTGGCGGTGGTGGGCGGCGGCGTGGTGGGCACGGCGATCGCGCTCTGGTTGCGCAGGCGCGGCATGGACGTCGTGCTGGTGGACCGCGACCGGCCCGGCAGCGGATGCAGTTCCGGGAACTCCGGCGCGCTCAGCCCGGGGTCGGTGGCGCCGCTCGCCATGCCCGGGGTGATCGCTTCGGTGCCGCGCATGCTGCTCGATCCCGAAAGCCCGCTCCACCTGCCCCTGGGCTACCTGCCGCGGGCGGCGCCGTGGCTGGCGAAGTTCGTGCTGTCCGCGCGCCCGGCGCAGGTCGCCCGGGCCGCGGCGCGGCTCGATGCCCTCCACCGCGGGGCCATCGCGATGCACCGGCGGCTCACCCGGGAGATCGGCGTGCCGGAACTCTTCATGCAGCGCGGCCACCTCCACCTCTATCCCGACGAAGCGGCGCTGGCGAAGGACCGGGCCGGCTGGGCGCTCCGGGAAGCCTACGGCTATTCCGCGGAGAAGCTGGGCCGCGACGGCATCCTGGCCCTGGAGCCGCGGATCCCGGAGGGCTACCGGATCGGCATGCACCTCGGGGACCATGCCACCATCCTCCAGCCGCGGCGCTACGTCGAGGCGATGGCCGACGCGTTCGCCGCCGCGGGCGGCGAATACGAACGCGCGGAGGTCGGCGCGCTGGACCGGACGGACGCCGGCTGGCGCCTGCGCGGCGCGCGCGACAGGACCTTCGACCAGGTGGTGGTGGCCGCCGGGGCCTGGTCCCGCACGCTGCTGAAGCCGTTCGGCGTCCGCCTGGCGCTGGAGAGCCAGCGGGGCTACCACGTGCAGTTCGACGGCGGGCGGGACGTGGTGGGGCGGACCGTGGTGCTCGCGGACCGCAAGGTATTCATCACGCCGATGGAGCACGGCCTGCGGATCGGCGGCACGGTCGAGATCGCCGGCCTGCGCCGCGCGCCCGACGAACGGCGGGCGCAGGCGCTGGAGCGCATCGCGCGGGAGAGCTTCCCGGACCTGGCCTCCTGCCCGAGCCGGACCTGGATGGGGCACCGGCCCTGCATGCCCGACTCGGTGCCGTCGATCGGCCAGGCGCCCGGGCATCCCGGCCTCTGGATGGCCGTGGGCCACGGCCACCTGGGCCTCACCGATTCCTTGCCCACCGCCGAATGGATCGCGCAGGGCGTGGCGGATTCCGCCTGGGGCGACGGCACCGGCTGACGGCGGCCGGGCCGTGGGTCCGGCGCGCCGCTACGCCTGCGCCACCCATTCCCCGGGCCAGGCGCCCGACCGCACCATCGTCCCGATGATCTCGGTCGCGAGCGCCATGACGGCGGAGGCGCCTGCGGTGCGGGGCCGGTTCGCGTGGGTCGCCACCACGAGCCGGCGCAGCATCCGCGCGTCGGCGATCGTCGACGCGCGCAGGCGTTTTTCGGCCAGCTCGTCCGCCACGGCGGCCAGCGGCAGGATGGTCGCGCCGATGCCCGCCTCCACCGCCCGCTTGACGTTCGGCAGGGAGTCGATCTCCGCCACCACGTCCAAGGCCAGCCCCGAAGCCGCGCAGGCGTCGTCGATGATGCGCCGGAGCCCGTGCTCCCGGCCGGGGAGCACCAGGCGGCGCGACGCCGCCTTCCGGAGCGGGATGCTCCCGGGCAGGCGCTCGCCCCGGACGTCCGCGATCAGGGCGAGCCGTTCGTCCAGCAGGGCGCGCTTCTCCATGGCCGGCTCGACGTGGTCGCCGTAGAGGAAGGCGAGATCCAGGCGGCCCGTCTGCAGCCATTCCCGCACGAAGCCGCTGTAGCCCTCGACGACCTTCAGGCGGATCGCGGGGAAACGCTCGCGGCAGGCCTTCACTAGGGGCACGGTGGCCGCCAGCGCGATCGTGGTCGGCAACCCGACCACCACCTCGCCCCGGGGCGAGGCGGTGTCCTGGAGGACCGAGCTCCGGGCGCGCTCCACGTCCGCCAGGATCACCTGCGCGTGGGCGAGGAAGCGGTGCCCCGACTCGGTGAGCGTCATGCCGCGGCTGGTGCGCGCGAACAGCCTGATTCCGAGTTCGCCTTCCAGGGCGGCGATCTGCTGGCCGATCGCCGGCTGTGCGACGTGCAGGTGGGCGGAGGCCTTCAGCAGGCTGCCGTGCTCGACGACGCCGATGAAGTAGCGGAGTTGCCGGAGTTCCATGGGCTATGTATTCAGCACTTAGCGGATAGACCGATTATGTATTTCACAAATACCCCGGCGGCGAAGAGAATTTTCCGGCGCAAGGGTGCCGGCGCGACGCCGGCCCGCATCTTTCCCAGGAGACGAACCATGTTCCACGAAACCGACCAGCACCAGGAAATCCGCGATGCCGTGCGCGCGCTCTGCGCGGACTTCCCCGACGAATACTTCCGCAGGATCGACGAGGAGCGCGGGTACCCGGAAGCCTTCGTCGACGCGCTGACCAAGGCCGGCTGGATGGCCGCGCTCATCCCTGCGGAGTACGGCGGCTCGGGCCTGTCGATGGCCGAAGCCTCGGTGATCATGGAGGAGATCAACCGCACCGGCGGCAACTCCGGCGCCTGCCACGGGCAGATGTACGTGATGAACGCCATCGTGCGCAGCGGCACCGAGGCGCAGAAGCAGGCTTACCTGCCCCGCATCGCCACCGGAGAGCTGCGCATCCAGGCAATGGCCGTGACCGAGCCGACGACGGGCAGCGACACCACCAAGCTCAAGACGATGGCGACGAAGAAGGACGGCCGTTGGGTCATCAATGGCCAGAAGGTCTGGATCTCGCGCGTCCAACACAGCGACATGATGATCCTGCTGGCCCGCACCACGCCGCTGGCCGAAGTGCAGAAGCGCTCCGACGGCCTGAGCTGCTTCCTCGTCGACCTGAAGCAGGCGGTGGGCAACGGCCTGTCGGTCCGGCCGATCCGGAACATGGTCAACCATGAGACCAACGAGCTGTTCTTCGACAACCTGGAACTGCCGGAGGAGAACCTGCTGGGCGCCGAAGGCAAGGGTTTCAAGGTGCTGCTCGACGGCCTGAACGCCGAGCGGACGCTGATCGCGGCCGAATGCATCGGCGACGGCTACTGGTTCGTCGACCGCGCGACGCGCTACGCCAACGAGCGCGTGGTCTTCGGCCGCAAGATCGGGCAGAACCAGGGCGTCCAGTTCCCGATCGCCGAATCGCTGATCGAGCTGGAAGCCGCCAACCTGATGCGCTGGAAGGCCTGCGAGAAGATCGACGCGCACCAGAATGCCGGGGCGGCCGCCAACATGGCCAAGCACCTGGCGGCCAAGGCGAGCTGGGAGGCGGCCAACGTCTGCCTGCAGACCCACGGCGGCTTCGGATTTGCCTGCGAATACGACGTCGAGCGCAAGTTCCGCGAGACACGGCTCTATCAGGTGGCGCCGATCTCCACCAACATGATCTTCAGCTACGTGGCCGAGCACGTGCTGGGGCTGCCGAAGTCGTACTGAGCGGAGGGCGGGGCGCCGGCGGGGGGCAGCACAATGGCGCCCCCCGTTCCTTCCGGCCCGACCCTCCATGCTCATCAACTGCGTCGCCTACCAACAGGGCTCCAAGCTCGCCGACATCCCCGTGGCGGACATCAGCGAATACCTGGCGCGGCCCGGATGCTTCGTCTGGGTCGCGCTGCAGGACGCCACGCCTGCCGAACTGGACGAGATGGGCGAGGAGTTCGGGCTGCACGCGCTCGCGATCGAGGACGCCCGCCACGGCCACCAGCGGCCCAAGATCGAGGAATACGGCGACTCCCTGTTCGTGGTGCTCCACCTGCTGGAGCAGGACCCGGACCAGCCGGACGCCTTCGTGGTCGGCGAGCTCGACGTGTTCGTCGGGCCCAACTTCGTGCTGTCGGTGCGCAACCGCAGCCGGCAGGGCTTCCTCGGCGTGCGCGCGCGTTGCGAGCGGGAACCCGAACTGCTGCGCAACGGGGCCGGCTTCGTGCTCTACGCCCTGATGGACGCGGTCGTCGACCGCTATTTCCCGGTGATCGATGCGCTGGAGGACGAACTGGAGACGATCGAGAAGCAGATCTTCTCCGACACCGCGCCGCGCGCCAGCATCCAGCGCCTCTACGCGCTCAAGCAGCGCGCCATGGTCGTCCGGCATGCGGTCGCGCCGCTGCTGGACCATGCCGGCAAGCTGCACGGCGGGCGCGTGCCGCAGGTCTGCGTCGGGACGCAGGAATACTTCCGGGACGTCGGGGACCACCTGGTGCGCATCAACGCGTCGATCGACGCGATGCGCGACACCATAGGCACCGCCATCCAGGTCAACCTCTCGATGGTCACGATCACGGAAGGCGAGGTCACCAAGCGCCTGGCGGCCTGGGCCGCGATCTTCGGGGTCTGCACCGCGCTGGCCGGCATCTGGGGCATGAACTTCGAGCACATGCCGGAGCTCAAGTGGCGCTACGGCTACGCGGCGGCGCTCGGCGCCATCGTCGCGGCGGGATGCCTGACGTACCACCGTTTCCGGCGCGCGGGCTGGATCTGAACCGGCCGGCACCGCACCCCGCGACGCGGCTCCGCGGCCGAGCCGGCCTCACCGACGCAGAGCGGCGGAGGCGCCCCGGCGCCAGTCGGCCGGCCGGTCCGCCGCGGATCTTGCGAGGCGCCTGAGCGACGCAGCGCGGGCCGACGGGGCCGGCCGCCGCGCAGGCGTGCCCGATGCGGCGCGGGAGGCCGGCTTTACGGCTTTTTTATGGCCGCGCGCCGATTCTTGACGGCGGTTTTACGCCCGCGAACCTACGCTTGCGCATCGTTCGCTGGAGCTGTCATGGACATCGTGTTCCTGGGGTGCATCGCACTGTTGTGGGCCGCATTCGCGGCGCTGATCGTCGGCCTGGACCGACTCGACCCGCGCAAGGAGGGCCGGCCGTGATCGACCTGGAATTCCTGTACGGGGCAGCGGGCACGCTGGTCGTGCTGCTGTTCGCCTACCTGGCGTACGCGCTGCTGCGCGCGGAGGAGTTCTGAGATGGACGCTTCCGCCTGGACATTGCTCGTCGTCTTCCTGCTGGCGCTCCTGGTGCTCGCCTGGCCGCTGGGCGGATGGATCGCCCGGCTCTGCGAGGGTTCCCATCCCCGCTGGATGCGGACAGTCGAGGCGCCGCTGCTGCGCCTGGCGGGGGTGGATCCCGGGGCCGAGCGAGGTTGGAAGGACTACGCCTTCGCGCTGCTCGCCTTCAACGCGGCCGGCGTCCTGTTCGTCTACGCGATCCAGCGCCTGCAGGCTTTCCTGCCGCTGAATCCGGACGGCATGGCGGCCGTCCCGGCCGATTCCGCCTTCAACACCGCGATCAGCTTCGTGGCCAACACCAACTGGCAGGGCTACAGCGGCGAGGCCACCATGGCCCACTTCACGCAGATGGTGGCGCTGGCGGGCCAGAACTTCCTCTCGGCCGCGACCGGCATCGCCGTCGCCTTCGCGCTGTTCCGGGGATTCGCCGCCCGGTCCTCGGGCGACGTGGGCAATTTCTGGACGGACCTGACCCGCATCACCGCCTGGCTGCTCGTGCCGCTGTCGCTCGCGCTGGCCGTCGCGCTGGTCGGGCAGGGCGTGATCCAGAACTTCGAGGCATCCGCCCCGGTGACGACGCTGGAGCCCCAGGCGTACCGGAAGCCGGTGGTCGACGCGGAGGGCCGGCCCGTGCTGTCCGCCGAGGGCGCGCCTAGGACCGAAGCGGCCACGGCGACGGCGCAGTCCATCGCGATGGGCCCGGTCGCTTCCCAGGAGGCCATCAAGATGCTGGGCACCAACGGCGGCGGCTTCTTCAACGCCAACTCCGCGCACCCGTACGAGAACCCCACCGCGGTCTCCAACTTCCTGCAGATGCTGGCGATCTTCCTGATCCCCGCCGCGCTGTGCTTCGCCTTCGGCCGGGCGGTGGGCGACATCCGCCAGGGATGGGCCGTGCTCGCGGCGATGACGGTCATCTTCGTCGCGGCGGTCGTCGCGGTGATCCCGGCGGAGCAGGCCGGCAATCCCCTGGTCAGCCAGCTGGGCGTGGACCAGGCCGCGAGCGCGCTGCAGGCTGGCGGCAACATGGAGGGCAAGGAGGTGCGCTTCGGCATCGGCGCCTCCGCGCTGTTCGCCGCTGTCACGACGGCCGCGTCCTGCGGCGCGGTCAACGCGATGCACGACTCCTTCACGCCCCTGGGCGGCCTGGTGCCCCTGGTGCTGATGCAGTTGGGGGAAGTGGTGTTCGGCGGCGTGGGCAGCGGCCTGTACGGCATGCTGGTCTTCGCGGTTCTCGCGGTCTTCATCGCAGGGCTCATGATCGGCCGGACGCCCGAATACCTAGGCAAGAAGATCGAGGCGCACGAAATGAAGCTCGCGTCGATCGTCATCCTCGTCACGCCGCTGGTGGTGCTGATCGGCACCGCGGTCGCGGTCATGACGGGCGCGGGCCGGGCCGGTATCGCCAATCCCGCGGCGCACGGCTTCTCCGAGGTGCTCTACGCCCTGACCTCGGCCGCCAACAACAACGGCAGCGCTTTCGCAGGGCTTTCCGCCAACACCCCGTTCTACAACGTGCTGCTGGGCCTGGCCATCTGGATCGGCCGCTTCGGCGTGATCGTGCCGGTGCTGGGCATCGCGGGAGCGCTCGCCGCCAAGAACCGCCTGCCCGCCAGCGCCGGGACGATGCCGACCCACGGCCCGCTCTTCGTGGTACTGCTGATCGGCACCGTGCTGCTGGTGGGCCTCCTGAATTACGTCCCCGCCCTGGCGCTGGGCCCGATCGTCGAGCACCTCGTGCTCTGGAACGGCCGTTGAGCGCAGGAGATCCTCATGAACGACATATCCCATCCCCAAGCCGCCCCGGCGTCTCCATCCGGCGATCCGGCGCGTCCGCGGTCGCAAGGCCTGATGGACAAGGCGCTCCTCGGGCCGGCGGCACGGGACGCATTCCTCAAGCTGGATCCGCGGGTGCAATGGCGCAACCCGGTGATGTTCGTGGTCTACGTCGGCAGCATCCTGACGACCGCGCTGTGGGCCGCATCCCTGCGAGCGCCGGCCGACCCGTCGTCGCCTCCGTGGTTCATCCTCGCCATCGCCGTCTGGCTCTGGTTCACCGTGCTCTTCGCCAACTTCGCGGAAGCGCTGGCCGAGGGCCGGAGCAAGGCGCAGGCGGCCTCCCTGCGCGGCCTCAAGAAAAGCGCCTGGGCCCGCAAGCTCCAACGGCCCACGCACGAGTCCGAATCGGTGCGCGAACAGGCCGAGAACCTGCGCAAGGGCGACGTGGTCCTGGTCGAGGCCGGGGAGACGATCCCGCTGGACGGCGAGGTCGTCGAGGGCCTGGCCTCCGTCGACGAGAGCGCGATCACCGGCGAGTCGGCGCCGGTCGTGCGCGAATCGGGCGGGGACTTCTCCTCGGTGACGGGCGGCACGCGGGTGCTGTCCGACTGGCTGGTCGTCCGCATCACGGTGAATCCCGGCGAATCCTTCCTCGACCGGATGATCGGCATGGTCGAAGGCGCGCAGCGCAAGAAGACCCCCAACGAGATCGCGCTGACGATCCTGCTGGTCGCGCTGACCATCGTCTTCCTGGGCGTGACCGCGACCCTCCTGCCGTATTCGCTCTTCAGCGTGCAGGCCGCCGGCGCGGGCACGGTGGTGAGCCTGACCGCGCTCGTCGCATTGCTGGTCTGCCTGATCCCCACCACGATCGGGGGGCTGCTGTCCGCCGTCGGCGTCGCCGGCATGAGCCGGATGATGCAGGCCAACGTGATCGCCACCTCCGGCCGGGCGGTCGAAGCCGCGGGGGACGTGGACGTGCTGATGCTCGACAAGACGGGCACCATCACCCACGGCAACCGCCAGGCCGCAGCCTTCGTGGCCGCGCCGGGCTGCGGCGAGCGTACGGTGGCGGGCGTCGCGAGCCTGGCATCGGCCGCCGACGAGACCCCGGAGGGCCGCAGCATCGTGGCGCTGGCGAACCGCAGGGGACTGACGGCCCAGCTGCTCCCGGCGGGCGCCGCGGCCGTCCCGTTCACCGCCCAGACGCGCATGAGCGGGCTGGACCTGCCGGCCCCGGACGGCGGCGCCCCCCGGCTGCTGCGCAAGGGCGCGGTGGACGCGGTGCGCCGGCATGTCGAGTCGCTCGGCGGGCAGATGCCGGCCGAGCTGGCGCGCGCCGCCGACGACATCTCCCGCCGCGGCGGCACGCCGCTGGCGGTGGCGGACGGCCGGGAGGTGGTCGGCATCGTCGAACTCAAGGACATCGTCAAGACCGGCATCAAGGAGCGCTTCGGCGAACTGCGCCGCATGGGCATCAAGACCGTGATGATCACCGGCGACAACAAGCTCACCGCCGCCGCGATCGCCGCCGAGGCGGGGGTCGACGATTTCCTGGCCGAGGCCACGCCCGAGGACAAGCTCCGGCTGATCCGCCAGTACCAGTCGGAAGGCCGGCTGGTCGCCATGACGGGGGACGGGACCAACGACGCGCCGGCGCTGGCCCAGGCCGACGTGGCCGTCGCCATGAACTCCGGCACCCAGGCCGCCAAGGAGGCGGGGAACATGGTGGACCTGGACTCGAACCCCACCAAGCTGCTGGAGATCGTGGAGACCGGCAAGGCCCTGCTGATGACGCGCGGCTCGCTCACCACCTTCTCCATCGCCAACGACGTGGCGAAGTACTTCGCCATCATCCCGGCGATCTTCGTCTCCACCTATCCGCAGCTCGGCGCGCTCAACGTGATGCACCTGGGCAGCCCGGCGTCGGCCATCCTGTCGGCCATCGTCTTCAACGCGCTGATCATCGTGGTGCTGATCCCCCTGGCGCTCAAGGGCGTGGCCTACCGCGCCGTGGGGGCCGCCGCGTTGCTGCGCCGCAACCTGCTCGTCTACGGACTGGGCGGGCTCGTCGTTCCCTTCGTCGGGATCAAGGCCATCGACCTGGTCCTCGTCGCTTTCGGACTCGCCTGAGGAACCGCCATGCCATCCATCCTTCGCCCGACCCTGGTGCTCTTCGCGGCGCTGACCCTCGTCACCGGCGGGCTCTACCCGCTCGCCGTCACCGGCGCCGCGCGCGTCGCCTTCCCCCAGCAGGCCGCGGGCAGCCTCGTCCTGCGCGGCGGCCAGCCGGTGGGCTCGGCCCTGATCGGCCAGTCCTTCTCCGATCCGGGCCATTTCTGGGGCAGGCCGTCGGCGACCGCGCCGATGGCCTACAACGCGCAGGCCTCCGGCGGCTCCAACCAGGGCCCCACGAATCCTGCGCTGACGGACGCCGTGAAGGCGCGGATCGACGCCTTGCGCTCCGCCGATCCGGACAACCGGGATCCGGTGCCGGTCGACCTGGTGACCGCGTCGGCCAGCGGGCTGGATCCGCACATCAGTCCCGCCGCGGCCCTCTACCAGGCGGGCCGGGTGGCGCGGAACCGATCGCTGCCCCTGGAGACCGTCCGCGCGCTGATCGCGCGGCATACGGAACAACCGCGCGCCGGCTGGCTCGGCGAGCCCCGCGTCAACGTGCTCGCCCTCAACCTGGCGCTGGAAGCCGCCAGGTAGCGCGGGGCCGGAGGCACGTTGCGCCGCACCGCGTCCGCGCGGTGGCGACGCAATCGCCGCACCGTCCCGTGCCACGCCCGGCTCGCCACTGTTCGTGGATCCACGGCGCGGCAGGCAAGACCTCGGCGGGAAGCGCGACAGCGTTCCGAGATATTCCCCATCGTCCCGGACGATTTTCCGAGCTCGCGGCCGCGAAGGGCAGGACCGGCCTGGAAATGCGATTCGCCGGTCGTCGCTGCGCCGGATGTTCGGCGGTGGCGGCGCCCCTGGCGGCATTCGCGACGTCGGGCCGCACCCGCAGGGAAAGATGCGTCAGTCCGTCCGGCCACAGAGGCCGCGCGCGCCGCGGCATCGGCGGGGGCGGGCGGCGCGGGGCAGGAAGGGGCCGCGCCGGCCGGTCCGTGCGCCGCGCGGCTAGCTACGCGCGATGCTCCTCGACCGCGGGGGCGGGTGCCCGGGGCAGGACGACCGAGAACTCGGCCCCCCCGTCCCGCGCATTCGCGGCGGCGATGCTTCCCCCGTGCGCGCCGACGATCTCGCGGCAGATGGCCAATCCCAGCCCCACCCCGGGTGTGTCGGATTCCGCGTGGCCCCGCGTGAACATGTCGAACAGATGGTCGGCCGCGCCCGGCGGCAGTCCTGCGCCGTGGTCGCGGACCGCGATCCGCAGCGCGTGCTCGGTCACCGATGCGTGCAGCACGATCGGCGGTGCGCCGTATTTGGCCGCGTTCTCGAGGAGGTTCACGAGCACCCGTTCGATCAGGGCCGCATCGAACTCGACGAGCGGGAGATCGGCCTCCAGCGCGGTCCGGACCTCGCGGTCCCCGAGGGCCGGGGCCGCGGCGGCCAGCGCGGCGCCGACGACTTCCTCGACCGACTGCCATTCGGACCGCAACGTGATCGAGCCGCTTTGCAGCTTCGCCATGTCGAGCAGGTTGACCACCAGGCCCTGCATCTGGCGCGCGGTGGTGACCAGGCCCGAGAGCAGTTCCGCGCGTTGCCCCGAAGGGAGGGTCGCGTCCCCGCGCTGCAGCATCTCCGCCTGGCCGAGGAGCGCCGTGAGGGGGGTGCGGATGTCGTGCGACATCGCCGCGAGCAGGGTGTTCCTCAAACGCTCGGATTCCATCTGCACCACGGCCTGCCGGGCGATGTCGACGTAGTGCACCCGTTCGAGGGCGATGGCGACCTGCGTGGCCAGCGTCGAGAGTAGCTGCTGCTGGCCGGGGATCAGCAGCCAGCGGGCATGCTCGGGACGGCAGGCGAGCACGCCCCGGATCCGCATCGGCGCGGCGAGGGGCAGGTAGTGCCATTCGCTGCTCGACAGCGTGGTCGTGGCCAATCCGGCCGGCTGGCCGTTGCGGTAGACCCAGTCGGCGACGCTTGGATCGATCGAGTCCGGCAGCGCGGTCAGCGCGGGAAGCTGGTCCTGCGCGTCGGCGATGATCACGTGCGCCCGTCCGCCGAAGTTGCGCACGACCGCGCTCTCCCCCAGTTCCGCGATCTGCTCGGGCAGCAGCGATGCGGAGAGGCTACGCGACAGTTCGAAGAGGCTCTGGGCCCGCAGCTCGCGGCTGCCCGCGATGCGCGCCTGGAACTGCAGCCCGGCGGTCAGCTGTCCGATGAGGAGCCCGACCCCGAGCATCACGGCGAAGGTCAGCAGGTACTGGGCGTCGGCGACGCTGAAGGACAGCAGCGGCGGGACGAAGAAGAAGTCGAACGCCACGACATTGAGCAGGGCCGCCAGCGCCGCGGGCTTGCGGCCGAAGCGCAGGGCGATGAGCACCACGCCGACCATGAACAGCATGACGATGTTCGTCAGCTCGAACGCGCCGCCGAGATGCTGCAGCAGGACGGTGAGGACGACGCAGGCGCCGGCGGCCCAGGCGTAACCCGGCCATCCGCGCGCCGGATGGGGCATGTCGGGCGGCTCGGGCAGCAGGGGCCAGCTCAGCCGGCGCGTGCTCGAGGCGATCCCCACCTCCAGGATGTCGATCCCGGGGGCGACCGCGGCCAGGCGCGCCTGCAGGCTGCCCCGGAGGAGCCGCGCGCAGCGCCTGCGCAGGCTCCCGCCGGGCGACGGGCGCCCGAGGACGACCGTGGCGTAGCCTTCGCGCGAAGCGTGCCGGGCCAGCGACTGCGCCACGTCTTCCCCGGTAAGCACCGCGGTGGCCGCGCCCAGGTCTTCGGCGAGCTTGAGCGTGGCGAGGATGCGGTCGCGTTCGGCGGAGGGCAGCCGCTGCAGCCGCGGCGTCTCCACGTACACGGCGGACCATCGCTGGTTGAGCGAGCCGGCGAGTCGGGCGGCGGCGCGGACCGCCTGGTCCCCGCCCGTCCTCGGGCCGACGCAGCACATGACCGCGTCCGAGCCGATGCCCGCGTCCCCGCGGCCGCGGTCCTGCGGCGTTTCCACGCGCCAGTGGAGGCGGTCGTCGCCCACGCGCTCCGCCGTGCGGCGGAGCGCGATTTCGCGCAGGGCGAGCAGGTTGCCTTTCCGGAAGAAGTTCTGGGCCGCGCGCTCGGCCTGCTGGGGCAGGTAGACCTTGCCGGCCTGCAGCCGCTTGGCGAGTTCGTCCGGACTGGTGTCGATGAGCACCAGCTCGTCCGCGCCGTCGAAGACCGTATCGGGCACGGTCTCGTGCACCCGCACCCCGGTGATCGCTCCCACGGTGCCGTTGAGGCTCTCCAGGTGCTGGACGTTGACGGCGGTCCAGACGTCGATGCCCGCCTCCAGCAGTTCCTGCACATCCTGCCACCGCTTCTCGTGGCGGCTGCCGGGCACGTTGGAGTGCGCCAGCTCATCCACCAGGAGCACCGCCGGGTGCCGTGCGAGCGCGCCGTCGAGGTCGAACTCGTGCAGCGTCCGGTCGCGGTAGGGGATCGCGAGGCCGGGCAACTGCTCCAGCCCGACGGCCAGCGCCGCCGTCTCGGCGCGCCCGTGGGTCTCGACGATGCCGATGACCACGTCCCGCCCGGCTTCCCGTTCCCGCTGCGCGGCGCCGAGCATGGCGAAAGTCTTCCCGACGCCCGCGTTGGCGCCGAAATAGATCCGCAGCCTGCCGCGGTGCGAGCGTTCCGCCTCCCGCTGCAGCTGCAGCACCAGGGCGTCGGGATCGGGACGATCCGGGGCGTGTTTCGGCGGAGGGGAATGGCGCATCGCAGGACCTCGCGCGCATTATGGGCCGGCCCTTCGCGGAGGGCCCGGCATTTATGCTTTGTTTACGGAAGGCGGATGAATTTATATGGATCATTTACGCGCCGCCATCGTTTTCGAGCACGAGGCCGAATTTCTTCCTGCATATCCTTCCGCGCCCTTGGATGGGCTTTCGAACGCGGCGGGCCGAGGCATGTACGCGCCGCCATCGTTTTCGAGCACGAGGCCGAATTTCTTCCTGCATATCCTTCCGCGCCCTTGGATGGGCTTTCGAACGCGGCGGGCCGAGGCATGTTCCGGCCGTGGATGGCACCCATGGCGCCTACGGCGCAGCGGCTCGCGCATCCCGGGTTCCGGAGAAAACCGGCATGCGATGGTGGAGGCGGCGATGCGGGGATATTCGGCCGCTCGTGCTTTGCCGAAGGGCGTGATCTGGCGTCGCGATAATCATCGCGCGCCGCCTTATTTATATTTTTTCGGTGGCGTCGTATGAAAAATTTGCGAATTTTTTAGATGCGCCTGTCGATACTGGCCGGGTGTTCATCATTTCGAGAGATCCATGGCTTATGCCGCTTACCGCTATCCGCCGGGCAATCGTCCTGCGGCGATCGATGCCGCAGCCGGCGCCGGGACCTACAAGGTCCTGACCATCGTCATCCCCATCGCGGATTGCTACCGTTTCCGGAACCGGATTTCGCAGCTCCGGAACGTAGGGATCGTGCGGTGCGTGCCGCGGGCCAACCCGCGCGCATCCCTGGAGACGGCCGCCGCGCATGCCGTCATGCATGTGCGCCTGCCGTCGGACGGCTATGCGTCCGTGCTCCACTGCGTGATCGGGCATGTCCGGCACGGGACGGTGGGCCGGCTGGAGGACTGGGGCGACTACCTCGGGCGCATCGGAGCCGGCGATGCTGAATGAACTGCTGCGGTGTTGCTGCGCATGCGCATCCTTCTGCATCCCGATGGCGGTGGCATTCTCCAGCCGCATCCGCTGGACGGACCGCGGACGGCTGCGCGGAGGCGGAGAAAGCCGCAGCGCCATGTCGGATTGATGGCCGCGCCCCGATGCGGATCGTGGTCGGCGTGCTTCGCCGGCGGTGACCGAGCGGCGGCCTGCCTGTGGCTTGCTCATGCATCGCGCAGCCGGAGCGGGACAGCGAAGAAGGCAGGGTCCGGCGCCGATGGTGCGCGATGACTCGATGTCGGGTGCGGCCGCACGAGCGCTGTTTCCGGGATGGAGCGTCACCGGGCCCGGACATCCGTCCGACACGCTGGCCGCAAAGCAAAAACAAAAGTGGTTGCACTCGCATGGGCGCTGTTGCATAAACCTGTCTGAGGTCGAGCTTCCCCTAACCCCAGACGGAGTTAGGCCACGCGCACCGTCTGCGGCGTGCCCAGCCGGGTGAACCGATTCAGGATCGATGCTCGGACCTGCAACTCCGTGACCTGTCGATCAAAGTCCCGCGCGATGACTCGTTCGCCGAGTCGCTTGAAGCACCCCATCTTCGTCTCGACCAGACTGCGCCGGTGGTAGCCGCTCCACTTCTTCCAGATCGCACGACCGAGCTTGCGGGTGGCTCGCAGGATCTCGTTCCTGACCTGCGCTCCGGCCTTGCCGTCGACCCACGGTTTGGCGTTTCTCCGGGTCGGGATGATGGCTGCGGCCTGCCGGCGTGCGATCGCTTCATGGCAGGCTTTGGTGTCGTAAGCACAATCCGCACTCACCGAGTGCAGTCGCTCATCTGCGGGAATCTGAGCCAGCATTTCGGGCAGCATGGGAGCGTCGCCAATCGCGTTGTCGGTGATCTCGATCGCTCGGATTTCGAGCGTCTGGTTGTCGATGCCCAAGTGCACCTTGCGCCACTGCCGACGGTACTCAGCCCCGTGCTTGCGCGTCTTCCACTCGCCCTCGCCCAACATCTTGACGCCGGTGCTGTCGATCAGCAGGTGCAGGCCGCCACCGCTCGGACGCGCGGGGAATAGCTACGTTCAGTGTTTTCTGGCGGCGTGAGAGGGTGCTGTAGTCGGGCACCTTCCAGTCGAGGTGGGCAAGCTTGAGAAGGCTCTCAGCCAATCCGGTGGCTTGGCGCAGACCGAGTCCGAACATGCATTTCAAGGTCAGGCAGAACTGGATCGCTGCGTCGCTGAACACCGCAGGGCGACCTGCACGGCCGGTGGCACCCGTTTGCCACTGGAGATCCGGATCGACCTTGATTCCTACCTTCACCGCTTCGGCCAAAGGTGGGCCTCGCCATCTCCAGGTGAGCAATGAGGCAGCCCTGAGCGGCATCTTGTTCGTGCTGCAAACCGGCATCCCGTGGTCGGATCTTCCCCAGTCATTGGGCTACGGCAGCGGCATGACGTGCTGGCGAAGACTGCGCGACTGGAATGCCGCCGGCGTCTGGCAGCGATTGCACGAGGCCATGCTGACGCGTCTGCGCAAGCATGATCAGATTGATTGGCATCGCGCCAGCATTGGTGGGTCTTCGGTCCCCAGCCCCCGGGGGGCCAGGAAACAGGGCCCAATCCCACCGACCGTGGCAAGCTCGGCTCCAAGCGCCACATCGTCGTGGACGCTCGGGGCATCCTGTTGGTGGTGCTGGTCAGCGCAGCCAACCGTCACGACTCCAAAATGTTCGAGCGATGCGTCGATGCCATGCCTGCCGTCAAAGGGCTTGCGGCCCGACCTCGCCAGCGACCCACCAAGTCGCATGCGGACAAAGGCTACGACTATCGGCGGTGCCGCGCACATCTGAGGCACAGGGCATCACCAGCCGCATCGCTCGCCGAGGTGTCGAGAGCAGTGAGCGCCTGGGTAAACACCGCTGGGTCGTGGAGCGCACGCACGCGTGGTTCGCAGGCTTCGGCAAGCTACGTATTCGCTTTGAACGCCGACTCGACATCCATCAAGCGCTGCTGGCGGTTCGTCGACCGGTGGTGTTAGCAAGTCTAAGTGGAAATAATTCGACCGTTACCAAATTGATGGGCTGTTCGATGCAGATGGGCTAAAAACTGTCGAATACTTGGTTTCAGGTGAATCTCTGGACGCGTAAGAGCTACCAGTTCCAGCATCAGCGGTCCCTCAACCACATTCACGACTTCGACAAACTGCGCTGCCAGTGGATGCTCGGTGATCTGTCTGGGCAGCAACCCCACGAAGTTGCCGCTGGCGACAATCGATAAGAGGCCGAGCGTTGAGTTGACAAGGGCGCCGGCGGGCGGTGGCGGAAGCCCATTGCGCTCGTAAAGAGTACGCGCGTAACCTGAATCCGCCGCAGTTCCGGTGTAGACCCAAGGCGCCTGTCCCAGGTCTTGAAGGCTACGCGCTTTCGCAAGTGAATTGCCTTTGCGAACAACGATCACCATGGCCGTAGGCATCAGGGACTCGACCACGAATTCCCCAAAAGGCAAATCCGGGGGGAGGGGGCCCAAAGCGATATCGACTTCCCCTTTGCGTAGACGGGTCAGCTGCGCGATATACAGCTCCTCGGAAACCCGCAACTGGATTTCTGGGTAGGCCCTCCCGAAGGTCCGCATGGTCTCTGGCACTAGCAGCATCACTGCGAGTGGAACTGCACCGATGGTGATGGAGCCTGTCATGCGGCCGTCGAGTTGCCGTATCTGCTCTACTGCCTGAGCCAATTCCCTTTCCGCCGCCACGGCTCGCTCATACAACACCAGTCCTTGTGTCGTTGCAGTGACGCCCACCGTGGAACGCGTCAGGAGGGTCGTTGAGAGCTCGTTTTCGAGCTCGCGGATGAGCTTGGTCAGAGCTGGCTGCGAAACGCCTAGCTTCTTGCCTGCTGAGCGTAGGCTTCCCTCATCGATCGCTGCGATCAGCGCCCTGAGATTGCTGGTTTTCATGGAAAAGATGATAACCAAGCGTTATCGCGTTACCGAACCTGTCATCTTCCTGACGCGGTTAATACTTCCTAGACTCCGCTCCAACCTCGAATTCGTCGAGGCGATATGCAACAAGCCTAGCGCTTGGGCTGATCACGAAGAAAAGACAGGAGACAAAAGTGGAAGACAGGACAGATGGGCCGTCGGTGACGACTCGCGCATTGGAAAAGTTGTGCGATGCCAGCGCGGCCATCGGCGCACTGGTCCTCATCGCCATGGCGTTGATGACGACCGTCAGCGTCGTGGGCAGGGCGTTCTTCTCCCATCCAATCCTCGGCGACGTGGAATTGGTGCAACTCGGCAGCGCGGTAGTGGTCGCGTCCTTCCTGCCGTACACCCAGTTCCGCAAGGCCAACATCATCGTGGACTTCTTCACCACCCGCGCCAGCGCTAGCGATCAGCGCCGGATGGATGCATTCGGCACACTGCTCTACACCATGGTGCTCGCGCTCGTCACATGGCGCGTCGCAGCAGGGGGAATCGACATCCATGCCGCGCAGGAGCGCTCCATGCTGATGGATCTGCCGCTCTGGATCCCCTACCTGCTGATGCTTCCCGGGCTGGCGCTGTGCGTCGTGATCGGCGCCGTGCAGTTCAAGGCCATGATGCGTGATGCCGAGGAACTGGTATGAGCATGATGTCCATCGGTTTGTCGATGTTCCTGGGCATGCTGGTCTTGATGGCAGTGCGCGTGCCGATCGCCGTCGCGATGTTCGTTCCCGGCGCTATCGGCTATGCGCTGCTCTCGGGATGGGCGCCGCTGCTTTCCCATCTCAAGGGCGCGGTGTACGGACGGGTCTCGGTCTACGACCTCTCGGTCATTCCGCTCTTCATGCTCATGGGCGCGATCGCGGTGCAGGGGGGCCTGTCGAAGGCGCTGTTCGACTTCGCCAATGCGCTGCTCGGCCGCTTCCGAGGCGGCATGGCCATGGCGGGCGTCCTCGCCTGCGCGGCTTTCGGTTCTATCTCCGGCTCGACTGTCGCCACCACCGCGACGATCGCCCAGGTGGCCTATCCCCAGATGCGGCGCATCGGCTACTCCGGCCGCCTCGCGACAGCCGCCCTCGCCACCGGCGGGACCATGGGCGTCCTGCTCCCGCCGTCGGTGACCTTGATGGTCTACGCCATCCTCACCGAGCAGAACATCACGAAGATGTTCCTGGCGGCCTACATCCCCGCTCTGGTGGCTGCGCTCGGCTACATCGCCGCGATCGCGGTCACGGTGCGCATGCATCCGGAGCAGGCTCCTGCCGCCCGGGCCAGTTCGGGCGCCGAAGTGCTAGAAGCGGCGCTGAAGGTCTGGCCGATCGTCACGATCTTCGCGGTCGTCTTCGGCGGCATCTACGGCGGCTTCTTCACCGCGACCGAGGGGGCGGCGATCGGCAACGTGCTCACCTGCGCCATTACGCTGGCGCGCCGCGAACTGGATCGGACGAAATTCGCCGCCGCGATCCGGACTACGGCGCAGACCAGCGGGATGATCTTCCTGATCTTCCTCGGCGCGGACATGATCAATGCGGCGCTTGCGCTGTCCCAGCTGCCGGCGCAGCTCGCCGAACTGGTGAGCCACCTGCAGATCCCGCCGTTGCTCGTGATGGCGGGGGTCATGCTCTTCTACATCGCGCTCGGCTGCGTCATGGACGAGATGAGCATGATCCTGCTGACGGTGCCGACGCTCTTCCCAGTGATTATGGGCATGGACTTCTTCGGCTTGGCGCCGGCCGATAAGGCGCTCTGGTTCGGGATCCTGATCCTCACCGTGTGCGAGATCGGGATGATCTTCCCGCCGGTAGGCCTCAACGTCTACATCATGAACGGCCTGGCGCGCGACGTGCCGATGGTCGAGACCTACAAGGGCGTCGTCCCCTTCCTGATCACTGATGGCCTGCGCTTGGCGCTCCTAATCGGCTTCCCCGCCACGACGCTTTGGCTGGTGCACCGACTGACCTGACGGCGCTCGTCCGCTACATACCGACCGCATTCGCGCTGTTCATCCCAGGCATTTCGGATCCAAACGCATTCCCAAAGAGACAACCCTTATGAAACTTCGCAACATCCTGGCTACCTGCGGCGTCTTCGCCACCTCCGCTTTGCTGCCCGTCCAAGCCCAGCAGGAAGTGATTCTCAAGGTCCATTTCTTCCTGCCGCCGACGTCCTATGCCAACACGCTCTTCATCAAGCCCTGGTGTGACAAGATCGCCAAGGAATCGAACGACAAGATGAAGTGCCAGATCTACCCGTCGATGCAGCTCGGCGGCACGCCGCCGCAGCTCTTCGAACAAGTGCGCGATGGCGTGGCCGACGTGGTCTGGACCCTGCCGGGCTACACCGCCGGCCGCTTCCCGACGATGGAAGCGTTCGAGTTGCCCTTCATGATGCAGAGCCCGGAGGCGACGAGCCGGGCGCTCTGGGAGTACGCGCAGACGCACAGCCAAACGGAATTCAAGGACGTCAAGCCGCTGGCCTTCCACGTGCATGGCCCGGGAGTCTTCCACATGGCCTCCAAGCCGGTGCGAACCATGGCCGACCTGCGCGGGCTCAAGCTCCGTGCGCCGACACGGTTGACCAACAAGTTCATCGCGATGCTCGGCGCCACACCGGTGAGCATGCCGGTGCCGCAGGTTGGTGATGCGCTGTCCAAGGGTGTGATCGATGGCGCTGTGGTGCCCTATGAAGTGGTCCCATCGGTGAAGTTGCAGGAACTCGCCAAATTCCACTCCGAAACCGACGCGGCGCAGCCTGCGTTTTACACGTCGACATTCGTCTTCGCCATGAACAAGGCGAAGTACGAGTCACTGCCGCCGGACCTCAAGAAGGTCATCGATGCCAACAGCGGCCAGGGGCTGTCGGGCCAGATCGGCAAGGCGTTCGTTCAGGCCGACGCCGAAGGCAAGAAGCTCACCGCTAAGAACACGACCAACGTGATTCCGGGGGGCGAACTGGCGCGCTGGAAGGTGCTGGGCGACAAGCTCGCGGCCGACTGGGTCAAGGAGATGAAGGGCAAAGGCTTAGACGGCGACAAGCTGCTGGCCGATGCCAAGGCGCTGATTGCGAAGCAGCAGGGCGTTGCTCGCTGAAGGCGCGTACCTCCAGTCAAGACAAGCGACCACGCAAGTCCCCTCGGTGGTATTGAGATCTCCATGTGGCCAAAGTTTCTACCGGTGCAGGATCTTCAGCGCTGCGCCGCTTCGTCAACTCAACACAGGTGACCCTTGAAGGGTTTTGAATCCCATGGCCCGAATCATTGGCGGTCTCGCCGCCTCGCACACCCCCACCATCGGCTTCGCATTCGACCGCGACAAATCCTCTGATCCCGTCTGGGCGCCGATATTCGAGGCCTTCGCGCCGATGCAGGCCTGGATCGCCGAGAAGAAGCCTGACGTGCTGCTGCTGGTGTACAACGACCACGTCACCTCCTTCTTCTTCGACCACTACTCGGCCTTCACGCTCGGCGTGGGCGAGCGTTGGGAAGTGGCCGACGAGGGCGGTGGCGCGCGCGACCTGCCGCCCGTGCAAGGTCATCCGGCTTTGGCCGAGTACATCGGCCGCTCGCTGATGGCCGACGAGTTCGACATGTCCTTCTTCCAGGACAAGCCGCTCGACCACGGCTGCTTCTCGCCGCTGTCGGTGATGTGCCCGCACGAGCCGTCTTGGCCGGTGCAGCTGATTCCGCTGCAGGTGGGCGTGCTGCAGTTCCCGATCCCGACCGCGCGGCGCTGTTACCGGCTGGGCCAGGCGCTGCGCCGGGCGGTCGAGAGCTATCCGGAGGACTTGAAGGTCGCGATCGTCGCCACCGGCGGCCTGTCGCACCAGGTCCACGGCGAGCGCTCCGGCTACAACGACACCGAATGGGATGCGCGGTTCCTGGATCTGCTCGAGCGCGACCCCGAGCAACTGGCGAACATGACCCACACCGAGTACGCCACGCTCGGCGGCTTCGAGGGCGCGGAGGTCATCATGTGGCTGGTGATGCGCGGCGCGCTGGCCTCTCAGGTGAAGTGCCTCCATCGCAGCTACTACCTGCCGTCGATGGCCGGCATCGCCACCGCCATCTACGAACCGGCGGAGCAGGGCATGCCGGCGGCAGCGGCCGCGCGGCACCGGGCGCACGTCGCCGAGCAGTTGGGCGGCATCGAGAAGCTGCCCGGTACCTACCCCTTCACGCTGGAGCGCAGCGTGCGCGCCTACCGCATCAACCGCTTTCTGCACGGGCTGGTGCGGCCGGAGTTCCGCGCCCGGTTCCTGGCCGACGAGGCCGCCGCGATGCGCGACGGCGGGCTGACCGACGCCGAGCGCGGACTCATCCGCGACCGCGACTGGCGCGGGCTGATCCGCTACGGCGCGATTTTCTTCATGCTGGAGAAGCTCGGCGCGGTCGTCGGCGTGTCGAACCTGCACATCTATGCGGCGATGCGCGGCGAGACGCTGGAGGAATTCCAGAAGACGCGCAACACCCGGGCGCTGTACTCGGTCGCCGGCAAGGAAGCCGGAAGCCTGGGATGGGACAAGGCGAACACCGAAGCGCAGACCTGAGAAATACCGACGGATCCAAAACCACGGCCGGAACCGGCCGCTACAACCAAAGAGGGGACTTAAGATGAAGACAGCTTGGACTGCCTTGGCGCTAGCCTGCACCGCGACAGGAGCCGCACAGGCCCAGGTGCAACCACCTAGCCAGAGCAGCGTGACCATTTATGGTCTGCTCGACGCATCCGTCGAGCATTTGACGGGGGTGGGCGCCGATCGCGGCAAACTCACCCGGATGCCCGGCCTGACGGGCACCCTCCCGTCGCGCATCGGCTTCCGTGGAAGCGAGGAGCTCGGCGGCGGACTCAAGGGCGTCTTCACGCTCGAAGCAGGCATCGGCACCGACACCGGCACCCTCAATCAGGGCGGACGGCTCTTCGGACGACAGGCGTTCGTGGGCCTCTCCAGCGATTGGGGCACCCTGACGATGGGTCGCCAATACTCGATGCTCTACTGGTCGCAGCTCGATGCGGACCTGCTCGGCGCCAACGGCTTCGGCTCCGGCTCGCTCGACAGCTACCTGCCCAATGCGCGGGCCGACAACGCCATCGCCTACCGGGGCACCTTCGGCGGATTCACCGCCGGGGCGACCTACAGCCTCGGCCGGGATACGGTGAATGCCGGTCCCACCCCCGCAGGGACGAACTGCGCCGGCGAAAGCGCCACCGACAAGCAGGCATGCCGCCAATGGTCGGCGATGGGCAAGTACGACGCGGCCAACTGGGGCGCTTCCATCGCGATCGATGAAATCCGCGGCGGAACCGGTGCGTTCGCGGCCCTCACCTCGAGCAGATTGAAGGATCGACGGTCGACGGTCGCCGGTTGGGCGCGCTTCAATGCGCTCAAACTCGGCGCAGGCGTGATCGCACGGGAGAACGATGCGACGCCCACCACGCGTCGCAGCAACCTCTGGTACGCCGGCGCTTCGTACGCGTTCACGCCGGCACTGGCCGTGGATGCGCAGGTCTTCAAGCTCGACTACAAGAACAGCGCCAACGAAGCGATGCTCTACGCGGTGCGCGCCGTCTACAGCCTCTCGAAGCGCACTGCGGTCTATGCGTCGGCAGGCCATATCGCCAATGACGGCACCTTGGCACTGTCGGTCAGCAATGCCGCTACCGGCGGGGCACCGGCAGTGGGCGGATCTCAGAACGGCATCGCACTGGGCGTTCGGCATGCATTCTGAGCGAGGCTGAATCAGCGCAATGAAATCCAGGGTCCGGGTGCATTCAATCGATGAATGCATTCGGACGTGACCGGCAAATATCCCGCAGCGATTATTTCAATTCGATCGAATTGGCGGGATCGGAATATTCCATCGGCAGGCCAAGTGCTGCAAGACCCGCCTGTCTGAAACACGAATCAGAAGCCGGTATTTCTCGATCGTCGATCGTTTCTGCAATCCCAGGAGAGTCTCATGAAGAAGCACTTCAAACGTGGCGCGCTCGCCGCATCCATCAGCGCGATTCTGGCTTCGGGCCTCTTGACCGCCTGCGGCGGCGGTAGCGACAACGGCGTGGGGCCAGGCGTCTTCGACACCGCCTTGACGTTCGACAGGACGAAGTACACGACCATCAACGTGACGCTCGACGGCGTGAGCACACCCGTGCGGTGGTATCGCGAGGTGTGCTATGTCGGCAAGCCGATGCGATTGGCGCCGACCCAGGCTGCCGGCGCAGTCGATAACCAGGCGTGCGGTTATCAGAACATGAACGTCTTCGTGCGCGAGGCCGATGCCGCGAAGCAGGACAGCGCCATCATGCTGAACGTCAACAATTCCGGTTGGCTGGCCAGCTACCAGGGCGGACTCGGTGGTTGGAATGGCTCGACGCCCATCGCCGCCAGCAATTACCGCGGCGCCGATATCGTCAACGGCGGCACCTATGTCAGCACGAGCAACACCGACAAGATCGGCGCAGCGCTTTCGCGCGGTTTCGTCTACATCAACATGGCCTCCCGCAGCCGCGGGGCGACCGCGCCCGAAGGCGTCTACAGCGAGGGCATCTACCAAGGCAAGGCGCCCGCGGCCATCGTCGATGCCAAAGCGGCGGTGCGGTACTTGCGCCTGAACGATGCCCTCATGCCCGGCACCGCGAACCGGATCGTGGTCAATGGAACCAGTGGCGGCGGCGCCCAAACGACGCAGTTAGCCGCAACCGGAAATAGCAACGAGTATTTCCAATACCTCAAGGACGTTGGCGCAGCTGGCATCAATGCGAGTGGAGCGAGCTCCATCAGCGACAGCGTCTATGCCGCCGTGGCTTACTGCCCCATCCAGGACATGGGTAGCGCCGACCTGGCCTACGAGTGGATGTTCAACGTGCTGAACACGCGCTCCCTCGTCTCGGCCGATCAGAAGGCAGGGCTCATCGTGGATGCCAACGGCAACGAGCTCGTGCGCGCATCGAATCCGGATCCCGCAGGCAGCACGACGCTGCTGAACCGATTCGTCACTTACCAGGCAGGTCTGGGATTGAAGAACGACAGCGGCGCAGCGCTCACGACCGCCAACATGCTCGACGCGCTGCAGACGGAGTTCAAGAACGCGGCGAGCAACTTCGTGAAGGCCGGTGGCAAGATCGTCGCCTACAACGCATTCGGTACCGCTGCGGCGAACGGCGTGGCCGGGGGTAGCGGAACGCTCTACTACAAGAACGATTTCATCGATGTCAATGCCGCCGGCACCGTGACGTTCTTCGACATGTCGAACTACTTGAAGTTCGTAGCCAAGCAGGCCCGACTCAAGGCTGTGCCGGCATTCGACCAAGTGGCGCAGACTCCCGCCCTTGCGACGACTCCCACCGCCGACACCACGAAGGCGGGCGCGGTCATCAACGGCAACTACAGCGGCGGTGAGTCCAACCTGTTCGGCACCGCTGCCCAGGTGTATTCGAACTTCACCGAATACGCATGGAACAACAACAACGGCGGCGATGCCGTCAACGCCGCCCAGCGCGATGTGGGCCTGAAGAATACCGGGCTGACGTGGGCCGCGAATCCGCGACAGGGGTTCCTGCTGAACCAGTATCGACTGATCAATGCGCTTCCTTTCATCGGCACCACAGAGGGCATCACGACCCACTGGCGGATCCGAGTCGGCGCACGGGACCGGGATACGTCCTTCACCGTCGCCTATAACATGAGCCGGGCCCTGAAAGCGGACGCCAAGGTCAAGGACGTGGACTTCGCGCTGCACTGGGATCAAGGGCACGCTGGGAACTACGACGTTCAAAACGCTTTCGCGTGGATCGATCAGCGACTGGCTTCCGGTAACTGATTTCTCAGTCCAGCAATCCGATTCATTTTTGTGCTCAGATCAGTTTGCTGGCTATCCTGCTTTCATCGCAGCGTCAGCGATATTGAATGCCAAACAGGCAAATTGACTGCCAGTTCGTAGGTTTGGCATGTTCGGAATGGTCCATGCCGCAATTCACTTGATTCAAAATTTCTCATGCACAGGATTTCGCCCATGAAGAATATCGTGAACGTCTTGCGTATTGCCGTACTCATCGCGACTGCGAATATCAGCGCCTGAGCGCAGACATCTGCGCCAAAGACCGAAGTGCAATGGCTCGGTCAGTCCGCCTTCCGCATCACTACGCCGGGAGGCAAGGTCATCGTGACCGATCCGTGGCTGAAACAGAATCCACTGACTCCGCCTCAGTACAAGAATCTGGAAGCGCTCGGCAAGGTTGATGTGCTGCTCGTCACGCACGGCCATACCGACCACTTCGCCGACGCCCCGGCCCTGGCCTTGCTGAACGATGTCCCGATGTATGCGCCGGGCGATATGAATCAGACGGTCGGCGTGCTGGGTATCTTGCCGGCGAGACTGGCCCCTCGGTTCAACAAGAGCGGAACCATCAGCCCGGTGCAAGGCATTAAGGTCACGATGGTTCGCGCGGAGCACTCTTCGGTCGTCGTCTGGAAGAATTCGGCCTCAGGCAAGGATGAGGTCTATTCCGGAGGTGAGCCGGTCGGATACATCATCGAACTGGAGAACGGATTCCGGATTTACCACATGGGCGATACGGGCTTGTTCGCCGACATGAAGTTCATAGCCGACTACTACAAGCCGGACCTAGTTCTCATGCCCATCGGTGGAAATTTCACGATGGATCCGGTGGACGCTGCCTACGCAACAAAGGAATGGCTCAAGCCTAAATTCTTGATTCCCATGCATTACGGTGCCAATCCGCTCGGGAAGGGGACTCCCCAGGAATTCATGCAGGCGCTCGGCGATACCGTCACCAAGGTCCTTCCGCTCAAGCCAGGCGAGACTGCAGGCTTCTGAAGCGATTGGACTGAAGCCGAGGCTGATGGCTGAATCGAAGCGGAGCATTCCATGGTGTGGAACGGTCTTGTCCGACCAGAACCCCATGCATATGCTGGACGCATTCCTTGGGAGACAACCATGAACCTTCCGACGCATCCAACGCGCCGAGAGATGTGCGGCGCCCTGATCGGTGCCGCATTCGCTGGAACCGCCCTACTGACCCGGGCGCAGACCTTTCCGACCCGGGCCATCAGGATCCTGGTGCCATTCACGCCCGGTGGCTCCGCGGATCTGCTGGCGCGCTCCATCGGCGCCGAGATCGGACGCGCATTCGGCCAGGCCGTCGTCGTCGAGAACCTGGCCGGGGCAGGTGGCACCATCGCAACCGAGCGCGCGGCGAAGTCCGTACCCGACGGCTACACGCTCTTCATGGGGCACATCGGCACGCTCGCCGTCAATCCGTCGCTGTATCCCAAGATGGCGCTCGATCCGGCGCGGGACTTCGCGCCGGTGGCCTGGGTGGCGCGGGTGCCCAATGTCCTCGTCGTGCATCCTTCGGTGCCTGCACGGACGCTGAAGGAACTGGTCGCGTTGCTCAAATCGAAGCCCGGAGCATTGTCGTACGGCTCGGGCGGCAACGGTAGCGCGGCCCACATCACGATGGAATACCTCAAGCTGCAGACCGGGACCTCGGTGCTGCACATTCCCTACAAAGGCACCGCTCCATCGGTCAACGACCTGCTGGCCGGACAGCTGCAGATGCTCTTTACCGGCGCCCCGGCGCTGATGCCCTTCATCCGCTCCGGCAAGATAATCCCCATCGCGGTATCGAGTCCCCGGCGCATCGCGCTGCTGCCGGAGGTGCCGACCGTGGCCGAATCGGGCGTGGCCGGCACGGCGGGTTTCGAGGCGGACCAGTGGTACGGCTTGGTCGCGCCGGCGGGCACGCCCGCGGACGTCATCGCCAGACTCAACGCGCAGATCAACGCGTCTCTCAATGCGGACGAGGTGGCCAAGCGCATGGCCTCCGAGGGCGCCCAGCCCACGCCGACGACGCCCCAGGCGTTCGGTCGGCTGATCGACCAGGAGCTGGTGCGCTGGACGCAGGTCGTGAAGCGGGCCGGCGTCAAAGTCGACTAGACAACTTCTGCTGCCGTCTGCCCGTTCCGACGATTCGATCCACACAGGCGGCATGTCGAACCGACCCACGTTACTCGCAACTCAACCAACCCGATCTCCATGGATGCATTGCACTGCCTTTCCTCGATGGCCACGCGCGCGCTGCTGCAGACGCTGTGCGCACGCTGGACCGATTCCATCGGGCAGGTGGTGCGGCCCGAGTCCGTGGGGGGCGTCAATGCGGCGCGCCGGATCGAAGCGGGGGAGAGCGCCGATGTCGTCGTGCTCGCCGACGATGCATTGAAGGCGCTTTCCGCAGCGGGGCGGGTCGGCGCCATCACGCCCGTCGCGCTGTCCGGCGTGTCCATTGCGGCACCAACCGGGCCGACTCCCCCCTCGGTCAGAACCATCGCAGAGCTTCAGAAGACCCTGCAGGCGTCTCGAGCCATCGGGTACTCCACCGGCCCCAGCGGCAAAGCCTTGCTGGCGATGTTCGAACAGTGGGGGCTGCTGGGAGCCATGAAGGACCGGTTGGTGCAGGCGCCACCCGGCGTGCCGGTCGGCGCGCTCCTGGCCCAGGGCGCAGTCGACCTCGGATTCCAGCAGCACAGCGAGCTCGTGCACCAAGCCGGCATCGTGCTCCTCGGCCCGATGCCGCCCGGCGCCGAGATCGTCACCACGTTCTCCGCGGCGCGCTGCCTCGCGGGTGGAAAGCCCGAGCAAAGCGCTGCGTTCATCGCCTACCTCGCCTCGCCTGCCTGTGGCGACGCCATCCGGCATGAGGGCATGACACCCGCCAGCGGGCCTTCCAACCATCCATGACACTCCATCAACCTCGACCATGATCATCGACTGCCACGGCCACTACACCACCGCCCCGAAGGCCCTCGAGACCTGGCGCCAACGCCAGGTCGACGCCTTCCACGCCGGCGCCACGCCGCCATCGCCTTCCGAGCTGCGCATCGGCGACGACGAGCTGCGCGAGTCCATCGCGTCCAACCAGCTGCGCCTGATGGACGAGCGCGGCATCGATCTCACCATCTTCAGCCCGCGCGCGAGCTTCATGGCGCACCACATCGGCGACTTCGCGGTGTCCTCGACATGGGCCGCGATCTGCAACGATCTCTGCCACCGGGTCGCGGAGATGTTCCCGCAGCGCTTCGCCGCCGCGGCGATGCTGCCGCAATCGCCGGGCGTGGACCCGGCCACCTGCATCCCCGAGCTCGAGCGCGCGGTGAAGGAACTCGGCGCCGTCGGCATTAACCTCAATCCCGACCCGTCCGGCGGCCACTGGACCAGCCCGCCGCTCCATGACCGCCATTGGTATCCCATCTACGAGAAGATGGTCGAGCACGACATCCCCGCGATGATCCATGTGAGCACCAGCTGCAACGCCTGCTTCCACACCACCGGCGCGCATTACCTCAACGCCGACACGACCGCGGTGATGCAGTGCATCCAGGGCGACCTGTTCCACGACTTACCGACGCTGCGCTTCATCGTCCCCCACGGCGGCGGCGCGGCGCCCTACCACTGGGGCCGGTTCCGCGGCCTGGCGCAGGAGATGAAAAAGCCTCCGCTCGACGAGCACTTGCTGGGCAATGTCTTCTTCGACACCTGCGTTTACCACCAGCCGGGCATCGACCTACTGACCGGCGTGATCCCGACGAAGAACATCCTGTTCGCCTCCGAGATGATCGGTGCGGTACGCGGCGTCGATCCGCAGACGGGGCACCACTACGATGACACGCGCCGCTACATCGAGGCGAGTGCGCTGGACGAAGCGGCGCGCCACGCCGTCTTCGAAGGCAACGCGCGCTACGTGTTCCCGCGACTGGACGCGCGGTTGCGCTCCGGAGCGATCCGTTTGGAGAAGCACCATGCATGAGCTCGGCGTCGTTTACCAGAACATCCAGCGCACCGAGCCGGCCGTCGCGGACGCGTTGGCGTCCCTCGGATCGGCCACGGTGCACGAAGCCATGGGCCGTGTCGGCCTGCTCGCGCCCTACATGCGCCCGATCTATCCTGGCCGGCAGGTCTCCGGCACCGCCGTCACGGTGCTGCTGCACCCGGGCGACAACTGGATGATGCACGTGGTGGCCGAGCAGATCCGCCCGGGTGACATCGTGGTGGCCGCCCTGAGCTCGCCCAACGGCGATGGCTTCTTCGGCGACCTGCTGGCTACGAGCTTCCAGGCGCGCGGCGCCCGGGCGCTGGTCATCGATGCCGGGGTGCGCGATGTGCGCACGCTGCAGGAGATGGACTTCCCGGTCTGGAGCAAAACCGTCAGCGCCAAGGGCTGCGTGAAGGCGACGCTGGGCTCGGTCAACATCCCGGTGGTCTGCGCCGGCATGTTGGTGGAGCCGGGCGACGTGATCGTGGCGGACGACGACGGCGTGGTGCGGGTGCCCCGCGCGATCGCCGCCGCCACACTCGAGCAGGCCCGCAAGCGCGAGGCGCTCGAAGCGCAGAAGCGCGACAAGCTCGCCTCGGGCGTGCTGGGGCTCGACATGTACGGCATGCGGCCGGCACTCGAGAAGGCGGGCTTGCGCTATCTCTGAGCCAGCGGCACGGGTACGGCGGAGCACCGGCGCGACGCGGACCGCGCTGCTGCCATGCGGATCCGCGATAGCTCCTATGCAGGGATGAGTCTTTCGGCGGGTTCTCGGGCGTCACAGAATGCCGCGGATCGACTCCTACGCAGAAAGTTGCCCGATGCCCTTCGAGATGACCCCCGGCTGGCTGGAATTCCACCCGGCTCCGTCCGCACCGGCGTTCCGGCCGCCGCCCGGTGCGGTGGACGCACACTGCCACGTCTTCGGACCCGGCGACCTGTTCCCCTACGCTCCGCAGCGCAAATACACCCCTTGCGACGCCGGCAAGGACCGGCTGTTCGCGCTCCGCGACCGGCTGGGCTTCGCCCGTAACGTGATTGTGCAGGCGACCTGCCACGGGAGCGATAACCGTGCCTTGCTGGATGCGCTGGAAACTGCCGGCGACCGCGCGCGTGGGGTCGTGACATTGGGGGCCGATGTCACCGACGCCGAACTCGAACGTATGCATGTCGCAGGCGTGCGGGGAGCGCGGTTCAATTTCGTGCGTCGCCTGGTGGACTTCACCCCGAAGGACGAACTGCAGCGCATCGCTGAACGCATCGCACCGCTCGGATGGCATGTGGTGGTGTATTTCGAAGCGGTTGATCTGCCCGAGCTGTGGGATTTCTTCGTCGCGCTCCAGACGACGGTGGTGGTCGACCATATGGGCAGGCCCGACGTCACCCTGCCGCCGGACGGTCCGCAGTTCGCGTTGTTCGAGCGGCTGATGCGCGAGCATGCGAACGTCTGGAGCAAGGTCAGCTGCCCCGAGCGGCTGAGCGTTTCCGGACCGCCGGCGCTCGACGGCGAGCGCAACGCCTATCGCGACGTAGTGCCCTTCGCGCGACGGCTGGTCGGAGCCTTCCCCGATCGGGTGCTCTGGGGCACCGATTGGCCGCATCCCAACCTGAAGGGCCATATGCCCGACGACGGGCTGTTGGTCGACTTCATCCCGCACATCGCGCCGACCACCGCATTGCAGCAAGCGCTTCTGGTCGACAACCCGATGCGTCTCTACTGGGGCGCTTGAGTCCACTACGGAGGCCGCCATCGCGGCCTGCACCCGGCGCGGCCTGCGCAGCCATGCCGTTCTGCGATATCTAAAAGTGCAGCCGATGGCTATCGAAAGCCGTCCTCGGCGGCGACAGTTGATCTGCATTCGCAATCAACCGAGAAAAGAGACAAGCCATGATCCATCCGTTCCGCGTCGTCGCGGGTCTCTGCGTCGCTGCGACGGGCGCCGCAGCCTGCCAGCCTGCTTCCGCCCAGCAACAAGGCGGGCCCGCAGGCACCGTATCGATCTACGGCGTGCTGGATGCCTATGCCGGCTCATTGCGCCGCAGCGACCAAGCCGGTCGGATTTCTGCGGTCAACAGCGGAGGTCTCACGACATCCTATTTCGGAGTGCGTGGCAACGAGGACCTGGGCGGAGGGGCGCGAGCCTTCTTCGTGCTAGAGAGCTTCTTCCAGGGCGACACCGGGGTGCAAGGGCGGACGGCGGCGGATCCCTTCTTCTCGCGCAATTCCTACGTCGGGCTGGGCAACAGCCTCGGCGCGCTGACCCTCGGCCGGCAGACCAATCCGATGTTCGTGGCGACCGGCAACTTCAATCCTTTCGGCCTGTCGGCCAACCTTGCGCCTGCGATGCTGCACGTCTGGAGCGCCGGTTACAACCGCACCGTCCTCGGCGACAGTGTCTGGGACAACGCAGTGCAGTATTCCACTCCGAGCATCGGCGGACTGACAGGAGCGGCGACCTACGGATTCGGCGAGCGTTCGGGTAATGCGGGCGTGCGCAACGCCAACCTCACGCTGAATTACGCCAACGGTCCGTTGGCCGCAGTCGCGTCTGCGCAGCAGGTCAAGTACGGTCCGGGCGTCGTCGCGCCGATCGGCAGCGAGAAAGCAGCGATGGCCGGACTGTCCTACGACTTTCGCATCGCCAAGCTCTTCGGCCAGCATTTCCGCACGGAGACGCCCGACACCGCGCTCAAGACGCGCACATCGCAAGTCGGCGCATCGGCGCCCCTGGCGGGTGGAACGCTGATGGCGTCGGTGGCGCGTACCGAGCGGGACGCACCCACTGCCGACGCAAGACGCACCACCACGGGTCTGGGCTACAACCGTTTCCTGTCGAAGCGGACCGATGCCTACACCGTCTACCTGTCGGATCGCCTCACTGGTTCCCCTCGGCGAGGCTCGCTCGCGATCGGCGTGCGCCACCGCTTCTGACATTCACGCGAGGATCCCCATGAAATTTGTCGAGCCGAGCCTTCGGGCGTGCCTGCGTGCCTCCATCGCCGCCCTGACCGCTGTCGCGGTGTGCGGCAGCGCAATCGCGCAGTCCGACATCAGTCGCCCCATCCGCCTGGTCGTGCCGTTCGGGCCCGGGGGCGTCGCCGACCTGACTGCGCGTGTGGTCGCCCAGAAGATGACCGAAACCACCGGACGGAGCATCGTCGTGGACAACAAGCCCGGCGCCGGTGGCGTGGTGGCGGCCGATACGGTCGCGAAAGCGAAACCCGACGGTTCCACGCTGCTGTTGATGTCCAACGGCAACGCTGTGAGCGCCGGACTCTTCAATACACTTCCCTTCGATCCGCAGAAGAGCTTCACGCCGGTGTCGATGCTGGGATACTTCGACATGGCGGTGCTGGCGACGCCGAAGTCCCGGTTCGACACGCTGCCGGCGCTGGTGGCCTATGCCAAGGCCAACCCGGGCAAGGTGAACGTCGCGACCATCAATACGGGAAGCACGCAGAATCTGGCAGCGGAATTGCTCAAGCGGGCCCTGGGCATCGATGTGCAGATCGTGCCGTTCAACAGCAGTTCCGCGGTGACCGTCGCCTTGCAGGGCGGCCAGGTGGATGCGGCGGTCGAAATCCTCGCTCCTGTGCTGGGGCAGGTGACCGGCGGCACCCTGGTGGCGCTCGCGGTGATGCGCGAGAAGCGCTCGCCGGCCCTTCCTGCGGTGCCGACTGTCGCGGAGAGCGGTGCGCCTGGCTTCAACGTCGCGAGCTGGAACGCCTTCGCCGCGCCGGCCGGCACGCCACCCGATGTGGTCGCCAGATTGAACAAGGAAACCAACGACGCGCTCGCTTCCCCGGACGTCAAGGACCGCTTGGCCAAGCTCGGCGTGCAGGGGCGTGGCAGCACGCAAAAGGAGCAGGCCGACTTCTACGCGCGCGAGATCAGGCGGTGGTCGGAGGTGATCCGGCAGGCGGGCATCCCGAAACAGTAGCTCCCGTCGTCTCGCCTGCGCCCGCCTGGGCGAGCAGTTCGCGGATCAATCCCGCCGCAGCTGCCTGCGTGGGCGTCACGGGCCGCTGGAAGCCGGTCGCCAGGGCGAGGCGGCTGCGCAAAGTCGGCTCGACGATGCGGCTGGCCGTGAATGCGTCGGCGTTGGACGCCGTCAGGATCGCGTTCATCGGCAAAACCGCATGGCCCGCGCCATCGCCGACCAACGCGAGGATGGCGGCGACCCCGTCGATCTCCATCGCGATGGTGGCACGTCTCCCGAGGTTGGCGAGTTCGAGGTCCACGATGGTGCGGATCGCATTCGGCCGCGTGGGAATCACCAGGGGCACGTCCGCGAGTTCGACCAGCGGCAAGGGGGCGCGGCGTTCCGTCCCTGCTCGGCCGACCAGGAAGAGTTCTTCTTCCTGTATCACGATGCTGTCGATCTCGTTGGTTGCGCAAGGGTTGTAGAGGAGGGCGATGTCGAGCCGGCCGGCCGCCAGCGCATCCTGCATCGCGGTGGAAAGCGCTTCGGTGATCGACAGCGTGGCATCGGGCAGGCGCTGGCGGAAGGCCCGGCTCAAAGGCACCGTCATGCGCTTGCCGAGACTCGGCGGCAGGCCGATGGCGACTCGCCCGCCGAGGCTACCGCGCGATCGGTCCATTGCCTCCAGCGCGTGCTCCACCTGGTGGAGGATGCCGCGCGCGTGGCCGAGGAAACGCTCGCCAGCCTCGGTCAGAACGACTCCACGGCCGTTGCGCACCAGGAGGTTCTGCCGTAGCTCGACCTCGAGCTGGCGCACCTGGCGGCTGAGCGCAGGCTGCGCCACATCGAGGGCGATCGAGGCGCGGGTGAAGCTGCGCGATTCCGCGACCCGCACGAAATACTCGAGCTGCTTGAAGTCCATCGACCGAGTGTGGCACGCGGTCTACGGGGATGTCGACAATGAACCGGCACGCTGCCCAGAATCCTATGTGGGGAACCACAGGCTCCGGACGGCGGTCGCATCCTTGGACTTGTACGCGTCCGTGACGAACGCGTTGGACAGCAGGCGCGCCGCTTCCACTAGCGCGCCGATGTGTCGTCGCAGTTCGGCGACCGATGCGTCGTCTGCGGGGGCGGCCACGCTCATCGCACCCAGCAGCATCCGGGACGCCGCGTGCACCGGAGCAGCGATGCTGGCTGAGCCGGCATCCGCTTCGCCCACGGTCAGGTGCCAGCCCTGCTCGCGGATGCGCGAGAAGATCCTTCCGCGCTCGCCCGTGAATGCGAGGATGACCTGGCCGGCCGCTCCCTTCTCGAGCGGCAGCGGTTCTCCGACCAGCGTCGGTGTGACGAAGCCGTCCTTGCCGCGGACGCGCAGCATCCGGACCCGCTGCCCCTCCTCGAGCGCAAAGAAGGACGTGCTCCTGCCGGTTGCCTCCGCTAGCTTCTGCAGGGCCGGCTCGATCAGATTGTGCAGGTCGAACCCGCGCTGATATCGGGCGCCCAACCGGGCCGCAGCGGGACCCAGCCGCCAGGAGCCACCCTCCAGGGAGACCAAATAGCCCGAGAGCGACAAGGTCCGTGCGAGCCGCAGCACGGTGGGCTTCGGCAGACGCGTGCGACGCGCCATTTCCGCGAGGGAGAGGTGCGAATCGGCCATGCCGAACGCCTCAAGGATGCCCAGAGCCCTGGAGACCGCGGTGACGGCGTCATCGCGATGCGTAGCGGGGAGGGGGGAGCCTGCGTGTGTCATTCGCGTTCAAGGGTAATCCCGGTGAAAAACGTTCCACGGGCCAAAACGCAATTGTGGCGTGCAACTGCTTTGCCTAAGCTTTGGTGAAGGAGTTCCATCGCATGCACACCCATTCTGTCTCTCGCCGTCATACCCTGACGGCCCTTCTGTTCTCCACGTTCGCGACTGCCACGGGCGGGGCGATGGCCCAGGCCAGCTACCCGAACAAGGTCGTCCATCTCGTCGTCCCCTTCGCCGCAGGCGGCGCCGTCGACACCGTGGGCCGCAGCGTCGGCGAGCGCCTCGGTGCGCAGATGGGCCAGCCGGTCATCATCGACAACAAGCCGGGCGCCAATGCCAACATCGGTACCGAGTTCGTCGCCAAGGCGCCCGCCGACGGATACACCTTGCTGGTGGCCGCCAACGGCGTCGTCACGAACAACATCCTCGACCCCAAGCTGCGGTTCAACGGTCTCAAGGATTTCGCGCCGGTTTCCAGGCTCGGTTACGCTCCCCTCGTGCTGGTGACCGCCGCGTCCGAGCCTTACCGATCGGTCAAGGATCTTATCGCCGCGGCCCGGGCCAAGCCCGGTGCGATGACCTACGGCTCGGCCGGCAACGGCAGTTCCGGCCACCTGGCCGGCGCGCTGCTCGAATCGGCCGGCAAGTTCGATGCGCTGCACGTTGCCTACAAAGGCGGATCGCCTGCGTTGATCGACCTGATCGCCGGCCGCGTGTCCTTCATGCTGCTCAACCCGCTCGAAGTGCTGCCGCACATCCAGTCGGGCAAGCTGAGGGCCTTGGCGGTCAGCGGCGACAAACGCGCACCGATGCTGCCGGACGTGCCCACGATGGCGGAAGCCGGACTGCCCGATTTCGAAGCGACGGTGTGGTGGACGCTGCT